>NZ_RZMW01000022.1:0-102500 GCF_003992625.1 Pelagibacterium lentulum | reverse complement strand
TAGGGGGTCTCACCGACTTACCAAACCTAACCAAACTCCGAATACCCAAGAGTACTATCTGGCAGACACACGGCGGGTGCTAAGGTCCGTCGTGGAAAGGGAAACAGCCCTGACCTACAGCTAAGGTCCCCAAGTCATGGTTAAGTGGGAAAGCATGTGGGAATGCTTAGACAACCAGGAGGTTGGCTTAGAAGCAGCCATCCTTTAAAGATAGCGTAACAGCTCACTGGTCAAGCGTTCCTGCGGCGAAAATGTAACGGGGCTCAAACCATGCACCGAAGCTTAGGGTGTGCAGCTTTTGCTGTACGCGGTAGCGGAGCGTTCTGTAAGTCTGCGAAGGGATACCCGTGAGGGGTCCTGGAGATATCAGAAGTGCGAATGCTGACATGAGTAGCGATAAAGAGTGTGAGAGACACTCTCGCCGAAAGTCCAAGGGTTCCTGCGCAATGCTAATCAGCGCAGGGTTAGCCGGCTCCTAAGGCGAGGCCGAAAGGCGTAGTCGATGGGAATCACGTTAATATTCGTGAGCCTGCTGGGAAGTGACGGATTGCCAGAGTTGTATGTCCTTATTGGATTGGATGTGCAGTGAGGCGGTTCCAGGAAATAGCCCCAGCATATAGACCGTACCCGAAACCGACACAGGTGGACTGGTAGAGCATACCAAGGCGCTTGAGAGAACGATGCTGAAGGAACTCGGCAAATTGCACGCGTAACTTCGGGATAAGCGTGACCCGTCTGTGGGCAACCATTGGCGGGTGGCACAAAAGAGGGGGTGGCGACTGTTTATTAAAAACACAGGGCTCTGCGAAGCCGTAAGGCGACGTATAGGGTCTGACGCCTGCCCGGTGCCGGAAGGTTAAAAGGAGAGGTGCAAGCCTTGAATTGAAGCCCCGGTAAACGGCGGCCGTAACTATAACGGTCCTAAGGTAGCGAAATTCCTTGTCGGGTAAGTTCCGACCTGCACGAATGGCGTAACGACTTCCCCACTGTCTCCAGCATCGACTCAGCGAAATTGAATTCCCCGTGAAGATGCGGGGTTCCTGCGGTCAGACGGAAAGACCCCGTGCACCTTTACTATAGCTTCACGCTGGCATTCGTGTCGGCATGTGCAGAATAGGTGGTAGGCTTTGAAGTGGGAACGCCAGTTCTCATGGAGCCGCAATGTGAGATACCACCCTTATCGTCATGGATGTCTAACCGCGGCATAACAGTGTCCGGGACAGCGTGTGGTGGGTAGTTTGACTGGGGCGGTCGCCTCCCAAAGAGTAACGGAGGCGCGCGATGGTGGGCTCAGAGCGGTCGGAAATCGCTCGTTGAGTGCAATGGCATAAGCCTGCCTGACTGCGAGAGTGACAACTCGAGCAGAGACGAAAGTCGGTCATAGTGATCCGGTGGTCCCGCGTGGAAGGGCCATCGCTCAACGGATAAAAGGTACGCCGGGGATAACAGGCTGATGATGCCCAAGAGTCCTTATCGACGGCATCGTTTGGCACCTCGATGTCGGCTCATCACATCCTGGGGCTGGAGCAGGTCCCAAGGGTATGGCTGTTCGCCATTTAAAGTGGTACGTGAGCTGGGTTTAGAACGTCGTGAGACAGTTCGGTCCCTATCTGCCGTGGGTGTTGGAATATTGAGAAGAGCTGTCCCTAGTACGAGAGGACCGGGATGGACGAACCTCTGGTGGACCTGTTGTGGCGCCAGCCGCATTGCAGGGTAGCTAAGTTCGGACGGGATAACCGCTGAAAGCATCTAAGCGGGAAGCCTCCTTCAAAACTAGTATTCCCTATCAGAGCCGTGGAAGACCACCACGTTGATAGGCTGGGTGTGGAAGTGCAGCAATGCATGAAGCTTACCAGTACTAATAGCTCGATCGGCTTGATCGTTCTCATTTACCTATATCCGTAAATCCAGAGGATTTACCCAGATCATATAAAAAGACCAGTATCACGAACCAATGTGTGTTTGTTCGACTTGGTGGCTATGGCGAAGCGCCCAGAACCCGATCCCATTCCGAACTCGACCGTTAAACGCTTCTGCGCCAATGGTACTGTGTCTTAAGGCACGGGAGAGTAGGTCGCCGCCAAGTCTAACAAACACACACCTTCTCAATACAAACACGCAACAAAAAAAGCCCCTCCGTAAAACGAGGGGCTTTTTGCGTTCAAAACCACGATGACCTCACCCGCTGCCGACATAACACAACAATCAAACAACCAAACCACTCAGGCAGAGCGCTCATAGCCTGCGATCGATCCACCGGATCGATCGCTACGCTTTACGCGTACCGGCGGCGAAGTAAGGCGCGGCAGAGGCGGTCGCGAGGTCAAGTACAGGGCCGGCTGACGCCAAGGCTAGAAAGTGCAAACAGTATCCCTTCTCTGACATTCAATAAAAACGAAGTCGCAAACAATGCGAGCCGGAGTTTTGTCCCGATCCACCAGTCGGCCATAGGTCTCGTGGTCACTCACCTGACGCCAAGCGAAGCCGAAGAGAACTATTACGTCATGCTGGGCGCATCAGTCATGGCCACATAACTCAAACCAAACAGCTTCTGGCAAGCTCGGCCAGGTGCAGTCAGCTTCCTGTCCCAAAGCTGAAGAAGCTGGCGGGCAAACAGAAAACCATTGGTTGGGGCGCTTGCTGCACTGCAGCCCACCGCGTAACAATAGTCATATACGCATGGTGGTCGTAGCGTGTTTAAGCCAGCAATCATCACGTGTCTTTCTCCGGACCAGTGACTCCAAGACCCACTGGTTTGGATGTGCTGTTGGTCAAGACGAGAAACGGAGAATTTCAGATGACGACCCTCGTTACGATCCCAGGAATCATGTCTGACGGCAGGACTTGGGAGGACTTCTCTGAGGCTATCAAGACTCGCGTCGCAGCAATTCACAATGCGGACACAACACAGGATACTACTCTCGAGGCGATGGCCCGCCGCGCAATTGCGGAGACCGACGATGATCTAGTTGTAATCGCGCACTCGATGGGCGGTCGGGTTGCTATGGAAATGGGACGGCTAGCGCCGGAGCGGGTCAAGGCGATGGTGCTCGCCAGTACGGGGCATAAAAGTGCTTCCGCCGAGGAGGAGCCCGTGCGACTCGCCCGTATCGCTGAAGGCAATGCAGGCATGGCAGAGTATGCGCGCAACTGGGTGCCAAAGGTCCTTTCCAAGGCCAATACTCGGAACGAAACTCTTGTCGCATCTATACGAAAAATGGTTGAGGACTGTTCTGCCGAAGTTCATGAGCGGCAGAACCGTGCCTTGCTAGCGCGTCCCGATGCTTCGCTATACTTGGGTGAGTTCAACTTCCCGGTGCTGCTGATTACCGGCGATGAAGATCATCTTTCGACTGAAGCGTCTCACGGCGAAATTGCCAGCTTACTCAAGGATGCAGAATCTATAGTCATTGAAGGTTCGGGGCATCTGCTGCCATTCGAGCAGCCACAAGCCGTTACCAGGACGATTCTGCAGTGGCTTGACCGAAGGAACATTGCACAGTTGTAGGGTCCAGTACGCTCTCACCGTGTTCTTACGCGCCAGCAGCGCGAAAGCGCTAGAGCCGCTCCCACCCAACTCCGCCCGGCGCCAAATCATTGCCAGCAAACGCAATCTGTTCGCCGCCATAGTTGAAATAAAATCGATGAGTCGCAGTCGTCCGCACGCGAACATCACGCGGCAGATTCAGCGTTTCGATCCCCGCCCGCCGACACGCCATACCAACAATTCGGCTCAGCGCAACCCGATCGCCCCAACCGCCGACGTAAAACATCCGGCCGGAACCAACCAGCGCCGGCCAGCCATCGCTACACCGTTCAAGAGCTTCGGCGCTGCCCTCAAGCTTTTCGCGCCAGCTCATGAAATGTCCGCCCGCTTCAAGAGCCACAGGAGCGTCTGGCGGCAGCGATTCCACGTAAGCAACGCGCGTATCGAGGCCGGGAAGGGCAGGGGGCAGCGGAACCGGAATGGAAAATTCTTCGGTCTTGCACCCGGTGCGCGGCCCGGCGAGCACAACGCCTTCAAACCGCTCCAACTGGGCAGAGAGGCGCTCGGGAACCGTCATGAGGCCAGGGATAGCCACCAGCTTGTAACGTGCAATATCGGGGTCGGATGCAGGGACAATATCGATATTGAGACCCAATTGGCGCATGGCGCGATAATAGGCAAAAACCAGCGCTACGTAGTCGAAATCCTTGCCCTGTGGCTGGATCGACCAAGCCCAAGCGGAGGGATAATCGAAGATGATCGCTGCATCCGCCTTGCCAGTCTCGACCTCTGGCATGTCGGCCAGTTCCTGCGCGACTTGTGCAGCTTCAGCCAGTGCCGGTGCGGGTTCGCTGTCAGGCCGCAAAAGGCCCGCGTGCATCTGTTCCTGCGCAAAAGGCGCTTGCCGCCAGCGGAAGTAGCAGACGGCTTCTGCTCCATGGGCGAAGGCTTCCCATGCCCAGAGCCGTGCCATGCCCGGCAAAGGTGCGGGATTATAATCAGCCCAGTTTACCGGACCGGGCTGCTGTTCCATGATCCACCAGCGTCCTTTGCCAACGGCGCGATAAAGATCGTGATGAAAGGCCTGGTTGTCCGGGTCGCCCTGACGCAGATAGTGCTTCTTGTCTTCTTCGCTCGCGTCCGTGCGCGTTATCAGATGCCCGAGCGGATAAGAATCCCAAGAGGCAATGTCGAGATCGGCGCCGACATCGAAATGATCGAAATCGGTATAGCGTGACATGTAATTGTGAATGATCGGCGCGTCGGTGTGGCGCCGCAATATCTCGGTTTGCAGCCGATTAAAACTCACAACCTGATCGGATGAAAAGCGCCGGAATGCCATCTCGTGGGCGGGGTTGGCCTCGCAGACGGTCAGGTTCGGCAGATCGATCTGCTCGAAACTCTCATAGTCCATGGACCAGAACACGTTACCCCAGGCCCGGTTGAGCGCTTGGGGCGATTGATAGCGCTGCGCCAGCCAGTTGCGGAATTCAGCGCGCGCGGCGTCGGAATAGGAGATAACAGTGTCGTGGCAGCCATATTCGTTATCGGTCTGCCATGCAGCGACATGCCGATTGCGGCCGTAGCGCTCTGCCAATAGCGTCACGATACGCGCGCAGGCTTTCCGATAACCTATGTGGGAAAAACAATAATGGCGCCGCGATCCGAATTTTCGGGTGCGCCCCTCGCGATCTACGGCAAGCATGTCGGGATGCTGGTCGAGCATCCAGCGTGGCGGGGTTGCCGTTGGCGTTCCGAGCACGACTTTAAGCCCGGCCGCGCCAAGTGTTTCAATGGCACGGTCGAGCCATGCGAAATCGAGTTGTCCCGGTTGGGGCTCGAGCCGTGACCAGGCAAATTCACCGATCCGCACCCAGACCAAGCCGGTCCTGGCCATCAATGCTGCGTCTTCGGCCCATTTTTCTTCCGGCCAATGCTCAGGATAATAGCATACCCCCAACGCGCGCTTCATAGGATCACCTGATGTTCCTGCTGGCCCTTGGCAATATCGGGCGCGCAAAAGACCTGCCCGGCCAAGGGATGGGCTTCAAGCTGGGCAACGGTCATGCCTTGCTGGGCCGATGTGCAAAAAAGTGTCGTGAGATTGTCGCCGCCAAAGGCAGGGCAGGAGGAGTGTGGCGCGCCTATAGCAATTTCACGCACGAATCGGCCCGCACTGTCATACGCAGCCACCCGTCCGGCGCCCCATTGGGCAATCCAGATAACCCCGTTTGCATCGACAACGGCGCCATCGGGGTTCAGTCCTTCGCCTGACAGGTCAAGGAACACTTCAGGCTGGCCGGTCGGCGCTCCTGTATGGGGATCGAGTGCCACGCGGTTGACGATGCCGATTTCGGTATCGGCGAAATAGGCAAATTGGCGGTCGGGGGTAAAACAGATGGCATTGGTGATGGTGATGCCGGTGAAGAGCCTTTCCACTTTGCCCTTGTAATAGCGATAGATCGAACCGGCCTCGTTCTCTGCCTTCTTGCCCATTGTGCCGAGCCAAAAGCCGCCCCAAGGGTCGGCCCGTCCGTCGTTGGAGCGGGTATCTTGATTGTTGGCTTCCACATCGGCCAGATGGGAATGGGTGCCCGTTTCGATATCGAATTTAAGGAAGCCGTTTTCAGAGCCGATCAGCAAAGTACCGTGATCGACCCAGCCCGCCGCCGAAACGATGAAATCGAAATCCCAGCTCTTTTTTGCACCGCGGGCCTGGGTCAGCAGTTTCTTGTTGATGATGTCGAACCAGAACAATTGCTGGCGCAAGGGATGCCAGAGCGGCCCCTCACCGAGAAAGCAGGGGCGGTCGTCAAATACGCGCGCGTTCATTGAAACGCCTCATCAAATGCTGTGACCATTTCCGAAGCGCGGGCTGCAACCTCATTTGCCGAAAGGCCTGGTTTGTAAAGTGCGGTGCCGATGCCAAAACCTGTAGCGCCGGCCTTGTGCCACTGGGCGAAATTGCCCGCGTCCACGCCGCCAACAGCGAAAATTGCAGTGCCGGCCGGCAATACGGCCTTGAGTGCGGAAAGCCCGCCCGGCCCCATGATCGAGGCGGGGAAAATTTTCAGTCCGTCGGCTCCCGCCTTCAGCGCGGCGAAACATTCGGTGGCGGTGAAAACACCGGGAAACGATTGCAGATCGAGATCCTTGCTGCGTTTTATGACGGCGCTGTCTGCATTGGGGGAAACAATCAACTGGCCGCCTGCCGCAGCAACCTCGGCCACCTCGTCGGTCGTCAATACGGTTCCTGCCCCAATCAGCGCGTCATTGCCGAATTGCTGGGCCATGGCTGCGATGCTGGTCAGCGGCTCGGGAGAATTGAGCGGCACTTCTATCCGGGTAATCCCGGCCTTGATAAGAGCCTCGGTGACTGGCAGCGCCTCATTGGGGCTGATGCCGCGCAAGATTGCGATCAGGGGGCGGCTCATTGGGCGGTATCCTTGTAGCGTTGATAGGCGTTGCAAAGACCGGCAAGGGTTATCCTGTCGGCATCATGGATTTGCACATCGACCGAGCGATGGGCCAATGCCTTAGCATAAAGACGTGAGAGTGTGCCGTCGCCGATCAAATGAACCTTGGCAGCCTTCTGCCAATAGGTCTTGGTGCCGGAAAGTTCGATCCCCATCAAAAGACCTGAAAGCCGGGCCCGTGCGCTTTGCGGAGGAAGCCCCTTGAGAAGCCCTTCGGCACGCAGGGCAAAAAGATTTGCCGTCAGGCCGGCCGGATTATCGAGCGCCGTTTCAAGGCCGAGTGTAAAGGCTGCGTCATCCCAACCCTCTTGTGCCATGCCGTGCCGCAAGACCGATTGCTTTGACAAAAGGGCAAACAGTTCACCGGTCATTACGGTCAGAAAGCGGTTCACGATGCCGCTTTCAACGGCCACCCATTTGGTGTGGGTGCCCGGCAGGCAAAGGATGCCGTCCGTTATATCCAGGGCGGCCATAAGCCCCGCGATCTGGGTTTCCTCGCCGCGCATCACATCGGCGGGGTCCAACTGACTGAGGCCGGGAACGATTTGCACGCTTATGCGCTTGTCGCTTACCGGTGCGGCGCAAAACGTGGCATCGATCGGCGCGCAAGGCACGGCGCAATAGGGTGCTTCGATCCAGCCCTGTCTTGCTCCCACCATGCCGCAGGCCACCGCCGGCGTGGTTTTGTCATCGGCGAGCCATGGCGCCACGAGTCTCAAAAGTGCAGGCTCGAAACCCTCGCGCTCAAGCGAACCCATGCCATCAGTAGAGCCCTTGTGATCGAGCACCTGATTGTCCGGCCCCATTGCCCATACCCGCAGGTTGGTCGTGCCCCAGTCGATAGCGATCCAGGAGGGATTGATTACATGCATATCGGGTTAGCCCGTCACCACCACGCCACCATCGATCACCAGCGCCTGTCCGGTCAGCATGCGGGAGATGTTGGAAGCGAGAAACAGCACGCCACCAACTATATCTTCGGGCACGAGGTGCTCCTTGAGACACTGCTTGTCCAGATGCTTTTCCAGCGCTTGCGGATTGGCCCAGAGCTCTCTCTGACGCTCGGTCAGAACCCAGCCGGGCATCAGCGCGTTGCAGCGGATTTTGTCGGGGCCGAATTCCCGCGCCAGTGCGCGGCTCAGCCCGGTGATCCCGGCATTGGAAGATGCGTAGGCGGGGAAGCCATCCGCGCCCATCATGTAGCTGATCGAGGAAAAATTGATGATCGAGCCGCCACCGGCTTGCTTCATATAGGGAATGGCGGCTTGTGCCGAAAAGAAATAGTGCTTGAGGTTGAGCGCGACCGACCAGTCCCAGAATTGGTCGTCGACTTCTTCGGTCTTGTGGCGTTGATCGTTGGCGGCATTGTTGACCAGAACGGTTATGGGCCCATGCGCCTCTGCGCTCTGTTTGATGGCGTCTTGCAGCGCTTTGGTGTCGGTCACATCGCACTTGATAAACAGTGGGCGCAGGCCCGTTGCGTCTTCCATTTCATCGCAAAATGGGTTGGCGTCAGAACGCTGGACGAAAGCAACCTTGGCGCCCTGACGCAGAAAGCCCTCGGTGAGCGAGGCGCCAATGCCAGACCCGCCGCCGGTAATGAAGACCGATGCGCCTTCAAGGTCATGAAACTTTGCCGGTAAATCCATGTCTGTCCTCCATTTGCCGAAACGATGATCCCTCGGCCCCGTTCACGGCAAATCGCTAGTTCCAATATTTGGAACTGAGTTTTGATTTTGTCATGAACTATGCTAGCCTCATATGCCCAAGTCAACCGGGGTGCGTTTCATATGAAAGCGGTTCAGCAAAGAGAACGGACAGGGCCGGGAACGGTTGCCAAGGCATTGTCTTTGCTTGATCTGGTTGCCTCCTATGAGCGGCCCGTCCGGTTCACTGCTCTGCTCAAGGCATCGGCTTTGCCCAAGGCCACGCTGCACAGGCTTCTCCAGACGCTCACTGAGCAGAGATTGCTCGTTTATAACGAGGAAATGCAGACATACGGTTTGGGTTCGCGGCTTGTCTCGCTTGCCCATACAGCGTGGCAGCAATTCTCGCTTGCGCCATTGGCCCGGCCCTATATCGATGCGCTGGCCGAAACAATTGGCGAAACGATCCATCTGGCCCAACTCGACAATGGTCATGTCCTTTATCTCGACAAGCGCAGTGCAGGCCAGCCAATTGCAATGTATTCCCAGACCGGAAAGATCGCGCCGGCCTATTGTACCGGGGTAGGCAAGGCCATGCTGGCTTTCCTGCCGGGACCGGCCATCGATCGTGCCATCACCCAACAGTCGTTCGAGCGCTTTACCGCGGCAACGCTGGTCTCGCCCGAGGCGCTCGAAGCGGACTTACGATTGACCGCTCAACGCGGCTATGCCATCGACAATCAGGAACATGAGGAGGGCATAATCTGCATTGCAGTGCCGATCCTTGGGTCGATGGGGAGGCTTTTTGGCGCAATTTCCATTACAGGCTCGACCGCGCGTCTCGCGCTCTCCGATCTGGAGGCGCATCTGCCGACGCTGCTTGCCGCAGCAGAGCAGATCGGCAAGGATGCGCAAATCTGGCAGGCCCCATCCTGAACACCGGCAAGGACGCATATTCACTTCATGAGCCAATATCATTCTTTCGACCCGGCAGAGGGGCATGGTTTGCCCCACGATCCGGTAAAGGCGATCGTTGCGCCGCGCCCAATTGGCTGGATTTCATCGCTCGATGCGAACGGACGGGCCAATCTCGCGCCCTATAGTTTTTTCAATATTTTCGCCAGCAAACCGCCAATACTGGGCTTTTCGTCGGAAGGCTGGAAGCACAGTGTTGCCAATATCGAGGCGACCGGTGAGTTTGTCTTCAACCTTGCAACGGCTCGTCTTGCGCAGGCCATGAACCTCTCTTCGGGCGATTTTGCGCAAGGCACCGATGAGTTCGCAAAGGCGGGGCTGGAAAAAATGCCGAGCGAGAACGTGTCGGCACCGCGTGTTGCAGGGGTGGCAGCTGCAATGGAATGCAAGCTCATCGAGATAAAGCCATTGCACGATTTGGATGGCAATCCGGTCGGCAATTTCCTCGTTCTGGGGCAGGTTGTCGCCGTTCACATCGAAAAGAGCTATCTTGCCGATGGGCTTTTCGATATCGCCAAAGCGCAAACCATTGCCCGCTGTGGTTATAGAGGCGATTACGTAATTGCCGATCACATGTTCGAGATGATCCGCCCAAAGGTCTGAAACGGCCGGTTGTGAAAGGATTTGGAAACAATTTCGACGCAAATCCGCCGTTATTATTGGCGAAATTGCGCTGAGTTTCTACCACTCCAAAAAGTTTTGAGATGACACTGTCCCGCCGTTCCGCTTTGGCTCTGTTGGGTGCCGGCGCTCTTGGTGCAAGTCTGCCCGGCCCTGCCTATGCATTTTCACTGATGGACCCTTTCAACGTCGGCACCGCTATGGATAGCGGGGTGGTCAAGCTGGGCGACTCCATTCCCTATGCGGGCGGATCGCGGGGGATGCTCGATGTCTATACGCCGCAAAATCCGCGCGGCAATGCACCGGTGCTGCAGTTCATTTATGGTGGCGGTTGGAACCGGGGTGAGCGCGCCGATTATCAGTTCGTGGGAAGGGCTTTTGCTGCGCGCGGTTTCGTCACCGTGATCAACGATTATCGCCTTGTGCCGGAAGTCACCTATCCGGGCTTCCTTTACGACAGCGCGGTGGCTGCGCGGTGGATTCAGGACAACATCTCGGCTTTCGGCGGCGATCCCAATAAGCTCTATCTCGCGGGCCATTCGGCTGGCGCCTATAATGCTGTCATGCTTGGGCTCGATCCGGCCTTTTTCCGCGAAGCAGGTACGCGGCTCAAGATCCGCGGCATTGCCGGGCTTGCCGGGCCTTATGATTTTTACCCGTTCGAGTTCGATGAAGTGCGCAACGCTTTCGGTTACGCGCCCAATCCAGAAGGCACGCAGCCGGTCCGGCTCGTTTCACCGGAAGCGCCGCCGATGTTTCTTGCGACCGGCGAGAACGATCTCATCGTCAAGCCGATCAATACAAGAACGCTCTCGAGCAGGCTGCGCGACCAGAACGTGCCGGTCGATGAGCGCTATTATTCTGGCATCGGGCATATGGAAATCGTCACGTCCTTGGGTGCGATGATGCGCTGGCGCGCGCCGGTACTCGATGACATCGTCAATTTCTTTGCCAGTCTTGGTGCGCTCGACGGCTGATTTTTGTCTTCCGTTGGAAACTGTTCATCCCTTTGCTTCGTAACCTGAATAATGTCTTTTTTGTTCAGGTCCCGTTTCGGGGTGGTCATCATAATTGCAGGCGTGCTTTTAGCGGGTTTGGGACTAACGGCGCAGGCATTTTCTGCCGTGGCACTCTTTGGCACGCTGGTGCCCAAGGATGGCGGTGTCGTGCAGGATGCCGACATCGCCTATGGTCCCGATCCCCGCCAGCAGCTCGACGTCTACCGCCCGCAAGATGGCGACGACGATCTACCCGTTGTCTTTTTTGCCTATGGCGGTTCCTGGGCGGAAGGAGAAAAGGCTAATTACGAATTTGTCGGCCGGGCCTTTGCCGCGCGCGGCTATGTGACCGTTATTGCTGATTATCGCCTGGTGCCTGAACACATTTATCCCGATTTCGTGGACGATATGCGCTTGGCGCTCGAATGGGTGGGCAGCAACATCGCGACTTACGGCGGGAATCCGCAAAGGGTCGGGCTGATCGGGCATTCGGCCGGGGCCTATAATGTTGCGATGGTGCTGCTGGCTGACAGGTTCCGTCCGGCACCCGAGAGCAATCTCACGGTCAGGGCCTTTGCGGGATTGGCTGGCCCTTATGATTTTTATCCCTTCGATGTGGATGCAACGATTGATGCTTTCGGTCAGTATCCCGAGCCGGCAGAAACCCAGCCGGTTAATCATATCAGAGAAGGGTTGCCCCCAGTTCTGCTGGTGCATGGGGATCGTGACGGAACCGTCCTGCCACGCAATTCACTGGCCTTGGCGCAGGGCCTTACCGCTCAGGGCAATCATGTGGAAATCGCGCTGTATGAGCGTGTGGATCATGCGGGTGTGCTGATCGGGTTTGCGCGACCATTGCGATGGATGAACCCGGTCTATGAGGATGTCTTGAGGTTTCTGGCGCAAAACCTATAGCGCTTCAGCGTGCAAGAAATCTGTTCAGCCTTTCCAGCCCATCCGCGATTTTTTCCGGCTGCGCAGCAAAACACCAACGCAGCCAGCCCGCCCCTTCGGGGCCGAATGCGCTGCCTGGAGCCAGGCCCAGGCCGGCCTCTGCGACCAGAGCGCGCGCCAGCGCCATATCGTCGTCAAAGCCATCGATCCTGAAAAAGCCGTACATGGCGCCGCCGGTCTCCGGTACGGCGATCCGGTTGGTCGATGCAAGGCCATCAAGCAGCAGGCGTCGCGAGGCCTCAAGTCCTGCACGCAAGGCGGAAACTTCGTCTTCGCCTTCGGGCTGGGTCAGGGCGGCCAGCGCACCGTCCTGCACAAAGCCCGGCACGCAAGAGGTGTTGTATTCAACGATCTTTTCAAGCGCTGGCATAAGCTGGGCAGGCAAGGTCAGCCAGCCGATCCGCCAACCGGTCATGCGCCATGTCTTGGAAAAGGAGTTGACCACGATGAGACGGTCTTCCGGTTCGGCATGGGCAAGCATGGATGGCGCGGCTTTTGCCCCATCGAACACCAGCCGCTCGTAAACTTCATCGGAAAGCACCCAGATACCGAGCTTGCGGCAATGTTCGAGCAAGGCCTTCTGGCTTTGCGCATCGAGCGTAAATCCGGTCGGATTGTTGGGCGCATTGATGACCAGCATCTTGATGTCGGGTGTCAGTCTTGCGATCAGCGCCTCAAGGTCGAGCGTCCAGCGATCATTGGCAATTGTTAGGGGGAAGCGTTCAACCTGGGCGCCGAGAATTTTGGGTATTTCTGCGATATTGGGCCAGATGGGTGTGACGACCATTACCCTGTCAGCGGGGCTGACAACAAGCTGCGCCGCAAGCATGAGCGCGGAGACACCTGAGCCGGTCACCCCTATGCGCTCCATGTCGATCCCGGTGCCGTGCAATTGCGTGCTATAGGCGGCGATGGCCGCGCGCAGATCGGGCCGCCCAAGGTTTTGCGTATAGAAGGTTTTCTGTTCCGCCAGCGCGTTGCGGGCAGCCTCAATGATGAATTCTGGCGTCGGCAGATCGCTTTCACCGAACCAGAAGGCAGCAACATCGCTGCGCCCCATCCCGGCATTGGCGATCTCGCGGATGCGGGATGCCGCCAGGGTCGAGATCGTAGCGCGCTCGTGCGGTGGGAACATATCGGTCATCGGTTTTTAGGTTTGCGCATTCCGAACCATGTCGCTCCGGCAACGCCGATCGCCACAACGACGATGATGATCGTTGCCAGCGCGTTGACGTCGGGAGAAACACCGAGGCGGATTTTAGAAAAGATCACCATGGGCAGGGTGGACGATCCTGGCCCCGATACAAAGCTCGCGATCACAAGATCGTCGAGCGAGAGCGTAAAGGCCAGAAGCCAGCCTGAGATCAGGGCGGGGGAAATGATCGGCAGGGTGATATCGAAAAAGACTCGCAAGGGTGTGGCGCCAAGGTCCATTGCCGCCTCATCAAGCGAACGATCCATATCGATCAGCCGCGAGCGGACGACCACGGTCACATAGGCCATACAAAAGGTCGTGTGCGCCAGAACGATGGTTGTGAAGCCGCGCCCGGACGGCCAGCCGAACGTCGCTTCCATGGCAACGAATAGCAGGAGCAGCGAAAGCCCAGTGATGACTTCCGGCATGACCAGCGGAGCAGATACCATGCCGGTCAAGGCCGTCTTGCCGCGGAACCGGCCCAGCCGGGTCAGCGCCAGCCCGGCCAGCGTGCCCAGCACGGTCGCGATGGTGGCGCTGGTCGCGGCGATCTGAAGGCTCAGGATCGCTGCCGAAACGATCTGGGAATCCTGGAACAATGCCGCGTACCATTGCAATGAAAAGCCGGTCCAGACGGTTACGAGTCTGCTTTCATTGAACGAAAACACCACCAGCGAAATGATGGGCGCATAAAGGAATGCAAAGCCCAAAACCGCGATGATGGGCAGTGCCAGCCCGCGCCTCATTGGTTCTTCTCCACAACTGCATTCTGGGCAATGGAGAGGAGCATGATGGGTATGATCAGAATGATCAGCATCACGATGGCAACTGCGGAAGCCACCGGCCAGTCGCGATTGGCAAAGAATTCGTCCCAGAGCACGCGCCCGATCATCAGTGTGTCGGCTCCGCCCAAGAGCGATGGAATGACGAATTCCCCGATGGCCGGGATAAAGACCAGCATCGAGCCGGCGATGATGCCGGGCAGCGACAGCGGCAGGATGACGGTCAGGAACGTGACGAAGGGTCTGGCACCAAGATCGGCCGAGGCCTCGATCAGGCTCTGGTCGAGCTTGACCAGGGCGGTATAAAGGGGCAGCACCATGAAGGGCAGGTAGGTATAAACGATACCGACAAACACAGCCCCTTCGGTCTGGAGCATGACGAGCGGCTCATCGATGATCCCTAACCCCATCAGCGTATTGTTGATGATCCCGTTGCGCCCCAAAAAGCCCATCCAGGCATAAACGCGTAAAAGAAACGAGGTCCAGAAAGGCAGGATCACCAGCATGAGCAGCAGATTGCGGTGCTTTTCCTCGGATCGGGCGATAAACCAAGCCATGGGATAGGCAATCACCAAGGCGATTATGGTCGAGATCGCTGCGATCCTGACCGAGTTGATATAGGCATTGGCGTAAAGGCTGTCGCGCACGAGAAACAGGAAGTTTGAAAAGTGCAGCGTTATGGTCAGCGATTCATCGGCGCCCCATTCAAACATGGGCAGATAGGGCGGTCGTCCCATGGCAAAGGCGCTCAGGGCGATCTTGAAAACCACGATTAGCGGGATCAGAAAAAAGATCACCAGCCAGAGCGTCGGCGCAAGAATGATTGCCGTGCGGCCCGACAGGCCCATGCGCCTAAGCGCATTGGCGATAAAGCCCCAGATGCGACCGGGGCGGGGCTGGACGACGCCCGTGCTCATGACGTCAGCACCGCACCGGCGTCGGACGCCCAAGAAATATAGACCTTTTCGTCCCAGCTAATGGCGTCGGGGTCATAGCGGGATGAATTTGTCTGGGTCACATGTACCCGCTTGCCGCTATCGAGCAGGATGCGGAACACCGACATATCGCCTAGATAGGCAACGTCCTGCACAAAACCGTGGGTGATATTGGCATCGCCCTCGGGCCGCTCGCGCGAGAGCACCATTTTTTCGGGCCGTACCGCATACCAGAGGATCTGTTCGGGCGCGCAATCGACACCGTGGCCGACATAGATGTCGCACCCCGCTTCCTGGGAAGCGATGCGGATATGGTCGTCCTCGTCTTCGGTCACGGTGCCCTCGAACATATTGACTGAGCCCACGAACCCGGCAACGAAGCGCGAATTGGGAAATTCATAGATTTCCTGGGGTTCGCCGATCTGGGCAATCTTGCCATCGGTCATCACGCCAATGCGGGTGGCAAGGCTCATGGCCTCTTCCTGGTCGTGGGTGACGACCACAAAGGTCACGCCAAGGGTCTCCTGAATTTTGACCAACTCGTATTGGGTGTCTTCGCGCAGTTTTTTATCGAGCGCGCCCAAAGGCTCATCGAGCAGCAAAAGTTTGGGGCGCTTTGCGAGCGCGCGGGCGAGTGCCACGCGCTGGCGCTGTCCGCCCGAAAGCTGATGGGGTTTACGGGCTTTGAAATTTTCCAGACGGGTCAGTTTCAAAAGTTCGGCCACCCGGTCGGCGATTTCGCCTTTGGGCAGGCCTTCGCGCTTGAGACCATAGGCGATGTTGTTTTCCACGCTCATATGGGGGAAAAGCGCGTAGGACTGGAACATCATGTTCACCGGCCGCTCGTAGGGCGGCACATTGGCCATGTCTTGTCCGTCGATCTCGATGGTGCCCGAGGTTATGGTCTCGAACCCGGCCAGCATCCGCAACAGGGTCGATTTGCCCGAACCCGATCCACCGAGCAGGCAAAAGAGCTCGCCCTTATAGATATCGAGCGAGACGTCATCGACGGCGTAAACATCGCCAAATGTCTTTGTGACATTGGCGATACGCACAAACGGTTTGGCGTCCACGTCGCGCCAGGGGCGCGTGTCGGCGGCGATTTGCGGCTTTTTCAATGCTTTGTTCCCAAGCCCAAGCAGGTCTGGCAGGGCATCATGACAATGCCCTGCACGTGAAGTCAATTTCCGATCGTCTTGAAGAGGCCGATTACTGGCCGGTCTTGATACGGGTCCAGCTCCGCGTCATCAAGCGGTCGAATTGCGGCGACTTGGCCTTCAATGCAAACAGGTTGTCCATAACTTCCTCGGTGGGGAAGATCGCCGGGTCTGCTGCAATTTCGGGGTCCACAAACTCCATCGAGGCCGCGTTGGGATTGGCGTACCAGACATAGTTGGTGATGTCGGCGGCAATTTCAGGCTCGAGAATGAAATTGATGAAGGCGTGCGCAGCCTCGACATTGGGCGCATCGGAGGGGATCGCCATCATGTCGAACCACAGGCTCGCGCCTTCGTCCGGGATGATATAGGCCACTTCCACGCCCCGATCGGCTTCGGCTGCCCGGTCGGCAGCGATAAAGACGTCGCCCGAATAGCCGACGGCAAGGCAGATATCGCCATTGGCAAGATCGGTGATGTATTGGGACGAGTGGAAATAGCGGATATAGGGGCGGATCTGGCCGATCAGTTCTTCTGCCGCGTCGAGATCGTCCTGGGCTTCGGAATTGGGGTCGCGGCCAAGATAGTTGAGCGCTGCGGCGACCATCTCCACCGGCGCGTCGAGCACGGCAATGCCGCAATCTGTCAGTTGGGCCGCGATTTCGGGATCAAACAGCAGATCCCAGCTTTCGAGCGGGCCGTCTTCGCCCAGCCGTTCGGTGATCGCGCCGACATTGTAGCCGAGCCCGGTGGTGCCCCACATATAGGTCACGGCATATTCATTGCCCGGATCGTGCTCGGCAACGATTTCGTTGATTTCGGGATCGAGATTGGAAAGGTTGGGCAAAAGCGACTTGTTGAGCGGCTGGAACAATCCCACCTCGATCTGGCGCTCAAGGAAAAAGCCCGAGGGAACAACAACGTCATAGCCGGAATTGCCGGCAAGCAGCTTGGCTTCGACGATTTCATTGGAATCGAATACGTCGTAATTGACGCGAATGCCGGTTTCTGCCTCGAATTTGGCGATGGTGTCTTCGGCGATATAGTCGGACCAGTTGTAAACGTTGACAACCTGATCCTGTGCGAGAGCCGTGCCGGAAACCAGCGTGGCAGCGAGAGCAAGCATGATGGGCTTGGCCATGATGGAGGGGTCCTTTCTCCAGACAGATGTGAAAAAAAGGTGTTGGCGATTTTCCGCGCGATTCTTCGGAAGTGTCGCTTGAATCGCTTGGCACTCCCTTCGCCGCTTCACCAATCGAGTACGGGGAACCCCGCGCACGAACCCGACCGCTAGGCATAAAAAGGTCGATTTCCGCATTACAGCCAACGCGTGACAGTGAAAAGAAAAAACTGCTGCAAGCCCACCTGTTCGCGCAGTTTTTTTGTCATTGTCGTACCGCATCAACACTGGGCGATTCAGGGCTTGACCGATCCATAGCTTATTGGCTATGAGTTAATTCATAGTCATTTGGGTATGGATTGAGATGCGGCAGATGCAGGATATGCTTTTCAGGGCACTGGCCGACCCGACCCGGCGCGCGATTTTTGAAAATCTCTGCAGGGAGGGCGAAAAGACTGTCGGCATGTTGACGACGAAAGCGGGCGTGTCCCAGCCTGTCGTTTCAAAGCATCTCGGCATTCTCAAGCAGGCCGGGCTTGTCGCCGACCGGCGCGACGGTCGGCAGACTCATTACAGCGCGCAATTTCAGGCACTGGCTCCGCTTGTCGACTGGACCAGCGAAATGACGGCATTCTGGGAGAGCCGGTTCGACGCTTTGGAAGATTTGTTGAAAAGGATGGACCAATGAACGCACCGTTTAATGAAACACGCACCGTCACAATCGAGCGGGAATTTCCCTATCCGCCCGAAAAACTCTGGCGCGCTCTGACCCAGCCGCATCTTATTTCCGAGTGGCTCATGAACACCGATTTCAAACCCGAGCTTGGGCACCGGTTTTTTCTCAAGGGCGATTGGGGCGGGGTAACGTGTCAGGTGCTTGAGATCGAGCAGCAACGGAGCCTTTCCTACACTTGGAACCACGAGCATGCGGACCCGGCTTTTGCACTGGAAAGCGTCGTGACCTTTACCCTGACGCAAACTGGCCAGGGCACACATCTGCGCATGGAGCAGGTGGGTTTCCGTCCCGAACAAAAGCAGGCTTTTGGCGGCGCACAGCATGGTTGGAAGCTGCATTTCGACAATCTCGAGAAGGTGCTCGAGCGGCTGGACTAACCGTGGGTAGTGGAGTTTCAAGCATGAATGCAGGCACCGTTTTGCGCCGGGCGCATCGTTTTGTTGCTGTTGTTTTCACCTTGACTGTTATCGCAAATTTCGTTGCGATGGCCTTTGGAGAGCCGCCGGCGCTGGTGGTCTATTCGCCACTTTTGCCGCTGTTTTTGTTGCTGTTTACCGGGCTATATCTGTTCGTGCAGCCCTATGTCACAAGGTGGCGCGGCGGTCGCAATCTACGCGCGACGGAGTAGGAGATGGCTGGGAAATCATCAACGGAGCCGGTGCTGCTTTCGGGCGGCAACCCGCAGATCGCAAAGGGCTATGGCGATGGGCCGGTCAAGGCCTATATTGCGGCCATGCCGGGCTGGAAAAGCGCGGTGGGTCATAAACTTGATACCATCATCGAAAAGACGGTGCCGGGCGTCAAAAAGGCGGTCAAATGGAACTCGCCCTTTTACGGGATTGCAGAGGATAGCTGGTTTTTGAGCTATCACTGTTTCACCCGCTACATAAAAGTCACCTTCTTCCAAGGCGCTTTGCTCAAGCCTGTACCAAGGGAAAAATCCAAATATGAGGCGATCCGGTATTTTCATATCCATGAGGATGACACGCTTGACGAGGCGCAGTTCGCCGATTGGGTCAGACAGGCCAGTCAATTGCCCGGCGAGCGGATGTAGGCCATGACGCCATCCCAGCAGATCGATGCCTTGATCGATGGACTTGGCGATTGGCGTGGAGACGCGTTGGCCAGATTGCGCAAGGCCATTTTGGCGGCCGACGCCGAAATCACCGAAGAGTGGAAGTGGATGGGCAGTCCCGTCTGGTGCTGTGCGGGAAACCTCGTGGTCGGCAACGCCCATAAGGACAAGGTCAAGCTCACCTTTTCCCAGGGCGCAAGCCTTGCCGATCCGGCTGGGCTGTTCAATAACGGGTTCGGCGGCAAGGTCTGGCGTGCGATCGATCTTCATCAAGGCGACAGCCTCGATGAGGCCGCCCTGACCGCGCTGGTCCGCCGCGCGGTGGCTTTTAACCGCGAGAAGGCTGCGGCCAAGGCAAAAAAGAGCGCGAGACCAAAGACGAGTACCGATACCTGAACAGTCTCAGGGCCGGATTTTGCCTGTAGCATATTCCCGGAACGCGGCGACAAACCCGTCGAAAACGGCGCGCACACGCGGCACGCGCGCAAGATTTTCATGGGTCACAATCCAGGTATCGAGCAGGCCGATCTCCAGTTCGGGAAGAACACGCACCAGCAGGGGATCGCGTTCTCCCAGCGGCACTTGTGTCGCTGCAATGCCTAACCCCGCGCGCGCGGCGGCAATATGGGCAGGATGGCTATCGGTACGCAAGACGAATTTCTCGCGTGCGAAGCCGCTTCCCAGCCTTTCCGCATAGGCGAGATCGGGCCGACTTTTGTCGGGCCCGATCACATCGTGATTGACGAGATCCTCAAGATCGATGGGGCGGCCTTTGCGCGCGATATAGTCAGGGGCAGCGAAAAATCCCAAGGGGATTGATGCCACCTTTCGGGCAACCAGAGCTTCTTGCTTCGGGGTTACGGTTCTGACCGCCAGATCGACCTCCTGGGCCAGCAGGTCCGCCGGCAGATTGCTCAGCGCCATCTCGATGCGGATTGCGGGGTGGTCGCGGCGCAGCTTTGCAAGCATATGCGGGATGATTTCAACGCCCATGAGTTCGGGCACGCTGATCCGCACCGTTCCGGCGATTTCCCCGCTCGGGGCCGAGGCCTGCCGGATAAAAAGGTCGGACGCCATGGCCATCGCGCGGGCCGGGTCGCGCAGGGAGTGTCCTGTCTCGGTGGGTTTCAGCCCGTTGACGGACCGGGTAAACAGCACGGTACCCAGCCGCTCCTCAAGCATTTCGAGGCGGGTGCGCACCGTCGGGTGCGAGAGACCGAGCCTGCGCGCCGCCGCCGAGAGGCTTCCCTCTTCAAGCACGGCCAGAAAGATGCGCTGATCGTCCCACGAAATGTCCTTGCTCATAAAATTATTACTAGCTTCTGACAGATTATTTGCAATTCCTTTTTAAGCGCGCGGAGGCCAGATTTGCCTCATCGAAATTGTTTCACGATGAGGAGTATCGGTAATGGAAGCGACAAGGACGGCACTGGTGCTCGGCGCCACCGGCGGTGTCGGCGGTAGCATAGCTAGGGCTTTGGTCGGTAGGGGCTGGCATGTGCGTGGCTTGGCACGCGATGTGACTGCCGCCCGGCGCAAAGGCATTGCGCAGATCGAGTGGGTGGCTGGCGATGCCCTGAAGCGCGCCGATGTCATTTCGGCAGCGCACGGGGCTTCAGTCATCGTCCATGGGGTCAACCCGCCCAAATACAAAAACTGGGACAAGCTGGTTCTGCCCATGATCGACAACACGATCGCAGCGGCGCGCGCTGCTGGTGGCGCGCGGGTCGTCTTGCCGGGCACGATCTATAATTACGATGTTGCAAAGACCCCGGTGATTAGCGCGGATACGCCCCAGCAGGCCAAAAGCCGCAAGGGTAAAATCCGTGTTGCGCTGGAACAGCGCCTCGAACAGGCGGCGCCGGATGTGCCCGCGCTGATCGTGCGGGCAGGAGATTTCTTCGGCCCTGGCGTTGGGTCGAGCTGGTTTGCCCAAGGCATGGTTACGCCGGGCAAGCCTCTGACCCGCATCATCAATCCGGCGCGGGGCGGCGGCCATAGCTGGGCTTACCTGCCCGATCTGACTGAGGCTATTGCCCGCTTGCTTGAAGCGCCCGATCGTTTGCAGCCGTTCGAACGGCTCGGTTTTGAAGGGTTTTATGATGAAAGCGGCACAGCCTTGATTGATGCCATCGGTCGGGTGGTGGGGAGAAAATTGCCGGTCTATCGCTTCCCCTGGTGGTTGATGACCCTTATGGCGCCCTTTGGCGGTTTTCCGCGCGAGGTGGCCGAAATTGCCCCGGTATGGCGATATCCGGGGCGTTTCGACAATGGCCGGCTGGAAAAGCTGATTGGTTCGGAGCCACGCACTCCGCTCGACGACGCGATCCGCGACAGCCTCATCGATATGGGATGCCTCAAGGCCACGTCCATGCCCGGATCCTTGATGATCGGCAGCCGTGAAGAAGCTGGTGCATCCTCATCCGGACACGCTACCACCTGAAACAAAAATGCCCCTTGCCGGTGATGGCAGGGGGCATTGAAAAATCGTGAACCAAATGGGTCTTATTCGGCTTCGTCGGCGGGCTTTGCGTTGAGCAGGCCGTATTGTTGGTCGCCGAGCTTGCTGAGGAGATCGAGTTCGGTTTCGAGAAAATCGATATGACCTTCTTCGTCGGCCAGAAGCTCTTCAAACAGCTTCATGGTGACATAATCGCCAAGCTCGTTGCAGATTTCGCGAGACTTCTTGTAATTTTCGCGCGCGTCGTACTCACCGGCGAGATCGGCTTCGAGCACTTCCTTGATGGTCTGACCGATGCGCAGGGGTGCAACACGCTGCAGGTTAGGGTGGCCTTCAAGGAAAATTATCCGCTCGATCAACTTGTCGGCGTGCTGCATTTCCTCGATCGATTCCGCACGCTCTTTGGCAGCCAGGCGCTTATAGCCCCAGTCGTCGAGCAGGCGGAAATGTACCCAATATTGGTTGACCGCGCCAAGCTCAAGGAAAAGAGCCTCGTTAAGCCGCTCGATGATTTTTGTGTCGCCCTTCATTATCGCCTCCTTTGCGCGTGGACTTGCGCAGTGCCTTTACCCTTACTCTAACGTCAATAAGGTTTTCAGCGTTCCCGGCAAGCCTGAGGTGATAATTCTCTGTGACCTTTTGGATAATGTCCACAAGGTTTGGCACGCAGCCCGCACATTGTCCGCGTTTTCCCAACTCGCGATAGATGCGTGCGGGAACAACAAGCTGCCAAGGGTCCTCATCGAGGATCGAAAGGACGATATCCTCAATATCCCTGGTTGAGATCATGTTGCATTGGCAAACAAGCATACGCGGCAAAACTCATGCTGTGCGGCGAAAAACTGCCTCATACATACGCATGATAATGTGATTGTCAATGTCAGGTTTGTCGCAGTCGGCGCCGCAATGCCTATTTGGGGTCGGCGTCCTCGTCCGGCTTTTCCGCCGTCTCGTTCTTGTTCCAGGCGATGAAGAATATGTAGATGCCGTAAGCGGCCATGCCGCCAAAGATCAGCGCCCAGCCGAAATCGCCGCGGGAAATATCCCAGAGCGCAATGGCGGCGCAAATGGCCACGATCAAGACCCGCCGCCAAAGCGGTTGCAGCCAGGGATGATTAATGTCGTTGCTCACGTATCGTAATCTCCTTGCGGTCCCGCGCTTTTGCCACGGGGCGGGGCAGGGCGCAAGGGCGGGGGTCAATGGGTGGCAAGCAGCGCTTCAAGATCGATCGCGCGACGGGCCGTATGGTCCAGTGTGCAGCTTGCGCCGGCGATCGAGCGCATCGAGCCCTCCCCCCAGACGCTATACTGGAAGGCGCAATCGGCATCGCGGAAGGCCATCCAAGCTCTTTGGGCCTTGCGCAGGCCGTCGGCTGGTTCGGGATCGTTGGTGGCCAGCAAATCCTGATAATGGCTATTGAGCAGCCCATCCCACCATGCGGTTTCGCGCGCAAGGCAATCGACAATCCCGATAGTGGAGGCGCCTCCGGGCTGTTCCTGGCAGATATTGGAGGCCACCCCGATGCAGTCGGCAAGGCTGCGGGGCATGTCCTCGGGCACCGCCTGACCGGCGTCGTTCAGCGCTTGGGTCTGGCTTTCGACAAGCCTTGCGTGATTGGTGCATTGTTCCATGGCCTGCCGGTCAGCGGATGAAAATCCGGTCACGTCCTGATCCGCTTGCTGCGCGATGGCAGGGCTGGCGAGCATGGCTATTATAAGCGCTGAAACGACTTTCTTGTGCATGGCAGGGGCTTCCATTGTGTCAATGCGGCGTGATCCGGCTGACCAGCCAGCGTGCTTCAGAAAAATATTCGCGGTGCAGCAGAAAGAAAATCGTTATCGCTGTAACGATTATCGCGGCCCAGGATGAAACAAACCACGCCACCATGGGAATGGCAAAATAATAGGCCCTGATGCCGGCATTGAAGCTCTGGGCGGCCATAGCGTTGATGCGGGCGATGGTGCGGATTTCTTCTGGCGGGGTGGTGATCGTATGGTCGGATGCGCCGATTAGGATGCAGAAATGATTGAACTGGCGCAGCGACAGCGTGAAGCTGAGAAAGGCGGAAACGAAAAGCACCAACATGGCGACGTTGTGTATCTGGAAGTCAGTCTCGGAATAGGTTTCGCCAAAGGCGATCGCGGATAGGGCGGGCGCAAAATTCGGCAATTGCCCGATCACGGTAAAGAGCGCCAGGATTAAAAGCGCGGTGGTGGAGGCGAAAAATGAGACCGAACTCATGATATTGCCCGAAAGAATTGCATCCATAGGGCTTTCGCGGTGGCAGGCCTGGGTTACCCAATTGAAACGCTGCTCGTTCATCAGCGCGGAAAGCGACGGTCTGCTCCGGTCCAGAATCGAGGCGGCCAGGCTGTACCCGAACAGGGCGAGAAGAGGCAGCAGGGAAGCAAAGAGGGCAAAAAGGTTCATCGCATCTTGTCTTGCAGTGATTTGCGCTAATGGCCGATTTTGGCACGATAGCATTAACAAGCTGGCTTGCGATCCGATTTTTCGTTGCGATCAGGCTTTGCGTCGCTTGAGGGGTATCGCAAGACCCGCGGGTTAAGTCTGCGGGCGCGATCGGGTATGTCGGTTATCGATACCTTGAACGCATGATGGCACTGGAATTGCCCGTCCCGACTAGGCGAAGCCGAGGAGCCGACGCCCTCATGGCGCCGTGCCGTCGCAGGCGCAGTGAAGGGCATAGCAACGAGCGTCATGCCCCGTAGCGGTGCGTCCCGTGAGACAAAACAAAAGCGAAGCGCCAAGTGCCGGACCATCCGCCCCTAACTTGCACCAAACTAGACTGGTCAGTATGACTGGCGAGGCGAAAGGAGATCTCATGCAGGTTGAGCCAAGAAAAGCGCCAGGCTCGAACTCTGGCCGCAAGCGTTTGCGCGTGGTGGCAGCGGCTACCGAAGTGTTTCTGAAGTCCGGCTTTTTGGGTGCCAATATGGATGAGATCGCTGTTCGGGCGGGTGTATCCAAACAAACCATTTACAAGAATTTTGGAAGCAAGGAAGCGCTGTTTGTCGATGTGGTGACGGCGATGATGGTCGAGGCAGACCAGAAAGTGCATACGGCTCCAGCCGAGCCGGACAGCACGGAGGCCATGGAACGATATCTGTTTGAATATGCCTATAGGCAGCTTTCGGTCGCGTTGACGCCTGAGCTGATGCAACTGCGTCGCCTTGTGATCGGCGAACTTGGACGGTTTCCGGAGTTGGCGCGCATTCTTTATGAGCGGGGACCGGAGCGCGCGATCACCGTATTGGCAGCGGTTTTCAAACGGTTGGAGGCCAAGGGCTTGCTGCTTTGTCCCGATGCCACAGTCGCGGCAACGAATTTTAATTGGCTTTTCATGGCCCATCCTGTCAACCGTGCCATGCTCCTGGGCGATGCAGGTTTGCCGAGCGACGCCGATATGCAGCGCCTTGCCAAAGAGGCCGTGCGGGTGTTTCTTGCGGCTCATACCCCCAACCGGATCGCGTAAGACAGGTCGCTCGCCATCTCTGAGAGCACTGATTGTGGGCGATGGCATCATCGCGCCTGGCTGTCTTCAATGGCGGAAAAATTCTTGTCTAGTGTCTAAACCGCCTCGATACGCGCCGGATTTCGCTGTGGCTCGGCTCAGCGGCATTTGAATGCCCACGCGAGGGAACAACGATTTGCTTGGCAACCTGATCGGGGGAAGTTCGGCTGCCTCAATCTCCCGCTGGACAAACCAGCGCCGTCAGTCTATATTACTGACCAGTCAGTAATTAAGGAACGCATTGTGATTGACAAGCCGAAGTTCCGTCGCCGTAAGGATGCAAGGCCGGGTGAGATCATCGAAGCTGCATTGGATGTTTTTGCGGACCATGGCTTTGCGCAGGCCAGGCTTGATGACATCGCCGAGCGTGCTGGGGTCAGCAAAGGGTCGATCTATCTGCATTTTTCCAGCAAGGAAGACCTGTTCCGTGCTGTGGTCACAAAATCCATCGCCCCCAATGTCGCGATGGTTCGCGATCTGGCCCACTCCGGTGATGCCGATTTCGTTCAATTGATGGAAATGCTCCCACGACTGCTAGGCCAGGTTCTCAAAGCGTCTCAGGTTGGCGCCGTGGCCAAGATTGTCATTGGCGAAAGCCGCAACTTTCCTGCGCTGGCCCTGCATTGGCACAATGAAGTGGTCAATCCAATGCTGAGCATCTTTACCGGCCTGATCGCTGCCGCCCAGCACAGTGGCAGGGTTCGGAGTGGCGAACCGAGGCTTTTTGCAGTGCAATTGGCCGGCCCGGTCATGCTCGGTTTTCTCTGGCACGAAATCATGGAGCCCATCGGGGCCGAGCCTATCCCTTTTGAAGATCTCCTGCATCAACATGTGCAAACCATGCTTCGTGGCATGTTGATCAATCTGGACAAGATCGATGAATAGGGCCGTTGTTTTCGCGGGCCGTATTGCGCTCGTGATATTACCGCTGGTAGCCGGACTCGCTTTTGTCGCCCAGAGTGCGTCGATGCGCTCGGCGCCAGCTCAAACCGACCGTGGCGAAGCAGTGACTGCCGCGCGGGTGCTTGTCATGGAGCCGCAAAGCTATACGCCGCTGCTCATGGCGTCGGGAACGGTAACACCGGCGCGCACATGGCGCGCAATCTCGCAGGTCTCAGCCGAAATTGCATGGATCCATCCGGACCTGCGCGCAGGTCATCTCATCGACATGGGTACGGAGATCCTGCGGATGGATACAACGGATTATGAACTTGGTCTGGCCCGTGCGCAGGCGGGAATTGCGGGCGCCCAAGCACAGCTTGCCGAACTCGAAACCCGGAAAACCAGCCTTGAGGCAAACCTTGCCATTGCAAGCCGGGGACTCGCGTTGGCCGAAACCGAACTGGCGCGCAGGCGAGAACTCCAGGGGCGGGACGCGGCCAGCCAATCGGCTGTGGATCAGACGGAAGCCGCGGTTCTTGAGCGCCGCGCGCAGGTTCAGGAAATTGAAAATGCCCTTGCGATGTTACCGGTCCAGCGCCGAACTCAGCAGGCCGAACAAGCCATCGCCGAAGCTCAATTGGCAGAGGCCCGGCGCAATCTCGATCACACAGTCATCAGTATGCCGTTTGACGGACGCATCGCGTCTGTAGGAGCGGAGCAGGGGCAATTTGCCGGAGCCGGACAGGAACTGGTCCTCGCCGATGACATCGCGCGCGTTGAAATTGCCGTGCCGGTTTCCCCCGATCAGATGCGCGGGCTGATTGGCGAGGACATTGATATCACTGAAGCCTTCACCCTTTCCGCCAGTGACATTGACGCGTTACCGCGATCTATCGGCCTGACCGCGGAGGTGCGGCTAAACATTGCTTCATTGCAGGCAAGCTGGCCTGCGCGCGTTGACCGGCTGAGCTTCGCCCTTGATCCCCAAACCCGCATGGCAAGCATAGTCGTATCGGTCGATGATCCGATACGGCAGGCCGAGTTGAACAAAAGGCCACCCCTGATCTCGGGCATGTTTGTGGATGTGCTGATTACTGGCCCTGTTCAGCCCGATCGGTATATCGTACCCCGCGAGGCGCTGGGACGCGGCACTGACGGCAATTGGGGTCTTTATGTGCTGGACGAAGACGATCGGCTGCGCCACCGAGTGGTTCAAACCGAAGGCTTTGCGGGCAATGCCGCGGTTATTTCAGCCGGACTGGAATCTGGTGAGCACGTCGTCGTCAGCGCGCTGCCCATTGCGATTGAAGGCATGATAATTGTGCCCCTGCAAGATGCCGTTCTGGCCGAGCGCATGAGTGCCTATGCGGCGGGGGCAAGGCCATGATCCGCTTTTTTGCCGCCCATCCAACCGCTGCGTTTCTCCTCGCTCTGGGGTTGGTGGTTTCGGGATTGATGGCCCTGCCCGGATTGCAGCGCGACACCTTTCCTGATTTTCTCGCTGATCGGGTGGAAATTTCCGCCGCCTATCCCGGCGCAAACGCGGCGGAAGTGGAAGAGACCATCTGCGTCGCCATCGAAGATGCGTTGGATGCGGTATCAGGTATCGACCAATTGCACTGCACTGCCCGCGCCAATGTGGGCATCGCCCGCATCGAGGTTGCCTTTGGCCATGATGTCAGTCGGCTTCTGACTGATGTGAAGACCCAGATCGATGCTATCGCGACCTTTCCTGATACCGTCGAAGACCCAATCGTCCGCCAGCTCGATGTTTCCAAGCCCCTCGTTTCCATTGCCGTTTCCGGCACCATGAGCGAAACGGCTCTCAAATCGCTGGCCGAGGATATGCGCGCGCGTATTCTGCGCATACCCGGAATTGCCGAAGTTTCAATTTCAGGATTTTCAGACCGCCGGTTCGACATCGCATTGAACAGCATCGATCTTGAGCGATATGGGCTCACGGCGGGCATGATCGCCCAGGCGATCAGGCGCCAGAATATTGAATTGCCCGCAGGCACCATCGAAACCAGCGAACGCAACATTGCGCTGCGTGTCGGGGCACGCAGTCGCAGCGTGTCCGAACTTGAACGTATGGTGGTGCGCGAGACGGCCGCAGGGGGGGCGATCCGTCTCGGTGACATTGCAACGATCACCGAAAATTTCGTCGAGCCAGAGATCCGCAGCCTGTTTAACGGTCAGCGCGCAGCGGTACTCAATCTGTTACGCAACTCGGAGGCCGATGCGCTCAATGTCTTTGCCGAGGTCGAGTATTTTATCGAAACGGAGCGCTTGCGGTTGCCGGCAACCGCTAGTCTGTCCCTTACCAATGACATGACATCGGTGATCTCCGAGCGCTTGGGCCTCTTGACGATCAACGCGCTGCAAGGCTTTGGCCTCGTCTGTTTAGTTCTTTGGGCATTCTTTTCGCTGCGCTTTTCATTGATGGTGGCGCTTGCGCTCCCGCTTTCGCTGCTCGGCGCTGTCTTTTTGATGTCGGTGGTGGGCTATGACCTCAATCTGCTGACGACCGTGGGGCTGTTGATCGCCATCGGCCTGCTGATCGACTCCGCCGTTGTGATAAATGAAAATATTGCCCGACACGCATCCGCAGGATTGAACATAATCGAAGCGGCTAACCGCGGCGTGAAAGAGGTTTCGGGTGCCGTGCTTGCCTCGTTTCTGACATCGGTTGCCATTTTCGCCCCCCTTGCCTTTCTGGAAGGCGATATCGGACGCGTGTTGCGCGTCATGCCGGTTGTTTTGCTGATTGTGCTCAGTGTCAGCCTCGTCGTGTCCTTTCTGGTCTTGCCTTTTTTCACCGCCCGCGCCCTCGACACGGCGGCGCCGCATCCCATCAGGCAGCGTCTTGATGCAGCATTCGATGCTTTTCGGGATCGGGTCGTTGGCAACATCGTTCGGCTCGCTGTGTCCTGGCGCTACCTCACGCTCGGCTTGACGGGACTGTGCTTTCTCGCCGCGATATCGCTTCTCGCGGGTGGCACGCTCAAATTCCAGGCGTTCCCCGATCTGGAAGGAGACATTATCGAGGCCCGACTGATGATGACGCCCGGCACCCCGCTGCACCGCACTGAGGAAACCGTTGCAAAAATCATCGCAGCCCTTGAGCGCACCGATGATGCGCTGGGCGCGGGCGGCTACACGATTGTGAGAAACATCGCCGTCGACTTTTCCCGCAATGCCAATTTCTCTGATCGCGGACCGCATCTGGCGACCATAAAGGCCGATCTTGTGCCCTCCGAAGACCGCACGGCTCGTGTAAATGAGATTTTGCAACTCTGGCGCCAGGATGTTGGCGTATTGACCGACATCGTATCGCTCACCTTTTCCGAACCTGCAATCGGACCGGCTGGCCGTCCCATCGAAATCCGTCTTGCCGGGAACGATCTCGATCAGCTCCAAACGGCCGGGATTGCGTTGAGCGATCTCATTACGGGTTACATCGGCGTATCCGATGTAACGACCGATTTGCATCGGGGCACGCCCGAAATTCAACTGACCTTAAGGGACGGCGCAGGACGGCTAGGATTGGATGCAACGAGTATCGCCACCCAGCTGCGCGCAGGCCTTTATGGTCTGACGGCCGATGAGGTGCGGATCGGCAGCGAGACCGTGCGGATCGATGTACGCCACAGCGCCGATTGGCGTGCTGACCTGGGCCAGATCGACGATTTCGGACTTTTGACCGATGATGGGCGCCGCGTGCCGCTCAGCGCTGTTGCGTACATTTCCTATTCGCGGGACATGGCATTGATCCCACGGGTTGACGGCATGAGAACCGTCACCATTTCGGGCGACATCGACCCTGCAATTGTCAATGCCAATGAATTGATTACGCTGGTTGTCGACCAGTTCAGCCCTGTGCTTTCCGAGCGCTTCCCGGACATCACAATGACGCTTGCCGGTCAGGCACAAAGCCAGGCCGAAACGGCCGGATCGATGCAGCGGGTTTTTGTCATCGGGCTGATCGCCATGTTCATGATTCTGAGCTTTCAGTTCCGCTCTTACGTCGAACCGCTCATCGTCATGCTTTCGATCCCGCTCGCCTTGACCGGCGTACTCGTTGGCCACTGGTTGATGGGTCTCGATATGTCGATGCCCAGCGTTGTTGGCTTTGTGTCGCTGGCAGGGATCGTGGTGAACAATGCCATTCTGCTTGTGGTCTTCATGCGGAGCCATCTCGATCAGGGGCGCTCTGTCATCGAAGCAGCGACCCAAGCCTCGCTTGAGCGCTTCCGCGCGATTTTCGTTACAACGGCCACGACGGTTGCAGGGCTCGTTCCTCTGCTTTTTGAAACAAGCCTGCAGGCTCAGGTGCTTGTGCCGCTGGTTGCCTCGCTTGCTTTTGGCCTGCTGGCCGCAACGCTGCTTGTGCTGATTCTTGTGCCCGCGCTTTACGTCATTCTCGACGACCTACGCGTTATCGGACGTAAGGAACAGCCATCTCTGGCTCCCGTCTGACTTCGCCGCGGCTTTGCTTTTGGCATTCAATAAAGGAAAAGGACCTAACCGCCATCTTGGTTAAGTCCTTGAAATAATTGGTTGCGGGGGCGTGCAATCATCTTTGCTTGCGACCGGCCTCCCTCTCGTGCGCAACGAGCGGCGGACAAGAGATCATTTTCACCACATCCCGCACCGCTTTCACGCGATGACCTAGCCGTAGCACGTCATATGTAGTGTTGAGGCCGAAGATTCGCGTCAACCGACAACCCGCTGGAAACACCAATCTGCGGAGAGATAATATAAAGATATCTTTATATCTATCATTGATGTCGGGCGGTGCCTGCTCAAGTATCCTTTCGTCCACGGTCCCCGCGAGGGGATAACAGGGAATCCGGTAAGGACTTTGACCAAAGTCCGGAGCTGCCCCCGCAACTGTAGGTGGTGATGGGCGTCCAAAGGGCACTGAAACCTTCCGGGAAGGCGGACGCCCCGTTTAGCTGCGGGTCAGGAGACCTACGGCGGACCTCGGTTTCCCTTTTCGACCGATCGGGATGGATCGGTATGAGGATACGACGATGATCGACGTAATCTCCCCGTTTTCGCGCTCTCATTGCGACATGCGAATGCGTGCCGCCTGACCGCAGGCGCGTCATTTCCCTTTTTTACCGCGGCCCTTGCTGGTGTGCGCGGTTCGATTTCGCATGAGGCAATCCATGACTCTTTCAGCCAACCTCGGCTTCCCCTGTATCGGAGCGCTTCGCGAGCTTAAATTCGCTCTCGAATCCCATTGGAAGGGCGCAACCTCCAAGTCCAAGCTTGCAGCGACCGGCGCGCAATTGCGGGTGCGGCACTGGCAACTTCAGCAGGAAGCGGGGATCGATATGGTTCCTTCCAACGATTATACGCTCTACGATCACGTTTTAGATGCCGCCCTCGCACTGGGCGCGATTCCCGAGCGCTTCGCCGATTTGCGCGGCGGCGACCCGCTCGATCTCTATTTCGCCTGCGCGCTCGGCATCGAGACGCGCCTGTCCTGCTAGCCTGCTCTCGCTGGGCAAGGCCCAAGGCGATGCCGTGCCGCTCAATATGATCGATAAGGTGGTTCCCGTCTATGCGGAAATCCTTGCCACACTCAAGATCATCGGTGCTCTGGGCGACAATCTCGAACTCGCCGCCGGCCTGCCGGTTGCCGATCTTCATGTCGATCTCGTCCGCGCGCCGAACCTGATCGGCCCCGACCGCTTGCAGATCGCACCGACCAGCTCGAGCGCACAAGCCCATTTTCGGTCCTCGATACCACCCACAAAAAGCGGTTCAATCTGCCGCTCTTTCCCGCCACCACCATCGGCTCTTTCCCGCAGACCAAGGATGTGCGCTAGGCCCGCGCCGAGGTGGTGGCATGACGCAGTATAACCTCGTCCCAATCAATTCTTGCCAATTCGCAATTTTCCATGCCAACAGGGCTTGCGCCTGAAATGATGTAATGTAATTACGTAACATTATTTCTGGTCAGGGCCATTTCCATGCTTTTCAGATTACTCGCATCCTCTGCCGTTGCAGTTTTGCTTGGCACTTCGGCATTTGCGCAAGAGCGCGTACTCGATGTCGTTTCTCCCTTTGAACTCAAGGGTCCCGAGCCCGGTGTTTCCGGATATATTTACCTGCAGATGGACGTCATCGAGACGCTGGTGAACAGCGACCTGGAGGGTAATCTCGTTCCTGGACTCGCAACCGAATGGACAACCTCCGGGGACGGCCTGGAATGGCGTTTCCTCTTGCGCGATGGCGTAACGTTTCATGACGGCACTCCCCTTGATGCGGCAGCGGCGGCGCACGCGCTCTCTGTGGCTCAAGGAAAGCCGGGGCTGCTTGCAACGGCGCCGATCACAAGGATTGAGGGGCAAGGAAATGAGGTTGTCTTTCACCTCGCTGAACCTTTCGAGCCGCTGGCCGCGTTCCTCACAGAATATCGCAATATGATCTATGCGCCTGCTGCATACGCTGCCGATGGTGCGATAACCGAAGTCATTGGCACCGGCGCCTACAAGATTACAAAGATTGAAGCGCCTCTACGCATGGAGGTCGAACGATTTGAAGGATATTGGGGGGAGCCAGCGCACATTGCCAATGCCACCTACCAGTCGGTCGGTCGTGCAGAAACCCGTGCCCTTATGGCTGAAAGCGGTGAGGCCGAGTATGTCGTGAACCTCGATCCGGCCTCAGTGGCAAGGCTTGCTGAACTCGATGGCCTGGACGTTTATTCCGTATCAATTCCGCGCGCAATGTTGATTAAGGCAAATACCGCTCATCCAGTCCTTTCAGATCTTGATGTGCGAAGAGCACTGTCGCTCGCCCTTGATCGGGACGGTCTGGCCAGTGCTGTCTTGCGCTATCGGGCGGGCGCTGATCAGATTCTTCCGCCGCTGCTCTCGGACTGGCACTCGGAACATGTACAGCCATTGCGTTACGATCCCGATGAGGCCATATCTCTCTTGGCAGAAGCGGGATGGGTGCCAGGCGACGACGGTATTCTGGTGCGCGAGGGCCAGCGCCTAAGCCTCACACTTACAAGTTATCCCGATCGTCCAGAGATGCCGCTCAGCGCGGCAGTTATCCAGCAAATGTTCGCGGAAATCGGTGTCGAACTGACAATTGATTTGACGAATTCCTCGGAGATTCCCGTTCGGCACCATGATGGTACTCTGGAGCTGGCATTGTTTGCTCGTAACTTCGCCCTGACTCCAAGCCCATTGGGAACGTTTCTTACCGACTACGCGCCCAATGGCGACTGGGGCGCCATGGGTTGGGACAATCCTGAGTTTGTGGACCTTATCCGGGACCTGGCACGGGGGCGGGGAGGTCAGTCTGAGCGTGACCGAGCTATTGAAATCCTGCAAACCGAGTTGCCCGTCTTGCCCGTCGCCTGGTACCAGCAGACCGCGGTGATATCTCATGCCATCACAGGGGCGGTCCTGGATCCATTCGAACGCACAATCGGGCTAAAATACATCCGGTGGGCCGAATGATAAAGGCCATTGGCTATCGTGCGGCCCAGGCCTTGATTGTAGCTGCGCTGATCGGCGTGCTGACATTTCTTATGATGCGCGCCTTGCCGGGAGATATTGCGTTCCGGATCGCTGCCGGGCGTTATGGCTACGACGCCGTCAATGCAGCGGCTGCAGAAGCAGTTCGCCAAGAACTGAACCTCGACCAATCTGCGTTGGCCGCGTTTTTCCAGTGGTTCGGCGATTTGCTTCGCTTAGACTTCGGCAGGTCAGTCATATCCGGTCGTCCGGTCGTTGAAGAAATCCGGCATCAACTTGGCGCCAGTCTGCAGTTGGCGGGTGCGGCTCTTGCCATATCGCTGTTCATAGGCCCCCCTCTCGGCGTGTTGGCTGGACTTCGCGCCGGGGGCTGGCTGGATCGCAGCTTGCTTGTGGTGTCGACTGCTCTCCGGTCAGTGCCTCAATTTATGCTCGGGCTATTGCTGATTGTCATCGTATCGATTCAGCTGCGTTGGCTACCTCCTGCCGGCTATGGTCAGGTCGCTCATTTCATACTACCGGCCACAACATTGGCACTCGGTCTGGCAGCCGTGTCGGCGCGCGTTGCGCGAGACGCGATGGCTGGCGTGGCATCCTCCTCCTATTACGCATTTGGGCGTTGGAAGGGCCTTGATGAGGGGCAGGTTTTTCGCCGTCACGGTCTTCGGAATATCGGCGTGCCCTTGGTCACCTTCATCGGACTACAATTGGTCATGCTCGTCGAAGGGGTGGTTGTAATCGAGAGTATCTTCGCCTGGCCAGGCATTGGCCATGCCTTGGTTCACGCGATTTTTGGCCGGGATGTGCCGATGGTTCAAGCTACCGCGTTGATGCTGGGTATCGGTTTTGTTGCCCTTAACGCACTTGTGGATCTGCTAACGCACTGGATCGATCCAAGGGGGGCGCAGCGGTGAGTGCTGTTGAACATAGTGCGATAGCGCAGCAACGGGGAAATTGGGCATCGACCAGTTGGCTGGGGTTCACCCTTGTCGGAGCGATCATTCTGTTCGCGCTGGTTACACCGCTTGCATTTCCCGCCGATCCCGCCAAGCAGAGTTTGCGCCACGTGTTTGCAGGCCCCGATTTGGCCGCGCCCTTTGGCTATGATCATCTTGGCCGGTCGCTCATGGCCCGCCTGGCCCATGCCTTGCGTTTGTCGCTAAGTATTGCAGGAGCGGCGGTGCTGTCATCTTCTGTCGTGGGAATCGCAATTGGCGTCCTCGCTGCATGGCAAGGGGGGTGGGTGGACCGGTTCGCAAGCCTTGTTGCGGACAGCTTTCTGGCGTTGCCGGGACTGCTGCTTGTGCTCATGGTTTCCGCCATCGTTCCTTTACAGCCCCTTGCGTTTTGGGTTGGTCTGACGCTTGTGCTTTGGATCGAATATTTTCGCCTGACACGCGCAGCCGTCCAACGGCTGATCAATTCCCCGGCGGTGGAGGCGTCCCGCTTACTGGGGTTTGGTCCCATTTATGTCTTCCGGCGGCATTTCTGGCCGGCGCTGGCTCCGATGATGCTGACTTTGGCGGCCTTTGGCATGGCGACCGCTATCATGTCGATTGCCGCACTTGGCTTTGTTAGTGTTGGAATGCGTCCGCCCACGCCTGAGCTCGGCTTGATGATGGTTGAATTGCTGCCTTACTATCGCGAGGCGCCTTTCGCCCTTATGACACCAGTTATTGCCACTTTTTTCGTCCTGCTCGGACTGAATCTTGTTGCTGGAGGCGCGCGCTCATGAATGCTCTGTTTCAGGCCGAGAACGTTGCGGTTCAGGCAGGAGCCGATCAGCTTGTGCACGCAACGAGTTTGACCCTCCACTCAGGACGACCCTTCACCATCCTGGGTGAAACGGGCTCTGGCAAGAGCTTGCTGGCCCAAGCCATGATCGGGACGTTGCCCTCAACGCTGCAAGCGTCCGGGCAGGTTAAATACGCAAATGAGGCGTTTGATCTGGCTGATCAAGGCAAGCTGCGTGTGCTCTGGGGCAAGTCCATTGCCATTTTGCCACAAGAGCCCTGGCTCGCCCTTGATCCATTGATGAAAGCGCGCGAGCAGGTTGCCGAAGGCTATGCCCTGCTGGCCAAATCCAGTTGGCGTGAGGCTCGACAGCAGGCCGACCGGGATTTGCGCGAGCTTGACCTCGACGGAGCCGGGGAACGGCTGCCTCATCAATTATCAGGCGGCATGGCGCAGCGCGTGGCCTTCGCGGCAGCACGCACAGGCAGGGCCCGCGTTCTTGTGGCAGATGAACCCACCAAAGGCCTTGATGTTATCCGGCGCGACGACGTCATCGGCTTACTGCAGCGCGAGCTTGCCGAAGGCGGAGCACTTCTCACTATCACCCACGATATAGAACTGGCTCGCCAGTTGGGCGGTGAGCTCGCCATTGTTCTGGAAGGCAAGATCATCGAAAGGGGCGAAGCCTCGTCCATTCTCACCAATCCCCAGCATGATTATACGCGCCGTCTCATCGCTGCGGACCCGTCTTCCTGGCCGGTCCCGCGTCCTTTTGCGCTGACCGGAGAACCGGTTATCGCAGCCCAGGAGCTTAGCGTTACGCGTGGCGGTCGACTATTGTTTGGTGATCTGGATATCTCGCTACGCCGTGGCGAAATACTCGGCATATTCGGCCCAAGCGGGTGTGGCAAATCCACCTTGGGCGACCTTCTTCTCGGTCTCAAGCGCCCCGATCGCGGCCGCATCATTCGAGATGCCAATTTCAGCCCTCGTCAATTTCAAAAGCTCTACCAGGACCCCCCGAGCGCCTTTCCACCGGAACTAAGAATAGGTCAGGCAATAAGCGATGTCGTTAAACGATACGATATCGGCCAGGAGCGTGTTCCGGCTCTGATGCAGCGACTGCGTCTGTCATCGATCCTCCTCGATCGGTACCCGAACGAGGTTTCGGGTGGCGAACTGCAGCGACTTGCATTGCTTCGGACGCTGCTGCTCGATCCAGTCCTGCTTTTCGCCGACGAGCCAACGTCACGCCTTGACCTCATCACCCAGGCGGAAGTCATAACGCTCCTGAAAGACGTCGCACGAGACAGCGGAATGGCCACGCTTATTGTGAGCCATGACCTGGACCTGCTCAAAAAGACCGCCGACAGTATTGTCACACTGGCAACAGAAGCGGTCAGGGCAGACTGCGATTTGAAATCGGCAAATCAGATGATGTGATCCAAGTGCAGCGCCATGAGCGAGCGGTTTTGGAGTCCTCGGCCAGTCTGACTTCAATTCTGACGCTGTCGCCGTTCCCCCTCGGCCCGATATCATTTGAGGCCCAAAAGGCTAGAAATGACGCAATGTCCCTACACTAAAATCAGGGTAAGCCCATGCTGATTTCCGGCCCGCGATAAGCTCACAATTGTGTCTAGCTGACTGGCTTAGTTGCCATGGAATGCCCGAACGGAACGGCGCGCATGCATGAGCGCCGTTCCATCGGTTGGTCCATAAAATCAGTCTGGCTTAACGCAAGAGCGCATTAACACTGGCTGCAGCTTGCTGGCGTGCCTCGTCAGGGCTGATCTGGCCAGCCATCAGCTCCTGCAGCGTATCGGTAATGGCGGCGTGAATGCGCAGGCCATTATCGCCGGGGAATGCATACCAGGGACCAAGGAACGGCAGTTGCTCAAGGCTCAGCGCTTGATTGGGATTGGACGCGTAGAAGTCTGCCATCTCTTCAGCGACATTGGTATTGGGAGGCATGTAACCGGAGACGCTGACCAGAACCTTGCCACCCTCAGTCGAGGACACAAAGCGCACAAAGTCCCAAGCTGCTTTCTGGCGTTCCGGATCTGTCGTCAGGATCATGTTGACATTGCCGCCGGCTGAAAGTGTACCGTTTGGATCATTGCGCGGAAACAGGCCGGTCTTGAGTTCGAAGCGTCCGCCAATATTTTCTTCATGCCGCTGCAATCCGTTGATCGACTGCAGGAAAACACCCATCTTACCCGCATAAAAGAGCTGCGTAGCGCTATCCATGCTCGTCGCAGGCATACCACCTTCATCAAGCATTGCCTGAAAAATATCGAAAGCCTGCGCACCAGGTTCCATATCGAAGTAAACCTCAGTGCCGTCCTCGCTCGCCATCGCTCCACCCGATCCATAGACGAGCGACTGGAATATCCAGTCCTCATCGGCAGTCGTGTAAAGACCGTAGGTTTCGTCATCGAGCGCATCGATCCTTGCCGCGAGCGCGATCATCTCGTCCCAGGTGGTGGGAAGGGTTTCAATCTCACCGACAGCCGCGCGGACCAGGTCCATGTTGTAATAGGCAACAGGCGAGGAAAAGGCGACGGCCAGGCCATAGACTCCGTCGTCATTGGAGGCCACTTCGGTGACAGGGCCGCCAAAGCCTTCATCTTCCCAATTTGCTTCCTGGGCGATGAAGGGAAAGAGATCGACAGCGATGCCACGATCAATCAGCGTGCGCTGACGATTGAGAGCCTGATTGGTAACATCTGGCATTTGACCAGTGATCGACTGACGCAGCACCTGTTGCAAACCATCATCATAATCGGCATAGGGAGGCAGGAAAGTAAGCTGATATTCTGGATGCGCTTCTTCAAAGGCGACCTTGAGCGCCTGAAAAATGCCATCCATCCACGGCACATATTGCACGGTGATCTCGGTCTTTGCCTGAGCCTGTGTGGCCATGGCAAGCACGAGTGCAATGCTGGTCATTGTCTTGAGCATGATTGAAACTCCTTAAAGCCAAAGAAAGCCTTTCCTTGGCAAATTATGATGGACAGATTGGAAAACATGGGCCGAGCACGGCACTCAGCCCTTTAGTCCGCTCAGCGTGATACCGTCGATGAAACGGCGCTGCGCCAAGAGGAACGCGACGACCAGCGGGGCAGTGACGATCATTGTCGCGGCCATCATAGGACCAAAATCGACGCCGCTTTCATCCCGCCGGAAATAGAGGACACCTAATGGCGGCGGCGCCAGTTCGGTGGATTGAATAACGATGAAAGGCCAGAACAGATCGTTCCAATGACTGGTCACCGAGAAGATTGCAAAGGCCGTCACTGCAGGCCACGCAGCGGGCAGAACCACCCGCCAGACGATGGTCCATTCACTGAAGCCATCCACCCGCGCTGCTGCGATTAATTCGTCAGGTATCGCAGCAAAGAACTGGCGAAAAAGGAAAATGCCAAACACCGATATCGCAAAAGGGGCAATCAGGGCGGTATAGGTATTGAGCAGGCCCAGATTGGCGAAAGCGATATAGAGAGGGATGGCTGTGACGTGGATTGGGATCAGAAGTCCGATCAACACCATTGCAAAGATTGCAGTGCGTCCGGCGAAGCGCGTCTTGGAGAGCGCATAGGCGCAAGGCACCGCAAAGAGCACCTGGAAGAACAGGATGCCAATGCAGACGAGCACACCGTTAATGAGAAACAGCCAAAGCGGCGCCCTGGTCAAGGCTTGGGTGTAGTTCTCGATCCCGTAAAATGTCTCGGGCCAGAGCAAGATCGAACCCGACCAGATTTCCGCAGGAGGCTTGAGCGAGGCGGAAAATCCCCAGATGAAGGGGGCTAGCATGATCATTGCCCCAGCGCTCAGCACAAGCAAACGGGTTATGCGGCCAAACGTCCAGCGTTTTGGACGCAGTGGTGTGGAGCGGCTCATGAGCGCTTCTCCTTGCGCTCGAAGCTGTGGATCTGAATGAGCGCGACCAGCAGGATAAGGGCAAGAAAGATCATGGTCATCGCCGAGGCAAAACCTGTACGGAAGTAGACGAAGCCCTCGCGGTAGATATTGTAGAGCAGAACATTAGACGCATTGGCTGGCCCGCCCTGCGTGAGTGCAGCAACCGTATCGAATACGCGAAATGAATAAAGTGTCGTGATCAGCACAACAAACAGCATGGTGGGGCCAAGCGCTGGCCATGTGACCATCAAAAAGCGGTCGATAGCCCGATCTGCACCATCGACCTTGGCGGCGCTGTAAAGATCACTTGGGATCGCTTTCAGTCCGGCAAGAAACAGGATCATGTTGTAGCCGGTCTGCTGCCAGACAAAAATGAAGGCCAGCGACGACAGCACATGGTTGGGGTCGGAGAGCCAGTCTGGCCCGGAAATACCGAAGACGCGCGCCAGAAGCTGATTCACTAGCCCGAGATCGGAGTGAAGAATGAACTCCCAGACGGTCGCCATTGCAACAAGAAGGGCGGTAACGGGCAGGAAATAGACTGTTCGGAAAAAACCGCGACCAAACGCATCGGCCTCGATCAGCAGTGCAACACCTAACCCCAGCAGCACGGCAGTCGGCACGGTCATCAGCGTATAGATCAGTGTATTGTTGAAGGCCCGCCAGAACACCCGGTCATTCAGCAGTTCAGCGAAATTGCCCAAACCGATGTACTGGATGCTTCGCGCGCCAAGCTGATAATCGGTCACGGCGAGAAGCATGGCGACCAATGTTGGAATGAGGATCATCGCCAGCATGAGAATCGTCGCCGGCAATGCCAGCCCCCATCCCGAAAGTGTGGCGCCAAACGCGCGGGCGCGATGCGCACCAGCAAGCATCGGTGCAAAATTGGCGTCAGCCATAGCGCACCTCGCCTGCGACGACCTCGGAAACCGGCTGCATAAACGGAGCACGCTTGCCTTGAGCATCGAAAAGATGTGCGTGACCAAGGGAGAGACCAAGGCCTACCTGATCGCCAGAAGCAAGATGCATAGCCTGATGCGGCTCAAGCTTGAAGGTCAGCGGCGCACCCAGGCCCTCAAGGCTGGCATGCACGAAAACTTCCGGCCCGGTATGTTCGAGATTGATAATTGTTGCGCTGGGTGCTGCCACTCCTTTCTGGGCCAGCGTAATATGCTCAGGGCGAAAACCCACGCTGGCCTGGCTTCCTGTCGGCAGTTGTGTCCGTCCTGCGATGGTAAAACCGGGAACGGCAAGCGCGCCATCTTCACGCACGCGACCGGGTAGTACATTGATCTTTGGGCTACCGATAAACTCTGCCACGCGAATATCTGCCGGTTCAGCATAAATTCTCTGCGGGCTATCGACCTGAAGTATCTCGCCTTCCATCATCACGGCCACGTGGGTGGACATTGTCATGGCTTCGATCTGGTCATGCGTCACATAAACAAACGTCGCACCCAGCCTTTTATGCAGACGTGCGATTTCAGCCCGCATATGCACGCGCAGCTTGGCATCGAGGTTGGAAAGAGGCTCGTCCATCAGAAAAATTTTGGGATCGCGCACCATGGCCCGCCCAAGAGCAACCCGCTGGCGTTGACCGCCGGAAAGCTGCACTGGCTTGCGAGTAAGCAATTGCGTGAGCTCGAGCATATCGGCTGTCGTACGCACGTCGCTATCGATCTTCTGCCGTACGGCCGCGGTGCCCGGCATCAGCTTTCCCAGAAGCGGCATTCGCGCCATAAGAGCCAGTCGCCGTAGCACCAGTGGTACCGCGATATTCTCATAGACCGTCATGTGCGGGTAAAGTGCATAGGACTGGAACACCATCGCGATATCGCGCAACTTCGGGTGGAGATGACTGACCGACATACCGTCGATCCTGACGTCGCCATCATCCTGAAGTTCCAACCCTGATATGATCTTGAGCAAGGTCGACTTGCCGCAGCCCGAAGGGCCGACCAGCGTCATGAACGCGCCGTCGGGAACGTTTAGTGATACCGATTTCAATATTGCATGAGTGCCGAGCGTTTTGCTCAGCGACACGATGTCGAGGGACGCCATAATACTCTAGCCTGATCTGGTTGCTAACACGACTTCCGGCGCCGAAGGAAACGGCACTCGAAAGTTGTTGAACAACCGACCTGGCGCCCTTGAGCCGGCATGGACAGATTTGATCCATACCTTTTTTGGGGCCGTGCGACAGACCGGATGACGCCTTCTACCACGCGCTTTTTGACAGGCTCATGAAGGTTGGATGATAGTTTTCTGGCAGCGCGCGACGACGCCAGCGTCATAAAGTTGTTGTAGTTCGGGGGCTAAGAGCCGGTCGAAATCGGTGACTGTCCCAACCCCAAGAAGGCAAAATATGCTCATCGCCCAGATTACCGATGCTCATGTCGGTGCCCCCGGCTCCCTGTTTTATGATCGCTTCGATACAGCGATGGCTTTGGCGAACGCGGTTGCCGCACTAAACGCGCTCACACCACGCCCGGATGTCGTGCTGTTTACGGGCGACCTCACCGATACTGGAACACCGCAAGAATATGCGCAGGTACGGCGTGTTCTTGCGTCATTGTCGATCCCGCTATACGCGGTTCCGGGCAATCACGACCATCGCGAGACGATGCGCGCCGCATTTTCAGATCACGAGTATCTCGACCCGAAGACACCATTTTTCAATTATGCCATAGAGCATCATCCCGTTCGGCTGATCGGCCTCGATACGGTCGATCCCGATCAATTCGGCGCGGGAACTCTTTGCGGGTCCCGGCTTGAATGGTTGGAACGGACACTGGCAGCACGCTCGGATCAGCCTACGATCATCTTCATGCATCATCCGACCTTCGATACCGGCATCGAGCACATGGACAGAATCAAATGTGCCAATGGTGATGCGTTTGAAAAAATTGTCTCGCGCCATAACCAGATTGAGCGCGTGCTATGTGGACATGTCCATAGGCCGGTGCTGACCAAGCTGGCGCACGCGATCGCGATGATCGCGCCTTCAATCGCCCATCAGGTTCCCCTCGATCTGAACCCTGATGGCCCATCGTCCTTCAATTTCGAGCCGCCTGCGTTCTTGCTCCATCGCTGGCAGGCCAATCAGGCCATTGTCTCCCATACCCACTATGTCGAGGAGTTTGGTCCTGCCTTCAGCTTTGCAAGCGGGCAGCCCGTGAATTGATGCCATGCCAATCTTTCGTACCTCGCTCCTAGAAGCGGTGACGGCGCTTTTGCGCACCGTCGCCCAGAACCAGATCTTACCTCGCTGCGGTAGGCTCACCGCTGCCGACGTTAGCCGCAAGTCTGCCGACAATGACCTGGTAACGGCTGCGGACCTTGCAGCAGAAGTCGCCCTCACCCGAGGATTGCGCAAGCTTGCTCCTGAAGCTCTCGTCATTGGAGAAGAGGCAGTCTTTGCAAATCCACAATTGCTTGAAGCCATTGATCGTGCAGAGCTTGCCTTCATCGTCGATCCGATTGATGGCACTTGGAACTTCGCCCACGGCATGCCGCTTTTCGGGAGCATCATTGCGGCCACCATGAATGGCACGACAGTTGCCGCATGGATTCACTATCCCCAGAGCGGTGAGACGCTCGTCGCCGAACGTGGTGCCGGTGCCTTCATGCTCGGTCCGTGGGGCGATTCCAGTCCTTGCAGAGTATCGAAGCAGAATGTTTTGGCGCATATGACCGGCTTTCTCGCCTTGCCGGTATTTGACGAGGACCACAAAACCCACATCGCCTCCCAGATCCCCAAACTTGGCGACGTTACCAGCTATTTCTGCTCGGCGTATGAATACCGGATGCTGGTTACAGGGGCCAAGGATTTCGCGTTGAACGGCCTTATGGCACCTTGGGATCATGCCGCAGGACAACTGCTCCATCAGGAAGCAGGCGGCTATTCGGCACTATGCGACGCAACAATCTACCGTCCGGGCCTGACAAAGGGACCTCTCCTTCTCGCACCCAGTAGAGAAAGCTGGGTTGACCTCCGGAATATGCTGACCCCGCAGTTTAATGACGTGAGCACCCCTGGAACGCCCTCAAATACAAAACAGTTCTGGACAAGCTGAGGGAGCCACAACTGCAAGGTCATTCGCGCCGCAGGCGCACGCCTGTGGTTCCTGCCGCCATACGCCTAAGACCTCAGCCCCATCGAACAGGTCTTCGCCAAAATCAGGCATTGGTTGCGGGCAATGCGTCGATCACAGACCGAGCGCTTTCATGTCGATGGACAATTACACCCGCAAGGCGGCAGTCCGGTGTTTTGGGGAGTGGGGATAGCATTTGAAGTCAACCCGGCAGGCAGCTTGGGCCAGCAGGTTCAAACGACTTGTAAGTCAAGATGAACTCGCGATGGCCGAGTGCTTCGGACCGGGACACATTTCCCGATGCCAGCCCGATAATTGCATCAAGGATTTCCTCTCCGATGTCGTCGAGACTGGCACTCCCCTCGAGAATGCGTCCTGCATTGATATCCATATCGTCAGCCAGTTTGCGATAGGTATCGGGATTGGCGCATATCTTAATGACCGGGGAAATGGCGGAGCCGACGACAGAACCTCGGCCGGTAACAAAGAGCGTTAGGTGGCAGCCGGACGCAATCATCTCGACGATTTCCGCATTGTCGGAAATGTTTGGAAAGCCAAACCGCACTTCGCCATCAGGCACAACATCCATTAAATAAAGGCCGCCCTTTGGCGGGATTGTTCCGGGCTTGATCAATCCAGAAATCGTTGAGCGCCCGGATTTGGCGTAGGCGCCCATGGACTTTTCCTCAATTGTCGTAAGTCCGCCGTCCGCATTACCGGGAGCGAAGCTGCCATAGCCGAGTTTCGCGTAATATCGTGCAGCTTTTGCAATCGAAGCGCGCAATTCATCGGCGAGCTCTGGCGTCGCGGCTCGAGAGGCCATGATCTCTTCGCAGCCGATCAGTTCCCCTGTCTCTTCAAATATGCAGATCGCACCTGCGTCGACGAGCCTGTCGAAAGCACGCCCGACGGCAGGATTCCCGGTTAGGCCGGAAGTGCCATCCGAGCCGCCGCAGACAGTACCGATAACCAATTCATCAAGTTCGAGCGAAACCGTTTGAGCCTGTGCCAGCATTTCGATCTGGGAGGCCACCCAATCGCGTCCGGTCTCTATCGTCTGGCGGGTGCCGCCATCATTCTGAATGGTCAATGTATGGACAGGCCTGCCACTTGCGCCGATCACATCCGAGAGCTTGTATTTGTTGAAGCTTTCACATCCAAGCGATAGCAAAAGAACGGCCCCGACATTGGGATGGGTGGTAAGCTTTTCCATCATTTCCTGCGCATAGGAATTGGGGAAACAGCCAGGAAAGCCTATGAGGTGGACCTCGTTTTCATCGAATGCCTCAACGATTTTGCGGCCGACATGATGCGCGCATTCAACCAGATAGGCGACTGCAACGACGTTGCGGATACCTTTGCGTCCATCCGATCGCAAATAGCCACGCATTCTGGTGTTCATGAGTGTGCCCTGTCTGGCCGCTCGATGACGTGAGTAGTGGTATAGTCGCTTTGCATATTATGGATATGAACGTGCTCTCCTACAGCTATCAAAGCGGTAGCCGAGCCGATCGGCGCGCCATATTTGAGCACCTTCTCTCCTGACGAGATTGGCTTGCGCGCGACCTTGTGCCCAATGCCAAGGGCCACCGCCAGTGCAATTGTATGCCCTTCGATTTCCAGGATAGTGCCTTGATCAATCGACTGGCGGGCAACCAGCACATTGTCATCTGGAGCGAGCAAAAGTAGCCGGCTATCGGTCACGATCTACATTACCCCATACTTTTCAAACGCCTCGGCAGCACCCATGCCGTTACGGATCGCAATGGCTACCTCGTTTTCAGTTGCGGCTTTCTCTAGGGCACGCGCGATTGCTTCCTGTTCAGCTTCACGCGGAATGACAAGCACACCCTCGCGATCTCCGAAAATGAAATCGCCTGGTCTGATCCGCGCTGCGCCGATTTCAACCGTCGTATTGAAATCGATGACTTTGCCGCGCGGCCCTTGGTCCTGAGCATATAGGCCGCGGCAGAATGTTGGATAATCAAGCCGTTCTACGTCCCAGGAGTCGCGAACATAGCCATTAACCACTGCTCCCCCGGCCCTGAGCTGTGTGGCGCGGGTCGACATGAGACCTCCCCAGAGGGCGTAGTTGAACGAGGCTCCGGACGCCACATAGATTTCGCCGGGCTTCAAACTGTCAAGAGCTTCAAGCATCAATCCGAAAGGTTTGCGCGCAAGCGGGCCACACGCGGCTTCAGCCGCATCGTCAAATATATCGGCTTGCAGTACCGGCATGGCGCGCCCGGCAATTTTCATGTGTGGTTGCAAGGGGGAGATTTGCGCGGGCAGGAATTGCTTGCGCAATCCCATGACATCGAGCACATCACCAACAACGGCAGTGAACAGCTCCTGCTTTAGAACTCTTATAATTTCGTGATCATCGCGCGTTGCCGTCATCGTATTGTCTCCCGACCATTTAGCGTGTCAGCCAGAGCGAAAGTTCGGGCACGTAGGTGATGATAAGCAATGCGAGAAGCAAAGCCAGATACATCCCTGTCGATTCCTTGATGAAGGTGCTGACTCGCACCTTGGTTATGTTGCACACCACAAGCATCACGGTACCAATCGGCGGCGTCAGCGTGCCAATCGAAAGGTTGACGATCATGATGATGCCGAAATGGACGGGATCGATGCCCATAGCCAGAACGGTCGGCATCAGGATCGGAATCAGAACGATCATCAGTGCGGTGCCCTCGATCAGCGTGCCGAGTCCCAGAAACAAGATGTTGAGGAGCAAAAGCAAAAGGATTGGATTGTCGGTCAAGCCTCCCATGATCGTTGCAAGGTTTTGCCCGACCTGCTCGAGAGAAAACACCCAGGCAAGGGCCGAACTGGCCATGACGACCAGCATCACCGAGGCAGTCGATTTACCTGTTTCAACAAGCGCCGAGCCGACATGGTGCGGCCGCATCTCGCGGAAAATGACGAACCCGACCAGCAATACAAAAACGACGGCAAAGGCGCCGGCTTCTGTCGGGGTGAAAACATTGGCGCGAATGCCGCCAATAACAGCGATGACAAGAAATAACGCAGGCCAGGCGTTGAAGATTGTTATGCCGACTTCCTTTGGTTTTGGCCAGTTTTCGCGCGTGGGCTTGTAGCCGCGACGCTTGGAAATCACATAGGTCGCAACCATCAGAAAACAGGCCAGCAGAATGCCGGGCAATATGCCAGCAAGGAACATGCGGCCGACCGAAACATTGGCCAAAAGAGCGTAGATGATGAGCGCAATCCCCGGCGGAATGATCGGCGTGATCAGTGAACTGGCTGCCGTCACCGCCGCGGAAAAACTGCGGCTATAGCCATTCCGCTCCATTTCGGGCACGAGCATGCGTGAGGTCATAGCCGCATCGGCAAGATTGGAGGCGCTTAGCCCGCCCATAAGCGTTGACAGCATCACATTGGCCAGAGCCATGCCGCCTGTAAGTTTTCCCACCAGAAGATCGGCAAGCTTTAACATGCGTTCGGCAATGCCGGTAAAGCTCATAAGGGTGCCAAGCATGATGAAGAACGGGATCGCGAGAAACGACACATTGAGGGTCGGCGCGATCAGGCGTTGCACGGCAATGTTGATCGGGATCTGGTTGATGAACAGAAAATAGCAAAGGACCCCGACGATGATCGCAAGGTAGAGTCGCATGTTGAGCGCAATAAGCGCCAGCATCACAAGGACAACGATTGCAAGACTATCCATGCTCGTCACCCTTTTTCAGCGTTTTGAGATTATCGACAACCTGAGCCGCCATGTAGAAGGCGATCCCTAATAGCCCGACAGGCATTGCAACATAGGTCCAGAAAAATGAAATGCGCAGGATATCGGTCGCCCGCGTCTGCACGCTGGCAGTCAATTGCCAGCCGATCCATGCAACGAACAGAACGATACCAAGTGACAAGAGTCCGATCGCAATATTGATTGTTTTGGCTACAGGGCTGGGCAAAGACTCAACGATGAAGGAAATGGAAAGATGCTGATTGTCCCGCTCAGCGGCAATCGCACCGATCATGACGATCCATATCAGCAGCATTGCGCTCACCTCTTCGGTAAAGTGCAATGGCTGGCCCAGCACATAGCGTTGCACCACAGCCCAATTGGCCAGCACAACGAGTGCGGTCAGCAGAATCATCAGAAGCCAGTTGATTGGTTTTTCCAGAAATTTCATGTCCACTCTTCCCTGGACCTGCCACTAAGCTGGTTGGATGTGTGGAGCGGCAGATAGCCGCCGCTCCTGGAAGGATTGTGTTTGGCTTACTGAAGCTGGGCCTGGATCATCTCGTAGAGACCTTCAGACCATTCCGGGAAACCTTCGTAGACGGACCGAGTCAGTTCCTGGAATGGAGCTATATCGACCTCGATGACCTCGACCCCGGCGGCAACCATTTCCTCGAGCATTTCGTTGTCCAAGTTGGTAATTAGCTCCTGACTGTAGAGCCCCGCTTCATATGCAGTTTCTTCAACAATCTGCATGTGTTCATCCGAGAGCGTGGAGAAGAAGGCCTCACCGCCAACAAACATGGCCGTGTTGGTGAGATAGCCGATAAGGCTCAAATGATCTGCTTCTTCATGGAAGCGCTGCCCGTAAAGCACGGCAATAGGATTTTCGACGGCATCGATAACGCCTTGGGCCAGGGCTGTGTAAACGTCACCCAATGGCATTGGTGTTGCTACTGCTCCCATGGCTTCGATAGCGCGGATCTGCATGATATTGTTTGGCACGCGAACCTTGAGTCCCTGCATGTCCTCGGGGGAACGTACCGGGCGTGTTGAGATCAAATGGCGGACCCCGTAAAGAAGGTTCGGCAACACAATGCGTACGCCATGCTCGGTGCGCAGCTTTTCACTCATTTCCGTGAACCATTCGCCATCATAGATGTCGAAGAGTTTTTGCGGATCGTCGGTCAGGTACGGCCCATAAAGAATGCCCAGATCCGGTTCATATTCTGCAAGAAAGCCGACATCGGTGATGGTGATGACGTTAAGCCCCATGATCGCCTGATCGGTGATGTCAGTCTTTGAACCAAGCTGGGAGCTGGGGTAAAGCTCAAGTGCGATCTCGCCATTGGAGCGTTCAGCAATCAACTCCTGCCAATATTGCATTACAAGGTCAGTTGGCTCGCCGGGGTTATTCTCATAGGCGACGCGAATGGTGACGTCTTGGGCTTGAACGGCCAACGGACTGACAGACAGCATGACCGCAGCAAGTAAGCCTGTAGTGAGTTTGTTCATTTTTTGACTCCTCCTTGGGGATAAATGGACCGTTTCGATCCAGGTTAAAAACCGATCACGCCACCGCCGTCGACGATGGGTGTTTGGCCAGTTGCATAATTTGCAGTCGGCGGTGTCAGATGGACGTGCCCGGCGCTCACGAGCTGACCTCGATCATGACTTTGAGGCTGTCGGGATGCTCTACCCAAAACGGCAACGCTTGTTCAGCATCAGAAAAGGCGAAAGTTCTTGTAATGAGAGCGTCGGCCTCATCTTTCATCTGTTCGAGATAGGCTATTACCGCTTCGAAATCGGCGCGCGTCGCATTGCGCGAACCCAGAATGTCAAGCTCCTTGAGGTTGAAGAAGCGGGTCTCATAGGCAACCGGGGCCTTTGAGTAGCCCACATAGACCACGCGTCCGGCGTAGCCCGCAAAATCGATTGCCTGGGTAAATGTGATGGGCAGTCCGACCGCTTCGATCACGACATCGGCTCCATGGCCGCCAGTCAATTCATCAATGCGCTGGGCCACATCTTCCGATTGCGCTGCAATCGATGCGCTCGCGCCAAGGCGCTTTGCGAACTTGGCCTTGGATGCCTGGACATCGATTGCAATAACTTTGGCGCCGCGGGCAACCGCTCCGATAACAGCGCCGATCCCGATCATGCCGCAGCCAATGACGACAACCGTATCCTCTTTGGTTACCGAGCCGCGATCCACAGCATGAAACCCGACCGATAGCGGCTCGACCAATGCCAGGTGGCGCGGATCAAGCGTGTCATTGACGATGAGTTTTTCGACAGGCACCACGATCTTTTCTGCGAGGCCGCCATCCTGCTGCACGCCGAGCGTCTTGTTGTATCGGCAGGCGTTGAAGCGCCCCTTGAGACACGCAGAACATTGTCCGCAATGGGTATAGGGCACAATTGTAACGCGCTGGCCCGGCTTAATGTTGCCGGTGGTGTTGGGGCCAACAGCCTCAACGATTCCACTGATTTCGTGGCCAGGAATGCGCGGCAATTCGACGAGAGGATTAAGGCCTCTAAACGTATTAAGATCGCTGCCACAGAGCCCCACATATCTAATGGCAACAAGGGCCTCACCCAACTTGGGCGTAGGTGCTTTGACATTAGCAAGTCGCGCTATATTTTCCGCTTCGATCCGGAGAACCTGCATTAGCCTTCTTTCCGACTGAGAGGTGTTTCTGGGCTGTTTTCCGCGATCGTCTCATTGAGAACGCCTTCGGAATAATCGTAATGGCCGTCGGCGGCCGAGAGCAGTTCGGCATAGTCGCGTTTGCGCAATGCTTCGACAATCCTGCCGTGACCGGCGACTATTGTCTTGTCATGCCGGGGCACGGCCTTGCCAATTTCCATGTAAAAGACAATCGTTTCGGCAAGCACGCGATAGAGTTGGCGCACGACCGCGTTGCCAGACGCTTCAACCATGATCATGTGGAAGGTGTAGTCGGCTTCTGCCGCCTCGCGGATCGTCAACGCTTTGGCCATCCGCGCAACGGTCACCTCCAGCCGGTCGATTTCTTCATCAGTAATTTTCTCGATCACATCGGGCAGCGTGCCTATCTCAATCAAGCGCCTGAACTTTATGATGTCACGACATGTTTCGAGGCTCCGATCAAACATGGACTCAAGGACGTGAAAGGCGATGCCGAAATTAGGCTGAGTGACCTTTGGACCACGCTGGGTTTTTTCAACGATGCCGTAGGCTTCGAGATAAACCAGTGCCTCACGAACGGTGTTGCGGCTGACCTCGAACTTTTCTGCGAACAGCCGCTCATTGGGCAGGAAATCGCCAGGCTTATAAGCCGCCAGGATCTCGGCCTTAAGCGCATCGACAACGCTTTTAACGGCGCTTACCCGGCTCATTTTGCAATTTCCTCCCTTTGGTCCAACAATAGGACCAAGGAAAATCTTAGCCTTGCTTTCACTTTGCCGCAAGTGGGATTCTGTCAACTTCCCCTGAACGCCGCGCGCCCATTCTTCGCGGACCAAGAAAGCTTCTCCCGGCCGCCTTCCTATTCCGGCCCTTCGGGTGCAGTTGATCGGAGTTCGGAAAGTTCAGCAGTGGAAACGGTTCATTGAAACCGTGTTGATTATTGAGGTTTTGGATGTGCGGATATCCATCTTGGCCACGGCGCGACCGTGAGACCGGATACGTTGAAGCCAACCGTACAGGAATCTAAAAACTACTTGCGAACAGGGCGGGCCATACGTTCGACTGAGATTTGGCTCTGGCTTATATTTGCCGACGTCGCGCCTTTTGGCTTTGCAGTCGATGATTTAGGAGTTATCGGGGATTGCGTGTACATTCGGCTGCGATCGGTGCCGATCCTGGGGAATTTGCCCGAACTGCGAACGACAGGGCAGCAGGATTTAGAGCCGACATTTGCGTCGGCTCGCGGTCGGTTGTCAATGCGCCGGCCCGTGTGCCAATACCCAGGCATCGAGCCAGCTCTTGCCGAAAATACCGGTTCAGCGTTCAATGGAAGTCAACAATCTGCCCCTTAAATCTCCCCATCGACTGCCGACACCAAACACCTGACATTTTCGCCGTTTTCATCGAAAAGCATGATATCGCTTTCCGCTACCGAAAACGCAACAGCGCCCCCACGTCCAATCGGCGCGTCACCGTCAACGACGGCCAGCCATTGCTCGCCATTTCCAAGGCGGAAATTGATGATGGTTTCATTGCCAAGCCGTTCGACAAGATCAACCTTGCCCTTGACCGGTCCCGTCTCGGAAATCTTGAGAGCGTGTGGCCTGATCCCCAGCGTAAGGCGATCGCCCGGCTTTTGTCTATGACCATCAAATGCATAGGATAATTGTTCCAGCCCTTCACCGCCCAAGGCTATGCGGCTGCCGGAGACCTCACCGGCTATGACCGGCGAAAGGTTCATTTTCGGCGAACCGATAAAACCAGCTACAAAAAGATTGGCCGGGTTTTTATAAAGATCAATCGGGGCGCCAGTCTGCTGCACTTCTCCATTGTTGAGCACAACAATCTTGTCAGCCAGGGTCATGGCCTCGACCTGATCGTGTGTGACATAAATCATTGTCGCGCCGAGTTGTTGATGCAGCTTTGAAAGCTCCATGCGCATATCCACCCTGAGCGCTGCGTCAAGATTGGAGAGCGGCTCGTCAAACAAAAACACTTCGGGCTCGCGCACAATTGCCCGACCGATCGCTACACGCTGGCGCTGTCCGCCAGATAGCTGGCTGGGGCGGCGTTCAAGCAGGTGCTCCATTTGAAGAATGCGGGCCGCCTCGCGGATTTTGCGATCGCGTTCCTCCTTGGGCGCCTTGGCAAGTTTGAGCCCAAACCCTACATTATCATAGACCGACATGTGCGGATAAAGCGCATAGGACTGAAACACCATGGCGATGCCACGGTCGCGTGGCTCCATGTTGTTGCATAACTTTTCGCCGATATAGAGCTCTCCGGATGTGATCTCCTCAAGCCCTGCGATCATGCGCAGAAGCGTCGACTTCCCACAGCCGGAAGGCCCTACAAAGACGACGAATTCCCCATGGCCGATGTCAAGGTCGATGCCCTTGATGACCTCGACCGAGCCGTAGCTCTTGTGGATCGATTTAAGTGCTAGATCTGCCATTATTGTCCGTCGTTTTTCGTTGTTAGCCTTTAACCGCACCTGCTGTCATGCCTGCAACTATCTGGCGGTTGTAGAACAGGAAGACAATGAGTGGCGGGATGGTTACGAGCAAAATATTCATGAACAACAGGTTGTATGCCGTGCTGAACTGGCTCTGGAAATTGTAAAGCGTGAGCTGCACAGTGACGTTCTGATTGCCTGGAAGGTAATAGAGCGGATTTACGAAATCATTGAAGATCGTGACCGATTGTACAACGATTACAGTCACCGTTACCGGTTTGAGCAACGGCAGAATGACCCGGAAAAACACATCGAGCGGACGGGCGCCATCAATGATCGCGGCTTCATCCAGTTCGCGTGGAATGGTGGCAATGAAGGCGCGATAAAGGATGATACAGAAGGAAAGATTGTAGGCGACCTGGATAAAGACCATGCCATGCAGTGTTGCAAATAGCCCGATTTCCTGGAGCAGCCAGATCGTGGGCACCACTGCGGGCGGCATCATCAAACCTGCCAGCACCAGAAAATCGACAAGTCCGTTCCACCAGCCTTTCCGCCGCTGACGTACATAGCCAACCATTGCCGCGAGGATCACCAGCAATGTGACCGCGCCCACCGTAATCAGCGTGGAGTTGATATAGGCCGTAACCAGCATGAAGTTGCGGGTGGAAATTACAGTCCAGAAATTTTCCCAGACCGGAAAGTTCGTCGGCCATGAAAAATCAAGGCGCGCGGCCTCGGTTCGATCCTTGATCGCGGTCAACACGATGAAAAGGAAAGGGACGATGAATATGATAACCGTTGAAAACACGGCAATCACAGTCAATCCGTAGCGGCGCAGGGCAATCATTGGTGGCCCTCCCGGCGATTGAGATAAATATAAAGCGGAATGGCCATCAGTGCGATCAGAACGAACAGCACCACATTGCCTGCCGTCGAAAGTCCGTAGAACCCGGCCTGATATTGCTTGTAGATGACAGACGCCAGAACATCGGACGCAAAGCCCGGTCCACCTCGGGTCATAGCCCAGACAAGTTCAAAATTGCGCAATCCATGAATGAAGCTGAGGATGATGACAGTCACGGTCGCAGGTCGGCTTAGCGGCAGGGTGATATAGCAAAACCGCTCCCAGGCCGATGCACCATCGATACGCGCGGCCTCGTAATAATCCTGCGGAATGGACATGATACCGGCAATGAAGATCACGGTCGCCAGCCCCACTCCGCGCCAGACCTCAACTAGGGCAACCGAATAGATCGCAAGCGCCGGATTTGTGAGCCAACCAGGACCGGAAATCCCTACAAGATCGAGCGCAATATTGATGATGCCGCGCGTGGGGTGCATCATGGCCGTAAAGGCGATGCCAACGCCGACGGCACTTACAAGCACAGGGAAAAAGACAATCGAACGCAGCAGCGCTCGCATCCTTATGTCCGAGGTCAAGAGCACGGCCAGCCCCAGCCCAAACACCACCTTGAGCGTGCAGGTGACCAACGCAAAGATGATGGTGTTGATCACGCCCTGAATTAGAAAGGGCTCACGGAAGAACTGGGCAAAATTGTCCAACCCGATAAAGGTCGAGTCAAACAGCGTCCAGCGCGTCAGGCTGAAATAGATCGACGAAAAAGTCGGGAAGAGGAACAGTACCCCATAGATGATAGCAGCCGGCAGGAAAAACCATGTCGGATAAGGACTTGTGCGTTGCCGCTTGGTAAGCGGCGCGTTTGATGCAGTTGCGCTTGAGCTCATGGCCATCATACCGGCTTCCCTCTCATTTGGGATGACGGCGACCCCGGCGATAAGCCGAGGCCGCGCTTTGCTGGCAAAGGGAGGCTTACCAGCCGTCAAGACCAAGCTGCTGAGCCTGACGCACAACATCCTGATCGTAGAGCGCCGCAGCGTCTTGGGGCGGGCGAATGCCCGAGCCCACTTCCACCGTCAACTGCTCAAGCAGGGGGCCCTTGATCGGCGAAAGAAATTCAAGGGCTGGCGCATTGTTGCCGCCTTCCTCGAAATAGGGAAGCAAATCACGGACAACCCCGGCTACGTCTTCGGGCAATTCGCAGCCATTGATGAGATAGGGGCCATTGACCGCGACGGCCTCGTTCTGCACTGCACAGCCCTCCGGGCTGGCAACAAAGGCCAGGAACCGCCTTGCGGCCTCCTCATCCGATGTGGTTTGCGGAATGTAGAGTGCAGCCGGCATCCATACGGTCAGACCGTTTTCCTCGGCACTATCGCCTGGCTGGGCGAAAAAGCCCACATTTTCAATGGCATCACCAAAAGTGTCGGAAATCGCCGGAATGGCGAACGTAATCATGGGATAATGCGCGCCTTCGCCTTCAACGACCATGCGCAAGCCATCTTCATAGCCAGCTGCACCGAAGTCGGCATTGAGAAAGCCTGCATCATGGACTTCCGCGAGCTTTTCAAAGCCGCGCAAGGCAATCGCGCTGGTCGCGTATTTGGCCTCATTATTGGTATAGCGCTCGGCCCAGTCGGGCTCTTGAGCAAGCACGTTGTAGAAGTCTGCCAGAACAAAAAGCTGACTTGTCCACGTATCGCGATAGGTCTGGATAACAGGGGTATGACCCGCCGCCGCAATAGCTTCGTTATTGGCCATGAATGCGTCCCAGGTCAAAGGAATCTCAAGCCCGAGTTCGTCATAGATAGCGCGGTTGTAAAATATACCACCTGCTTCGGCAGGACGGGTCGGCACGCCGAAGATCTCCTCGCCCACGCTTACGACCTGTTTGAAGCTGTCCGCGATGTCGTCCATGTATGGCTCATCGCTGAGGTCGATAAGCGTCTGAGCTGGATTGAGCGCCTGTAGCAGCGACCCCGAATTATACCAGAAAATGTCCGTCATCTGGCCGGTCGCGAGCCGCGTCTTGACGATATTATCTCCTTCGCCGCCACCTGGACGCGTTTCGATGTCGATACTGATATCTGGATTGTCCGCTTCAAAAGCGGCAACAAGCGCCTCGGAAATCGCCACGGTGTGGCTGGCATTATCCACCAGCATCGTGAGGTTGACTGTCTGGGCCTGCACAGCGGTGCTCGTCAACATGAGTGCCGAGACAGCGCTGCCGACCATCAGGTGTCGCGCGGTTTTGGTATTCATCAGTAGTCCTCCCAGTCTGGCCCCGGCACGATTGCCAAGGGTTACCATTAAATCCGTTCAGGGCGTCCGCGCCGTTGATTTGACGGTTTCGGGCAGTCCCGGACGTAAAGGTGTCATTGCAAAGCTGATCACGTGCACGCCATGCGAGAGCGCAACACAGCGCGCATCGGCCGCAGACTTCCCATCAATGATGCAATCGGTATATTCGGCGCCAAGGCGCAATTCGCCTTGTCTGCCCTCCGGTATTTCGATTTCGTAGATCACGCGCCCGCCTTCGATCCGCCAACCGGCCCTGACTGGACCAGCAACGCTTTCATGGCAGGCGCTAACCGGGTTCAATTGCGGCAAAATCACAGGCTCGAAGATGATCTTATCAAAGCCGGGCGCATCAGCGTCGGGCCGAAGGCCGGCAACCGCTTCAAACAACCATTGGCACACAGCGCCATAGGCATAGTGGTTGTAAGAATTCATCTGCGGGTCAAAGATTGTGCCATCGGCCTGGATGGCGTCCCAGCGCTCCCAGATGGTGGTGGCGCCATTCTTTACCTGATAAAGCCAGCCCGGCACTTCTTCCTGGAGGAACAACTGTTGCGCCAGGCCGGTTTCGCCAAGCTTGATCAGCGCAGGTAAAAGCGCTGGCGTACCGATGAACCCTGTGCCGATCCGGCCTTCGGCGCGCGCAATCGTGTTGCGAAAGTGGCCGCGCGCGGCCTCGAGCTTGTCGGCGGGAATAAGGTCATGCAGGATGGCCAGCGCATAGGATGTCTGATCGTCATAGGCGAGGCGGCCAGAGGGCGTAATGAACTCGCTGGCGAAGGCTTGCTTGACCGCTTCCGCCATTTTTTCCAGTCGTATTGCGGTTTCGGGCTCACCCAGAATTCTGGCAATACGGGCAACCAGCGAAGCCGAGATATAAAGATAGATCGTTGCGGCCGCGTCATCGCCAATTGTTGGCAGTGGCTTGGCGCTCGGCCCCTTGGGCTGCAGCCAGTCCCCAAAGCTAAAGCCCCGCGAACCCCATTGACGAGGCGGCGATACGATCGGTCCATCACTGATCGACCAGACGAAATCAACCCACTTTATCATCGCGGGCAGAGCTTGCTCCAAAATCTCGCGATCGCCATAGTGCAGGTAAAGGGTCCAGGGAACGATTGCGATCGCATCCCCCCAACCTGTCGAGCCATAAAAGCCCGCGAAATGCTCAGGATGCAGCCGGGTTGGATCCGGGGAAACATGGGGGATTGCACCATCTTCGCGCTGATCGGCAATGACGTCGCGGATCCATTTGCGCAGGAAATCATGGCTATCGTGGAGATAGCACGCCGTCGGCGCAAAGACCTGTGCGTCGCCTGTCCATCCCAGCCGCTCATCACGTTGAGGGCAGTCGGTGGGCACTTCGATAAAATTGGCGCGCTGGGACCAGAATGTATTTTCGACCAGCCGGTTAACAAGCTGGTGCCCTGAGGCAAACGTGCCTTTGCGCGGATAGACCGAACTTATCGGGATCGAAACAATATTTCTGATCTCAGCGCTGCCCACGATCGTCACGCGCGCATAACGAAAGCCCTGGAATGTAAAGGTCGGGCGATAATGCTCCTCGGCCTCACCTTTAAGGACATATTCAAGTCGCGCTTCGGCCGTCCGGTAATTTGTATTTTCAAATTTGCCGTCCGCATCCAAAATTTCCGAATGCTCAACGATGATGCGCGTACCGACCTCACCCGAAACGATTAATGCAACATAACCGCCTGAGTTCTGGCCGAAATCATAAAGCAGCCGCCCCTCTTCATCCTGCCATTTTCGCACGACCTGCAAAGGTTCAAGTTCGCGTACCGGCTGAGTTTCATGGGCGATCAGCACATCGTGGTTGAAATCGAGCGGCGTAACACCGGCACTGTCACTGAGTTTTTCGTGCCGTGCATCATAGATTTCCCCGAAATAGATGCCCGATCTTTGTATGGGCAAATGTCCGCTTGACCAGGTCTGATCGGTGGCGAGCAGAAGGTCGGCTCCGCTTTCTGCCTCGCGGCGCAACTCCGCAATCGCCGCAATCTTGTCGCCCCAGCAATTGAGGATTGGATTTTGTCCCCACATCATCTGCGAGCGATACCAGCCATCGGCGAGCCAGATTTCAATGCTGTTTTCACCGACTGCCAAAAGGTCGCCGACCTGGTAGGTCTGATAGGAAAGCCGCTTGTCGTAATTGGTCCAGCCGGGAGTCAATAGATCATTGCCGACGCGCTGACCGTTGATAAAACAACGATAGAGCCCCAACGCGCTGATCCGGAGCGTTTCCGAACCTCCGACATGATCGACCCGAAATGACTTACGCACGAAAGATGCAGGCGTGCCGACACCTCCATCGCTTTGCGGGCGTACCATCTTGGCTTGCCAATGATGACGGGCTGCGTCGGCATGCTCCGAGCGCGAAAGAATATAGTCCAAAGTCGTCTCCCTAATGGCGGCCATCGTCCTCCACGACATGGGCAGCCATTTGTGCATCGTTCTACGTATATCGTTCTACATTTTTTCGGCACTTGCAATAGCTTTTTGGCGAAGACGGTGCGATAACCGCATAGACACAATAGGATGACGAACGTACTTCAGAGAAATTCAGGCGCGGGATGAGCGAAATTTCACAAAGCAAATCAATACAAAAGGCTGAACGCGATATGTCGGGACGGATCACCATCCGTACCGTCGCCGCTGATGCCGGAGTGTCGGTTTCCGCCGTCTCGAAAGTGCTGCGCAACGCTTACGGTGTAAGCGACGTCCTGCGCGCCAAGGTCAATGCCTCGATAGAAAAACTCGGTTATCGCCCCAACGCATCAGCCCGCGGTATGCGTGGACGCAGCTATACGCTTGGGGTTCTTTTGTCCGATATACGCAACCCGTTCTTTTCCGAAATCATGGCCGGGATCAATGAGGCGCTGGCCAATACGCCCTATCAGCCACTGCTCGGCGTTTCAAATTCGGCAGTGGGTGTGGAGCGCTCATTGATCGACGCCATGATCGACAGGCAAATGGACGGCCTGATATTCGTTGCGCCACGAATGCTTGACGAAGAAATCGACGCAGCTGCGCGCAGAATACCGACCGTCGTTATCGGCCATCACCGTCCGCAAGCTATGCATTTCGATACCGTCAACGGTGATGATGAAGCTGGAGCCGAACACGCAATCGATCATCTGGTTGCGGCGGGACTAGAAAAGATCACCCATATCAGTCTCGACATTTCGGCCAGCGAGGACAACTCGGTGACTGCGCATCGCGAATTGGGGTATCGCCGTGCCATGGAACGGCACGGACTTTCGCGCCACACCGACGTGCACTACGCAGAGCATAGCCCCCTTGCCCGCAATCTGGCACGCAATCTGCTCAAGCGTTCGGACCGCCCGGAAGCCTTGTTCTGCTGGACCGATTCCTGCGCCTTCGAGGCCATCAGCGCAGCCATGGAACTAGGCATTTCTGTACCCCAAGGCCTTTCTGTGATCGGCTATGACAACTCGCCCCCGTGTGACCTCGCCCAGAACAATTTAACGAGCATCGATCAGTCAGGACGACAACTCGGCATGGAATCCGCACGTATGCTCATGGAGAGGATCGAAGGGCGACAAAAGCCGGAACATCTTCTAGTCGAAACCAGGCTGATCGTTCGCGGAAGCACAATAACTGCATCCGGGCACGATCTCTAAGCCATGGATTCATAGGCGCATTGCCATAGTTTCTGGCCTTTATTGGAAGCTTTGGTTGCCATTGGAAACATTGGTAACCGGTGGTCTGCAGGCTCGGACCCGAAATGCACAGAACAGCGCCAAGACCAAGGCGGCATCGATGACACGCTCTCTCCCGGCAGGCTATAACTCACGGCAACCGCCAAATTGGTTAGCGCAAAGCAAAGTCAGCTGCCCTACGCTGGCAGCGCTTGGGAAGACAAGCGGATCATCTGTTTTTAGCAAAGCCTATCGCCAAACGAACGTCCGGGTAAACCGCGCCGGACTGAGCTATAGCCTAGTGACTTCTGATCTACATGCGGTTTCAGAAGAGTTGAGAACAGTCAGGTAGTTATCGGCAAGCTGGCTTGTGTTTCGGCTCAAAAGGTCCGACACAAGGTTATGGTTGATGCAGTCGTTATTCTGGTCTTGGGACAGATGAAGCCGACCCGACCCCTTTGGTGTCAACCAGAGCTTAGGCTCAGCCCGCGGCAACGTTTGCGGGATTGGCAAACTGCGTTTTCTGCAAACGCTCAATCTCGGCTACTGCCATCATTAGCGGCCCGACGCCTTTTGCATCGTTAGGGGCAATCTTCTCGCTGACATAATACGCCGCCGTGCCGTCACGCTCGCGCCCCTCGAACCCGCCTAGCCCCGCCACATGCACGATTTGGTCGAGCACCCTCCCATGTTCTGTCGGGATCAACGCCTTTGCGATCAGTCCGTTCAAGGCCGTTTGTCCTATGATGGCATCGACCCCATGCAATCTCAATCGCCCACCAGCCAAATAGAAATAGGCCAGCATCGCCGTCGCGGAGGATTCAGCATAATTGCCATCAAGATCGGGTTGGTCGGGCACTTGGTTCCAGCGGCCATCGGCACGCTGATGGCTTGCCATCACGCGCGCGAAGTCCGCGATTTTTGTGTCCAGTCCTGCTTCGGAAACCCCTTCATGTCCGATCAGCTCGGCGATATCGACGAGCGCCATGGCCAACCAGCCCAGTGCCCGCGACCATAGCGCGGCATTGCGTCCTGTGATCTTGTCTGCCCAGAACTGTTTACGGGCCTCGTCATAGCCATGACTGTAAAGCCCGCTCGCCGGATCGGCCAGAAGCTCGAGAGCGGAAGTGATCTGCGCAACAGCATCGGCCACCAGATCAGGGCGGTCGTAGGCCTGGCCATATTCGATCTGGAACGGCAGGCCCATGTAAAGTCCATCCAGCCAAACTTGGTGAGGGTAACGCAACTTATGCCAATAATTGCCTGCCGATATGCGCGGATGACGGGCGAGTTGTCCTGCTAGGCGATCTGCAGCCAACCTGTACCTGACCTGGCCTGTGCGCGAGTAAAGCCAGATCAGTGCCCGGCCCGAAAGGACGTTGTCGATGTTGAACTCGTCTTGGGCATAGCCCGACAGAGCGCCATCATCCGCAACCTGACGATCAATCAGCCGCACGAGATGAGCGAACCATGGACCATCAGGATCGACGCCATCGAGAAGGCTAAGACCACGATAGATGCACCCGTCCTCGTAGCACCAGTCGCCCTTCTTATAGGCCACATAGCGACTGACATAATCGTCGAAAAATGCTTTCAGCATGATGTGCGCTCCAGATAGTCATCCACTGCTGGCCAATCGATATTGGCGATCACCGGCTCGATCGCGTTTTCTGTGACGATCCGGTCATGGCGCAACAGCGGCAGACCAACCGCCATGTCGGGCACAGCGGCCACAGCATCGTCGGCATAGGTGACGCTTACATCCTCGATCCGCAGTTCGGTCACTGGCGCTTCCGCAAGGCCGAGCACATAAGCCAGTGCGTGATGGACATTTCGTGCCTCTATGCGCGCGAAGGAGATTTCCGAGACCCAGGGTGTGGCCGCCGTGACTGGCGCGGGCGAACGGTTCTGTACCGCATCCGATTTGCCATCAGGATCACAGAAATAGTGAGCGTTGATTGACAGCGGGGTTAGAACCCCATCCATAACACAGTCGGTCACTGCGATACGCGCAACCTGTCCGCCTCTGCCGCGCCGGGTCTTGATGCGCAGCCCTCGATCGGTGTCGATCATCGTGCAGTTGGTGACCGTCACATCGGTCACCGAACCGCTCATTTCCGAGCCGATGACCACCCCACCATGGCCGCGCTCCATAAGGCAATGGCGGATGCCGACATTGCGCGTCGGCGCGGGAACTTTGCCATCGGGCCAGATTTTGCCCGCCTTGATAGCGATGCAATCGTCGCCCACCGAAAACCTGACGCCGCTGATTGTCACATCGGTGCAGCTGTCGGGATTTAGCCCATCAGTATTGGGACTGTCGGGCGGGTTCGAAATGTCGAGGTCGGCAAAGATCAGTTTGTTGCAATCGATGGGGTGTATGGTCCAACTGGGCGAATTGCGCACCGCCACCCCCGCCATCGAAAAGCCGGTACAACGATTGGCAAAAACCGTACGCGGACGCCTTGCGCCGTTCCGGGTTTCCTTGGGCCAACTCCACCAATCGCCCCGGTCCCCCGCTCCGTCAATAATCCCTTTGCCGACGATAGAAAGTCCGCTGGTATCGAACGCTGTCAACAGCGAGGCATAGCATTTGGCGGGCACCCCCTCCCAGCTCGCCTGCTGAAGGCCATCCTCCGAAAAGGCCTGAAGGATCGGGTAGGCAGCACGATCCGATAGCCCGGTGATGACTGCGCCTTCGGGCAGCCAAAATGTGAGGTTTGACTTCAGAAACAGCGGCCCCGTGCGCCAAGTGCCCTGTGGAACGTAAAGCGTCGCCCCGTCTGGCGCTGCCTGGATAGCTTCCTTGAAACCAGAAGTATTGTCCGCTGCCGCCTCGCTGACCCCATAATCGCGGACATCGACGAACCCGGTCTCGAACGGAGCGCTGAACTCAAGACGATTCCAACCCTGGATTTCGAGCCGGTATCGCGTTCCCGGCATAAGGTTCTCGAAAGTCTTCACCGGAAAATCCAGCGCGCCCTCGATTACTGTTGCCCCATCTGACGACAAGTGAAACGCAACTGGCTCATCAAGTCTGTGATGAGCGTTGACGCCGGCCAATTCGACCGTGACCGTGCGCGGAGTCAGAACAAGTATTGCAGGGATCCGTGCGGACATGGAGAAAGACTCTCTGAATAAAAGACGCGGGCCAACTCGATGGAAAGAGCCGGCCCGTCGTTTGGCTTTTACTGCACGCGGCGCAGCGCCTGTTCAGTGCCACGCATGATTTCGCGTGCTGCATCCTCGGCTGACATCAGGCCATATGCGAACTCTTCAAGTACGCCTTCAAAGGCGGTGCGTACGGCCGGATCCTCGAAATAGGGCGAAGCAGGTGGCGTGTCAGCAGCCAAGACCAGATCATTTGCAGCCTTGACGTTTGCGTCGATCAGCCCCTCGGCTTCTAGAAGCGCTACAGCCGAAGCCGCAGCCGGAATGCCGCGATGGCTAGCCATCACACGCACACCTTCATCCTCGACCATCAAGCAGTTCAAGATTTCTGCGGCAGCTTCTTGATTGGGAGAACTGGCTGAAATCGCAAACATCATTGAGGGTTTGCGGAAGATGCCGTCGCTGACCGCCCCGTCTATGCGCGGCGCCATGACAGGAACCAAGGGATGGTCAGCGCCCCACGGGCCTGCGATCTGGGACACAGTGGTATCCCATTCATAAGACGAACCAATTTCACCTGATGCCCAGTCGCCACGCTCGTGCAGCCCAGGATTACCCATTGCGGCATCTTGTTCCCAACTCTTCATCACACCGGCGTCAACGAGGCTCTGATAGAAGTTGATCGCGTCAACAAGCGTCGCTTCGTCCCATGCTATTTCGTTGGTTTCAGGATCGATGAAGCCCACACCCGTCTTCTGTGTTGCATAAAGCGCAACCAAGAGCATGGCGTTATAGCGCGAGGCGCTGAATGGGTAATAGGCGTCGCCCAGTTCAGACTTGAACGTCTCGGCAGCAGCGATCATGTCTTCCCATGTGGCGGGGGGCTCGACACCAGCCTCAGAGAAAGTATCGGCGTTGTAGAACAGAACCCGCCCGGTGATCGATACAGGCAAACCGTTGAGCGCACCATTGCGCATGCCCGACTCGAGCAGCGTTGCATCCCACTGGCTCAGATCGATAATGTCGGAAAACTCATTGAGATCGGCCAGTCCCGTTCCGTCGGGCGAAAACAGTGGTAGCCACGGCCAGTTGACCTGCATCAGATCCGGTGAGGTCCGGCCAGCCAACTGGGTAGTCAGACGTTCAAGATGTCCGTCGAAGCCAGTAAATTCCGGGTTGATATTGTGCCCGTGCTTGTCGCCGCAGATCTGCAGTGCTTCCTGGGTTGCCGCATGGCGGGCGTCGCCGCCCCACCAGGAGACGCGCAGATCGGCGGCTTGGGCCGAACCCAAGGCGGTTGTCAGCATCAGTGCGAGCGTAGTGCCCATGGTGACAGTATTTTTCATCGTAATCCTCCCTTCGATGAGCTTTAGTCTTGAGACAGCGAAATGTTCTGCCCCGTTTCAGGATCGAACAGGTGCAGCCGCGATTCATGCGGTGCGAGCCTTATGGCCCCGTCCGACAGCATTGATGGATTGTAGTGGTCGCCCGGAATCACGACGGTGACCTGATGTCCAGCGATAGCGACGTAGAGATTGACTTCGTGGCCCATGAATTCCACATGGCTGACCTTGCCCGAAAACGCGTTTTCGGTTTCGGACGAAACCATCTGCATGTGTTGCGGGCGTACTCCCATAGTCAGCTTCTCGCCCAAATTGGCCGATAGGCGCGAAGCAAGCTGGTTGCCGAAGGTCACCGTCTGCCCGCCCAGCGTGATTGCGGGCGCGCCGTTACGACTGAGCTTGACGGGTATGAGGTTCATTTCGGGCGAACCGATGAACCCGGCCACGAACTCGTTTTCAGGGCGATTATAGAGCGTTACCGGATCGGCCACCTGCATGATGTGCCCGTCCTTCATCACGCAGATCCGATCACCCATGGTCATGGCCTCGGTCTGGTCATGGGTGACGTAAACCACGGTTGAGGAGGTTGCCGATTGCTTTAGCTGCTTGTGCAGGTCGGTGATGCGTACACGCATCGAAGCGCGCAGCTTGGCGTCGAGATTGGAGAGGGGTTCGTCGAACAAAAACACTTCCGGTTGCTTGATCAGTGCCCGACCTACCGCCACGCGCTGAGCCTGGCCGCCGGAAAGCTGCTTGGGCAGCCGTTCGAGCAGTTCGCCGATCTCTAAAATACCCGAAACATTCTCGACCCCTGCTGCGATTTTCTCTTTTGGCGTGCGCTTGATCTTGAGCCCGAAAGAGAGATTATTCTTCACCTTCATATGTGGATAAAGAGCATAGTTCTGGAACACCATTGCTATGCCGCGATCGCCCGGAACAAGGTTGTTGACGACCTTATCGCCGATGCGAATTTCCCCGCCGGTGATGGTTTCGAGGCCAGCGATCATGCGCAAGGTGGTGGATTTGGCGCAGCCCGACGGGCCGACCAACACCATGAATTCGCCGTCCTTGACATCAAGGTCAATGCCATGAACCGCCTTGAACGAGTTGCCGTAGACTTTCTCGACCTTTTTGAGTTGCAGATTGGCCATTGGTTTTATCCTTTCACGCCGCCAGTCGAGATGCCCTCGATGAAGTAGCGCTGGGCGACGAAAAACACGATCAGCGATGGCGCCAATGTCAGTGCCGACATGGCAAGCACTTGGTTCCATTGGAAAGCTTCTGTGACGTCGAGCGAAAGACGCAGCGCAAGGGAAACCGGGTATTTTTCGACAGATGAGATGTAGATCAGCGGCCCGAGGAAATCGTTCATCGTCCACATGAACTGGAACAGGCACACCGAAATGATGGCCGGGGCCAGCATTGGGATAACTATGAAAACTAGGGTTTGGATGGTGTTTGCGCCATCGACACGCGCCGCCTCCTCCATGTCGCGCGGGATGGCGCGCAGAAACTGGATCAGCATGAAAACAAAGAACGCATCGCCGGCAAGCGCCGAGGGCACCCAGAGTGGCAGATAGGTGTCGAGCCAACCCAGGTCGCGGAACAGAAGATATTGGGGAATGCGGGTTACCACATTGGGCAGAAGCAGCGTTGCGATCACAGTCGCGAACAGAATTTTTTTGAACGGAAACTCGAAGCGCGCAAAGCCATAGGCCACCAGGGTTGCCGAAATCGCCGTGCCGATTGTCTTGGGGATGATGATCCACAAGGTGTTCAGAAAGAAGTGCCCGAAATTCCACCGCGTCGAAGTATCCCAACCGCGCTGATAACCCTCCAGTGTAGGGTTTTCCGGAATGAAGCTGGGCGAAGCGAAAATTTCCGCATTTGTCTTGAATGAGGCACCTACCAGCCAGAGCAGCGGATAGAGCATGATGAACCCGACAATGGCGAGGATTCCATAGCGGACCACTGTCGAAATCATCTGGTTGCGGCGGGTGCGCGCATTGTGAGCGCGGGCCTGTTCGAGCAAGGTCTGAGGCTGATTGGCAAGTGAAGTCATTGTTTCTCTCAGCTCCGCTTGTCGCCGGCGTAATAAACCCAATGGCGCGACGACCAGAAGGCAACAACGGTGAGGACCATGATGATCGCAAACAGAATCCAGGCGATGGCCGAGGCATAGCCCATGTCGAACTGGCGGAATGCCTTATCGTAGATGTAGAGCGGGACCAGATAAGTAGAGCGCAGGGGCGCGCCCGTGCCGTCAGTGATAATGAACGGCCCGTTGAATTCTTGGAACGCCTCAACCATCTGAAGGATCAGATTGAAGAAGATTACCGGGGTAATAAGCGGCAGGGTAATATAAAAGAAGGTCTGCGCTTTGTTCGCGCCATCGATGGCTGCAGCTTCATAGACATGAGCCGGGATCGATTGCAGAGCAGCAAGAAAGATCACCATGGCCGAACCGAACTGCCAGACGCGCAGCAAGGTGATGGTGAAAAGCGCATAGCGCGGATCGCCAAAGAAATTGATCGCCTCGAATCCCAACCCGGTGATGATCATGTTGACCAACCCGATGTCGGCGAAAATATAGCGCCACAGCACAGCGATGGCGACAGATCCCCCCAGGATCGAAGGAACATAATAGGCAGTTCTGAAAAAGCCGATGGCCTTGAGCTTGTAGTTGAGGACATAGGCGATCAGCAGCGCGAAGGTGAGCTTGAGCGGCACCGTTATGAACACATATGTCAACGTAACCTGCAGGGCGCGATGGAACGTACGGTCGTGAAAGATCAGTTCGATATAGTTTTGAAGCCCGATCCAGATCGGATCACGTAGCAAGGGATAATCGGTAAACGAGAGGTAGAAGGACGCACCGAACGGGATTGCCGTAAAGATAAGCAAGCCCACAACATAGGGCGCTACATAGGCCAAGCCGACCCATCTGTTGTCACTGCCACCCATTATGCGCCTCCCCAAGAAAATAGATTCGCAGCCTTACGGACAGGCGCGCCCGAGGGGATCATGAACTGAAAACGCGGCAGAGGTACGGAAATGTGCATCATGGCAAATTCGGGCCAACAACAAACCAGACGCGCCACGATACGGTCCGCCGTTGCTTCCCTCGCTCCTCCCATATAACATCGCCAATTGCGGCCATAGTTATCATATGACTTCATTGAATATTACATATCCGGAAAACAACATTGACGCTTTTGGAGAAAAAGATGGATAAAAGCGAAGGCCAAGTTTTGGCCGGCATTCCTGCCGATGCGCTCTCGCTCAAGCTGTCTCGCTCGACCATCAAGATGCGCCACACTTCAACCTGGCGCGTCGAAAAGTCCAACGAGGTCCATGATCTCGTCGTCTGCATTTCTGGCGGAGCCCATTACGAACTTGATGGCGAAGCAGCGACCCTTTCGCCGGGCGAGGCAATGTTGATCCCCGCAGGCGCACGTTTTGTCGGACGCATCGAGCAAGGGCCGGTCTATTCCGGGTTCGCCCAGCATTTCACGCTGGATTTGTTCGGTCATGTCGATCTCATTAGCCAAATGGATCTCAAACGCACAGCTCGCTTTAGCCGATGGGAGGTCATTGAGCCTTTGGTGCGCCATTACCGCGACACCTCTCCAGTCTCTGCGACAACGCTGGCGCAGTATCACCTCTTCATGGTGATACTGATTGAATATATTGAAGAGGCATTCATTCGCTGGCGTGAGCAGGCTCTCATCAACACCGCAGGTCCCGATGCCTTGTCTCTGCACGTTATGCTGACCGCCGCAAGGATCACTGGCAACCCGTTCAAGCGCGACATCCTGAACGAAGCGCTGGGCAAGCTGCCCTACAACGCCGACTATTTCCGCCGAGCCTTCAAGGAGCGGCTTGGCTACACCCCAACCAAGTTTCTCGAATTCAAGCGTCTCGAACAGGCGATGAACATCCTGGCTGCGGGCCATTCGGTCAAGGAAACTGCCGCTCTCACCGGCTACCCGGACGTCTATTATTTCTCCCGCCAGTTCAAGCGCTATATAGGCACGTCGCCCTCGGCCTATCGATTGCGTAACCGCGCTAAGGAATCCGGCCAATTCATCGACGGCAGTTTCTACCCCGCGGATATAAATAGAGCTTCGGGTGACGTTTAGACCCGAGGCGCTCGACCATTGGCATAACGAGCAAGGGGCCAGTGAAGCGCAATGACTTGCGCCGGTATGCTGGCCGGAAAATGCGAACATAAGAACGCGCAATCGAGATTTTGCTTGACGGACGCTAACTTGTCATACAGAAAATTCGGATGTGTATGACTGTATTGCGTGGCTATTGCTCGCATAAGGGAGGTAGCATGATCGAGCGCAAGCGATATGCGAGCGCATTTGGGAATCAGGCCATTTCGATCCTGATCACATTGTTCGGCCTTCTGGTGCTGACCTTTGTAATCGGGCGCGTTATGCCCGTCGATCCAGTACGGGCGATTGTCGGCGAAGATGCGACCCGCGAGGTCTATGAAAATGTCTATCGCCAGCTTGGCCTCGATCGCCCCATCTGGCAGCAGTTCTTCTTCTATCTGCGCGATGTGGTCACGCTCAATTTCGGCAATTCGATAAGGACCGGCCAGCCGGTTCTCAACGATATCGGGCGCGTCCTGCCCGCAACGATTGAACTCGCCACCTTCGCCATTATCATCGGGGCCGGCCTCGGCGCCCCCATGGGCGTAGTCGCAGCGGTCAACAAGGACCGCTGGCCCGACCATCTCGTGCGCATATTGAGCTTGATGGGTCATTCAATGCCGATTTTCTGGACCGGGATGATCGCGCTTTTGGTCTTTTATGCCGGACTGGGCTGGGTTGGCGGCTCAGGCAGGATGAGCCAGTTCTATATCGGCATGGTGCCCGAACGGACCAACTTCCTGCTCATTGACAGCGCCCTTGCCGGGCAATGGGACGTATTCCGTTCCGCGCTCAACCACATCATCCTGCCGGCCTCGCTGCTGGGATATTCATCAGCCGCCTACATTACCCGCATGACGCGTAGCTTCATGCTCGACCAACTCAACCAGGAATATATTACGACGGCACGCGTCAAGGGCCTCAGCCGCCGCCAGACCATCTGGCGCCATGCCTTCTCCAATATCCGCGTTCAGCTGGTGACCATCGTGGCGCTTGCCTATGGCTCGCTGCTCGAAGGCGCCGTGCTCATCGAAACAGTCTTTGCATGGCCCGGTTTCGGCCAGTACCTCACGGCCAATCTTCTCATCGGCGACATGAATGCGGTGATGACCTGTGTGCTCATCGTTGGGCTGATTTTTATCAGCCTAAACCTTCTTTCCGACATTCTCTATCGCGTGTTTGATCCAAGGACCAGATGACCCAAGCTCCAGAACCATCGCTGACGACAAACCGCACAAGGCTTCCTCAGGGCCTTGTGATGCTCGGCAACATCCTTTCGGTATTGGCCCGCACGCCCACTTCGCTTTTTGGACTTGTGGTAATCGCGCTGCTGGTTGTGATGGCAGCCTTTGCTCCGCTCATCGCAACACATGACCCCTATATCCAGAACCTCGCCAACACGCTCCAGCCGCCCTCGATGGCGCATCTTTTCGGCACCGACGAGCTGGGCCGGGACATCTTCTCGCGCCTCGTGCATGGCGCCCGCATCACGCTCACCATCATCGCGCTTGTCAGCATCGTGGTTGGTCCCATCGGGCTTTTATTCGGTACGGTCGCCGGATATTTCGGTGGCAAGATCGATACTGTCCTGATGCGGATAACCGACATTTTCCTTTCGTTCCCCTCGCTCATCCTGTCGCTCGCCTTCGTTGCCGCGCTCGGGCCAAGTCTCAACAACGCAATCATCGCCATCGCGCTGACGTCCTGGCCCCCTATCGCGCGTCTGGCTCGCGCCGAAACGCTCACCTTCCGTTCGGCGGACTACGTCTCGGCCGCACGGTTGCAGGGCGCGTCATCCGCTCGGATCATCTGGACTTCGATCGTCCCCATGTGCCTGCCCTCGGTCATCATCCGTCTGACGCTCAACATGGCAACCGTCATCCTGACGGCCGCGGGACTGGGCTTTCTCGGTCTTGGCGCGCAACCGCCTCTGCCCGAGTGGGGCGCAATGATTGCGACAGGCCGGCGTTACATGATCGATAGCTGGTGGCTCGTAACCTTCCCGGGCCTGGCCATTCTTGCCGTCAGCCTCGCTTTCAACCTTCTCGGCGATGGATTGCGGGATGCACTCGACCCCAAACAGATGAACCGGAGGTAGTTGGCGATGGAACCCATTCTGGATGTCCATAATCTCGCGGTCCACTATCGCGGCGCCCCAAATCCTGCTGTCGGCGGCGTCAGTTTCCAGCTTGGTCGCGAACGGCTCGGCATTGTGGGAGAAAGCGGATCGGGCAAGTCGACGGTCGGGCGCGCGCTGCTCAAGCTGCTCGACACCGCCGACGTCACGGCTGACCGCATGCGGTTCGAGGATATTGATTTGCTCAACGCTTCCGAAAAGCAAATGCTTTCGGTGCGCGGAAAGCGCATTTCGATGATCCTGCAGGATCCCAAGTTCTCGCTTAACCCCACGCAGCGCTGCGGCGACCAGATTTCGGAGGCATATCTGACCCATTTCCGTTCTTCCAGAGCGGAAGCGAAAACCCGGGCGCTCGAAATGCTCGAGCAGGTGCATATCAGAGACCCCGAGCGGGTCTACAATCTCTATCCCCATGAGGTTTCTGGTGGTATGGGGCAGCGCATCATGATCGCCATGATGCTCCTCACAGATCCGGCACTCGTCATTGCAGATGAGCCGACCTCAGCACTCGACGTCACGATCCGGCTGCAGGTGCTGCGGATACTCGACGGGCTGGTAAGAGAAAAGGGCATCGGCCTCATCATGATCTCGCACGACCTCAATCTGGTTCGCAATTTCTGCGACAAGGTGCTCATCATGTATGCCGGTCGGGTCGTTGAAACTTTGGCGGCGCGCGATCTCGACAACGCGCAGCATCCCTATTCGCGTGGCCTGCTTGCAGCGCAACCGCGTCTGGGCGGCGCACGCACGCCGTTGCCTGTTCTCGAGCGTCAGGATAGCTGGCTCGAACCCGATGGGGCCCACCCATGAAATCAATCTCGATCAAACAGCTTTCTGTTAGCTTCGGTGCCGTCACTGTGCTTCATGACGTCGACCTCGAAATCGCCGCCGGGGAGTGCTTCGGGCTTGTCGGCGAAAGCGGATCGGGCAAGTCGACCGTCCTGCGCTGCGCATCCCTGCTTAACGCAACCTGGAGCGGGAAAATCGAAATCGACGGCAAGGACATTCGCACCATGTCGATACAGGAGCGCTGCCGTACCATGCAGATGGTGTTCCAGGACCCATACGGTTCGCTACACCCTCGCCACTCGATCCGGTCTGCGCTCGAACTCGGTCTGATCGTCAACAAGGTCGATGACCGCGAGACCAAGATGGCGCAGGCCATGCGCGATGTGGGCCTGCCAGTCGAATTTCTGGACCGCTATCCCCACCAGCTTTCCGGCGGCCAGCGGCAGCGCGTTGCCATTGCCCGCGCGCTCGTACTCGAACCTCATTTGTTGCTGCTCGATGAGCCGACCTCTGCGCTGGACGTTTCGGTTCAGGCTGAAGTCCTCAATCTCCTTGTGCGTCTGCGCGAGGAGAAAGGGCTGACCTACCTTATGGTCAGTCACGATCTCGCGGTGGTCGATCACATGTGCGGTCGCTTCGCGATCATGCAGCACGGCCGGATCGCCGAGGTGCTGCCGCGCGAGGCGATACTGGACGGATCGGCCAGAGACCCTTACGCCCGCGAATTGATCGCCGCCAGCATCGAATATGAACGGGCCATCTAGGGCCCTCCTTTTTGTGCCGACTTCCCCTTCGCATGAACCAAATGCACATGAAAAAGGCGCGGGCTCCGAAGACCCCGCGCCTTTGATGTTTTTCGTGTGTCGCCGGTATCAGCGGTTCTTGGTCACATATTCGAAGCGCGACACCCAGGGATCGATAATGATGCCGTTGACTTCGTTCTGGTAGGCAGCGGTAACGACACGTTCGGAGAACGGGATGATCGGATGAACGAGGTCCTGGGTCATACGCTGGATGTCTTCATACATCTGGTGCTGCACATCCTCGTCGCGCTCGATCAGCGCCGCTTCGATCATGGCGTTCAGCTCCGCATCGTAGAACGAGGTCCGCCAGCCCTGGTAATTGTCCAGCCCGGCTTCCTGGCTGTTGTCGGGATTGTAAACCATGGCCCGGAGGTTGCTGTCTGGGTGGGGCTGCTGCCCACCGCCGCCACGGCCCACGAGCAGTTCAAAATTGCGCTCGCGCATCGCGCCATAGATTTGCCCGCCGTCGCCGGTGATGATTTCTGCATTGATCCCGGCCAGCGCCAGCGTGCCTTGAATTGCAGTGGCGCTGTCGAGGAACTCCTGGGTCGAGATCACGCGCAGGGTGACATCGAAGCCATCGGGATAACCGCCCTCGGCCAGAAGTGCCTTGGCCCGTTCAACATCGAGCGTGTACCTGGGATCGGGCAGTGCGGCAAAGGCGGTCGAATTGACCGGCATCTGACGCTTGACGCCAAAGAACGGCATGATTGCCGAATTGATGCCGTCATAGTCGATAAGGTAGCGGAACGCCTCACGAATCTTAGGATCCTGAAAGCGCTCGTCTTGCATGGACATCGCCAGATAATAGAAATTTGACGATGGCTCGGTCGAAACCGTGATCTGCTGATTATCGGTCAGCGCGCGCAGATCGGCGGCGGCCAGAGTGAAGCCCACGTCAATGTCGCCACGCTCAAGCCCGAGCCGTTGGGATTGAGATTCGGGAAGATGGCGCATCAGAACACGCGCCATCTCCGGCGCGGCATCCCAGTAATTTTGATTGCGCGAAAGGATCACATACTCGTTGGACCGCCATTCGGTGAGCATGAATGCGCTCGAGCCTGCGGAGTTGGTGGTCAGCCAGGACTGCGCCATGTCGTCCCCGGCGTTCTCTTGAACGAGTTGACTGTCCAGGATCGAACCGATACCCGCCTGGGTGAGGTACATCAGGATCAGGCGCGGATCGTCTTCCTGGGGCAGGTTGATGACGAAGGTGTGCGGGTCGACCACAACGAACAGGTCATCCACTGCATCGGCGGTAAAGCCGCGGCTGTTGAGGCCCGACGATTGTGCGAGGTTGAGCGAAAGCGTGCGCGAGAACGAGAATTTCGCATCCTCTGCCGTCACCGGATTGCCCGACGCAAACACCGCATCGGGGCGCAGGTGGAAGGTGATTGAACGATTGTCGTCCGAAATCTCCCAGCGTTCTGCCAGGCGCGGCAGCAATGTCTTGTTCTGCGGCTCGAGCGAAACAAGGCTGTCATACACATTGTTCAGGATCTGAACCGCTTCGCCGCCCGTGATTGCGGCAGGGTCCATGGTCAGCACATTGTTCATGTTCATGGCCACGATCAGCTGATCGGCCGGCGTTTGCGCCATGATCGGGCTGGTTCCTGCCAAAAGGACCGCGATCGATACGCTAGCGAAAAACTTGTTCATGCCACCTCCTCCATAGTGTCGGCATTGACCGGCCGGCATCAGGCCACCCGGTTGTTCTCGATGTGATCGAAATTGATGTCTTCGCCCAGGCCCGGACGGTCCGGCACATGCACGTAACCGTCGCTGTCCATAGGGTCGGAAAGGCTGTTGAGATAGTCGAACCCGTCGTCATATTCGAGGAACGGGTGCAAAAGGCCGCGCTCGTACCAGCGGCAATTCTTTGTCGCGGCAACCACGTGCAAATTCATTGCGGTGTTGCCATGCACCTCGCATTGCACGCCAAAGGATTCAGCCAGATGCATGGTCTTGAGGGCAGGGGTGATGCCACCCACGTCGTTGACGCCGGTACGCAGGATGTCGCAAGCCTCGCTCTTGAGCCATTCGGCGCGATGCCAATGCTTGCCAGCGGCGCTTTCAGGGCCGACAACCGGGATATCGAGCTGGTCGGAAAGCCACTTGTAGGACGACATGGATTGCTCATCCATGGGTTCCTCGATCCAGTCAAATCCAAGCTTTTCGAGCCCTCGGCCCAGCTCCAGCGCCTCGGTGCGTGTGTACCAGTGGAAGGCGTCGAGCATCAGGGAAATATTGGGGCCAACGGCCTCGCGCACAGCGGCGCAGGCCTTGATGTCCATGCGAACGTCTGGTGCCCAACTCACCGGCGGCATCCAGGTATGAAGCTTGATGCCCTTATATCCACGCGCCACCAGCTTTTCGGCAAAACGGCCGTAGTCCTCCGGAGTCGCCAATCCGCCCTCGATCTCATCCCCGCACATGATCGAGCCATAGGCCAGAACCTTGTCGCGGTAGCCGCCGATGAGCTTGTAAACCGGTTGGTTGAGCGTGCGGCCCGCCAGATCCCAGAGGGCGCAGTCGACGACCGCCAGCGTGCGATCGGTCAATTGCGCGGCCGAGCCGCGCTGCCAATGCGCGAGGTCCTGCCATAGCCGTTCACGGTCGCGGTGATCCTGCCCGATGAGCACTTTCTTGACGAATTTCTCGATCACATGCGGACGTGCGACTTCAGGGGCCGTGAAGCTGTGCCCCTCGTGGCCGTCTTCGGTCCGAATGGTCAGCATCGCCTGCTGGACCGTATGCTCGGGACCGGGATGGGCATGGCCGGCGCTGTCGGAATGGCGGCGTGTCTTGTGGTTGAATACACGAACCTGCACGTCGGTGATAATCAATGGCCTCGCCCCTTCAGTCGCATAAGTCGATCTAACTTGTATTACAGCATGTATGGCATACCCGGGAAGCTAGAGCAATATGCCTTTTGCATGAGGCCATCTGTCATATATAAGAGGGCAGGCGGACCCGACGCATTTGCAAAGGTCTGTGACTGCTGTCAAAAAGGAATAACCTCACCGTTGCCGCAAGATTCTGAAAATTTCCACGGTTCGGTCCTGACACGGGCGGCCACGATAGCAAGTGATCTGCGTCTCGCTATCGAGACTGGTCAATTCAAACCCGGCGCGCGCCTACCCAGTGAAGCCGAACTCACGCGCCAATATGCGGTCAGCCGAACGGTCGTACGCGAAGCCTTCAGTCAATTGCGGGCCGAAGCGCTGATTGAGGCGAAAAAAGGATCGGGCGTTTATGCTCTGGATCCGGCCAAAGCAAACACAAAACCGTTTTCCGGTCTGAACATGGCGCGCCTGTCGGGCGTAATCGAGCTTTTCGAAATGCGGTCGGCATTTGAAATCAGGGCAGCCGGACTTGCGGCCAAGCGGCGTTCTGGCGCCCAAATCGACGCAATCGTTACGGCAAACGCCGGACTGGCCAAATTGCTGGAAGCCGGGCAATCGACCCGCGATGCCGATTTCGCTTTCCACCATGCGATCGCCGAGGCATCGCAGAATATGCTCTTCCCGGAATTGCTAACGCTTATCCGCCCAAGCCTGACACCCCGTGTGGAACTGGAAGCAGGTGATGGGCCGGTGCAAGCCTATGTTCCCAATCCCAGCATTGTCATAGAACATGAGCGCATTATCGATGCCATTATTGTGGGAGATTCTGAAGCCGCGGAAAGAGCTATGAAAGATCACCTCGAAGATAGCCTTGACCGCTACCGCGCCTTGCTCCGCCATCCGGCCAAGTAGCCCTTTGGGCCTTATTCAATCGAGCAACACCCGCGCCGATATCTTCAGGGCGCGTCAGCCAACGATACTTGCGATTGGTCGAGCGCCAGATCCTGAAGCTTGCTGCCTGAGCCGCGCCAAATCAGGCCCGCTTCCTGATCTATAGCCCAGCACGACGGTTGCCTCGACGGGAAGGGGAGTCGCTGTGGGATCGTTGAACTACACATCCCAAAGTTTCGATAGGGAACCTACTTTGGCAGCCTTTGTAGGGCGCATCCGTCTGCAGAACCGACGCGCTCAAGCAAGATCTATATGCACGGCACCAGTTATTGCCGGCCAAGCGCGACATTCCCCCCTATGGCCATCAATATGCTACCCCCAATGCGTTGAGCCTTCTGTCTCGGTACTAGGAAAACACCTGCCGCGTGATCAAGGCTAAAGACAATGCCGTCCAGTCGTAGTGCTTGAAGACGCCGTTAGGCTTGTATTCGTTAAAATACCCATGCTTACGCGGCGTCATCTCAAGCAAATGGCGCCCCCGCACCGGGCGCAAATGAGAACTTCGTCTTCGCCATAGCCCTATAAACGAAAAGCTGGGAATCGGTCAGTAGCGACCAATTGACCCGCGCAGATTTGCAGCTGTGCGGTGATAAATGGGCCGACAACACGCCGCTTCTGAACGGCAGCTCTGACCTCATTGCAGACTTTAATGGTCGGTCCAACGCTGGCCTAACGGCAGCCATGCGGCCAATAAAGACTTAGCTATTCGTGACCATGAACCAAGTCATCCTCCGTTGCGGCAAGACGACTGCCATGGCAGCGCGCATGGATCCTTCAGAGACCCAAAGCTGTTCTGGTAGTTTTTGCCCGGAATTGGATGGGTGAACTTCATGGCCGACCAGAGCGCGTCGACCGCCAGTGTCTTGCTTTCGACGAGACCGTAATCATATCCAATACGGATCACCGATTGCAAGTTTAGGTCGGACCCTTTGGGTGTGCCCTTGAGCCAGGAAACCCAGAGCGAACCACGCTTGGCCAAGTGCGGTCTCATGGTGGCAAACGCATTTTCGAGGGCGTCCTGCGTAGTGACAAAGACGTGCAGGTAGTCGAAGCAGCCGACAAGCTCAGGCGAAAGCTCAAGCCGTGGTAGTTTCATTGCCTCAAGCACTGTCTCATCGGCCCGAGCAAGATAGGCGCGCATGCCATCGCGCAACCCCATCTTTTCAGCGACGGTCCGCATCCCTAACCGTTTTTCGCGGAAAGCACATCGGCAAAGTGGGGACTATGGATCAGGCCCAGGATGTTGCCGAAGGGGTCTGTCACCGATGCCGTGGCGAACCCGGCCTCACGCAAGGTCACCGGTTCATACTCGCTGGCACCGTGATCGAGAAGCCGCGCCATGGTTGCGTCGATATCGGCAACGTGCCATCGCGCGATAACGCCGGACGGCTGAGCTGTCGTGGGCGGAAGATATCTGCGATCAATGATCCCCAGTTCATCCTGGAAAGCGCCCAGTCGAAACTCGACATAGGCCGGACGGCTTTCGTCAGGCCGCTGGAAATAGGGATCGATGCCAAGAAAGCTGGCATACCAATCTCTTGCGGCCGCGACATCGACCGCTGAGAGATTTACTTGGGCGAGACCTAGAAATGCTTGTTCGTTCAACATTATGAAACCCTGCTTTTACCACGTGACAATGGACACAACAGCGGAGCGAACGGGTTCGTTCAGCCGTCTCTTTGCCGAGATAAAACAGAATGCGATGACAGAACTTGTCAGTAGAGTTGACTGCCATCAAACCAGTTTGCAGCCGTTCAGATTGTCGGGACAATGTTCGCTTCGATCAGCAGCGAACAGATGATACCCGATACGATTGATCTCGCCGACGAATTCGCTGAATGCCTTGCTGCGTGCAATCTGACCGGAGATGTCACCGAGCATGACCAGGCCCATGCGGTAGTTCTGCATCTTCTGGAAAAATGCCCGGCTTGTCTGTTGCTAATGTCGAAAAACGCAGGCGCAAAACTATGGACCGGGACAACGAAAATTTCCGTCCCAATGCCATAAGTTGCACCTAACAGGACCAGCGCATCCTGCTCGCTGGCCAGTGCTGGCCCCTGCACGGAAGCGAAGTAAAGGTTCAGACTTCCATTCGTTCAGCACTCAATGTCGTCCGCCCCAGGTTCCAATTGGCCCCGCATCGCGCGCAGGCACCGAGCAGTCAGCAGTCACTGGTTCCCGATCTGGAAACCAGTGACATCATGAGGTTGATGTTACTCGTCCGCGGGTAGCATCTGTGATTCCAGACAATTTCCCATAGGTGTTTGTCGAGGTCGCAGAAATACCCGGCGTAACCACCATAGAACGTGTCCTGCGGAGCCTTGATGATTGCCGCACCTGCACGCTGAGCTGCGTCGGCATCATCGGAGCGGCCGAAGCGCTGTCTCGGCAGATGACACGCGGCAGGATCGATGAAGCAACTGCGGTCGTTCCCGAAGCCGTGGGGCTGAGTGTAAACGTCACAACGCTCTGGAGAGCATATGTGGGATCATCATGGTCAAAGTCCCATGTGTAAGCCAGACGGGTGGTCGGTTCGACTTCCAGAACCTTGCAATTGAGCACGCCACCCCAGTCACCGGCAAACTTGAACCTGTGGCCTACATCGGCACGGAAATCATTCTTCATCAGCCATTCAGCGATCAGGTCTGGCTGGGTCAGAGCCCGTCACAGCTTTTCTGGCGAATGCGTGAATTCACGCTCGACAAGATATGTCAGGGTTTCACCGTCAGTCGCAGTCATCATCTATCCTCTTGAGCAAATCGTCGAAGCGGCCTTCCCAGTACCGGGTCATGCAGAGCCGCTCGAACATGGCCCGCCGCATTGGATCGCCAAGCGCCCGAAATATCGTGTCAGCCGCCAAACTCTGCTGCTAACCCAACGATTTCACCAGTTTTTGGATTCGGCGTTGACGCACGGCAGGCGACTTAGCTTGCTCTATCTCTCGGACGAGCCTTTGTCGTAGGCCAAAGGGCAAACGTTCAAAGGCTGCCTGCCCGACGCTCTCCAGAGCAGCAGAAAGATCGCTTGGCAGAACTATGGCCCTTGATTCGTTGTCGCGCTCGATCTCCACCTGGACAATATCGCCTTCGCTAATGCCTGACGCCTCACGGTTCGCGGCACTGATCCCGATCAGCCTTCGCCCGCTCTTTACCGCGACCCTAGTGCGCCAGCTGTGAGCGTTGATCTTGACGCTCACCGGCGGGCGACCTTCGGGACCGAGAACCTCCATCACCTCTTCGGGGATCTCGACTGCCGTTGCGTTTCCAGCTGGAATAACTTTTGCGCTAAACTTCATCGATCGAGCACCTCCGTTTTGTTGCGCCAGTCACTGACTGTCTATCATCACCAGATTCGCATTAGGTAGGCTTGGTGGTTTCATATTCATGAGATCAAATAACCAAATTCGAATGTGTCGGAAGCACCAAATATTCAGTATATATAGGTAATTTTCCGATTTTTTCGGTATCCTGCTTGACTCCATATTTCTATCTGGCTATCTAATGAACATAGCCGAACAGTCAAGTGATCGCAATGTCAGCCACACAAGATCTACTTTTCAAGTCCCTTTCCGACCCGACCCGGCGGGCCATGTTCGAACGGCTTTGCCGTCAAGGCGAGTTGACGGTCTCCGAGTTGACCGAACAGACGGGAATATCTCAGCCAGGTGTATCCAAGCACTTGGGAGTGCTGAAGTCGGCGGGCCTCATTCGCGCCCGACATGAGGGGCGGCAAACCCACTACAGCCCAAAGCTCGATGGTTTGTCCCCTTTAATGGACTGGACCAGTCAGATGGTGGGGTTTTGGCAAAGTAGGTTCGACCGACTAGAAGATCTGCTGCAGCGAATGGATCAGTAGAGCAGCTCACACCAGCGGCTATCCCAGTGCCGCCCTATCCCAAACAGCAGGTCTAGTCATACCGCCACGGGGGTGTGGCGCCCGGCGTGCTGTTCTAACCGGCGGATAGCCCGCCAACCAAGGAGAAGACATGCAATATTTGATGCTCATCTACAAAGACGAAGCCATGCTGGCGGCAGCCAGCGCGGAAGACAAGGCGGCACACGGCAAGGGATACGGAGAACTCAACGCATTGCTAAACCAAGACGATGGCGTGGGGCGAGGAACTGCGACATGGCCAGCCAATATCACAACTGTTCGCCTACGGGATGGCGAAACACTTACCTCCGAGGGGCCCTATGTCACCTCCGGAGACCAGGTCGGCGGCTTTTTCCTCATTGAAGCTGACGATGTTGACGCGGCCATAAAAATAGCAGAGCGCGTGCCTGATGCTCGCTATGGTGGCGTCGAAATCCGGCCCATCCAGCAGTAGCAAAAAACGACCTTCCGAAAGCATCGCGTTCACGACCGGTGCTTCCGGTGTTTTCCTAAGTGCATAGGGAACATAGCAGTTGGAACCGCCTGCCTGGCAGGACCTATTGATTCCAGTTGAGATGTGATTGAGGTCTCCGTTGAGGATGCAACGGCAAACGAGCGGTTCGTCTGCAGTGGCGCTCTGATGCAAAGGAAGTTCTGGCCCTTCAATTGTAGCATTTTAGGCGGCTGCCTTGCGATGTGGCAAGCGCCTCTGGTTGAAGGTTTCGCGTTTGATCCTTTCGCTTTCCAGCATGATGGTCTGGCCGCCCACGAAATAGACGTTGGCCGGGGTGAGATTGCCAGGACTCCCGTGGTAGCGCTTTTGGTTGTAGTGCTCGACGAAGGCGGCGATCTGAGCCTCGAGGTCGCCGGGCAGGAAGTCGTTTTCCATCAGGACGCGGTTCTTCAACGTCTGGTGCCAGCGCTCAATCCTGCCCAGGGTCTGGGGATGGTTGGGCGAGCCGCGGACGAGTCCTATCTCATGTGTTTCACGCCAGTCGGCGAGTTTGTCGGCCGCGATCATAGCGGGTCGACTACCGCTTCATCCCATGTGACGTTCGAGTCCGTCGAATATGAGATCCAAGCCGTGATCCAGAGCCTGCCTTCTGACCCCTGACCTCTCAGAGATTGCAGCCGCCAACGCAGGATACTTTCTGCCCCGTCTGGCGGCATCGCGTATTGCCTCAATAAAGTGGGAACTTTCTTCACCCCCGCTTGGCGCAGCAAGTTGCTGTTGAACAACACCGCGCACCATGCCCGCGATCGCCGCCACCGTGCTGATACGCGCTTGTCCGTCGAGCCGCGCGTGTTCGAGGCAGGCAAGCGCCCGGTCCAGCCAAAGGGTTTCCGTCGGCCCGACCGGACGGGGCCCCTGGGTTACCTCGAGAACCCAGCCATGCTGCATCAGAAGATCGGCTAACCCGTGCGCCCAGCGCGTCAGGGAGGCGCGCCAGTCATTCGGATCGAGATCAATTCCGTGGGGCATGTGCATCGCCTCATCCGTCATCAACGCAAGAAGCACAATCTTGCTCGGGACATAGCGATAGAGTGCCATTTTGGTCACCCCGAGAGATTCCGAAATCCGCTGCATCGAGACGGCGGAAAGACCTTCGGTGTCAGCCAGGGCGATCCCCGCCCGCGCAATCATCCCATGGGTAAGTTTGGGCTTCGGTCCCCTTGTTGGACTGGCAGGGCCACGCCAAAGAATGTTCATCGCCTGAGCGATCGTCTCATCCATTCCGATTCCCTAATGGCTGTTGCATTGCGGATTTAATTGCGTATATAGGACACAGTTTAATTGTGTCCTCAAGACACAATTATGACCTGCAACACACTCACGGAAACAGAAATGCGACCGAAAATGATCATAGTAGCCTCCATCGCCCTGTTAGTAGGCACCGCAACTCTTTTTGTCGCGTTATCTGATAGCTACGCAGCCCGCGTTACAAAGGCGATGATCCTGCGCCCCATCGCCCAGCACTACAATGCCCAGACACTGCGCATGACGGCACCCGACGGCATCGTGGAGGAGCAATTCGTAGAGATCGGCGGCATAGAGCACTGGATGACCATCCGGGGCGAGAACCGCAGCAACCCGGTGCTAGTGTTTCTGCACGGCGGACCGGGGTCTGGTCATACCATGTTCAACCCGCTCACTCAGCCATGGGAGCGGTACTTCACCATTGTTCAGTACGACCAGCGCGGGGCGAGCAAGACATTCCGACGCAACGGTGCGCAGTTGCAGTCAGGCGAGCTGAGCTTTGCCCAGCTGGAGCTCGATGCTCTGGAGGCAGTCGAGTATGTGCGGGCACGTCTAGGCGCAGACAAGGTAATTCTCGTCGCCAGTTCGGTCGGAAGCATCGTGGGGCTAAGCCTGGCCCGGAACCATCCCGAACTGTTTCACGCTTATGTCGGCACAGATCAGAATGTGGGCGGGGATGCCTTTGGGGAATCGTGGCGGATAACGCTCGATTGGCTGACGCAATACGGCCCCGATAAAGGTGTCAGGGCATTGGAAGAAATGGGGAGCAATCCAGCACAGTGGTCCTTGGCGCAATATGCCGCTCTTAACCATTGGACGATCGAGGCCAATCCCAAAATTCCCGACATGGTGATGGACGTCGTCTTTCCGGCATTGATGACCTCTCCCTCTCACACAATGGCCGACATTCAGGACGTCCAGAGCGCCATGGAAGCCTCGATGGGCCAGCTCTATCCTGAGTTGGTCGCATTCGACGCCTACGCTCTCGGCACAGAGTTCGATATCCCCTTCTTCATCCTTCAGGGTGACACCGACGGCATCACGCCCACCACGAGCGCAAAGGCCTATTTCGAGGCGGTCAACGCGCCACATAAGGAGTTCGTCACCATCGGACAAGCCGGTCACCTCGCCGCCTTCACCCGTCCTGATCAGTTCCTTGATGAACTGGTGAGCCGGGTCCGACCCTTCGCCATCAAATGATCTGTAGTGGCTTGATTGGATATGTAGCGATGAAAGGGGTTTGTAAGCACACCTCGCCCATCGTTTGCACGCCAGTGACCCTCCTCGAGCCGGATGCTGGACGCCGAACACATTTATCTTGACGAGAAGATAAACTCCATTTACCTTTATGCAAAGATAAATGGGGCCGGCGATGAGCCATTATGAACGCGATGAGGTTGATGTGTTTCGGGCCCAACGAGACGTCGAGTCGCCGGGCGTGGACACCGAAGGCATGGCAATTTTCGGGCGCATCTATCGTATTGCCACGCGGATAGAACCACATATGGAAGCGATTTTTGCGCGCCATGGCCTAGAGCGCGGTGAGTTCGATGTTCTTGCGACCCTGCAGCGCGGTGGCCCGCCATATAGAATGACCCCGACGGCGATCTATACTTCACTCATGGTCTCATCCGGCGGGCTCACCCACCGACTAAAGCGGCTTGAAGCGGCCGGCTTTATTCGTCGTGTGCCCTCGCCGGATGACCGGCGCAGCACCATCGTGGAGCTTACCGATATCGGCAATGCCCGCGCCCGCGCCGCTTTTGAGGAAGATATGCAACTCGAAGCTCGGTGGCTGGCGTCACTCTTGCCCGGCGAGCGCGCCCAACTGGCGGCTCTGCTGCGAAAGCTGAACAGAGCCATACCGGACGCGTCGCAGGCAAAAGAGCCAGACGGCTAAACAACCCCGCTCTGCCATCAACAGCCACTGAACAGCAACATCTCCAGGAACCACAATTCCGAGGGGCACTGCAGCCTTTGACTTGAAGGACGTATCAAATGCCAACTGATAATCGCATGCCAGCTTCTCCCGCCGTCCCGCAGTGCAACAGTCAGATGCCTCTGCTGCTTCTGTTATCGGTCGGTGCGTTTCTGGCGGTCTCGGTCCTTCTGTCAAAGGTGGCATTTGGTCTGAATATGCCGATGCTGACTTATCTCGCATTTGCCATGGTCGGATCGGGTACGATTTTGCTTTTTGTTTTGCGGCGGAGCGACCAAGGCGCCGCGCTGCGCGGCAAGGTGTGGATCTACAGTGCAATCGCCGGCGGCCTGATGGCACTGGGCAGTGCGGCCGGCTATCTGACCATTCATGTGGTGGGCGCCGCCTACATATCCCTCGCGATCGCATTCCCCCCAATGATCACCTGGGGGCTTTCGCTGATGCTCAGGCTCGAACGGTATGACCTCTTGCGTGGACTCGGTCTTCTTTTCGCACTGGTGGGAGGAGCAATTTTAGCGTTCAGTAAGGGTATGAGCACGCCGCCGGGCATGGGTGGGCATATCCTGGCAGCCAGTGCAATTCCGCTCATCCTTGCTGTCGGCAATGTATTCCGGACCCGGTTCTGGCCTGTAGGCGTGGATTCACGTGTCCTGGCTGCCCTGATGCTGATTTCTGGCGGTGGTCTGACGTTGCCCTTCGCCTTTTGGATCGATGGCCCTCTCGCCTTACTTGCTTTCACAGATAGCGGCCGCTTAGCTATCCAGCTAATCGCAGTGATAACCTTCGCGGCCCAGTACCTGTTGCTGTTTCGACTTCAGCGTCTCGCAGGCCCAGTTTATCTTAGTCAGATAGGATCTGTTGCCGCCGCCTTCGGCATCCCCGCAGCACTTCTTTTCTTGGGAGAGCCGCTGCCGAACAACTCCGGCATAGCGATGGTGTTTATTATTCTCGGGCTGTTCCTCTTTCAGACGCGGTGGTTCAGTCGCGGCAGACCAAGCGCTCCGGATCGGGACAAACAGCACGTAGGCGGATAATAATGCAGCCATGTTGCGCCAGAAACCTTTGTGGCATGGCCCGATCCTCGCAGAAGGCATCGCCTGCAATGGCGGTGCATGTTTGTGAGAAAGGAGCGGAGCACTGACGCGACCACCCACTGCAACGTCCAGCTCAGCGATACCGTCACGATCCACCATCCGATAATACCACTCGATCCGGCAGCACCAAGACCGAGTGGTATGGCCACATTCCTTTGAGGATGAGGCAGCGCAGCCTCAGGCAGCCAGCCCCCCCGCATCCTCTTCCAATCTGCGTACGATCCTTTGGACCGCGTCGGACAAGGCAACGGAGCCGCGACGCTTTTCGTGACACTCTTCATGCGCGACTCTGCCGCTGGCAATGCCTTCATACATCCCGAGCAGCGCATCGGCGACTTGCCCAGGGACACCTTCTTGCGCCAGGATCGCAGCGCGAGCTTCAGGCCGAACGAATGCCGTTTCCACAGGGCGACCGAGCACCCTGCTGAATGCGGCTGCAACGTCGTTCGCGCTCCAGTCCTGCGCCCCCCGCAGTTCGACGATCCGCTTGCCGCTGAAGTCGTCAATGAGCAGCCGGGCAGCGGCGCGCCCGACATCGATCGTGCTCACCATCGGGATCTTCTGCGCGGGCTCGAGAAAGCTCGGAAGCACGCCGTCGGTGATCGCCGCCGACGCTACCTCGCCCCAGGTCTCGACGAAATAGCCCGGCCGCAGGTAGGTGGTCGACGGCGCTGCGCCATCGAGATGCTTCTCGAGGAGGTTGAGCGTTGCGACGATGCCTGTGCCCGTTTCGTGCTGGGCACCGATGGAGGACAGGGCGACGACCTTTGGCAAGCTCGCCTGTCGCACCGCTTCGGCAAGCGCCCTACCGATCTCGTCTGCGCGTCGATAGGGATCGCCGCTTGCAGGCGCGGGAGAGAGCAGGAATGCGGCAGTTGCACCTCCCAATGCTGCGGCCAGGCTTGACGCATCGTCAATGCTGCCGATCGCGACCTCAGCCCCTAGCGTCGTCCACTTCTCGGCCCGCTCCGGTCGCCGCAGCACGACGCGGACAGGCTTGCCCAATTCGATCAAGGCGTGGGCGGTCTCGCTGCCGGCTCGCCCGTTTGCTCCAAGAACTACATACATGTCGGTTCTCCTTGTTTGTGGTCCTGAAGAGTTTAGGACATAGCTTGTCATGCGTCGAATGCATGTCTAGTATAGTTCGTATGCATGAAACGCATTTAAGAGGCGCCGACCTCAACCTTCTGGTTGTACTCAGTGTGCTGCTGGACGAGCGGAGCGTAACGCGCGCCGCAATACGGCTCGGCATGAGCCAACCCGCAGCCAGCCGAGCGCTTGCGCGCCTGAGGCTACTTTTTTCCGATACGCTTCTGGTGGACGGGCCAGGCGGTTACGTCCTCACTGCCCGCGCAGAGGAGATGCGCCCTTTACTGCGCCACACCTTGGTAGGCGTGAGTGCGCTTCTCGCTGGCAGCACATTCGATCCGATGCACGCGAGCGGCCCCGTCCGCCTTTCGATGCTGGATCTTGAGGCGGCCGTTCTCGCACCACAGCTGATTGGCAGTCTCGCCGCTCAAGCTCCGGCCATGGATCTCGAAGTGGTGCCACCAGGGCCGCGGCCCCTGGACTTGCTTGAAGCCGATGCTGTGGATGCTCTCATCGGCGTGGTGGAGGACGCGCCTGCGGGAATCCGGAAACGCAAGCTCTACGAGGATCAATTCGTGACCCTGATGCGCGCCGAGCATCCAGCTGCGGGCAGGAAGCTCACGCTGGAACGGTTCCTGGAGTTGGATCATGTCGTCGTCAGCATCACAGGGACCGGCCGAGCGTGGGTCGATGAAGTCCTCGCTCGCTCGGGCAGGCAACGCCGGGTAAAGGTTCGGGTCCCAAGCTTCTTTGCGGCAGTCGAAATCGCCGCGCGGTCTGACCTGGTCATGACGCTGCCCTCCAGCCTGGCTCGTACGGCCGCAGACATGCGGCGCTTCGTGACCGCGCACCCGCCGCTCGACCTCGGCAGCGTGGTCATGAGCCTCGCCTGGCATGCACGCCACCAGGATGCCCCAAGACATGTCTGGCTGCGCAAAACGATTGTGGCTGCCCTAACCAATAATGAGCCGTAGTAGTCCCATCCGGATCCATGTCGCCGTGGGGATAGTCGCGACAACAAATCCCGCTTTCGGACACCTGACATTGGGTGAACGAGCACCTGAGCCCAACCACGGCATTTGGCGCAGTTAGCGAACGGCGCGCTAGTGAGGTCAGGCAACGCGTTCTTGCTTGATTACCTGTTTAGAAATTGGTGGCGGTCTGTGCAGCGCGATCCCTATCATGACGAGGGCGATGCCAAAAAGGTCTTGCAAGGTTGGGATCTGCGCCAGGACGATGGCGGCGATGATCGTCGCCGTCGCAGGCAGGATCGCCAGTAGCAAGGCAAATGACGCTCGTGGCAGTCGCGACATGGCGAGTTGGTCGCAGACATAGGGGATCACCGACGAGCAAATGCCCACGCCTATCCCAGCCAAGACGACAAACGGCATTCCGAAGGCCCGGGCCGCCTCCAGGAAACCGATGGGCATGAGGATCACGAAGGCGATCGCCATCGCCGCGCCGAGACGCTCGACCCCACCACTTGCGCCCCCTTCGGACGCCTTGTGTCCGAGGATGATGTATCCGACGAATAAAGCGGCATTCAGGGCCGCCCAAAACAGACCGAGCGGGTCAGACGCCCATTTCACGTCGATCAGCATGAACACGCCTATGACGGCGAGAACAAGCGCCAAGGCATTTCGTTTGGTTCTAAGCCCAAAGAGGGCGACGCCGATCGTTCCGACGAACTCCATCGCCGCGACCAGGCTCATTGGGAGCTTGTCGAGGGCGAGATAGAAGGACGTGTTCATCACCGCCAGACAGATGCCCAAACCAATCAGTAGCCAGCGCGTCTTGGCGTCTGCCTCCCGAATGGTACGCCAGGGCTTTGTGATGGGCGCGAAGATCAGGGCGGCCGTCGCGATGCGGAACCAGGCCACACCAAGGACACCCACCACTGGGAACAGTAGAATGGCAAAGGCCGGGCCTAGATAGTGAAATATCGCGCTGACGCCGAACCACGCATGGGGCGGCACAGCTTGTGCTGCGCGGTTGAGACCGGTGGGTGTGGCAATTTCGGATGACATCACATATCCCTTTCATATCTACAGTATGAAGGGTAGAATTCTCATCTTATATAGATGTGATAAGGATTATGTGACTAATTACCTCGTAAAATAAGGCAATTTGGCATGAAACGCCTTGGCTATGAAAGTGCCGGTCTGGACGAGATCGACGCGGTGATTCTGACAACGCTGATCGAGAACGGCCGCACCACTACCGCGGAACTGGCCCGGAAGGTGAAAATGTCTTCACCTAGCGTCGCTGAGCGCGTCAGGCGGCTGGAAGAGGCGGGGATCATCACCGGCTACAGCGCGGTAATCTCGCCCAGAGCCATCGGGCTTCCCATCGCTGTCTGGCTCCGGGTCCGTCCGGTTCCCGGCGAAATGCAGCGCGTGGCCGAGATCATTCAAGGCATTCCAGAAATCACGCAATGCGACCGCGTGACAGGCGAGGACTGTTTTCTCGCACGAGCCCATCTGGCTTCCATCGCGGATATGGAACGCGTGATAGACCTGATTGTGCCTTATGCGATGACCAATACATCGATCATTCAGTCCTCCCCGGTCGAAAAGAGATTGCCGCCACTACCCGGCCCTGACCGGAAATGACTATCAGTCGCGTTGAAGCGGAAATGCGTTGCATGTCAGCATTGTCGGCATCCGCGACCTTCAGACTCTTGCCCGTAAAGTCCCTGTCTACCCGAAGGAAACCTTTGCCCAATGGCTGAAGTTAGCCAACCGCGATTCTAGATCGTGTCAGCGCTTCATTGAATCACTGACACAATCTAACCTTTTGTTGTGTCGCAAGTTTTTTCGGAAAACCGGTTCCCACTTTTCCGGACTTGCTCTAAAACCTGGGTCCGCCAATCAGTCAGATCGCGGCGGCGCGGATCGCCAACATCGCCGCGGGGATCGTCGCCATCAGCCGCTGGCGCGACACACCATCGCGCGCCTGTACCGCGATACCGAGCAAGATCGTGGCATAGTGCTCGGCAAGAGCCTGAGTATCTGCTTCGGGTTGTAATTCACCCTCGGCAACGGCACGCTCCAGACGTTCGCGCAACAGCGCCGTGCGCCGACGGCGATGGTCGGCCAGAAACTCCCGCACACCATCGTTCTCCGCAGCGCAGTTGGTTGCCGCCGACACCACCATACAGCCTTGCGGCCGTCCTTTTCGCGTGCAGTTTTCGATCGCTTCACGCAGACTCCGCTCGATTGCCTGCGTGGCTTTCGGTTCTTCCGCCAATGCCCGAGCAGCGAAACTGCCTTCCTCGGCGTCATAGAGCGCGACAGCTTCACGGAATAGTGCCGCCTTCGATCCGAACGCGGCATAGATGCGCGCCGAGGCAATCCCTAGCTTCTCCACCAGGTCGGCCATCGAAACGCCCTCGTAGCCACGCGACCAGAAGGCATCGCGTGCCTTGGCCAGTGCAGTGTCCCGATCAAACTCTCTTGGGCGCCCCGCCATCGCCACCTCCATTCTTGAGTGAACCACAAATAATTCGCTTGACAGCGCGATGCAAGATCTAATTCTTTAGTGATCGACAAAGAATCGTCATCTTGGAGTTCGACATGACTGCATCGGAACACGCCGGCACAGCGCCGACATTAGATATCGGCGCCCGAAGGGGAGCTGCTCTCGCGTTGCTCGCCTTCGCCCAGCTCATCTATTCGCTGGACATCAACATCGTCTTTGTGGCCTTGCCGGAGATCGGCGCGGAACTTGGCTTCTCGGGCCATACCCTGCAATGGGTGGTCAGCGCCTATATGGTCTTTTGCGGCGGCTTCCTCCTATTCGGTGGCAGGGCGGCCGACCTGATCGGCCAGCGCCGCATGTTCGTCTTCGCACTATCGCTCTACGCACTGTCCTCGCTCGCCGGGGGACTTGCCACATCGCCCACGGTAATCGTCGCGGCGCGCGCCGTGCAGGGCATAGGAGCCGCCTTCCTGTTTCCGGCAACGCTCTCGCTCATCAACCGCCTGTTCGCAGAAGGACCGGAGCGCAACCGGGCGCTGGCCGTGTGGGGTGGCGCGGGCGCGAGCGGTTTGAGCATCGGCGCGCTGGCAGGCGGCTTCCTGACCGCCACCTGGGGCTGGCCCGCCGTCTTTTACGTCAACGTGCTGCTGGCCGGCGTTGCTATCATCGCCGCCTTTTTCCTTATCCCACGCGATCCGAAGCGCCATCAGCACCGAAGCTTCGATTTTCCAGGCGCGCTGACTGTGACGGGCGGTGCAACACTGCTGGTCTTCGCTCTGGTCGAAGGGCCGGAAATTGGCTGGGGGGCAATCAGCGTGGTTTGGTCACTTATTTTGTCGGTGGTCTTTCTTACCGCTTTCGTGGTCATCGAGGCCCGCAGCGCCGATCCGTTGATGCCGCTGCGGCTGTTCCGCAATCGCAGCCTCGTCGTCGGCATGACGATCACTTTCCTCTTCATGGGCACTTTCGGTGCGTTACCTTACTTCCTGACCGTGCTGTTCCAAACCGTGCAAGGTCTCTCGGCCCTGCAAACAGGCTTTGCCTTCCTAGTCCCCTCCATCGCTATTCTGACCGGCACGCAAATCGGTGCGCGATTGGCCACGCGGCTCTCGACCCGCACGACGCTAATCGTGGGCATGGCGGTAGGAGCAGTAGGCACAGCATTGCTGGTTCCCGGGGCGAATGCGGATAGTATCTATCTCGCCATTGTCCCCGGCATGGTCGTTTCTGGCATCGGTCAGGGCATTGTCTGGACAGGCATGTTCATCGCCGCGTCTTCTGGCGTGCATCACGACGAGCAGGGCGTCGCCTCGGGCATGGCATCCACGACACTGAGCGTCGGCAACGCCATCGGCCTCGCTGTCTTGATCGCCATCGCCAATCGGCACGTGGGTGGGCTGGAGGGCGATGCCCTGCGTGACGCCGTGGCGCAGGGCACACAATTTGCCTTTCTGCTGGCCGCCGTCGGCATCCTTGTCAGCCTTGTTGCGGCTTTCGCCCTGCCGGTCAAAGCCAAGCTTGCTGCCGAGTGAGTGAGGATGGATGGCCGTGCCTCCTCCATTTCCGTCATATCTTCGACGGCAAAACCGATCATCTCGCCAAAGAGAATAGCGTCAACGGCCTTCTCCATCAGAGTGCGCAGATTCATCATGTTGTCGGTCATCGGTGTTCCTTCCAGTCAGGAGTTGGTGCCGACAACCAAACCCTACCGGACAGCGCGGATGACCACCGCGCTGCTCAGCTACATCTCGTCCTGGTACGTCACCACCCCCAGCGAAATCCACCAGGTGCAAGGCTGGACTTGGGGCATTTCCTGGTGACAATTCTGACTGCCGCTGGGTCATTTATAAGTGACAATCAACGCCCCTAAAGTGGCTAGGGGTGGTGCAACTACATCACAACAACTGCACGAAAGCGGACCTTTCCCTGCTCAAGTCGCTCCCGTGCGGTGTCGATATCGTCCAATCGATACGTTTCGGTGAACGCAGTGACCTTGCCCTGCGCCGAAAGGGCGAGTGCTTCATAAAGATGCTCCCTTTCATTGTGCTGGCTGCCAATCACTCGCAGACGCCTCGCGATCATAGCGCCGACGGGAAGTGGAAGGGGTTTACGTTCAAACCCCATAACCACGAGACGACCTTCGGGGCGCAGACCCTGCATTGCTTCAATTTGAGCTTCTGTCGACACACTGGTGCCCAGGACAATGTCTGCGCCGCCGGCGGCTGCAAGGCCATTGCCATCGCGCACGATTTCGTCCGCGCCAAGCTTCCGGATCAGTGAGTCCTTGTCCGGATTGCGGCAGAGTGCAATCGTGCGGAATCCTGCAGCCTTAGCGTACTGAATTGCCAGATGTCCTAGTCCACCAATGCCCACGACGGCGATGATATCCCCGGGGCGTGGCTCAGCAGACCTTAATCCGGAATAGGCAGTGTACCCTGCACAGAAAATCGGAGCCGCCTGTTCGTATGATAGCCCATCAGGCAGCAGCACCGTCGCGTCGGCCAAGGCGATCATCAGTTCCGCATGACTGCCTGGCATATGCATACTTGTCCCAACACTCTCAGCGCAAAAGATCGGCTTGCCTCGCTGGCACCATTCACAACGGCCACACGCGCCCTGCCACAGCATCACGCCCACACGATCACCAACCTTTCGGTGATGTACCCCTGGGCCGACGGCCACGATTTCACCGGCTGGCTCATGGCCCAAAGTCTTGGGAAAGTGACCGCCGAATTCGCCGCTCGATTGACGTAGATCGTTGTGACAGATGCCGCTCGCACGCACGCGGACAAGCACCTGGTTGAAGCCCGGTTCGGGATCGGCGAGGGTGTGAACCTGCCAAGGCTGTTTTGCTCCCGATGCGATCGCAGCCCTCATGCCAGTTCTCCGACGCGATGCGCCTCGATGGGCCGGCGCAGAAAGGCACTGAGAGCAGCAAAGTCAGCCTGTGCCAGCCCTGCATGCATCGCCCGCCGGAACAACTGATCGAAGGCATCGGGCAGCGTCGGATCAAGGCCGCGCTCTCGGGTAAGCTCAAGCAATTGCTTAAATGCGCTGTAATGGGCGTCGAGCGAGGCGAGCGTGGCTTCATCGCCTTTAAGCCGGCCATCGCGCACCCGGGTCGCGACGTCGATCACAGCATCGTCAACCACGGGCTTGAACGCCGCGAAAAAGGTCGTGAAAAGGTCAGGTGGAATCCCTTCAACGTCGACGACAATCGATCCGAGCAGAGCGCAATCGAGTGCTGAAGCATGACCAACATCAGTTCCGACGTGCCGAGCATTACCGCCAAGGGCAAGGAAGATGTTGTGATAGTCGTTGAATTCCTTTTCCGGGCCGGCGTACAGAATGGTTCCTTCGGGCTTACCGATGTAGTTGGGCGTACCCATGATCGCGCCATCGAGATAGCGTATCCCATGCTCAGTAGCCCATGCCGCGCTATCTCGGGCCTGCCGAGGCGAACCAGACGTCAGTTGAACCAGCAGCTTGCTTGCAAGTGCAGTTCTGACCTCCGCAACATCGAGGACCTGGCTGCTAGCGGCATAGTCGCTGACGTTAACGATCACCACGTCGGCATCCGCAACTGCCTCGGCGACTGTTGCCGATGGTTGAGCGCCAAGCCGAACAAGATCTGCATATTTGGATGGGCTGCGGTTCCAGACGCGGACCTGATGTCCGCCGTTCAAAAGTGCCGTGGCAAGGGCTGAGCCCATCCGACCCGTGCCGATTATTGCAACAACGTGCTTCATACCATTCTCCGATGTTAGCCTCGAAGAATGTATACCCAGTTGCACGATCGCCGATAATACGGCAATCTTTGGACCCAGCGTCCCATTTTTTGGACAATATGCCAATGCTGAATCTGAACGACCTCTATCTCTTCGTCCAAGTCGCGGACCATCAGGGGTTCGCGGGTGCGTCCCGCTCACTCGGCATACCGAAATCGACGCTAGCGAAACGCATCGCAGACTTTGAAGAGACCCTAGGTATTCGTCTCTTTCAACGAAATTCGCGCAGATTTACGATCACCGAAATCGGCCAGGATCTGTACCGTCACGCTGCAGCGGTGCTGATCGAGGCTGAGGCCGCCGAGCAGATGTTGAAAGAGCGCTTGGCGGAGCCTAGCGGGTCAGTGCGGATCACCACGTCGGCGACGGTCGCCCAGATGGCCCTTACGGAAGTGCTGCCGGAGGTAGCGCTTCTCTACCCGAAGATTGAGATCTTATTGCATGCCACGGACCGCTTTGTTGATCTGGCCCAAGAAGGTTTCGACATCGCGATACGAGCCCACTACCGGCCATTGTCTGATTCGGACCTCGTGCAGCGCCGGGTTGGCACAGCGCAGAACCAATTGGTCGCTGCACCCACGTATTTGCAAGCACGCTCTCCTCACAGATATCCAGAAGATCTCGAAGGTTGTGATGGGCTACTAGGCGGAGCTTCCGATAGGGCACTGATTTGGTCGCTCTACAATCGCGATGGAGCAATCACGGAGGTGAAACCGCGGCGCCGGTTCGTTTCCGATGAACCCTTGACATTAATGCAGGCGGCTATCGCTGGGCTTGGCATCGCTTGTTTGCCGAGCGGGCTATGCGCTCAGGCGATCTCGGAAGGCAGGCTGCGACGTATTTTACCAGATTGGCACGCTCAAGGTGCCACGACGACAATCCTCACGCCCCACCGACGCGGACAGCTCCCCTCGATCCGTGTGGTCGTCGACTTCTTGGCCCGTCGCTTGCCCTCGCAGCTTTTTGGCTGATCGTGGGTCCTCGTCAACAAACGCGAAAATAACTCTTCGGCAAAATTCATGTCGTGCCCGGCTTTTTGAGCGTATCAGCGTTGCCTTCGTCCATGCATATTGCCACCAACGTGGCAACGGATGCCTCCTCGGGCTTGATGGATCGTAGCTTCATCTTTCCAGTGCGCCGGCCGACGACCGGCCATCGACAGTACCGGTGACATGGTGGTGTTCGGCACAAGGCAGAGTCGTATGGCTACAGCCTGGTTCTATTCAGAGAATGCAACGGGCTAGGCGTGCGGTGCCGAGCTGTTCCACAAGATCGGCGAACCCCAGGACCGCGCTATCCGTGATGATCAACCGCTTAGCTCGTGTCGCCGCCGCGGCTCATGTAGTCGCCGTCAACGATGCCCTGTTGGTGAGCAAGCAGATGGCGCTGCTGGAAGTAAACGCGCAGGCCCTTCGCATCGACACAGCGCGGCGATCGACTCCTCGCCTCGCAGGCCCTCAAGCACGATGCGGATCCTTTCCTCCTTGCGCCGTTGCACATGGTGTTGTCGAAGTCTGGCCAATGAGCTGAAACTGACACCAAAGCCGGTGTTCATGCGTTGCGCAATTTGGGCGCCAAGCCGCCTTTTGGCGCTGCAGTACTCCAAATGCCGCCCTTCCGGCAGTTTTGCAGCTATGCGGGACAAACTCGACCTTCATCTGGCTTGCACGAATGCCTGCTATCGCTTGGTGATTTTTCCAAGCAGTCGGTTAGCCGGGACACAAGAGGCGATCAGATTGCGCTATGCGCGATCCGGTACAAGCGGACCGGCTTGGTCGGGGCGCGTGCTATGATACCTTTTGCTTCCAGATCGAGCTGAACCGCTTTCAGCCACCACCCGGCGGTCTTGCCTTCCGGATACAGCGCTTCAGGCAATTGGGATAACAAGGCGGATTTGGCCTCCGCGACGGTCGAACCTGGCTCTTCGTCCGGCAGGACGGACAGAAGCGCCACCCGCATGGCTTCGTACTTCGCGCGGTCAACACGTTCGGTTTTTCCCGGCGTGTTGACGTTCTCGATTTCAATCTTGTCGTTAGTAGCGGACATCGAGCACCCCCCGGACATAGTCGATCTTCGGTCGGCGAAACCCCATAGCGGCCCATGCGCCGATCAGGCGGACGAAGAACCCGGCCGAATGCCCCTTGAGATTGGGCACATCGTTCGGCAGCGCCGACGGATCGTCGAGATCGCCTGTCATCGTCCGCATTTGCAGCGGCGGCAGGGTGCCTTCGGGCCAGAGCGGACCATAAAGATCGACCCAGTGACCATCGGTGAAGTCGAGGAACATTGGCGTGTTGCAGCAAACCGCCACCACCCGGCGGGTCTTGGTCGTCTCCGTCAGGCGAAATTCCCGCAGGTTGGCGGCGCCCTTTAGGCATCGGACGCGGTCCTTGCGGTACATCTCCGTCCGCGTGCCGCCCGTCGCCTCCCGCAGCCGCGGCGCGCCCGGCAGCGCTTCCATCGCACCCGCGGCGGTCCGGCACGAGTTGCACAGGCACTCGGTGCTCATGATGGGCGGGTTCTCGACCTCCATCTCGACCTCGCCGCAGCGGCATTGTATGCGTATCACGTTGCTCATGCATCAAACCTCTCGGGCAAATTGAACAGGCCGCGGATGTACCGATCCAGGTGATCGAGACTTTCGCGGGCAAGATCGGGGTCGTTGCCGGCCTTGGCCAATACGAAGCCTCCTTGGATGACGGCCTGCGTATGACGGGCAAGGCTCTCCGGCGTCCAGTCGCCGCGAATGCCGCGAGCCCGCATGGCCGCCTCGATATCCGCCTCCAGCGTTGCGGCATGCCCGAATATGCTTTTGCCACATGCTTCGCAAATATCGGGCGAGGTGACATAGACCTCCTGCGCCATGGTTCCGACCAGGCAGGTGAATTCGGCGAGTTTGCCAACGATGATCGCCTTGCGGAAGGCTACGTACGCCAACACACGGTCCAGCGGATCGTCGGGCAGGTGGTAGGGCGCCGCCTCGAAAAACGCCGAGGTCGTCTCCGTCCAGAATTCGGCCGCTCCGACACCGAGGGCTTCTTTCGAGCCAAAATGATGAAAGAACGCGCCTTTTGTGACCTCGGCCTGCTTGCACAGATCGTCAACGGTGGTGGCAGCAAATCCCTTTGCACGGATGATATCGCGCGCTGCCTCAAGAAGGCGGGTGCGGGCATCGCCGCGTTCTGGGGAGAGTTTGGACGGTCTCGGCATGAAAAATACATACTATACGGTTGGTATGTAATTCAAGCCCGTATTTCGACGCAAAGCGACCCTTCGTCAGGTCGCAGCAAAAGTACAAGATGGGCCCAAACCGACCCTCACCGGAAATCCCGCGTCCGTACCCTGATGCCATTGCCGGGCGAATCCGACGATGGCGGCCGTGCCAGAACTCGTCTCCCCGTGCGTGGGGCTGCGGGAACGCCTCTTCCCTCTCGCCGACGCTGGCCAAATCGCGCGCGAGATCGGTGATATGTTGATTGTCGTTGAGAAGTGCCCCGGGATTGGAGTGAACCCGGAAAGCGAATGGGTGATCCACGACGTGCCTGAACTGCGCCTCATAGACCAAGACGTCTGGGATGCGGTCAAGGCACGCCAGAAGCGGCTCGCCTATGATGTGGTCGAGACCAGGCCGAACCCCATGAATGACCGGCGGCGCCCGAATCACCTCTTCGCAGGTCTGGTCAAATGCGGTTGCCGCGGGGGCGGCTATTCGATGATCTCGAAGGACCTGCTCGGCTGTGCGACGGCGCGCAACAAGGGCACCTGCGACAACCGCCTCAACATCCGGCGCGATGCGCTGGAAGCGTCGATCCTGAACGGGCTGCGCAAGCACTTGATGGAGCCCGCGTCGTTCAGGGAGTTCTGCGACGAGTTGACCAAAGAGGTGAACCGGCTGCGCATCGAGCGTGGCGCCGACCTTGAGGGATGGAAGCATGAACTCCAGCGCGTCGACCGAGAACTCGACAAGATCATGGATGCGATCCTGCGGTTTGCAGCCGGAAAGAACAACCCCGACTTCCTTGCGGAAGTCGAGGCACTGGACAACCTGCTGGCACAGTCGGGTGCTTCGCGGAAGGGTGGCCGTAGAAATGCAAAAACCTCCGCGGCTGGGCCTACGGAGGTATCGCAAGTATCGTTGGTTGCGGGGGCAGGATTTGAACCTGCGACCTTCAGGTTATGAGCCTGACGAGCTACCGGGCTGCTCCACCCCGCGCCAATGTGTGCCATCGTGCAGCGGCTGAATGAACCGCTTGGACGCCGCTTATATAGGGGGGCAATTTCGATTTGGAAACCCCTCGCACGACCAAAGCACGACATTTTTTTGACACCTGTGAAAATAGTTTCGAACTTTACGGCCTCTTTCCGTTATTTTTAAACGCGCGGCATTTGCGCCATGGCCGATCCCGGGTTATGCAGAGCCACTTCTTTTCGCCGTTTCCGGCGCGCAAATCATTTCCGATGAGGGCATCACAATGCAAATGAGCGAACTTGGCCGCACCGGCATCTCCGTGAGCCGCATTTGCCTCGGTTCCATGACCTGGGGCGAGCAGAATACCCAGGCCGAAGGCCACGCCCAGATGAATTATGCGCTCGATCGGGGTATCAATTTCATCGACACTGCCGAAATGTACGCCGTCCCACCCCGCGCCGAAACTCAGGGCGCAACCGAAACGATCATCGGGAATTGGTTTGCTGCAAATGGCCGTCGCGAGGACTGGGTGCTGGCAACAAAGATTGCCGGACCTGGCAGGCCCTGGCTTCGCAACGGAGCACCGGCCGACGGCGAATCGGTTGAACTGGCCCTTAATGAAAGTCTCAAGCGCCTGCAGACCGATTATGTCGACCTTTACCAGATTCATTGGCCCAATCGCGAGCACTACAATTTTTCCAACGGCTGGACGTTCGATCCTTACGGGCAGGATCGCGATGCGGTGCGGGAAAATATCGCGGATATTCTTTATGCGCTCGACCGGCAGGTCAAAGCCGGCAAGATTCGTGCAATCGGTCTGTCGAATGATACAAGCTGGGGGACTCTCGAATTTATCCGGCTCGCAGAACAGCATGGCCTGCCGCGTGTCGCTTCCATACAGAACGAATACAACCTCCTGCGCCGCCAATACGATCACGATCTGGCGGAGGTGAGCTTTTTTGAAGATGTCTCCTTGCTTGCCTATTCCCCGCTTGCTGCGGGGCTCTTGAGCGGAAAATATCTCGATGGGGCCTGCCCCAAAGGATCGCGTGGCGATATCGGCGAGATGTGGCGGCAGAACCCGTATTCCGATGCAGCGACCCGCGCCTATGTGGAACTGGCAAAGTCCCACAACCTCGATCCATGCCAGATGGCAATTGCCTATTGCCTTAGCAAGCCCTTCATGGGCTCGGTCATTATCGGCGCGACCTCAATGGAACAGCTCAAGGCCGATATTGGTGCCTATGATATTAAGCTGTCCGATGCCGTGCTCGATGGTATCGAAGCCATCCACAGGCAGTTCCCCAAGCCTGTCTGAGCACGGCAGACACCGCTTCTCGAGAGCCGCGAGGACTTGCGGGGTATCCGGGGATTTGCCATTGCTCAATCGGGCTGCATCATGGACACAAGTGAAGCGGTGAACCCTGCTGGGATACGGATGGCGACGAGAACGCACGCCATCCGCTGTCCCGGCATTGCTGCCCTCTTGGGCGATCCTGGTTCGCAGCGGGTCTAATGTTCCTGTCAGTCGAGCACCACCATGGCTTCGACCTCAAAGAGCATCGGATCAATGGCGAGCTTTGGAACGGGAACCAGCGTTTGAGCCGGCAGGTTCTCGCCAAACATTTCAATGACGCTGGCGGTCAGCACCTCCAGCTTGGACATGTCGTGATCGACGACAAAGACGGTCAGCTTAGCCACCTGATCGGGTCTTGCACCGATCCCTTCGAGCGCGGAGCCCAGATTGGCATAGGCCTGCCTGACCTGATCGGCGAAGTCTGGTGACAGGCTCCCGGTGGCATCCTGTCCGCCCTGTCCGGAGATATAGGCTATCCGCGCGTTGGCGGGGGTGATCACGGCCGTGCTATACCCGTTCGGCGTTGGATCGTAGAGATTGGCTGGATTGACGATGGTCAGTTTGCGGTCGTTCTCCCCGGCCGTTGCCGGGTTAAGTCCTGTGGTCATGGTGATCAGCACCCCAATAAGTAAATGGTTGATGGCTCGTGACATGGTTTGTTGAGCTCGCAGGTTGTGTCTTGGTTCAGGTTTCCGGCTTCTCGACAAGCCGGAGCGACCGCCGGCGGGAAGTTCGCTTGGGTCGGCGCTGAAACAGTACGTCTTGATACCTGTCAATTTGTGTCAGGTTCGATTATGCTTTTTTGATGCGTGCAAGCCGTCTTCTCTCCATTCTGACGACCCTCCAGGCCAAGGGACATGTCACCGCTCAGGCCCTCGCCGATGAGTGTGAAGTGTCGTTGCGCACAATCTATCGCGATGTTGACGCGCTGAGCGCGGCGGGGATCCCGATTTATAGCGAGCGGGGCAGCAGTGGCGGCTACCGGTTGCTGGACGGTTATCGGGTCCGACTCAATGGCCTGTCCTCCACAGAGGCTGAAGCCTTGTTTTTGGCTGGGCTCACGCGACAGGCGGCGGATATGGGATTGGGCTCTGTTGCGGCCAGCGCGCGCAAGAAACTGCTCGCCGCATTGCCCGAAACATTGCGGTCCGGCGCCATGCGGGCGCGCTTCCACCTCGATGCACCGGGCTGGTTTTCGGAAGGGGAAACCCTAGCTAACCTTCCGCACGTTGCCGATGCGGTATGGAACGGGCGTGCAATACGGATGCGGTATCAGAGCCGGGCGGCAGAGACGGAACGACGGGTCGAGCCGCTCGGCATCGTCTTGAAGGGCGGTGTCTGGTATCTGGTCGCTCGAGCCGATGGCAACACGCGAACATATCGCATTGCCCGCATTCTCGAACTCGACATACTCGAAGATCGCTTCGGATATCCGGAGGCCTTCGATCTCGAGGCCTATTGGGCGGAGAGTACACGGCGCTACGAAACCGCGCTTCATCCCAACCAGGCTGAGCTTTTTCTTTCACCCTGGGCTATCGAGGTCATGGACGAATTTCTTCCGCCGTCCGTTCGGTCAGGCGCGGTGGTTTCCAGCGAAACCGACGCGCGGGGCTGGCAGCGGGTTACGCTTTCGGTCGGGTCAGCCACCCATGCAGCTATGGAAATATTACGCTTTGGCGCGGAAGCCGAGGTCGTCGGGCCGCCCGAACTGCGCGCGGAAATGGCCAAGATCGTTGCCTTGCTGGTCGAGACCTATGACAGCGAGAGCCAATAAGGATACGCCCGGCGCAAGGGGGCTTGTCGCGGTCAGCCAACCACTACTTGCATAACGTGAACTGGCTCTAGTTTTCAAAAACGCTCCATTTTTTTGGCCGGAAGGCAATGCGCGTCTTTTGGGTGGCCGGATGATCCGCCGGAATTTCGATTTCCACGCGATCGCGCGTGCCATCGACTTCCAGTTCCACCTGACGTGTGCCTTCGGTTCGCCGGGTTCCTACCACGGTGCCCACGATTGACGCTTCGTCGTTTTCAACGATTTGGACGTCGTGGGGACGGAAGAACAAAGTTCCGCTTCTGCCGGCAACGCCCTTGCTATCAAGTCCAAGCGTACGGCCGGCCAGATAAACTTGTCCCTTGTCGATTGTGACCGGGAGTCGGGCAGATTCGCCGATAAAGGAGAACACAGTCGCAGAATTGGGGTGATCGTAAACCTCGTCGGGACCGCCGACCTGCTCGATCTTGCCCTGGCTCATGACCACGACCCGATCGGCAAGTTCCAGCGCTTCTTGCTGGTCATGGGTCACAAAAATGGTGGTATGCCCGGTCTTTTCATGAATCTCGCGCAGCCAGCGGCGCAATCCCTTGCGGACCTGCGCATCGAGCGCGCCGAAGGGTTCGTCCAGCAACAAGACCGTGGGTTCGATGGCCAGGGCACGCGCCAGGGCGACACGCTGGCGCTGACCGCCCGAAAGCTGGCTGGGAAAGCGGTTTTCCAAACCCTTGAGCTGCACCAGATCGAGCAGTTCTAGTGCGCGGCTGCGGATTTCTGCCTTGGGCGGACGCGTCGAGCGTGGACGCACCTTGAGACCGAAACCGATATTGTCGAGTACGCTCATGTGCTTGAACAGCGCGTAGTGCTGGAACACGAAACCGATATTGCGCTCCTGAACGGATTTGAGCGAGGCATCCTCATCGCCGAAATAGATTGCGCCCTCGGTCGGGAAATCGAGCCCTGCAATAAGGCGAAGCAATGTGGTCTTGCCCGAGCCGGAGGGGCCAAGCAGCGCAATCAATTCACCCGAACGAATATCGAGCGATAGATCGTGTAGCGCCGGGTAGCGGTCAAATTCCTTGCGCACGTTTTTTACGCGAACTTCCATACAGATCAGCTCCTCGTGCTGCTAGCCGATGCCCTTCGGTTGAGCTAGTCGGCCCCTCGTTACTCATAATCGACACGCATCGCAAGGCTTCCGGGAATGGCAAGCGCTCCGACTAACCTGCGGCTTCCGCACGGATGGCGAGCGCTTGGGGCAGCGTGATCTCGGTGTGCCGTTCCCAGGTGGCATCGGTCTCGGGGAAGTCGGTGCGAAAATGTCCGCCCCGGCTTTCAGTGCGCAGTAAGGCCGAAGCCGCGACCAGCGTTGCGGACGTCACCATGTTGAGATAGGCGCGGGTTACACCTTGAGCGGTGTGTTCGAGCTCATCAAGGCCGCGCAGGGCCTTACGCAAGCCTGCTGCATCGCGTTCCACGCCCACATGCTCGGTCATGATGGCGCGTAAATTGCGGACAGCAGGCAGGTTGCGCAGAAGCGCCTCGGCCTGAGCCCCTTTTTCCGCATCCCAAGAGATGCCCTCGAAAGGGTGGAGCGTTGTGCGGGCAGGCTCCAGTCCCGAGATATCCTCGGCAATGCGTGCGCCATAGACGATTGCCTCCAGAAGAGAGTTCGACGCCAGTCGGTTGGCGCCATGCAGCCCCGTACATGAGGCTTCGCCGCACACCCAGAGACCGGGGAGCGACGATCTGCCATCACCATCCACTTTCACACCGCCCATATGATAATGGGCAGCAGGGGTGACGGGGATAAGATCGGTAGCCGGATCGATCCCTGCTTCAAAGCAATATTGGGCGACGGTCGGATAGGCTTTAAGAATGCGGCTTCCTAAAGCCTTGCGGGTATCGAGATAGATTTTCCGGCCCGATTTGATCTGCCGGAAATTGGCGCGGGCCACGATGTCGCGCGGCGCCAGTTCGGCATCAGGATGAATTTGTGCCATATAGCGCTCACCCTGATCATTGACGAGAATGGCGCCTTCTCCGCGCAAGGCTTCGGTTGCCAGCGGGGCAGGGTCTCGATCCGTCAGGATTGCGGTTGGGTGAAATTGCACAAATTCAGCATCGGCGATCACCGCTCCGGCGCGCGCGGCCATACCCATGGCGTGTCCACGTACCGATGGCGGGTTGGTTGTGGTGGCATAGAGCCCGCCCAATCCGCCAGCCGCCAGAACCGTGGCGCGGGCGCGGATAAAGACCGGTTCGACATAGCGATCGCCGAGCTTGCGGCAGAAAACGCCAACCACGCGTCCATCTGCGCGTGCAAGATCAACGGCAGTAATGCCTTCGACAATGCGGATCGAGGGCGTTTGCCGGACCTGGGAAATGATCGCCTGCATGATGGCTTGCCCGGCACGGTCGCCGGACACCCGCACAACCCGGTTCATGGAATGGGCCGCTTCACGCGAGAGCACATAATTGCCGAAATCGTCGCGATCGAAGGGGGTGCCGAGTTGCGCAAGGTCCTCGATCCGGGTCGCAGCTTCGGCGGTAACGGATTCGGAAATGCCGTGATCGACAATACCCGCACCGGCCATTTGCGTGTCGCGCGCATGGGCACGGGCGCTATCGCCCTTGCCGACCGCCGCCGCAACTCCGCCTTGCGCCCAACTCGAGGATGCGCCCGAGCCAAGTGGGGTGGGGGACAGTACCGTTACGGGCCGCGGGCTCAGTTTCAGGGCGCAGAACAGTCCGGCCAGACCAGCCCCGACAATGACGACGCCTTCGGCATTCAGGGTGTTGTCAAATATTTCCACTTCGGTCGGGCTCCTCCGCAAAAGGTTGCCGTTTTATCGGCGGGTTCGGGTTCGGGATCAATAGCGGTGGTTGTTTTGTATTGCGTGCCGCAGCCTCGTTTTGTCTCACGGCGCGTAGCGCTTTTTTGTTTTGCCTCACGGGCCGCACCGCTTCGCTTATCGTTCTGCCTCACGGGCCGTACCGTGAAATCCATGACGGGCTAAAGCCGCCCTATGGATTTCACTGGCCCTCCGGCT
>NZ_RZMW01000021.1 GCF_003992625.1 Pelagibacterium lentulum | reverse complement strand
TTGGATGTTAGGCGACGGGTTCCCGAGTAGGCAATCGAGCCGAAAAGCTGAATTCTTGATCGAATTGTTACATTTCCGGTAATTGGAGATAGGGCCAACCCACTTGCATAGGGTTCAGGGGCGGCGTTTCTTTCAGACTGGTTTGTCCAACTAGCGCTCGTACCTTCACCTATGACGTAAACATCACCACCCGCCACCATTTCGATGAACATACGAAAGCCGCCATTGCTAACGTTCCCGCCTCCAAAACCCACAACGACCGCTCCAGCTGATATAAGATCACCTGCGCCTACATTTATAGTTTGACTGTTCAACGTTATGGTTCCCGGTGCGGACATGCTTCCGGAAGTGGGTCCAGCCTTGTAAACGTCAGTAACAGAGCCCTCTTCGAGCTTGATCCGGGTTACGGCAAGGTCTCCTATCATCGCCGCGTTAACGACCAGATTGTTGACAACTGCGTTTTCAATCGCAGCCCATCCCACCTGCAGGTTATCAATGAACGCCTGCTCAGATGTCAGCGTTTGAATGAAACCCAAGTCTGCAGCAATAGATGCCGTCTCGATATTGACCGCCGTTAAGCCCCAGATGTACGCGTTCGGCACGCGCAGATTTCCGCCCTCAAAAATAAAGGGTTGCGATCCAGCGGCAGCAGCACTTTCCGCAATGATGAACTGCTCGGCAATCTCAACTCTGCGGGTGGGCAATTGGGGGTCGTTTGGAGTATCCCAATAACTACCAGCCAGCCGATAATCGCCGGTATTGGCAACATCGAAGCGCGTTTCAATACCGACGCGCGCATAGCCACTCGGGCCGGACATTGCAGTGAACCTAATACGCGCTGACGATATATCGCCGGCATCCGCAGCAGATAGTTCGGTCAGGGCATCGGCGAGCGCCACGAGCCGCCCGTTCATCGGAATTATAGCCGTGGTGATCGTTTCTTCAAACGTGGCGGAAAGATCACCAACCACCGTACCAAGCGAGCGCCGCAATTCATCGAACTGCATGGCATTGGCAAGCTCCTGGTCGCCGGTCAGAACCGCTTGGGCCTGTGCCTCCTCGATGATGTCGCGGATGTTACCGCCCATCCAGTCGAGTAAGCCCTCGACCTGCTTGCCGAGTTCATCGAGGTTAATATCGCCATAGATGACATCGAGCGGGCCGAGTTTTATGTCGGGCGTTAGAACCGAAAACCAGATCGACCATTCGGAATAATTCGGCCCGATGAAGATTCCGCGCACTTCGTAATTCGTCGCAGGCGAAAACTGCCCCGACAAAATGACCGCCCAAGGATCGTCGTACGGCACTTCTCCGTCGAAAACTATGTCGCCGCTTCCGGCAACACGAACCTGAACACGAACACGCTCAACGCCGACGACGCCAGATGCAAACCGCACTTCAATGGACGGACGGCGCGCTCTCCCTTGATCGTCAAAAATCGTCGCCGGGAAAACCTGCCAACCCGTCATCGGGACAGGCTTTGGCCCTACAAGCTGGAGCGGACCATCAACAACAGGCCGGTAGTCTGTCGACTGGTTCCAGTCGTAGTCAGAGGGGTCCACCTCTGTCAGATCGACGATCACATCGAGATTGGATTTATAAACGATCCCATCGACGCGAAACAGCTTGTCGACATAGCCATTGCGCGCACTTGTCCAGCGCACAATGTCGTTGGGCTCAAGAATCCGGAACTCAGGACCAAGAACAAACGTATGCCTGCGAGCGCGCAGCGCCTCCGCCAGCGCCCATTTCATAAGGCGCTGCACCTGCCCCTTGTAAGGCACCAGATCGAGCGACACGGTCGCCAGCAAGCGCCGGTTGCCGTCCAGCGCTTCGAGGTCGGGCCGGATCAGCGCCGGAGCGGTTTTGACGTTCCAGCCTTCGGACGGATTCGGGTAACTTGCCGAAACGCCGTTGACTGTGTCCGACAGTGAAAAGAACGGCGTAAAACTCTGTTCTTCTGTCGACAGGATATCGCCATCGGTGAACGCCATAACCGGCGTACCGGGTGCGCCCATGTCCATGGTGTAGGTGCCGCCGGTTTCCGCCATGCGGCCATTGCAGGCGGTAAGAAAGCCTTCAATCGCGATATGAACCGGAGCGCCAACCTGGATTTCACCACCGGCGCGATAGGTCGGCTCGGTGCCATCTGGGCCAGCAATTCCGCCGCGCGCCTTATTAATTGCGGCAATCCAGTTTTCGACAGGCAAGCGTGCTGGATTCAGAACTTGCAGCCCATAGAGCCACTGATTATTCCAGCGGATGCCGCGCAACAGATTGTAAACCTGAACCGGCGGCAGGAAGTCGCCATCGCCGCCCCAGGTGGACGGATCATTCCAGCGCTGTGGGCCATTACCGCCAACGGTATCGTCCCTGCTCGGGTCATAGAGCCGAGCGCCATAGGTAACGAACTTGTATTGCGGCAAGCCCTGAAAAAGCGGCTTTTCCTCGCCGTCCTGCCGTTGCGGCGCGCGGCTCGTTACGATTGCATAAGCAATGCCACGGCCAACGCGCGAAGACGTATAAGGCCGCTCGGAGCTAGAGACTGAATTGACCAGGAAGCTGTCCGCGCTGGTCTGTGTGCCGTCGTAAAACTTAACCCAGAGGTGGTCTTGCTGCCCAAGAAAGACCGCTGACTTCCGATACTCTGCAATCGGAAATCCGTACTGAGCGTGCGCCTGCCCCCACAGAATAGTTACCGGCTTGCCATCCACTTCCATGCCGCGCAGTTCACGGATCGGATAGTCGGAAAGCGCAATGACGCGTGTCGAAAATTCCTGCGGGGCGCTGCTCGCCCCCCATTCGTTTTGATAGACCTTCGAGCCTGCCGTTGCATTCCAGCCAAACAGGATTGAGCGCGGTACGTCATCGCCGGTTTGGATTTGGCCCTGCACCTGAAACCGCGGACGCTGCGGCTCGCCTTGCATGGCCTTGCCGATCAGGCTGGCGGTTATACCTGCGACGAGTTGAGACGCTGCCGCCGCCGCGGTGCCCAGCCATGCGATGCCGGTAGCGCCAGCAACAGCGGCGCCGATTGCAGTAAAAACAGGCATGTAGGGGTGTCCTAGTCGACGAGCCGCTTGTAGTAATGCGTCTCGGTTTTGAGGTAGCCGCGACGCTCGTAGAGTCGACCAGCGCGAGGGTTAGCTTCCATCGCTGCCATTCCCGCGAATGTCGCACTGCGCTGGCCCGCCCAAAGCTCGAATGCATCGAGCATGTCATTTGCGGCCATGCCGCGATGTGCAGGATCTATCCACCAACCAAAATCGCGGGCGAAACTGATGTCGGCCAACGGCGACAGCGCCACATAGGCAAGCAAGAACCCTTGGGCCGTTCTTTCGGGGGCAAATACGATGCAGGCCCTGTCAGGTAACTCGAGTGATTGACGAAACAGCGCGTCGGCATGCGGAGCGCTAAACTTCCAAGGCAGTTTTCCTGCCCCGTGCGCATCCCGACACATGGAGATGACCCGGCACCGATCCTCGGGCGTTGCGAGGCGAACCTTAGAAGATCCCAAGGAAACCTCCCCAGCCAAAAATACCCTTGTTCTTTTGGGTCTGTTGCTGCCGTCCGGCCCAGAAATGATCCCATTCGCCACAGACTGCCGCATCGATATAAAAATCGTCGTTTGCGTTTCGACGTTTTTGATCTTCGTGGCTACGGGTTTCGGGATTGGTCCGGGCCAACTCTTGCGTGTGGCTGGTGCAACTGATCGTGACACCGCCGACTTCGTTCTCGCGCGGCGTCTTGATTTCAACCTGATCGACAAATCCGACAAACAGCGGCTCAGCCGGATCGATCAGTTTGCGGCTGTCAGGATCGAGTAGGCCGGTATGGATTTCCACCCGCGCCTGCTTGATGTCGTACAGGCGCACCGCCTGCTCGACCAATTCATCAAGCTGACTCATCAAGATTGTGACGCGCTGCACTGTAATGCCAGCAACGGCCGGAATGTCCGAAATGGAAATCAGTGACCCGGCGCCATAAAAGCTGCGCAAGGCCGGTGTGCGCGTATCCGGATCGAAAACCAGCGCCGTAACGTTACCCAGATCAGACCAGAAACCGACTGTTTCCGGCTCGCCAGTTTCGCGGTTGCGTGCCGTGATCGTCAGAAAATCGCGCGGCAGTAAGCGCCGGGCCGCAAGAGCGGCCTGGTTGGCAGTGGATATGGTTTTCATGATGCCTCTAGCGCGATTCAGTTGCCGTGAATGACAGCGTTCCTCGGCCCGTTGCAGGGCTCACGTTCGTTGACACTGAGCCGGGATCGATCGTCATTGCCACCCAGGGTTTGGAGATAACGACCTTCTGCCCGGTTGCCGTGCCAACCCAAAGATGCGGCTGGATTGTAAAGAACGCAGTGGGGTCGCCGCTCGCGGGTTCGAGCACTTCATATAGCCCGGTGCCAATGCGCAGCATGTCGCCGATCGACAGCGTCACACCAGGCAAATCCTCAACGCGCACCGTGTTGTCGTTAGCGCCAATTGCGTACAGAGAACCTTCTGGCAACATAGAGTTACCCGGATGCGCGATAGGACGGCATCGGCTCGACTTCCATGCCCGGAACGTCATCTGGCTGTTCATGGCGTGGTTGAGGCGCGCGTGCCAAATGTCCAGCGTGTTTGGCAAAATGGTGCGCGTGACCCACGACCCAACCCATAGCGGCTGGCCGAAATCTTTTACACGAGTGCGCCCCGCTGCGGAACGTGACTGCTCTTGTCGCGCCTGAAGTTCAAACGCGACGGCCCAACCGGGGAGGCCATCGAGCAGATCCAGTGGTTCAGTTAGCGCCATTCGTTGCGCCTTTCATGGCTTCCATCGTGTCTAGCTCCACATGAGCTTGTTGCGCCGCTCAAACAGACCGCGCACCTTGCCTTCAAACTCCGCGCGGTCACGCGCCAATACCTGCTCGATACGCGCAACGGCGGCAACATCAGCACCGCGTGCATCGATCGTTGGAGCGTAGGTGAAGGTGCTCGACGAATTGTCATTCAACCCACGTAGCGCAGAAGCATCGGGCGCACTTGGTACGCGAGGGACAATAGTTCCGCTCTGATCGGGCACAAACAGCTCGGGGCGTTTTTCGCCAACAATGTAAGGTTGCCCCTTGGTGACACGGCCACCGAACTGGCGTCCGGGGATGCCAATGAGGTTGCCCAACAACCCAAAGTCACCACCACCAGAGCCGAACAGGCTGTTCATTCCGAGATTTATCAGATGACTGCCAAGCTGTTTAAGAGCGTTTCCGAGCGCCTCGGCAGCAGTCTTGGCTTCAGCCAGATCGTCAATGAATGAGCGCGCTGCGGTCTTGGCCAAGCCGAACCAATCCTCCATAGACTGGCGAGCTTGGTTCTGCGTCTCCGCCAGTTTCGCAGCCTCGACTGACGCGCGAGCATACCCATCGGCCAGTTGGTCCATGGCCGCAATACGGTCTGGCGTGAGGACCAAACCGGCCTTTGCCGCCGCATTCTCCAGCTCTTGCTGGATCCGCAGCTTCTGCATCGCATAGCCATAGTCATCGATGAGCGGATTAAGCTGTGCCTGCAACGCCGTCTCGCGCATCAAGGCTTCAGTGCGCTCCCGGATCGACTTTGTGGCTGTTGCCAGTTCATCATTGCCACTGCGGCCGCCACTACGGCTGCTCGCCCGGTTTGCCTCCTGTTGCGCAATGGCCATGCGCGCCAATTCCTCGGCGCGCTCCTGGCTCAAGCTAACGCCGGCCTTGGCGGCATTCTCGATCTCGCGGGTGATTGCCTGTTCAAGCGTGAGCTGCTCACGGCTCAATCCCAACACGCGCTCGCGCTCGAGAGTATAATCCGTCAGCGCCGCTTGCCGATCGGCTGCAGCGCGGCGCGATTGCCCTGCCCCACCTCGGCCGGCACCGCCGCCTGTCGGGCCTCCAGGGGTATTGAGCGCCGCGTGCATCGCATGTGCTTCTGACGTGACGACCCGAAGTTGCCCGGCTAGCGTGGCCAACTGGCTCAGAACGCCGCCAAAGTCCATGTTGACGGCGCCCAGGTCCAGCAGCGCCTGCCGGGCCTCCACTGCGCTCATCTCACCAAGCAGGAGTTTGTCGACGACTGACTGGATCTCTTGCGGCAGGTTCGGGTTGATGGCGTCGATGCCTTGCATTCTGACGACAGCATCCGCAAGATCGACGAACGCCAGCCGCGCCTCTGCTACACTATCCTCAACCCGCTCAACCTCTGTGCGCGTGTCTTCAAGATCGCCCTGGATCAAGCCCAGCTCGCGCGACAGGCCAACAACCGACTGCATGAACTGCAATATCGGCACGTCGCCCCGCTCCCAGCGCCGCGCGGATTCCTCGATGCTGTCAGCGAGCAGGATGATTTCGCGCGCAAGGATACCGGTGATCCCGGTTGCCTGGTCGGCCTGCCCGACAAACTGCATCACGGCGTTGCCCAGCAAGACAAAGCTGTCCTGCAACGTCGCCGGCATCGCATCCGCTTCGGCCCGCAGTGTCTCCAGTTCCTGGGTGACCCCGTACATGTCACGGGCCGTGATCTGCCCTGCGGCGCCCATGGCGCGCAACTGGCTCACCCCGACGCCCATGCTGTCCGCGAGCGCTCGCACCAGGCGCGGGCTCCCTTGCAGGATCGTGTTGAGGTTCTGGCCCGACAACTGCCCCAGCGCCATTGCGTTGGACCAGGCGCGCATCACGCTCTCTGCCCGCTGTCCGCGCGTCGCACTGATCACAAGCGCATTGTTAAGTGCTTCGGTGAGATCGAGCTGCTGGGTGTAATTGTAACCAAGTTCGGTCAGAACGTCGGAATTCTCGACAAAGGCTTCTGTCGTCTGGGTCAACGAAGAATAGGTCCGCCGCGCCATGTCGCTGAGCCGACCCATGACTTCGGTGCCACGCTGCAGGGAACCCGTCGCGTTGGCGACGCGCGCATTGAGGTCCGTCCACTCTGACGTCAGATTTGCAATACCGGCAGCGCCGAGCCCGATACCGGCAAATCCGAGCGCCGAACGAATGGAACCGAATGCCCGCCTGATCCCATCGGCGCTGTTCTGGCCAGCCTTGGCCATATCCTGCTCGAGCTTTTTGGCCAGCGCCGCAGATTCGCGCTCGATCTGTTGCCGAGTTTGCCGTGTATGGCGAACGGACTGGCTCATGCGCCGCTCGAAGTCGCGCAACCTGGCCTCGAACAAGACAACAAGGCGCTCCTGATCGTCAGACATTCTTGCTTTCCTTGATGGCCTTGTTCAACGCCCGTTTGATCCGCCGGACATTGCGCGTACGCGTCAGCCGGTATCCGGGCCAGAAGAACGGTTGCGCCTCGGCCTTGCTGGTTCCGCGCTCGACAAAATGGGAATAGCGCACACCACTGTTGCCAGCGGTCACCGCTGCCGCCCCTTCAGGCACCTTTCGCGATCCCCCTGTGCCATAGGCCGGCGTCGTTCCGCCCGGAGGGGTGGCAGTGATGCTGTCGCGCAAAGCGCCGGGCGGATTGCCATGGGACCCGTCGACGCTGACCGGCGCCAGGCTCCGCTGCACCTCGGCGGTCTCCTCCGCGCTCTTGACCAGGGCTTTGCTGGTCTCGTTGCGGATTGTCTTGGGCATCTTGGTCAGCCGCTTTTCCAGACGCTCGAACCCTCGCGTATTACGCCCCATGCGCTTCAATTCCTTCTGCCGTCGCGCGCAACGCCGCTGCGGCCTCTTTACGACCTTCCGTCATGGTTTTAAGCATCGCACCCGTCACAAGCATGGCATCGGCCAAAGCGCTTGGATCGATCCCTGCCAGCACGCAGCGCTCGGAAAACCGGGTAACGAATGTATCTAGCTCGGCCCCAGGTGTTGGCAGCGCCTCGCCCAACCTGGTCATAAGGTCTGCAAAGCCCTGATCCCCGGCCGCACGGCCGACGACACTCTTGACCAAGCCGAGATCCACGACGCCGCCGCTCGCTCCTGCAGCGAGCGACAAGCGAACATCATCGAGATTGCGCATGGCTATGGACCTCGCATAGGGTTGGCCCCGACAACCATTGAAATGATTGGGGGATAGAATGGGTGATGCAATTGCGTTGATAGGGCTGCTGTTCGTGCTTGGGCCGGTTCTGACGATCATAAACCCAAAGCTGTTCGGCATCGTCGGCGTACTGGTGCTCTCCGCCGCCGGCATCTTTTATTCTGTGATGGGCCAATCAGCTTTCACGGAAATCACCGCCGCGATCTTTGTGGTCGGTGCATTTCTTCAGGCTGGCCTTGTCGTGATCATCCGGCAGAACCAAGACGAATAGATCAAAGCTGATCCGCCACTCTGGCCTTGGGCACCAGAGTTGCGATCCGCCGTACGCCGTCGAACATGATGCCGACGCGGCTCTTTTTGGCACCGGGCAATTTCACCAGTGCCAATCGCCAATGCTCGTTCCACTGCGTGTTCGAAAAGACCGCCGCGAGGAACCGGTTTTGATCGGCAATCGCAATGCAATGGGTCTCCATCGGCGGGGATGGAACTATCCCGAAAGCGTCCATCCCCTTGGCCGCAGCTTTGTCGGCAATCGCCAGACGCAATCGCTCGCGCACGGTGCGCCCATCGCCCATTTCGGCATCAAGCAGGTGCCGAAGGCAATCTGCCGGGTCGGCGTCCGGCTCTCCCTCTGGCACATGGATCGATCGGCGCGCTATCCTCGGCAGGTCCCGCTCAAACTCCCACAACGCTCGCGCGGCCTCCGGTCCATAAATCGAATTGGCAACGGCAATCAGCCGTGCCGCAGCATTGGCCTTGGCAATCCGGACACCAAACACCTTGCCATCAGCTGCCACCGGCATGGCGTCCGCCTCGGCTTCTCCCATCACGTAACGCCCGGTGCGCCGCAACTCGGGCAGTACCACCGACGTCACCCATTTCTTGAAGCGTCGCGCGGCAGCCTTGCGCGAGGTCAGGATCAGAGAATAGAGACCCGACTCATTGATGATGGTCATTTCCTGTGCGCGTCCCATGGCGTCATTAATAATGACGCCATCTTTTTCATCGCTATCAAGTCGCGTGGATGCCTGGCGCGAGTTTCCGATCTCGAGCACGGTACAAACGTCGGTCAGAACCCACCACGGCTCATCATCGCGCACCAGCATGCGGACGGCGCTGTCTTCAAATTCAAGTTTGCGGATCGCGTTCATTGGGGCATTTCCCTGATTGCTGTGAGCAGTTCTTCCCCTACCCGGCTTGCATCCCATCCCGCGCGCATAGCCGCCACATATTCCGGCGTGGCCTGCCCCGGGGCTACAAAAGGTCTTTCCGGATCAACGAGTGCGCACGCGCGCTCCCAATCACCATAGACCGCCCGATAGGTCTCGATGAGTGCCATAAGGCTGTCTGGCGCACTAGCGGTCGTCTCCGTCGCTTCTGCCATCGCGGCCAAGGGTGTAAAGGGTAGCGCCGCAACACCTGACAAAACGGCACGGCGTGTGATATTGGCTTGATCAGCCATTCCTCGATCCTCCTGTGATCGTGGTTTCGGTTAGGGCTGAGAAAGAGGTTGCTCCCTCTTCTCAGCCCGCTTATGTTTATGACGACAAAAACCAAGGACGTCAAGGTTTATGCCGACAAAAACCAGCAAAGGCGGACGGCCAGCCGTCGACAGTGAGAGAGTAGATGTGCGCTTACCACGAGAGCTACTTGATGGGATTGACGCGTTCTCTGATTCGGAAAATGACAATCCCGGTCGTCCTGAAACGGTAAGGCGAATCATTCGCGATTGGCTGATTGGTCACGGCTTTTTGGATATTCAGGGGCGAGACTAGCGTGGCACTAAACTACGATCCTCCCAGTTTTTTCACCATGTCAAGGTGTTCCTGATAGCTGGGCGCTTCCGCGTCCTGCTTGGCCCCATTTGCCTTGGCAAAGCCGTCCATGGCGGCGTTGAACTCCCAAAGGCTCATGGCATCGACATCGCGCGGGGAAAATCCCATGGCGGCGCCTGCCCCATAAAAGGCCGAGAACTTTATTCTGCCGTCGGGGCTTCCGGCGTCACTGTCGTCTCGGCCTGCGACTTTCCCACCGGATCATCCGGGTCTGCCGCTATGGCATGGATGATGATCTTTGCCGCAAGGGGCACCTGCCCGTGGAGCGGATAGCGATCGGTCTGATCGAAATAACGCAGCATCAGCACGTCGGCATCGGTCGGCGTTGCCCCGCCGCCGATCAGGCCCAGCCGGATCGTTTCGCGCAGATCATCGACCCGCCAATCCCCGCCCATACGCCGCAGGAGCGCATAGACATTGTGATCGGCAAGAAAGTCAGGATCCGCCTCGCCCTTGGGATATGTCTTGGGATCGGGCCGCTTGTGGGTCTCGGCAGCCGTCTGCAGGGCAAGCATTCGGGAAAGTAGCGTGCCCGGCCCGACACCCGTTATGTCCTGCAACTCGCGCAACTCGCCGATGCCCAGGCAGAACTTGCGTTTGGTCCCGCCAAAGCTCTCTTCGATAAACTTGGTCATCAGGCCGCATCGACCCATTCAACCTTGCCGCTCGAGGACATCGCAAGATTGGAGTTTACAAATCCCTTGCCTTCTTTCGCTATGGACAGCGTCGTCATCACATACTGCCCTGAAAAGTAGCCGCCGCCTTGGGCGCTTGGGAGGTCAAGCAGCACCCGCACATTGAATGCTTCACCGGAAAGCATGTGGCCGCGCAGCACGGCAAAGCTCAAAGGGTCCATCGTGCCGGCACCAGTAATGCCTGCCGACAATGTTTCGACGGCGCGCAGCACCCAGTCGGGCGCGTCAGGCTCCTCGCAGTTGGGCTCGGTTCCATCGGTCGTTGTCGCTTCGATCGTGAACTCGCGCTGGGTGTTAATGGTGCAGTTATAGGCAAACACTTCCGGGTCCGCCCCATCACCAAACTGAATGAGCAGCTTTCTTGTCGTCGCCATGACGATCTCCTGTCGATGTGGATTAGGTGGGCTGGACGTCGATCGCCAGCATGAGACGCGCGCGCTGCAGGGCCGTTTCCTGCTCGCGGCTGTAGAAAATGCCCTCGACCATCATGCTGTCGACGACATATCCCGGCACAATCAGATCCTGCTCGCGCTCGTGCAGCAGGGCCTTGGCCTGTCCGGAGATCTCTTTGACTTCGCGGGACTCTTTTTCGTTCGACCAGAAATCGAGCTGGATCGAAAGCGCGGTGCGGTCCCAACAGGTTTCATCGATCGGGATCTCGCTTGGCGTCGAGAGCCGTGCATAAGGAAACTGGCTTTCGGCAGGGATGAAATCATAGACCCGGCCACCAACCGTCGTGAGGCCGCCCGCCAGATATGGCATCAGCGCGGCCTGCACCGCTTCAAGCGCGCTCATGGCAATCGCCCTTCTTCGGCGATGAAATCAAGGAATGCGCCCGTGCCATCTGGATCGTGCGGCGGGGATGCCACGGCAAAAATCCTTGACTGATCATGAGCGTCGACAAGGCGCCAATTGCTTTGTATCTGGCGCGTTTTGGAATTGCGGTACATCCGCACCACGTAGGGTTGCCGCCCCTGCAGGCGCTCCCCCATTACCGTTTCACCACCGCGCATCGGGCGCAATTCCGCCCGCGTGGTGAACTGCCGTTCAAAGGTCCCACCACCTGGTACAGGCGTTCCCCATGCGCCGTCATCGGTGCGCTTCTCGCAATGGATGCGTGTCCTAAGCCTGCCCGCCGTCATCGGCCTCCGCCTCAGCTTTCTTGGCCACGCGCTTTGCCTTCTTTGACGCCACAGCCTGATCCGCACATGGGGTTGTGACCATGCCGGTCCAACCGGCCTTATAGGCGATGGTCACGCCGGGCTTGGCCTTGAAATCGAAATCATCGGTGAAATGAACCTGGGGCATCAAATCCTCGCAGTCTTGTAGGGGGATAGACTGAACTCGACGCCAAGCGGCAACTCGGTCGTGATATTGCCGACGTTCACGCCTTCGCGGTTGGCGTTCCAGTGAGCGACAGTCATCCGGATTGCCTGGCGGATTGGACCTGGAATATCCGTCGGGTCGGGTCCATAGCCAGCCTTGAATGTTATGCTGATCGCCGCATGGGGATTGAGGTCGGTCGGAAACGCGTAATCGTTCCTGAACTGGACGTAGCCGCCCAGGGCATCGGTCAGTAGCCTATAGTTTGCCGAACCGATTGTTGAAATCTGCCCCGCGCGATCACGCCAGGTGATCGAGACAATGCCCGAAGGCAACAGCGGAAGTCGCATCGTGCGACAGAACCGATCGAAATCCTGACGCCATTCCTGTTCAATCAGGCAACGGCCGAGGATCCCGTTATACCCGTCCAGGAGTCCCGTCGCGGCCGCAATGTACATTTCGATGAGATCGTCTTCGTCATCGACATCGTCATCGAGGCGGCATTGCTTTTTCGCTTCTGGAAGGCTCACCGGCATATTTGCCGGAGCCGTGACCTGGACGGGCTTATGCATGGCGTTGCCTTAGCTTGCGACCTTGATCCGGCCATAAGGTTTGGGATCGAGGCCGAGACGCTTCATCTCGGTAGCGTCGAGTTTCTGGCGGCGCGCAACCTTGCGGCTTTCCTTCTTGGCCGCGATCTTGGCCGAGCGCTTGGCCTTCGCATCGGCGTTGCTCCTGCCAGCAGGTTTCTGGGTCTGGTCTGTCATAATGATATCTCCAAAAGGGCTGATACCCTTGGGTTGAAACAGGATCGGCAGCCGGACGATTGACGACCGGCTGCTATGCGCTGGCCTTATTGACCATCATCCATCTGCAGGATCTTGATCGCTTCGGGGTTGTTGACCCCGCCACCAACGCGCTTGGTCGTGTAGAACATGACGTAGGGCTTGTTGGTGAAGGGATCGCGTAATACCCGCACACCGGTACGATCGACGATCAGGTAACCGCGGCGGAAGTCGCCGAATGCGATAGGCAGCGAGTCGGCAGCGATGTCGGGCATGCCCGCCATTTCCGTCACCGGGTAAGCCAGCAGCGTCGAAGGCTGGCCCACGGCGAAGGACGGTTGCCAGATATAATTTCCCTGCCCATCCTTGAGCTTGCGAATTGTCCCCAGAGTGCTGCGGTTCATCACCCAACGCGCATCGCCGGTAAAGGCCATTGGCAACTCATAGACCAGGTCGATAAGCTCATCGGTATCGATCTCGGTCGCACTTGCTGTAGGCATCGTTTCGATGGCCCCCAGCGGATTGACGGCCGCATTGGTTCCGCCATCGGCAAACGTCAAAAAGCCGAATGGTTTGTTGGCTCCGTCGCCAGCGATGAAGGCCAGTCCCTCCTGGTAGGCGAACTCGGTTTCTACCTCGTTTGCCAGCCAGGCTTCGAGATTGACTTCCGCATCGTCCAACATCTGCTGGGTCGCAGCCGGATTGGCATAGATTTCGCCCGGCGTGAAGGTCATCGGCCCGAACTCGGGTGTATTGGTTTCCGTCCGTGCCGACGTTTCCCCAACCCAGCCCGACGCCGTTCCACGAAGGTTGTAGAGCTTCTTGAACCCGGCCGTCGAAATGTTCTGAACGGTGGCGATAGCACGCATCGGCGAGACCTCGATCAGCTTGTCGGTGATCGTGCGATCCCACTCGACCGGAGCGAGATAACCGCCTTCGTTATCTTCGCCTTTATTCAGGGCGGCGCTAACGCTGCCCTTGCGGAAATGGGAACGGAAGGCTTCCGAGTATTCCTGGTCGACAACTTCTCCTACCCCGCCGCCTCCGATCGAGATCGCGGCAAGTTTGGAATTGGCGGCGTCGACCGCTGCCTGAAGTTCCGTGACACTGGAATTGACCCGTTCGAGCTTTTCCGTTGTCACGACATCTTCGAACCGTTTGTCGCGTTCCTTTTCCCGCTGGTCGTAGGTCGCCTTGAAGGTTTCCCAATCCTTGTTTAGGCCTTCGATCAGGGACTTGATATCGCCCGTCGGCCCTTCGGCCCGAACAGCGACGATCCCGCGCGCCTTGGCGGAAATCGGGGGCACCATGACGCCCATGGCGCCGATCACTTCGGCCGTCAGATATTCGGTTGAAATAAAGGTGAGGTCAGGCGTTCCTGCAAAAACCGCGCAGACGCCAAGGACCGTCAGCGCCAGTGCGGCGCCGATCAGCTTGGTAAGCTTCATAGCTATTTCCTTTGGTTTAGCTTGTCAGCGTTGAACGAAGCTTCTGAAGAGAAGCTGTGATATCGTCCGCTACGGCTGGACGGGAACCGCTCGCTACGGCAGAGCGGCTGGCAATCTCGCCGATAAGGCTACGGCGCTTGTCGCGAGAAAGCCCGGCCCTTGCGAGGCCGTGTTCTGCAATACGTGCAGGCTTCAAATCATTTGCCGCCTGCGCGCGTTTTTCATCCTGGGCAACCTGATCGGCTGCAAGAAACCCATCGGCAAGCCCGGCCTCCACAGCCTGCTCGCCATTGAACCAGGTCTCGTTATCCATCCACTCTGCGGCCTTGGCCTTCTTGGCACCCGACCGGTCTGCATAGACGGTGGCCATCGCATCATCGAATGGCGTCAGGGTTTCCGCAGCGGACGCCAGATCATGGCGATTGCCAACGGCAACAACCCAGGCATTGTGGACCATGATGAACCCAGCCTTGCCGATTTCGATCTCATCGCCAGCCATGGCAATAACCGAAGCCGCTGACGCGGCCAGCCCGAGAATACGAACGGTCACCTTGTGCGGATGCGCGCGCAGCGTATTGTAAATGGCGACGCCTTCGAAGAAATCGCCTCCAGGCGAATTGAGGTCGACAAAGACCTCCTGATCACCGATCGCGCGCAGCGCTGCAGCAACACGCTTTGAGGTTACGCCGCCGCCGGTCCACCAATCCTCACCGATGACATCGAGGATCGATATCGTGTTTTCTTGCGACTGTGCCGCATGAATGCCGGCGTTCCAACGATCAACGGCATCCGGATCGGGATCGAACGCGCAAACACTTGGCAAACGCTCGGCACGGATCTCCGGCAGGTTCCGCAAGCTCATTAAGATTCTCCTTGTGATTGGCCCGGAGGATTCGGCAGATTGTCGCTATGGCCAAGGTCCATCCATGCACGCACCTCATCAACTTCAAGCCACGGCTGATGCCCGCCTGAGCCCAGACCCTTGGCAAAGAACTCGGCCTGATCCTTCATCGAACCGCGCAGCAGGGCGCCGGCGTTGAATTTCGCTTCGTACCGATCGGCTTCCTGCTCGGTCAGCAGGGACCGCTCGATGGCCTGTTGCCAGGCCTCGAACCACGGGTTCAACGCGTAGCGAACGAAGAACTGGCCCAGTACATCGATGCCCGAGCCCCAGGACGTGTCGTCGACATTGAGCAAGGGACGCGGAACGCCAAACGGACGGGCCGTGTCTTCGACCTGGTGCTTGCGCTGCTCGGTGTGCTGGCTGTCCCGGCCCGATTGTGAGAACGGCTTGGCCTCCATGCCCTCTTCGCCGATGATCCACTCGCCTGCGCTGTCGGTCCCTCTGCGCGCGGCCATCTGAGCCTTCAAACGCTCATAGGCTTCATCGGACAGTCGGTTTTTGACCGCCATTAACCCGCCGGCCAGCAAGCCATTGCGGAACAGGCGCGCCGATGCCTTTTCAAGCTGCGCGGAAAGCGCAATTGCTTCTGCGGCCTGCTTGACCAGAGATATGCCGGATATCCCGTCTTCGGACAGGCCATAGCGCAGATGAAAGACGTCATGCTGCGGCAACACAACAGTCCCGCCGTCTGGACGGTTATAAACGTATTCCAAAGCCCAATCTGTGCGCTGGCGCACCTTGACACGGCTTGTGGCCAACGGAACGAGCTGCACGATCCGATGGCCGCTGCGGACGATCAACGCGAAGGCATCGCCGCGTGTGCCGTCGCCGCTTGCACCCAAGGCGCGCTGCTGCATGAGCGTTCTGAACTCGAAGGCAGTCTGCCAGGCATTGGGCTTGCGGTGCAGGATCCGATACACGTGATGGTCGACCGCTTTGGCCTTGTTCTGCTTTTCGATCAAATGGAGCGGCAGCATGCCGATGGAGAACGAAATCAGTGACACGCAACGGATGACTGTTGTGTTGCGCAAGGCGACCTTGGCATTGACGGATATCCCCGCCTCGGTCATCGCGCTACCGCCGCCGCGAAGAAACTCCAAGAAGCGCGGATCGTCGAACCCGAAAAACTCAGCTGACTCGCCAGCCATCGCGCGGACACGCGGTGCTTCCGCTTCACGGCCACCGGAAAATCGCAGAAAATCGAGAAGGCCCATATGATCTACACCATCAACAAGCCGCGTTCTTCATAGACACTGGGTCCGGAACCGGCTTCGGGGTTGCGCTCCATGAGCTTGAAAGCATTAAAAACGGCGATCAGAAGATCGATTTTCGCCTTGCCTGCAGTCTGCTTTTCGATCAGCACGGCATTGCCACGCTGGACGGCCTTGGCGTTCGAAACGCTCCAGGCCATGAGTGGCTGACCGGCATGCCAGAACGTGCCGTCCTTGAGTTTGCGCTCCATACCCCAGACCGCCGACGACAACCGGAACCCTTGAGAGACGGCCACGACCTGCTCATCGGTAAGCCCTCTTCCATCGAGTTCATCGACCAGCGCCGCAACACCCTGCGGATCGAGACCGACAGCAGCCTTTTCGGGCAGCAGACCGGACTTCAGTACGGTCTCCACGATATCCGCCACCTCTTGAAGATCCTGCGTTGGCTGCTCGCAGACAACGAGATCGCCCTGCTTTTCAAAATCGCGCAGGTTCGAAACGATGTCCTTGCGCCGATCCAGTACGTCGGTCTGCGCCCATCCGCGCGCCCAGGACAACCAATCCTTGGTGATCTTGCATCGGCCAATGACCGAGACGCCTAAAAGGTCATCGAGACCGCCACCATCGATGCCGATCGTGACCACTTCGCTACGGGCCAGCAGCTCTTCCAACGTCAGCGATTTGTCGCTGGCCAACTCCCAGTAATCGGCCCCGCGCCACCGATCGCGCCGCAACTTCTGCCCGATCTCGACATTGAGATGTTTGGCGAGAAAAATCTGTTTGCCCTCGCCTTCTCCCCGAAGTTCCTTGCGCAGCTCTGCCTCGAGCCATGACTGGCTGACCGAGCGATTGAGGTTTGGATTTGTGACGTAGAACATGTCCGGATCGAGGTAGGATTCGTCCTCCAGCATCGCGGAAGGCCATTCGTACAAAACGCCCAGGCACTCGTTGTCCTCGATCTCGCCATCTCTGACATCCCGGAAATACTCGAGCTTTTCCTTGAACACGCCGGCAGGCGCTTCGTCGCTATGCGTCGTCAGGTAGATCACGAACCCTTCCGGGCGCGAGACCAGGCCGCCTGTGGCCTCACGGATCATCGACATCGCATTGGCCTTCTTGCCGAACAGCCATAATTCCTCGATCAGAACAAACGCCGCCTTCTTGCCTGAAACCGTCTCGCTGTCAGCCGCGATAACCTTGAGCTCGGCATTGGTGGTCCGATGCTTGATGGTGCGCTTGTGCTCCTGGACATGCAGCAGCGTCGAAAGCTCGTCATCGTGGCGCACCATGTCGGCGGCCGGGTTGAAGCAGTTGTTTGCTACTTCCAGCGTCGGCGCCAGCACCAGCAATTCAGCCGAGTGCCGCCAGTTCCGGATCAGCGCCGTCAGCATGATCCCGGCAGCGATCGTGGACTTGGAATTCTTCTTGCTGATCAGCAGCAGGAATTCGCGTATCAGCCGTTTGGCGCGCCGGGCATCATAGGCGCCGAAGATCGCCTTGACGAAGTCAAATACAAAGTCTTCGCAGGACTCACCAAAAGTTGGCGGCCGCATTTCCTTGGTTTCGGCATCGAGGACCCAAGCCGCATCCACGATCTTGAGTGACTTGAAAACCGAAAGAGCCGCTTCCGCTTCATCGGGAAACAGCGGATCGAACGGAATCAGCGAGCGCCGCGCAACAATCCGTTCTTCCCAGTCGAGGCAGGACGTCGTCCAGTGCTTCATTCTAGTTCAGCATGTCCGGTGGCGGCGGCGGTGCGAACTTTCCGGCAACCTGCCCTGCCGCCTGCTTCTGTTGTTCCTTCTTTCCCATTTTGGGCTGCGGGTCGTTCTTGGCCTCGTTCCGGCCACGCGACTTGATGTGGTCGGCCAATTGCCTGAGATCGTGCTGGTCGAACCGGCGCGAGAGTTCCTTGATCGCGGAGACATTCCCATCCTCGACCTGGTCGAGCAACGATCCCATCGCCAGGGCCTCGACCCGCGCTCGCGCTTCCTCACGAACCTTGAGTTCCCGAAAATAATTCTTGCGCAAAGTCGGCGGCGTGATGGACAGCGCAGCGGCAATCCGTTCCAGCGACCAGTCGAACGCCAGTAACATCATGACAATCTTACGCTTTTCCTCAGTCGGCACATGCGGCGGACGCCCGCGCTTGCCGAACCCCTCGGGGATAGGGTCCCCAAGCAGGTCAAAATCCTGTGCCATCAGAAAAAAAATCTCCAAATGAGGGGGGCGGAGGCGCGGAGGGTCGACCGGTTTGTGAACTTTTGACCGCCCCCTCCCTGCCGCGCCGCTACCTCGGCGATTGGCCCGCCGCTCGTGCTGCCCTCGCTTTCGCAGTCTTGCGCGCATGGCAAATCCCGCAAAGGATCCGCACATTGCGCTTGTCCAGCTTGTCGCCGCCGTCCTTGATTTCCTTGACGTGGTCACCGAACAGCCGACCGTGGCCACGTCCGCAGTCTTCACAGAACCGCCCGCGCTCGCGATACAGCTCTGCCATAAGCTGCCGCCATTCGTGCGAATGATAGAAGGGATCAGCGATCTTAGGAGGAAGCTTCAAACGCGGCGCCAGAGATGGAATGCGCCCGCCCATGCTCTTGAGCTTTCCCATGGCGCGCAACCCCACAAACAACAAAACCCGCCGGGCTGTCGCCGAGCGGGTTGCAAATCACCTATTTCGTTGTCCCCAACATTGTCAAATTCCGCGTGACAGTCAAGCCTCATTCGAAAGCCGTGAACGCTTTATCCGTTTCGAGCCGATTTCGACATATTCCGCGCTCACCCGACCACCCGCCCTGCTATGGCGCTGCAACGGCCCATCTGGGGTATGGATAACAGGCATCGGTTTGACCCAAGGCTCAAGCGGTGCGCCTGGGCGCAATGCTTCATGGCGCTCCAACCGCTCATTGAGCGGACCGACCATCGCATCAAGACTGTGCCACCATAGCCGATAGGTTGTGCGCCAATAGTCAACTTCCTCTTTTCGCCATCCAACAAACTCCATGACTGCCGTCTTGGGCGACCGTCGATCACCGGGACGCTCATAGTGCCAGGCAGGATGCCCGTTCTTGCCGCGCTTCTGCCGCCACTCGCCCACGCCTTCCTCGCACCAGTCCGGCCTATCGCCAATCCGCCCGTGCCGGATGACGATCTCGGCGGCATCATCCTCCAGGGTCAGGATCACATCGCGAACCACGAGCGCATCGTTATCGCTGAGCCGTGCTGGCGTTGGCACACCGATGCCACCTGTATCGATCCGCGTGCCCAACTCTGCAAATCCGGTGCCGCTGCTACCCTGCCCATGGATCGCCCAGCCCAGCCCCTGATCGAGCAGCGCCCAGGTCACAAGCTTTTCCACATCGATGCTCTTCTTAGCCTTACTCACTCTCGTTTCCTATTATGAGGGTTAGTGACAGTTGGATTCCAACTATCGGGGATGAAAACGAAAGAGGGTTCAGAGGGTTATGACAGTTGTGACGGTTCTGACAGTTTTGCCATGCACATAAGATCAAAAACTATTCTGGCGACAGCCAAGGCCCACCCCGGACCCCTCTTACATATAATACGCGAGAACAACTGTCAGAACTGTCACTGAATTTGCGTAAAGCGATGATTTTGCAATTGAAATGCGATCCTGACAGTTGCATTCAAACTGTCGGAAACGGTCACAACTGTCATGTCGCCGCGCTTCAGCGCGGGTGACAGTTGTGACGCCTTTTTCACTGCTTGAGGGGGGTGCGGGGCGGCGGCAAAGCGCAAAGGTTTTGCGGCCGATCAGCCCCGATGCGGAGGGGGTTCTGGTCGGGGATCCTGCCCGCGAGGATCGAACTTGTCGGGCACGTCGCCGAGTTGAACGTCGAGATACTCGACATGGCTGCCGCGCTTCTTATTGAAGCCAAGAGCGTTCATGCGCCGGCCAAAAGCGGTTTGCTGATAGGGTTTTATCCCACCTGCTTCACACCACTTCTTGAAATTCTCGTACATGTCACCGGCATTGACCCTGCTGTTTTCGGCCCGCACCAGGCAGGACGCTGCAAACGTGCCGACCGGGTCTCGTTCTTCGCGGTAATCGTCGGTGAACGCGGTGACGGACGCGGGAATGTAGGGCGTCAGGCCGCTGGCCAGGTAGAGCTTAACGCCCTCGATGAGCCAATTGAGGATCCCGGCACGCTCCTGGTCGAACAGCGCGAGCATATCGCCGAACGGCCGCTGTCGCTCAGGCGCTATCGTAACGGACCAATGAATGATCAACAGCCGTCGCCAGATCCCGTAATCGGTGCCCGAGACCGTCGGCATGTCATTGCCGCTCATCACAGCCACAAATTCAGGATCGAACTCGAAGAATTCCTTTTGCAGGAAGCGCGCCACCATGCGCGTGCCCCCAGTAAGGGCCTTGATCAGATTTTCTTTGAGCGGCACGTCACGCGGCAACTCCTCGATTGTCGCCAGCCTGGTCGAAACCAGTCGCGCCACTTCCGAATTGGCCTTCGATCCGTCGCGCTGTGCATCGCCAGTAATGGTGGCAGGATCCACCACGGCGCGGAACGGGCCAGCTAGGCGCCCGATCGTCTCGATAAACACCGATTTCCCGTTCGCCCCGCCACCATAGTGATAGAACAGCTTTTGGGCATCGTTGCCGCCAATCAAAAGGGCAAAGCCATGGCTCACCTGCAGGAAGAGCCTAGTCTGTTCGTCCGGTTGCATTTCCTCGAGAAAGGCAAGCCAATTGGGACACTGCGCGTCCGGGTCAAATGCGACATCGGCCGTCTTGGTGATCATATGGCCACGCTCATGCGGCATCAGCTCGCAAAACCCCATGGGCCGGGGATCGTCCGGGTCCGATTCAGGATCCTCACCACGAGAGAAGACAAGCGTTCCATTCCGGACGTTGAACAGCTTCTTGTCGGCATCGAGCAGTTCGGGTGAAACCTTCTTGCGGCTCGCCGCCTGCTTGATCATGGCGTCGGTCTTACTCGAGTTGCCCGAGCTGATGGCAAAGGTTCGGCGCGCGCTGCGTTTCTTGCCAAGCTGGTCTCGCGCCTTCTGCGCCTTGTTGAGGATCTCTTTATCCTCGCCGGTGCGATCTTCGGGCTTTTTCAGCGCCACACGATCGGCCAGGGCAATCAGATTTTTGACACCCGGCGTTGGCTGGATGAACATGACCTCTTTCTTGATCCAGTCGACAAGATCCTGCGCCCTGAGCCGAACATTGAGTTCGCCCTCATCGCGCTCCCAATGGCTCCCCTGAAAGATCAGCCAGCCCATGCCGGGCACATAGGCCAGATCGAGTCCATACCACATGATCAGCCTACGGCCGTTGTCACGGTCGTTCTGGTCGAGGTCGGCGCATTGGCTGAGCTTGTCGACTTGTTCTGCGGTAAGTAGGTCGGGATCTTCGCCGAACTCGTCTTCCTCACCCAACTTCCACTCCGGCCGCTCATCGCTATCGTTCTCCGCCCTTGGCGCGATCTGTTCGTCCTGCACGTCCTCGGCATGGGCGAGCTGATCCTTGATCGGGTTTTTCTTGCTCAAGCACCTGCCTCATTCATATCTTTGTCCGCCGTTGCGCCCGTCGGGCGCTTCCCCGGAACCCCCGCCTCATTCTCGATCGTCATGGCCATGGCCAGGTCATTCATGTCCGCGCCTTCGCCGGGCGCCGGCACGCGCCGCGCACGCAATCCCGGCCGCTGTCGCATGGCGCGGCGCAAACCGCGTGTTAGTTTTTCGGTGATCCGGCTATCAACGCTGTCGCCATCGGCCAGAAACACCAGTTCTTCACACCAGCCCGGCACCACGAAGGCCTCGCTGTCCATGTCGGGCTGATCGTGAATCTGGCGATTGCTGCCATCGCGCAGCGCGCGGCCGGCCATGTTGCCCAGGCTGCAACCGGCCCAATATGCCGTGTCCGGCTCAAAGGCATGACAAAGCACGGAAAGCGTGGATTCAATGCCTTCGCCCATCACAATGCGGCGTGCATTCTGAGGCGTGTGCAGCCGGATCGCGCAGCCCATATGGGTGCCGCGCATCTTCTTGGCCGGGCGGTCCTGTCCCTTATCGTTTTTGGGCAATACCATCTTGCCTTTGGGCTGGGCGAGGTCGAGCCAGGTGATATGCGCACCGGCAAAATGCCCATCGGGATATTGGATCGCAGCGACCATGGCCGGGCCGGTATGAAGGGTCACTGTGTCCCGCCCCTGCTGCTCGCGCCAGGGCAAGGCCGCATGCTGACGGATAACTCGATGTAATGCATCGGGCGCATGGGCGTGCAGCTTGGCCAGATCGATGCCGCGCAGAGCAAGGTAGTCGAAAACCGGCTCACCCGTGCGCCACGGGCGGGATTTTCCCTCTTCCCAGATCACACGGCCGGCGCGGCGCGCCTGCTCGCGATATTGCGCCGATTTGCGTTCACGCTCGCGCTTGTCCGCGTCGGCCTGGTCGGCGAGCTTTCGGGCACGCTCTGGATCGATCGAGGCATCGGCCGTGCGGCCGGTGATGATCTCGCAAGCGCGGGTGAATTCGACATTCTGTGTCGCCATCACAAGGCGAATGACACCCTCGCCCGCGATTCCGCAGCGCCGGCAGTTGAACAGGTTCTTGAGCGTATTGATCGAGAACCGATCGGTGCCGCCGCACACCGGGCACGGCCCAACGCGCTCGATGCCGCGTGTCAGGCTCCATCGACTGCGCAGCGCCCAGGCCTCGCATGTCGTGTGCAGGGCTTCATTCTTCAGGGCTTCGAGGTGGGCAGGCAAGCTCATGCCGCGACCTGATCAATGTTACCAAGGATGGGGCGGAAGGTGTACGCGGCGACCCACGGATTGGACGCCCAGGCATCGGGGCCGTTGATTTCCTCCCACAGAGCAAGGAACGACGAGCGAGCCGTTACTCTCCGCCCTTCATGTGCCCCGTGCGTCCAATATGTGGCATCGGGTCCGCGATATGGCCCCTCGCAAGGGAACTCTTGTCCGCCTTCTGCAATCGCGTCGACCTCGCTGATCTCCTGCAACCGCTCGACACGGACCTCGGTCACGAGGAGAGTGATCCGTGAGAGGCGTCGCGGCATGTGGATCGCTGGCAGTTTCGGACGCTGCCATTCCCAGGGCGTATTAGGGAGCCAACTACCGTCTGCCGGAAAACCGACCGCCTCGCCGTTGGCCCGCTCTATTGCCTCGCGGACATAAAGGCGATCGCCGGGGGCATATCCGATGCGCGCCATCCAGCCTGTGCGGGTATGGGGCGCCTGCCATTCAAAAGCATCGGCCTCCCAAAACCATCCGTTACCATCGATCCGTCGAAAGCAATCCGCGTTCTGCATGGCCCGATCGAGATCGGCACCTTTAAGGATGAAAGCCCGTTGCTCTGGCGTCGCAAATACGCGTGCCTTGGTGATCACCCGCCGAGTCTGAGTCTTACCCGTACCGGGCGCCTCGATCTCGCGCAGGAGCGCACGGACCATCGGCGCGGAGAATAGGATCGGCAGGTCAGTCATTTCCCCATCCTCTCACGCACTTTATGCTCGAGCTTGGCCACAGCCATGATCGTGGGTTTGAGTTCTGTCGGCGCCTGGTCATAGGCAACGCGCTTCTTGCGCGGACCACCATTCAGCCGCGGCAGCATGCCGCGCGGGATCAGCTCCCAGTTCGACGGGTCGCAATTGGTCTTGTCGCCATCCAGGCATTTCAGTGCATAGCCGTCTGGTATCGGACCGTGCTTTTGTTCCCACAACCAGCGATGCTTATGCACCGGGCGCGTGCTTGCACCTGACCAGGGGTTGGTCTCCTCGACGATCAGGACGACATAGCCATCTTTGCTGTCGATCCGCTCATGGCCGGCACCTTGCGTGTTGTGCGGCAATTGACCCTTTCTAAACTGTGTCCGGCGCGCATTGGGATGCAACCCGCCCGTGCCAGGCGCGCACTTCTTGCCCTTGTTCGGGGGTTCCTGTCCTTTGACAAACTGCCCATCGCGACCTGTGCGCCATTTTTGGTTCTTGCGCAGGCTGATCAGCTGGGCCACCGTGATATCCTGTCGCCCAAAAAGATGAACGAAGGTCCGGTGCCATGCGTCGGTCGGCAGACCGATATTGTCGCGCAGCCAGGCGATTTCCTCGGCACTGAAAAGCCGGTGTCGACCTGCCAGTCGCCCTTGCCCACGCCCGACCTTCCAGCCCATGCGCTTGCGCAACCCATGCAAGTTCGCCGCCGTAACATCGTCGCGCGCGAACGCTGCGCAGAATGCGCGGTGATAATCGCTGATCACCATTGCACGATTGGCTTCCAGCCACGCCATTTCAGCTTCGCTATAGGGAATTTTACGCCTTTTCATCATCGCGCGCCTTCCCCTCAATCATGGGCAAATGTCGCACCATATGCCCGCCATGATCGGCGATCAGCTTGGCAGCCTTGAGCTGTAGATCCGCATTGCGGATGATCTGGTCGGCAACCGAGACAACGGCCTCGCTCCGCGTGGCTTCGGTTTCAATCTGTTCGGGCGACAAGTCCTCATTGCCAAGACGCTCGAGCTGCATGAACAGGTGATTGTTGAGATCGCTGAGCCTGTTTTTCATGCCCCATCCTCACTCTCAGGATCATGCCGCGGTGCCAGCGCCCCATGCGCCGCGCAATAGGACTGACCGCCATCCACACAGCCATTGCAGAACAGCGCCACGCCACCCTCACCGTCGATTGGCCAGCGGCAACCGGTGCGCTCCAGGAGCGGCACCGGACTGGTGCCCGGCAGGGCCGTCCAGACGTCCGAACGCAGGATCTTCATGCCGGTCGCATCCACGTTAGCGATCTTGTCGCCCTTGGGCGTCCGCTTTCGCGTATGAACGGCCTTGATGGGGCGGCGACTGGTTTCTCCGGTGCGCGCATCCCGGCGTTTGGGCAGCTTTAGCCGGAATATTTTGCCGAGAACCGCATTGCGGCCATAGCCGAGCCGCTTGGCGATTTCGGCAGCCGTTAGCCCTTCATCCCAGTAAGCGCGCAGCCGCGCGATATCGGCCTCCGGCCATTCGGTCGCGAAACGGCTCATTTGAATGGCGCTCATGCTCTATCCTCCGATCGTATCCGTGAAATCAGCTTGAGAATGCGTCTGGCTGCACCGCGCAGCCGGTAGTTCCTGGACTCCAATGTCTCGATGGCACCGCGTTCGATCTCATCGACCTCAGCATCGGTCGCCGGCGGAAAGGAATTTTACGCACTCATGCGGGCTCCTTCCTGCTGACGGATTTGATCTGCCGCGCCCGATCGCCAAGGCCCATGCGCTTTGCGCGCTGCTTTACAGCGTTGGCGGAAAGCCCTGTCGCTGCTGCGATTTCTACAAGTGGGGTATCCTTGGCGTATTCAGCCCGGATCACGCCGTTGATGTCGGTTGCCGGGTTCTCTCCCCCCGGCGAAGTCACGCCTGTCTCAGTCACTGCGGTTATCCTGCAGTCGGCGTTCACTTGATAAGATGATGCGCTCTCATCGGCAGGGCGCGCATCAGGCCCCGAGGAGGAGCCGTCATGCACGGCCTCCGATTCTGTTTCAGGCGCTTCTACCTGGCGCTCGCTTGGGCTCGCCCCGTTGTCGGCTAGGGACGCGCCACCGGCGCCTCCCTCGGGCGCCTCCAACCCCCACACATCCCAGCCGGGACGCGCGACACGGGCATTGAGTTCGATCTTGGGCAGGTTCGGAAACAGCGTCTCGATCCATGCCGCGAAATATTCCGGCTTTTCCGAGTGCCGACCGACCGGTTGGGCAATGGCAGAAACGTCCTGGGTGCCAGGCGCAGGCGCCGGGATGTTGCCCCGCGTGCCGATTAGCAGGATTTCGTGCTTGTTCCGGCTCCAATAGCCAGTGCCGGCCTTATCCTTGATCCAGGCGATATGGGACTTGTAGGCAAAGCCCCAGGCCTTCAGAACCTCAAGGCCCTGATCGAGATGGGGCACCGTCACCCAAAGGAACAACACACAATCGTCCGCTGCGATATCGGCAACGGGCCGGGCCTTGATTTCCTCAAGGGATGATGTCGGATAGTGATTGTCGGGCGAGCGATCCAGCCCGGTCTCCCGGCTATAGACCTCGAACCGCCATTCAGGATCCGCATAGATCACGCCATAGCGCTTATCCGGCAAGGCAGCTTGCTTTTCAGCCAGCGCTTTTTCCCGCTCGGCGCGCCGATCCTTCTTTGTCGCCGCTTTCAGATCCTTGACCGGATTGACCGTGGCAGCACCGCCCGAAACGATCTTGTCACGGACGCGCTCAACCTCTTCTTCAAACAGCTCTTCCGCCCAGGCCGCGATCTGCTGCGCCCGCGATGAGAGTTTCTTGGTGATGCCGACTTCGGCCAGCGTTACACGCGGAAACGGTTCCGAGAGAGTACCGTTTTCCTCTTGCTCGGATTTAGGCGGACGCCCCTCGGCCAACTGCCCGGCCTGCTTGGCCTTGGCCAGCAGTTCACCCAGCCGCCGTTCGGCGCGCAGGTGGATTTCATTTGCATCGGCGATCAGCGAACGGTCCTGCACCTGCCTGGCATAGAGCCGCATGCGCTCCGCTTCGTTGCGGATCGCCATCACATCGTCGACCCGCTTGGCATCGACCAGCGCCGCCTTGGCAACGTCATATCGGGAAAGGGCCGTGTTCATGCCAGTCCTCCGACGATCGCAAGGATCAGCACAATGGCAACGACAAGATCGCTGCCAATTCCGATTCCGGTCAAAAGGTTGAGCCAATGCACCATCAGAATTCCCCCAATGTCCGGACAACCCGGTTGGTCAGGTTGGAATGGCCGTCCACCCGCATGGATTCGAGCTCGAACGCTTCGATTGCAGCCTTCACGCGGCGCGCCTGTTCTGCTGTCAGATCCATGATCCCGCTCATGCCTAGGTCGATCTCAAGCTCGTGAGCCCCGGACGGGTCAAACTTGGCGCGCGCGGCCATGGGATGAATGTTGGCGCGGATCGGCAGCGGACGGGTCATGAGTGCTTTCTCCCGCCGCCGTCGCGTCCGCTGGACGCTTCCCCGGCACCCCCGCCGCCAATCCCCCGCTCCCGTTCAGCCTTGATCCGTTCAAACGTGATCTGATCGTCAAGCGCCTGCAGCACTTCATGGGCATTGACGATGTCGTCATGCAGTTGCTGGTCTTCCTCAAGATTGATATAGCCGTCGTTCTCCAGCGCCGCGCCGAGATCGGCAAACACCTTGGAAACCTTGTGCATGGCTTCTGCCGTCACGCGCGTCAGGGGCGCAGACCCGCCGGCATGGCTGGGCAAGGGCGAAAGCACATGGCCCGAAAGCTCAGCGAGCTTGCGCGTCACAATGGGCTCACCGCAGGCCGCCTCGAGATCCGCGATCACATCGATCGGCGCGAAGCGGTCTTCATGTTCGGGCGATACAGATCCGTATCGATCGAGCACCTGCTGGCCCACGCGCGTCTGCGCAGCCGCTTCATTGCCGCCGCCGACCAAAATCACGAGGCGACGAAACGTTGCCTTGAGGCTCAGGTAATCGCGCTGTGGCAAAAAGCGGGCCGGGCTCATGGTGTTAATGCTCCCTGCCTACGCCATGACAGCCGCAATCCTGCCGTGCTGTCTGCAACCCATGGAAAAACGCAAGAAAATCAGCACCCCTGCCCTCGTCTCCGCGCTTCAAGACTGGCATGAAGCGAGAGAAAAACTGCTGGCCAGCGGGACGCCCGTTGAGGGCGCAGGCAATCCCGCCAGCCAGCCAGTTTCCGCGCGCCCCAAGGGAGGAGGAACAGACGCGCAGGGAGGAGACAAGTGAACGGCTCCTCATTGGGCGACCTCAACATCGACAGGCCGGTGCAGATAATCGGGCCACTGCTCAGTGGCGGGCCAGTTCGCGGAAAGCCAGATCAGCGCACTATCAAACGAACGCACAGTGATCGATGCTTCGCCCTCGGCCATTCGACCGAGGCGGCGCTGATCGCGAAAAACCTGATAGCTCACCTGTTCACGGGTCATACCCGTTGCAGCGCAATAGACTTGTACGATGGCGAGAAGGCGTTCGGTGTAGGTCATGCGCACATGGTTCATGTATTTTTACATGAGAGTCAAGCGTGTTTACACGACGCCTTTGCAATTTCTTTTGTGTAAAGATACACGCATGGAAGACAAAGCCCGCAAAATCCTGGTGGACCGTATCGAGCAACGCTGCGAAGCGCTGGGGATTAGCGTCAACGCCGCATCCGAGCGAACCGGTTCGCCGTCGCTTATTCCAAACATCATATACGGCCGATCCAAACACCCACGGGTCGACACCCTTCAGCGGATCGCGGAAGCGCTTGAAACCACCACTGCCTATCTCAATGGACTGACTGACGATCCATCCATCGATGCACCGGCAGAATTTTCGCGCGCCGCAGTTCAATCGCCGAGCAGCCAGAAGCTGAATGGCAATCTGCCCGTCCTCGGCACTGCTGCGGGATCATTTATAGAAACAGCCGATGGACAGGCATTTGAAGGCTTTGAGATCGAGACCCGCATTGTGCAATATGTGAAACGCCCACCCGCCTTGACCGATGTATCTGAAGCCTACTCGATATTTGTCGACGGCGATTCCATGTACCCGATGCACCCACCTGGTGAACTCCGTTTCGTAAATCCCCACGCCACCGTTTCCCCCGGCGATACTGTGGTGGTTCAGACACGCACTTGGGAAGACAAACCCGGCCAGGCCTACATCAAGATCTATAGGAGGCGCGCTGGCGGCTATCTCGTTCTGGAGCAGTTCAACCCACTCGCGACCATCTCTATCCCTCAGCAATACGTTCTGTCGGTTCATAAGGTTCTCACCACCAACGAGCTCTTCGGAATCTAGCGCTTTTGTATTTTTACATGATTGTGTATTGACCGTGTAAAATTACAAGACTATCGTTTGCTCCATCTGAACCGATGGAGGCAGACATGCTGCACGCAAACACATCACACACGCCGCCGTCGCGCTCTGCGAGCGCTTCCCCGGCACCTCCGCCGCTTGCCGGTCCTGCCCGGCCTCATCCCAAGCCAGATCGCGGTATCGTCGAAGAACTTGCCGAGGCGATGATCGACCTTAATGCCGATGGCGGGGCCACAGAGCGGCGCCTGCTCGAGCGCGGCTTTTCCTCGCTCGATCTGTCAATGTACGGACAGGAAGCCCGCCAGCTTGCGGCAAAGAGCTTTGTCCGCAAATGCGATCGGCCAGCGTACGACCGCGCCGCGCGCGTCAGCGAAGCCGCTCGCGAGATCTCGCACATGTTGCCCGGCCTGCCGGCCATCACCATGCAGCTTCAAGCCCGCAACTTCCCCAAACGCGAACTCGACGACATTCTGTGCGATGCCATCGCCCATGCAGCGGACCAGTTCGCGCATGAAGGCGGTGCAGCATGACAGCGCTTCTCGCAATGCTCATCGGCTCAGCCTTTATCGGTTGGGTCGCCATCGTCGCAATCGAGGGGTTTTGATCATGAACTGCCGCGTCAACATCGCGGGCGGGTCGATCTTCGATCCGCTCAATCCCAATCTCGATATGATCGACCCTTCGGGGATCCTGCACCACCTGGTCATGCTGTCACGCTGGGGTGGCAATGTCCGCTTCCCCTTCAATGTGCTGCAGCACTCGCTCATCGTGGCCGAGGCCATCAAGGATCCGTCAGAACGCATCTATGGCCTGATCCACGATTGGCCGGAAGCCTTGCTGGGCGCCGATATCATTTCGCCCACCAAGCTGCTGCTGCACCATGACGGCGCAGACGTGAACGCGCATGAGCGTCTGTTCATGAACCTCATCTATCGCAAGCTGAGCTTGCCAGCGCCCTCGACTGAGATCGCCCGCCGCGTACATGAGGCCGATATGCGCGCCCGCGCCACTGAATTGCGGGACGTTGTCGCCAATCCAACCGGCATCGTCTGCCCGGCTCCGCCATTCAACCGCCCGATCAAATACGAGAACTGGGCGCTAACCCTCGAGCGCGGCCACCAGATGCTCGATGCCTATCTCTGGGCACACTCGGAGGCCGCGTGATGCCCGTCAAATATCTCAAATGGTATTCGCGCGAGCTGCTGCAGGCCGAGCCCGAAGCGCGGTTTGCCTTCGGCGACAATTGCAGCCGTGTCGGTCGAGGCGGACAGGCCGCTGCATGCCGGGACGAACCCAACGCGATTGGCGTTGCCACGCTTTATGCGCCCGGCCTTTTCTATGACCCGGCCGACCCTGTCGCCCTCGCTCACGTCAGCAATGATCTTGCCAAAGTGGCTCGAGAATTGGCGGCCGGCATCACTGTCTATGCCCCGATCGACGGACTCGGCACCGGCCTTGCCCGTCTTCCTGAACATGCTCCGAACCTTCACCGCCTGATCGTTGCCTTTTTCCGTGCTGCGCCTGGCGAAACCTGTCCATGGAAGGACTGACCATGCCTGCGAAAACCAAGACCAGAGCCGCGACCAAGGCACCAGCAGCCGAGGCACCGCAAACCGTTCTCGCCATCAAGGGCTTTGACGAAAACCTTGCCTGTCGCGGCTTTTCCTATGCCGTCGGCCAGACCTATACCCATGAAGGTGATGTGGTCGCCTGCCAGAGCGGCTTTCACGCGATCGAAGGCCATCCGCTCGAAGTCTTTTCCTACTACGCGCCAGCCAATAACCGCTTTTGCCTTGTCGAGTGCGGCGGGGAAATCGTGCGCGAAACCAATATGAACGATAGCAAGATCGCGTGCGCGGAAATCACGATCAAGGCAGAAATCCGCCTGCCCGATCTCATCGAGCGCGCGGTAAAATATGTGCTTGATCGCGTTACATGGGTGAACGGCTCTTTCACGGAACTCGAACGCTCCGGCGTCAAGTCAGACAAGGATGGGGGCGCTGCCACCGCATCAGGGTACTGGGGCGCTGCCACCGCATCAGGGTACTGGGGCGCTGCCACCGCATCAGGGTACCAGGGCGCTGCCACCGCATCGGGTGACCGGGGCGCTGCCACCGCATCGGGTCCTGGGGGCGCTGCCACCGCATCGGGTCCTGGGGGCGCTGCCACCGCATCAGGGCGCTGGGGCGCTGCCACCGCATCGGGTGACCGGGGCGCTGCCACCGCATCGGGTGACCGGGGCGCTGCCACCGCATCGGGTGACTGGGGCGCTGCCACCGCATCGGGTGACTGGGGCGCTGCCACCGCATCGGGGTACCAGGGCGCTGCCACCGCATCGGGTGACTGGGGCGCTGCCACCGCATCGGGTGACTGGGGCGCTGCCACCGCATCGGGGTACCGGGGCGCTGCCACCGCAGCGGGTGTGGCCAGCACGGCCCATACCTCCGGCATAGATGGCAAGGCCCGTGGCATCGAGGGCGCTGCACTTCACCTGGATGAACGTGACAGCGAAGGAACGATCATCGCCGTCTGGGCCGGAATTGTCGGCCGCAATGGCATCAAGCCGATGACCTGGTACGCCCTCAAGAATGGCGAACCGACCGAAATCGACGGCTGAAACCGATGTCGCGACGCCCACGCCAGAAACAACCTGTGACGGCAGCAGATGTCGAGCGCGCGCTCGATAAGCTGGCGTGGGTCATGTCGCGCTCGCGCAATCCGGGCCTTGGCGCCCCGCTCTGGAAGCGTCTGGAATCTGAACTTGAGCGCCTGAGGGAAGAAGAAGCGATCGTTGCTGCCGCCCAGGCACGTCTCAAACGATCGAAGGATCGAACGGCAGCTCTATCCGCTTGAGCTCGGTCTGACGCCATTTAAGCGAACCACCAGAACCATAGCGCGGTCGATCGATGGCATGGCCCATCAGTATCCTGCGCAGTTCTTCATCCAGTCCGCCCTCTTTCATTCGGTCTTCAAAAGCATGCCGGAATGAATAGATCTTGTGCTGGCTCGTGGGGAAAAGCTTGTTGTCCTTGAAATAGTTATTGAGCGTTCCCGACAACTCACCTTCACGGTTGCGATAGCGCGGAAAACCTTTCTTGTGGCGCCTGAACACCTCCAGAGCGACCCCGATCAACGGCACCTGGCGCTCCGACGATACGGTCTTGATCTCGCGCGGATCGTCTGGATCGATACGCGGCTCAATGGCTATGTGCGGCACCGGATGATCGACGCGAATGGCGCTCTCCGACAGGTTGGCGATCTCACTGGGACGCGCTCCGGTCTCGATGATTGCCAGGACAATGCCCCGCGCTTCTTTGTTCAGGCTGGCCAGATTGCCTGGCTTCATGATGGTCCCGGTGATCCATTCTGTCGGGAATGGCGGCCGCGTGCGCTTCTTTTTGACCGAGAAGGACAGCCCGTTGAAGGGATTTTTGCGCTCTTCGTCCCCGATATGCTTGAAATAACTCTCATAGAGCACCCGCATATTGCCGATGTCGCGATTGCCCGATGAAGCGGAGTGTGTCGGCCTGCCCTCTTTGGGTACGATTCGCTCGAGCCAGTGCCGGTAGATCTTCATCGCGTCGTCGCGCGTGATCTCGTGCATGGCCTTGTCCCCGCACAGCGCCACGAAATTATTGACCGCGCGCTGTTTGACCTTTTTCCACTGAGCCTTCTGGTTTGCGGACTTGCCGACATGCTCGTGCGAAACGATTTCGTCGACATAGATCTCGAAGGCTTCAGTGACCGTTACCGGTGGCGCTTCGACCATGCCGGCGATGGCCTCGGCCGTTGCAACTGGCGTGCGCGTTTCATCGATCGCGCGAAAACGGTCGATGATCTCATCGATCAAGCCGGTCTGGGCGAGTTGGTGGGAGGTTCGATAGGTGTAGCCGAGCGCTTCCACCCGACGCATGGCGGCTTGGTAGCGCGCGCGGGCCGGGTCCTGTGGCTGCTCGAGCAGGATGGAAGCCCAGAGTGCATCGTCGGCAGCTTCCAGGGCATCGCGCTTTGCCCGTGCCAACGCGAGATCGTCGGTCTTGAGCGACTGGCGAATCATGGGCGCGCGTTCGTCCAGTTCGGCGACGGACATCGGAACGCGACGCTTGTAGTGATAATTGCCCTGCCGCTGAAACAGGTATCGATCCGGGTCTTTTCGTGCAGACTTCCGCGCCATACGCACCCCCTGAAAACGGGTCGCATGGCCCGCCTAGTGGCACGGTATGTGGCACAAAATGGCGCATGAGATCAAGCGCGCCGATGGCGCAAAAATGAAAAGTCCAGCAATTGCAGGAGGTTAGGCTTCTCGCCTCGGGCCAATGATGGTGCGGTCGAGAAGACTCGAACTTCCACGGGAGTTACCCCACAGCGACCTCAACGCTGCGCGTCTACCAATTCCGCCACGACCGCACTGTCATGGAAAGAGCCGCCCGTTCGGGCCAGCGGGTGTGCATGTAGCAAAAGCCAATTGATCCCTCAAGTGCTTAAATCGCACTTGATGACATTCTTTTCACAGCCAAAGCGTTTCCAGAGCAAAGGACAAACGCCTCCGTGGGTGAGAGTCATGCAAAAACAGGGTTTTAGGATTGCTGCCAGATGTCGTCAAAACGAGAACGGCTCTTTGCTTGGCAGCTTAGTGGCCAGCCGGCTTGATGACCTTCTGCGTAACCACCACATTAAGCTGGCCTTCTTCGACCTGCACTTCGCCTTTGGCAATCAGGGTGTTATTGGCATAAATACGCATCGGGTCATGCTCAAGCGTGTCGAGTTCGATGACCGCACCGCGCCCAAGCCGTAGTAAATGGTGAACCGGCATGATCGCTGCACCCAGTTCTACAGAGATATCGACTTCAATTGTTTCAAGCGTATTCATTACAAACCCATGCACCAGAGGCTTAAAAACGAGACTCAGCCCGCATCACTCAGCGTGCATACACAATTGAGCAATCATGGTTAGTGAAGTGTTAAAACCGGAAACTTTGGGCGCAAGCGCACGCAACAATATCCTGCTGCGCGCCGACGCAAAGCCGGCCGACTGGATAATTGCCAGGGCCCCTGTGCCTTATCCGCTTGCGCTGGAAACCATGCGCAACCATGCCGCAGCGATTGCCAATGGGCAGGCACACGAAGCGATCTGGCTGGTGGAGCACCCTCCCCTTTACACGGCGGGCACGTCTGCCCGAGCGGACGATCTCTTGAACCCGGACCGGTTTCCTGTGTTCGATGCCGGACGCGGCGGCCAATATACCTATCACGGCCCCGGTCAGCGGGTCGCTTATGTCATGCTGGACCTGCGCGAGCGCGGTCGCGATATACGCGCTTTGGTTTCAGGGCTGGAAAACTGGGCCATCGATACGCTGGAAGCCTTCAATATCAAGGGCGAAAAGCGCGAAGGGCGCATTGGGGTCTGGGTGCAGCGACCCGAAAAAGGCCCCTTTGTCGAAGACAAGATCGCTGCGATCGGCGTGCGGGTTTCGCGTTGGGTCAGCTTTCACGGCATTTCGCTCAATGTCGCGCCCGATCTCGACCATTATTCCGGCATTGTGCCGTGCGGCATCAGCCAGCACGGCGTGACCAGCTTTGAAGATCTGGGCCATCTTGTCAGCATGGAAGAAGTGGATTCGGCACTCAAAAGCAGATTTGAGACCCATTTCGGGCCCACCGGACTTGTATCGGGCGACATACCGACACAAGTTGAACAATCATGATTCCCCGTTCCACCCCGGTGCAAGGACGAACGATATGAAGTTTGAAGACATACGCAAGCTCGCGACAGGCACGATCCTGTTCGATCTCAACAGGATCATCGCGCCGCGCATTGTAACCATCGTCTATCTGCTCGGCCTTGCCGCGATAGCGCTCTGGGCGATCAATCATTTCTTTCTGACGTTCAGCTTCGGGTTTGGAAGCGGGCTTTGGGGCCTTCTCGAAATCCTGATCTTCGGGCTGCTCGCCATGATGATCCTGCGCGTGGCCTGCGAGGCGGTGATCGTCTATTTCAAGGCCCACGCATCCGAAGCCGAACAAGTGACCCAGCCACGCGGTTCCGCCTCGCTGATAGACGATGTACGTGATGCGATTGAGGATCTTGCAGAACAGGAACCCGATTTCGCCGATGACGACCCTGTCGATACGGTGCTCCCGGCGGCATCGATGCCCGACCCGTCGGTATCCTCGCCACCACCACCACCTGCAAAATCGACAGTACCAACTCCGCCGCCACCCGCGCCGCCCCCAACGCCACCGGTCGCTGCACCCAAGCGCGCAGCACCAAAGGCCGCAGCGGCAAAGACAACGGCGAGCCGCAGCTCTGCCAGGCCCGCTGCCAAAAAGCGCGCGCCTGCAAAGAAGACTACACCCAAAATCGGCCCCGATACGTCCGCAACCGAATAGACCTGCAGATTATCGCATAGCTGCCATGAGGGCTGGCAAAGATTGACCTTTGCCAGCTTTTCGCTATGACACGCCCAATGTTATTGGTTTGTGGCCCATCGGGGCCGAAAAGTGCTATTTTCGCTCCGATATGCCCTATGAAAAGGTTGGATTGCCGCCCATGAGCGCGCCGACGCAAAATGCCCCGAAAATCGGTCTTGTCAGCCTGGGATGCCCCAAGGCGCTGGTTGATTCCGAACGTATTCTCACAACCCTGCGTGCGCAGGGCTATGCCTTCTCACCCTCTTATGAGGGTGCCGATGTCGTAATCGTGAACACCTGCGGTTTTCTCGACAGCGCCAAGGCCGAAAGCCTCGACGCTATTGGCGAAGCCATTCATGAAAACGGCAAGGTGATCGTAACCGGCTGCCTCGGTGGTGAAGAGGAAATGATCCGCAAGGCCCATCCGGGCGTGCTGGCGGTTTCCGGCGCCCATCAGTATGAGGCCGTGGTCAACGCCGTGCATGAGCATCTGCCACCGGTTCCCAACGCCTATGTGGACCTGGTGCCCGAACAGGGTTTGCGGCTGACCCCGCGCCACTATGCGTATCTCAAGATTTCAGAAGGCTGCAACAACCGCTGCTCTTTCTGCATCATTCCCTCGATCCGCGGCGATCTCGTCTCGCGCCCAATCGCATCGGTGCTCTATGAAGCTGAACGCCTGGTCAAGGCGGGCGTCAAGGAGATCATGGTGATCTCGCAGGACACCTCCGCTTATGGCGTGGACATCAAATATGCCACTTCGCCCTATCGCGGGCGGCAGGTTGAAGCGCGTTTCCAGACGCTGGCGGAAGAGCTGGGAAGTCTGGGGGCGTGGGTGCGGATGCACTATGTCTATCCCTACCCGCATGTGGACAATGTGATCCCACTGATGGCCGATGGGGTGATTCTGCCCTATCTCGATATTCCGTTCCAGCACGCCAGCCCGCAGGTGCTCAAGACCATGCGGCGCCCGGCCAATCAGGAAAAGACCGCCGACCGCATCCGTAAATGGCGCGAAATCTGCCCCGATCTGGCGATCCGCTCGACCTTCATTGTCGGTTTCCCCGGCGAGACCGAGGAAGATTTCCAGATGTTGCTCGATTGGGTCCATGAGACCAAGATCGACCGCGCGGGCGCGTTTCCTTACGAGCCGGTCACGGGCGCGAAGGCCAATGATCTGGGGCTTGATGAAGTCCCCGACGAGGTCAAGCAGGAACGCTATGGCCGCCTGATGGAAGCGTTGCAGGTCGTTTCGGCCGAGCGTCTGGCAGGCAAGGTCGGACGCAAGATTGACGTGCTGGTCGATGACGTCGAACCCGAGGAAAACCGCGTCATTGCCCGCAGCCAATGGGACGCGCCCGAAATCGACGGCAATGTGATCGTGGAAGAAGCCAGCGGCATCAAGCCGGGTGACATGATTTCGGTGAACGTTGTCGATTCTGACGAATACGATCTCTACGCGGTGCCGGCGGACAAGATTCAGTGAGCCACCTGATCTATGACGTGCCAATGGATGGCGGTCCGCTGAAGTTGGGCCGCGATCCGCTCGTCATGGGCATATTGAATGTGACGCCGGACAGTTTCTCGGATGGCGGCGACCACAATGGCGTTGCGGCAGCGGTCGCACAGGCGCAAGCCATGGCAACCGAAGGTGCCGACATCATTGATGTGGGCGGGGAAAGCACCCGGCCCGGCTCACAAGCCGTTGGCGTGCAGGACGAACTCGACCGGGTTATGCCCGTTCTCGATGCCTTGGCCGAAAGCGGGCTGGGATGCACCGTCTCGATCGATACCTATAAGGCACTGGTTGCCGATCAGGCCATTCAGGCCGGGGCGAAAATCATCAACGACGTCCAGGGATTCCAGCGCGACCCCGAAATTGCCGATGTTGCGGCCCATCACGATGTGCCCGTGATCGCGATGCACTGGGACACCGAGCGCGACGCTGAAAAAGACATTATCGATGAAATGAAGCGCTGGCTGGAGACGTCCATCAATATTGCCCTCAAAGCGGGCGTCGCGCGCGAAAAGATCATCCTCGATCCCGGCTTCGGTTTCGCCAAGACTTTCACGGAAAACTATATCCTGTTGAATCGACTCGACGAATTGCACGCGCTGGGCTTTCCATTGCTGATCGGCACCTCCCGCAAATCGATGATTGGCAAGCTGCTCGACGTCGAACCCAAGGCGCGCGTTTCCGGCACAATCGCCACCAGCGTCCTTGCCTATCTCAAGGGCGGGCATATTTTCCGTGTGCATGACGTGCGGGCCAACCGTGATGCCTTGCGCGTTGCCCATGCCGCGCTCTATGGTCCGCCGGGCGATACGGCTTGAGGGCAACGATGAACAGTTTTGGTGACAGGGACCGCATCATATTGGCTGGGTTGGCCTTTTACGGCTATCACGGCGTTATGATGGAGGAAAACAACCTCGGCCAGCGCTTCAGAATTGATCTGGAACTCGGGCTGGACATGGACGCCGCGGCGCTGACCGACGACGTGGCCCAGACGATCTCCTATGCCGATATCTACGATCTGGTCAAACTGGCCTTTGAGGAAAAACGCTTCAAGCTGATCGAGGCGCTGGGGCATCATATCATCATGCGCCTGTTCGGCACGTTCGAGCAGCTCGACTGGATCCGTATCCGGGTGCGTAAGCCGGAAGCGCCCTTGCCCATCGTGGTCGGAGAAGCAGCGATTGAAATGGTGCGGACGCGGGCACAGGTCAACGGCTGATGGCGCGGGCAGTTTTGGCGCTTGGCGCCAATATCGGCGATCCCGCGCGGCAGATTCGTGACGCCATCGCCGATATTGCCAGCCATCCCGAAATCACGTTGCTTGAACAATCCACCATCATCATAACCCCGCCCTGGGGCGTGACCGACCAGAACGACTTCCACAATGGTGCCGTGCTGATCGAAACGCAGCTCGCGCCTACGGACCTGCTTGATTTCTGCCTTGCGACGGAGGCCCGGCTTGGCCGGGTGCGTGAAGTCCGTTGGGGACCGCGCATTATCGATATCGATATTGTCGCGTATGATCGGCTGGAAATGTCAAGCAAACGGCTGACCCTGCCGCATCCTTACGCCCATGAACGGGATTTCGTTTTGACGCCGGTGCGCGAGATTGCGCCGGATGTGGCGAAATGGCTGGTGGGGCGGGATGTGTCGGACTGAACATCGGCGTTTACATTTTCGCAAGCGCTACTTTCACCCCTCACCCCCATCCCCTCTCCCTCAAGGGGAGAGGGGGCTCGCTAGGCAGCACCAGGCTTACCTTCTCCCCTTGAGGGAGAAGGTGGCCGCGAAGCGGTCGGATGAGGGGTTTGTAGCAGCTGACTCTAACTCAGGTCGTTGACAACATTCACCGCTGCATCGAACTCGATGCGGCGGCGCTTGCGGCGTTCGGAGGCCTCGAAGTCCTCGCCCCAATTGGCGATCTGGTAATCCTCATCCACATAGGCCGCGGTCCAGACCGCGTCGGCGTCATGGAGTTGCTCGCGCAAGGCGATAGCGAGCAGGCCCGAGCCGGTGATGCCGGTGATTGAGACGAGCGCTGTTGCGCTGACGAAATCGATATCGGAAAGCGCGGCTTTGAGCCGTGCCAGCGTTTCGGGCGATTGTTCCTTGTGGATAATGCCCACGGTCGGCTGAAAGCTGATGGAGAAATGGCGTGCCAGCGCCACAAGCACGACGTCCCACACCTCTTCCTGCCGCGCGACAAGCTCGCGCGGACTGTCGGCGCGATAGAGCAGGAGGTCGTTCGCACAAAACTTGATGACCTCATCGATCAATGCGATACGCGCGGCCTCGCCACCTTCAATGGCGGAATTGATGAGTTTGACATGCGGCATCAGGTCGGGATCGATTTCCTCGCGCTGCGCGTCCCATTCCTCGCGCATCTTATGCGCAAGAGCCTCACTGGAAACGGCGACAAGCGCCTTGGAGGGCGTGCGCGTCTGCCTGCCGTCGAGCGTGACGAAATAGCCCGCATCGCTGTGGGCAACCGCAACATCGGTGTAAAAGCGCTTGGGCAAGTGACGTTCAAGATGCTTTTGGGCACGGCCATAGCCATCGTCGCGATGCTCAAGTGCGTCTTCAAGAAATTCCCGCATCAAGCGAATACCTTTTCGATTGCTGCATCCAGATCCGAATAATCTTCAATGATGATGTCGGCGCCTGCATCTTCAAGCGCCTTGCGACTATGGTATCCCCAAGTGACGCCAATCGTTTTTGCACCTGCCGAAACGCCAAGTTCCATGTCGAATGTGGTATCGCCGATCATCACAGTCTCAGTCGGATCGATGCCCGTCTCCCCGCAAGCCCGCAGGATCATGCCCGGATGGGGCTTGGACGGATTATGATCCGGCGTCTGGAGGGTAACGAAATAATGGGCCATTTCATGGAGCGCCAGAATGCGATTGACCCCATGCAGCCCCTTGCCCGTGGCAATGCCCATGAGCGAGGTTTCAACGGCGTGGAGCCGGGTGAGCGCATCGAGCGCCCCAAGATAAAGCGGTTCGTGCCGCAGGCCCTGCGCGAGCATGGACCGATAATGCCCCCGATAGGTATCGGCGAGCACGATGGCAGTCTCCTCATCGCATTTCGCCAGATTCTGCATGGCAATTTCCAGAGATAACCCTATGACCGCATTGCTCATTTCCCGCGTCGGCGCCTCAAGGCCATGGGCAACGAATGTCGTTGCCATATGCTCGGCAATGATCGCTCCTGAATCGATCAAGGTGCCGTCCATATCGAACATGAGGAGGCGGGGTTTGGCCATTATGCTTCGTTCTCCGGGTCGGAATCCTGTGCGTCATACTGGTTGGCATCAAAGCCAAGCACATCAAAGGTCTGGCGCATGTGTTCGGGCAAGGGTGCCGTGATGTCGAGTCGCTTGCCGTTACGTAAAGGCAGCGCCAGACGCCGGGCGTGAAGATGAAGCCCCTGCCCCAGATCTTCAGGCCGCTCCCAGTTCCAGTTGTCGAGATTGAAATAGCGCGGGTCATCGAGAATGGGCGTACCAAGCTCCATCATATGCACGCGCAACTGGTGCGTACGGCCCGTTACCGGCTTGAGCGTGACCCAGGCGAACTTGTTGGCCGCACTATCGGTGACCGAATAATAGGAAACCGAGTGCTGGGCACCTTCATCGCCATTGCCGACAACGACCATCTGCTCGCCATCGCGCGTGCCCTGCTTGGCCAGAAAGCACGAAATGCGGCCCTGACGCGGGTTTGGCGCGCCGACGACAACGGCCCAGTAAATCTTGCGGGCCGAGCGGGACCGAAACACCGTACCGAAATGGCTGGCAGCCGCGCGGGTCTTGGCAACGAGAAGGCAGCCGGACGTATCCCGGTCAAGCCGGTGAACAAGGCGTGGCGCTTCACCCTTCTTGTTGGGCAGGCTCGCCAGCATTCCATCGATATGCCGCTTGGTGCCAGAGCCGCCCTGCACAGCAAGGCCATGCGGCTTGTTAAAGACATAAACTTCATCATCCTCATAGAGAATGAGGTCACGCAAAAAGGCAGCGTCCTTTTCGTTGGTCCTCGGCTTTCCGGTCGGCGCTGGTGCATCGCCAAGCGGCGGTACGCGCACCAATTGCCCAGCCGCGAGGCGAGTATTGGTCTGCACCCTGCCGCTATCCACCCGTATCTGACCCGAGCGCAGCAGCTTTTGCAGCCGGCCGAAGCTCAGCCCTTCAAAATGAATGGAAAACCAGCGGTCCAGCCGCATTCCGTCTTCATCGCGCGCCACTTCGCGCAATTGTACGCCGCTCATACCTATTCCTTTTCGCAACCGGAACTGTTGGCCGGTAGCCTCGTTTGCCGCCGTTTTAGCGACAAATCAGTCTCGCGTCATGTGCAATCACCCCGATTGATCGCGCCGAGCTTCCCGAAGCTTGCCGAAATACTCCATACGCTTGCGGATTTCGCGCTCGAACCCACGCTCGATGGGTTTGTAAAATTCCTGCCGCCCGATTTTCTCGGGGAAATATTCCTGGCCGGAAAACCCTTCGGGCGTATCGTGATCGTAGATATAGCCTTCCCCATAGCCCTCGGATTTCATTAGCTTGGTGGGCGCATTGAGAATTGCCATTGGCGGGGTGGGAGAACCCGTCTGCTTCGCCAATGCCAGCGCGCCTTTATAGGCGGTATAGACCGCGTTGGATTTCGGTGCAGTCGCCAGATAAACCACCACCTGCGCCAGCGCCAGTTCACCTTCGGGAGAACCGAGCATGTGATAGGCGTCCTTGGCCGCCGTCGCGATGGGCAGGGCCTGGGGATCGGCCATCCCGATGTCCTCAACCGCCATGCGGATCAGCCGACGGGCGAGAAACATGGGGTCTTCGCCCGCATCGAGCATACGCGCGAAATAATAAAGCGCCGCATCGGGGTCCGAACCGCGGACGGTCTTGTGCAGAGCCGAAATGAGATTGTAGTGCCCATCCTGGCTCTTGTCGTAGATGGGTGCGCGCCGCTGGACCAGCTTTGTCAGGCCCGCGTGGTCGAGAGTTTCATCGGGACCAGTTGCGGCATCGACTTCCTCGATCAGCCCCAAAAACGCCCGGCCATCGCCATCGGCCAGCGAGATCAGGGTTTCGCGTGCATCGCCATCGAGCGGCAACGCGCGGCCCAACTCCGCTTCGGCACGGCGCGCAAGCGCTTCCAGGTCGTCCCGATCAAGACTTTGAAAGCGCAGGACCTGCGCACGGCTCATCAAGGCGGCATTGAGTTCAAAGCTAGGGTTTTCCGTGGTGGCACCGACAAGCACCACCGTCCCATCTTCCATGACGGGTAGAAACGAATCCTGTTGCGCGCGGTTGAAGCGATGGATTTCATCGACAAAGAGCAGGGTTTTCTGCCCGGCACGGCGCGCGGTTCGGGCGGTCTCGAAAACCTTCTTGAGATCGGCAACACCGGAAAAGACCGCAGATATCTGCTCGAACCGATAGCCGATGGCATCGGCCAGCAGCCGCGCAACGGTGGTTTTCCCCGTACCCGGCGGCCCCCACAGGATGAGCGAACCCAACCGCCCAGAAGCCAGCATGCGCCGCAGCGTGCCATCCTCCCCCATGACATGGCTCTGCCCGATCACCTCGTCGAGCGTTTGCGGCCGCAGGCGATCCGCCAATGGACGATCTCCATCGAGTGGATCGCTGCGCACGCTTGGAATGTTGTCGGGAAAAAGATCGCTCATGAAATTCGTTCTGCCTGTCACCTATCCGCTCACGAAAGAACGGATGACGCTGCCGCCTCGTTGCAGAACGATTTGCCAACCGTTCGGCCGCTGACTGGCGATGGATTGAAATGTCTCAATATCACGAATTTCCATACCATTGAGGCTTAGGATCACATCGCCGGACCGTATTCCAAGGTTTTGTGCAGGGCTGCCGCGTTCGACATCGACAACAGCCACGCCCTGAACCGAAAAACCAAGGCGCAACTCCTGAGCCAGCGCAGGGGTCAATTCCGCCGCCGTCACGCCGGCAAAGCGCGTATTGCCCGAAATCGTCGCCTGCCGGTCTGAGATCGGCGGCGCCGGTGCCATCTGTACCTGCGCCACAAGACTTTCCCCGTTGCGCAGAATGGAAAATTCCGCTTCCGTGCCGATCTCCTTGGTGGCGATACGATAATTGAGCGCTTCGGGGTCTTCGACCGGAATACCATCGATTGCCACCACCACATCGCCAGAACCCAGCCCGGCAAGTGCTGCGGGACTTTCAGGAGCAACCTCGGTAATCAACGCGCCGCGTGGCATTTCCAGCCCAAGCCCGCGCGCCAGATCTGAATCAAGCATCTGCAATTGCGCTCCGAACCATGGGCGCACGATTTCGCCGCCTGCTTCACCGGCAGCGGCGATTACACGCGCCATATTGGCGGGAATGGCAAACCCGATGCCCTGGGAGCCGCCTGAGCGGGTGAAGATGGCCGTGTTGATACCAACCAGCCGGCCACTCATATCGACCAGCGCACCGCCTGAATTGCCGGGATTGATCGCCGCATCGGTCTGGATGAAGAACTGATAGTCGGTAATGCCCATTCCGGTGCGGGCAAGTGCGGACACGATGCCGCTCGACACCGACTGACCAACCCCAAACGGATTGCCTATGGCCAGCACCAGATCGCCAACCTCCAGGCGATCGGAATCGGCGAATTGGACCGTCGGGAAGGTTTGCCCCTCACTGTTGGCAATCGCGAGCACTGCAAGATCGGTGGCGCTGTCGGCCAGCACCAGATCGACATTATATTCGCGCCCGTCGGAAAGCATGATGCGTATGTCGGTGGCGCCTTCAACCACATGGTTGTTGGTCAAAATAGTACCATTCTCGCCAATAATGACGCCCGACCCCAGTGACTGGGACTGCCGCGGGCGCTGCTGGAACATGGGCGAGCGGCCAAAGAACTGATCGAAAAACGGATCGCCGAAAAGGCTTTGTCGCTGCTGGCTGATCCGCGTGGCATAGACATTGACGACCGCTGGCGCGACTTCCCGCACGATGGGTGCGAAACTCAACTGTATTTCTGCCTGGCTGTCGGGCAGGCGGCGGTCGACCTGAGCTTGAGCCGACAACGGCATCAGTGCAACCAGAGCGGACAGGACAAAGGCACGAAACATCCATTATCTCCAACAGGTTGAGATCGGGTCATAAGGTGGTGCGGCAGGCCGGAGGTTGCAAGTGAACAAGCCGTAAGATTTGCGCGAACGCGCCCATCTGTGCACAATGATCCTCATGGCTCGCAAAATCGTCACACAGATCAAATATTGCTGGGCCAAAGCCATTGCGGCACGAGCCGATGCGCCCTATAAGCCCGCGCTCCCAACCTGCATTATGAGGGTCCCGTGAATGGACATTGCGTCGCAGCGCACCTACGCTAATACCGCAGAACTGATCGCGACTGAAGAACCCGATTACCCCAGCTTCCTGTTCTCCGAACGGATACTGGTCGAGGCGATCAGAACATTCAAAACCGGCTTTGACGGGCTTTTGACCTATGCAGTCAAATCGAACCCATCGCCCCATATTCTTTCGATCATGCATCGCGAAGGCCTCAAGGCGTTCGATGTGGCATCCAATACGGAAATGGCGCTGATCGGCGAATACGCCCCCGGCGCAGCCCTGCACTACAACAACCCGATCAAGTCGCGGCGCGAGATCGCCCGCGCCTATGACGAATTCGGGGTCCGCTCGTTCACCATCGATCACATTGCCCAGCTCGACCAGCTTGCAGCGGTAATACCGCCTTCACCCGATGTCGAGGTGACAGTCCGCTTCAAGGCCGGCAAGGCCCTCAAATCCTATGACTTCGGCACCAAGTTCGGCGTTATGGAAGAAGGTGCCATCTCCATATGCACGCTGGCCAAGGCCATGGGCTATTCAACCTCGCTCTGCTTCCATGTCGGTAGCCAGTGTGAAGAAGCCTATGCCTATGAACGTCATATCGCCGCTGCGGGCCGCATTGCCCAGGCCGCCGGCATCGAACTCAAACGCCTCAATATCGGCGGCGGCTTCCCTGCCCCCTATATGACAAGCTCGGCGCCGCCGCTCGATGTCTATTTCGAAACCATCCGGACAGCGGTGACAGACACGTTCGGCTCCAACAAGCCCGAACTTATTGCCGAACCGGGCCGCGGCCTTTCGACCGGCTGTACCTCTCTGCTGCTGCGCGTCAAGCACGTCCGCGGCGAGCAATCGGTCTATCTCAACGATGGGGTTTATGGTTCTCTGATGGAAGCCATGATCCTCGAATTCATGCCACCAATCCGCGTCTGGCGTGGCGACAAGGTACTCACCGGCGAAAGCTGGGACTTCAAGGTCTTCGGCCCCACCTGCGATAGCTGGGACGTGATGCCGCAAAGTTTCATTCTTCCGGCAGCAATCGCTGAAGATGACTATATCGAATTCGGCCTGATGGGCGCCTATACCCAAGCGTCACTGACCCCGTTCAACGGCTTTGACCGCCGCGACCTCTACTGGGTCGACGATATTCTGGTGTGAATTTGCCCAAAACGGACGGAGACAGAGGCGCGCTCAACGGCTCTGTCTCGCGATTTGTATCAGGCATGGACCGCGTCGACCTGTTCTACCATGCGGTCCAACATCAAACCCCAGCCATGTTCGCGACCGGCCGCGCCATCACTATCGCCGATCACGCTCATTTGCTCGCTATAGGTGAGTCTGGTGCCGGTCGTGTCGTCTTCCAACCGTACCGTCACCAGCGATACCGAATGAACATTCCCGTTCATGGCCATTGAATACGCATAGACGATCAATGCGTCCGGCACGATCTTGAAAAAGCACGTTTCGTTTTCATGCAGGCCCATCTCATTGGAAAAGGAAGCGTACTCCCGGCCGCCCGGGCGGAAATCGACTGTATATCCGCTCTTGGCAACATCGGCCCCTGCAAACCATTTGGCTTTCTGCTTTGGATCGGCCCACGCCTGAAAAACTGTGGTCCGCGACGCTTTAAGCCGGCGTTCAATTGTAAAGCTGTCCGCTTTGACTTCCATAGTCATCCTCAATCCTCCTTGGTCTTTATATAATCCTCAAGTCGGTCGAGCCGTGCCTCCGCTTCACGCCGGAGATGGGCTGCCCACTTTTCGACTGCGACCAGCGATTTGCCCCTCAGTGCCACCGTTCGCACCCTGCCATTCTTTTCGGAATGCACGAGGCCAGCCTCTTCGAGAATTTGCAAATGTCGCAGAAAGGTCGGGGTGGCCATCTTGAACGGTCGTTGTAACTCCGAAACACTGGCACCCCCACGGCACAACCGTTCCACAACAGCAAATCGCGTGGGGTCGGAAAGCGCAAAAAACATCGGGGCAAGCTGATACTTAGTCATAACGCTAACTAACCACAGCACAATAGCGACGTCAACATACTTAGTCTAAAAACTAAGTTTTCGCCGGCATGATACGTTTTCACGCTATTGAAAAGACAAGGGGCGGCTCGTGAGAGCCGCCCCATTTAAATTTTCAAGCCTTTGACGTGCGATTACGCTGCTGCATTCTCTTCCTCGTCACGGACGAAATCAGCAGTCGGACCGGAGTCCTTGCCGCGTGCCTCAACGTCGCGATCAACGAATTCGATAACCGCTACCGGTGCGTTGTCGCCGTGACGGAAGCCAGCCTTGAGAACGCGGGTGTAACCACCATTGCGTTCCTTGTAGCGGGGCCCGAGGACGTCGAACAGCTTGCGAACCATTGCCTCATCGCCAACCTTGGAAATGGCCTGACGGCGGGCATGGAGATCACCACGCTTACCGAGCGTGATGAGCTTTTCGACGATGGGACGCAACTCCTTCGCCTTGGGAAGGGTCGTTACGATCTGCTCATGCTTGATGAGCGCGGCGGACATGTTCTTGAACATCGCCTTGCGATGCGAAGAGGTCCGGTTCAGCTTGCGGCCGGCTTTACCGTGGCGCATGGTACTCTCCTAAATGCTCTTTTGCTTCGCGGAAGATCAAAAATGATCTTCGTAACGCTTGGCGAGATCTTCGATATTTTCAGGCGGCCAGTTGTTGACATCCATCCCGAGATGGAGGCCCATCTGAGCCAACACTTCCTTGATTTCGTTGAGCGACTTGCGCCCAAAGTTCGGAGTGCGCAGCATTTCTGCTTCGGTCTTCTGAATAAGATCGCCAATATACACGATATTGTCGTTCTTGAGACAGTTTGCCGAACGCACGCTCAGCTCCAACTCGTCGACCTTCTTGAGCAGCGCAGGATTGAAAGCAAGTTCCGGTGTGGACTCCTCTGCTTTTTCCTTTGTGGGCTCTTCGAAGTTTACGAAAACGGAAAGCTGATCCTGGACGATACGAGCGGCGAAAGCCAAGGCATCTTCAGGGGAAATCGAACCGTTAGTTTCAATCTGCATGGACAGCTTGTCGAAATCAAGGTTCTGACCTTCACGGGTCTTCTCAACCTTGTAGCTCACACGCTTGACCGGCGAGAACAGCGCATCAACGGCGATATAGCCGATCGGCGCGTCTTCGGGACGGTTGCGGTCAGCCGGGACATAGCCCTTGCCGGTATTCACAGTGAACTCGACATTGATCTCGGCGCCATCGTCAAGGTGGCAGATCACAAGTTCCGGGTTCAAGATTTCAATATCGCCGGTCGTATTAATATCGCCAGCCGTTACCGCACCGGGGCCCTGCTTGCTGAGCGTGAGGCGCTTGGGACCCTCATCACCCATCTTCACCGCGATTTCCTTGACGTTGAGAACGAGATCAGTCACGTCCTCACGCACGCCGGGAATCGACGAGAATTCATGCAGCACACCGTCGATCTGAATCGCGGTAACGGCTGCACCTTGCAGAGACGACAGCAATACACGGCGCAGCGTGTTGCCAAGGGTCAAGCCATAACCGCGCTCAAGCGGTTCGGCGACCACAGAGGCCACGCGCGCGGAATCGCTGCCCGGAATAACGTCCAGCTTGGTCGGCTTGATCAATTCTTGCCAGTTTTTCTGGATCATCACGTTCAACATCCTTTCAAAAGAGCGGCCCTGCCCCGGCCGCCATGCCGCAAACAGAGAACGGACCCCGGCACAATTGCCTGGGCCCGGTCACATTAGACGCGACGCCGCTTGCGCGGGCGGCACCCATTGTGAGGAATGGATGTAACGTCCCGGATGCTGGTGACAGTAAAGCCTGCAGCCTGGAGTGCGCGGAGCGCAGATTCACGCCCTGAACCCGGACCACGCACTTCGACTTCGAGAGTCTTCATGCCATGTTCCTGAGCCTTCTTGGCCGCATCCTCAGCCGCCATCTGGGCAGCATAGGGCGTGGACTTGCGCGAACCCTTGAAACCCATCGTGCCGGCGGAGGACCACGAAATCGTGTTGCCCTGAACGTCGGTAATGGTAACCATGGTGTTGTTGAAAGAAGCGTTTACGTGTGCAACGCCGGCACTGATATTCTTGCGCTCGCGACGACGAACGCGGGTTGTTTCGCTTTTTGCCATTCTATTCCTCTAGCCGATCTCATCGCTGCCCTAACCGAAACAAAGCGGTACGGGCAGCTCCACCGAACCCCGGACAACCGGGAGCTTACTTCTTTTTGCCAGCAATTGCCTTTGCGGGACCCTTGCGAGTCCGGGCATTGGTATGCGTACGCTGACCACGCACAGGCAGACCGCGACGGTGACGCAGGCCGCGATAGTTGCCAAGGTCCATCAAACGCTTGATGTTCATTGCAACATTACGACGCAAATCACCCTCGACCGTGTAATCACGATCAATAGCTTCACGGATCTGGATAACTTCCGCGTCGGTAAGCTCATTCACACGACGCTCGGCCGGAATGGACACCTTTTCGCAGATTTCAGCGGCCATTTTCGGCCCGATCCCGTGAATATACTGCAACGCAATTACAACGCGCTTATTCGTCGGGATGTTGACGCCAGCAATACGAGCCACGCCGGATCTCCTAATTTACCTATGAGGGCCTATCAGCCCCGCTTCGTTCAACAACAAGGGACCGGCATCCGACCCCCTTCTCTAAATGGAAGGAACCGAATCCAGCCCTCGAAATTTCTGAGACTGGCGCGGTTCTAAGGATTCCCAAAGCAGAAGTCAACAGCCCCGGCAATCCCAAATGCAAACTATTCTATAGCCTGCCGGATTGCTGCAGTAACATCTTCGATCGGCTGCATGCCATCGACAGACTTGAGCAATCCTTCATTTTCGTAAAAGGCCACCAGCGGCGCAGTCTGTTCACGATAAACGTCAAGGCGCTTGCGCAGCACCTCTTCATTGTCGTCGGCGCGCGCACCGCCTGTTTCCTTTGCCCGATTGATGATCCGGCCGACAAGAATTTCCGGATCGGCCTTGATTTCGATGGCCGCATCGAGCTTCAGGCCCTTGGAATCGAGCATGTCACCAAGCGTTTCCGCCTGAGCAATCGTGCGAGGAAACCCATCCAGAATGAAACCGTTTACGCAATCGGGTTCGTCCATGCGGTCCGAAATGATCCCGCTGACAATCTCATCGGAAACGAGATCACCACGGTCCACAATGGCTTTGGCAGCAAGGCCGAGTTCCGTCTTGGCCGCGATTGCCGCACGGAGCATGTCCCCGGTCGAGAGTTGCGGGATATTGTAGGTCTCGACCAGAATCTGAGCCTGCGTCCCCTTCCCTGCGCCCGGAGGCCCCAATAATACCAGTCTCATCTGCGACGTCCCCCTAACCGTGACTTCTTGACCATGCCCTCATACTGCTGGGCAATCAAATGGCTCTGTATCTGGCTGACTGTATCCAGCGTCACCGTCACGATAATGAGCAGCGACGTTCCCCCAAGGAATGCCGAGATGTTGAGCTGACTTAAAAACACTTCCGGGATCAGCGCCACAATCGTGAGATAGATCGCGCCAACAACCGTAATGCGCGTCAACACATAATCGATATGCTGAGCGGTGCGCTCGCCGGGACGAATGCCCGGAATAAATCCACCCGAACGCTTCAGGTTGTCAGCGGTCTCAGTCGGGTTGAAAACGATCGACGTATAAAAGAACGCAAAGAAAATTATCATGAAGGCAAAGAACGCCAGATAAAGCGGTTGCCCACGGCCGAGCACAGCCGAGATGATCTGCAGCCATTGCGGTGCATCCCCCTGGGCGGAGAATGTTGCAATCGTCGCGGGTAGCAGCAACAGCGAGGATGCAAAGATCACGGGAATAACACCAGCGGTGTTGAGCTTGAGCGGCAGGTGCGACGTATCGCCCTGATACATCTTGTTGCCCACCTGGCGCTTCGGATACTGGATCAGAAGTCGACGCTGAGCGCGCTCGAAGAACACGATGACACCGATGATCGCAATCGCCGCGATCAGGATCGCAACAACGGCGACCGTGGGCAGCGAACCGGTACGGCTCAATTCAAGTGTCTGGGCAATCGTGCCCGGCAGCGAGGCCACGATGCCGGCGAAAATGATGAGCGAAATCCCGTTACCGACGCCGCGCGCAGTGATCTGTTCACCCAGCCACATCAGGAACATGGTGCCGCCCACCAGCGTAATGATGGTGGAGATGCGGAAGAACCAGCCTGGATCGGCCACAACGCCCTCGCTGGCCTCAAGTCCTATGGCAATGCCATAGGCCTGTACCGCGCAGAAAACAACGGTCAGATAACGGGTATATTGGTTGAGCTTGCGACGCCCGCTTTCGCCTTCTTTTTTCAGGGCTTCAAGCTTGGGAGAAGCCGAAGACATAACCTGAATCACGATCGACGCCGTGATGTAGGGAATCAGATTCAGCGCAAAGATGGCCAGACGCTCGACGGCACCACCGGCAAACATATTGAACAGGCCGAAAATGCCGCCCTGAGCCTGCTGGAAGGTCGAGGCAAAGGCATCGGGGTCAATACCGGGAATCGGAATATAGGTGCCAATACGATAAACAAGCAGCGCACCCAATGTGAAAAGAATACGCTTTTGAAGTTCTTTCGCCTTTGAAAAGGTCGAAAAGCTCAAATTGCGGGCCAGTTGCTCGGCTGCAGACGCCATGACGGCTCCCTCTAGTTCCGATTAGAGCGCACAAACGGGCCATAGCGGCCCGGATGAAAAGACGAAGCTCTGATATAGTGCGTTTTCAGGAAAAGTGGAGACCACTTTTGCAATCCGTAAACGCGCCCCCTAAATGACTCAGAGCGCGCCTTCGTGCAATCCCCGAAACTCGGGAAAATGCGAAGGCGCGCCCCTCGAAATCTTGCTTACTCGCTGGCAGCAGCGCCAGCGACTTCCACTTTGCCACCGGCAGCTTCAACAGCCGCAACGGCACCGGCTGATGCGTGCGAAACCTTGAAGGTTACCTTCTTGGCCTTGAATTCGCCGCCATTAATCAGGCGAACACCGTCCTTGACGCGGCGGATAACGCCGGCCTTGACCAGTGCTTCGGCATCGACGACGCCTTTGACATCGAGCTTGCCGCTATCGATATAGGCCTGAATGCGATCAAGACGAACAGCATTGAACTTCTTGGCAAAGGCATTGTTGAAGCCACGCTTCGGCATACGCATATGAAGCGGCATCTGCCCGCCTTCAAATCCGTTGATCGAAACGCCCGAACGGGACTTCTGACCCTTGACGCCACGGCCACCGGTCTTGCCCAGGCCCGAACCGATACCACGACCAACACGAACCTTTGTCTTGTTGGCACCCGGCTTGTCAGCGATCTGATTGAGACGCATTAATCTATCCCTTCCTATTTCTCGTCCACAACGCGGACGAGGTGGGATACCTTGGAAATCATGCCGCGGATCGCAGGCGTATCTTCCAGTTCCCGGCGGCGATGCAGCTTGTTAAGCCCAAGGCCAACAAGCGTTGCGCGCTGGTCTTCCTTACGGCGGATCGGAGAACCGATCTGCTCGACGATGACCGTTTTCTTAGCCATTTATCTTCTCCTCGAGCGAGCCGCTTACGCTTCTACTGCAGCTTCGCCGCGACGAGCCTGCAGTTCGGAAACCTTCAGACCACGACGGGCAGCCACTGAGCGCGGGCTGTCAACATTCTTGAGCGCATCGAACGTGGCGCGAACCATGTTGTAGGGATTTGCCGAACCCTGCGACTTGGCAACGATATCATTGATGCCAAGCGTTTCAAAAACCGCACGCATCGGACCGCCGGCAATGATACCGGTACCCGCGGGTGCTGCTCGCAGGATCACCTTGCCAGCGCCGTGCCGGCCCTGAACATCGTGATGCAGCGTACGCGCTTCGCGCAGTGGCACACGGATCATCTGGCGCTTGGCCTGCTCGGTCGCCTTGCGGATAGCTTCCGGCACTTCGCGTGCCTTGCCGTGACCAAAACCAACGCGGCCCTTCTGATCGCCAACGACGACAAGCGCGGCAAAACCGAACCGCCGACCGCCCTTCACCACCTTGGCGACGCGATTAATATGCACCAGGCGATCTACAAACTCGCTGTCGCGCTCTTGAAAGTCTCTCATCGTTCAACCAGCTCTTCGTAATTTCGAGTAAGTTGGGCTTCTTAGAAGCTCAACCCGCCCTCACGGGCGGCGTCGGCCAGGGCCTTGACCCGGCCATGAAAAAGATATGCACCGCGATCAAAGATAACCTCGCCAACACCGGCCTTGGTTGCGCGTGCAGCAAGCGCCTTGCCGACTTCGGCAGCGGCAGCCTGGTTAGCACCGTTTTTGATCTTCAGATCCTTTTCGAGCGAAGATGCCGCAGCAAGCGTCACGCCATTCGCATCATCAATGATCTGGGCGTAGATGTTCTTCTCCGAACGGAAAACCGACAAGCGAGGACGGCCGTTGGCACGAGCCTTGAGAGCCCGACGAACGCGCGCCTTGCGGCGGTCAATACCAGATAGCTTAGCCATATCGACCAATCCTTACTTCTTCTTGCCTTCTTTGCGGTAGATATGCTCATCCGCATAGCGCACACCCTTGCCCTTGTAGGGCTCCGGCGGCCGGAACTCACGAATGTTCGCTGCAACCTGACCAACCTGCTGCTTGTCGATGCCCGTCACAACGATTTCCGTCTGAGTCGGGGCCGCAAGCGAAATGCCGTCCGGTGCCTTGTAGATAACTTCGTGGCTGAACCCAAGCGAAAGCTTGAGATCCGAACCCTGCATCTGTGCGCGATAACCAACGCCGGTAATGGCGAGCTTGCGCTCAAAGCCAGTCGAAACGCCGGTCACAATATTCTGCACGAGCGTGCGGGACATACCCCAAGCTGCGCGTGCCTCACGGCTTTCGTCAACCGGAGTGATTACAACGCCTTCATCAGTCATTTCGGCCTTGACCAGATCAACGAGCACAATGGAGAGCTCGCCTTTGGAACCTTTGGCGGTTACCTTCTGGCCGTCCACGGTGACCGTCACGCCGCTGACCGGAGCAACCGGCTTTTTGCCAATACGCGACATTTTCTTCGCCTTTTCGTCTAAAGTTGGTGGGGTCTCCTCGTCGCGCCTTAGAAGACGCGGCAGAGGACCTCACCGCCAACATTTTCAGCTCGTGCCTGGTGATCGGCCATCACACCCTTGGGGGTGGACAGGATCGCAACACCAAGGCCGTTGCCAACAACCGGAATGTTCTTGACGGATGCGTAAACGCGGCGGCCAGGCTTGGAAACCCGCTGCAGTTCACGAATAACCGGCTGATTTTCCGAATACTTCAATTCGATGTCGTATTCGGTCAGACCGTTGTCCGTCGTAATGGAATTGTAACCGCGAATGAAGCCTTCCGACTTCAGCACGTCGAGAACGTGGGCACGCAGCGAGGAAGCCGGCGTACGCACAACATCGCGACGGCGCATCTGCGCGTTACGGATGCGAGTGAGCATATCGCCAAGCGGATCTGTAAGAGTCATCTTTGTGTTTCCTTACCAGCTTGACTTTACCAGGCCCGGGATCTTGCCCATCGAACCAAGTTCACGCAGAGCGATACGGCTCAGCTTGAGCTTGCGATAGAAACCCCGCGGACGGCCCGATACTTCACAACGGTTGCGGACGCGAACAGGCGACGCATTGCGCGGCAGTTCGGCCAGCTTGAGCTGTGCAGCAAAGCGTTCTTCGAAAGACAGCGACTCGTCCTTGGCCTTTGCCTTGAGCGCTGCGCGCTTTCCGGCGTACTGCTTGGCCAACTTGGCGCGACGCTTGTTCTTCTCGATGGCGCTAACTTTTGCCATTTAAGTCTCTCTTTCGTCTCTCTTCCCGTTATCCGCGCTTACTGGCGGAACGGGAAATTGAAAGCCTTGAGAAGCGCACGCGCTTCGTCGTCGGTCTTGGCAGTGGTCGTGATGATCACGTCCATGCCCCAGATCTGGTCGACCTGGTCGTAATTGATTTCGGGGAACACGATATGCTCCTTGATGCCCATGGCATAGTTGCCACGACCGTCAAAGCTCTTCGGGTTCAGCCCACGGAAGTCACGAACGCGCGGCAGAGCCACATTGACCAGACGGTCGATGAACTCGTACATGCGGGCGCGGCGCAGGGTCACCTTGACACCCAGAGGCATGCCTTCACGGACTTTGAAGCCCGCGATCGACTTGCGTGCGTAGGTAATGACCGGCTTCTGGCCAGCGATCTTTTCCAGATCGGCAAGTGCGGCCTTAACCTTCTTGGAGTCTGCAACAGCTTCCCCGACACCCATGTTCAGCACAACCTTGTCCAGCTTGGGCACGGACATGGGGTTGGCGTACTTAAACTCTTCGGTCAGGCCGGCGCGCACAACATCGTCATAATGTGTGCGCAGGCGCGGAATGTATGTCTCAGCCATCGATCACTTCTCCCGAACGCTTGGCCACACGGCGCTTGACGCCGTCTTTGATTTCAAAGCCCACGCGGGTCGGCTTGTTTTCCTTGGCATCAAGCAGCGCAATGTTGCTCAGATGAATCGGAGCTTCCTTGGTGAAGATGCCGGCATCCTGGCTCTGGGTCTGTTTCTGGTGACGGCGCACCAGATTGATACCCTGAACGAGCGCCTTGGTGTCGGACGGCATGACCTGCAAGACTTGACCGGTTTTACCCTTGTCCTTGCCCGTCAGCACGACGACCTTGTCACCCTTTTTAATCTTGGCAGCCATTACAGCACCTCCGGAGCGAGCGAAATGATCTTCATGTGATTTTTCGCACGCAACTCACGCGGAACCGGGCCGAAGATACGTGTGCCGATCGGTTCCTTGTTGTTGTTGATGATCACTGCCGCATTGCGGTCGAAGCGGATCACGGTGCCATCGGGGCGACGGATATCGGATGCAGTGCGAACCACTACAGCCTTTAGAACCTGGCCCTTCTTGACGCGGCCGCGCGGAATAGCGTCCTTGACCGACACAACAATAATGTCGCCCACCGACGCGTACTTGCGATGCGAACCGCCCAGCACCTTGATGCACATAACACGACGGGCGCCCGAATTATCGGCCACGTCGAGATTTGTTTGCATCTGAATCATGACTGGTTGCCTTCTTCTATCTTGGTTCCGCTCCGACCAGCCGGCTCGGCACCTGACGTCTTGATTGTGCGTCCGTTAGGCCGAAGTAACGACCGTCCAGCGCTTGTTCTTTGAAATCGGAGCGCATTCCTGAATCTGCACGACATCACCGACCTTTGCCGCATTGGCTTCGTCGTGAGCGTGGTACTTCTTGGAACGGCGAACCGTCTTCTTCATGATCGGATGGGTAAAGCGACGTTCGACGCTTACCACAACCGTCTTCTCATTCGTATCGGAGACCACAGTCCCCTGCAAAATACGCTTGGGCATAGGTGTCTCCTTACTTCGCTTCCGCGCTCTTCTCGCGCAGAATGGTCTGCACCCGCGCAATGTTCCGGCGGACCTTGCGGACCTGCGCGGTGTTTTCCAGCTGCTGAGTGGCACGCTGGAAACGCAGATTGAACTGCTCTTTCTTCAGGCTGACCAACTCGTCGTTGAGTTCATCAACCGTCTTGGCCCTAACGTCGCTCGGCTTCATCGCTCAAACGTCCTTTAGTCTGCAATGCGGCTGACGAACCGCGTCTTGATCGGCAACTTCATTGCCGCCAGACGCAGCGCTTCACGCGCAACTTCTTCACTTACGCCGTCGATCTCAAACATGATCCGGCCGGGCTTTACGCGGGCTGCCCAATATTCGGGTGCGCCCTTACCTTTACCCATACGAACTTCTGTCGGCTTGGACGACACTGGCAAATCTGGGAAAACCCGGATCCAAACACGACCTGCGCGCTTCATATAACGAGTCATCGCGCGACGTGCAGCCTCGATCTGGCGGGCGGTTATACGCTCAGGTTCCTGAGCCTTCAAGCCATATTCGCCAAAATTGAGATCCGTGCCGCCCTTGGCAACGCCGTGGATCCGGCCCTTATGGGCCTTACGGAACTTGGTACGTTTCGGTTGCAGCATTTTTCAAGTCTTCCTATCAGCTAGCAGCCGGACCGCGACGGCCCTGCCCGCCCGAGTCACCGCCTTCGGTGGCACGGCGTTCGTGAGCCATCGGATCGTGCTCCATGATCTCGCCCTTGAAGATCCAGACCTTGATCCCAATGATCCCGTAGGTCGTGGCGGCTTCGGCGACACCATAATCCACATCCGCACGCAGAGTGTGCAGCGGAACACGGCCTTCGCGGTACCATTCGGTACGCGCAATATCAGCACCGCCCAGGCGGCCACCGACATTGACCCGGATACCCTGCGCACCCATCCGCATTGCTGTCTGCACAGCACGCTTCATGGCGCGACGGAATGCAACACGACGTTCAAGCTGCTGGGCAATGCCCTGGGCAACAAGCGTTGCATCGGTTTCCGGCTTGCGCACTTCAACGATGTTGATGTGCACTTCGCTGTCGGTGAACTTCTTCACCTTGTTGCGGATCTTCTCGATATCCGCGCCCTTCTTGCCGATAACGATACCCGGACGAGCCGAGTGGATCGAAATGCGGCACTTGCGGTGCGGACGTTCAATGACAATCTTGGAAACGGCAGCCTGCTTGAGCTCCTTTTCCAACATCTCGCGGATCTTGAGGTCTTCCTGCAGGAGCGAACCATATTCGCTCTTGTTGGCGTACCAACGGGAATCCCAGGTCCGGTTGATGCCGAGCCGAAGCCCGATCGGATTAACTTTCTGGCCCATCAGACTGTTTCCTCAACTTCACGGACGACAATGGTCAGGTGCGAGAACGGCTTCTCGATGCGTGCACCACGACCACGCGCACGGGCATGGAACCGCTTCATCACCAGCGCCTTGCCGACATAGGCCTCGGAAACAACCAGAGCGTCAGTGTCGAGACCGTGATTGTTCTCGGCATTGGCGATAGCGCTTTCGAGGGTCTTCTTGACAGATTCGGAGATCCGCTTGCGCGAAAACTGCAGTTCTGCCAAAGCCTTGTCGACCTTCTTGCCACGGATCTGGGCCGCAACAAGATTAAGCTTCTGAGGGCTGGTGCGAACCATGCGAAGGACGGCTTTCGCCTCATTGTCCTTGAGCACGCGTTCTTGCTTTTGCTTGCCCATAACTTACTTCCTCTTCGCCTTCTTGTCGGCCGCGTGACCGTAATAGGTGCGCGTGGGCGAAAATTCACCGAACTTATGACCGATCATGTCTTCGCTGACATTGACCGGAACATGCTTCTGCCCGTTATAGACGCCAAAGGTCAGGCCCACGAACTGGGGCAGGATCGTGGAGCGACGGCTCCAGATCTTGATGACCTCGTTACGGCCCGATTCACGGACCTTATCGGCTTTCTTCAACAGGTACCCGTCGACAAACGGGCCTTTCCAGACGGAACGTGTCATGGCTCTTACCTGCCCTTCTTAAGGTGGCGCGAGCGGACGATAAACTTGTCCGTCGCCTTGTTGGACCGGGTGCGCTTGCCCTTGGTCGGCTTGCCCCAGGGCGTAACAGGGTTACGACCACCGGAGGTACGGCCTTCACCACCACCATGGGGGTGATCGACAGGGTTCATCGCAACACCGCGAACGTTCGGGCGCTTGCCCAGCCAACGGCTGCGACCGGCCTTGCCCAGGCTCGTGTTGGAGTGATCCGGGTTGGAAACCGCACCGACCGTCGCAAGGCATGTGCCATGCACCAGGCGCTGTTCACCTGAGTTCAAACGCAGGATCGCCCAACCGGAGTCACGGCCGACATACTGAGCGTAGGCACCGGCAGAACGGGCCATCTGGCCGCCCTTTTTGGGCTTGAGCTCGATATTGTGAACGATAGTGCCAACGGGCATCCGCTCAAGCGGCATCGTGTTGCCGGGCTTGACGTCGACTGCGTTCATCGAGGACACAACCTTGTCACCGGCAGCGAGGCGCTGCGGAGCCAGGATATATGCCTGCTCGCCGTCTTCGTAGTTCACCAGAGCGATGAATGCGGTCCGGTTCGGATCGTATTCGAGGCGCTCGATGGTGCCCACAACGTCAAACTTGGTCCGCTTGAAATCGACAAGACGATAGCGGCGCTTGTGCCCACCACCACGGTTATACGCAGTGATGCGGCCATTGTTGTTGCGGCCACCTGACTTGGTCAGGCCCTCGGTGAGCTTCTTGACCGGCGAACCGCTCCAGAGCTCGGACCGGTCGATGCCGACAAGTTGACGGCGGCCCGGCGAGGTTGGATTATATTGCTTAAGAGCCATTGTTCTTCTTCCCTAGCCTTCTCACAGACCGGTCGAAATATCGATGGTCTGACCGTCAACGAGGGTCACGACTGCCTTCTTCACGTCCTTGCGCTTACCGGCGAAACCACGGAATTTCTTGGTCTTGCCCTTGCGCACGATCGTGTTGACCGCCTTGACCTTGACCGAAAACAGGGCTTCTACAGCAGCCTTGATTTCGGGCTTGGATGCGTCGATTGCCACGTCGAATACGACCTGGCCATGTTCAGACGCCATCGTCGACTTTTCCGTTACAACCGGATTGCGAATGATGTCGTATGCTTTCAGCGCGCTCATTGGAACCGGCCCTCCAGCGCAGCGAGAGCGTCCTTGGTCAGGACCAGCTTTTCGCGACGCAGAATGTCGTAAACGTTGATGCCCTGAGCCGGAAGTACGTCGATCTGGGGAATATTGCGCGCAGCGAGCGCGAAATTATTGTCCAGTTCGGCACCGCCGATGATCAGTGCGTTTGCAAAGCCGAGCTTGCCGAATGCGGCGCGCAACTCTGCGGTTTTGGGAGCCGCGGCTTCTGCCTTGTCGAGAATGACAATTTCGCCAGCCTTGGCCTTTGCCGACAGCGCATGCTTGAGGGCAAGCGCGCGGACCTTCTTGGGCAGCTCGATCGCATGGCTACGCGGGGTCGGGCCGAATGCGCGACCACCACCACGGAAGATGTTGGACCGACGCGAGCCGTGACGTGCACCGCCGCCGCCCTTCTGGCGACCGAACTTCTTGCCGGTCAGCGAGATGTCGGCGCGGTTCTTCACCGCATGCGTACCAGCCATCTTCTTGAGCTGCTGGTAACGAACCATGCGCTGAATGAGATCGGCGCGCGGCTCGAGACCGAAAACGGCGTCATCAAGCGTAACCTTGCCTGCCGACTTGCCGTCGAGTGTAGTGACCTGGAGTTCCATTATGCGCTCTCCCCATTAGCTGCTTCGGCAGCCTTGAACGAACCGGGGCGTGCGACACCTTCAGGCGCGGGCTTCTTGACGGCATCGCGGATCTGAATCCAGCCGCCCTTGGCACCGGGAACTGCGCCCTGAACCATGATCAGGCCACGCTCTACGTCAGTCTTGACGACCTTGACATTCTGGGTGGTGACGCGTGCGTCGCCCATGTGTCCGGCCATCTTCTTACCCTTGAACACCTTGCCAGGGTCCTGGTTCTGACCGGTCGAGCCGTGCGAACGGTGCGAAATCGACACACCGTGAGATGCACGAAGACCGCCAAAATTGTGGCGCTTCATCGCACCGGCAAAGCCTTTACCGATAGACGTGCCCGTCACATCGACGAGCTGGCCTTCGACAAAGTGGTCAGCAAGCAATTGCGCGCCAACTTCGATCAGGTTGTCTTCGCTCACACGGAACTCGACGACCTTACGCTTGGGCTCAACCTTGGCGGCGGCATACTGCCCGCGCTCGGCCTTGCTTACATTCTTGACCTTTACCGAGCCAGCACCAAGCTGCAGCGCGACATAGCCGTCTTTTTCCTGCGTCCGCTGGCCTACCACCTGGCAGCCCTGAAGCGCCAAAACGGTGACAGGTACGTGAGCGCCGTCATCTGTGAAGATGCGGGTCATTCCCAGCTTCTGTGCGATCAATCCAGAACGCATCGGTTGTTACCTTCTCTTTGAAAGCGTTTTCCGGGTCATTGGCTTGTCCAAGAGGACCCTATGATGAAAAACGCGCAAAACTCGTCTCAATTAGAGCTTGATTTCGACGTCTACGCCGGCGGCAAGATCAAGCTTCATGAGTGCATCCACCGTCTGAGGGGTCGGATCCACGATGTCCAGAAGACGCTTGTGAGTCCGGATTTCGAACTGCTCGCGGCTCTTCTTGTCAACGTGGGGCGACCGGTTGACAGTGTATTTGTCAATTCGCGTGGGCAGCGGAATGGGACCGCGGACCTGGGCACCCGTACGACGCGCCGTATTTACGATTTCGCGTGTCGAGTTATCCAGTACCCGATGGTCGAACGCCTTGAGCCGAATGCGAATGTTCTGACCGTTCATTTTGTTCTATCCCGGTAAAAGGAGTGCGGTGCGCTCGATTATAGCGGCGCACCGCATTCACTATGGCTTGAACTTACTCGACGATTTTGGAAACAACGCCGGCGCCGACGGTGCGGCCGCCTTCACGGATGGCAAAGCGCAGCTTTTCTTCCATCGCGATCGGAACGATCAGTTCCACGTTCATTTCAACATTGTCGCCAGGCATGACCATTTCAACACCGTCATTGAGCGTCACAACACCGGTCACGTCAGTCGTACGGAAGTAGAACTGAGGACGGTAATTGGTGAAGAACGGAGTATGACGGCCGCCTTCTTCCTTGGTCAGGATATAGGCTTCTGCAACAAACTTGGTGTGCGGAGTGACCGAACCGGGCTTGCACAGAACCTGACCGCGCTCAACCTGGCTCCGATCGATACCGCGAACCAGCGCACCGATATTGTCGCCTGCTTCACCCGAATCGAGCAGCTTGCGGAACATTTCAACGCCGGTAACAGTGGTCTTCTGGGTCGGCTTGATGCCAACGATTTCCACTTCCTCGCCAACCTTGACGATACCGCGCTCAACACGACCGGTCACAACAGTACCACGGCCAGAGATCGAGAACACGTCTTCAACAGGCATCAGGAACGGCTGATCCTTCGGACGCTCAGGCTGCGGAATGTAGTCATCCACAGTCTTCATAAGCTCCAAAATCGCATCGTGGCCGATTTCAGGACGCTTGTCTTCCAAAGCCATAAGAGCCGAACCCTTGGTGATCGGAATGTCGTCACCGGGGAATTCGTAGCTCGAGAGCAACTCACGAACTTCAAGCTCAACAAGCTCCAGAAGCTCTTCGTCGTCAACCTGGTCAACCTTGTTCAAAAACACCACAAGCGCAGGAACACCAACCTGACGGGCAAGCAGAATGTGCTCGCGGGTCTGGGGCATCGGGCCATCGGCTGCCGAAACAACAAGGATCGCGCCGTCCATCTGCGCAGCACCCGTGATCATGTTCTTCACATAGTCAGCGTGGCCTGGGCAATCGACGTGTGCGTAGTGACGCGCTTCGGTCTCATACTCAACGTGAGCCGTCGAAATCGTGATCCCGCGGGCCTTTTCCTCAGGCGCCTTGTCAATCTGGTCGTAAGCAGAATAGGTCGCCCCGCCAGTCTCAGCCAGAACCTTCGTGATCGCAGCCGTCAAAGAGGTCTTGCCATGGTCAACGTGACCAATCGTACCAATGTTGCAGTGCGGCTTATTACGTGAAAACTTTTCCTTGCCCATC
>NZ_RZMW01000020.1 GCF_003992625.1 Pelagibacterium lentulum | reverse complement strand
TCCATCTCTATCGCACAACCCAAAGGCATAGCCGGAGGGCGCTTTGACATGGCTGAAAGGGGAGGCCGCTCTAAACCCGCTCAATAAACCGCGGTCAGAATCTCGATTTCGCGCTGGGCTCCGGGGCGGACTTCAAATTCGCGGTTATAGACATTCTCGCCCAGCTTGGCGATTGCGATATAGTCGCCTTCGGCCAGAACCGTGGCGGGGAAGGCACCAATTTCGGTATAGAGCGTTTCACCGTCGGTTGTCTGGATGGTCCATTCGACATCGGCGATGGCCTCGCCGCCTTCTTCGGAGACCAGTTTGAGCGAGATTTGCGCTGCCCTGTGGAACAGCGTCGCTTCGGTGATCTGTCCCGGTTCCACTCGCAGTTCGGAGCGGACGACGGCGTTAAGCTCGCCAAAGTGCGACTCGATGGAATAGACGCCGGCGTTGAGGTGGACGAGTTCGCCCGGCGAAACGCTTTCGGCGATGGTTGCTCTGCCGCCTGGTCCGTTCGAGTAAATGTCGAAGCGGAGCATATTAGCGGGAATAGGAACGTCGCCGGAGATCAAGGCCGCGAGCTGCAAGGCGCCAACTTCAAATGTCAGCGTCATGTTGTTGGGGCCAGGCTCGACGAAAATCGTATCGGATGCCTGGGCGCGCCCCAACGAGACATGCAAGACATATTCGCCAGGCGGCAGGCTGACATTGGCCGTCGCCTCTTCGGACTTGGCAGCCAGCGCCAATTCGCCACTGTCGTCGACCCGCGCTTCAAAAATGCGCCAGACCAAACCGCTGGGGATGATGGGGCCGTCATCGGTTATGCGGGCCGAGAGCGTTACGGGCTGAGGATCGGTGATGTGGGAATAATCAGGCCGTGCGACAATATCCATGTCGAATTCCCCGCCATCAATGACAATGGACGGATCGATTGCATCGGGGTCGTCCCGCAGTGCCAGCGGCTCTGTGCCACCGAATTCAACCGGACGAGGCGGCGGAATCGGCGCTTCGGAAGCGTCCGCTGCGGGAGCGTCCTCGTCGAGTGCCTCGGCGTCCTGCGCTATAGCGGCCGTTGAAAGGCCAAATGCCAGAAGCAGGGCGAGAAGGCTCTTAAGTTGCATTCGTCCACACAATTCCCAAAGTCTTGGTCGATGCCGGTGATTCCTAAAGGGCGATTAGGGAAAAGCTGTGTCATAAGGAAGAAAATAGAGCAAGCAATGAGGTTTCCTGATTAATGAGCGAAAACGCAGTACTTAAAGACTACTTTCTGTCGCGGCGAACTGTGACCGCTCCATTTCTGGCCGAGCCAGGGCCCGATGCGCGGCAGTTGCGCGAGATGCTCACTATTGCAAGCCGGGTTCCCGATCACGGCAAGCTAGCGCCGTGGCGCTTCGTGATCTACGAGGGCGAAGCGCGTCAGAAGATCGGCGAGAGGCTTGCTGAAATTGCCGAGCGCACCGGCCGGGCCAAGACAATCGAGGAAGCGGATTTCGAGCGCGGGCAGTTTCTTCCCGCTCCGTTGACCGTTGGCGTTATCAGCACTGCCGCGCCGCATGTCAAAATCCCGGAGTTCGAGCAACTTCTTGCTGCAGGCAATGTCTGTTTCAACCTTTGCCACGGCGCCAATGCGCTCGGTTTCGGTGCCCATTGGGTTACACGCTGGTTCGCTTTCGATTCCGATGCGTCTGAAATGCTTGGTGCGCGCGCCGGTGAGCGCTTTGTCGGGTTTGTGCATATCGGTACGCCGCAAACCCGCCTTGAAGATCGGGACCGGCCCGATATCGAGGCCATCACGACACGTTGGGAAGGTTAACCGGAGATTAACCTTGGTAGGATTTAGTTAACCATATCGTTTCGAACGTGATTCCGGGTTCGCCAATGGCTTCGTCCGTCCAGTCCATTCCGCAGCATCTGGCCTATGTCATCGACAAGGCAGGGCAGCGCAATGGTGTGGATTTCGACTATCTGGTGCAGACGGCAATCCGGGAAAGCAGCCTCAATCCCGATGCCAGGGCGAGAACATCGTCGGCAACGGGGTTGTTTCAATTCATCGAGAGTACCTGGTTCGAGGTGATGAAGGCTGAAGGCCCTCGGCTTGGCTATCAGGATTTCGCCGACCATATCGAGGAGAATAACGGCGAGTTTTTTGTCCGCAATCCAACGGTTCGGCAGCAGATTCTCGATCTGCGCCGCGATCCCCAGATTGCCTCGGATATGGCTGCAGCCTTTACCCGGCGCAATGGGGAATATCTGCACCAGAAGTTCGGCCGTATGCCCAGTCCTGGCGAGCTCTATATCGCTCATTTCCTTGGAGCCCGTGGGGCCGAGCGCTTTTTCGAAGCCGGTTTGACGCGACCCAACGCGATTGCTGCAGAGCTTTTCCCGCGACCGGCGGCAGCAAACAGACCGATTTTCTATGACAATGGCCGCCCGCGCACTGTACGCGAAGTCTATCAGGTGCTGGTGGCGCGCCATAACAATGCCCCGCCGGCCAGTGCCGCATTTGCGGCGCAGCAAATGAGTGGCGAGCGTCCCGTGCAGACGCCGCTGCCCTCGCGCTTCGAGCTAGAGCAACAAGGGCCGCCCTTGCCCCCCGGCATGACGTTCACATCGCTGTTTTCAAACAATGCGGAAGGTAAGTCCGGCTCTCCGGTTGCGGGCAATGATGCCCCGCGTTCTGGTCGTGCGCTGTTCTCCGGGTTTTACAGTGGAGAGTAGTCCCCGCCTAAACATGGTGAACCAATCCTTAAGGCTTGGGCGCTAGATTTGGCGCAATTGTCTGGGGGATGCGTATGGTTGCCTATCAGCGTTATGTTGAATTGTCTCAGTCTGGCGATAGTGAGGCGCGTGGTCAGGCCGCCCATCTGGCGGCAATGGCTTATCTCAAGCATCGTGGGCCTGCAGATGAACAGGCCGCGCTTTATGCCGCGTTGATGAATTTTCTCGACGATCCTTCGGTTAAAGTCCGCGCCGCGCTGGCTTATGGCTTACTCCATGCCGACCACGCTCCGCGTCCGATCATGCTGGCTTTGGCTCAGGATGCTCCCGTGATCTCCCGCGCCGTCGTGCAATTCTCGCCAGTGCTGCTCGATGCCGATCTCATGGGCATCATGCGTTCGGGCGATCCGGATATGCTGGCGGTCATGACGGTTCGGCCAAGCCTGAGCATCCGGGTTGCCTTGGCATTGCTGCGTTTAGGCATTCCCGATCTTTGCGTCCGGGTTCTTGGGCGGGAGGACCTTGAGTTCCCGGCAGATGATCTCATGGCCACCGCCGATCGCTGGGGCGACGATGCCAGGGTGCGCGGTGCCTTGCTCAAGCGTCGCGACCTGCCAGGGCTGGCCCGGCATTATCTCGTGGGCCGGGTTCGTGCCGCACTCTCAGATTTGCGCATTGTCAAAGGTTCCGTGCAGCCCCGTCGTCTGGAAAGACTCATGCGCAATGCCTGTGACCGAGCAACGACGGCGATCGGAGAGCGCGAGGCGGGCAGGGGAAATCATGCGTTTGCCGTCGTTCTTGCGGATACGGACCAGATCAGCACCCGCGTTCTGCTGCATGCGCTCATGCATGGTCATGTGCTGTTTTTCGCAGAATGCCTCGCGCATCTGTCGCAGATTTCGCGCAGCAAGGTTTTCACTTTGCTGGATAGCGGCAGCCGCGCGGCGCTGCACGCGATATTTTCGCGTTGCGGTCTTGCCCCGGCAGTTCGCAACCTTCTGGCACGGCTGGTCTTTCACGCGCGCAAGGCCGACCTTGCCGAAGATCTCGCCGCCCGGCATTTTGTCGTTACCGTTCTGATTGAGGAATTGATCGTCGAACATGACGGCGATATTCCGCCTGCGCTTGATGAAGCCTTCGCTTATCTCAATGAGCAGAATATCGAACTTGCCCGAGAGGCAGCGCGCGGCGTCATGCCGGCCTTCGCCAGTGAGATGCCCGACGCCGTAATGGTGCCCGAGGTGCAAGGTGAGGCGCCACTGGCATTACCGGCGGCCTGAGCCGGTCAATAACGGAACTGCTCGATCAGAATGCGTTCATCCAGGCTATGGCCGGGATCGAACAACAGCGTAACGGCGTGGCGCCGATCCTCGAAGACCCTGACCTCGCGCACGTCCTCAAATTCAATATTGTCGGCAACCGCGCTGACAGGGCGTTTTTCCGCCTCCAATGTACTGAATGTGATATTGGCACGGTTCGACACGATAGCGCCACGCCAGCGTCTTGGCCGGAAGGGCGAGATTGGCGTCAGGGCCAGCAGTGGTGCGGTAATCGGCAGGATAGGGCCGTGGGCGGAAAGATTGTAGGCGGTCGAGCCAGCGGGTGTTGCAACGATAATGCCGTCGCAGATCAACTCGTTGAGTCTGATTTCGCCATCGATGCTGATGCGGATTTTCGAGGCTTGGTAAGACGATCGGTAAAGCGACACTTCGTTAAGCGCGAGCGCTTCGCTGGATTTCCCTTCCGCATCGACCACCTGCATCTTGAGCGGATGGATGGTGGTGGGCAGGGCAGCCCTGAGCCGAACGGCCAACGCCTCGGTGCTGAACTCGTTCATCAGAAAGCCGATGGAGCCGAAATTCATGCCGTAAACGGGAATGCCGCGATCCATGACGCTGTGCAGGGTTTCGAGCATCAGCCCGTCGCCGCCCAGTGCGACGATGATTGAGGCATCGTCCATGGAGGCATTTCCGTGAATCGCGATCAGTTGATCGCGTGCCTGCAGGGCCTCATCGGTTTGGGACGACACAAAGGCCACCTTGCCATCGGTATATAGCGCCAAGGCACCAGCCTCCCTGCCGGAACTTATTCACGTTCGATCATAGGCGTTTAACATGGCCCGGCGTTCGATGCTACTGTCCGCGGCCGTTCGGCTGTCCACTCTTGAGGTGGAGTGACGCACCAGGCTCAGATTATTCTGGGCCGGGTTTGTTGAACCCTGTTGATGTGCTTGGCAGGACGGCATTCGTTGCCGCAAAAGATGTTCAATCACACGCGCGAATCGACGTTCTTGCCAAGCGCGACCAAGAGGTGTTCGCCCAATCATAAAAGCCGGGCCGCAACGGTCTGATGGCGCTTCGAGAAATCAACGATTTCATGGGGCTTTGCTGGTGCCGGCAGCAGGACTTGAACCCGCGACCCTCTGATTACAAATCAGATGCTCTACCAACTGAGCTATACCGGCACTGGCGTGCTAGCTATCACTGCGTCGAGCGGGATGCAAGTGTGTCTTGCGGCTCGGATGCAAGTTCTGGTTCGGGCCCCGTTCCGGCCCGGACGGCGAAGATGTTGCGGTCTATCTCGGTCAAGGCCTTCATGGTCAGTCCCTTGAAGATGGGCTCGGCAGCGTCGTGGATAAGGTCGATTTCAGGCAGTCCGTTGATTCTGCCCATCAATGAAGCCGAGACGCCATCGCGCATACCCTGCTGCATCAAACCAAATGCACTTACGGTTGGTCCCAAAAGCACAAGGCGATCGAGATCAATGATCGACATCAATCTGGCAATGCCGTGGCCTATGGCAGCGCCCGCACGCTGAAAGGCATGGATGGCATTGCGGTCACCTGCATGGGCCCGTACCACGATTTGCTGGAAGTCGGCTTCCGGTACTGCGGTTGCCGGCGGGGCGTGATCAGGCACCGAGTAAGCGCTGCGCAGTATGCCGTAATCGGAGGCGTAAGCTTCGATGCATCCTCTGGCTCCGCATCGGCACAGTGCCCCGTCGACGATGTGCGGCATATGTCCAAACTCGGTGCCCAAGTCGTCCTCGGCGCCTGCGCGTGTAGAAAAGCCTAGCCCCATGCCGATAGTCGAACCGACGTAAATGGTCGCAATCGTCAGATGACCATCGTTGGGGCGCAACCAGCGCACACCTTCGGCCATCAGCCGGCCTCGTTTGAACAATTGAGCGGGAACGCCGAACTGGTCCTGTATTGGGCCGATGAGGTTGTGCTGGGCAAGATGCTGCAGCGGTGACCAGCGCATACCCTTGCCGTTTGGCGCCAGAATGCCCTGAACCGAAATCGAGATATTGCGCAGAGCGGGAGCAGCATCGGGATTGCGGTCACACATGACTCTTATGCGTTCGATCAGATAGTGTGCCGGTGCGTTCTCGGCAAAAACATCCGGTGTAATTGTCGCCTCGAAACGATCCCGCAAGGTTCCGGCATAATCGAGCAGCGACAGTCGGCATCGGTTTACATCCAGCTCGATCGCAATGACATGTGCGGCCTCGCGATTGTGTCCGACTTTGATGGCCGGACGCCCACGTCCCTTGTTGTTGGGGTCGGCGTCTTCAAGCTCTATGAGAATACCCTGGGCGACAAGCTCGGATGCGATGGCCGTGAGGGAGGCGTTGGAAAGCCCCGTGCGCGCAGCGATCTGGGTGCGCGACATCGCGCCTTCGCGCCGCAAGACGCCAAGCACGAGTTCCCGGTTCTGACGCCTGACCATTTCCGTATCTGCGACGCCTCGCGCCACGGCTGCCTCCCAGCGTTCGTTGCTGCCGACTCTTAAGGCCTTGCTACAACATGCGCATCAATTTTTTCAGTTCTTGTAAAAATCATTGTTGACTCTGATGGGGCGGCATGCAAATCGTTTTTTCGGGTATTGAAATAAATATCCGGGACGAGCGGTGACTCAGGAGGAGATGCCGCTTTTGGAGGCTTATTCGTCTTTATCGATTTGCGGGCACTGGATGTCCGCGGGAGGAAATTTCATGAAAAATCTGGCTGCGGTCCTGCTTGGCACGACCGTTCTTTTTGGGTTAGCTGGCGCTGCAAGTGCTCAGGAGATCACGGTCGGGGTTTCCTGGTCGAACTTTCAGGAAGAGCGCTGGCAGACTGACGAAGCTGCAATTCGTTCGGCTCTTGAAGCAGCCGGTGCGCGTTATATTTCGGCTGACGCGCAGTCATCACCTTCCAAGCAGCTTACCGATGTCGAGAGCCTTATCGCGCAGGGCGCAGATGCTCTGATCGTGCTGGCGCAGGACTCGGACGCAATCGGTCCTGCCATTGCCGCCGCTGTTGCGGAAGGCATTCCGGTGGTTGGTTATGACCGTCTGATCGAGAACCCGGACGCGTTCTACCTGACCTTCGACAACAAGGGCGTTGGCCGTTTGCAGGCCCAGGCCGTATATGCTGTTCAGCCGACAGGCAACTATGTCTTCATCAAGGGCTCCAGCACCGATCCCAACGCAGACTTCTTGCATGAAGGGCAACTTGAAGTGCTGCAGAATGCCATCGATGCAGGCGATATTGTCAATGTTGGTGAAGCCTATACCGATGGTTGGTTGCCGGAAAACGCGCAGCGCAATATGGAGCAGTTCCTGACTGCGAACGACAATAATGTCGATGCGGTCGTAGCTTCCAACGACGGCACCGCCGGCGGCGTTGTGGCTGCACTTGCCGCACAGGGTCTTGCAGGCTCTGTACCGGTTTCGGGGCAGGATGGCGACCATGCCGCTCTAAATCGGGTTGCTCTTGGCACGCAGACCGTTTCGGTCTGGAAGGATGCTCGCGAGTTGGGCGCCAAGGCCGCTGAAATTGCCTTGCTGCTGGCTGGCGGTGCCGGACTTAACGAGGTTCCGGGTTCGGTTGTCTTTACCGATGGTCCGACCGGCGTGGCAATGAACGCGTACTTCCTGGCTCCTGTTCCCATCACTCGGGACAACCTCAACATCGTTATCGACGCCGGTTGGGTGAGCAAAGAAGTCGTTTGCCAGGGTGTTTCGGCTGGTACGGTTGCTGCCTGCGACTAATTTTATTGATTGCTAAAATCGCCAGTGGATGCCGCGGTTACTTTGCCGCGGCATCCTGCTTGGCCTGTACCAACACTCCAGAGGAGGGGCATTGATGGCCGATCAGAACGCCATGTCATCTTCAAATACGATCCAGATATTGGGCAATAATCCGGTTTCGCGTTTTTTTAGCGCAACAGAACTGGATACGCGGCTGCTTGGCATGATCGGCGCGCTTGTGCTGATCTGGCTGGGCTTTCATGTCATGTCAGGCGGGCTTTTCATAACGCCTCGTAATCTCTGGAATCTTTCAGTGCAAACATCGTCGGTCGCAATCATGGCGACTGGCATGGTCCTCGTTATCGTCACGCGCAATATCGACCTTTCGGTTGGCTCGATCCTTGGCGTTCTGGCGATGCTGATGGGCGTCATGCAGGCCGAAATCCTGCCGCGCCTGATAGGGTTCGGTCATCCTGGGTTATGGGTTCTGACGCTTGGCTACGGTATTGTGCTGGGGGCAATAATTGGGGGCATCCAAGGCGCGATCATCGCATATCTGCGCGTGCCGGCCTTTGTCGTAACGCTCGGTGGCATGCTCGTGTGGCGCGGCTCGGCATGGTGGATGACCTCGGGCCGCACTGTGGCTCCGCTCGATTCGACGTTCCAGCTCATGGGCGGTGGGCCGGGCGGCTCGATCGGTGCGACTGCGAGTTGGTTTGTGGCGGTGCTCGCTTGCATCGGCATAATTGCCTATCTCGTTTATGCGCGACGGCAACGTCGCCGGTTCAATTTTCCGCAGCGTCCGCTTTGGGCAGAAGGGGTTCTTGCGGTTCTCGGCTGTTCGGTCGTGCTTGGCGCAGTGGCGGTATTCAATGCCTATCCGTGGCCGGTGCGCATCGCTGCCAATTACGCCGAAGCTAACAATATTCCCGTACCTGAGGGTGGCCTGTTCATCTCGCACGGCATTGCGGTGCCTGTTCTCATTGCGATTAGTGTCGGCGTTGTCATGACGTTTCTTGCAACCCGCACGCGGTTTGGCCGCTATGTGTTTGCTCTGGGTGGCAACCCCGAAGCAGCGGAACTGGCGGGTATCAATACCCGCTGGGTGACGGTAAAGATCTTCATGCTTATGGGCGCGCTTTGCGCCATCGCAGCAGCGATTTCCTCGGCCCGGCTCAATGCTGCCACCAACGCTATGGGTACGCTCGATGAGCTTTACGTCATTGCGGCTGCGGTCATCGGGGGAACATCTCTTTCGGGCGGTGTGGGGACGATCGTTGGCGCGATGATCGGTGCGCTTGTCATGCAGTCACTACAATCGGGGATGGTGCTGATGGGGCTCGACAGCCCTCTGCAGAGCATCGTTGTAGGTATCGTTCTGGTATTCGCGGTCTGGCTCGATACGCTTTATCGCAACCGGGCACAGTAAGGGTTTGTTGAATATGGTACAAACAGCTTCAAAACCGCTGGTCGAACTCGAAGATATCTCCATCGCGTTTGGCGGTATTCGGGCGGTCGATGGTGCATCGGTGGACCTTTATCCCGGCGAGGTCGTTGGTCTGCTCGGCCATAATGGCGCGGGCAAGTCCACACTGATCAAGATTCTCTCGGGAGCCTATAAACGCGATTCCGGCGACATCCGGATCGACGGACAGGAAGCGACGATCAACAATCCGCGCGACGCCAAGGCATATGGGATCGAGACGATCTACCAGACTCTTGCAGTAGCCGATAACGTGGACGCGGCGGCAAACCTGTTTCTGGGACGTGAGCTTGTGACGGCCATCGGCACTCTCGATGACGTTGCGATGGAGGCCAAGGCTCGCGAAGTCATGGGGCGGCTGAATCCCAATTTTCGGCGCTTCAAGGAGCCGGTCAAGGCCCTTTCGGGCGGCCAGCGTCAGTCTGTGGCAATTGCGCGCGCCATTCTCTTTAATGCCCGCATTCTGATCATGGACGAGCCAACGGCCGCTCTTGGCCCGCAAGAGACAGCGCAGGTCGGCGAACTCATTATGCAACTGAAAGCCGATGGCATCGGCATTTTCCTGATCAGCCACGATATTCATGACGTATTCGATCTGGCAGATCGCGTGTGCGTTATGAAAAACGGGCAGGTCGTGGGCACCGCCAAAACGACCGATGTCACCAAGGACGAAGTGCTTGGCATGATCATTATGGGGAAATGTCCTCCGGGTGCTATTCCCGGTCCCGGTGCGATGAAAAGCTGAACGGCACAATAGACGATTTGATGCCGGGCGAGGTGCGTGGACCTTGCCCGGCGTCTTTGCTTTATGTCATCCTCTTTGAAAACAGATAAAGATTTCAGTTTATTGAGGAATCGCAGACATGAAGACCCGTGCAGCAGTGGCCTTTGAGGCCGGTAAGCCGCTCGAAATTGTCGAGTTGGATCTTGAAGGGCCCAAGGCTGGTGAAGTTCTGGTCGAAATAAAGGCCACAGGCATCTGCCATACCGATGAATTCACGCTATCGGGCGCCGATCCTGAAGGACTGTTCCCCTCGGTTCTGGGCCATGAAGGCGCGGGCATCGTCGTTGATGTCGGCGCTGGCGTAACGAGCGTAAAGAAGGGCGATCACGTCATTCCGCTTTATACGCCCGAATGTCGTGAGTGTCCGTCCTGTCTGTCGCGCAAAACCAACCTCTGTACGGCAATTCGGGCAACCCAGGGGCAGGGTCTTATGCCGGACGGGACCACGCGTTTCTCCTACAAGGGCAAGCCGGTCTACCATTACATGGGCTGCTCGACCTTCTCCAATTACACGGTGATGCCGGAGATCGCCGTTGCCAAGATCGATCCAAAAGCGCCCTTCGAGACAGTCTGCTATGTGGGCTGTGGTGTTACAACCGGTGTCGGTGCGGTGCTCAATACCGCCAAGGTGGAGCAGGGAGCAACGGCGGTTGTGTTCGGGCTTGGCGGTATCGGTCTTAATGTCATTCAAGGCCTGAAAATGGCCGGGGCCGACATGATTATCGGGGTCGATCTCAACGACGACAAGAAGGAATGGGGCGAGCGCTTCGGCATGACCCATTTTGTCAATCCCAAGCAGATTGACGGCGATATCGTTGCCCATCTGATCAACATGACAAAGCGCGGGGCCGACCAGATCGGGGGTGCGGACTACACATTCGACTGCACCGGTAATGTGACGGTTATGCGCCAGGCGCTCGAGGCCAGTCATCGCGGTTGGGGCAAGTCGGTCATCATCGGGGTTGCGGGGGCAGGGCAGGAAATTTCCACCCGCCCATTCCAACTTGTAACCGGGCGCACATGGATGGGCACTGCCTTTGGCGGTGCGCGCGGACGCACCGATGTGCCCAAAATCGTCGCTTGGTATATGGATGGAAAAATCCAGATCGATCCGATGATTACACACACATTGCGTCTGGAGGACATCAACAAGGGATTCGATCTCATGCACAAGGGCGAGTCGATCCGGTCTGTGGTGCTGTTCTGAGTGGCGGCTCCTCAAATCTACGTCGATGCGGATGCCTGTCCGGTCAAGGGTGAAATCATCCGGGTGGCCGAAAGGCATGGCCTTGCCGTTACCTTTGTTGCCAATTTCGGGCTGCGTCCGTCACGCGATCCGATGATCCGAAACGTCATGGTTCCGCAAGGGGCCGACATCGCCGATGACTGGATTGCAGAGCACGCGCAGCCTAACGATGTTATCGTGACTTCGGACATACCCTTGGCCAGCCGGGTTCTGGAAAAAGCGGCGCATGCCATCGGGCCGACCGGCAAAGGGTTTACAGAGCAATCGATAGGGATGGCGCTGGCCATGCGGGAGTTGAACCAGCATTTGCGGGAGACCGGCGAAAGCAAGGGCTATAATGCCAGCTTTACGGCCAAGGATCGTTCGGCGTTTTTACAGGCGTTCGATGCTCTTGTTCAGCGGGCAAAGCGGGCGGCTGGTGCAGTTTAGAGTGCTGCAAGTTCTGCTTTTTGCGCTATCACCCTATGCCGTTGCCGGAACCGCTCGTTCTTTTTCAATACGGTGCTGGTCGCCGCGGCAGTGAACGCCGCAGTCGCGCTGGCATCATAGGACTATGGAGTTGTGATGGAAAAGACTTCGGCCAGCAGGGCGTTCGGCGGGGTTCAGGGCGTTTATAAGCATCGGGCAAAAACTACCGATTGCGACATGACGTTTGCCGTGTTCGTGCCACCGCACAACGAAGGCCAGAAACTTCCCGTGCTCTGGTATTTGTCCGGGCTGACTTGCACCCATCAGAACGTCATGGATAAGGGCGAATATCGGCGCAAGGCGGCAGAACTCGGGCTTATCGTTGTTTGTCCGGACACCTCACCGCGCGGGGAAAGGGTGCCGGACGAGCCGGACAACTGGCAATTTGGCTCAGGTGCGGGTTTTTATCTCGATGCGAAGCAGCCGCCATACGACCGCAACTATCGCATGCGCAGCTATATTGCCGACGAGTTGCCTGATCTGATCGCCAAACATTTTCCTGCGGATATGACCCGGCAGGGCATTTTTGGCCATTCAATGGGTGGTCATGGTGCGTTGACGCTTGCGCTTGGCAATCCGGGGCAGTTTCGCTCCTGTACGGCCTTTGCGCCAATCGTGAACCCGATGGAGGCTGATTGGTCCAAACCGGCCTTTGAGAAGTATTTGGGCGCCGATGAGTCCGATTGGCGGGCATATGACGCATGTGCGCTTGTGGCCGATGGCGCACGGTTCGATCAGATCCTCATCGATCAGGGGGCTGCGGATGGCTTTCTGGAAAGCGGCCTCATGCCCTGGCGCTTTGCAGAGGCCTGCGCGCAAGCCGGAATCGATCTGACCCTGCGGATGCAGGAAGGATACGACCATTCCTATTTCTTCATATCGACCTTTATGGATGACCATTTGAACTGGCACGCCGAGCGGTTGAAGTAACGATTCATTAAGTATAAATTTCTCTATTTGGAACGACTTGTTAACCATAATCGCCAAGAGTGATCGAGCGTTTTTAGTGCTTGATTTGGTGTGTTTGTGGTGTTGCGTTTTAGTCTTGTTCTTATTGCGCTTGGCGTAACACTTTGTGGTTGCGCCAAGCCTCCACAGTTACAGCCGCAGCTTGCTGCTTATGTCGGCCATGATACTGACATGGTGATGACTGGCTCAATCAGCGCCGATTTATCATCGGAAGATATTGCAATGCAGCCCATGCCGACACCCGTCGGACGCGGCGTTCTTGCCGGACGGACCATTACCGTTGCTGATGGCAGTCAGATAAGTCTGTTGCCTGGTGAAGTTGTGCTGACATTCGACGATGGCCCGCGTCCGGGGAAAACGGAAGCCATTCTCGATACGCTTGAGGCCTTCAACGTCAATGCCACATTCCTGATGCTGGGTTCGGCAGCACAGCGCCATCCCGAGCTGGCGCGTGCCGTTGCCAGGCGAGGTCATGCTATCGGCAGTCATACTTACGATCATGCGGATTTGACGACACTGTCTCAAACCGAAGCCATAGCCGAGATACAGGCCGGCCATATGGCCGTTTCCGATGCCCTCGCAGCGGGTGGCTATGAAGCGTCACGCTTTTTCCGCTTTCCCTACCTCTCGGAAAACGGGCTTCTTCGTGCCAGTGTCGTTGAAGGCGATCTGATCGTTCTTGGTGTCGACATTGATTCCAAGGACTATTTCAGGTCGACGCCGCAAGAGGTGATGGACCGGACGCTTGCGCGATTGGAAGCGCGGGGTAAGGGGGTGGTGCTGTTCCACGACATCCATGACCGGACGGTTACTATGTTGCCGCGCTTTCTGGCCGAGCTTGAGGAGCGTGGCTATAGCGTCGTCAGCTTGCGTACGACTGGCGGTGGCGTGTTTTCGAGAGACCTGATTACAGCCGCCTTGCCTGAAGGCAAGGCCGACTAGCTTCGCCCTGCCGTAGCTGCAAAAAGAGCAATCGCCGCCGCGTTAGAGACATTGAGCGATTTGATAGGGCCGGGCATGTCGAGCCGGACCATTTCATCGCAAAGTGAGCGGGTTTTCTGCCGCAGTCCCTTACCTTCGGCGCCCAGCACAATTGCCAGTTTCTGCCCGGTGGGGCGCTGCTGCAGCAAGCCGTCGGCTTCCGAATCAAAGCCAAGGCATAACAGACCCCGATCCTTCAGCGTCTCTAGCGTTTCGCCGAGATTGCGCACTTCAACGAGCGGTATCATGTCGAGCGCACCGGAGGCGGACTTCGCCAGAACACCGGTTTCGCGCGGAGCGTAGCGCGCCGTCGTGATCACGGCATCGGCACCAAAGGCGCAGGCTGTGCGCAGAATCGCACCGACATTATGCGGGTCAGTGACCTGATCGAGCGCGATCACCAGGTCGAGCTTTTGCACGTCATCGAGGCGATAGCGATCCACCGGATCGACTTCCAGGGCAACGCCCTGATGGACGGCATCGGCGCCCAATAACTTGTCGAGATCGCGCGGCGTTTTTTCCTCGATCCGAAGAGAGGGCAGTTCGCCGCCCTCGCGCAGGCGGTTGAGGCCGTTGGGCGTAGCGAGCAAAACGCGTTTTTTCCGCCGGGTGTTGTCCAGCGCAGCGCGGACCGTATGCAGGCCATAAAGATAAACCGGCCCGCTGTCGGGATCGATAACAGGGCGCTTTTTGGGCGGAAACTTGTTTTTGCTCATGGGCGAGGGGTAGCGGTTTTCTCAAATTCGGGCAAGCAGGAAGACAATGTGGAAAGGATATTGAATTTCCGCGATATAGCTGTTGACACGAGGCAGTCCTGCCAGCATAAACCGGGCCGTGATGTTGATCGGCAACGGTCTGCATCGCACCTCGCTTCGCCAATGTGACGATTGGGGAGGGGTGGGAGAGTGGTTAAATCCATCAGACTGTAAATCTGACGCCTATGGCTACACTGGTTCGAATCCAGTCCCCTCCACCAAATTCGTCCTTGCAGCCCCGCAATAATCCGGGCAGGTTAGCAGGCAAGCGATGACACCCTTGAGCGGGTGTAGCTCAATGGTAGAGCAGAAGCCTTCCAAGCTTACGACGAGGGTTCGATTCCCTTCACCCGCTCCAACTCCGCTTCAAACCTTACGACAGCACTTTGATCCACCGAGCGTCTTTTCTGCGGTCGGGATTTTGCGCGCAGGAGGTGTTGCCTTGCTCCGATGCCTCCAGGCCTTGCAGGTTGGTCGAAGTCGCCGCCAGATGTCGAGACTTTGCGAAATTGTAAGAGATTTGTTCGTAGGTCTCGTAAATTGCGCAAATCGCGGTAATCTGCACGGCAATAGCGGAGGACATTCATGCAGGAAGTCATCAACGCGCTCGAGCAAAAGCGCGAGCGGGCAAGGCAAGGCGGTGGTGCAAAGCGCATTGAGACTCAGCATGCAAAGGGCAAGCTGACCGCGCGCGAGCGGATCGACGTGCTGCTCGATCCGGGCAGTTTTGAAGAATACGATATGTTCGTGACCCATCGCACTCGTGATTTCGGCATGGACAAGCAGATTGTGCCCGGCGATGGCGTGGTGACGGGCTGGGGCACGATCAACGGCCGCCTGACGTATGTATTCTCGCAGGATTTTACGGTTTTCGGTGGCTCGCTCTCGGAAACCCATGCCCAGAAGATATGCAAGATAATGGACCTGGCGGTCCAGAATGGTGCCCCGATCATCGGGCTGAACGATAGTGGCGGAGCTCGTATCCAGGAGGGCGTTGCCTCGCTCGGCGGCTATGCGGAAGTGTTCTGGCGCAATGTTCAGGCGTCGGGCGCGGTGCCGCAGATTTCCGTCATTATGGGACCATGCGCGGGTGGGGCGGTCTATTCCCCGGCGATGACCGATTTCATCTATATGGTCAAGGACACGAGCTACATGTTCGTGACTGGTCCCGATGTGGTGAAAACCGTCACCAACGAGAGCGTAACCCACGAAGAACTGGGCGGTGCGTCCACCCATACCCGAATTTCCTCGGTCGCCGATGCGGCCTTCGACAATGACATCGAAACGCTGCTCGAAGTGCGGCGGTTGTTCGATTTCCTGCCGCTTTCGGCCCGCGAAAAGGCACCGCGCGTTGCGACAAACGATCAGGTGGATCGGCGCGAGGATAGTCTCGATACGCTCATCCCGGCCAGCGCCAACATGCCTTACGACATGCGCGAAGTGGTCGAAAAGGTTGCCGACGAAGGCGAGTTTTTAGAACTTCAGCGCGATCATGCCGGCAATATTCTAATCGGGTTTATTCGTCTTAATGGGCAGAGCGTGGGTGTTGTCGCCAACCAGCCACTGGTGCTGGCCGGGTGCCTCGACATTAACGCCTCCAAGAAGGCGGCACGGTTCATCCGCTTTTGCGACAGTTTTGACATTCCCATCCTCACTTTTGTCGATGTTCCGGGCTTTTTGCCCGGCGTCGCGCAGGAATATGGCGGCATTATCAAGCATGGCGCCAAGCTGCTGTTTGCCTATGCCGAGGCGACGGTGCCCAAGGTCACGGTCATCACGCGCAAAGCCTATGGCGGGGCCTATGACGTCATGGCCTCAAAGCATATCCGCGCTGATGTAAACTACGCCTGGCCGAGCGCTGAAATCGCCGTGATGGGCGCCAAGGGTGCGACCGAAATCCTTTATCGCTCCGAACTTGGCGATGCGGAAAAGATCGCGGCACGTACCAAGGAGTATGAGGACCGTTTTGCCAATCCTTTTGTTGCTGCCGAGCGTGGCTTTATCGATGATGTCATCATGCCGCACAACACCCGCCGCCGCGTGGCGCGGGCTTTTGAAAGCCTGAAGAACAAGCAGGCGCATGTGCCGATCAAGAAACACGGGAATATTCCGCTGTGAGGTCCCTCTAGATGTTCTCAAAAATTCTCATAGCCAACCGTGGCGAGATCGCCTGCCGCGTTATCAAGACGGCCCGCAAAATGGGCATCGCAACGGTTGCGGTCTATTCGGATGCGGATCGGGATGGGCTGCATGTGAAAATGGCCGATGAAGCCGTTCATATCGGCGCTGCTCCGGCCAGCCAGTCTTATCTCGACATCGAAAAAATCGTGGCGGCTTGCAAACAGACCGAAGCTGTGGCCGTCCATCCGGGCTACGGGTTCTTGTCCGAAAATCCGGTCTTTGCCGAACGGCTTCGGCAGGAAGGGATTTATTTCATCGGCCCGCCGGTAAAGGCCATTCAGGCGATGGGCGACAAGATCACCTCGAAAAAGATTGCGGCGGAGGCTGGCGTTTCGACTGTGCCGGGGCATATGGGCCTTATCGCCAATGCCGCGGAAGCTGCGAAAATTGCCAAGAAAATCGGCTTTCCGGTGATGATTAAGGCGTCGGCCGGTGGCGGCGGCAAGGGGATGCGCGTCGCCTGGAACGATAGTGAAGTCAAGGAAGGCTTCGAGCGGGCAAAGTCGGAAGCAGCGTCCTCGTTCGGTGACGATCGCATCTTCATCGAAAAGTTCATTGAAGAACCCCGGCATATCGAAATTCAAATCCTCGCCGACGCCCAGGGCAATTGCATTCATCTGGGCGAGCGCGAATGTTCCATCCAGCGCCGCAATCAGAAGGTGATCGAGGAAGCGCCCTCGCCATTCCTCGATCCAGAAACCCGCACGAAAATGGGCGAGCAGGCCGTCGCGCTGGCTAAGGCGGTCAACTATGTCAGCGCGGGAACGGTGGAATTTATCGTCGATAAGGACCGCAATTTCTACTTTCTGGAGATGAACACACGGCTGCAGGTCGAGCATCCAGTGACCGAGTTGGTCACAGGGATCGATCTTGTCGAGCAAATGTTGCGCATTGCCGATGGCCAAGCTCTTGCTATCGCGCAGGAGGACGTCATTCTCAACGGCTGGGCGGTAGAAGCGCGCATTTACGCTGAAGACCCCTACCGCAATTTCCTGCCCTCCACAGGACGTCTGAAGCGTTATCGCCCGCCCGCAGAGGAAGCGTCGGCGCAGCTTGTGGTGCGCAACGATACCGGCGTTTATGAGGGCGCTGAGATCAGCCCCTATTATGATCCGATGGTTGCCAAGCTCGTGACCTGGGCGCCGGAACGTATCGCGGCCATCGACGGGCTTGCGGTCGCGCTCGACCAGTTCGACATCGACGGGATCGGGAACAATATTCCGTTTCTTTCGACCGTTGCCCAGCAGCAGCGTTTTCGCGAGGGGCGCCTGACAACTAACTACATCGCGGAAGAATTTCCCGAAGGTTTTTCGGGCAATGCGCTCGACGACGAAACGCTTTCGACCCTTGCTGCCCTGGCGTGCCGCGCCGCGTTTCAGGTCGAAACGCGCGGCTTTGCCGATTCACGGCCGTTAAACGGCCATGTGATTGCCGAGCGCTCGGTGTTGATCGGGGACAGGCGGTGGGACTTTTCCATTCCGAAGTCCGATGAGTCCTTTGTGCTTATGACAGACGACGGGCTCAGCTTTCTGATCGAGGACGGATGGCAGCCCGGCGCGAGCCTGACAGCAACCGAAATCGATGGCCGTATTCTCTATGTCCAGATGGATCGGATCACGTCGGGTTTCCGCATCCGCTATCGCGGTGCTGATCTCGTTGCCAAGGTGGTGTTGCCCCATGTTGCGGACCTTAGCCGCTATATGCCGGTCAAATCCCCGCCCGATATGAGTAAATATCTGCTGTGTCCGATGCCGGGCCAGATCGTTCGCCTCGACGTTGCAGAAGGTGATATTGTCGAACAGGGTCAGCCGCTTGCTATTGTCGAGGCCATGAAAATGGAAAATGTGCTTCGGGCGGAGCGCCGGGCCAGAGTCGCGAAAATCAACGCGGAAAAGGGTGCCATTCTGGCGGTCGATGCGGTCATTATGGAATTTGAGGCTGTGTGATGGTCTCAAAGGAGGAGGCAGAAGGCATCTGGCAAACGCTCGCGCAGCAGGAGTTGCGCGATACGCCTGTCGATGCTCTCAAGCGTGATTATGGCGGGCTGGAGGTCGATCCGGTCTATCTCGGTGACGACGGCGCGATACCCGGTGTCGAGCCGTTCACCCGCGGCGTGCGGGCAACGATGTACGCCAACCGGCCCTGGACTATCCGGCAGTATGCCGGCTTTTCAACCGCTGAAGAGAGCAACAGGTTTTACCGGCAGGCGCTTGAGCGCGGGCAGAAGGGCTTATCGGTCGCCTTCGATCTGGCCACCCACCGAGGCTATGATTCCGATCATCCGCGGGTTGTGGGCGATGTCGGCAAGGCAGGCGTCGCCATCGATAGCGTTGAGGATATGAAAATCCTTTTCGATGGCATCCCACTCGATGAAATGAGCGTGTCGATGACCATGAACGGTGCCGTTATTCCGGTTCTCGCCATGTTCATCGTCGCTGCGGAAGAGCAGGGTGTCTCCCAAGACAAGCTCTCGGGGACCATTCAGAATGACATTTTAAAAGAATTCATGGTCCGCAATACCTACATCTATCCGCCAGAACCTTCGATGCGGATTGTCGGGGATATCATCGCCCATACCGCCCAACACATGCCGAAATTCAATTCGATTTCGATTTCCGGCTATCACATGCACGAAGCGGGCGCGACGGCGGTGCAGGAACTCGCCTATACGCTGGCCGATGGCATGGACTATGTGCGGGCCGCGCAGGAGCGTGGGCTCGATATCGATAAATTCGCCGGCCGGCTTTCGTTCTTTTTCGGCATCGGCATGAATTTCTTTGTCGAGATTGCAAAGCTGCGCGCAGCACGCACGCTCTGGTCGCGCATCATGACCGATCTGGGTGCAAAAGACCCGCGCTCGAAGATGCTGCGCACCCATTGCCAGACATCGGGCGTCTCGCTCACCGAGCAGGATCCTTACAATAATGTTGTGCGGACGGCATTTGAGGCTATGGCAGCCGTTCTTGGTGGCACGCAGAGCCTGCACACCAATTCGTTTGACGAAGCAATTGCCCTGCCGAGCGAAACTTCGTCGCGCATCGCTCGCAATACGCAATTGATCCTGCAGCACGAAACGCGCGTGACCGATGTGATCGATCCCCTCGGCGGCTCGTACTATATCGAGGCGCTCACCGAACAAATGGTGGCGCAGGCGGAAAAGCTCATTGCCGAGGTTGAAACGCAGGGGGGCATGACAAAGGCTGTCCAGTCGGGCGAGCCCAAACTGGCGATCGAGAAAGCCGCAGCGGTGCGACAGGCCGCTATTGATCGTGGCGAAGAGGTGATCGTTGGCGTCAACCGCTATCGGCTCGACGCTCAGGAGCCGATTGAAACACTCGAGATCGACAATGCCAAGGTTCGTGCTGCCCAGATTGCGCGGCTCGAGCAGTTGCGAAACACCCGTGATGAGGCGCGCTGCCAGTCAGCACTTTCCGCACTGCGCGAATTTGCGGCCATGGATGAAGGCAACCTTTTGGAAGCCGCTATTGAAGCGGCCCGGGCGCGCGCCAGTCTTGGGGAAATCAGCCTGGCTATGGAAGATGTGTTTGGGCGCTACAACGCGACAACCCGCGTGCTTTCGGGCGTCTATGCGTCCGAATATGCCGACGATCCGCAGTTCGAGCAGGCAAGAGAGCGGATCGCAACCTTCCAAAAGGCCCATCGGCGCCCACCGTCGATCTTTGTCGCCAAGATGGGGCAGGATGGCCATGATCGCGGCGCCAAGGTCATTGCAACTGCTTTTGCCGATATCGGGTTCGATGTGCATATGGGCCAGCTTTTTGAAACCCCGCATGAGGTTGCAGCCCATGCCGATGAACTCAAGGTGGATGCTGTGGGCGTGTCCTCGCTGGCTGCAGGCCACAAGACGCTGGTGCCCGAATTGATTGCAGCCCTGCGCGAGCGCGATCTCGACGAGGTGGCTGTCTTTGTCGGCGGTGTAATCCCCTCAACCGATTACGACTTTTTACGTGAAGCTGGTGTGAGCGATATTTTCGGGCCGGGCACCAATGTGCTCGACGCTGCATTTTCGGTACTAGACCGCATCGAAGGAAAGCTCTCCAACCGATGATCGGGCGGCTCAATCACATCGCTATTGCCGTGCCGGATCTGGATAGGGCGGCGGCGAAATATCGCGACGATCTGGGGGCGCATGTCAGCGCGCCACAAGCCCTGCCGGAACACGGCGTCACGGTCGTTTTCGTCGATACCGGCAATACCAAGGTGGAACTGCTCGAACCTCTGGGCGATGAGTCCCCGGTCGTCGGCTTTCTGGCCAAAAATCCTGACGGCGGTATGCATCACATGTGCTTTGAAGTGCCCGACATCATGGCCGCGGCAAAGCAATTGCAGGCAGCCGGCGCGCGGGTGCTGGGCGATGGACAGCCGAAGATCGGCGCACATGGCTTGCCCGTCCTGTTCCTCCACCCCAAGGACTTTTGCGGCACGCTGATTGAGTTGGAGGAAAGCGGAAAGGATTGATCCTTTCCGCATCGTGGAAAAAAGGCCATCATGCGTTGCTTACTGCCCATCGAGGCAGGATCACGAAGATGGTACTTGGCTGCCGGTGCAGGCTTTTGAGGAGGAGCAATGGAAAACGGAGAGCCGCAAGACGGCGGAACCGTTCAGTCGGTCGATCGCGCCATGCGCTTGCTGGAATTGCTTTCCGGAGCCACCGGCGGCATTCGCCTTACCCAGATCGCTCGCAATGCCGGACTGTCTCCTTCAACCGCGCATCGGTTGCTGACGACCTTGGAAAGCAGACGCTTTGCGCAATATGATCCGCTCAAGCGCACATGGCATGTGGGGCAGACTGCATTTTCGGTCGGTCAAAGCTTTGTGCATCGACATGCCTATTCTGCCGCCGCATTGCCGATCCTGCGCCGGTTGCGGAATGAGACGCGCGAAACAGCTAACCTTGGTGCGTGTATCGATGGCGATCTGTTCGTGCTCGAGCAGATACCAAGCCGGGAAATCGAAAAGTCGCTTTGCGGTGTGGGTGGCCGGTTGCCTTTGCAATATTCCGGCATGGGCAAAGCGCTTCTAGCCGCCTTTGCCAAGGACCAGTGGAACAGCGAAGGGCCGTCTCGCTCCCGCCTGTCCGCCAGCAGCCTTGCGCAGATTTCCGAACAGGGCTTTGCCGTCGATAATGGAGAAATAAACCCCGACCTGCGGTGTGTTGCCTCGGTGGTCTATGATCACCGTTCCGAGCCGTGTTGCGCTATTTCGATTTCCGGTGCCGCGCACCGCGTCTCAGATGCGCGGATCGAGCAATTGGGGGCAATCGTCAGGGATGCTGCAAGCGAACTCACGAGCATCATTTCCCGTCACTGACTCCGCGGTCAGCGATGCACCCTGCGGCTTTCCAGGGCAACCTTGACCAACATTGTCAGGAGAGCGATTACAGTCAGCGTCGAGGCGGCAGCAAAAGCACCGGTGACGTTCAGATCGTTGAACAGCAGCTCGATCTGCAACGGCAGGGTATTGGTGCGGCCACGGATAGCGCCCGATACGACCGATACCGCGCCGAATTCGCCCATTACACGCGCATTGCAGAGTACCGCGCCATACAGCAGCGCCCAGCGAATGTTGGGCAGTGTCACATACCAGAATGTCTGAAACCCCTTAGCGCCCAACGACAGCGCGGCTTCTTCGTCCTCCGAACCCTGCGTCTGCATCAGCGGTATCAACTCGCGGGCGACAAACGGTGCCGTCACGAACATCGAGACAAGGACAATGGCGATGGGGGTGAACATGATCCTGATGCCGAGATCGGCAAGCAGGGGGCCGAACAGCCCCTGAGCGCCATAAAGAAACAGATAGATCACACCGGCAACGATGGGCGACACCGAAAAGGGAATATCGATGATCGTGGTCAGCAGCTTGCGTCCGGGGAACCGGAAGCGGGTCACAAGCCATGCAGCCGCAACGCCGAAAACAATGTTTATGGGCACAACGATGAGGGCGGTCATCACCGTGAGGCCGATGGCGTGCAGCGTATTGGGTTCAAGGATATTGGCCAGATAGACTTCAATGCCAGCCCGGAAGGCATAGACGAAAATCACGCTGATCGGCACGCCGAGCATCACAACGGCGCCAAGCAATGCCAGCCCAATCAGGCCGATTTCGGCGCCTGAACGCTTATGTTTGCGTGGTGCGGTCGGGTTAACGGCTACGGTCTGCATAGCGCACCTGCCAAGCCTGAAGAATGTTTGTCAGAAAAAGGGTTATGAAAGCGACTGCAAGCAGCACTGAGGCCAGCGCCGCCGCAGCGCCGTAATTGTATTCTTCGAGCCGGATGAAAACGAGCAGAGAGGTTACTTCGGTTCTAAAGGGCAGGTTGCCGGCTATGAAGACGATGGCGCCGAATTCGCTCATCGAACGCGCAAAGCAAAGCACCGATCCGGAGAGAAAGGCAGGTGTAATCTGCGGCCAGATCACCCGCGAAAATGTCTGCCAGCGCGTAGCGCCGAGCGAGGCTGCCGCCTCTTCAAATTCCGGGCCCAGATCTTCAAGCACCGGTTGCACCGAGCGCACAACGAAGGGCAGCGAGGTGAAGGCCATCGCCATAATGACACCCGGCAATGCGAATGCAAACTGGATGCCCAGCGGTTCGAGAAACTGTCCGATCCAGCCGTTGCGGCCCAGCACGGTAACGAGCGCCAACCCGGCAACGGCGGTTGGAAGGGCAAATGGAAAGTCGACAAGCATATCGAGCAGGCGCTTGCCGGGAAATTCGTACCGGACCAGCACCCAAGCCAACAGCAGGCCGAACAGCGCATTAAAGACCGTTGCAGCAAGAGCAGCGGTCAGCGTGATCTGATAGGTGGCAATCGCGCGCGGCTGGCTGATCTGACGCCAATATTCGGCCCAGCCCAATTCGGTGGTTTTGAGGACCATCGCGAGCACTGGAAGCAAAATGATCAGGGTCACATAGAGCAGGGTGATGCCCATCGTCAGCCCGAAACCGGGCAAAACCCGACGTGTCGCGGGCCGTGATCGTGTCATCACTGCAAGGCTCATGGCCGTTTCCTGTCAAATCAGAATGGCGGCGCAGTCTAAAACCGCGCCGCCACCCGATGGTCTTATGGATTTACTGGTTGACGAATACCTGATCGAGCAGGCCGCCTTCGGCGAAATGCTCAGTAGTGATTTCATCCCAAGTGCCAAAAACCTCGGCAGGATCGAACAGACGCACGTCCGGCAGCATGTCGGCATAGGCTGCTGCCACATCTTCATTGGTCACGCGATAATAGAACGATGCGACGATGTCCTGACCTTCCGGGGTGTAGAGGAATTCAAGATAATCCTCCGCAATATCCCGGCTGCCGCGCGCATCGACAACTGCGTCCACAACGGCGACCGGGAAATCGGCCTTGAGGCTGACCGAAGGCACGACGGCTTCAACGACGCCGGTTCCGAACTCGTCGCGGATATTGTTTACTTCGGATTCAAACGTAATCAGTACGTCGCCGATGCCCTGTTCGACAAAGGCCGTGGTTGCGGCGCGTCCGCCTGTCGGGAAGCCTGGAACCGAAAGAAACACGTTGCGCAGATAGTCCTCGACCTGAGCCTGATCGCCGCCAAAGACTTCCTCGGCGTAGGCGCGGGCAGCGAGATAGGTATAACGTGCGTTGCCCGACGTCTTGGGATTGGGGAAGATCACTTCCACATCGTCGCGAACGAGATCGTCCCAGTCCTGAATGTTCTTGGGATTGCCGGCGCGTACGAGGAATGCGGGCAGCGAATAGTAGGGTGAGGCATTGTTGGGCAACCGTTCGCGCCAGTCCTCGCCGACAAGCCCGTTGACTTCGAGCAATTCGATATCGGTGGCCTGGTTGAAGGTCACAACATCGGCCTCAAGGCCTTCAATGATGGCACGCGCTTGCGCCGATGTGCCGGCATGGGACTGCTCTATCGAAAGCGCGATACCGGTCTGTTCTTCATAGTAGGGAACGAATGCCTCGTTGACTGCTGCGAACAACTCGCGCGCAATGTCGTAGGAAACATTGAGGAGCGTTGTCGGCTGGGCCTGTACGGCAGGGGCGCCAAGACCCAGAGCCAGCACACTGGCAAGGACCAACTTCTTCATAATGATTTGTTCTCCGGCAGAAACGCAAGGGGATATGCTTTGGCCCAAGTCTATCAATCGGGCTGAAACTAACAAGCGTAAGCCGTTGTGCCGTAAAACTAATTCCCTTCGTGATCGGCGTCGGCAATGGCGTTTTGTTTTTGCTGTCAAAGCCGCGCGGCCATTCTACGGAATGGCGGAAAGACGAAACGGGAAAATGCGCGCCTTTATCGCATGAAAGCGTCATTTACGCCGTATTCAGGCGACTTTCGACAGAAAGAACGCGCACGTACAAGGCCTCACCCGTTCATGTGAAAACGGGCGGCGCGGCGCAAAGCCGTTTCTCTGACTTATAGAACAAGAATGGACGTTAAAGCTGGACGATCAATTGGGCTTCTGCGCTTTTTTTCAGTAAAGCCAGTTTGATCAGATTGTCGTTTACGCAATGATGGTCTTTTGCAATTTTTTCTGCGCTCTTCTGGAGCTTCAATATCATTCTCTCATGGCTAACCACTTCGTCTCGCACCGATTGTGCGACGGTTTGCTCCGAGTTCATTGTTGGCCTCCCGCATAGTTCATCGGAATATAACCACACATCATGAATTCATATTAACATGGATTAGTGACAGCAGTTAGGCATTTTGCTCAAAGTTGAGCACTTGGTTTACTGAGTCGATAAAATGCAATCTTGGCAAGCACCTAAGGGCCTTTGGGGTTGCATGGCGCTCTCGACATAAGAGGCAGTACCGTCATTCCCGCTCCCCGCAATCGGCGCCGATCTGCGGGGAGCGACTACTCAAGATCAGAACAGTTCGTTGGTGTAGAACGCGGTGAAGTCTGGGCGCTCGTTCAGCGGGTTGCCGTCCATGTCACGCAGAATGCCGTTCTCAAAGAGGAAGCTGCCCATGGCTTCCATCTTTTCTGGGTTTAGCAGGCCAACCGCGCCATCTTCGGAGCGCAGGAAATTGCCGTCGATCAGCGCTTGCAACGAAGCTCGAACGAAATCGCGATCGGTCAGCGCGTCCGGGTTTTCCGAGATCAGGATGTCTGTGGCTTCATCGGGGTTATCGACAGCATAAGCGTAACCGCGCTGGGTTGCCTTAATGAAGGCCTCGGCGGCTTCACGATTGTCTTCCAGCCAGCTTTCGCGTGTCGCGATATAGCCGGTATGCTGGTCGGGTACGCCATAATCGCCATAGTAGAACGCACCTTGCGGGCGCCCGTCGAGGTCGGCGCGCACGCCTTCCCATGTGGCAACTTCCAGCGTGAAGTCCACAGCGCCATTGGCCAGTGCTTCGTAGGCAGAGGTGCCCAGCGTTACAATCTCGAATTCGCCTTCGCCGCCATCATGCTGGATCATCGCGCTGATCAGCGCGCGCTCCCAGTCGCTACCAAAACCGGCATAGATCTTGCCGTCCAGATCACTCGGACGTTCGATGTCGTCGCGATTGCCATCAAACACCAACCGCCCGGTTTCCGATTGCGATACGGCATAGGTCGCGATCAGATCCGCCCCTGCAGCGCGTTGCGCGAACAGCGCCATGGAACTGACGTGGCCAAAGTCAGAAACGCCATTGGCAACCAACGTTCCGGCCGCCGTATCGGCATAGGGCAGGATCTGCACCTCCACTCCCGCTTCTTCGTAAAAGCCTTTTGCGCGGGCAACGAACAGCCCGATGTGATTGGTGTTAGGTGTCCAATCGAGTGCCATGGAAACGGAATGTTCCTGGGCGGTCGCCTGGCCCGCTGAAGACAAAGTGGCAGCGATGGCGAGAGAAAAAAGTGCCGTACGTGTGTTCATGGTCATGCCTTATGGGCTTTGGGTTGCAGAAGGGTTTTGAGAATGTCGCTTTCAATGGCGCTCGCCTCTGGCGAGGGCACAGACCCGCGCGGTCGCGGCAAGGGTACGGAAATTTCCTGTTTCATTCGGGCCGGACGACCCGTAAGCAGGTAAATCCGGTCCGACAGCAGCACGGCCTCGCGGACGTCATGGGTAATCAACAGCACCGTCCAGCCATGCTTTTCCCGCATCGATTGCAGCCAGTGCTGCATCTGGGTCCGGGTCAGTGCATCGAGCGCGCCGAATGGCTCATCGAGCAGCAACATGGCCTTGTCCTGCGCAATCGTGCGCATCAGCGCGGCTCTCTGGCGCATGCCGCCGGAAAGCTGTGCCGGGTAATGCTGCTCGAAACCTTCGAGCCCGAATTCGGCAAAGAGCGGCGCAACACGCTGCCTTGCCTTGGCGCGCTTTACGCCCTGTACTTCGAGCCCGAGCGTGGCGTTGTCGATGATCTTGCGCCACGGCATCAGCGCATCACGCTGAGGCATGAAGGCAAACGGGCGTTTGGACTCGCTCAACGGCTTGCCGTTGAGCAAGATTTCCCCGCTATCGGGCTTGAGCGCGCCGGTCAGCAGTTTCAGGATCGTGGATTTCCCGGTCCCTGACGGGCCGAGTACGGAAACAAATTCGCCCGGATGCACTGAAAGCGTTACATCGGCAAGCACATTGAGCGCATCGAAACGCTTGCGCACGCCGCGCATTTCCAGGTGAACACCGCTCATTTGGCCTTGTCTCCCTCAAGGCGCGTCCATGGAGTGGAAAGGCGCTGGATGAGAACGATTGCGCCGAACAAGGCGAGGGTCAGTGTCGAACTGACAAGCACTGCTGCCAGCACAAGATCGGGCCGGAAATTGTTCTTGGCGTTGAGGATATAAATGCCAAGTCCCTGCACCGCTCCGGCATATTCTGCAAAGATTGCCGCAACCACCGCATAGGTGATCGAAATGCGCAATCCTGCGAAGAAGTAGGGCAGGGCCGATGGCAGCCGCGCCATCAGGAAAATCTTGTGCCGAGGCGCATTCATCGACACAAGAAGGTCTTCCAGGTCCTTGCTTGTTGAGCGATAGCCCTCAACCAGTGCCACCAGCATGGGGAAAAAGGTCACAAGCGCCACAAGCATGATCTTGGGAGTCAGCCCGAACCCGAACCAGAGCACGATCAGGGGCGCAATAGCGACCAGTGGCAGCGTCTGGGTGATGATGAGGACCGGAAAGAGTGCGCGCCGTAATGGGCCGTAGAAATCGATCAGAACCGAGAAAAGAAAGGCAGCGGTCAGCGATGTCGCGAAACCGAAAACGGTCGCGCGGATGGTTGCCAGCGTGTTTGTCGCCAGTGCCGCGCGATGTTCAACGGTTTGGGCCACAACCCGCGAAGGCGCGGGTAGGGTGGTGGGCGATATGCCCGATATAAGGACATAGGCTTCCCAGGCAAGAAACAGCCCTGCTACGGCGCCTATGGCCGGTATGGCATTGATGAACATGGGCATCAGCCCATGCGATTTCGGTTCACTTCGGGGCATATCGGTCGGCCTTGCCGCGATGGGATTATTTCAGCGATGGGCTGTTGGCGGAAACGGTCAGATCGATCGTCACATGGCCCTCGGGCGGGCCGAACCGGCAAAATGCCATCTGCACCGTGCGGAACACCGCGCCTGCATCGCCACCCAGTTTCGTGCAGAAATTTTTGGCTTTGGCAAAGGTGCCGGACTGCTTGAGAAAGTCTATGCAGCTATAGATTTCATCCATGTGATCGCCCGAACCCATCACATAGAGCGAAAACTGCGCCGCAGCCTCTATGTCGCTCATGGGCGCAGCCTTGACGGCGGCTATGGCTTCCCCGATCCGTTGCTCGGCGCTCATGTCGTGGTGGCCCAACGCCGACGTGTCGCAAATGCCGTCGTCAGGCTCGCCGGGGCACCCACGGGAGATCGTGGCGTGCAGCACGACATGTTCGCCCGATCTTGCGGCGGTTGCGAACAGGTCACGCATGGCAGGAAAGATGACTTCTGGAGGACCGACAATCAGTGTCGATATGTCATCTGTCTCGACGCGCATACGGTCGCGATAGGGCTCGAATGCTTCGAGAGCCTTGGTGATAACGCCGACGAAATCGCCGGTCATGGGATATAGGGAAATTTGTGCGCCTGAGAACATGGTCCGCCTCGCTCCGCTGGTATTATCCAGATCAGCTTTAGGGTCCAAAGGCTTGGCGCCTTCATCTCAGCCCCGGCGATACGGAGCACCCCTGTCGAATGGCCGCAGTGAAATCAGAATTCGTCGGGCAGCGCAAGCCCTCACAATCGCATTTTGATCGATTGCAAGGAAGCTGCTGGTTGGTTGTCTATGCGCCTTCGACTATTGAAAACCCTTCAAATGCAGGGCTTCCGATATAGCTTGGCTTTGTGTCACCGGCCTGTTTATGGGCATCGCGAAAATTTTGGGATTTGGTCCAACTCTCGAAGGCATCATAGCTCGCCCAGGTCGAATGAGAGACATAAAGCGTATAGTTCTCGTCTCTGTTTGCTGGTCCGCGCAACAGCTTGAAATCGATGAATCCTTCCATCTCGTCCAGGCGGGATTTGCGCGTTTTCCATACGGCCTCAAATTCATCCACTGAGTCCGTTTTCACCTTGAAGCGGTTCATGGCAATGAACATTTTCTCGTCCTTTGCGGTTTGGCTAGGTCAATGGGGAGATGGGGGCGAGTTGGCGCCGCGGCAAGGGGCGTGGGCCGGAATTTTGCTTGTGCGGCCGGGCTTTGCCATGCGCGCGATCCTGTATATCGTGAGGTTGTTTAAGGCAGGATCGAGGGCGGGCAGATGTCCAGTGTAAAGTTTGGGACGAGCGGGCTGCGGGGCCTTGCTCATGAGTTGGCTGGCGCAGCAACCCAGCAGTACGTGGCAGCATTTCTCGCTGCACTTGAGGCGGATGAAACTGTGAGCCTTGGCGCGGGAGGGCCGATCTTTCTGGGCCAGGACCTGCGGCAATCCAGTCCCGACATCGTTGCCGACTGCGCTGCGGCCATTGTCGCGCGGGGCTATGTGCCAATCGATTGCGGGGCTATTTCCACGCCGGCACTTGCCCATTATGCCATGGGGAAAGTTGCGCCTTCGATCATGGTGACAGGGAGCCATATTCCGGCCGACCGCAATGGTCTGAAATTCTATCGCCCGGATGGCGAAATCACCAAGGCAGACGAAACCGCTATTGTCGATCTGGCGCAAGACGTCGACTCATCCGTAACAACCGCCGGGGACATTGAACGCGATCATCTGGCAGCAGCCGCCTACCGGGAACGCTATGCGGCTTTGTTGGTTTCAAAGCCCTTTTCCGGGCTGCGCATAGGCGTGTTCGAGCACTCCAGCGTCGCGCGCGATGACCTTGCATGGATGGTCGAGACAGGCGGAGGTGAGGCCATCCGGCTAGGGCGCGTCGAAACCTTCGTTCCTGTCGATACCGAGGCCTTTAACGACGATGTTTTTGCCCCACTCCCTGGCTGGATAGAACAGCATCGCCTTGATGGCATCATCTCGACCGATGGCGATGGCGACCGCCCGTTACTGATGGATGAGATGGGTAATTTTGTGCGGGGAGATGTTCTCGGCGGCATCGCGGCATTGATGATGTCGGCCGATTGTATCGTCACGCCTATATCCTCAAATTCGGGCGTCGAGCGGCTTAATACTGATGCCAAAAGCATTCGCACCCGCATCGGTTCTCCCTTTGTCATCGCGGGCATGGAAGAAGGCAAGGCATCGGGATTTCGACGCGTAATCGGGTTCGAGCCAAATGGCGGGACATTGGTCGGCACCGATACGGCAATCATGGGGCAGCGCGTTTCGGCGCTTCCGACACGAGATGCGTTGCTGCCGCTCATTTGCACATTGCTACATGCTCAAAGCCAGAAAATTCCAATTTCTCAGATGGTTGCCAACCTGCCGTTCCGGGCAGCAATGGCGAATCGGCTCACCGATGTCGATATGATGCGTGCTGCCAAATGGCTCACGCAACTGACTGAAAATGAGTCGTTCTCGCGCGATTTTCTTGCGCCTCTTGGCGAGGTGGCGAACTCCAATTTCATCGACGGCGCCCGGTTTGAACTTGGCAATGGTGACATCATTCATTTTCGCGGTTCGGGCAATGCACCTGAAATGCGATGCTATGTCGAAGCCGGTAATGAACGGCGCGCGCAGGCACTTTTGAAGTGGGGATTGGACGCTGCGGGAAAAGCCGTGCGCGACTGATTTTTCATCATTCCGAATAACGGCCCATAAGTTTGCGTTAAGGGCCACTTTCCCCCGCTTTTTGGGCAAAAATAGCTGTAAAACCTTGCGTTAAGGGAGTAGATTCCGGAGGTCGGCTTTGAAGAGTCGGATAAGCTGAATTCAGTTTAAAAAACATGGAAATAGCGCCAGTGCAGCGGCTGGCTACGGGAGAGTTTTGAAGTGAGCAAGCCAGGCGGCAATTCCAACGGTACGGGACCGAATTTACGGTCGCGGGCGTGGTTCGATAATCCGGAAAACCCTGATATGACAGCGCTTTATCTCGAGCGCTATATGAATTACGGGTTGTCGCGTGAGGAGCTTCAATCGGGCAAGCCGATTATCGGCATTGCGCAAACCGGTTCGGACCTGTCCCCATGCAACCGCCATCATGTTATTTTGGCAGAACGAGTGCGAGAAGGCATTCGGGAAGCAGGCGGTATCGCGCTCGAATTTCCGGTGCATCCGATTCAGGAAACCGGCAAGCGGCCAACTGCCGGGCTTGATCGGAATCTTGCCTATCTCGGGCTTGTGGAAGTGCTTTACGGCTATCCGCTCGACGGCGTTGTATTGACCATCGGCTGCGACAAGACCACTCCTGCCATGCTCATGGGCGCGGCGACCGTCAATATCCCGGCGATTGCGCTGTCGGTTGGCCCGATGCTCAACGGCTATCATCGCGGTGAGCGTACTGGCTCGGGCACAATTGTCTGGAAGGCCCGCGAAATGATGGCTGCAGGCGAGATCGGGTACGAAGAATTCATCGAACTCGTTGCATCCTCGGCCCCATCGGTCGGCTATTGCAACACGATGGGCACGGCGACGACCATGAACTCTCTGGCCGAAGCGCTGGGCATGCAATTGCCCGGTTCGGCAGCGATTCCGGCGCCCCATCGCGACCGGGCCGAGATGGCCTATCGCACCGGCAAGCGGATTGTCGAGATGGCGCTGGAAGACCTGAAACCGTCCGACATCATGACAAAAGACAATTTTATCAATGCGATAGTGGTAAATTCGGCGATTGGCGGTTCGACCAATGCCCCGATCCATATTAACGCAATTGCGCGCCATATCGGGGTGGAACTGGAAATCGATGAATGGCAGGAACACGGACATCACGTGCCGCTTCTGGTCAATCTCCAGCCCGCCGGAGAATATCTTGGAGAAGATTATTTTCGCGCAGGTGGGGTGCCTGCTGTCGTCAATGAGTTGATGGCGCAGGGGCTGATCCGCGAGAATGCTCCGACTGTCAACGGCAAGACCATGGGTGAGAATTGCCGCAACACGCCGATCCTGGACGATAACGTCATCAAGCGGTTTGATAATCCGATGAAAAAGGATGCCGGGTTTGTGGTTCTGCGCGGCAATCTTTTCGATAATGCGATCATGAAAACCAGCGTGATAAGTCCGGAATTCAAGGAGCGTTACCTGTCAAACCCAGACGATCCCAATGCTTTCGAGGGCAAAGCTGTCGTTTTCGACGGGCCGGAAGATTATCATGAGCGGATCGATGATCCTGCCCTTGAGATCGATGAGCACACCTTGCTGTTTATGCGTGGTGCCGGGCCGATCGGGTATCCGGGTGCTGCCGAGGTGGTCAATATGCGACCGCCCGCCTATCTCATCAAGAAGGGGGTGCATGCTCTGGCTTGCATTGGGGACGGTCGGCAATCGGGCACATCGGGTTCGCCTTCCATCCTCAATGCGTCACCCGAAGCGGCGGCAAATGGCGGGCTTGCCATTCTCAAGAGTGGCGACCGCGTTCGGATCGATCTCAACCGGGGCGATGCCAATATTCTGATTTCAGAGGATGAAATCGCTGAGCGGTATCAGGCTCTGCTGGCTGATGGCGGTTACAAATATCCCGATCATCAGACGCCGTGGCAGGAAATTCAGCGCAATTATGTCGATCAACTCGGCAATGGTGCGGTGCTCAAACCTGCTGTCAATTATCAACGGATTGCCCAAAGCAAGGGTGTACCGCGCGACAACCACTGACAATTGGAACAAGAAGCAGAAAAGCCGGTCACGCGACCGGCTTTTTTTGTTGCAGCCCCCAGTTCAGGCCTTTTTGCGTTGCTCGCGGAAAAAGATGAACAAACCGGATGCGACGATGATCGCAGCGCCAACCAGCATCATGGCTCGTGGCAGATCACCAAAGAACAGCCATCCCAGAATGATCGCCCAAGGCAACAATGTATATTGGAAGGGCGCGACGATTGCGGCGTCGGCGAGCTTCACAGCGCGATTGACGCAGATATGAGCCAGCATAGCCACAACGCCCAGCAGGCCGAGCAGCGCAAAGTCGATTCCCGTTGGCATGACCCAATCGAACGGCGCCAACACCAATCCGGCGATCCCTGCGCCTGCAATCTGCCAGAAAACAAGGGTTTTATCAGGAGTGCCACGCAAGGTGCGTCCCGTTATCACCATCAATGCAAAGGCCAGGGTGCCGATGATTGCGACTGCGATGGCGATCGGTTCCACTTCGCCTTCCGGGGCAAGCGCGATGAGCACGCCGATAAAGCCGATGAAAATCGCGGTCCAGCGCATCCATCCAACTTTTTCTCTCAAAAGGAAGGGCGACATGGCGGCGACATAGATTGGCGCAGCCAGCCAATAAGTCATCACATCGGCGAGCGGCAGATAATAGACGGCCCAGTAAAAGCAGAACACTTCGGCCGTTGAGAACACCACCCGCGCGGCCTGCAGTCCGGGCCGTTCGACCTTGAAAACGGTGTCCATCCCTGCGCGCCAGACAAATGGCAGGAGAATGACGAATGCAACCGCGCTGCGGATCAGCAGCACCTGCCCTACAGAATAAGTGGCCACCAACCACTTGCCCATCGCATCGTTCAGCGAAAACAGGAACATGCCAATCAGCATCACAACGATGCCTTTGGCTGTCGGCGAAAGTAGCGACCAATTGTTGAGGGCGTAATTATTGCTGCTCATATCGGCTCTCCCCGCCGCGTTACATCGGAAAGCTTGTGAATAGCGTCCTTGCGTGTGAAAATATGCGGCAGAAGTTCAACGCCAAGTCCCGGCGTGTCATCGAGCGAAATCTGCCCGTTCTCGACCTTCGGCAAGTTCGTGACGAGTTCAGTATACCAGCCGGTATAAAATGCACGGACGGACTCTTGTATGAGGGTATTTCTGGCGTGCAGCGAGAACTGACATGAAGCCATGAACACCACCGGCCCGGTGCAATCGTGCGGAGCGACCGGAACATGGTGCGCTTCGGCCATGCCTGCGATCTTGCGCGCCTCTGACAGGCCGCCACACCAGGACAGGTCGAGCATTGCAACGCCTGCAACTCCGGTTGCGAGATAATCGCGGAAGGCGTGAGGATAGGCGAGAGTTTCCGATGCGCAAATCATGGCGCGGGAATGGGGAGCATAGGCCTTGAGCGTTTCGAGGCTGTCCATGCGCACCGGATCTTCATGCCAATAGGTATCGTATTCGGTGAGCGCGCGGGCTATGCGTTGGGCAGCGGGGAGCTGCCACAGGGAATGAAATTCGACCATGATGTCCATCTTGTCGCCGACTGCCTTGCGGATTTTCTCGAAAGGCAGCAGTGCTTCGCGCAACTCCCGCGGGGAAATATCGAGCCCATGCGTACGCTCGGCGGCAATGTCGAAAGGCCAGATCTTCATGCCGGTAATGCCCTGCTCGAGCAGGGAATGGGCAAGGTCGTCGGCACTGTTCAAGAAGGCATCGAGATCTTCGTAAGGTCCCGATTTCTGAGGGCCAAGTCCCCAGTTTTCGACGGCTTGGGCGCGGGCATCGCGGACATATCGATAGCCTGCGCATGTGTTGTATGTGCGAACCGTATCGTGGCTCTTTCCGCCCAGTGCAATGCTGACCGGTATGCCGAGCGCTTTGCCGAAAATATCCCAGAGCGCAATGTCGATTGCCGAGTTGCCGCGGGTTTCGACGCCGGCGCCACGCCAGCCAAGATACCCAATAAGATCGCGATTGATCGCTTCGATCTGTAACGGATCGCGGCCGATCAGCTTTGACGCTACAGTTTCGTGGATATAGGCTTCGACCGCAGCCGCGCCCATAAAGGTCTCACCAAGCCCGGAGATGCCTTCATCGGTCCTGATGAGAATCCAGATAATATTGGCAAATTCGCCGAGCCTCAAAGTCTCTACGGCGGTGATCTTCATGTGCGGAGGCCGAGTTGAAGGCGGGGACGGCAGGCGGGACTGTCATGTCCCGCCTGCTAGATTGTCGTTAGTTACGGATTTCGTCGAGCGCTGCCATCATGCGATCGACAACTTCCTGGCCGATTTCCCCTGCGTGGCGTTCGTAAACGCCTTGCACGGCGTCACGGATTTCAGCCATGGCATCGTCGGCGATTTCGTTGACCTGCATGCCGGCATCGATCACGCGCTGAAGCGACTGCCCGGACAATTCGCGGCTGGCCGCCCGCTGAACGTCACGCCCGATTATCGCGCAATCGATCAGAATCTGTTGCTCTTCTTCAGAATAGGTATCGAAGATCGGCTTGGAGAACAGCACCATGAACGGGGTGTAGGCGTGGTTGGTGACCGAGAGATAGTCCTGCACTTCATAGAATTGCGAGGTATCGATGGTCACGAACGGATTTTCCTGGGCGTCGATGGCGCGGGTTTCCAGCGCGGTGAACACTTCACCGAAGGCCATGGGCGTTGCGTTGGTGCCCAGGGTCTGGAAGGTGTCGAGGAAGATGTTGTTCTGCATCACGCGCACCCGCATGCCGTCGAAATCGGCCAGGGTTTCAACCGGGCGAACCGAGTTGGTGAGGTTGCGGAAACCGTTCTCCCACCATGCGAGGTTCACAAGATTGGACTCGGGCAACATGTCGTTGATGTAGTCGCCGAATTCTCCATCGAGGATGGCATCGGCTTCCGCCGCGTCGGCAAACAGGAATGGCAGGTCAAAAACACCCAGAGCTGGTTCGATGCCAACCAGCGGAGAGGTCGAGGTGATGACCATTTCCTGGGTGCCCGAGCGCAGAGCCTGGGTCGCCTGGAGATCGTCGCCAAGAGCCGAACTCCAGAAGGCATTGAGCGTCCATGCGCCATCGGTGCGCTCGGTGGTGCATTGAGTCATAGCTGCCACGCCGTCACCAACCGGGTGATCTTCGGCAACACCGTTAGAAATGGTAATGGTGCGCTGGGAAATTTCAGCATGCGCCGGCAGGGCCACGCTGAACATCAATGTGGCCGCGAGGCCGGTAGCAACAAAGGTCTTCATGGTCTTCTCCTCCAATAGTTTTTCAGTTTGTTATTCCTGAACCGTTCGGCGTTATCGCAACCATGCGAGCGGAACGAGCACAAGCTCGGGAAACGCGATCAACAGGGCCAGCACGACAACCTGAGCCAGAAGGAATGGCATGACGCCGCCAATCACCCGGCCAAGCGGCACGCGTGCCACCCCGCTCACCACATTCAGTACGACACCTACAGGTGGGGTCATCAACCCGATGCAGGTGGTCATGACAAAGACGACACCAAAATAGATCGGGTCGATTTCGGCCATGCGAACAATAGGCATGAGTACCGGCGAGAGGATCAAAATTGTCGGTGCCAGATCCAGCACAGTGCCCATCACAAAAACCAGCATTATGATGACGAGCATCAAAAGCTTGGGGTTATCGATCAAAGGTTCAACGAAACGCCCAACCTCCGCTGGAATATTTGCGCGTGTAATAAGCCAGGATGTCACGAGTGCCGATGCAACAAGAAACAATACCACCGAAGTGGTTTTTGCTGCGCGCAGAAACACTGCGTAAAGGTCGGCAAGCTTGAGTTCGCGATAGATGAACATGCCAACAAACAGCGCGTAGACCGCAGCGATCACCGCCGCTTCAGTGGGCGTGAATACACCAAAGCGGATGCCGCCGAGGATGATGACTGGCATCATGAGTGCCCAGCCAGCCTTGGCAGTAGCCTGAAGACGCTCCTTGCCCGAACGCTTCGGCAGCGGTTTGACGTTTTCCTTGCGGGCAACGAACATCCACATGCCGACGAGGGCAAAGGCCATCATCAGGCCCGGCACGATACCGCCCATGAACAGGCCGGTGATCGAAACATTGGCTGCAACGCCGAAAATAATGAATGCGATGGATGGCGGTATAACCGGTGCAATAACGCCACCAGCGGCCATAAGGCCCGCGGCACGAGGGACATGGTAGCCCGCCTCACGCATCATCGGGATAAGAATGGCCGCAAGAGCTGCGGAATCGGCAGCAGCAGAGCCTGAAAGGCTTGCCATGATCACTGCAGCGAAAATCGCTACGATGCCAAGTCCGCCCTGAATGTGGCCCACGCAGGCAATTGCAAAGTTGACGATGCGCTTGGAAAGCCCGCCCGCATTCATTAACTCGCCCGCAAGCAGGAAGAAGGGTATGGCCAGCAGCGTAAAGGTGTTGGCACCCGTAATCATTTGCTGTGCGATGATCTGGGTGTTGAAGATGTCCATATAGGTCATCAGGATGACACCGGTGAACATCAGGGCAAAGGCAACCGGAATACCCAATGCCAACGAGCCGAACAGAGAGGCAATGAAGACCAGAATGATCACTTCAGGTCCTCCTTGGAAACCGTCTCGGTCGAATTGGCAATGGCAGGCGTCTGATCATCGATTTCGCCAGCAAAATAGGCGATTTCCTGCTCGGTCATCTGACCGGTCACGATACGGAAGATGCGCACGATTGCGATCAGGCCGATACCGACGGATGTAAAATAGCCGATGCCATAAACCCAGATCAGCGAAATGCCGACAACCGCTGCGCGTGACGAAGCGTTGATCGGATGCTGTAGCCATGTGCCATGAAAAAAGATGATGGCGCAGATCAGTATCACAATGTTTGTAATGAGCATGCAGACCAGACGGCCGCGCTTGCCGAAGAGACGCACGACGGTTTCTACGCCGATATGTCCGTGCTCTCCAAAGGCCAGCACGGCGCCAACAAAGGTGAGCCAGACGAAGAAGTAGCGCGACATTTCTTCGGAGAAATTGAGGCCGCGATTAAAACCATAGCGCAACACCACATTGGTAAAGACCATTACCACCATGCCCGCCAAAAGCAGGACGAGGACAAACTCTACGGCTTTGACGATTGCCTGGGTCGCTCTAGCCACGGGGTATTGCCCCGCGTGTCGACGCGATTGTGCATGGAACGCACATCAACTTTTCTCCTCCACGAAAGGCACTTTCACCCTTATCACGCGCCGCTCCACCCTCCGAGGATCCGCGCGGCTTGGTAAAACAATTAAATGACAGCGTATATCATTGTCAACAGAACAATCCTGTCCTATTGTGAATCAGGGAGGATCAATTTGGAAGAAAAGCACAGAAAATACAAAGCTGTAACACTGGATGACGTTGCGCGTGCTGCTGATGTTAGCGCGATCACCGTTTCGCGGGCGTTGAGAACCCCTGAGATCGTTTCGACAAAGGTACTGGAGAGGGTTCAGGCGGCGGTCCATGACTTGGGCTATACGCCCAACCCGGCGGCGCGGGCGCTGGCCTCTGCGAAAACGACCACAATCGGGGTCATCATTCCCTCAGTCACCAATTCGGTATTCTCAGATGTGCTTCGCGGTATTTATGACGGGGTGGAAGGTACCGCGTTTCAGGTGCAGCTCGGCAATACGCGCTACATGGGCAGCAAGGAAGAAGAACTGCTAAAGCTGTTTGCAGCGCAGCGCCCTTCAGGGTTGATCGTCAGTGGCACGGATCAGTCCGAGCGCTCGCGCAAGTTGCTGGAGTCCTTTGGTTGCCCCATCGTCCAGATCATGGAGTTCGGCCCCGATCCGGTGGATATGATGGTGGGAACCGATCATAGGCTCAGTGCGCGAGCCGCGGTGCGGCATCTTGTGGAAAAGGGGTATCGGCGAATCGGCTTTCTGGGGGCTCGAATGGACCCGCGCGCGCAGAGGCGGCTGCAGGGCTACAGCGATGTGTTGCATTCTGAAGGGCTTTTCCAAGACCGGCTGATCTTGACGACGCCGCGCGCATCTTCGGTGACGGTGGGATCGGAGATGTTTGCCGATTTTCTGGGGTTAGCCCCTGACGTCGATGCGGTGTTTTGCAACAACGACGATATTGCCTTGGGTGTGCTTTTTGAATGTCAGCGCCGGCGGATCAAAGTGCCTGAACAGTTCGGTATCGTTGGGTTCAACGATCTTGATATGGTTGCGGCCAGCATGCCGTCAATAACGAGCGTCAGGACGCATCGGTATGAGATGGGCAAGATGGCGATCGAAATGGTGATTTCCGCCGCGCAAGGCAGCAGGCCGGAGCAGCCGGTTGTTGACATCGGCTATGAATTGAAGGTGCGGCAGAGCACCGACCGTGGATAGCCTCCTTCTTTAATAACCTTGGTGAGTTTGCGATACAGCCGTTGTGTTGGTTGCAGTGGGGAGAAAGTACGATGAAGATCCTGATAATCGGCGCGGCCGGCATGATTGGCAGGAAGCTGACCGAACGGCTGGCAAAAGACGCCAAGCTTGGCCACGAAGCGATCGAAAAGCTCATTCTTGCCGATGTGATTGCGCCGACGGCGGTTCGAGCGCCGGGGATCGAGATTGAAGCACACGAACTCGATATCGTTTCCGAGGATGCCGTATCGTCGCTCATTGCGGCCCGACCCGATTTGGTTTTTCACCTGGCAGCAATTGTTTCGGGTGAAGCGGAACTGGATTTTGACAAGGGTTATGCGATCAATCTGGATGGCACGCGCTATCTGTTCGACGCAATCCGCAGGGAAGGTCAGGAGCAGCCTTATTGCCCGCGTGTCGTATTTTCCTCTTCGATTGCGGTGTTCGGTGCGCCGTTCCCCGACAAGATCGGGGATGAATTTTTCTCAACGCCGAAAACCAGCTACGGGACGCAGAAGGCCATTGGGGAGCTTTTGCTCAGTGACTATTCGCGTCGCGGCTTTTTCGATGGCGTTGGCATTCGATTGCCGACGATCTGCATAAGGCCGGGCAAACCCAATAAGGCAGCATCGGGCTTTTTCTCCAATATCCTCCGGGAACCGCTGGTGGGGCAGGAGGCCGTATTGCCCGTTGAAGAAAATGTGCGGCATTGGCACGCAAGCCCTCGTTCTGCCGTTGGCTTTTTGCTCCATGCTGCGACGATGGATACCGCGCCCTTGGGGGTAAGGCGTAACCTCAACATGCCTGGCCTGTCGGCAACAGTCGGCGAGCAGATCGAGGCGCTGCGCCGGGTGGCTGGTAAGAAGGCTGCTGCACTGATCCGTAAGGCACGCGACCCCATGGTCGCCGACATGGTGGATGGATGGGCACGCGACTTTGATGCGCAAAGGGCCACTTCGCTCGGTTTCGTAGCCGATGCGTCATTTGATGACATTATAAAAGCTCATATCGAAGATGAGCTTGGCGGCACGCTGCCGTAATGGAAAGGCACGACAATCATGGCACTGAAAACAGCGCTCGTTACAGGCGCAGGCACAGGTATCGGCAAGGCAATCGCCCGGCAATTGGTGGCTGACGGTTTCAAGACGGCACTGGTAGGGCGCCGTAAAGAAGTGTTGGAGCAAACCGCTTCTGAGATCGATCCGGAAGGGGCCAGCACACTTGTTCTGGCTGCGGACATTAGCAAGCCGGACGCGGTAAAGGCAATTTTCAAAGCCTTTGTGGACCGCTGGGGGCGACTGGATCTGCTGGTCAATAATGCCGGTCTTAGCGCACCGGGTGTGCCGCTGGAAGACATTACAGCGGAGCAATGGCTTGCGATTGTGGATGTAAACTTGAACGGAGCGTTCTATTGCACGCAAGAAGCGTTCCGCATCATGAAGGCACAGGAGCCACAGGGCGGGCGCATCATCAATAATGGCTCGATCTCGGCGACGACACCGCGGCCACAATCTTCGCCTTATGCCGCTACCAAGCACGCCATTACAGGGCTAACAAAGGCCTCGGCGCTCGATGGCCGTCCGTTCAACATTGCGGTCGGGCAGATCGATATCGGAAATGCCAGCACGGACATGACGTCAAAGATGTCTCAAGGCGTTTTACAGGCCGACGGCTCCATGGCAACCGAACCCACCATGGATGTCGAACATGTCGCAAAGGCTGTTTCCTACATGGCAAGCCTGCCGCTGGAAGCCAATGTCCTGACCATGACGGTGATGGCGACAGGCATGCCCTATGTGGGGCGCGGTTAGGTCATTGCGCACCTCTTATATCAGCGATGCCCAGTAGGAGCATTTGGCTGGAGCCGTGCGGTCGACACGCGCGGCCAAAGCCTTGATCCGTTCGGCATCGGTCGTATTGTCTGGTTGCAACGCAATGCGGCGCCAGACGGCCTCGAAGGCCCGATTTGCGCTTAGCTGAGACCCAGCAACTTGGCGGCGTTTTCCTTCAGAATGAGCGGGCGTACCTCGGGCTTGATGTCGAGTTGCTCAAAATCGTTCAGCCAGCGTTCGGGCGTAATCATCGGCCAGTCGGAACCAAACAACATGCGATGCTTCAGAATCGAGTTGGCATAACGCACCAGAATGGGCGGGAAGTATTTGGGCGACCAACCTGATAGATCGATCCAGACGTTGGGTTTGTGTGTGGCGATTGCCAGGGCTTCTTCCTGCCATGGGAAGGAAGGATGTGCCATGATGATGGGCATATCGGGAAAATCTACAGCAACATCGTCGAGATAGATCGGGTTGGAGTATTTGAGTCGCATGCTGTTGCCGCCACGCATTCCTGCGCCAACGCCTGTCTGGCCGGTGTGGAAGAGGGCAGGTTTTCCGGTTTCGGCAATCGCCTCATAGAGCGGATAGGCCATGCGGTCGTTGGGATAAAAGCCCTGCAGGGTCGGATGGAACTTGAAACCTTGCACCCCATATTCCTCAACAAGGCGACGGGCTTCGCGAGCACCGGTCTTGCCTTTGGCGGGATCGATGGAGGCAAAGGGGATCAGGATGTCACTATGCTGAGCGGAGATTTCCGCGACCTCTTCATTCTTGTAGCGCCGGTAGCCAGTCTCGCGCTCGGAGTCGACGGGAAAGATCACCGCTGCAACATTCTGCTTGCGGAAATGGGCAGCGGTATCTTCGATCGTTGGCGGGTGCTTCCAGGGAGCGCCGAAATATTCCGCCATTCGGGTTTGCAGGTCGTCATAGCCATCGTCTGAATGGCAGCCACAAGGCTCTTCCGCATGAGTGTGAAAGTCGATGGCGCGGATCGATTGCAAGTCAATCATCATAGACGCTCCTGGTGAGACGTTAGTCAATCAAGGCAGGGGGCGCCATTTGGCGCCCCGAACGTATCAGCGATAAGATGGCCTACTGCCCGATTTCTGCGTTGAGAGCGGCTTGCGCTGCTGCGTATAGCGCTTCACCATCAAGGCCAATGGACTCCATGTCCTGGAGCCATTGGTCAATGGTAGGCTGAGCCGCTTCGCGCCAGCGGGCGGTTTCCTCCTCATCGAGTTCGACAATCGAATTGCCCAGTTCCCGGGCGATTTCGAGACCGGCAATGTCACCTTCATCCATAACGCGCCCAAACGCGCGCGCAACCTCGATACCAGAATTGGCGTCGATTACGGCGCGTAGATCATCAGGCAGGCTTTCGTAGGTTGCCCGGTTCATCACGAAGCCGAAGGTTTGGGTGTAAAGTCCATAATCGCCCGAAAAGCCTGTGTGGTTGGTAACAAGCTCGGATATGCGGAGTGACGGTGTCACTTCCCAAGGAATGGTGGTGCCTTCGATGACGCCACGCGAAAGGGCCTCGGTGGTTTCAGGTACAGGCATACCAATGGGTTCGGCGCCCAGTTGCGCAAGCATATTGGAAATGATGCGCGAGCCGCCACGGATGCGCATACCCTGGAGGTCCTCCAGAGACGTAATTGGATCGGCTGTATGGAACAGGCCGGGACCGTGGGTGTGCGCGGCGATCAGATGCACCCCGGAAAACTCGTCCATTGCATGTTCTGTCACATAATTATGGAAGGCGCGGGAGGTTTCCTCGCCATTGGTCAGCATGAAGGGCAGTTCGAAGACTTCCGATTTGGGGAAGCGGCCCGGCGTATAACCGAGGACGGTCCAAACGATATCAACAACGCCGTCCTGCGCCTGATCGAATAGGCTAGGGGGCGTACCGCCAAGCTGCATTGCCGGGTACAGTTCGAACACGATGCGGCCATCCGATTCCTCGGTTACGCGTTCGGCCCAGGGTGCGATTGCCTGGGCGGGAATCGGCGCTTGTGCGGGCAGGAACTGGTGAATGCGCATTGTCACTTCCTGAGCGATTGCACTGGTGCTCATCAGCAGTGCGGCAACAGAGCCGACGGCCAAGGCTTTGATCATATTCATGAGCTTCTCTCTCCCTTTAAATTGCATGTCAGTTCACATGCGGTGACTGACGGGTGGCTGACCGCCCGCCAAAATCCTTAAATTCGTCAGTACAACAGCCACACCAGTGACAGCGTGATGCCCGGAAAGGCCACAAGGATAATGGTGCGGACGATGTCGCTCGCGACAAAGGGCAACGCACCCTTGAAGGTCTGGGACAAGCGTGTGTCCTTGGCCATCGAATTGATGATGAAAAGATTCATGCCTACCGGGGGCGTGATTAATCCCACTTCGACCACGATCAGAACCAGAATGCCGAACCAGATGGCGAACTCATCCGGGGTCAGGCCAAAATCGAGGCCAGACATCATCGGGAAGATGATCGGCACCGTCAGCAGGATCATTGATAGCGAGTCCATGACGCAGCCCATGACCAGATAAAAAACAAGGACAACGGCAAGCACTATCCAGGGATTGAAGCCCTGATCTGCAACCCAGTTGGACATAAATTGAGGCAGTTGCGAAAGTGCAAGAAAGCTGTTGAGTGCAGCCGCACCGAGAACGATCAGGAAGATCATCGCTGTTGCAGATGCCGTTGCAAGAAAGGCTTCCGAAAGCTTTTGCCGGTTCAGCGCGCGTGAGGCCAAGGCAATCAGCGCTGTACCGGCAGCGCCAATTGCAGCAGCTTCGGTAGGAGTAAAAATGCCTGTGTAGATGCCGCCGATCACAGCGATAAAGACGAGAAGAACAGGCCAGATCTTGCCCAGTTCGGCGAACCGTTCGCGATAAGGTACGCGCTCGCGCGTACCTGCAGATTCAGGGTTGACCCTGACATAGATCGCAATGACGATCATGTAGCCAAGAGCTGCAAGAAAGCCTGGAATAAAAGCGGCCATGAACAGTTTAGCGATATTCTGCTCGGTCAGCACGGCGAAGATCACGAGGATCACGGATGGCGGAATGAGGATGCCAAGAGTTCCGCCTGCAGCAACCGCGCCGGTCGCCAGCGCGCCGGAATAGCCGTATTTGCGCATTTCAGGCAGCGCAACGTGTCCCATGGTTGCAGCCGTGGCCAGCGATGAGCCGCAGATTGCGCCAAAACCGCCGCAGGCGCCAACGGCAGCCATTGCTACGCCACCTTTGCGGTGTCCCATCCATGCAGCGGCGGCCTTGAATAGCGCGGCGGACATGCCGCCAATGGTTGCAAACTGCCCCATGAGCAGGAACAGGGGCACAACCGAGAGCGAGTAGCTGGCAAAAGTGCCATAGGTCAGGCTTTTGAACTGCGCCATCACCGGATTGAAGTTGCCAACGATAAGATAGGAGCCGCCGATCCCGACGCCCAACATTGCAAGGCCAATCGGAACACGCAGGAAAATCAGAGCCAGAATGACCGGGAAAGCCAGCAGGCCAAGCTGAATGTTGCTCAATGTCCTGCTCCCTGGCCCAGACGTGGCGGATTGCCTTTGATGATGTCTTCCACGGTGCGGGCAAAAACAAACAGGGCAACAATGACGAAAATGGACGCGCCAACCATGCAGGCTGCATAGGACCAACCCAGCGGCATACGCAGCAGAAGCGTGGTCTCCCGATATGCAAATTTATCGAGCATACCGAAATAAAGGCGCCATGCGATGAAGGACGAAGCGGCAAGCATGGCCAGATCGGCGAGAAACAGTAGTATGGAATTGGCTTTGGGGCTGAAGTTATCCGTGAAAATGGTCACTACCGCGTGCCCCCGATTGAGATGTGTCCAGGGCAGGAACGCAAAAACGGCAAAGCCAATGCCGGCAGAAACAAGCTCGTAGTCACCGGTTATGGGGCGCAGGCCCGCCCAGAGCAGGGCTCGTCCGGTAACGCTGACAACAACAAGCACCACAATCGCCACGAGAGTCAGTCCGCCCGCAATGGCCATAGCCTTTGCCAGGGTACTCACCACACGCGTCAGTAAGGATCGTTCTTCGAACACGTATTCCTCCCTAGTCCGCTCTACGCCTCCTCAAGCGCATAGCACGGGCTATCAAGCATTTCACCAGCACCCGTTTTTCAAGGGGATGGCGTTTCTGCCTATCGTCATCAGCATTGCCCCGCGGCCTATGTCTGCCAATGGACGGTCTATGCATTTAATAGGACTATCCGAACATAGGCCTGAGCTGCAGCGCATGTCTCTTGCCCCGAAATGCTATACTATATAACAATAATATCGGAAGGTACACAATAGGCAATCGACGCTGGAAAGCGCTGGAAACGGCTACCATTGCCAAAACCGTCAACGATAGGCTTGCAAAGTAAAACTCACATTGTTATGAAATATAACAAAATAGGGAGGTTGTCTGAATGGTACAAGCGAGTTTACCTATTCGCCCGGTGCGGCTTGGCCAAATGCGTGCCGAAATGCGTCGGGGGTCCGATGGGGTGCTCTATATCCGTTCAATCGAGCCTCTGGCGGAGGCTGCGCATTCGATTCCTGACGAGATTGCCCGTTGGGCCGAGCGCACGCCCAATGCGATAATGATCGCGGACCGCGGCCCTGACGGGAATTGGCGAAAGCTGACATATGGTCAAGTGATGGCAAAACTGGCGCCGCTGGCGCAGGCCCTGCTTGATGCAGAGGTATCCGCTGAACGGCCTTTGCTGATTCTTTCAGGCAACGAAATCGAACATCAGTTGCTGGGCCTAGCTGCAATATGGGCCGGGGTTCCGTATGCTCCGGTCTCTGCTGCTTATTCGCTGGTTTCCACCGATTACGGCAAGCTGAGGCATATCGTGGATTTGCTTGAGCCCGGTATGGTTTATGCGAGCGATGGCGCCCGGTTTGCACCTGCCATAGATGCTGTTATCGATCCGGCTGTGCCTGTGATTATACGCCATTCCAAGCCGGCAAGCCGGGCGTGCAGACTGTTTTCCGAGCTTGAGAGCACCCCGGTTACTGGAGCTGTCGCGTCTGCGCATGAGGCGGTGACGCCCGATACAATAGCCAAGTTCCTTTTCACTTCCGGCTCGACCGGAATGCCCAAAGCCGTAATCACGACCAACAGGATGATGACGAGCAATCAGGAAATGATCCGTTCGGCACTGGCTTTTCTTCAGGACGAGCCGCCGGTTCTGCTCGATTGGATGCCATGGAATCACGTGGCAGGCGGCAGCCACAACACAGGCATCGCCTTCTACAATGGCGGAAGTTTCTATATTGATGAGGGCCAGCCCACGCCTGCCAAAATCGGCGCCACGATCCGCAATCTCATCGACATTCAGCCGACATTTTACTCCAATGTACCCAAGGGTTACGAGTTTCTTGTCGAACACTTCAAGACCAACCCCGAATTGCGCAAGAGCTTCTTCTCCAAGCTCAAGCTGATGCAATATGCGGGGGCAAGCCTCTCGCAATATGTCTGGGACGGGCTGGCGGAAGCGGCCAGCATAGAATCCGGCGAACGGATTATGATGATTACGGGCTATGGCTCAACGGAAACGGCCCCCTTTGCCTTTACGACGACTTGGCCGGTCGAGCGTGCCGGGATGGTGGGCCTGCCAGCGGCAGGCATGGATGTCAAGCTCGTACCCAATGGCGACAAGATGGAGTTGCGGCTCCGCGGCCCCAATGTGACACCGGGGTACTGGAAGAACCCAGAGAAAACCAGCGAAGCCTTCGACGAGGAAGGCTACTACAAGATCGGCGACGCGTTGAAATTCGCTGACCCGGACGATCTTTCGCAGGGTTTTGTATTCGATGGTCGTGTGAGCGAGGACTTCAAACTCACTACCGGTACATGGGTGAATTTTGCGGGCGTGCGTGGCGGCATTATTTCGGCCTGCGCTCCATTGATACGAGATGTGGTTCTGACCGGGCTGGACCGAAATTTCATCGGTGCAATGATCTTTCCTGATTTCGACGCTTGCCGAAGGCTGGCAAATTTGGGACCGGATGAAACCAACGCAGAAATCGTTGCGCATCCCGCTGTTATGGGTGCATTCCAGGGCAAACTCGACGCTTTGGCGCAGTCAGCCACAGGCAGCGCAAGCCATGTGGCACGGGCGGTTCTCCTGACTGATCCCCCTGAGATCGACAAAAGCGAAGTCACTGACAAGGGCTCAATCAATCAGCGGGCGGTTCTGGCGGCGCGCGCCGATTTGGTGGAAAGACTGTATGCTGAGCCGGTTGCGGATGGCGTTTTGAGTTTTTCGCGGAGGTCGAAATGAAGATTGAAGGACATGCGGCGATCGTAACTGGAGGTGGTTCCGGGCTGGGCGCGGCAACAGCCAAGGCGCTCGCTGCAGCGGGCGCAAAGGTTGCCGTGCTCGAGCTTAATGCTGAAGCAGGTGCAGCGATTGCTAATGAAATTGGTGGCTTTTTTGCTTCCTGTGATGTTGCGGACGCGCAATCGGCGGAAAAGGCGGTTCTAGAAAGCGTCGAAGCGATCGGCTTGCCGCGGGTTCTGGTCAATTGCGCGGGTATTGGCGGTGCCAGTCGCATTGTTGGCCGGGACGGCCCAATGGCGCTTGATGGATTTGAGAAGGTAGTCCGCGTCAATCTCATTGGCACGTTCAACATGATGAGGCTTGTCGCCGACGTAATGTCGAGAGCGGAGCCGGACGAGCATGGTTCGCGCGGCGTGATCGTCTCAACAGCGTCCGTAGCGGCATTTGAAGGGCAAATAGGCCAGGCGGCTTATGCTGCCTCAAAGGGTGGGATAGTGTCGCTGACGTTGCCGGCTGCACGAGAATTCGCACGATTTGGGATTCGCGTGCTCACAATCGCGCCCGGACTGTTCCGCACGCCGCTGCTTGAGGAATTGCCCGAAGAAGTAAGGCAGGGTCTAGCTGCCTCAATTCCGTCTCCGTCTCGGCTCGGCGAGCCTGCCGAGTTTGCCGAATTGGTATTGGCGATGGTCGCCAACAACTATCTCAATGGCGAGGTCGTGAGACTTGATGGCGCTCTGCGCATGCAGCCAAAGTGATTCAATAAACGCGTTCAACCAACTCAAAGGAAAGGATGTTCAAGAAATCCATCAGGCGCAGAGCTTGTCGAGGAGCCTGAGCAGGTCGTCACGCGCGTGTTCGCCGCCAAGTTTTTCGATGCACTCAGTTTCAAAGGCGGATTGGACCTTTCTTGCCCTTTTGAGGAAGGCTTCGCCAGCCGGAGTGAGATGCAGGGCGTGCGAGCGACGGTCGTTGGCGGGTTTGCGGCGTTCGGTAAGTCCGCGCGCATCGAGACCATTGATCAACGCTACGAAATTGGCGCGCTTTATGCCAAGGACGTCGGCGATTTCGGTCTGCTTACGGCCAGGGTTTCGGGCTATCAGCACCAGAACGGAATATTCTGCCGGTCTAAGATCAAGGTCCTCAAAAAAGGCGATGAAGCGCTGGAAGACCATAAGTTGAGCGCGGCGTAACTTGTAGCCGATGATGTCGCTGGTTTCTGTCGTGTCGACTTGATCGAATTCAAGTCCTGGCTCTGCAATTTCGGTCATAAGGTCCGGTGTGTCTGGATTGCTATTGGGTATAACATAATATGATTAAAGCAGAGGAAGCAAAAACAATGGCACGAGCGTCGGAAATATTGAAGGTTTCCAAGCGCGGTCCGATCATGCAACTTACAATGAACCGGCCTGCAAAGCGAAATGCCCTCAATGATGAAGTGATCGAGGCGCTTGATGCTGTTTTCTCGGCAATTCCTGACGATGTGAGGGTTATTGTTCTTGGCGGGGAGGGCGGCCATTTTTCTTCCGGACTGGATCTGAGCGAAGCGGTCCATCGCGAGCCGCATGCGGTTATGACGCATTCGCGTAACTGGCACCGGGTTATGGATTTGATAGAGTTTTCCGGTGTGCCGGTCGTTGCGGCGCTGACCGGGGCAGTGATGGGCGGCGGTCTGGAAGTGGCTTCAGCCTGCCATGTCCGCGTAGCCGAAGAAAGTGTAAAATTCCGGATGCCCGAGGGCCTGCGCGGTATCTTCGTAGGTGGCGGTGGGTCCGTACGCATTGGCAAACTAATCGGCGCCAGCCGTATGACAGAAATGATGCTGACGGGGCGCACATATTCAGGACGCGAAGGTGTAGATGTGGGGTTGGCCCATTACGTGACGCCGGAGGGTATGGGACTGGATAAGGCATTGGCGCTGGCGGAAACCATTGCCGAAAACTCGCCAGCGATTAATCGAATGATCGTTCAGTCGCTTTCGCGCATCGCGGATATGCCAAAGGAGGCCGGGCTTTATACCGAGAGTCTGGCGGCAGCGATGAGTCAGACCGGCCCGGATGCCGAGGAGGGGCTGAAGGCGTTTCTTGAGAAGCGCAAACCGAATTTCGGATGATGAATGGCGCAAAAGCGGGCATGCTGCCCGCTTTTTTTTATATGCGATAGCCGGTGTCGATGACTGCCTTGCCGCTGGCAAGGCGGGAAACGCATGCGCACATGCGCTTGTTTTCGTGCTTTTCCTCCTCAGAGAAGAAGACATCGCGATGATCGATCTGGCCATCGGTTTCAATGATGCCAACCGCACACAGTCCGCATTTGCCGCGCTGACAGTCAAAAATCATATCGACGCCTGCCTCGGTCAGCGTTCGGGCTATACCGAAAATCGGAGTTACACCAATACCACTAGCCATGAGCAGGTTTCGGCACGACTTCCTTCCCGGTCCTGAATGGTATCGAACATCGCGCGATGTTGTATTTGGGCCGCGCCTAGCGACAGGCGAAAGGCCGGTGCCTCCACCTGCGTGTCAAGAAAGACATTTGGCGATACAAAGGGGAGGCTGGCGGCGCGTTCGATCTCCCGGCGAATGGTTTCGCTTCTTGAAAGTTTTGTCAGACGGTCAGGAAATCAAGGGTTAAGCTCGACCTGGGCATAGAACGGTACGTCGCGCCAGCTAGAGCTCATGGCTTTATCAAAAGTGGGAGGAGGCGTTGCCAGCAGGCAGAATCGATTCCGCCATTCGCCTCAAAGTGAAGTCAAAGCGGCCGGAAATAGGGTTTTTCCTTGATTAGCATCCCAGTTGGGCTTAGTGGATGCTGAAATGTTAGTAGTCCGCATTTGAATTTTCTGTGCATATTTGATCGGGAGATTGGCCTCATGACGAACCCGGGTTGGTTGCAGATGCATCCGCGCGATACGATTGCCGTGTTGACCCGGCGGGCCGGTAAGGGTGAACGACCGTTGGGGCGTGGTGTTGCGCTGGAGCGCGCTATCGAAGCTGGTCATAAGATTGCGCTGGGCGACATCATGCCGGGTGAGGCAATCATCAAATTCGGACAGATTATCGGTTATGCCAGTGTGCCGGTTGTTGCCGGGGAACATGTTCATACCCATAACTGCTCCATGGGCTCCCATGATCGCGACTATGTTATCGGCGCTGACTTTGAATCTGCCCTAGCGTCAACGCCTAAAGCCGAACCAATGACCTTTGCTGGCTATCACAGGGACGATGGTACCGTCGGCACGCGCAATTATATCGCGCTGGTCGCGACGGTGAACTGTTCAGCGACGGTCATCCGCCGCGCGGCGGCCGATATCAACACAAGCGGTATCCTTGATCAGTTTCCCAATGTGGACGGCGTTGTAGCCTTGAGTCACGGCACAGGGTGCGGCATGGCCTCGGAGGGGCCGGGGCACGACAATTTGCAAAGAGTGCTCTGGGGGCACGCGACGCATCCTAATGTCGGTGCTGCGCTTTTTGTCGGCCTTGGTTGCGAAGTCATGCAGATCGCACGCATGCGTGCGGCGTATGGCGAGGGGGGGGAGCGCTTTCATGGCCTAACCATTCAGGAAACGGGTGGCACAACGCGGACCGTGGAAGCGATAGTGGCTGCCATTCACGATCTGCTTCCCAAGGTCAATGCAGTTTCGCGTGAACCGGCGCCAGTCTCGAAACTGGCGGTGGCGCTGCAATGCGGGGGATCAGATGGTTTTTCCGGCATTACCGCAAATCCGGCACTGGGTGTAGCCAGTGATATGCTTGTGGGCATGGGCGGCAGTGTCGTTTTAGCGGAGACGCCTGAAATCTATGGCGCTGAGCAATTGCTGTTGCGACGGGCCGCAGGGCAGGACGTTGCCGACAAGTTGCTCGAACGTATTGCGTGGTGGGAGCACTACACTGCCATCAATGGTGGTGCGATGGATAACAATCCAAGTCCTGGAAACAAGGCGGGCGGCTTGACGACAATTCTGGAAAAGTCGCTAGGCGCCGTCGCCAAGGCGGGATCAGCGCCGCTTGGAGACGTGCTGGACTATGGTGCCAAGCTGCGCCGACCCGGGCTGACATTCATGGATAGTCCAGGCTTTGATCCGGTGTCGGTTACTGGACAGATCGCGAGCGGAGCGCAGGTCGTTGTGTTTACAACCGGGCGGGGATCGGCGTTTGGCTCCAAGCCAGCACCCACAATCAAGGTCGCAAGCAACAGTCGGCTGGCCAATGCAATGCCCGACGATATGGATATCGATTGCGGCGGCATTCTCGACGGCGTTTCAATGGAAGAAAAAGGCCGCGAGATATTGGCGCTGATTGTCGCAACGGCAAGCGGGCAAAAGTCGAAAAGTGAGAAATTGGGGCTAGGCGATAACGAATTTCTTCCTTGGCAGATCGGTGCGGTTATGTAGGGCGGTGCGCGCGTACACTTGCCATCAGCTGCAGGACACCGCACTTAGGTGCAGAATATATTTGCACATGTTTTCCCCAGATTTTCCACAGGCTTATTCAATTTAACACTGCGCGCTTGTCTGTGTCTGGTTGCCGTGCGTTAATCATTTTATTCAAGTTTTATTCTCGATCTACTACTCGCGGGGGCGGAGCTAGTTATGTTCGAAAGCACTCGCTCTTGCGCGAAATTGCGCGACGAACCTGTATTGAATAGCCAAAGTGGTTCCGGCGGCGTTCGGTGTAGCCAATCCGGTCTTTTTATATATCTCAAGGGCGGTTTTCCCCAGGAGCCCAGGAATGGGCCGCTCAAGCACTTGGCAAGGGTGTGCAAGCGCGCTTTCGATATGTCTTTGGCATCGATTACCCTGTCGATGCTCGCGCCGGTTTTTCTGCTAGCCGCAATCTCAGTAAAGGTGAGCAGCACTGGACCCGTGTTTTGCAGGGAGCTTCGCTACGGCGAGGGAGGCAGGCAATTTCGCATCTACAGGTTCCGCTGCCGTTCAGACGATGTGTATGATGCCGCCCGGCTTGATCAAATCGCTTCGGACGATGAGCACATAACGCCGGTAGGACGGTTCCTGCGCACTTCAAATATCGATCAGTTGCCGCAACTCTACAATATACTGATCGGCGATATGTCGTTTATCGGACCCCGCGCGCATCCGGTCGGACTGCTTGCGGAAGGCTGTAGATATGACGAGTTGGTGCCCTACTACCATTTGCGTCATTCCGTTAAACCGGGGTTGTCTGGCTGGGCGCAAATCAATGACCTCTGCGGTCCTACATGCGATGCGCATATCGCACAGGCACGCATCGACCACGACATCGCCTATGTGCAGAATTTCTCGCTCCTGCTTGATTTCAGAATTGCAGGAATGACGATCTGGCGCGATATGCTCTGCCCGCGCAACCGGTCTGGATCTCCGAGAAATGAGCGTAAAAAGGGCGCTAAAGGGGCATCGAAGGATATCTTTTAGCTATTGTTCGCGGTGCAGTCGGCGGTACCCCGATAGGACTGGCAATGACCGGCTGGGCCGCTCGCGGTTGGTTTTTTGAGTTCGGTGTATCGGTGAGCGCGTTGCCGGTTATTGAAGCGGTCCAGGGAGATTGTAAGCAACAATCTCGGTCGGGCCGGGCGAGGCGGGGACAAGATTCAGACGTCGGACTGTCGCGGGCTAGCGAAGGCATCGGCAGGCGTCGACATCGTTCCGGTCCGATTTAATACCGTTACGATCTGGGCCGATGGGCCTTTCGCGGCCGCGAGCCTGGCCAAGGTGTCATCCACATCGGTCCGGCGCGTTTGTGCCCATTTGATCGTCACAACGGCAATATCCGCATGTTTCGCGAGATAGAGCCCATCGACGACCGCGCCGACCGCCGGAGTGTCGATAATCACGCAATCGTAGGTCTGTCGTGCCAGCGCAATTATGCGATCAAACTGCCGACCGGAAAGCAATTGATCGGTAGGCCCTCTTGCTTCGTCACTGTTCAAGAGCAAGCTCAGACTGGAATGAGGGTCACGGACCAGGAGGTCCATAAACTCGATCGATTGCCAAGTCGCGCGCAAGTGCTTGTGAAAGTTTCCGTTAGAAGCAATGTCGACGAACTTGTGCTGGGATGGAGATCGCAAGTCGCAGTCCATTAGAAGCGTTTTGGCGCCCGAAAGGGCATAGTCCCGAGCCAGAGCCAGTGCGAGCGACGATGCGCCAGTTCCTATGTTCGGTGAGGTCATCATGATCACGCATCCAGTTGGCCCATCAGGTGCCCTTAATGTTTGATCTATGCCGACACGAATCCGCCTTATGGATTCCGAGTACCGGGACAACGGGGCCCAGACCAGGGCGTCGGCGGCCGTTAATGTACCTGTAAGGCCGTTAGGTCTGAAACTCGGTACTTCAGCGATCGCCGTGTAGCCGGTCTCGGCCGAAAGATGCCGCGCACTGGTAAAGCCGCCGTGAAAGCGCTCACGCTTGAACGCGACGCCGAAACCGAGGCCTAGGCCAATCAGGCCTGCAAAGCCCAGTCCCCGAACGATATCTGGAAAGCGCGGCGACGGCGGGAGTGCCTCAGCAAGCAGGCGGACACCTGCACCTTGAGTGTCGTGCTGCATGTCGAACTGCGCACTGCCTGTAATGAGTGCCTGGTAATAGGCGCGAGCAAGCTGGGCACGATACTGAAGTCGATAAAGGCCCGTTAGATCGCCGGGTGGATTATCCAACCTGCGATCCTGGACACCGGTTTGCGCTTCTGGGGCGCGTTGTGCGATGCCGGGGGCGAAGGCAAGCGAGATGCCAGCCATGAAATCGTCAACGGTCTTCTCGCTTGCGGCTAAGTCTTGCCGTGCCTCCTCTAGGTGACTTTCAAGCACTTGGCGGGCCACAAGCAGGTCTGCGATCTCATCGTCCCGTTGGGCATCCATGTAGGCCTGTACAATGGTGTTGGCCAATTCACGCGATTGTAGCCGGTTCGGACTTTTTGCGGTGACTGCGATGACGTTGGAAAGACCGCGTCGCTCAATTTCGGTATTCTGGCGCAAACGGAGCAAAGTTTCTTCCAAAGCTGTGGCGGCGTTGTCCGCGCGATCCGGGAAGTAGTTCGGCCATATCTGCAGCCACCACGCTGCTGGTGCATTGAATGTGGCATCGTCCAACAGTCCAAGTTGCTCGATTGTGGCGATGAGGATCGGGTCGGAACGCAGGACTTCCACTTCATTTTCAACCCTTGCATCGTCGTTGGCAAAGCTGCTGCCCATCAGTCGGGACGCGCGCAGATTCTGCGGTTTGGGGTCGATCAAAACAAGCGCGGTCGCCTGATATTGAAATGGGAATGCGAGCAATACGGCAAGCGCAATGCCAACGACCAATGTAAAGGTAATGGCGATAGCACTAGCCTGCCGTCGCAGTGCGCCAAGCGTACTGCGGATGTCGATTTCAACGTGGCCCATTGTCCCCCTCAGACCCTTCGAAACCCGATGAACGGAAGTAAAGACCATAAGTTTGAGTAAGGCAAGCAAGCGACAGAAAAAAGCAAGATAGCTTCGGAACTTGCTATCTTTCTGCTATGCCGGATGAACAATTGGAGGTCGGCGTGGCGTCGGTTGAGTGGAGGGCTCAATCATGGATTTGACATCGCAAAACTGCGCGTGTGTGGCATTCTAATATTTTACGATAAAGATTCGCCCGTCGATTGGCGGGACAAGAACATTGAAGGTGGAAGAGGTATAAGGATGCGGCAGACCTGGCGCTGGTTTGGGCCCAATGATGTTGCCAAGATCGAGGATGTCGTTCAGGCCGGTGTGGAAGGAGTCGTCACCGCTCTCCACCATGTGCCCAACGGCGTTGTTTGGTCGGCCCAAGAGATCGCCAAACGGCAGGAGGAGGTTCGCAAGACTTCGACCGGCGCGCCGTCAGGGCTTGAATGGGAGGTTGTCGAAAGCCTTCCGGTTTCCGAGGATATCAAGAAGCAAAAGGGGGACTGGAAGGAGCATGTCGCCAATTACAGGACGAGCCTTGAGAACCTTGCCGCGGCTGGCATTGAGGTCGTTTGCTACAATTTCATGCCGGTTCTGGATTGGACGCGTACCGATCTGAACTGGCGGGTCGCACATGGCGGCACCTGCATGCGCTTTGACATCAACGATTTCGCCGCGTTTGACATCCATATCCTTCAGCGTCCGGGCGCCACAGCCGATTTTTCCAATGAAGTGGTGGTGGAAGCCGGGCGGCGGTTCGACGCCATGGATGAGGACGCAAAGATTGCGCTTGCGCGTAATGTTACGGCAGGGCTTCCCGGCTCGACCGAAACGCTTACGCTGGACGGCGTGCGCGAGCACCTCGCACAATATGGGCAAATCTCGGCGGAAAAGCTGCGACAGAACTTTATAGACTTTCTGGAACAGGTTGTGCCAACGGCGGAAAAACTCGGTTTGCGCATGTGCTGCCATCCCGATGATCCGCCCTTTTCATTGCTTGGTTTGCCGCGCATTATGTCCACAGAGGCTGACTACACGGCCATTCTCGACGGGGTCGACAGCCCGGCTAACGGGATGACGTTGTGTTCGGGCTCGCTCGGTGCGCGGCCAGACAACGACCTTCCCGGTATTATGGAGCGACTGGGATCGAAGGTGCATTTTTTGCATTTGCGCAATGTTTCGCGCGATAGTGACGCCATTTCTGGCTCGTTTTATGAAGCCGAGCATCTTGGAGGAGATACGGACATGGTGGCACTGATCGCAGCGATCGTGAGGGAGGAAGCGCGGCGTAAACGAGAAGGGCGAGCGGATCACCAGATCCCTATGCGGCCCGATCACGGGCAGGACATCCTCGACGATCTCGGGCGTAAAGCGCAGCCTGGCTATCCCACCATCGGGCGTCTGAAGGGCCTTGCCGAACTGCGCGGCGTGATGCGCGCGCTTGAACACAAGACCTGGGGCATCGTGCAATGAGTGATGCGAGTTTTCTGCATCCCTACAGGCTGCTTCCCACCGAATCCGCTGCCAGAGACATTGCCTGGGAGCTATATGAGTCGATCTCGGAATTGCCGATCGTTAGCCCGCATGGTCATACCGATCCGGCGTGGTTTGCAAAGAATGAGCCGTTTTCCGATCCGTCATCGCTGTTTCTGGCACCGGACCACTATGTGCTGCGGCTCCTCAATAGTCAGGGCATTTCATATGACCGGCTTGGCGTGCCGCGCAAGGATGGCGGTCGCGTTGCCGATGGGAGGAGCGCATGGCGTTTGCTGTGTGAAAACTGGCACCTTTTTGCGGGAACGCCGTCACGGCTATGGGTCGAGCATTCGCTGAATCTTTATTTCGGTCTTGATGAGCCGCTCTCGGCAGATAACGCCGATGCGGTTTACGATACGATTGACAGCAAGCTTAAAGAACCCGAATTGCTGCCGCGTGCGGTGCTCGACAGCGCCAATGTAGAGGCAATCGCAACGACCGAATTTGCACTTGATCCTCTTGAACACCACAAAGCGCTCAAGAATGATGGGCTGATTGGGCGCGTAATCACGACCTATCGGCCAGATGATGTGACAGATCCCGAGGCGGTGGACTTTGTCGACAACATCGCCCGCTTTGGCGAAGTGACGGGCGAAGACACAACAAGCTGGTCTGGCTTGATCAAGGCCCATGGCGTTCGCCGAGCCTATTTCCGCGACTATGGCGCCACTGCGACCGACCACGGTGTGCCGGGCGCCGCGACCGCCGATCTTGCGGAACATGAAAAACAAGCTCTGCTCGACCGGGTGCTGAAGGGCAAGTTCGCGCCCGAAGACGCCGAGCAATTCCGTGCACAAATGATGACTGAAATGGCGGCGTTATCTGCCGACGATGGCATGGTGATGCAGATTCATGCCGGGTCGCGCCGCAATCTCGATCCGCATCTCATGGCAAAGAGGGGGGCAAATCTGGGTGCCGATATTCCTGGGCGTACCGATTATGTCGGCGGGCTGAAAGCTCTTTTGGGGCGCTATGGGAATGCGGAGAATTTTCGATTGATCCTCTTCACGCTCGACGAAACCTGTTACGCGCGTGAGCTTGCGCCGATCGCCGGTTATTGGTCGTCGGTTCTGATTGGCCCGCCCTGGTGGTTCCACGACAGCCCGAACGGCATTCGGCGCTATCTCGATGCAATGCACGAAACGGCAGGCTTTTATAACCTTGCCGGGTTTAACGACGATACGCGTGCATTGCTGTCGATCCCCGCACGTCACGATGTCTGGCGGCGTGAGGTTGCCAGATTTCTCGCCAATATGGTGGCGGAAATGCGTTTGGCGAAAGCGGACGCATTGGTACTGGCGAAGTTTCTCGCCTACGACAGCGCAAAAAGGGCGTACCGTTTGCAATGACCAGATTGAGCTCGCTGGATGGCTTGAACCAGACTGTTGGTCGGCCAGGATACGATCCTGCTGCGCATGGCGTAGGCATCGTTCATTTGGGGCTAGGCGCTTTTCATCGCGCACATCAAGCAGTCTATACCGATGACGCTTTGGCAAAAGGCGGTGGCGACTGGCGGATCATGGGTGTCAGCCTGCGGTCGCGCATCGTAGCCGATCAGCTTAACCCGCAGAACGGTCTCTATACGCTTGTCATACGTGGTGAGGGGGACCCTGAGTTTCGCATCATCGGTTCGATCGCCGGCGTCCTGTTTGCGCCCGATGAGGACGAAGAACTCCGTGCAGTGCTCAAGGCGCCGGAAACAAAGATCGTCTCGCTGACGATTACCGAAAAGGGATATGGCCTTGATCGCGAAACGGGCGGACTCGACCGGTCGCATCCAGCCATTAAGGCCGATATTGGCAGAGACTTGAACGAAGCGACGAGTGCCATAGGGCTTATCGTTGGCGCGCTCGATTCCCGGCGCAAGAGCGGTGTTGCGCCCTTCACAGTTCTGGCTTGCGATAATCTTTCCCATAACGGCAAGGTCACAAAGCGCCTGGTGCTCGAGTTTGCATCGCGCGTCGATACGGATCTGGTAGCCTGGATCGAGCACAATGTGCCGTTTCCGTCGACTATGGTGGACAGGATTACTCCCGCCTCCACCGAAAAGACGTTCGCAGACGTAAAAGCGGCTTTGGGTTTTGAGGACAAAGGGGCAACTGAAACTGAGCCTTTTACGCAATGGATCGTTGAAGACGACTTCTGCGCCGGTCGCCCTGATTGGGAAGCCGGTGGCGCTCTGTTCGTTAAAGACGTAACAGCATATGAACAGATGAAGCTCGGGATGCTCAACGGCAGTCATTCCATGCTGGCCTATTCGGGTTTTCTGGCCGGGCACAAATATGTTCGCGATGTCATGGGCGACGGTGCGCTCGCAAAGCTTGTGCGACGGCACATGGATACCGCCGCCAAAACGCTGCCTGCTGTGCCCGGTATCGATCTGCAAGCCTATGCCGATGAGTTGATTGACCGGTTTGCCAATCCCACAATCGCGCATGAGACCTATCAAATCGCGATGGACGGGACGGAAAAGCTGCCGCAACGCATTTTCGAGCCGGCGATGGTTGCGCAGGTGCGCGGGGACGATCTGGCGCCCTTTGCCTTTGCGACTGCCGCGTGGATGGCTTATGCCCGTGGCCGGAAATCGGATGGTAGTGCATATGCTCTGCGCGATCCGCGCGAGCAGGAAATCGCCGACATCGTCAATCTTTACGGCGACAACCCGCGGGCACTTGCCGATGGCCTGATGGCGTTGCCCGGATTTGTTCCGCAGCAATTGCGGGAAGATGCTGGATGGCAGTCACTCGTGATCGAGCGTTTGGCTACGATAATGAGCGAGGGAATGACTGCGGCCATTTCAGCCGAAGCGCAATAAACATATTTGTCTGCAAGGTGTTAACATGTTAGGTCGTGGCTGATCAGATGCAAGGAGGCACGATCATGGGACAGGCATTGCGTTGGGGCATTCTGGGGGCGGCAAAGATTGCGCGCACGGCGTTGGCGCCGGCATTTGCGTTGGCGGAAGGTTCTGAACTTGCCGCCATCGCAACGTCAAGCAAAGGGAAAACCGAGCCGTTTATTGCGCGCTATCCGCATGTTCGGGTGTTGGACGGCTACGATGCGCTTCTGGCCGACCCGGAAATCGATGCGATTTATATTCCACTGCCTAACCACCTGCATGTCGAGTGGACAGAAAAGGCGTTGCGGGCCGGAAAGCATGTCCTTTGCGAAAAGCCTATTGCGCTTCACGCAAGCCATATCGACAGGCTGATTGCTGCGCGTGACGAAACCGGGTTGCTTGCTGCCGAAGGTTTCATGGTGCTCCACCATCCACAATGGCACCGGGTCAAGGCATTGCTGGCGCAGGGTGCCATCGGCAAGCTCATCCATGTCGACGGCGCGTTTTCCTATCGCAATACAGACATGAGCAATATCCGCAATCGACCCGAGGTCGGCGGCGGCGGGCTGTACGATATAGGTGTCTATCCTTCGATCACGGCCCGGTTCGCGACAGGAGCGGAACCGACCGATCTGCGGGCGGACATCCAGTGGGAAAACGGTGTCGATACATTTGCGCGGGTATGGGCTGAGTTCCCCGAGTTCACTATGTCATTTTACTGCGGGATGCGGCAGGCTCCGCGTCAGGAAATGGTGTTTCACGGCCAAGAGGGATGGATTCGGGTTACGGCACCCTTCAATGCCAATCTTTATGGCGATGTGCGGGTTGAATGGCGCGATGCAAACGGCGTTACGCGGTCTGAAAGTTTCAACGGAATCGATCAGTATCAATTGATGGTCGAGGCGTTCACCCGCTCGGTCAAAACGGGTGAGGCCTTTATCTGTCCGCTGGAATTTTCCAAGGGCAATCAGGCGATGATCGACGCCATATTGGCTGCAGATCCCGCCTGATCGTTCATTTGAGGTGCCGTTCGAGGTTCTCGATCATTTCAAGGCAAGCGCTGAGTTGATCAAGTTCAACGAATTCGTCGGGCTTGTGCGCCTGTTCGATGGAGCCTGGCCCACAGATTACGGTGTCGATGCCGATATCCTGGAAAAGCCCGGCTTCGGTGTTGAATGAAACGCACTGGGTCGGATCGGTATTGCCTGTCAGGTCGCGCACGAGTTCGACCGCCTTTGAGCTTTCAACCGGTTCAAGTCCGCCAACATCGCCGACGATTTCTGTATCGATACCTGCTTCGGGATGGATCGCCTGCATTCTGGGTAAAAGCTCGTCGTAGATAAAGGCATCGAGCTGCTGATGGACGAAGGCATAATCTTCCTTTGTTACCGGTCGCAACTCCCAATCGATGGACGCATTGCCTGCAATGATGTTGCGGGCAATGCCGCCGGTCATCTTGCCAACCTGGATGGTCGAATGGGCCGGATCGAAGCGTCCATTCCTGGGGCCTCTGGCTTTGAGTTCATCGGCGAGTTCAAGCAGTTTTGCAACGAACCGCGCAGCATATTCCACGGCGTTTACGCCATGGTCCGGCATGGAACCATGACCCTCAAGGCCGGTAAAGTTCGTTGTGTATTCGCAGCACCCCTTGTGCCCATCGATAATACCCATCATTGAGGGCTCGCCCACAATGCAAAGGGAAGGCTTGCGTCCAACCGCCTGCAACTCGCGGAGCATCACCTTGGCGCCGTGACAGCCAACTTCCTCGTCATAGGTAAAGGCCAGATGCAGCGGACGGCTGATCCCGGCTTCGGCATAGTGAGGCGCGAAAGCCATCATGCAGGCAAGGAACCCCTTCATGTCGCATGCGCCGCGACCGTATAGCCTGCGGTTGCGAATGGTTGCGGTATAGGGATCGGAGGACCAGTCCTGGCCTTCCACCGGCACCACATCGGTATGGCCCGACAAGATGATGCCCCCGTCGAGTTCCGGTGGGCCAAGCGTGGCAAAAAGGTTAGCCTTTGTCCCTGTCGGATCAAGGGTCAGATAAGTCCGCGTGCCGATCTGATCGAGTCGCTGGTTGATATAGGCGATCAACTCCAGATTGCTGTCCTGGGAGACCGAGGGAAAGGCAATCAGATCAGCCAAAATCTCGAGCGTATCGCCGAGCAGTCTATGCGCCATAAATGTCTCCTAGGGTTTGATGCAGAGTTCGCGCGGCACATCGGCAAGGCATTCCGGGCCGCCTTCTTCGCGAATACGGAAGGTTTCGGTGATTTCCAGCCCCCAATCGGGTGTCCAGATTGCGGGCATGAAGTGGAAGGTCATGTTTGCCCGCAGGATCGAAGGATCGCCGGGGCGAATGCTCATGGTATGCTCGCCCCAATCGGGCGGATAGGACAGACCCACCGAATAGCCCGCGCGACTGGCCTTTTCGACGCCGTGTTTCTTTAGCGTACCAAAAAACGCATCAGCGATTTCACCGCATGTATTACCGGGCACTGCAACGGCCATACCCGCTTCAAGTCCCTCAAGCACCGCCTCCTGCGCTTTGAGCATTTCCTTGGGCGGCTCGCCCAGATAAATGGTCCGCGAAATCGGACAATGGTAACGGCGATAACAGCCTGCAATTTCAAAGAATGTGCCTTCGCCCTTGAGTAACGGGCGATCATCCCATGTCAGGTGTGCCGCTGCGGCATCCTTGCCAGAGGGCGTTAGTGGAACGATAGCCGAATAGTCGCCGCCATATCCATCAACGCCGCGGATCGAGGCCGCATAGATTTCGGCAACGAGATCGCTTTTGCGCATGCCCGGCTCTGTGATTTCACGAATATGAGCATGGGTTGCCTCGATAATGCGCGCGGCGCGGCGCATATATTCGAGCTCAGCTTCTGACTTCACCGAGCGCTGCCAGGTCACAATCGACGTTGCGTCGACCAACGTTGCGTTGGGCAGTTTATCGAGCAGCGTCTTATAACAGGCAGCGGTGAAGTAGTAATTGTCCATCTCGACGCCGATGCGGCGATTGTCCCAGCCCATTTGCTCAAGAATGCCGCAAAGATGCTCGTATGCGTGCATTTCAGGATTCTGGACGAAGTGATCGGGATAGGAATGGATGGAATCGTCGCCCAGCCAGGTTGTCATCTGAGCGCCGACTGCGTCCATGGGACGACCCCACCAGAGGGGATCGTCGGTAAGCGACACGATAACAGCCTGATGGACATAGAAAGACCAGCCATCATAGCCGGTGAGATAGTGCATGTTGGAGGGGTTGGTGACGATAAGAACGTCAACACCATTTGTCTGCATTGCGCGCCGTGTGGCATCGAGGCGCTCGTGGAATTCAGGCAGCGTGAAGGGCAGGCGGGTACTTGGCATCTCTCATTATGCTCCAAAAATGCCGTGGCGTTAGCTTTTAAAGGATGTACCTGCGCCAACTCGATATGCCCGCTGACGGGCAAGAGTGGCGATGGCAGTGTCTTGAACGCCGGTGCCCGTAAGGTCGGCGAATGTGATCTGATGGGCACTGGTTCTGCCGGGCAGGGCGCCGGCAATGATCTCGCCCAATTCTGGGTATGTCGCATCCTTGGGGACGATGCTTTTCTCCAGCGCGTGGTGCAACTCGCCGAGAATGCGCGTCTGACTGAGCCGGTCGGCGACATAGACAAGATCGTCAAGGCGAAACAGGTTCGGATCGATCTCGTTCTTATGCTCGGCATCCGATCCCATTGCTGTCAGGTGTTGGCCCGGCTCCAGCAGGTCTGCTTCGATCAACGGCTTGGAGGAGGGTGTCGTTGTGACGATAATATCCCGGCCCTTAATCGCTTCGGAGATCGATTCTGCGACAACGACGGTGGTGCCTGTCGCTGCCTCAATGGTTGCAGCGCGCTTTTGGGCCTTGTCCTGGTCACGTGCCCAGAGCGCAATTTCCGTAATTGGGCGGACGAGGCACAGCGCTTCGGCCTGCATTTGCGCCTGCATGCCCGCGCCAATAATGGCAGCCGCACTTGCATCCTCGCTTGAGAGGTGCTTCGCCGCGACGGCACCGGCAGCTGCCGTACGGACGTCGGTGAGATAGCCGTTGTCGAGCAGCATGGCTTCCACAAGTCCGGTCTTTGCACTCAGCAACACCATGAGTCCGTTCACGGACGGCAGGCCAATTTGGGGATTGTTGAAAAAGCCGGGGCTGATCTTTATCGCAAAACTGTCGATACCCGGAACGTAAGCGGTTTTTACGTCGACTTCGCCGTTGGCGTCGGCAATATCGAGTCGCAGGATCGCAGGCATGACTACGGGTTGGGTCGCCAGCGCACGAAACGCATCCTCAACGCAGGCAATGGCGTCGTGATCGAGAGGAACCAGCCGTTCGAGGTCACCTTGAGAAAGGATTTTGATTTCAGGCATGTGAACGTGCCTTCTGATAAACCGGATGCGTCCGCGAAACGATTGCTCGGTGCATTGCAATGTCGAGATTTTTGCCGCTGAGGATCAATGCGGACGGACCTTTTGGAGCAACTTTACCTGCCAGCAGCGCGGCAATGGGAACAGCGGCGGCGCCTTCGAGCACCTCGCCTTCGTGCTCGTACGCATGGGTAATGGCGTCGGCGATCTCACGTTCCGTTACCGTAACGGTTTCATCCACAAGGTCGCGGACCATTGCGAATGTGTGGCGATTTTCGAGTCCGATTCCGCCGCCCAGGGAATCGGCCAAGGTTGGCAATTCCTTCACGACAACCGGTTTACCTGCGGCAAGGCAGGCAATCATGGCTGCTCCACGCTCCATTGAGATGCCGATAACCTGCGTCTTGGGCGAAAGTGTTTTGACGGCCAAAGCGACACCGGCAATAAGGCCTCCGCCCGAGAGCGGCACGAGAATGGCATCAAGTTCGGGAACATCTTCGAGAATTTCGAGGCCCAGCGTGCCTTGCCCGGCGATGATGTCTTCATGATCGAAGGGCGGAATGGTAACAAGACTCTCTTCAGCAACCAGGCGGTCGACTTCTGCCTGCGCATCATCCTGACTGCGCCCAACGATTTTGATCCCGGCGCCAAGCGCTTCGATTGCCTTGACCTTATTGTCAGGCACGAGGCGCGACATGCAGATGGTCGCATGCGTGCCAATTGATTTTGCAGCATAGGCCAGGGCACGGCCGTGATTGCCGGTTGAGGCGGTGCAAACGCCATTGGCGCGCTGCCCGGCCGAAAGAGCCAGGACGGCATTTGTGGCGCCGCGCAGTTTGAAGCTTCCGGTCAACTGCTGATGCTCTTTCTTGAGCCACACCGGAACGCCACAATGTTCTGTCAGTCTGGCGGCCAGCTCCAAAGGCGTGCGATGAATGTGTGCGGCAATGCGCTTTTTTGCGCCAAGAACGGCCGTGAAGGGAACAGACATCATGCACCCTCTCCGAGATCGTGCAGACCCATCAGGCGTCCATGGGCGGCGTCCGGTTTGAATATCCCTGCGATTCGGGATGCTTGCCAAAGCCCGGCCAGATTCGAGGTGACGACCGGGCGCCCGATAGCCGCCTCGATCTGAGCAACCAGCGTTGCCGCAGGAAGGGCTGTGCAGGAGATAAACAAGGCTTCTGCATCCGGCGCTGTCGCCGAGACTGCATAATCAATGATGGTTTGTGCTGGGAGAACGGCCATATCGCGGTCATCTTCCATATCGAGGCCCAGCGTAGAGGCGATTTCAAATCCACTATCGGAAAGATGATCAACTACGACTTTCGCGGTTTGGGCAACGTAGGGCGTAAAGACGGATACTCTTTTTGCTGCCAATGCTGCAAAAGCGCGTTTCGCTGCTGCAAGCGGAGTGACGATTTCAATGCCGGGCCGTTGAGCGTGAATGGCATCATGCACAACGCTTTCTCCCAAGGTGATCGTCGCGGAGGTGCAGGAGAAATAAATGGCAGATAGATCGCCTCCCGGCACCAAAAGGCTTGCTGCCGTGCCAAGATGGGGGAGCGTCTTGCGCAGATTGTCAGGCGTCGTCGGGTTTTCAAATGGAATACGTGTTGTGCAGGTAAGGGCCGATGGCGGCAGCAACGCGCGCATGTCGCGCTCCGTAACCATGTCTGTGGCCAGCAAAATTGCACCAATCAGCGGCACCGCAGCGGAGTCTTGCCCCGCGACCACGTTCGTTTCCATATTCCACCCCGTATGAAGGCGCAGGTCAGCAGGCGTCTTTAGCTGGAGCCTAACGCCAAGACAGTATGAACACGAGGGCCGTAGGTGATCTCACCAAGTTAAGAGGCGTTCATAGCCGATCTTGCTGCGAACGTGGCGAGATAAAGATGTATCATCCCTCGACTTCCAGGCCTTAGTCCGTAACGCTATGGGTAAAAGAATTTGCTGCGATTTCGGTTTTTTTGGCCTGTGTTTCGCGGCAATACACAAGCAGTCGAATAGTAGCGGCATGGATTGAAACGCGATCCGTGCTTGCATGCTTGGGGTAAATAACTGCAACCAACAAAGGAAGGACGCGAAATATGACATGCAATTCTCTTGGAGCGCTGCGCAGGGCCGGTCTTGGACTTGCTGCATCGGCCTCCATGCTGGCTTTGACTGTCGGTGCTGCATCGGCGCTGGATATCAAGTACGCACTCGAAGAAGCCATTCACGAGGTGCAGGGTGTTTATGCAACCCAGTTCAAGGAGTACATCGAGGCAAATTCCGATCATACCGTCACCATTTTCCCGTTCGGGACGCTTGGTGAGTCAGCGGATACAACCGAATTGGCGCAGATGGGCGGAATCGAAATGGTCACGGCATCGCCCGGATTTACCGGCAGCCTGATCCCTGAACTCAATGTATTCAACCTGCCTTACGTGTTGCCTGAGGATACAGACGTATTGGCTGAGTTTTTCCGTTCGTCGCCCACCATCCACGAAACCCTCGCCGGACGGTATAACGATCAGGGCTTTGAAATGCTCTCGATGTATCCGGAAGGCGAAGTGGTGATGACCACGAAGCAGCCGGTGGAGTCGCCAGACGATCTGGCTGGCGTCAATTTTCGTGTGATGACCTCGCCGATCCTGGTTTCGACCTATGAAGCCTTTGGCGCGACGCCGACGCCGCTCCCTTGGGGCGAGGTATTCGGTGCGCTCCAGCTCAACATGATCCAGGGGCAGGAAAATCCAATGTTCTTCGTTGAATCGACGAACATGTATGAAGTTACCGATCACATCACCTTCACCGGTCATAACAACTTCACCACCGCCGTTCTGGCCAATAAGACGTTCTTTGATGGTCTGAGCGAGGAGGATCAGCAACTGATGCGCGATGCGGCGTGGCATGCGTTCGAATACATCATCGAGTATCAGGAAGGGCTGACCGAAGCGTCGCTTGAAATGATCCTTGAGGCAAAGCCGGAGATGGGCGTGACGCGTCTCACCGACGAGCAGCGCGAGCCGTTCCGTCAGGCAGCTCAACAAGTACGTGAGGTCTATCTTGCCGAGACCGGCGATGCCGGTGCCGCTGTCCTCGAAGGCTTCGAAGCTGATATAGAAGCCGCCCGGGCGGCTGTCGCAGAATAACAGACCTATGGATGGGGCCTCATACGGGGCCCCATTCTGCTTTTAGCTGATTTTACTATGGCCAATTGCCTTGATCGAAGGACGCAGCGATGAGCGACGATGGCGATAAAGGGCCCGATCGAGGGCCTGCAACTCCACCTCATGCCGGTATGCCTGGGGCGATTCCGCCCAAGAGCGAGTTTAAGGGACCGCTCAAGCCGCTCGCCTATCTCGACCGCGGGTTGGCCTGGTTCGAGGCGTTCATTCTGTCCGCGGGCGTCTTGCTCATGGCCACCAATTCGGTGGCCAATGTGGTTGGGCGTTTCGGGTTCGGTCGTTCATTCCCTGCGACTGAAGAAATAAACCAGTTTCTTGTCATTCTGATTACGTTTGCCGGCATCGGCTATGCCGCGCGCCAGGGCCGCCATATCCGGATGTCGGCGATTTACGATCAGTTCAGCGACCGTTGGCGTAAAGTGCTAATGGTCGTTATTGCGCTGATTACAGCGGCCGTGATGTTCGTGCTGGCCTGGTACTCGTTCTCTTATGTGATGAGCGTTTACAATACCGGTCGTATTGCACCTGCCACCCGCCTGCCGGTCTATATGATGCTGGTGTGGTTGCCGGTCGGCTTCGTCGTTACGGGAATTCAATATGTGCTGACGGCCGTGGCCAATATTTCGCGTCCCGACGTCTATATATCGGCGAGTGTCATCGACAGTTACGAAGACAGCGAAACGCCGGTTTAGGGGGAGACCGCAATGGCACAAGAACTCGCAACATGGATGATTGTCGTCATGGTGGGATTGCTCCTTTTGGGCTTCCCCATGATGATCCCGCTGCTCGCGGCGTGTTTCGTCGCCTTTTTCCTGTATCTGCCGGTCGGGCCGGAAATTATGGTACAGCAGATTCTTGCCGGCATCCGCCCATCGGCGCTGGTGGCGGTGCCCATGTTCATCCTAGCCGCAGATATTATTACCAAGGGACAATCGGCCACGCGACTGATCGATTTGGTCATGAGCTTCGTGGGGCACGTGAAAGGTGGGCTTGGTATCGCTACAGCAACCGGGTGTACGCTGTTTGGCGCAGTTTCGGGGTCCACCCAGGCGACGGTGGTTGCAATCGGTTCTCCGATGCGCCCGCGCATGCTCAAAGGCGGATACAAAGACAGCTTCTCGATGGCTTTGATCGTCAACGCCTCAGATATCGCGATGCTGATACCGCCGTCCATTGCCATGATTATCTATGGCGTGATTTCCGGCACGTCGATTTCCGAGCTGTTCATTGCCGGGGTGGGGCCAGGTCTGCTGATCCTGGTCCTCTTTTCGATCTATTGTGTGATCTACGCCGTACGCAACAACATTCCGACCGAGGAGAAGGCAAGTTGGCGGCAGCGCGGCAAGGCGCTGGTCAATGCCATCTGGCCGCTAGGTTTCCCGGCCATTATCGTTGGTGGGATATATGGAGGCGTGTTCAGTCCCACTGAGGCGGCCTCGGTCTGCGTTCTTTACGCGATAATTCTCGAGTTCATCGTTTTCCGTTCGCTCAAGTTCAGTGACATCATCCCGATTGCCAAGTCGACCGGCATGATCACGGCAGTGGTCTTCATACTGGTGGGGGCAGGGGCAGCATTTTCCTGGGTCATCTCCTTCCAGCAGATCCCGCAGATGATCCTCGGCGCGCTGGGGTTGATGGATGCCGGCCCAACGACTGTTCTGATTGCCATCTCGATTGCGTTCTTTGTCGGCTGCATGTTCGTCGATCCCATCGTTGTCATTCTGGTGCTGGTGCCGATTTTTGCACCCATCGTGAACGCCCTGGGTATCGATCCGGTGCTGGTGGGGGTGATCATCACGTTACAGGTGGCGATCGGGTCGGCGACGCCTCCATTCGGGTGCGACATCTTCACGGCCATCGCCGTGTTCAAGCGACCCTATCTCGACGTCATCAAAGGGACGCCGCCATTCATCGTGATTCTCTTTGCTGTCAGTATTTCGCTCATCATGTTCCCGCAGATTGCATTGTTCCTGCGTGATCTGGCCTTCCGCTAACGGCAAGACATAAGGAGGATCGAGAGATGTTTTCCAAAATACTCGTCGCTGTCGATGGTTCAGAGCAGTCAGACCGTGCCGTGGATACGGCTATCGACCTGGCCAGAAAATATGACGGCTTGGTCATTGCCTTATGTGTTTACAGACATCACTCGCAAGCTGAAGCGTCGCTGTCGATGGTGCGGGTAGGTTTGCAGGGAGGCGATACGCCCGATCAGGCGCTCAAGCAGTTTGCTACTGAAACTGCGGCCGCAGCCAAGGCGCGCCTTATCGAGGGGGGCGTCGAGAAAGTGGAGGCTTTTGCAAAGCGTGGTCATCCCGCTCGCGCTATCGTGGACTTTGCAGATCAGCGCAATTGCGATGCAATTGTCCTGGGCGCGCGCGGCCACGGTGATGCAGATGGATTTTTTCTCGGCTCGGTTTCCCACAAGGTTGTGGGCCTGTCGAAAGTAACCTGCGTGGTTGCGAAATAGTATCTATTGGGCCGCGAGCGCTGAAATGCGGCGTGGCATGGCAAAACCAGGCACCGGTTGCCATTCGCGGCGGCTGGTCGAGGTCTTTTGCGCTTGTTGCCTCTAGACGAAAGCTATCCCATCGCACTAATGTTGCCGCCTATTCAATGCTTTGCATCAAAGGCTTCGGAGGCGGCACATCAGACAGGGGCAAATCAAGCTTGACGATCGCGACGTCAAGATTCTGACGATCTTGCAGCGGGAGGGGCGCATTCCCAAGGCAACGCTTGCCGAACGCGTCAATCTAACGCCAACCCCATGTTGGGAGCGCCTGAAAAGGCTCGAGGATGCCGGTATCATCGAGAGCTACGGCGCCCAGATTTCGCTGCGCGCTTTTGGTCCCTTAACGATCGTGTTTGTGCAGATCGAATTGCAAAGTCATCAAGCGGAAGATTTTGCGAATTTCGAGGCGGCAATAATGGCCAATGAGCAGATCGTCGAATGCTGGGCCGTTGGCGGTGGCATAGACTACATGCTCAAGGTCGTAACGCGCGATCTCGAGGCTTATCAGGCGCTGATTGAAGGTTTGCTGGCAGCGCAGGTGGGCGTAAAACGCTACTATTCCTATGTTGTTACCATGCCGGTCAAGAATGCGCCGCTTCCGGTAAATGCGCTACTTGGTGAGCCGGTGTGAGTCTCCGCCTGCTTTGACCGCTTTCAGATGATCTATCGCTTCGGAGAGCGAAAGGCAGAACAAGTCTCGCCGTAAGCGCTCCAGTTTGGCGAACGTCTCTCCCCAGCAATCGCTATGCTGTCGCCCATGTGAACTCTATGCGCGTGGGAGAATGTGCGTATGGCCAAACCTTCCCCAAAGACCCGTCTTGATGGCTTGACATCGCTGCTGGCGGACCCCGATCTGCTTTGTGAATTTGCCTTTGTCGATGGCCGTGTCGTGAATGGCAAACAACCTGCTATCGATGTGTATGATCCCGCAAATGGCGCGGCAATTGGTTCGATTGCTTCGCTCGATGCCGAGCAGTCGCGCTCTGCCGTCGACAGCGCACAGGTCGCATTTGGGCAATGGTCTGCGTTGTTGCCGCAGGAGCGCGCAATCATCTTGCGGCGTTGGTTCGAGCTGATGCTCGATGCCAAGGAGGATCTTGCCCGGATCATGACGGCAGAACAGGGCAAGCCCATTTCCGAGGCGCGTGGAGAAATCGACTATGCGGCTTCGTTCATCGAGTTCTATTCGGAAGAGGCCAAACGCCCCAATATTGAATCGGTAACTTCTCATCTTCCCGATGCCGAGGTCGAAGTCTGGCGCGAGCCGTGCGGCGTTGCCGCGCTCGTTACGCCTTGGAACTTTCCATCGGCAATGATCACGCGCAAGGCGGCGGCGGCGTTGGCGGCAGGGTGTACCTGCGTTGTTCATCCCTCGTCGGAAACTCCATATTCCGCGACGGCGCTTGCCGTTCTTGCCAGCCGTGCGGGTCTGCCTGCTGGTGCGTTCAATATTGTGACAGGGCGAGCTTCGACAATTGTTGAGCCTTGGACGCAGGATCCTCGTGTACGGGTGCTTTCCTTTACCGGTTCAACCGAAATCGGGCGGCTTTTGTATCGCCAGTCGGCCGATACGGTTAAGCGCCTTGTGATGGAGCTTGGCGGTCACGCGCCATTTCTCGTTTTCGCCGATGCAGATCTTGATCAGGCAGTCGATGAAGCGATCAAAGCAAAATTTGCCACCAGCGGACAAGACTGTCTCGGTGCCAACAGGTTTCTGATCGAACGGCCCATCTATGCGGAATTCTGTAATCGGTTTGCCGAAGCCACCAGACGTCTCACGCTGGGCAATGGCATGGATGATCCCGATATCGGCCCGCTGATGAATCAGAAGGCCGTGGATAAGCAGGTTTCCCATGTTGAGGACGCCTTGGCCAAGGGCGCGAAATGCCTTGTGGGCGGCAAGGTCGATGTCATGGGCCCCTTGTTTTTCCAACCAACCGTTCTGGCCGATGTACCTGAAAATGCATTGATCATGCATGAGGAGACGTTTGGGCCTGTTGCAGCGCTTGCGCCGTTCGATAGCGAGGACGAGGCGATCAAGCGGGCCAACGATAGCGAATACGGCCTTGTTGCCTATCTGCATACCAACAATCCGCGACGCATTTATCGGGCTTCCCGTGCCCTGCAATACGGCATGGTAGCTGTCAATCGCACCAAGGTAACCGGCGCGCCGATCCCTTTCGGGGGAATGAAGCAGTCCGGCCTGGGCCGTGAAGGTGCCCGTTTGGGCATGGAGGAGTTCACGGAAGTCAAATATGTGTGCCGGGACTGGCGCTGAGAACACGAATACAAGCACAAATATCAAGGACAAGAACAATGCTCTCGAACGACCAACTCGACCGCTGGGACCGCGATAATTTCTTCCATCCATCGACGCATCTGGCGCAACATGCGCGCGGGGAAAGTCCCAACCGCATCGTGACGGGCGGTTCGGGCGTCTATATTGAGGACCGTGACGGTAACAGGTTGCTCGATGCCTTTGCGGGCCTTTACTGCGTCAATGTCGGCTACGGGCGTACCGAAATCGCCGATGCCATCGCCGAGCAGGCGCGTGAGTTGGCCTATTATCACGCCTATGTTGGTCACGGCACTGAAACTGCAATCACGCTTGCCAAGATGATTCTGGATCGTGCGCCGGCCCATATGAGCAAAGTCTATTTCGGACTTGGCGGTTCGGATGCCAATGAAACCAACATCAAGCTGATCTGGTACTACAACAACATTCTGCGGCGCCCGAACAAAAAGAAGATCATCTCGCGCTGGCGCGGTTATCACGGTTCAGGTCTTATGACCGGCTCGCTGACGGGTCTGATGAGCTTTCACAACAAGTTCGACCTGCCACTTTCCCAGGTTCTGCACACTGAGGCTCCGTACTACTTGCGGCGCCCAAGACAGGATATGAGCGAGGCTGAGTTTGTCGGCCATTGTGTCGCCGAACTGGAAGCTCTGATTGCGCGCGAAGGCGCCGATACCATCGCTGCCTTTATCGGTGAGCCGATTCTGGGCACTGGCGGCATTGTGCCTCCGCCGCAGGGTTATTGGGCTGCCATTCAGGCTGTGCTGGAGAAACATGACATCCTGCTGGTCGCGGATGAAGTTGTTACCGGATTTGGTCGGCTGGGTTCGATGTTCGGTTCAGATCACTATGGGATCAAACCGGACATTATCACCATCGCCAAGGGGCTGACGTCGGCCTATGCGCCGCTTTCCGGCTCCATAGTCTCTGAAAAAGTCTGGAAGGTGCTTGAGCAAGGCACCGATGAGAATGGGCCAATCGGTCACGGCTGGACATACTCGGCCCACCCGATCGGTGCGGCGGCGGGTGTGGCCAACCTCAACCTTATCGACAAACTCGGCCTTGTGGAAAACGCCGGGAAAACGGGCGCCCACCTAAACAACGCCATGACTGCCGCTCTTGGAGAGCACGCCAATGTTGGCGAAGTACGCGGCGAAGGTATGCTGTGCGCCGTGGAGTTCGTGAAAGATCGCGAAACCACAACATTCTTCGATGCTTCGGAGAAAATCGGACCGCAGATCGCAGGCGAACTCGTCAAGCTCGGCGTCATTGCGCGCGCCATGCCACAAGGCGACATTCTGGGCTTTGCACCGCCGCTCTGTCTGACAGAAGCCGAAGCCGACATCATTGTGGAAAAGACTGTGCAGGCTGTGGAAAAAGTGCTCGGCTAGAATGAGGATTTAAGAGTCAGTTCAGGGCCTTGAGTGTGTCGGCTAATGCAGCGCGCGCAATCTCGAGGTCCTTTTCTGTGCCCACGGAAATTCTGATGCAGCGATCAAGTCCGGGGGCCATTGGCTTGCGGATGAAAACGCCGCGCTCCGCCAGGCCATTGAGAATGGCTTGGGCGTAAGCCGCATCGCGACCGCAATCGACAGTGACGAAATTGGTGCCTGATGGGAGCGGGCTTAGTCCCAACTCGTTGGTAAACCGGGCAATCTCCGCGCGACCGGCAGCAGTCCAGTCGATGACTTTGCCTAGATAGTCCCTGTCTTTGAGTGCGGCCAAGGCTGCGATCTGGGCGATCTTGTTGACGCCGAAATGATTACGGATGCGATCAAATCCCGCAATCACATCGGACTCGCCAAAGATATAGCCGATGCGTTGGCCCGCAAGCCCGTAAACCTTTGAAAAAGTGCGGTAGCGCAGAAGATTTGGCAATGCGAAACCAAGCGGTGGAACGGCGTCTGAGGGGGCCGTTTCGCAATAGGCCTCATCCAGAATGATGACTGTTTCGTCCGGTATGTTCTTTGCGAAATCCACGATGGCATCCGCGTGCCACCATGTGCCCATTGGATTGTCCGGGTTGGAGAGATAGACGATCTTCGGGCGATGCTTTTTCACCGCGGCCATCAGGCCCTGGAGATCTTCCCTGTCATCCTTGTAGGGAACAGGCACCAGGTGTCCACCAAAGCCCGCGACGTGGTAGCTGAACGTGGGATAGGCGCCAAGCGATGTAACCGCCTTGTCGCCCTGTGCCAGAAACAGCCGACAGGTCAGGCCTAACAGGCCATCGATACCTTCACCGACAAGGATTTGTTCTGGCATGAGCGCGAGGTTTTCAGCCAGTGCGCCGCGAAGTTCATGGCTTTCAGAATCGCAGTATTTCCAGACGTCCGGTGCGGCATTCGCGATTGCCGCGATAACGCTTGGGGCGGGGCCGAAATTGTTTTCATTGGCACCGAGCCTTGCCTTGATCGCTATGCCCGAACGGCGCTCCAGGGCTTCAGGGCCGACAAAGGGGACGGTCGCAGGCAAGGCTTCGACGAGCGGCGTGAAGAGTGGGCGAGGCATTGTGATCGGGCCTATATGCTTGGATGTTTCCATGTCCATAGCATTCGACTTGGGTGCCCGCAAATCTCTCTAGGGCTTTTCAAAACCAGTATAATTTTCGGCCAACGACTGCCGTGCGATACGAGATGCAACGAGGTAATCAAAATCAGCGCGCTGGATGCGGCGACCGAAATCACCGCTTTCCGGGAAGGTGTGCAACAGTGTCGTCATCCACCAGGAGAAGCGTTCCGTGCGCCATGTGTTTTCGAGTACGCGCGCCGAGTAAGTGTCTATGCCTGCTGACGATTTTTCATCGTAATGCTCTATAAGCGCCTCGGCCAGAACCTTGACATCGTGGATGGCCATGTTGAGGCCTTTTGCCCCGGTTGGTGGCACGATATGGGCTGCGTCCCCGGTCAGGAACAGGGAGCCGAAACGCAGGGGTTCGGCCACGAAACTGCGTAGCGGTGCGATGGATTTCTCGATGGGTATTCCGGTCTTGAGGGCTTCGGCGACGTCCGGGTTCAGCCGGGCGCGCAGCTCGTCCCAGAAGCGATCGTCGGACCAGTCTTCGACTTTTTCATCAGCGTTCACTTGCACATAGTACCTGCTGCGCGTTTGTGAGCGCATGGAGCAAAGCGCAAAGCCGCGGTGGTGATGAGCGTAGATCAACTCCTCGGCAACGGGGGGCTGATCGACAAGAACGCCAAGCCAGCCAAAGGGATAGATGCGTTCGAACGTCTTGATGGCATCGGCTGGTACCGAGGCGCGGCTGACCCCATGGAACCCATCGCAACCGGCGATAAAATCGGCCGCTAAACGGAAGGTTTCACCGTTCTTCTGGTAAGTTACCACTGAATTTTTGCCAGAAAAATCGGAAATTTCGACGTTCTCTGCTTCATAGACGATCTTGGCGCCAGATTTTGTCCGTGCGTCCATCAGGTCGCGGGTTACTTCAGTCTGGCCATAGACCATGACGGTGCGGTCGATGAGATCGGCAAAGTCGATGCGGAGCATGTCACCGTCGAACGACAATTCGCAACCTTCATGGATAATGCCTTCGCAATCCATGCGCTCACCGACGCCGATTTCGCGCAACAGTTCTGCCGAACTTTGCTCAAGCACACCGGCGCGGATGCGGCCGAGCACATAGTCGGCGCTGCGGCGCTCGATGATTACCGCATCGATGCCCGCACCCTCGAGCAACCGCCCTAGGGTCAAACCAGCGGGGCCAGCCCCGATAATTGCAACCTGTGTCCTCATGGATCCTCCGCGTCGGGTTTTAGCCCTAACCTGAATTTTCCGTGAGAATGCGGATCGGAACGACGAAAGCCAATGGACATAGGTGACAAAGGGTAGGATTATCCGAACATGAATTCGATCCCTTCATACGCGCTTTATGGTGAGATCGCCGCGCCGGAGAATACCTGGATGCACTGGGAGACCATCCGGTCCCGGTCGCATCTTTATGGCTATCACATTGCGCCTCACCGGCACGAGCAACTTTCCCAGATGCTCTTTATCGACAGCGGCCATGCACATGTCGCGTTGGACGACATAACGCGCGATGTCGAAGGGCCCGTGTTGATCATGATCCCTCCACTGGTTGTTCATGGATTCACATTTTCCAACGACATCAATGGGCATGTGCTGACTTTTTTTGCGCGCGACCTCGCCAGGCTGGTCGAGGATTCGCCGCCTGTCACGGCGCTGCTGGGGCAACCGGGTATTGTCGATCTATCCGGAGCGGATGAACGCAAGAAAACGGTACCCCGGATGGTCAGTGAACTGGTGAGCGAGGGCGGACGAACCGAGCCGGGCCAGACATTGGCCTTGAGGGCGCGAGTCTTGTTGCTCATGGTGGCTATTCATCGGGCGGCGGTGCTGGGCGAACGGGAAGCAGATGCGAAATCGAACCGTTCCGAAACGCTGGCCCGATCCTTTCAGTCCGAGGTCGATCGCCATTACAGCAAATCGCGCAGTATCGGCGACTATGCGGCGGCTATCGGCATCAGCCCAACGCATCTCAACCGTGTCTGCAATCAGATTTTCGGCACCTCTGCGCTTGGCGTTATCGAGCGGCGCATTGTTCTGGAAGCGCGGCGCTATTTGCGGTTCAGCGTATTGAGCATCAAGGAAATCGCCTATGTGCTCGGATATGAAGATCCCGCCTATTTCAGCCGCTTTTTCAGGCGACAGACTGGAATGACGCCGCAGGAATATCGCGACCAATCCTCGGTTACAGCCTGAGCTGGTTTACGGTCTCGCGGATCGTGCCGACGAGAATGTCGAGGGGCGCATTGGGTTCGGTCGCCTTGCGCGTTGTAAGGCCAACCGAGCCTTTGGTTTCTCCGGTATCGAGCGGAAGCCATGCGAGTAAGCCCGCCGCAACGTCCTGCGAGATGACGCCTTCGGAAATGATCCATACAGCATCGGTTTGTTGGACAAAGGCGCGTCCGAAGGAATCGGAAACCGTTTCGATTACGTGCGGCAACTCGGCCATTCCGTGTGCAAGCAGGAACCGATCAACAAAAGGTCGAATGACCGCCGAGCCCGGCGGCATCAGAATGGGAAATTCAGGCAGACGCGCGAAATCGAGCCTTTTGGAATCGAGCAAGGGATGGTCCTTGCGCACGGCAAAGCGCACCTGCTCGGAATACAGGTAGTCGAAGGCAAGGCCGGTCATTTGCTCAGGCGCAGCGAGGCGACCGATCACCAAATCGAGTTGGCCGGATCGCAACTGGTCCAGCAGCACGGTATTTTCGCCGGTGACGATCTTTACCAGCGTTTCCGTATTTTCGATCAGGAACTGCCGCATAGCCTTGGGCATGATGCGTGCGGAAACCGTGGGCAGGGCGCCAACGCGGATTGGCGGGCCAGCATTGCCGCGGTTGAGGCTGTCCACACCCTGTTGAACGGCGGCGATGCTGGCGCCAGCGTGACGCAGAAAAACCTCACCATAGCGGGTGATCTTGATGCCCCGGCCATCCTTTTCAAAGAGTTTGACGCCCAGAATATCTTCCAGCTCGCGCATGGTTTTGGTGACCGCGGGCTGGGTAACATTTAGGATTTCGGCTGCGCGGCTGATCGAACCTTGCCGGGCGGCCTCAACAAAGGTCCGCAAGTGCCGAAAACGGATGCGACTATCAATCATACTGAATGCATGACCTTTTGGTTATGACAATGAGTATTTATTTCATTTTACAAAACCATACCGTCAAGTGAATATGCAGGCAACGGGAGAGTAATTTTGCAATTCATCACGCTTAACGGCATCAACCTGCATTTTCAGGTGACAGGGCTTGGCGACGGCAAGCCGGTGCTGGTGTTTATCAACTCGCTTGGAACCGATTTCCGCATCTGGCGCGAAGTGGTTGCCGAACTTGCAGATCAGTTTGCGATTGTGACCTATGACAAGCGCGGGCATGGGCTTTCCGACCTGGGCGAACCACCCTATAGGATGGCCGATCACGCAAGCGATCTTGCGGCATTGCTTGACCATTTGGGGGTCGAGAAGGCGATCATTTGCGGGCTTTCTATCGGCGGGCAGATTGCCCAGCAACTGTATGCCGATCGTCCTGACCTGATTTCCGCGTTGATCTTTTGTGGCACGGCAGCTCGGATCGGCGATTCCGATTTCTGGCACCAGCGCATCGGCAATATCGAAGCCAACGGACTTGAAGCAGTTGCCGACGGCATTCTGGAGCGGTGGTTTACCCCGCAATTTCGCGATCCTGCCAATGTCAAATTTCCGGGTTACAGGACCATGCTGGTGCGCCAGCCTGTTGCAGGATACGTGGGCAGTTGTGCAGCAATCGCCGCCTTCGACATGCGTGAAAAGGCTGGGCAGATCGCGGTGCCTACTCTTTGTGTAGTGGGCGATCAGGACGGGGCGACCCCGCCTGAAATGGTCAAGGACTTCGCAAAAGCCATTCCCGGTGCCCGGTTCGAGATTGTTGCCGGGGCAGGGCATATTCCTTGCGTTGAGACGCCCGAGCAGCTTTCAGGGCTGATCGGGGACTTCACCGCCAAAATTGCATGGGAGCAATAGTACGATGGTCGAAAATGCGCCGATTGACCGGCACAGCCAGGGCATGAAAACGCGCCGCAGCGTTCTGGGCGAAAGCTATGTCGATGCAGCAGTGGCGCGGACAACAGCGTTCGACGCGCCGTTTCAGAACCTTATCACCGAAGCAGCCTGGGGCCATGTCTGGTCACGCGATACATGGAGCAAGCGTGAGCGCTCCATCGTTACAATCGCGCTGCTCGCCGGGCTGGGGCATTTTGAGGAAATGGCAATGCATGTGCGGGCAACGGCCCGTACCGGCGCCACAATGGACGACATACAAGAAGCCCTTCTGCACGTTGCAATTTATGCGGGCGTTCCCGCTGCCAATCATGCGATGAAGGTCGCAAAACAGGCGTTCGCAGAGATCGAGGGAGAAACGGGAAAATGAGCACGAGCTTGCCAAACACACCGCAGATCGCCGGTTCATTCTTTGCGCGCGATCATAGTCGGCATCCGCCGTCCTATGCACCGGGCTACAAATCGAGCGTGTTGCGGGCGCCCAAGCAGACATTGGTCAGCTTCGATTCCACGCTGAGCGAGCGCACGGGCCCCGCGTTCGGCCACAACATGATTGGCGAGCTCGATAACGACCTTATCGTGAATTATGCCAGGCCGGGTGAAGCTGCGATCGGCCAACGTATTCTGGTGCATGGGCAAATTCTCGATGAGAACGCCCGGCCGGTGCCCAATGTGCTTGTGGAATATTGGCAAGCCAACGCAGGCGGTCGCTATCGGCACAAGAAGGAAAGCTACCTTGCTGCCGTCGACCCAAATTTCGGCGGCTTTGGCCGCTCGATTACCGATGAGAACGGCTATTACTGGTTCAAGACTGTAAAGCCGGGCGCTTACCCCTGGCCGAATGGGGTCAATGACTGGCGGCCTGCCCATATCCATTTTTCGGTCTTCGGAACCGGTTTCGTTCAGAGGCTGATTACCCAGATGTATTTCGAGGGAGATCCGATGATCGATATCTGCCCGATCGTGAATACGATCAGCGACAAGGAAGCGATCAAGCAACTGATCGCGCCGCTGGATATGGGCAATACGATTCCCATGGATATGCGCGCCTACAAGTTCGATATCGTCCTGCGCGGCCGTCGTTCGACCTATTTTGAAAATCGTCCGGAGGGCAATTGATGGTCAACACGATCAACTATCTCAAGGAAACGCCATCCCAGACTGCCGGCCCTTATGTCCATATCGGCATGGTGCCCAATTTCTGCGATATTACCGGCGTGATCGCTGAAGACCTTGGTAAGGCGATGATCGGCGACGGAACCAAGGGAGAGCGGATCACGATCACCGGTCGTGTGCTCGACGGTGCCGGTAATCCCGTCAACGATTGCGTCGTCGAGATCTGGCAGGCCGATGCCAATGGCATTTACAACAGCCCTGCAGAGCACCGTTCGGGTGCGGACGAGAATTTTGCCGGCTGGGGCCGTTGCCCTGCCGACAAGGACGGCGTTTTCCGTTTCGATACGATCAAGCCGGGCCAGGTCCCCGGTCCCAATGGGGCGCCCATGGCACCGCATGTCTCGCTCTGGATTGTGGCGCGCGGCATCAATATCGGGCTTTTGACGCGGATGTATTTCTCCGACGAAGCCGAGGCCAATGCCAAGGACCCGATTTTGGCGCGGGTGCGTCCATCGGGCCGTGAGCATACGCTGATCGGCAAGCGGGAAGGCGATACCGTAACGTTTGACATTCGGCTGCAGGGCGAAGAAGAAACGGTATTTCTCGACGCATAGACCAAACGGAAAAGGGGCGATATGGGCCTTTCGGTATTTGATCATCCCTTTCTATCGGGCCTGTTCGGCGATCCGGAGATCGCCGGGCATTTTGCTGTGGAGGCTGAGCTTGCCGCCATGGCGCAGTTCGAGGCGGAACTGGCTTTGGTGCAGGCTGAGTGCAGCATTATTCCCGACGATGCCGCGCGCGCGGTGGCGGAGCATTGCAAGGGCTTCGCGTTCGACATCGATGCCCTTCGGGCGGGGACCGGCCGCGATGGTGTCGTGGTTCCCGATTTTGTTCGGCAATTGCGGGCGGGCCTTGAGGACGCGCATAAGCCGTATCTGCATTTTGGCGCAACCAGTCAGGACGTGATCGATACTGCGCTAGTCCTGCGCTTGAAGCCGGTTCTGGACGTCTTTGATGCCCGGATCAGGGGCGTTATTGCGCTTCTGGATGGGCTTGAGGCGCGGTTCGGCCAAAACAGTCTGATGGGCAGGACGCGGATGCAGGATGCGCTGCCGATCACTATCGCCGATCGGATTGCCGATTGGCGCGCGCCTTTGGTCCGGCATCTGGATCGACTTGCCGAGATCAGGCCGCGTGTATTGGTGCTGCAATTTGGGGGCGCTGTGGGCACGCTCGAAAAATTGGGCGCCGATGGCCACCGAGTTGCGCAGGCGCTGGCCAAACGACTGGGCCTTGCCGCGCCTGAAAAAGCCTGGCACAGCCAGCGTGACTCGATTGCCGAATTGACAGCCTGGTTGGCGCTGGTCTGCGGTAGCCTCGGCAAGATCGGTCAGGATATTGCGCTGATGGCGCAAAACGGGATCGGCGATATCGGGCTTTCAGGTGGCGGTGGGTCGTCGGCCATGCCGCACAAGGTCAATCCGGTGGGCGCCGAGACGCTTGTCAGTCTGGCGCGATTTTCCGGCGTGTTGGCTGGGGGCGGTTTTCAGGCGCTTGTGCATGAGCAGGAGCGATCCGGCGCGGCATGGACACTGGAATGGATGATCGTGCCGCAGATCATGCTCACCGGTGGAGCTGCGCTCAAGACAGCGGAAACGCTGCTTGGCGGCGTTCAATCCATGGGGCAGCAGTGAAGCCGTCCATTGTACGGATTGATGAGTTCTGCGGGCTTCGCATTCGTCGGGACTTGGGGTAAAACTGGCATCGCGAAGTGTTGGGAAGGCAGGCGCAGGCGGGTTCTGCGCGCGTTTCCACGCATTTGCAATTAGACAAGAGCATGCCCATTTAAGGCAAAATGGAGTCTTCGTTAGACTCGGCCTGATCGATATGGGCGAAAGGGTATTACCATGCAACTCACACCGCCAGACATACGGGCACGCAAAGGCAAAGAGCCTTTGGTGTGCCTCACTGCTTACTCCACGCCGATTGCCAAGCTGGTCGACAAGCATTGCGACCTGGTGCTTGTGGGCGACAGCGTGGGCATGGTCGTGCATGGGTTGCCCTCCACGGTGGGGGTGACGATGGATATGATGGTCATGCACGGGCAGGCCGTTCGGCGCGGGGTCAAAAATGCCCTGTTGCTGGTCGATCTGCCGTTCGGTTCATATGAGGAAAGCCCTGAGCAGGCTTTCCGCAATGCGGCTCGGCTTATGGCTGAAACCGGCGCTTCGGCGGTCAAGCTGGAAGGCGGCGTGCATATGGCCGATACAATTGCCTATCTCACCGCGCGCTCAATCCCTGTGGTCGGGCATATCGGGCTGACCCCGCAAGCAGTCAACAGCTTTGGCGGCTACAAGGTGCAGGGGCGCGGTGCGCATGGCGAGAAGGTTCTCGCCGACGCAAAGGCTGTCGCGGACGCCGGGGCCTTTGCGGTGGTGCTCGAAAAGGTGCCGGAAGTGCTCGCCAAGCGGATTACCATGGCGATCGATATTCCGACTATCGGGATCGGTGCCTCGTCATCCTGCGACGGACAGATTCTCGTGATCGACGATATGCTCGGCATGTTCACCGATTTTGCGCCGAAATTTGCCAAACGCTATGCCGAATTGGCACACGAGGCCGATAGCGCGATTGAAGGCTATGCGAAAGACGTGCGGGCGCGGACTTTCCCTGGTCCTGAGCATGTTTATAGCGATGCACCCAAGCCAGCACCGACCGGTACTGAGGGATGAGTTTGCACATCGTAAGGACGGTCGCGGACCTTCGGGCCGTCGTTTCCGCTTGGCATCGCGAAGGGCTGCGGGTGGCGCTCGTGCCGACCATGGGGGCACTGCATGACGGGCATATGAGTCTAGTGAAAGCCGGCCTTGATCGCGCGGATCGCGTCATAGTAACGCTGTTTGTCAATCCCAAGCAATTCAACAATCCCCGTGATCTCGACCTCTATCCGCGAACAGAAACCGAAGATGCGCTCAAGTTGTCCGAGGCTGGCGCGCATGTGCTTTTCGCGCCCGGCATCGATGAGATGTATCCGCATGGCTTTTCCACCCGCGTTATCGTTGAGGGTGTAAGCGAGGGCCTTTGCGGAGCCTACCGTCCCGGCCATTTCGAGGGTGTTGCGACCGTAGTTTCCAAACTGCTTTTGCAGGCGGGAGCCGATTGCGCCATTTTTGGCGAGAAGGATTATCAGCAACTGCTTATTATCAAGCGGCTGGTCAGAGATCTTGATATTCCAGTTGAAATTGTTGGCAGTGCGACAATCCGCGAGGAGGACGGCTTGGCCATGAGTTCGCGCAACCAGCGGTTATCGCCGGAGGCTCGCAATATCGCACCGGTTCTGCATCGCGAAATGGTGCTGGCCGCACAAACGATCCGCTCCGGGGAACCTGTCGCTGAGGCTCTTGCAAAAGCTGCCGAAAAGATTGTGGCCCAAGGCTACGACAAGGTTGAGTATCTCGAAATGCGCGGGGCCGAAACGCTGGCTCCGCTCGATACGTTCGGAGAGCCAGCCCGGCTTTTGGCGGCCGCCTGGCTCGATGATGTGCGCCTGATCGACAATATTGCGGTTTGATCAGGCGGCGCGCTCTGCCCGTTCCTCTCTGCTGGCCAAGATCGCGTTGAAACCGATTATGGCTATGCAGGTTGAAATCCCTGCCAATTCGGCGACGAAATAGGGAGACAGGCAGGCCGTGGCTGCCCCTGCCAATATGGCGCGTAAGACGATTGGCATTCGGGTGAAGAGGAATCCCTCGATTACAGCGACAAAGGCTACAGTGCCAGTGATCGCCAGCGCGCCGTTCCATAGAACGATTTCCAGCGGCCCGCCGATGATGATTTCCGGGTTGAACACCATGAACAACGGAATGATGTAGAGGCCCTTGGCGAACTTCCATGCCTGCACACTCGTTTCCATAGGCGCACTTCGGGCCACTGCCGCCGCCGCAAAGCCAGCCAGCGCAATGGGCGGTGTCACGTTTGAATCCTGTGAGTACCAGAACACCACGAGGTGAACGATCAGCAGCGGAATGCCGAATTCGGTGCTGAGCGCCGGTCCTACCAGAATGATCAGGACGATATAGGCCGCCGTTACCGGCAGGCCGAAGCCCAGAATCAGGCTGGCAATGAGCACGAGCAACAAAGCCAGCAGGATGTTGCCGCCGGAGAAGGCGAGCATCATCGATGAGAATTTCAGACCAAGGCCGGTCAGTCCGATCACACCGACAATGATGCCGCCGATAGCACAGGCAATCGATACTGTCAGGGCATTTTTGGCGCCGACTTCACAGGCCTCGATTGCTTTGAAAATGCCCGCCTTGAGGGCATCGAATACGGGCAGGCGTGTGACAGAAACCCCGCTTTCATCGGTAATCGGGCGATTGCGCAGCCAGTCGTAGCTGTATTTGAGAATGGCAATCACCGCGATCGAAACGATAGCGTAAAAGCCCACGCGCATAGGCGATAGACCAATGACCAGCAGATAGATCAGGACCGCGAGCGGAACGAGGAAATGCCAACCGCGCGCCATGACCTCGCGCACAGGGGGCAACTCGCTAGCCGCCATGCCTTTCATGCCCTGCTTGACGGCGATGATATGGACAAAAAGATAAACGGTCATGAAGTAGAGCGCAGCAGGGAAGATGCTGACCAACACGATTTGCAGATAAGGAATTCCAGTGTATTCGGCTATCAGAAACGCGCCTGCGCCCATCAGTGGCGGTGTGATCTGGCCGCCGGTCGATGCGGCAGCCTCAATGCCGCCAGCCTGGGCGGGCTTGTAGCCCAGCCGCTTCATCAGCGGAATGGTGAAAGGGCCGGTCGTCATGACATTGGCAATGGTGCTGCCGGAAATCGAGCCCATGGCCGTCGAGGCGACAACTGCGGCCTTGGCCGGTCCGCCGCGGCGCCGGCCTGTTGCTGCATAGGCAAGATCGATGAAAAAGCGCCCCGCACCGGTAACTTCAAGCACGGCGCCGAAAAGGACGAACGTAAACACGTAAGTCGCCGCAACGCCGAGCGGCAAACCGAATATGCCTTCCTGCCCGAGATAAAGTTGGGCGCCCAGTCGTTCTACCGTATTGCCTCGGTGCGCAAGGATGCCAGGCATGAAATCGCCGAGCCAGGGCAGGGCGCCTCGAGGGCCGGCCAGCGCATACAGAATGAAGACAAGGCCGATAATCGTGATGCCGATGCCAACCACGCGCCGACTTGCTTCCAACAGCGTTATGACCGCGATCCAGGCAACTATGATGTCGGTCTGGCTCCAGAAGCCGGCGCGCGCGATGATATCGTCAAGAAATACGGCCAGATAGAATCCTGAGACGATGGCCATGCAGAAAAAGATCGTGTCGATGATCGCGCCGACCGGTCCGTTTTTCCGGTGCGTGCCAAAGACAGGAAAAACCAGAAACGCGATCATCAGGATCAGGCCCAGATGGATCGTTCTCTGGTAGAACAAGCCCAACGGGTTTACGCCCGCGGTATAGAGCTGAAAAAGGCAAAGCACGACCGAGAGGGCCACAATGAGCATGGCGATCGGTCGGGGACGCGGCACAAAGGTCTGCGCCTGAGGGAGTTCGGGCGGAACCGCACCTTTCTGAGTGAAAAAGGATTTCAGCATTGCCCGTTTGTCTCCTCGTCGGATTTGCGCAGGGTGATGCGCACCGATTTGCGCTCTGCTAAGTCTGAAAGGCTTGTCACTGTGTCCCCGGCTGCAATCTGGTGGTTGACTGCCATCGAGCCGACGCGGAGCCTTAAACAATTGCCAGGCACCGGCTCGTTTATGTCTTCGATGAGATAGCCACCATCCGGCCCGGAACGCACTATGCCCCGACCTTCAAAGTGGCCAAGTCCGGCCGCAAAGTCGGGCTGGTGACTGCTGTCGAGAACCATTTCGCCCCCTCGGATGACGTAACAGTCCCGCACCGGAAAGCGCGCGACCGAATGTGTCCAATGCAGGCACCACCCTTGTTCCGCATCAAGTTTCAGAGCTGCCAGCATTGTGCCATCGAGCAGGCTTGCTTCAAGGACGAACCGGTCGGCGGCGGCGGCATTTGCTGTTGCCAGTGGCGCAAGCAAGGCGGACAGAAGTGCCGCCTTGCTCTTCCCAGTGAAACCGGTTGCCATTGGAACCCGCGTTATGGGCGCAGATGATCAGGCACTTCGGCGCCGATTTCCTCATAGTAGCGGATCGCGCCCGGATGAAGCGGGATCGGGCTTGATCCAAGGCTGAACTCGACTGTCGTATCGTTGGCTGCGGGATGGATTGCACGCAGATCTTCGACACGCTCGAACAGAAGCTTGGTGATTTCATAGGCCAGTTCCTCATCCATCTCGTCGTTGACGACGAGGGCGTTTGGAATGCCGATGGTCTGAGTATCTTCATCTACGCCCTCATAGCTGCCGCCAGGCAGAGTGTAGGGCGCAAAAATCGGCTCTGCGGCGCGGGCGTTCTCGATCTCTTCGTTAGTGAGCGACAAAAGGCGGATCGGACGCGTCACGGCGAGGCTGATGATGGAGCCGGTCGGCGGGCCGACGCTCCAGATGCCCGCATCGATGTCGCCATCGCGAATGGCGTCTGCGGTTTCATTGAAATTGAACCGCTGAGCTGCTGCCAAATCGTCATAGGTGATGCCGTTGCCTTCAAGCAAGGCTTGAGCATTGACTTCGGTGCCAGATCCGGGTGCGCCGACCGAGACACGCTGGCCCACAAGGTCAGCCAATGAATTGATCGACGATTCGGCGGGCACAACGATTTGTACCGCGTTGGGATAGACTGAAGCCAGTGCGCGCACGCCGGCGACCTGACGGCCCTCGAAGGCGCCGGTGCCGGTGTAGGCCTGATAGGCGCTGTCACCGAGGACAAGTGCAAGGTCGGATTCGCCTGAATGGATGTAGGCAAGGTTTTCGACCGATGCGCCGGTCACTTCGGCAACCGCGCTATAACCATCGAGATGCTGGGTGATGAGTTCGGCAAGACCGCCGCCGATGGGATAATAAACGCCGCCGGTGCCACCGGTCGCGATTGAAAGCTGTGTCTGCGCCATCGCGGGTGCGCTGACGAGCAGCGTGCCGGTCATAAGGGCATAGGCAATTGATCTCATAAGCTGTTTCCTCCGTTTTGAGCTTCGAGATTGATGTTTTTTACGCCAGTGTTGCGATCTCCTTCCCGCATTCCGGCGTCTTTCGGGCTACAAGTCCTTTCGGTTTCGGTGTCTCCGACCGGTCGTTGTTTCGCATGAGTGTTATGACCGATCCAGACATGACTTGTTAAAACTAGCCAAACCCTTTGGCGATGTCGCCCCTTAAATTGTGGTTTTCGCGGCCAAGCATACCCGCTTTTACGGATATGGTATTTCGATAGGAAGCTTCCGGCTTGGCAATTTTGGACCAGTGGAATTGAACTTTGGTCCCTCTCGACAGGTTATCTGCTTGCGTCCAATAAGACTGGAACGCTGATTTTCGTGACTGGAAAAGGATGGTGCATATGGCGCGGATGACCCTCGAAGACTGGATTGTCGGTAAAGGCGTGGAAAGCGGCATCGGCGCAATCTTCAACACTATGGCGCTATGCGGCATGGAAATCGCGGTGGCGCTAAGGGCCGCTGCGGTAGCGGGCGATACGGGCGCCCTGGAAAGCGTCAATGTGCAGGGGGAAACACAAAAAAAACTCGATGTGGTTTCCAATGAAATCTTCCTCAAGCGCGGCGCCGAGAGCGGCGTGCTGGCGGCTATGGTTTCCGAGGAACTGGACGATATATCGTTGGTCGAAGCGCCACATCCCAATGCGCGCTACGCACTGGTTTTCGATCCGCTGGACGGTTCATCCAACCTTGACGTTAACGGGGCGGTGGGGTCGATCTTTTCCGTCCTTGATCTGGGCAAGTCCACTGGCATTACGCAAAAGGACGTTCTGCAGGCCGGGCACCGGCAGGTCGCCGCAGGCTATGTGCTCTATGGTCCATCCACGACACTGGTGCTGACGACCGGTAAATCGGTCGCGATGTTCAGCCTCGATGAGGCGAGCGCAGATTTTGTGCTCAGCGCCGACAATATCCAAATTCCGTCAGCAACCAACGAATATGCGATCAATGCCTCGCGGGTGAATCAATGGTATGAGCCCACGCGCCACTATATCGAGGATTGTTTGGCCGGTGAGGCCGGGCAGGGCGGCAAGCGCTACAATATGCGTTGGTGTGCGGCAATGGTTGCAGATATGCACCGCATCCTGTGCCGCGGCGGTATATTCCTTTATCCCGAAGACAACGAAACCAAATCCAAAGGCGGTCGGTTGCGGCTGCTTTATGAAGCCAATCCGATGAGTCTTCTGGTGGAGGCGGCCGGAGGTGTGGCTTCGATGGGGACTGGGCGCATACTCGATGTCCAACCTTCCTCCCTGCATCAGCGCGTTGGCGTCATCATGGGTTCCAGGGACGAAGTCGTTCGCGCTTGCGCCTTTTATTGAGTGGCTTGAAGCAACGCGGATTTGTCGCGATTTTATATTGAAGCAAAAAGAACTTGTCTCGGTGGCCCCGAGACGGTAAACGGCCATCCGGTTCTAACTCTTTTTGGTTGTGAGCGATGGGCAAGGAAAAGTTTTCACGTAATAAGCCGCACTGCAACATTGGTACGATTGGTCACGTTGACCATGGCAAGACCTCTTTGACGGCTGCGATCACGAAGGTTCTGGCTGAGACTGGCGGGGCGACCTATTCTGCTTACGACCAGATTGACAAGGCGCCTGAGGAAAAGGCCCGCGGGATCACGATTTCGACGGCTCACGTTGAGTATGAGACCGAAGCGCGTCACTACGCACACGTCGATTGCCCAGGCCACGCTGACTATGTGAAGAACATGATCACGGGTGCTGCGCAGATGGACGGCGCGATCCTTGTTGTTTCGGCAGCCGATGGCCCGATGCCCCAGACCCGCGAGCACATTCTGCTTGCCCGTCAGGTTGGTGTTCCTGCGCTTGTGGTGTTTTTGAACAAGGTTGACCAGGTTGACGACGAAGAGCTTCTGGAGCTTGTTGAGCTTGAAGTTCGTGAGTTGCTCTCGAGCTACGAATTCCCCGGTGACGACATTCCGATCACCAAGGGTTCGGCTCTTATGGCTTTGGAAGACAAGCGTCCTGAAATCGGCCACGATGCGATTTTGGAGCTTATGAAGACTGTGGATGACTACATTCCGCAGCCTGAGCGTCCGAAGGATCAGCCGTTCCTGATGCCTGTTGAAGACGTGTTCTCGATCTCTGGCCGTGGTACTGTTGTGACCGGTCGTGTTGAGCGCGGTATCGTCAAGGTTGGCGAGGAAGTGGAAATCGTTGGCATCAAGCCGACCCAGAAGACCACTGTTACCGGCGTTGAAATGTTCCGCAAGCTGCTCGATTCGGGTGAAGCAGGCGACAATATCGGTGCGCTGGTTCGCGGTATCGATCGGAGCCAGGTTGAGCGCGGTCAGGTTCTGTGCAAGCCCGGTTCGGTCACTCCGCACACCAAGTTTGTTGCAGAAGCCTATATCCTGACCAAGGAAGAAGGCGGCCGTCATACTCCGTTCTTCACCAATTACCGTCCTCAGTTCTACTTCCGTACGACTGACGTGACCGGTGTTGTGACGCTCAATGACGGTGTTGAAATGGTCATGCCTGGCGACAATGTTGAAATGAACGTGGAACTGATCGTTCCGATCGCGATGGAAGAAAAGCTGCGCTTTGCCATCCGTGAAGGCGGCCGCACCGTCGGCGC
>NZ_RZMW01000019.1 GCF_003992625.1 Pelagibacterium lentulum | reverse complement strand
GATGGGCAAGGAAAAGTTTTCACGTAATAAGCCGCACTGCAACATTGGTACGATTGGTCACGTTGACCATGGCAAGACCTCTTTGACGGCTGCGATCACGAAGGTTCTGGCTGAGACTGGCGGGGCGACCTATTCTGCTTACGACCAGATTGACAAGGCGCCTGAGGAAAAGGCCCGCGGGATCACGATTTCGACGGCTCACGTTGAGTATGAGACCGAAGCGCGTCACTACGCACACGTCGATTGCCCAGGCCACGCTGACTATGTGAAGAACATGATCACGGGTGCTGCGCAGATGGACGGCGCGATCCTTGTTGTTTCGGCAGCCGATGGCCCGATGCCCCAGACCCGCGAGCACATTCTGCTTGCCCGTCAGGTTGGTGTTCCTGCGCTTGTGGTGTTTTTGAACAAGGTTGACCAGGTTGACGACGAAGAGCTTCTGGAGCTTGTTGAGCTTGAAGTTCGTGAGTTGCTCTCGAGCTACGAATTCCCCGGTGACGACATTCCGATCACCAAGGGTTCGGCTCTTATGGCTTTGGAAGACAAGCGTCCTGAAATCGGCCACGATGCGATTTTGGAGCTTATGAAGACTGTGGATGACTACATTCCGCAGCCTGAGCGTCCGAAGGATCAGCCGTTCCTGATGCCTGTTGAAGACGTGTTCTCGATCTCTGGCCGTGGTACTGTTGTGACCGGTCGTGTTGAGCGCGGTATCGTCAAGGTTGGCGAGGAAGTGGAAATCGTTGGCATCAAGCCGACCCAGAAGACCACTGTTACCGGCGTTGAAATGTTCCGCAAGCTGCTCGATTCGGGTGAAGCAGGCGACAATATCGGTGCGCTGGTTCGCGGTATCGATCGGAGCCAGGTTGAGCGCGGTCAGGTTCTGTGCAAGCCCGGTTCGGTCACTCCGCACACCAAGTTTGTTGCAGAAGCCTATATCCTGACCAAGGAAGAAGGCGGCCGTCATACTCCGTTCTTCACCAATTACCGTCCTCAGTTCTACTTCCGTACGACTGACGTGACCGGTGTTGTGACGCTCAATGACGGTGTTGAAATGGTCATGCCTGGCGACAATGTTGAAATGAACGTGGAACTGATCGTTCCGATCGCGATGGAAGAAAAGCTGCGCTTTGCCATCCGTGAAGGCGGCCGCACCGTCGGCGCTGGCGTCGTTTCCAAAATCGTCGAGTAAGTTCAAGCCATAGTGAATAAAGGGCGTCCTTCGGGGCGCCCTTTTTTTGTCAGAACGAGGGCAATGACCTCTTGCGCCCGAACCGCTTCTCGATTAGACCAGCGACCAATGCAGGGGTGTAGCTCAGTTGGTAGAGCATCGGTCTCCAAAACCGAGGGCCGGGGGTTCGAGTCCCTCCGCCCCTGCCAGTGGTTTCAGGATTTTTGAGGCTCGGTGGCTCGCAAGTTAGACGCAGCGGGCAGTAGCGAGATTGCCTTGCTCATCGGTTTCAATGGTCAGGCGTTCGGTGTTGAAGTCCATTGTCATGGCGTCATCGGGCCCAACGACCCGAACATTGCCGAGAGACTGGACGGGTTCGCCGCCGACCGTAACATTTTCGGCAGTGGTGCCGGCGACGGGTTCTCCAACCATCGATTGCAGCGCAGCGGCGCCGCAATCGGCAGGGGGAGCGGGTTGAGCCGGATCGGCACCGGTAGCGGTGCATCCGGTCAAGGCAATTGCGCCAAACAGAGTGATTGCGGGCAGAGTGCGGGATTTTCTCATACGGTGTCCTTTCGATGCTGCCAAAGAATAACGCGCAGATGGCGAATTGGTGGCAGCCATGTTGGCCGTGACAACAAGAATCTTGTCTCCGGGTCTTGCGTTGGCGGCTTTCTAGGTCTAGATAGGCCGTTCTTGGCCGTGCGAAGCGACTCGCGCGGCGATTGCTTATGGACTTAACCCCACGATTTTGAATCGAGTATTGAGCGATTATGGCCCGAACCAACCCGTTTACATTCATCCAGCAGGTGCGGACAGAGGTCTCCAAGGTTGTCTGGCCGACCCGCAATGAAACTCTAGTGTCGACGGTCATGGTTCTGATCATGGTTGTGCTGGCCAGCTTGTTCTTTCTGGGGGCCGACTGGATCATTTCATTCTTTGTCGGGTTAATGCTGTCCATTCGCTAAGCGAATCCGGACGATCAGGAGCTAAAGCGATATGGCCAAGCGTTGGTACATTGTTCAGGCGTACTCAAATTTCGAGCGCAAGGTCGCCGAGGACATCAGGCAAAAGGTTGCCTCGAACGGGCTCGATCATCTTTTTGATGATGTGCTGGTTCCGACCGAAAAGGTTACCGAAGTGCGCCGCGGCCGCAAGGTTGATGCTGAGCGCAAGTTTTTTCCCGGCTATGTGCTGGTGAAGATGGAATTGACGGACGAGACATTCCATTTGATCAAGAATACGCCGAAAGTGACCGGTTTTCTTGGCGCGGATAACAAGCCGCAGCCGATTTCCGAGCGCGAGGCAATGGGTATTCTGCAGCAGGTTCAGGAGGGTGTCGATCGCCCCAAGCCTTCTGTCAGCTTCGAGATTGGCGAGAATGTTCGCGTTTCCGATGGCCCGTTCGCGAGCTTTTCGGGTGTCGTCGAGGAAGTCGACGAAGAGCGTGCGCGTCTCAAGGTCGAAGTTTCCATTTTTGGCCGGCCCACGCCGGTCGAGCTCGAATACGGTCAGGTCGAAAAGGTCTGATCGCGCGCTCTCGAATGAGGGCAGAACAGTGTGGGAGAGGGCGGTGGTTGCCATCCGCCGGTAAATCCTTCGGACCACACCGTCACCAACTGGCCGGTCTATGCCGGTCTCTTGAAAGGAACGAAAATGGCAAAGAAGATTATTGGTTACATCAAGTTGCAGGTGCCCGCCGGCTCCGCGACGCCTTCTCCCCCGATTGGCCCGGCGCTGGGTCAGCGCGGCCTGAACATCATGGAATTCTGCAAGGCCTTTAACGCGGCTACGCAGGAAATGGAAAAGGGTGCTCCGATCCCGGTCGTTATCACCGCTTTTGCCGACAAGAGCTTCACCTTCGAAATGAAGCTGCCGCCGGTAACCTACTTTATCAAGAAGGCGATCAATCTCAAGTCCGGCTCAAAGAAGCCTGGCCATGACAGCGCAGGCAAGCTCACTGAAGCTCAGGTCCGCGATATCGCCGAAAAGAAGATGAAGGATCTCAATGCGGATACTGTTGAAGCCGCAATGAGCATGGTTGCTGGTTCTGCCCGTTCGATGGGCCTGCAGGTTGAAGGGTAACGGACAATGAGCAAGCTCGCAAAGCGTACAAAGCAGGTTCGTGAAGGCATCGATCGCAAGAAGCTCTATGGCGTCGATGAGGCCATCAAGATGGTCAAGGAACGTGCAACTGCCAAGTTCGACGAAACCGTTGAAGTTGCAATGAATCTTGGAGTCGATCCGCGTCACGCCGACCAGATGGTCCGCGGCGTTGTGAATCTGCCCAACGGTACGGGCAAGACCGTTCGCGTCGCCGTATTTGCCAAGGACGCCAAGGCCGACGAAGCCAAGGCGGCTGGTGCAGATATTGTTGGTGCTGACGATCTGGCCGAAGAAATCCAGAAGGGCAACATCAATTTCGACCGTTGCATTGCAACGCCGGACATGATGCCGCTGGTTGGCCGTCTTGGTAAGATTCTCGGCCCGCGCAACCTGATGCCGAACCCCAAGGTTGGCACGGTTACGCCTGATGTTGCCGGTGCAGTCAAGGCTGCCAAGGGCGGCGCAGTTGAGTTTCGCGTCGAAAAGGCTGGTATCATTCACGCCGGTGTTGGCAAGGCCTCGTTCTCTGAAGCGCAGCTTGTCGAAAACATCAAGGCGCTGACCGATGCGGTCAACAAGGCGAAGCCTTCGGGCGCGAAGGGCACTTACTTCAAGCGCGTAGCCGTTTCCTCGACCATGGGCGCTGGCGTTCATGTCGATCCGTCTTCGGTTCTGAATTAGGAACTGCCGACGCAATTAAGTTTTCGGGCGGCCCTGGTCGCCCGGAGAACCTGAGGGCTCTTTGAGCCCGATGGTGAAGACCTGTCCGAGACTGTGTGGTGATGGCGGCTTGCCATCCTAATTGCCGGGGGCTCCCGGCCGCCACCAATAGATGGGGTGATGACCGTTACGGAATGAAAAGAAGGCGATGATCGCTTTGTCCGTTTTGGTTTGAACCGGGCCGGTAGTTCCTTAGGGAGCATTCCGGTTTACAGGCATTGCACCGCCTTTCCCGATTGTGGGGAGGGCATATTGCAACGGTCCGATCCATGAGGGATCGGGCTTAACGTGGAGAGTAGCATGGATAGAGCGGAAAAAGTCGAGGTCGTCTCCTCGCTCCAGCAGGCATTTGCCGGCTCGGGCGCTGTAGTCGTCGCTCACTATGCCGGTCTGTCGGTCGCCGAATTTGAAAGTCTGCGCAAGCAGATGAAGGCGGCTGGTGGTCAGGTGAAGGTCGCAAAGAACCGCCTTGCCAAGCTCGCTCTTAAAGATTCCGACATTGCGGATATCTCGGGCATTTTGACTGGCCCGACGGTCCTGGCCTATTCGGAAGATCCCATCACGGCGCCGAAAGTCGCCAAGACGTTTGCCGACAAGAACTCCAAGTTCGTGATCCTCGGCGGCGCAATGGGCTCGACCGAACTCGATGCCGAAGGCGTCAAGGCTCTGGCCGATCTGCCTTCGCTGGACGAACTGCGTGCAAAGATTGCCGGTCTGCTTACACAGCCTGCCGCCAAGATCGCATCCGTCCTGCAGGCTCCGGGCGGCCAGGTCGCACGGGTTATCGCAGCATATTCGGACAAGGGCGAAGCCGCGTAAGCGTTTACGACCCAATCCACGGTTCAAACTGAAACCTAACCTTTTAAAAGGGTATTCAAATGGCTGATCTTGCTAAACTTGTAGACGACCTGTCTGCACTGACTGTTCTGGAAGCTTCCGAGCTTTCCAAGATGCTTGAAGAAAAGTGGGGCGTTTCTGCCGCCGCTCCTGTTGCTGTCGCTGCCGCCGGTGGCGCTGCTGCAGCAGCTGCACCTGCTGAAGAAAAGGACGAATTTGACGTCGTTCTGACCGATGCCGGCGCACAGAAGATCAACGTGATCAAGGAAGTTCGCGGCATCACCGGCCTCGGCCTGAAGGAAGCCAAGGACCTCGTTGAAGGCGCTCCTAAGGCTGTCAAGGAAGGTGTCAACAAGGCGGAAGCCGAAGACATCAAGGCAAAGCTCGAAGCAGCTGGTGCCAAGGTCGAACTCAAGTAGTTTTGACTGTATAAGCAGTCGGGGCGGTCATAGGACTGCCCCGATTCCCGCCTAAGTACACAGACGGCGGACGCCACCATCAGGTTGAGGGTAGGGCGTTGTTGTTGAGGGCAGGGCGTTGTTGCGGAAATAGATACACAGAATTGTTAGGGCACCTGTTCCGAGGACCGACGGCTGATTGTCGGTTTTTTGAACAGTTGCCTCCGAGACATTCCAGAGCATTTTCGGGTTTCTTCGGACCGCTCAATGCTCCCGATGTTGTTCACGCGTTGCCGAACCGCAAAAGTGCATTTCACTTTTGCTCGCAACGCTCAGACGAGAGGAAACGGGTATATGGCTACCACGTTCAATGGCCGCCGCAAGGTGCGCAAGTCTTTCGGTTCCATTCGCGAAGTCACGGAGATGCCGAACCTCATTGAGGTGCAGAAGGCTTCTTATGACCAGTTCCTGATGGTTGATGAACCAGAAGGCGGGCGCGGCGATGAAGGCCTTCAATCGGTTTTCCGGTCGGTTTTCCCGATCACGGACTTTTCAAACACCGCGTCGCTGGAATTCGTGCGCTACGAATTCGAACAGCCCAAGTATGATACCGAAGAATGTCGCCAGCGCGACATGACCTTCGCTGCTCCCCTCAAGGTGACACTGCGCCTCATCGTATTTGAAGTCGATGAAGATACCGGCGCCCGCTCGGTCAAGGACATCAAGGAGCAAGACGTCTATATGGGCGATATGCCCTTCATGACGTCCAACGGTACGTTCGTTGTCAACGGCACCGAGCGCGTTATCGTATCCCAGATGCACCGTTCGCCTGGCGTGTTCTTCGATCACGATAAGGGCAAGACCCATTCGTCCGGGAAGCTGCTGTTCGCAGCGCGCATTATTCCTTACCGTGGCTCATGGCTCGATATCGAATTCGACGCCAAAGACATTGTTTATGCTCGTATCGATCGCCGCCGCAAGATTCCGGTCACTTCGCTGCTCAAGGCGCTGGGTCTGGACGCTGAGGAAATCCTCGACACCTATTACAACACACTCACCTTCTCCAAGAGTGAGCAAGGCTGGCGCAAGCCTTTCGATCCCGAAAAGATCAAGGGTGCCAAGCCAATCCTCGACCTTATCGACGCCGATACTGGCAATGTCGTGCATGAAGGCGGCAAGAAGCTGACTGCGCGCGCTGCCAAGAAGATCGCGGAAGCCGGTACAACCCACCTGCTGGCCACCGACGAAGACCTCTACGGCATGTATCTGGCCACGGACATCGTTGACCTGTCCAACGGTGAGATCTTTGCCGAAGCCGGCGATGAAATCGACGAAAAGCTGCTTGCGACCCTCGTTGAAAAGGGCTTTGAAGAGCTTCCGATCCTCGATATCGATCACGTGACCGTTGGCGCCTATCTGCGCAACACGCTGGCCGTCGACAAGAACGAAAGCCGCGAAGATGCTCTGTTCGACATCTATCGCGTGATGCGTCCTGGTGAGCCGCCCACCTTGGAAACGGCGGAAGCCATGTTCCAGTCGTTGTTCTTCGACTCCGAGCGTTACGACCTGTCGGCTGTCGGTCGCGTCAAGATGAACATGCGTCTCGATCTGGATGCACCCGACACAATGCGCGTTCTGCGCAAGGAAGATATCGTGGAAGTTGTCCGCACGCTTGTGGACCTGCGCGATGGCCGCGGTGAAATCGACGACATCGACAATCTCGGTAACCGTCGCGTGCGTTCGGTTGGCGAGTTGATGGAAAACCACTACCGGCTTGGTCTGCTCCGCATGGAGCGCGCGATCAAGGAGCGTATGTCTTCTGTCGAAATCGACACGGTGATGCCGCAGGATCTCATCAACGCCAAGCCGGCTGCCGCCGCTGTGCGCGAGTTCTTCGGCTCCTCGCAGTTGTCCCAGTTCATGGACCAGACCAACCCGCTTTCGGAAATCACCCACAAGCGTCGCCTTTCAGCGCTTGGCCCAGGTGGTCTGACCCGTGAGCGCGCCGGCTTTGAAGTCCGTGACGTGCATCCGACGCACTACGGTCGTATCTGCCCGATTGAAACGCCGGAAGGCCCGAATATCGGTCTGATCAACTCGCTGGCAACCTTTGCCCGCGTCAACAAGTATGGCTTTATCGAAGCGCCATACCGCAAGGTCGTGGACGGCAAAGTCACCGATGAAGTGGTCTATCTTTCTGCAATGGAAGAAGCCAAGCACTACGTTGCACAGGCCAATGCCAATGTGAACGAGAAGGGCGAGTTCGTTAACGATCTCGTAGTCTCGCGTCACTCGGGCGAAGTCATGCTGACGCCGAAAGAATCCATCGACCTGATGGACGTTTCGCCAAAGCAGCTGGTTTCGGTGGCCGCATCGCTTATTCCGTTCCTTGAAAACGACGACGCCAACCGCGCTCTGATGGGCTCGAACATGCAGCGTCAGGCTGTTCCGCTTCTGCGGGCGGAAGCGCCGTTTGTCGGTACCGGCATGGAATCGGTTGTGGCCCGTGACTCCGGTGCAGCGATTGCTGCCCGTCGCACAGGTATTGTCGATCAGGTGGACGCAACCCGTGTTGTTATCCGCGCGACTGAGGAAAGCGATTCCTCCAAGTCCGGCGTCGACATCTACAACCTGATGAAGTTCCAGCGCTCGAACCAGTCGACCTGCATCAACCAGCGCCCGCTGGTCAATGTTGGTGACCATGTTCAGGCCGGGGACATCATCGCCGATGGTCCTTCGACCGATCTTGGTGACCTTGCCCTTGGCCGGAACGTGCTTGTCGCGTTCATGCCCTGGAATGGCTACAACTTTGAAGATTCGATCCTTCTGTCGGAAAAGATCGTTCAGGACGACGTCTTCACCTCGATCCATATCGAGGAATATGAAGTGATGGCCCGTGACACCAAGCTTGGCCCGGAAGAAATCACCCGCGATATTCCGAACGTTTCGGAAGAAGCGCTGAAGAATCTCGATGAAGCCGGTATCGTTCACATCGGTGCCGAGGTTCAGGCGGGCGACATTCTCGTCGGCAAGATCACACCGAAGGGCGAGAGCCCGATGACGCCGGAAGAAAAGCTTCTGCGTGCCATTTTCGGTGAGAAGGCGTCGGACGTTCGCGATACCTCGCTGCGTATTCCTCCCGGTGATGCGGGTATCGTCGTTGAAGTGCGCGTATTTAACCGCCACGGCATCGACAAGGACGAACGTGCGATGGCGATCGAGCGCGAGGAAATTGAACGCCTTGCCAAGGACCGTGACGACGAACAGTCGATCCTCGACCGTAACGTTTACGCGCGTCTCAAGGAAATGCTGTTCGGCAAGTCCGCAACTTCGGGGCCCAAGGGCTATGTTGCGGGTACCAAGCTCAACGACTCCATCTTCGATGCTCATGCGCGCTCCAAGTGGTGGCAGTTTGCCGTTGAAGACGACAAACTGATGACCGAGATCGAAGCTCTGCAGGCGCAGTATGACGAAAGCCGTCGTCTGCTCGAGCAGCGCTTTATCGATAAGGTCGACAAGCTCCAGCGCGGTGATGAACTGCCGCCAGGGGTGATGAAGATGGTCAAGGTCTTCGTTGCCACGAAGCGCAAGATGCAGTCGGGCGACAAGATGGCCGGCCGTCACGGCAACAAGGGCGTTATCTCGCGGATCATGCCGGTTGAAGACATGCCGTTCCTCGAAGACGGAACCAATGTCGATATCGTTCTCAATCCGCTGGGCGTGCCTTCGCGTATGAATGTCGGACAGATTCTCGAAACGCATCTGGGCTGGGCCGCGCGCGGCATGGGCCGGAAGATCGACGAGATGATGCAGGCTTATCGCCAGAGCAAAGACGTCGAGCCGCTCAAGAAGGAAATCTCCGCGCTCTATGAGGGCGATGATTTCGTTGGCGATCTGGACGACGACGGCATTGTGCGGTTGGGCCAGCAGATTTCCAAGGGCGTATCGATTGCCACACCGGTATTCGATGGCGCCAAGGAAGCCGACATTGTCGAAATGCTCGAAAATGCGGGTCTGGACGCTTCGGGTCAGTCCACTCTTTATGACGGACGTACCGGTGAAGCCTTCGATCGTCCGGTGACAGTTGGGTATATCTACATGCTCAAGCTGCACCATCTGGTCGATGACAAGATCCACGCACGTTCAATCGGCCCCTACAGCCTTGTTACCCAGCAGCCGCTGGGCGGTAAGGCTCAGTTCGGCGGGCAGCGCTTCGGTGAAATGGAGGTCTGGGCACTTGAGGCCTATGGTGCCGCCTATACCTTGCAGGAAATGCTTACCGTCAAGTCGGACGACGTTGCTGGCCGTACAAAGGTCTATGAAGCGATCGTTCGGGGCGATGACACGTTTGAAGCGGGTATCCCGGAAAGCTTTAACGTTCTGGTCAAGGAAATCCGTTCACTCGGCCTCAATGTCGAATTGACCGACCTGGAAGCCGACAACGACGAAGAGACATCCGGTGACCCGGAACTCGCGCCTCCTGCGGACGCGGCGGAATAATCCGCCGCGACCCCGACTGAACATTTGCCGATTGCCCGAGGCGGTGCGCTCACAAGCTGAAGCGGCACCGCCAAGGCACCAAGGAGAGACAAGATGAATCATCATCAGCATGTCATGGACCCGTTCAACTCGCAGGCGGCAGCGCCCACTTTCGATCAGATCAAGATCAACATTGCGAGCCCGGAAAAAATTCTGAGCTGGTCCTACGGCGAAATCAAGAAGCCGGAAACCATCAACTACCGCACGTTCAAGCCTGAGCGCGATGGCCTGTTTTGTGCCCGTATCTTTGGTCCGACCAAGGATTACGAGTGCTTGTGCGGTAAGTACAAGCGCATGAAGTTCAAGGGCGTCATCTGCGAAAAGTGCGGTGTGGAAGTTACGCTTTCCCGCGTTCGCCGCGAGCGTATGGGCCATATCGAACTGGCCGCACCGGTTGCGCATATCTGGTTCCTGAAGTCGCTGCCGTCCCGTATCGCGCAGCTTCTCGACATGACACTCAAGGATGTCGAGCGCATTCTTTATTTTGAAAACTATGTTGTGATTGAGCCGGGCCTGACCCCGTTCACCCAGCATCAGCTTGTTTCGGAAGAAGAATATCTCGACGCGCAGGACAATTTCGGTCCAGACGCCTTCACCGCGATGATCGGTGCTGAAGCCGTGCGCGAAATGCTGGCTGCCATCGATCTGGAAAAGCTCGCTGCTGACCTGCGTGTTGAAATTGCCGAGTCGACAACGGAACTTAAGCCCAAAAAACTCGCAAAACGCCTTAAGATCGTCGAGCAGTTCATCGTATCGGGTAATAAGCCCGAGTGGATGATCATGACGGTCATTCCGGTCATTCCGCCCGAACTGCGCCCGCTGGTGCCGCTCGATGGCGGCCGGTTCGCGACCTCGGATCTGAACGATCTTTACCGCCGCGTGATCAACCGCAACAATCGCCTCAAGCGCCTGATCGAGCTGCGTGCTCCCGACATCATCATCCGTAACGAAAAGCGTATGTTGCAGGAAGCTGTCGATGCGTTGTTCGACAACGGTCGTCGCGGCCGCACCATTACCGGTGCCAACAAGCGTCCGCTCAAGTCGCTGTCCGACATGCTCAAGGGCAAACAGGGCCGGTTCCGTCAGAACCTGCTCGGCAAGCGCGTCGACTATTCGGGCCGTTCGGTTATCACCGTGGGTCCGGAACTCAAGCTGCATCAGTGCGGTCTTCCCAAAAAGATGGCGCTCGAGTTGTTCAAGCCCTTCATCTATTCGCGTCTCGACGCGAAGGGGCTGTCCTCGACCGTCAAGCAGGCGAAAAAGCTCGTTGAAAAGGAAAGGCCCGAAGTTTGGGACATCCTTGACGAAGTGATCCGTGAGCACCCGGTTCTGTTGAACCGTGCGCCGACGCTTCACCGTCTGGGCATTCAGGCATTCGAGCCGATCCTGATCGAAGGCAAGGCCATCCAGCTTCATCCGCTGGTCTGTGCGGCGTTTAACGCTGACTTTGACGGTGACCAGATGGCGGTTCACGTACCGCTATCGCTTGAAGCCCAGCTTGAAGCGCGCGTCCTGATGATGTCGACCAACAACATTCTGCATCCGGCCAACGGTCAGCCGATCATTGTGCCTTCGCAGGATATTGTTCTGGGGCTTTATTACCTGTCGATCATGGCTGATGGTGAGCCGGGCGAGGGCATGGCATTCGGCTCGATGGCTGAAATTGAGCATGCGCTGGAAAGCAAGGTCATTTCGCTGCATTCCAAGATCAAGGGCCGCGTTCGCGCGACTTCCGAGGATGGCAGCCTGACGACCAAGATTGTCGAAACCACTCCAGGCCGTATGATTCTGGGCAAGCTATTGCCCGAAAACGTACCGTATGAAGTCGTGAACCAGCTCATGACCAAGAAGATGATCTCCAAGGTCATCGACACGGTTTATCGTGTCTGTGGTCAGAAAGAGACTGTGATCTTCTGTGACCGGATCATGGATGCCGGGTTCAAGCAGGCCTGCCGTGCCGGCATTTCGTTCGGCAAGGACGACATGGTGATCCCTGATACCAAGGCCAAGATTGTGGGCGATACCCGCAAGCTGGTTGAGGAATTCGAGCAGCAGTATAATGACGGCCTCATCACCCACGGCGAAAAGTACAATAAGGTTGTCGACGCCTGGGCCAAGTGCGGTGACAAGGTCGCCGACGAAATGATGAAGCGCATTTCTGCTGTTGAAAAGGACGCCGACGGTCGGCAGAAGCGGATCAACTCGGTCTATATGATGAGCCATTCGGGCGCCCGTGGTTCGGTTGCCCAGATGAAGCAGCTCGCTGGTATGCGTGGTCTGATGGCCAAGCCGTCAGGCGAAATCATCGAAACGCCGGTTATCTCGAACTTCAAGGAAGGCCTGACCGTTCTTGAATACTTCAACTCTACGCACGGTGCCCGCAAGGGTCTGGCCGATACAGCGCTCAAGACGGCAAACTCGGGCTACCTGACCCGCCGCCTTGTGGACGTTGCGCAGGACGCGATCATCACTGAAAATGATTGCGGCACCGAGAACGGTCTGACCATGGAAGCGATCATCGACTCCGGTCAGGTTGTCGCCTCACTCGGTCAGCGCATCCTCGGTCGTGTGGCTGCTGACGACATCTACGTTCCCGGCACTGACGATGTTCTCATCGCCAAGGGCACGTTGATGGACGAGGCCGATGTCGAGAAGATCGAAGAAGCCAAGATCCAGTCGGTTCGCATTCGCTCACCACTGACCTGTGAAGTGCGTCAGGGCACTTGCGCGACTTGCTATGGTCGTGACCTTGCACGCGGTACGCCGGTCAACATGGGTGAGGCTGTCGGTGTTATCGCCGCGCAGTCGATCGGTGAACCAGGTACCCAGCTTACCATGCGCACGTTCCATATCGGTGGTACGGCGCAGGTTGTCGATAACTCGTATCTCGAAGCGGGTGCCGAAGGTAAGATCACCTTCCGCAACAAGAACATTGCCAAGAACTCCGATGGCCATATTGTGGTCATGGGCCGTAACGTGGCGATCGTAATTGTCGATGCCGATGGCAAGGAACGCGCCGTTCACAAGGTTGCCTATGGCTCGCGCCTACGGGTCGACGATGGCGATCAGGTCAAGCGCGGCCAGCGTCTTGCCGAGTGGGATCCGTACACCCGTCCGGTTCTTTCGGAAGTCGAGGGTGAGGTTCTGTTCGAGGATCTTGTTGACGGCGCTTCGGTTGCTGAAACGACCGACGAAACAACAGGCTTTACCAAGCGTCTGGTCATCGACTGGCGTTCGAGCCAGCGTGGTGAGGGCCTGCGTCCGGCAATTGCCATTGGTGTCGGTGGGCAGGTGCTCAAGTCCGATCGAGGTACAGATGCGCGCTATCTGTTGAGCGTGGATGCGGTTATCGCAGTTGAGCCGGGCACTCGTGTTGCACCTGGTGACGTTTTGGCGCGTATTCCGCTCGAAAGCGCCAAGACCAAGGACATTACCGGTGGTCTGCCACGCGTTGCGGAACTGTTCGAAGCACGTCGTCCCAAGGATCATGCGATCATCGCGGAAATCGATGGCACGATCCGCTTCGGCCGCGACTACAAGAACAAGCGCCGTATCGTTATCGAGCCAAACGACGAGTCGCAGGAACCGGTTGAATATCTCATCCCGAAGGGTAAGCCATTCCATCTGCAGGAAGGCGATCCGATCGAGCGGGGCGAGTATATCCTTGACGGGAATCCGGCACCGCACGACATCCTTGCAATCAAGGGCGTTGAGGAACTGGCACGCTATCTCGTCAACGAGATTCAGGAAGTCTATCGCCTGCAGGGCGTGTTGATTAACGACAAGCACATTGAGGTGATCGTTCGCCAGATGCTGCAGAAGGTCGAAATCACCGATCCAGGCGAGAGCGGACTGCTCAAGGACGAGCAGATCGACAAGATCGATCTGGATGAGCTCAACGAGCAGCTTGTTGCCGATGGCAAGAAGCCTGCCGAGGCTGTCCCGGTTCTGCTGGGTATCACCAAGGCATCGCTCCAGACCCGTTCGTTCGTGTCTGCCGCATCGTTCCAGGAAACCACACGCGTTCTCACCGAAGCTGCGGTTTCCGGCAAGGCAGACGTGCTGGATGGTCTCAAGGAAAATGTGATCGTTGGCCGGCTGATCCCGGCAGGTACAGGTGCGCGCGTCACCAACGTGCGTCAGGTTGCGGGCAAACGCGACGATCTCATTCTCGACGAGCGGCGCCGTCAGGCAGAAACGGTTGCGATTCCCGCTCCGTCTTCGCCGCCAGCGGATGCGCCGGCAGAATAGGGCGATAAAAGAAAAACGCTTGGGGAAGGGGGCCTTTATGGCCCCCTTTTTCGTTACATGCGGGTTATGCGTTTGACGCAGGGCAGGACGGCGGATGGCAAATGCGCTTTTTTCCCGAAAAGCCTTGACGATTCTGAATCATCCGCGTAATACCCGCCCTACCTAAGCGGTCGGTCGTGATCTGGAACCGAATGCGGGGCGCCCAATGCACCGCATTCAAAGCAGATCAAACACACTGTCGGGTAGTTTTAGACGCAACAAGTCTTGGGCGCATGATTGCTTTCCTTTCGGGTGGTGATCCTCTGCATTCTTGGCGCCGCCGGTTCTTGTAAGAGGCCTGTGCGGGCGCTGCTTGCTTGTTATGTCGTAAGCAACGATTTGTTTTGGTACGGATGAAAAGAGGGTTCGAGCACTATGCCGACCATTAATCAGCTGATCCGCAAGCCCCGGCAGGCGAAGCCGAAGCGGAACAAAGTTCCGGCAATGGAGGCGAACCCGCAAAAGCGCGGCGTTTGCACACGTGTTTATACCACGACTCCGAAAAAGCCGAACTCTGCGCTTCGTCGTGTGGCCAAGGTGCGCCTCGTTAATCAGCGTGAAGTCATCACCTATATCCCTGGCGAAGGTCACAACCTTCAGGAGCACTCTGTAGTGCTCATCCGCGGCGGCCGTGTGCGCGACCTTCCTGGTGTGCGTTACCACGTGCTGCGCGGCGTTCTGGATACCCAGAGTGTGAAGGATCGTAAGCAGCGCCGGTCCAAATATGGCGCGAAGCGGCCGAAGTAAGGAGAAGCTGAACCATGTCCCGTCGGCATCGTGCAGAAAAGCGTGAGATCAACCCCGATCCTAAGTTCGGTGATCTCGTCGTTTCGAAATTCATGAATTCTCTCATGTTGGATGGCAAGAAGTCCGTCGCTGAGAGCATTGTTTATGGCGCCTTCGACGTTGTTGAAGAGCGTACCAAACAGGACCCCATCCAGGTGTTCCATTCGGCTCTGGACAATATTCGTCCGGCTGTTGAAGTGCGTTCGCGTCGTGTTGGTGGTGCTACCTACCAGGTGCCGGTCGAAGTTCGTACCGAGCGCCAGCAGGCTCTTGCCATTCGCTGGCTGATCGATGCTGCCCGCAAGCGTGGCGAGCAGACCATGGTTGGTCGCCTTTCGGGCGAGCTTATGGATGCGCTCAATGGGCGCGGCCAGGCTGTTAAGAAGCGCGAAGACACGCACCGCATGGCCGATGCCAACCGTGCGTTCTCGCACTACCGCTGGTAAGGGAGATCGAGAATGGCTCGCGAATATAAGATCGAAGATTACCGCAATTTCGGCATCATGGCGCATATCGATGCCGGCAAGACCACGACAACCGAACGCATCCTGTTCTACACCGGCAAGAGCCACAAGATCGGTGAAGTTCATGACGGCGCTGCCACCATGGACTGGATGGAGCAGGAGCAGGAACGCGGCATCACCATCACTTCGGCTGCCACGACCACGTTCTGGCAGGGTCGTGATGGCAAGAAGCGTCGCTTCAACATCATCGATACTCCGGGCCACGTTGACTTCACCATCGAGGTCGAGCGTTCGCTCCGGGTTCTTGACGGTGCTGTTGCGCTTCTCGATGCCAATGCCGGTGTTGAGCCGCAGACGGAAACCGTCTGGCGCCAGGCTGACAAGTACAACGTTCCGCGTCTGATCTTCGTCAACAAGATGGACAAGATCGGCGCTGACTTCTACCGCTCGGTGGAAATGGTTGGCGAGCGTCTCGGTGCAAAGGCCGTTGTTCTGCAACTGCCGATCGGCGCCGAAAGCGAATTCGCTGGCGTTGTCGATCTTATCGAAATGAAGGCGCTTGTCTGGAACGGTGAGCAGCTCGGCGCATCTTGGGATGTGGTCGATATTCCGGCCGACCTCAAGGATCGCGCAGAAGAATACCGTGAGAAGCTTATCGAAGCTGCCGTCGAAATGGACGAAGCTGCGATGGAAGCGTATCTGGAAGGCGAAATGCCCGACAACGATACGATCCGCAAGCTGCTCCGCAAGGGCATCTGTAACGTTGAGTTCTTCGGCGTTCTGTGTGGTTCTGCATTCAAGAACAAGGGTGTGCAGCCTCTTCTTGACGCAGTTGTCGATTTCCTGCCTTCGCCGATCGATATTCCGGCGATCAAGGGCATCGATGCAAAGACGGAAGAAGCCATCGAGCGTCATGCTGACGACAGCGAGCCGCTTTCGATGCTGGCATTCAAGATCGCCAACGACCCGCATATGGGTTCGTTGACGTTCTGTCGCATCTATTCGGGTCATCTGGAAGCCGGTGCGCAACTGGAAAACACCGTGAAAGGCAAGCGCGAACGCGTTGGCCGCATGTTCCAGATGCACTCCAACAGCCGTGAGCAGATTTCCGAAGCCTTCGCTGGTGACATCGTTGCCATTGTTGGTCTGAAGGACACGACCACTGGTGATACGCTCTGCGCACCCACCAGCCAGGTTATCCTTGAGCGGATGATTTTCCCTGATCCTGTTATTGATATCGCGGTTGAGCCCAAGTCCAAGGCCGACCAGGAAAAGATGGGGCTTGCCCTGCAGCGTCTTGCTGCTGAAGATCCTTCGTTCCGCGTCAGGTCCGATGAAGAATCCGGCCAGACCATTATTTCGGGCATGGGTGAACTTCACCTCGACATCCTTGTTGACCGCATGAAGCGTGAATTCAAGGTTGAAGCCAATATCGGCCAGCCGCAGGTTGCGTATCGCGAAACGATTACGAAGACGGCCGAAATCGACTACACCCACAAGAAGCAGTCGGGTGGTTCGGGTCAGTTCGCTCGCGTCAAGCTCATCATCGAGCCGAACGAGCCGGGCGCTGGCTACACCTTCGAAAGCAAGATCGTTGGTGGTTCGGTTCCGAAGGAATACATTCCGGGCGTTACCAAGGGTATCGAGTCCGTCATGGGTTCAGGTATTCTTGCCGGCTTCCCGATCGTGGACGTCAAGGCAACGCTTACCGATGGTGCGTATCATGACGTCGACTCGTCGGTTCTTGCCTTCGAAATCGCCGGTCGTGCCGGTTTCCGTGAAGGCCTGCAGAAGGCTGGCGCGAAGCTGCTCGAACCGATCATGAAGGTTGAAGTCGTTACCCCTGAAGAATATATGGGCGACGTCATCGGCGACCTTAATTCCCGCCGTGGTCAGATCCAGGGTACGGAATCGCGTGGTATCGCGCAGGTCGTGAATGCCTTTGTGCCTCTGGCAAACATGTTTGGTTACGTGAACTCGCTGCGCTCGATGAGCCAGGGCCGTGCACAGTACACCATGGTGTTCGATCATTACGAGCAAGTGCCGCAGGCGGTTGCTGACGAAGTTCAGGCCAAATACGCCTAATTGAAACAATAAGTTACAGCAGCCACGGGCTGTCTGAATACGGAGATATGTGATGGGCAAGGAAAAGTTTTCACGTAATAAGCCGCACTGCAACATTGGTACGATTGGTCACGTTGACCATGGCAAGACCTCTTTGACGGCTGCGATCACGAAGGTTCTGGCTGAGACTGGCGGGGCGACCTATTCTGCTTACGACCAGATTGACAAGGCGCCTGAGGAAAAGGCCCGCGGGATCACGATTTCGACGGCTCACGTTGAGTATGAGACCGAAGCGCGTCACTACGCACACGTCGATTGCCCAGGCCACGCTGACTATGTGAAGAACATGATCACGGGTGCTGCGCAGATGGACGGCGCGATCCTTGTTGTTTCGGCAGCCGATGGCCCGATGCCCCAGACCCGCGAGCACATTCTGCTTGCCCGTCAGGTTGGTGTTCCTGCGCTTGTGGTGTTTTTGAACAAGGTTGACCAGGTTGACGACGAAGAGCTTCTGGAGCTTGTTGAGCTTGAAGTTCGTGAGTTGCTCTCGAGCTACGAATTCCCCGGTGACGACATTCCGATCACCAAGGGTTCGGCTCTTATGGCTTTGGAAGACAAGCGTCCTGAAATCGGCCACGATGCGATTTTGGAGCTTATGAAGACTGTGGATGACTACATTCCGCAGCCTGAGCGTCCGAAGGATCAGCCGTTCCTGATGCCTGTTGAAGACGTGTTCTCGATCTCTGGCCGTGGTACTGTTGTGACCGGTCGTGTTGAGCGCGGTATCGTCAAGGTTGGCGAGGAAGTGGAAATCGTTGGCATCAAGCCGACCCAGAAGACCACTGTTACCGGCGTTGAAATGTTCCGCAAGCTGCTCGATTCGGGTGAAGCAGGCGACAATATCGGTGCGCTGGTTCGCGGTATCGATCGGAGCCAGGTTGAGCGCGGTCAGGTTCTGTGCAAGCCCGGTTCGGTCACTCCGCACACCAAGTTTGTTGCAGAAGCCTATATCCTGACCAAGGAAGAAGGCGGCCGTCATACTCCGTTCTTCACCAATTACCGTCCTCAGTTCTACTTCCGTACGACTGACGTGACCGGTGTTGTGACGCTCAATGACGGTGTTGAAATGGTCATGCCTGGCGACAATGTTGAAATGAACGTGGAACTGATCGTTCCGATCGCGATGGAAGAAAAGCTGCGCTTTGCCATCCGTGAAGGCGGCCGCACCGTCGGCGC
>NZ_RZMW01000018.1 GCF_003992625.1 Pelagibacterium lentulum | reverse complement strand
GCTACGCGCCACCTTCTCCCACGAGGGGAGAAGGGGAAGTGTGCAATGGGAAGCCACTATCTACCCCTCTCCCCTGGTGGGAGAGGGGCAGGGGTGAGGGGCAAGCGTGATGACTTCGGAACTGCCCGAAACCGACGAGGCGAAGCCGAGGAGCCCGGCCAACGTTTTGGCCGCCCCGCCGGAGCGGCAGGATTTTGAGCAGGCCGGATTTAGGCGTCGCGAGAAATCCGGCACGCGGCGTGAGGCAAAACAAACTCGCGTGATGCCTATTCGGCAGGCACACGGAGGAACGGAGTGACGACCCCGGCGCCCTTTTGCGCCGCGCCGTCGCAGGCGCAACGAAGGGCATAGCGACGAGCGTCATGCCCGCAGTGGTACGCGCCGTGAGGCAAACCAGGCTCGCGTGATGATTTTCCGGCCACCCCACGGACGAACCGTAGGTGAGGACCTCGCGCGACGTTTCGCGCGCCCAGCCGGAGGGCCAGTGAAATCCATAGGGCGGCTTTAGCCCGTCATGGATTTCACGGTGCGGCCCGTGAGGCAAAACAAAAAAGCGAAGCGGTGCGGCCCATGAGACAAAGCGCAAGCCCTCCGAGATCACAACGTGCCTTCAATACGCACGGGGGGTTCATTGACCAGCAAAACTCTGTAAGCTTGGGCCAAATCATTGTGGCTTCAACATCTTTACAGGTCCCATGCCGAACCCGTTCCTGCGCCGCCTCGTCGTCTGTCTGCTCGTTTTCGTCTCTGCTCTTGCCAGCCCGCTTGCCGCAAATGCCCAGGTGCCGGGTCTCAATCTGGGTGGGGCGGCTGAGGAAGCCAGCTCGGAAGGCGAACAGGCGCTGCAAAATCTCATTGAGGTTCTCCGCGACGATGCAGCCCGCGCGGCGCTGATCGCCGAACTGGAACGCGTCACAGACCCGGACGCACCGGCAGCTGCGGAAGAGGAAAGCTCACTGCTCTCGCTCGAATTGCGCTCGGTCGGCGGGCAGGTGGCCGATTTCACCCAGCGCATGGCCGAAGGCACGGCGTCCGGGCTGGCCAATCTCTGGATCCAGATTGCTGCGGCCCCGCAAATCTTCTCGGCGCTTTCGATGGGCGATCTGGCGGTGGTCTGGTCCATTGTCGTCGATCTCTTGTCGCTGATCCTGATCACCTATGGCGGCTTTTTCGCCATGAAAGCGCTCACCGACGGTTTCCGCACGACCATGCGCAGCGCGACGGCAACCGAAGGGGTGATCGCCCGCACGATCTCGATTGTGACCACCTTCAGCGTCGATGTGATTTCCGCAATCGTGCCCTGGGCTGTGGGCTATGTGGTGGCGCTGTCGATTCTCGGCACGCCGGGCGACATCAGCTTTGCCCATTCGCTTTACCTCAATGCCTTCGTGATGATCGAAGTGGTGATGGCCCTGGCCCGCGTGGTTTTCTCACCCAAGATCACTGTCGCCCGCCTGGTCCGGCTCAAGGATGCCCATGCCCGGCAGGTCATGGCCTGGCTGCGCGTTTTCGCGTCGCTGTTCGTTTTCGGCCAGTTCCTTGTGTTGCCGCTCTTTTCGCGCATGGTTTCTCCCGCTGCCGGTCGGGCGCTTTCCGTGCTCGGGCTGCTCATCATGCTCGGGTTGATGGCCTTTGTGGTCATGCGTATGCACCGCGCGGTCAGCCTTCTGGCGATCCGGCGGTTCCGCAATGTGCGGGCGAACAAGGGATTCAGAGTGCTGGTGCGCTATTGGCATGTGCCGGTTCTGATCTATATCGGTGCGCTTGCCATTGTGGCAATCACAAGGCCCATTGCCGATTTTTACGTCATCCTCATCGCCAATTTGCAGGTTGCTCTGGCGATTCTTGCAGGCGTGATTGTAGCCAATATCATCACCCGCATGATTGGCGGCGGTGTGCATCTGCCCTCGGGCATAGCCATGCGTGTGCCGCTGCTTGAACGCCAGCTCAATTCCTTCGTTCCGCGCATCCTCTACGTTTTGCGTCTGGCAGTGGTGGCAACCGTTGTCATATTTTGCCTCCATACGCTCGGCGCCATCGATTTCTTCGCCGTACTTGAAAGTCAGCTCGGCGCGCGTCTCGCCGGAACGATAGTGACAGTTTCGATCATCCTCCTGGTCAGCTTTGCCATTTGGCTGGTGCTCAATTCCTGGGTCGATTACCGCATCAATCCCGAATATGCGCTGGCGGTCTCGGCGCGCGAGCGGACGCTATTGGTGCTGATGCGCAATGCGTTGACCATTACCCTGATCGTTGTGTCGCTGATGTTCATTCTCTCGGAGCTGGGCATCAATATCGCCCCACTGCTGGCATCGGCCGGTGTGATTGGCCTGGCCATCGGCTTTGGGGCGCAAAAGCTCGTTCAGGATATCATTACCGGCATTTTCATTCAGCTCGAAGGCGCCATTGATGTGGGTGATGTGGTTTCGATCGGCGGCATATCGGGGGTTGTAGAACGCCTCACCATCCGTTCGGCTTCGCTGCGCGATGTCGAAGGCTCCTATCACATCATCCCGTTCTCCTCGGTCGATACCGTCACCAATTTCATGCGCGGATTTTCCTATGCACTGCTCGATATGGGGGTCGCCTATCGCGAAAATACCGAAGAAGCCAAGCAAGCCATGTTCGATGCCTTTGAAGAGTTGCGTAAGGATCCCGATCATCGCCCCAATATCATTGCCGACCTCGAATGGCTGGGTCTCAATGCGTTTGGGCCGAGTGAAATTGTGCTGCGCGCGCGCATAAAGACGCTGCCGGGCAAGCAATGGGGCACCAAGCGGGCTTACAACGCGATTATCAAGCGCATCTTTGATGAGCGCGGCATAGAAATCCCCTTCCCGCATCAGACGGTTTATTTTGGCGAGGACAAGCAGGGCAAGGCGCCTCCATTGCATGTCGTTTCGGAGCCGGGCAAGACCACAAAGATCGAGCCGGGTACCAAGGAAACCGATGGGCAGGAAAATTCAAAACCGCGCCGCCGCCGCAAGAAAAGCGCGGATGGCAGTCCTGACCTTCCAGATGTCGATGCGGGGCCGGATCGCTGATCGAGGTGTTTCCCTTAGGACGAAATGGCGCTAGAAGCAGGCCATGATGAACACTACTGAAAAAGAACAGCTCGCAGACCGATTGGCAGCGGGCTTCGATGCAGCAATTTTCGATATGGACGGAACCCTGCTCGATACCGAGGCGGTTTTCCGTGCCATTGTTTTTGACGTGATGGCCGAACTCGGGTTCGAAATGACCGATCATGTCCATAGGCGCATGGTCGGTTCATCCCATGAAGCCACTGAACGCTTGCTGGTGGAATCTTATGGCGTCGCCTTTCCCTATACGGTCTTTGACGAAAAATGCCGCATCTCAATGCGGGCGAGGCTCGCCAACGAGCCAATTCCGGTAAAGCGCGGCGCCAAAGAGATGCTTGCCATGCTCAACGCCCGGAACATTCCAACGGCCGTGGCAACCTCTTCGCGCTCGCCACATGCAACCGCTCATCTTGGCGCGGCCGGGCTTCTCGATCATTTCGAGACCATCGTTACACGCGACGATGTAGCCAATCCCAAGCCGCACCCGGAGCCTTATCTCACCGCCGCTTTGCGACTGAAAGCCGATCCGGTGCGCTGTGTTGCGTTTGAAGATTCGCACATGGGTGTCAGGGCTGCTCATGCGGCGGGCATGTTTACCATCATGGTGCCTGATCTTGTTGAGGCCACGGACGAAATTGCAGCCCTCTGCCACCACGTCGCTGAAAGTCTCGAACATGCTCATGACCATATCTTCAGCGTTCGAGCCCTTTCGACGCAGAGGTGATCTGCGAATGATTTTGCAACTCATTTTCAAGTAAAATCAAAGGGATAGACAGGACGATCCTTTTCGCTTATGCCCCGATAACCCGATGTTGTGGGGTGGCGTAGCGATGAAGAAGTTGAGCATGCTGGCATCTGCCAGTGTCGCTGTGGGATTGGTGGTGTTGGGCCTTAAGTATTGGGCCGCCCATATCACCGGCTCGGTGGCATTGCTTTCTGACGCGCTCGAAAGCATCGTCAATGTGGTTGCGGCATTGGCGGCGCTTGTTGCGGTGTCATTGGCCGCAAGACCGGCCAACGACATCATGCCCTATGGCTACCACAAGGCCGAATATATCTCCGCGGTTATCGAAGGGGCTTTCATCCTTGTTGCCGCGCTGCTGATTTTTCACCAGGCTTGGCAAGGCTTTTTCGATCCCCAGCCCATCGATACCCCATTCATGGGCATCCTCATCAATATCGTCGCCACGGTGCTGAATGGGGCATGGTGCTTCATTCTCATTCGGACCGGACGTGCCATGCGTTCCCCCGCCATTGAGGCCGATGGCATTCACCTGATGACGGACGTCATTTCATCCGTCGGCGTTGTGGTCGGGCTGCTCTTGGTTGTTTGGACCGGCTGGAACCAACTCGATGCGATCATTGCCGCGCTTGTCGGGATCAACGTGCTCTGGTCCGGCAGCGTGCTGATGTTCAAAAGCGTTGGCGGGCTGATGGACGTGGCCGTGCCGACCGATGAATTGGCGCAGATTCGTGAAACCATCCAGAACAGCGCAGATGGCGCGCTCGAGGCCCATGACGTGCGGACACGACAGGCTGGACAGATGACCTTTATCGACTTTCATCTCGTTGTGCCCGGCGAAATGAGCGTGGACGAAGCACACGCAATCTGCGACCGCATCGAAGCTGCGCTCAAGATCGAGAGGCCCGGAAGTGCCATCACGATCCATGTCGAGCCTGAGCACAAAGCCAAGCATTCCGGCGTTCTGGTGCTCTAGATATTCTCGCGAATTTCGCGCGCTCGCCGCGCCAATCTCCCGCGTGAGACGACGAAAAGCGCCGAGGCTGAGAGGAAATAGGCCGCAAATGCGGGTCCCTGGTCGGGCAAGGTTACACCCAGATCGATAAAGATGCCTACAATACCCGGCCCCACTGCTGAGGATAAAACCATTGCTGAGGTTGCGAGCGCCCGGATCGAACCAAGGTTGGCCGTGCCGTAAAGTTCCGCCCAAAGAGCATTAAATGATGTTCCAAGCATGCCGTTCGACATGCCGCAGAGCAGAAAGAAGCCCGGAATCACCCAATAGGCATCCCCCAGCCAGATCAAAAGACAGGCCAGTGCCATCGGCACCAGTGCAAACGTCAGCATACGATTGGCTCCGATCCGGTCGATGATTATCCCCGCCAGCAGGGAAAAGGTTACGGTTGTAACCGACATCACCGGGAAGAAGGCCGCAAACACAAGAAGGTCCCAACCCTTGTCTTCGACAAGACTTGTTTGATGAAAAAAGATTGCGGTGGAAATTGCGGGGGCGGCAAGGGCGCCATAGAGAACGATCCAGAACAGCGGATCGCGGATAACGCGGCTACGACGCCATCGCGCGCCGGTATTCACTTCGTCGGCGGCATCGGGATTGGCCAACCCCTGAGCTTTGGCTTTCTTGCCGTCCGGTGGATTGGAAAAGCAGGCAAATATCGCTGGTGCGAGGATCAAGATGGCAATTGCGGCAACAATCATCCAAACGCTTCGCCAACCAAAGGCCGCGATGCCGAGCGCAACAAGCACTGGAAGAATTGCTTCACCGGTCGAAAGTCCCAATTGCGAAAAGGCGAGCGCGCGCCCGCGAAACCGAAAGAACCAGCGACTCATGGCTGTCGCAGCATTGTGAACGAGCATGCCCTGGCCAAAAAACCGCAAGCCGAACAGGGCAAAGCCAAGCACCCAGACATCGGGAGCCATGCCCATGATCAGTGCAATGACGCCCAGGCCCAACGCGGCACCGCCACCAAGAACGGCTGCCGGCAGCTTGTCAGCCAGCGTTCCGGCGAATACCAGGCAGATCGCCGAGATCAGCGTAGCCGCGGTATAAATCAGGCCATATTGCCCGTCGGTCAGCCCGAATTCGGCGCGTATTGCAGAGCCGAAAAGCGCGATGAAAATCGTTTGACCGCCCAGCGAACCGAACATGGAAAGGTAGCCGCCGCCAATCCATTGGATCTGGCGTGGGGTCAGTTCTTTAAGAGGGGGAGAAGGAGCGGCAAGTGACATGTCAGTTGTCTGCTTACGCTCAACCGGCCTCTATGTCACTGGTCAAAAATGAGAATGTCCGCGTCAGTTCTGTAAAATTGCACCCAAATATATAACCCGAATGCAATTTGAGCCCTTTACCCACCCCAACAGAGATGCTTAAAACAGAGCGCGTTAACCATTGATTAAGCTTAACATCGCGTTAATGGCTTATCCGGGTTAGTAACCTCAGACAATCAAGCACAGCCATATCAAGGCGGGTGCGAGACGCGGGGCTAGGGGATATTGAACTTTTTGGCGCGGGGCATGCACGCCACAAAGAAGAACGGACTCGGGGCGATTGCCGCCCTTCTGTTTGCCTTTGGATTGGGTAGCCAGGCGGTCGCACAGGATCAGTTGCTGACGCCGGAACTGGTCGCCAGCTATGTCTCCGGCTATCAACCGACCGATGAGCGCAAGGAGCTGGCAAGCGCCGAGCGCTATTGTCTGGCGCAGGCGATTTATCACGAAGCCCGCGGCGAACCCGAAACGGGACAATGGGCGGTGGCTTCGGTCATCCTCAATCGCGTGAATTCGAGCCGATACCCCAATTCAGTGTGCGATGTCGTCTTTCAGAACGCGCATCTTTTCAATCGATGCCAGTTCTCGTTTGCCTGCAATGGCCGGCCCGTCGATGGCGGCGGTGGCAACACGATCGATCGCGAGTCCTGGGTCAAATCGCACATCATTGCCGATACTGCGTACAGGAATTTTCTGTTGGGCGAAAAACACGAAGATGGCCTGACGACGGCAATGCATTTCCACACCACAAGCGTTTCGCCAAGTTGGGCATCCGCCTATGTGGAAGTGGCGACTATCGGCGCCCATATTTTCTACTGATTTTTCTCCGATCAAAGTAAATCACCCGCCTTCCGATCTGGACTGCGGGTGATTTATTTGTCGAGGTTGGGAAACCCTATTCGGCGGCCACAGCAAGGCGCGGACCAGCTTCCGCGATCTGGGCATCGGCCGCAGCGAACTTCCCGAAATTGTCCTCAAACAGGCTCACCAGCTTAGCCGACTGCCGATCATAGGCCTCTTTGTCCACCCATGTGTCGCGCGGATTCAGCAGCGTTGAATCGACGCCAGGCACCGAGATCGGCACGGAAAAACCGAAGACCGGATCGGTCCGCGATGGCACATTGACCAACGCGCCCGAAAGCGCGGCGTTGAGAAGCGCGCGGGTGTCCTTGATGGAAATCCGCTGGCCGACGCCATAAGCGCCGCCCGTCCAGCCGGTATTGATCAGCCAGCATTCGGCAAGGCTTTCCTTTATGCGCTTTTTCAGCATGCGGCCATAAACGGTCGGGTGCAGGCTCATAAAGGGGGCGCCAAAGCAGGCCGAGAAGGTGGCTTGCGGTTCGGTCACGCCCCGTTCTGTACCGGCAACCTTTGCGGTGTAACCCGAAAGGAAGTGATAGATCGCCTGCTCAGCGTTGAGCCGTGCGATTGGAGGCAGAACGCCAAAGGCATCGGCGGTCAGCAGGACAATGTTGGTCGGCGTTGGCCCGGTGCCGGTGCGCGATACGTTATCAAGCACGTAAAGCGGATAGGCGGCGCGAGTATTTTCGGTCTTTGAACCATCGGCGAAATCCAGCTCGTGGGTCGCCTCATCCATCACCACGTTTTCAAGCACCGTGCCGAACTTCTTGGTCGCGGCATAGATTTCGGGCTCGGCCTTTTGCGAGAGATTGATGGTTTTTGCGTAGCACCCGCCCTCGAGATTGAAGATGCCATCGTCTGACCAGCCATGCTCGTCATCGCCGATCAGAACGCGCTCGGGGTCGGTGGAAAGCGTGGTCTTGCCCGTGCCCGACAGACCGAAGAACAAAGCAGTATCGCCGTCCTTTCCGGTATTGGCCGAGCAATGCATGGGCAATACGCCATCGGAAGGTGCATGGAAATTGAACAGCGAAAACACGCTTTTCTTGATCTCACCGGCATAGGCCGTGCCGCCGATCAGAACGATATTGCGCGAAAAGTCGAGCGCAATCACGGTTTCGCTGCGTGTGCCATGACGGGCGGGATCAGCCTTGAACTCGGGATTGTGCAGGATCGTCACATTGGGGGCAAAGCCTTCAAGAGCGGCCAGGGCAGGGCGGATCAGCAGGTTGCGGATAAACAGCGCATGCCATGCCGATGGTGTCATCACGGCAACGTTGAGTTGATGCTTGAGGTCCGCACCCGCATAAAGCTGCTGGCTGAACAGGTGCTTGTCTGCAAGGCTCTGGGTGAAATCGGCAAGAAGGACATCGAAATGCTTGGGCGATAGCGCCTTGGTATTGTCCCACCAGACCAGCTTGTCGGTAAGCTCGTCGCGCACGATAAACTTGTCCGAGGGTGAGCGGCCGGTAAATTGCCCGGTGTCGGTGACAAAGGCCCCGTCTGCGCTCAACCGGCCTTCCTTGCGCGCGATTGCATATTCTACAAGCTGTGCGGCAGTGTCGTTATAGGCGACGCTGCGCGCCTTGTTGGCAATCTCGGCAGCAAGGGTCTCGGCGGTGATCGTGCTCATGGGTCCTGACTCATTGGTTTGAAGCATGAAAGGCCAATCCGGCCGGAATGGGGAGCAGCCTTTAATGGACCCGACTCTAAAGGCTGAGACGACGCAAAAACCATCTGGCAATGGGTCGTAAGACGTTCGTCTAGAACGCTTTGGCATCTTCACGCGTTCGGGATGGAATTGGCCTTGCCATAATTTGCGCGTAATATGAGAGGCAAAAGCGTCAATAAGGCAAGAAAATGGGCAAGCGCGTTCCTATATCATGGGACATGACTATGCCTGGTCTGTACGGAAACATGCAAAGGGAAGTATATGCCCAAAATCGCTCTTGTTGATGATGATCGCAATATTCTCACCTCCGTCTCGATGACGTTGGAAGCCGAAGGCTATCAGGTTGCCACCTATACTGACGGCGCATCCGGTCTTGAGGGTTTGAGCAACGACCGGCCAGACCTTGCCATTCTCGATATAAAGATGCCGCGCATGGATGGAATGGAGCTTTTACGCAGGCTGCGCCAGAAGTCTGACGTTCCGGTGATCTTCCTCACGTCCAAGGATGAAGAAATCGACGAACTGTTCGGCCTCAAGATGGGCGCGGACGATTTTATCACCAAGCCCTTTTCCCAGCGATTGCTTGTCGAACGCGTAAAGGCGGTACTGCGGCGTGTGGCAGCGCCAAAAGACAGTGGCGGAGCATCTGCCAATGGCGAAGACGGCATACCCAAAACGTCACTTGAGCGCGGAGCGCTCGTGATGGACCAGGAGCGTCATACCTGCACCTGGAACGGTCAGCGGGTCACGCTCACAGTAACCGAGTTTCTGATCCTGCTCGCCCTGGCTCAGCGTCCGGGTGTGGTCAAAAGCCGCAATGCACTTATGGATGCGGCATACGACGATCAGGTATATGTTGATGACCGAACCATCGACAGCCACATCAAGCGGCTGCGCAAGAAATTCAAAAGCGTTGACCAGAGCTTTGACATGATCGAGACGCTTTACGGCGTTGGTTACCGCTTCAAGGAGCAATAGTCCGATTTGGTGGACGTAAGCGAGTTCACATCCGCGGAGGCGCAAGCCTCCCGAGGTCAAAAAAAGCAGATTGATGCCCAGAAACGTCGCGCGGGCCGCAAGCCAGTCCTGCGACCTGTTTTTGCATTTTTCCGCGCCATTGGCCGGATCATCAACTTCACGTTTTTTTCCTCGCTTACGCGCCGTATCGTTATTCTCAATCTCGTGGCACTGGCGGCGCTTGTCGCCGGCATCATGTATCTCAATTCGTTCCGTTCTGGCCTGATCGACAGCCGTGTGCAATCCCTGCGCGTGCAGGGTGAAATCATGTCCGCGGCAATTGCCGCATCGGCAACCGCGGATTCCGATGTGATTTCGGTCAATCCCGACCGGCTGCTCGACCTTTATATGGGCGACTTGGCCTCACCCTTTACCTTCTTTGATCCGAGCCTCGAATTTCCCATCAGCCCTGAGCGGGTTGCGCCGCTCCTGCGTAACCTTGTGACGCCGACCCGGACCCGCGCGCGTATATATGACCGGGACGGGCTGATGATTCTCGACAGCAGCAACATTTATGCGGCAGGCGAGATTCTCGCCAGCCGCCAGCCACAGCAAAATGTCGGAACCGGGTTTTTCCTGTTCGACTGGTGGAACGGCATCACCCGGTTCTTCCGCGGGGCGGAATATCCCGTTTATCAGGACTACCCGGCCCATGAAGGCCTGCGCTATCCAGAGGTCGCTTCGGCGTTGAACGGATCGCCCGCCGATATCGTGCGGGTGGATGCGCGGGGGCAATTGGTCGTCTCGGTCGCCGTCCCGGTTCAGCGCCAGCGTTCGGTGGTCGGTGCCCTGCTGCTGTCAACATCGCCAGGTGAGATCGATGCGATTGTAACCCAGGAGCGCTGGCAGATCCTGCGCATTGCCTTTGTTGCCGCGGCAGTGACCGGGCTGATGTCCGCTCTTATGGCGGGAACGATTGCCGGGCCGATGCGCAGGCTGTCGGAAGCTGCCGAGCGGGTTCAAACCTCTATGAAAGCGCGTGCCGAAATCCCGGACTTTACCGACCGGTCCGATGAGATCGGGCATCTTTCCGGCTCCCTGCGCAGTATGACCAACGCGCTCTATAACCGCATCGAAGCCATCGAGCGCTTTGCCGCCGATGTGGCCCATGAACTGAAAAACCCGCTGACCTCGCTGCGAAGCGCGGTGGAAACCTTGCCGCTCGCGAAAAAGGCGGCGGACCGAAAACGGCTGATCGACATCATCCAGCACGACGTGCGCCGTCTCGATCGTTTGATTTCAGATATTTCCAACGCCAGCCGGATCGATGCTGAACTGGCGCGCGAAAATGTCGAGAAGGTCGATATAGCAGGACTTGCCGAGGCCATCGTTTCCATCCAGGCCGATCTTGCCGCAGCGCGGGGCGTTTCCGTGGTTCTTGAAAACACTTCGGACCGTTACGACCCTCTTGTGCGCGGCCATGACAACCGGCTGGCGCAGGTATTTACCAATCTCATCGACAATGCCGTTTCCTTTTCCCCCAAAGACGGGACTGTGACCGTCCGTGTGAACGCCGACCCCGATCATGTCAGTGTCACGGTAATCGATGAAGGGCGCGGGATCGCAGGAGATACCGAGAAGGTGTTCCAGCGCTTTTACACGGATCGGCCGGAAACAGAATCCTTCGGGGACCATTCGGGTCTTGGCCTTTCAATCTCGCGCCAGATTGCGCAGGCCCATAATGGTACGCTAGAAGCGGGGAATCGTGATGACCGGTCAGGGGCGGTCTTCACCCTCACTTTACCGCGGGCTAAATCGTGACAAAAAAGAATAATAGCCATGGCACCGGCATCCTTATCGGTGACCATGGCATCTTGATTACCGGCGTTTCGGGCGCTGGAAAATCGCTTCTGGCGCTGGATCTTATCGAGCAAGCGCAATTGCGAGGCGAGCAGGGCCTGCTGATTTCCGATGACAGAGTTCTGCTTTCCACTGATGAAGACGGTCTGGTCATGGAGCCGCCCGCAACGATCGAAGGCATGATCGAGTTGCGCGGCCGGGGCATCATCCGGTTGCCCTATGCAAAAAAAGCCCATGTTCACCTCGTCGTCGATCTTGTTGACAAGGAAGAGCGCCTTCTTGAGGAAAGCGAGCTGACCACCAATATAAATGGCATATTCGTGCCGCGATGTCCTGTGCCGCACCGGGGCCTGATAGACGGACTGCATCAACGCTTTCTCGTTCATGCCGCATTAAGGGCGCTCGGCGCCTTTTAGCGGGCATAAGTATCGGTTCACGGTTGTCTCACGCTGATTTTCCAGAAAAACACTTGAAACCGGGAACTTCCCGTTCAAAAGTCGGTTCTTGTTGCGGCGCTGCAGTGCAAAAAGGTTAGTATTTCGATGATTGGTTTGGTCCTTGTGACCCACGGCAGGCTGGCAGAAGAGTTTCGTTCAGCCCTTGAGCATGTTGTAGGACCGCAGGAGGCGATTGCCTCGGTTTGCATCGGGCCTGAGGACGACATGGAAGCGCGGCGCAATGACATTATTGCTGCAGTCGATTCCGTCGATGGGGGTAAAGGCGTCGTGATCCTCACCGATATGTTCGGCGGTACGCCATCCAACCTTGCCATCTCGGTCATGCAGGGTCGGCCCATTGAAGTCATTGCCGGGGTTAATCTGCCCATGCTCGTCAAGCTGGCACGCATTAGGGGCGACGCCGATATGCGCGACGCTGTGCGCGACGCGCAGGAAGCCGGGCGCAAATATATCAATGTTGCCAACGATGTGCTCGGAAAATAGAGGCGATGACTGATCCGGACCGCGCAATATGTCAGCGTTTGACAATCTGTAACCGGCGGGGGCTGCATGCACGCGCCTCGGCCCGTTTCGTGCGCACGGCCGACCATTTTGATGCCAAGGTTACGGTGACGCGCGACGGCGTTACCGTCGGCGGCACCTCGATCATGGGATTGATGATGCTGGCGGCAGGACCGGGTTCGACCATTCTGGTACAGGCCAGCGGTAACGAGGCGCGACAGGCAATCGAAGCCATCGCGGAACTGGTCAATAGTGGCTTTGACGAGGACAAGGAGGCGGCAAGCGACGCCACCTTCTGATCCCAAAACCTGGAACAGAACAGCCTCTAGACACAAAGGTGGGCCATGAAACGCCTTGTCTGCTTAACAGGCGCTATTCTCGGCGCAGTCACCTTTTCCCAGGTGCCAGAATACTCCCAGCAATATGCGCAAAGGCTCGGCGGCGCAATCGACGAGTTGGCGGCCATTGCCGTGCGCTTTGATGCCGATGCGGCCGCAAGCGGGCTGACGCGGCAAGAGGGCCTGGAACGGTATGAACAAAGCGCCGATGCGTTTCTGGCCGATCGAGGGCAATCCATGCGGCTGGTCTTTGAACGTCACCAAAGACTCTCGGCCCAGCTCGAAGCATTGCGCAATGCGGGGCCTTTGGAGCGCGTCGGTTCGCTGACGCGATATTTCGATACCGATGTGGGCGCTGCCGCGCTGGAAAATTACGCCCCGGCAGTGCCGGTTACGACCGAAGGCTTCGGCCATGCCGTCGTAGGCCTCATCGCCGGCTACGGCTTGATCTGGGGCATCTGGTCGGCGGGCGCCTTGCCGTTCCGGCGAAGCAGAAGAGCGCGCCGCGCCGCGCGGTCGATGTAAGACATAAAACTTTCTTTATATCCTTGTTGTCGCCGGGCGCGCATCCGCGTATAAGCACGGCAAGATCAAAAGATTCTGACAAATGCAGGAGTAAAGCGGCAATGAATGCGCCATTTACCGACTATGTCGTCAAGGACATCGCGCTGGCAACATACGGTCGCCAGGAAATCGAAATGGCAGAAATCGAAATGCCGGGGCTGATGGCAATTCGCAGCGAGTTTGCCAAGAGTCAGCCGCTCAAGGGTGCCCGGATCGCCGGTTCGCTCCACATGACCATCCAGACCGCTGTGCTGATTGAAACGCTCGTTGCGCTTGGCGCCGAGGTTCGCTGGGTATCGTGCAATATCTTCTCGACTCAGGATCACGCCGCTGCCGCGATCGCTGCGGCAGGTATTCCCGTCTTCGCCCATAAGGGTGAAACGCTTGAGGAATATTGGGCCTATACCGACCGCATGATGGAATGGGGCGATGGCGGCACGCCCAATATGATCCTCGACGATGGTGGTGACGCCACTATGCTGGTGCTGATCGGTGCCAAGGCCGAAACCGACCCTTCGGTGCTCGACAATCCGGGCAACGAGGAAGAAGAAATTCTCTTTGCAACCATCCGTAAGCGCTTGGCCACGCATCCCAACTTCTATTCGACCATTCGCGCCAACATCAAAGGCGTGTCGGAAGAAACGACGACCGGCGTGATGCGGTTGTATCAGTTGCAGGAGAAGGGCGAATTGCCGTTCCCTGCCATCAACGTCAACGACAGCGTTACCAAGAGCAAATTCGACAACAAATATGGCTGCCGTGAAAGCCTTGTAGATGCCATTCGCCGGGGAACCGACGTGATGATGGCTGGCAAGGTTGCCATCGTTTGCGGTTATGGGGATGTGGGCAAGGGCTCGGCGGAGTCCCTGCGCGGCGCTGGCGCGCGCGTGCTGGTCACGGAAGTCGATCCGATCTGCGCATTGCAGGCTGCCATGGACGGCTATGAGGTCGTGACCCTAGACGACGCGGTTGAGCGTGCCGACATTATTGTCACCGCAACCGGCAATAAGGACATCGTGACCATTGACCATATGCGCCGTACCAAGAACATGGCCATCGTCTGTAACATCGGCCATTTCGATAACGAAATTCAGGTCGGTGCGCTGCGTAACCTGAAATGGACCAACGTGAAGCCGCAGGTCGATATCATCGAGTTCCCTGACAACAAAAAGATGATCCTCCTTTCCGAAGGCCGTCTGGTTAATCTGGGCAATGCGACGGGGCACCCTTCCTTTGTGATGAGCGCCTCGTTTGCCAACCAGACGCTGGCCCAGATCGAGCTATGGACCAAGGGAGCCGAGTACGAAAACAAGGTCTATGTCCTGCCCAAGCACCTCGATGAGAAAGTAGCCAGCCTGCATTTGGCGAAGTTGGGCGCTAAACTCACAACCCTTTCCAAGGATCAGGCCGATTATATCGGCGTGCCTCAGGAGGGGCCATACAAGGCCGATCATTACCGCTATTGATTAACGATTTCGGGGGCTTAGGCCCCCGATTTTGTTTGCGGCGAGCAAGACAAATCACTTGGGAAAAATGCTTCGTTTAGGCTTGCAAGCAATAAGTTATTCACTTGTTGGCACTTTGACTCTTGGACGCGATTCTGCAGCCGGGTATGGTTAACTGATTCGGTCACCATCTCCCGGTGGCCACTCGGGCAATTAAATCTGAAAAAGGGGCATGGCGAATGAGTCCGGCAGGATTCCGGAAACTTACGGGATTCTTGGTTCTTTCTGCTGCGCCTGTCGCGCTTGCCGCTGCAAGTCCAGCGCTGGCAGCACCCCTTGCCTCCGCCACAGTAACAGCTTTCGCACCTTATGCAGTTGCGCTCGGAGCAGCGGGCTTCGGGCTCGTTGCGGCAATCCTGGCGTTGCGCTGGCGCCGCGAGGCTGAGCAGGCGCAACAGAAAAGCGCAGAACAGCTCGGCGCCATGCGCGCGGCACTCGACGAGTTTGAGATGCTGGTTTCGGGCATGCCTGAAGTCACAATCATCTGGAAAGATACAGGGCTGGACCCGGAAGTGCTTGGCCCGGTTTCCGCGCTGCTGCCGGGGGAAACCCGGCATGATGCGGTGCTCGATTTCCGGTCCTGGCTCGATTCCGGCCCCGCGCTCGATCTTGCAGAGCGTCTGACCGATCTCAGAATCGAAGGCAAGGTTTTCGAGACTACGCTATCGGCGCGCGACGGTCGCATCATCCGCGCGACCGGACGGCTCGTGGGCGGGACGGCGGTGCTGCGCTTGCGCGCCTCGGGTGCTTCGGTCGAACCTCCATTGACCGGCGACGCGCTTGCACGCCTGCCCTCGCTTGCCGAAGCACAGGCCGTTCTTGCCAATCTCACGATTCCAGCCTGGCTGCGCGATGCAGACGGGCTGATGATCTATGCCAATGCTGCCTATCTTCACCTGACCCGCAGTCTCGGGCTTAAATCTGATCGCGGCACGGCGCCCGATATTTTCGAGGTAAAGGTGCGCAATGCGCATCTTAAGTCTCTCAACGATGCGTCCGATACCATCGCCTTTTGTGAAGATCATCCCCAGGCCGGCAAGCTCGATCTTGTTCTGTTTCCGTTGAACGGCGGCAGCGCGGGCTATTGTTATATGCCGCTTAAACGGCCAGAAACCCGCGAGCCAGAACGAATTGCGCCAGACCTCGGCGACCTCACGGCGGTTATCGATACGCTTGCAACCCCGATCGCCGTTTTCAACCGGCAGCGGCAATTGACCCACTTCAATCAGGCCTATGCCGAATATTGGGGCCTGGATACAAGCTGGCTCAACACAAGCCCTGACGAACGCGCGATCCTCGACAAGCTGCGTACTCAGGGCCAGTTGCCCAGCGAACCCGATTACCGCGATTGGCGCGCGCGTCATCTTATGAGCTATGCGCTGACCAGCCCGCGGGAAACACCTTGGTATCTGCCAGATGGCCGTTGCGCCAATGTGATCGCGGCTCCGGCGGTGGGTACAGGCGGGGTGATCTATGTCTTTGAGGACATCACAGAACGCCTCGCCCTGGAGACACGCCACAATGCACTGATCCACGTTCAGCGCGAAACGCTCAATGCGCTGTCCGAAGGCGTGGCGGTGTTCGGCACAAACGGGCGGCTCAAACTGCAGAACCCCAAGCTTGCTGCCCTGTGGTCGCTGCCGCTCAATGTGCTCGGCAATTCCCCCCATATCGATACGATAGCAAAAGCCTGCGCAGAAGCCTTTCCCGAGGATGGCGCGCGTATCTGGCGCAATCTCAAGCAAGGCATTATCGATCTCAATCCCAACCGGGCCGATACCAAGGGGCGTATCAATCGCGCCGATGGGCGATTGCTCGACTATGCCATCGTGCGCCTGCCTGATGGGCAAACCATGATGACCTTCGTGGACGTGAGCGAAAGCGCTAATTATGAGCGCGTGCTCAAGGAGCGCAATGAAGCGCTTATTGCTGCCGACAGGCTCAAGGACACATTCGTTCAGAATGTTTCCTATGAACTGCGCTCCCCGCTCACCAATATTATTGGCTTCGCCGATCTTTTGGCCGGAGAAACCGTCGGCCCGCTGAATGAAAAACAGCGCGCCTATACCGACTACATCCGTGCCTCAAGCGCCAATCTTGGGCTGCTGATCGACAATATTCTCGATCTTGCTACGGTCGACGCAGGGATTGCCCAACTCAATTACGAAGAACTTGAAATCAGCACGCTGGTTGAGAAGGCGCGGGCCGGGCTTGCAGCCACCTTTGCCGGTGCGGATCAGCCAGTGGACCTCAAGGTATCCATCGCCGATAATTTGCCGAAATTTTTCGCCGATGGAACACGCATCGTGCAGGTTCTTTATAACCTTCTCTCGAACGCTACGCGGTTCTCCGATCCTGGCGCGTCGGTTTGGCTCGATATCTCAGCGCGGGGCGACAAGATTGCCTTCGTGGTCGAGGATGAGGGGGCCGGTATCCCCGAGGACATGCGCAAGGCGCTGTTCAATCGCTTCGAGGGGCAATCGGTCGAGGGCCGCCAGCGCGGGGCAGGGCTGGGCCTTGCGATTGTCAAAACCTTCGTCAATCTGCACGGCGGTTCGGTTTCAATCGAGGCGCGCGAGCCGCGCGGTACACGGGTCGCAGTCATTATTCCGGCCAATGCAGTAGCGACACAGATCGCTGGAGAATAGAGGATGGCAGGCATTACGCTTCTTGCCATCGGCCCTGAGCAGACAGACGCAATCGGCACCCTCCTTGCTCGCCACCTCGTTGCTGGTGATGTCGTGCTGCTTGAAGGAGAACTGGGCGCCGGTAAGTCAGCACTCGCCCGCGCCATCATCCGTGCGCGTCTTGACGCGCCGGGCCTTGATGTTCCCTCGCCATCATTTGCGATTGTTCAGCCCTATCCTGGCATCGTTCACGCCGATCTTTACCGCATAAGCGACGAAACCGAACTCGATGAACTGGGATTGCTTGACGATGAGGATCAGATCGTTTTGGTCGAATGGCCGTCCCGCGCGCCGGGCTTGGCAGCGTTCAGGGGACTTACAATTGAAATCGACATGTTGGAAAGTGGCGCTGGTCGCATGATTTCGATTAAGCCGCGCGCTGGCCGCGATATGTCTGAGCTTGCAGGCGCACTGCGCCAATTTCAATCCCGATAAGGTTCGGAGACGCTTCCATGGATGCCTTTCCAGTTTCCCCAGCCGCCACTCAGGCCGATGTGGTGCTCCCCGATGTGATGCTGCTCGCTGCTGGGCTTGGTACACGCATGCGCCCACTGACCTTCGATAGACCCAAGGCGCTGATCGAAGTTGCCGGAAAGCCGTTGATCGATCACGTCATAGATTGCGCCTTGGCTGAAGGCGCCAGGAAATTTGTTGTCAATATCCACCACAAGCCGGATTTGATGGCTGCCCATATCGCGCGGCTGGCAAACGCGCTGCCCGATCTCACATTTGAAACCAGTTACGAGAAAGATCGCCTGCTCGATACCGGCGGTGGATTGAAACATGCCTTGCCCTTGCTCGGCAGCGACCCTGTTCTGGTGATGAACACCGATAGCTTCTGGTTGCCCGGTTCGGACAATCCGATTGCCAGACTGGTAGCGGAATATGCCAAGGATGAAGCCGATTGCGTGCTGCTCTGCGTCGAACCCGACAAGGCCACGGGTTTTAACAAGAGCGCCGATTTCCTGATCGATGGCGAGGGCAATCTCGGTCAGACTGTAGGACGGCCGGTCGTTTATGCCGGAACGGCAGTGTTCAGCCGTGAACTCGCGAGCCTTGGACCTGATGTGCCGTTTTCTCTTGCCCGCTCATTTGGCGTTGCACGGGATCGCGGACGCATCAAGGGCATCATGATTCAAACGCCCTGGTATCACGTGGGCGACCCTGCCGCGATTGTCCGAACCGAACAGGCCATAGGCACGCTGGTGTGATGGCCCGCCACGGCTCGCTCTATACGATCGCGCCTCACGGACGCTTTCTGTCAACTCTCGCGCAAGCGCTCCTTGATGGGCAGTTGGTCCCCGAATGGCCGCGAGAGGGACCGTTTTGGCTGTCAGACATAACCATCTTCCTGCCAACGCGCAGGGCGCGTACCGTTTTGATCGAGGCGCTGCGTGCCCAGCTTGCCGACAACCCCATGCTTTTGCCCGATATTCGGGCCTTGGGCGGCGATGATCCCGACGCCGAACCGTTTCTGCCCCCCTTTGATAGCCCGCCGCCAAAACCGGCAATTGGAGCGCTGAAGCGGCGACTTATCCTCTCGCAACTAACGGAAAAATGGCTGGCACTCCAGACCGATGCTCCTTTCTCGGCGCCAGCGCTCGGTGGTTATCGTGGGGCACCCAGCAGCGCCGAAGTGATCGCGTTGGCCGATTCGCTTGCGCAGTTGATCGACGACTTTACCATCGCTGGAATTGAGCTTTCTGCACTCGAGGCAATCGAGGATGCACAACTTCCCGCCCGCTGGCAGGAAAATCTGGGTTTTGTTCGTTTTATTCTCGAGCATTGGCCGTCCATTCTCGCAGACATGGACGTAATCGATGGGGTGGAACGCACCAATCAGCTTCTTGCACGCCAAGTCGAAGCTCTGCCCCTGCTTTTTGCCAATAAGCCAGTCATTATTGCCGGTTCAACCGGCTCCATTCCGGCAACCGCCAACCTCATTGCCGCGATCGCAGACTTGAAGTTTGGCGCGGTCGTTCTCCCCGGCTTGGACAGGAACCTAAATGCTGCCCAATGCGAAGCGCTTGCCGATAGCGCCCGCCATCCCCACGGCCACCCCCAGTATGGCCTTATGCGCCTGCTGCGGCACCTCAAGGCAAAGCCAGAAGATGTTGAGGAGTTGGCGGGCCAAAAGGAAATTCGTACTTCCGCTTTGCAGGCGGCATTGGATCTGCCGGCCGAGACAGCAGCTTGGCCAGCCAAGATTGCAGCGCTTGAAATCAAAGCGCTTGAGCGGGCGGCACAACCCATATCGCTGGTCGTTGCCCGTACGCCGGAACTTGAAGCGCGGGCAGTGGCGCTTGCGGCCTGCGAAGGTTTGCAGAGCGGCAAAAGTGTCGCCCTGATTGTTCCCGATCAGGTGCTGTCACGTCGGATCGCTGCTGAGCTATCGAGATTTGACGTTGCTGTCGATGATGCTGCGGGAACACCACTGGCGCGTTCAAGGGCTGGTCGTCTTGTCCGCCAGATTGTCTCGGTTCTGGCCAATGGGCTATCGGCTGTTGATGTGATGGCGCTGCTGCGCAATCGCAATGTTGTGCTGGGGTTGCAGCGCCATCGGCTTGGGGAGACAGCCAATTGGCTTGATTTCTCGGTCTTCCGATCCGGGCGGCTTGCGCCCGGTTTCGATGGTATCCGTCGGGCTGTTGATACCAATCTCGCCGAACGGCCCCGACATGCGCCCTTGCGGCTCTCTCCCCAACAGGCCGAGGCGGTTCACGCATTGCTGGATGCGCTCGAAACCGCCTTGGCACCGATCTCGACGCTATTCACCCAAGACAGGTTTTCCGCCGCCCAGTTTGCGCTTGCTCTTCAAACCTGTCTTGAGGCCGTGCGCGCGCCCGCTGAGGGCGATGGGCTCGCGCGGCTGGAAGGGGAAGTTGAGCTTGGGCTTTGGCTTGCCGAGTTAGCCAATTTGTCGGGCCTTGGCCCGCAGTTCTCGGTCGCCGGCCTCGCAAGCGCGCTGGATGGCCTGATGGCTGGGCGTTCCGTTCGTCCGCCACAACCCGAGCAATCTGCGATTGCACTTTTCGGTCGTCTTGAAGCGCGTTTGATGGATGCCGATCTCGTCGTCATGGCTGGCCTTGTCGAAGGTGCCTGGCCCGAGGTCGCCGATCCCGGTCCGTGGATGAGCCGCGGTATGCGCATGGCCGTGGGGCTGGAACCCCCTGAAAAGCTGCATGGGTTGGCGGCGCATGACTTTTACATGGCAGCGGGAGCTGACCAGTTGATCATTAGCTATGCCGAGCGCTCGGGCACATCGCCTGCCAATCCATCGCGGCTGGTCCAAAGGCTGGAAGCGTTCTTTGGCAATGAAATTTCAAAGTGGATGCGTGAGCGCGGTGATGTCTGGATCAAGCGGGCTTATCGGTTGGATGCTGTTGTCGGACTGCCCCAGCCTGCGAGCCGCCCCGCGCCGCGTCCACCAGCGCATCGCCGTCCCGATACGCTTTCGATAACCGAAGCAGAAATCCTGCTGCGCTCGCCCTATGACCTTTACGCCAAATACGTCCTTGGTTTGCGCGCCGTAGCTGCGCTTGGCGCCGACCCGGATGCTGCCGAACGCGGCACGATCATCCATGATATTCTCGGCGACTTCCTTAAGCAGGGAGGACAACCCCTTGCGCCTGACGCGCATGAGCGGTTGATGGCACTGGCGCATGAGCGATTTGCCAGCCTGGAGGCTATCCCCGAGCGCCGTGACATTTGGCTGATGCGCTTCGATCATATTGCGCAGCGCTATATCGCTTATGAAACCGAGCGCGACGGCACCATCGTCAGCCGTCACGCCGAAATTGGCGGCAAGATGACGTTCGAGATCTCAGGCAAGCCGTTCACCCTGCGTGGCCGCGTCGACAGGATCGATGTTCTGATGTCCGATGCGCTTGAGATCATCGATTTCAAGACGGGCTCGCCCCCGCCAGCCAAGGACATCAAGGCGCTTTATGCCCCGCAATTGCCGCTTGAAGCAGTAATGGCGCGCAATGGCGCATTTGCCGATATTATCGCCGCGCCTAGCGACGCGCTGACCTACATCAAGATTTCCAATGGTCCCGATGCGTTCAAGCCGACCGAGCTTGCTTTTGGTGCTATGTCGCTTGAGGCTGGAATTGACGCCGTATTCCGCCATTTCCAGAACCATGTGGCCAGCATTTTGCAGTCCGACACCCATCCGATGGCCGCGCGGGTGATGCCGCGCAAGGGACAACGTTTCAAGGGCGACTACGACCATTTGGCGAGGACCGGCGAGTGGAGCCTTCTGGGCGACAGCGAGGACGACGAATGACCGAACGTGCCGTAATCGTTCCGTCCGATGCGATAAGAAACCAGCGTCTGGTGGCCGAGCCGACGTCTTCGGCGTGGGTCAGTGCCAATGCCGGGTCCGGCAAGACGTTTATTCTCACGCGCCGGGTCTTGCGGCTTCTGCTGGCGGGAGCGGCACCCGAAACAATCCTGTGTCTCACCTATACCAAGGCCGCTGCCGCGGAAATGCGTCACCGGCTGTCGCACATTCTTGCCGAGTGGACGCGCGCTGGCGATGAGGCGCTCGATAAGGCTTTGACCGATATTCTCGACCAAAGACCCGACGCGGCCTTGCGCAACAATGCGCGCTCACTGTTTGCCAGGGCGTTGGAGACCCCAGGCGGGCTCAAGATCAGCACCATCCATGCCTTTTGCGAGGCCGTGCTCCAGAGGTTTCCCTACGAGGCCGGCGTGCCCGTCAACTTCTCCGTTATCGAGGACCAGCCGCGCGCCGAATTGATCACCCGTGCGCGCGAAAGCGTTTTGGCAGGTGGCTTGCGTGGCAAACCCGAAACTCAGCAGGCGGTCGCGCATCTTTTCGAGATGATGAGCGATAGCCAGATCGAAACCGCAATCGCCAGCGCACTGACGGCAGGCCGCAAGCTCGACGGCGTGCTTTCCAGCCGCCAACAGGCCATATCTGCCCTGCAAGCGTTTCTAGGGCTGCAGGTGGGCCAAACCAAGACCGCTATTGAGGCAGAGATCATAAACGGCATGATCGTGCCGTTTGATCGGTTCGCCGACATCTTTGCGATTGAACAGCCCAAGCCCGAGGGCAGCCGCTTTGAGGACAAGTTGAACCGGATCGACCGCTTCAACCCCGATCCAGCGGAACTTGTCGGTGCGTATCTCAACAAGGATGGCTCAGTCCCCCAAAGAAGCTTCCCACGAAAAGCCATTCGTGAAACGGCCCCGGCGCTTGCCGACCAGATTCTGGCTGAAGCAGAGCGGCTCGCGGAGCTTAATCAAAAGCTCAAGGCAGCAACGCTGCTCTCGCGAACCGAAGCGCTATTGGCAGTCCTCGATGCTATCGTTTTTGAATATGAAGAGCATAAGCGCGCACGCTCGCTTCTCGACTTTGACGATCTGATCATGCGCACAGCAGCTCTTTTCGCTGACACCGAGGCAAGCGCATGGGTTCGTTACAAGCTCGATGCGGGGATCGATCATGTGCTCGTCGATGAAAGCCAGGACACCAATCCTGAGCAATGGGACGTGATCGATCAACTGGTGCAGGACTATTTTGCAGGTGAAGGCGCCGCGCAGCGCCCCAAGACGCTTTTTGCGGTGGGCGATCCCAAGCAATCGATCTATTCGTTCCAGGGCGCTGAACCCAGGCTATTTGGCGAGAAGGGCCGCAACTATGCCCTTGCAGCCAATCGTGCCGAAAAGCAATGGAACGATGTCCGGCTGCGCACCAGTTTCAGGACCTTGCCGGGCATCCTTTCGGGCGTCGATTGCGTCTGTGCCAACCCCATCATTTCCGGCGCCCTGTTTGCACCGGAGGGCGATATTGCTCACGAAAGCGCACGACACGAGACCGGCGGGCTGATCGAAATATGGCCTATGGAGGCAGAACCCGAAGTCTCCCGCGCAGAGCAGGGCTGGCCGCTTGAGCCGGTCGAAAACCTCGCCAACGCTTCGCGCCGCGTCGCGCGCAAGATTGCGCAAACCATCCGCTTTTGGATCGACAACAATATCGCTCTGGGCACGCGTGGTCGCCCGATCCGGACAGACGATATTCTGATCCTCGTCCAGGCGCGAAAATCGGTATTTATCGAAACCGTCCGCGCGCTCAAGGAAGCGGGAATCGCAAGCCCTGGCGCAGATCGCCTGCCGGTTTCAACCCATATTGCGGTGGATGATCTGCTCGGCCTTGCCGATATTCTGCTCAATCCAGACGACGATTTGATGCTGGCGGCAATCCTGCGTTCACCGCTTTGCGCCGTCAGTGAAGACGACCTCTATGAACTCGCCGCCAATCGTCTCGATGGGCAGTCTCTTTGGACAGCGTTGGGCCGGTCCTCAATCGAGACCTGTATCCGAGCTTATGGATTTCTCACCGAATTGAGAAGCCGCCTTGATTTTGACCGCCCCTATGATTTTTTTGCCAGCGTCCTTTATCGCCACGGCGGACTAAGGGCGTTTCACACACGGTTGGGGCCGGAAGTCGATGACGTCTTGGGCGAGTTTCTAGATCTGGCGCTTGCCCATGAACAATCGGACCAGCCTTCGCTAACAGGCTTTATTGCCGCGATGCGAAAAAGCGATATCACCATCAAACGTGAACTGGCCGAACGCACTGGCGGCGTTCGGATCATGACGGTGCATGGTGCCAAGGGACTTGAGGCTCCGATCGTTTTTCTTGCCGATGCGACGCAAGGGCCAGGGAGCGTAAAAGACAGAACCTTTTTCGATCGGCATGAAGGCAAGCCGTTCATGCTCTATTGCGGTCGATCTGACGATCACACGGAAAAATCGGCCAGCCTCAAAGAAGCACTCGCTGCCCGCAACAATGCCGAATATTGGCGCAACCTCTATGTCGGCATGACCCGCGCCGAAGATGTGCTGATCGTTGCCGGACCCAAACCGCCGCGCGGTGAGATCGGCAATACATGGTATGGCGCGGTCAAAAATGCGCTCGCGCCTTGCGGTGAAGAAATTGCCATCGAGGGTAGCGAAGACATTCTGATCCGCTATCCCAAAGGTGCAACGCCGCTACAAGAGCGCTTGGGTGAGTCCGGAACGCTTGTTTCGGTTGAACAGGTGGAAACGTACCAAGCCTCAGTTCCGCCACCAGCGGCCCCGGTTATTTTACTCTCGCCATCCCGTCATGATGGCGCTGTGCGTCCAGATAGCTTTGCAACATCGGGAGAAAATGCGCTCGATCCGGCATTGGCACGCCAGCGCGGCACGGTGCTGCACGCGCTCTTGCAGCACTTGGCGTCCGTCCCGGAGGCAAAGCGAGAAGCTGTTGCTCATTCCGCGGCCTATACGCTGCTCGAGGATGAGGCCGATCTTGCAGGGCCATTGGCAAGAGAGGCGCTTGCTATCCTCAACGATTCAGATCTCGCTTCGATTTTCGGCCCCAACAGCCGCGCGGAAGTGAGCTTTTCACTGGCCGGAACACAAAACGGGATGCCCGCACGCCTATCGGGCCGGTTTGATCGGCTTGTGGTCGATCACAAAAAGGTGTTGATCGTCGACTACAAGTCGGACGCAAGCCCATCTGCCGATCGACATGCCATTCCCCCTGCCTATATCGGCCAATTGGCGCTTTATCGCCTTGCCGCGCAACGACTGTTTCCAGATCGCGACATTGAGGCTGGCATCCTCTGGACGGCAAATCGTAAGTTGATGCTGGTCGAGGCAAGCGAGCTTAACATCGGTCACGATCATTTCGTACCCGCCTGACGGGGTTGAACTGGGCTCCGACTCTGCCTAGCTATTATGCAACCTGATTGTGGAGCCGCGCCGGTTCCACCCCCTTTGTTGAGGAAGACCAATGACCGCGCATGTGAGCGAAGCTACATTTTCCACCGATGTTCTGGGCGCCGATGTGCCCGTGCTTGTCGATTTCTGGGCCGAATGGTGCGGGCCGTGCCGCGCGATTGCACCTATTCTTGATGAGATTTCCACCGAAATGGCGGGCAAGGTGAAGATCGTTAAGCTCAATGTCGACGAGAATCCCTCGATTGCAGCTCAGTATGGCGTGCGTTCCATTCCGACGATGATTTTGTTCAAGGGCGGGGAGGCGGCCGATATGAAGATCGGCGCTGGCACCCCCAAGGCTGGTCTTGTTAAATGGCTTGAAGGTCACGCCTGATAGGTTTTTGAGTATTTGCGATGACGCCCTCGGATCACTCCGGGGGCGTTTTGTTTTGCGCAAGGACGTGCCCGGCCAGATAAAGAGAACCGCAAATCACGATGCGGGCGCCTTCAACCTTTGCTGCCTCGCCGAGTGCGGCACGAACCGACCGCATAGGTTTTGCTTCCAACCCAGCAGCGCTGGCAAACGGCGCCAATGCCTTGGCATCAAGCGCGCCCGGCTCACCGGGAATAGGCACGGTAAAGACGTGTTGCACCTTTTTAGAAAAGGGCGAAAAGAACCGCGCAGCGTCTTTGGACGCCATCATGCCGCAGATCAGGACGAGCGGTGCCGGACGTGAGGCTTGCATATCGTCCAGGGCTTCACTGAGAACCTGCGCACCGGCGGCATTGTGGCCACCATCGAGCCATAATTCCTGTTCAGCGCCGATCAACTCTGTCAGCGCGCCGCGCAGAGGCATAAGGCGTGCAGGCCATATTGCGCTGCGCAGACCTTGCCCTATTGCGTTTTCGCTGATCGGCAGCCGGAACTGGCGCGCCGCAGCAATGGCAACGGTGGCATTTTCGATCTGGTGGCCCCCATAAAGCGAAGGCAGAGGTAAATCGAGCAGCCCTGCATCATCCTGATAGACCAACCTGCCACGCTGCACGTAGCCATCGAAATCGACCCCGGCGACAAACGGCGAAATACCCAGCGCGCGCGCTTCGGCTTCCAGGACAGCCATGGCCTCATCAGGTTGGCGCGCGAAAACCGCCGCCGCGCCCTTTTTCAGTATTCCGGCCTTGGCCGAAGCAATTTCGCCAAGCGTTTCGCCCAGAAACTGCGTGTGATCGGTTGAAATGGGTGTGATGATGGTTCCGAGCGGATCGGCGATTACGTTGGTTGTGTCAAAGCGGCCGCCAAGCCCGGTTTCCAGAAGCAGATAGTCTGCCTTTACCTTTGAAAACAGAAGGAACGCGGCAACCGTGGTGATCTCAAAAAAGGTGATGGGCTGGCCTTTATTGGCCATTTCGCACGCTTCAAGCGCAGCATTGAGTTTCCGGCTTGAAACCAGCTTGCCCGCGAGCCTGATACGTTCGCGGAACGAGACAAGATGAGGGGAGGTATAAACATGCACGCTCTTACCCGAAGCCTCGAGCATCGCGCGCAGATAGGCGATGGTTGAACCCTTGCCGTTGGTTCCCGCCACATGGATAACGGGTGGAACCGAAAGATGTGGCTCACCCATTGCCTTGAGCAGACGCAATGTGCGCCCCAACTCAAGGTCAATCAGTTTGGGATGCAACGTCATCAGACGTTTCAAGATCGCATCAGTGCGGGACAAGTGTCCCTCCGCAAATCAGAGCCAGTCAGGCAAACTCGACTTATTCGGCGTGTGCGGCGACCGGAGGATTGGTCAACACGTCATCTTCGCCAGCGCCTTCCGCCTCGATTGCGACATCACGCAAGGTAAGCTGGGTGCCTGAGCTGCCCGAACGCGTAATCGCGTCGTTTGCCGGAGCCTTTGTCAGAATGCCGAACAAGGATGCAATGGTTGACCGCAAATCGTGCCGATGCACAACCATATCCACCATGCCGTGATCGCGCAGATATTCCGAGCGCTGGAAGCCCTTGGGCAGTTTCTCGCGGATCGTCTGTTCAATCACGCGCGGCCCCGCAAAACAGATCAGGGCGCCCGGTTCGGCGATATGGACGTCACCAAGCATTGCATAAGACGCCGTTACCCCGCCCGTCGTGGGATTGGTGAGCACGACAATGTAGGGTAGGCCGGCCTCCTTGAGGCGTTGAACGGCAACAGTGGTGCGCGGCATCTGCATCAGCGAAAGAATGCCTTCCTGCATGCGCGCGCCGCCCGAAGCGACAAACAGAACGAACGGCTCGCGCCGGTCGACCGCTGTTTCAAGCCCCTTGATGATGGCCGAGCCGGCCGCCATGCCGAGCGATCCGCCCTGGAAATCGAATTCCTGAACGGCGGCAACGATGTTCTGGCCGTAAAGCTGACCGGTCGCAACGATTACTGCATCATCAAGACCGGTCTTGGTCCGGCTTTCTTTCAACCGGTCGGCATAACGCTTGGTATCCCGGAACTTCAGCGGATCGTGGGCAACCTCAGGCAGTGCCACGGTTTCATACTTGCCATCGTCAAAGAAGTTCTTGAGGCGGTCCTTCGCCTTGATCTTCATATGATAGCCCGAATTGGGCACGACCCATTGATTGGCTTCAAGGTCGCGATAAAACACCATTTCCCCGCTCTCGGGGCACTTCACCCAAAGATTCTCCTCCACTTCCCGCTTATTGAGAAAGGAACGGATTTTCGGGCGAACGACGTTGTCGATCCAGTTCATCGTAAATTCAAGCCTCGACCTGATGGCGGTTCATGGCTCCACGAAAACGCGAAGTCCTGACCACATTATTGGATGATTGTGGCAAATTATATCAGCTTCTGGCGCGCTTTGCACCTTGGGAGAGCGCTTCCACCAACTTGTGGACATCGCTGGCTGTATTGGCGCTTGCCTTACCCTCGATAAGGCTCGTTTCAACAGCGGAAACCAAGGCGGAGCCCACCACGACACCGTCCGCATACTTGCCGATCAATGCCGCATCTTCCGGCGTCTTGATCCCAAACCCGACAGCGACAGGCAGTTGCGTATGGCTCTTGATCCGCTGAACCGCTTCGCCGACTGCAGCGCGGTTTTTGATCTCCGCACCGGTAATGCCGGTCATCGAAACGTAATAGACGAAACCGGAAGTATTGTTCAGCACCGTTTCGAGCCGGTGATTGTCGGTTGTCGGCGTCGTCAGGCGAATGAAATTAAGGCCGGCCTTGAGGGCAGGCAGGCAAAGCTCTGCATCTTCTTCTGCAGGCAGATCAACAACGATCAAGCCGTCCACACCGACATTGACAGCTTCTTCAACGAAGCGCTCGACCCCATAAATATAGATCGGGTTGTAATAGCCCATCAGCACGATGGGAGTCTGGTCGTCCTGCTTGCGAAACCTAGCCACCATGGCAAGGGTTTTTTCCAACGTCATGCCGGCGGCAAGCGCGCGCTGCCCGGCGAGCTGTATGGCAACGCCATCGGCCATTGGGTCGGAAAATGGCATGCCCAACTCGATCACATCGGCACCCGCTGCCGGCAGGCCCGCGAGAATCGCATCTGCGGTCGCTTCATCGGGGTCCCCGGCCATGACAAATGAAACAAAAGCGGCTCGGTTCTCCGCGCGCGTTTGCTCAAACTTTCTGTCGATCCGGGTGGCTTGCATGAGGATGCTACCTTTCATTGGTTCCGGCCCCGGATAAAGGACATTAAGCCCTTGAGAGTCAACACCAACAACAGAAAACAAAAAGAGCATCCGCAGGTCCCTGCGAATGCTCCTTGTTCGTGACGAGGAATTTGCCGCTTACTTGCTGCCGAATGCCTTGTTGAAGGCATAGTTGGGCAAATCGCTGCGGCTCAGTCCGCGCGCCTTGAGCCCTTCATCGCTCAGACCGGAAAGGTCGTTGTAAATGCTTGATGCCTGACGGGCACGAGCAATATCGCCAAAGAAGTCTGCAAAACCACTGACAAGTCTGTTCCGAGCCATCTTGGCCTCCGTTCATCAAAATCTCTGATAGATGAAATGGGCCCAAAATGGCTTTTCCACAAGCGCCAAAGGGGTATTCCAGCCATGCAAAAACCGAATGGCTTGCCCTTGGCTACAGCGCCATGCCCAAATGCTTGCCCACCGATTCAACATCCTTGTCGCCGCGACCCGACAGGCACAGAACGATGATCTTGTCCTTATCCATCTCAGGGGCGAGCTTCATGACGTGAGCCAATCCATGCGCGCTTTCCAGTGCGGGAATAATGCCCTCGAACTTGGTGCAGGCCATGAAGGCGTCAAGCGCCTCGTTATCGGTCACAGGCACGTAATTCACGCGTTTGGAATCGCGCAGGAAAGCGTGCTCGGGGCCGACACCGGGATAGTCCAGCCCGGCCGAAATCGAATGGCCTTCAATGATCTGACCATCCTTGTCCTGCAACAGATAGGTACGGTTGCCATGCAAGACGCCGGGGCGTCCGCCGGTCATGGATGCGGCGTGTCCGGTTTCGGTATCAAGACCGTGTCCACCCGCTTCCGCGCCGAAAATCTGCACGCCGGGCTCGTCGAGAAAATCGTAAAAGGTGCCGATCGCATTTGATCCGCCGCCTATGCAGGCAACAAGGGCATCGGGCAACCGGCCTTCTTCTTCCATGATTTGGGCACGAATTTCTTCACCGATAACTCTCTGGAAGTCACGCACCATTTCCGGATAGGGATGCGGGCCGGCCGCGGTGCCGATCAGATAATAAGTCGTGTCCACATTGGTGACCCAGTCGCGCAACGCTTCGTTCATCGCGTCCTTCAGTGTGCCAGCGCCAGCCGTAACCGGACGCACTTCGGCACCCAGCATTTTCATCCGCAACACATTGGGCATTTGCCGCTCAACGTCGGTTGCGCCCATGAACACAGTGCAGGGCAAGCCAAACCGCGCGCAAACAGTGGCGGTTGCCACACCGTGCTGCCCGGCACCGGTTTCAGCGATGATGCGGGTCTTGCCCATACGCTTGGCCAGCAGGATCTGCCCAAGGCAATTGTTGAGCTTATGCGAGCCGGTGTGGTTAAGGTCCTCGCGCTTGAAATAAATCTTTGCGCCACCAAGCTCTTTTGTCATCCGCTCGGCAAAATAGAGCGGGGAAGGGCGCCCGGCAAAATGGGTGCGCAGATCGTCCATTTCCGAGAGGAACTCAGGATCCTTCTGCGCAGCGCGATAGGCCTTTTCCAGATCAAGGATAAGCGGCATCAGCGTTTCGGCAACGAAACGGCCGCCAAATATGCCGAACTTGCCTGCTTCGTCGGGCCCCTGACGCAGGGAATTGACCATGACTTCACTCATTGCGGGGCTATCCTCTTAAATCTCGGCCTTGGCATTGGCGATAAAGCGGGAAATGAGCGCAGGGTCCTTGACCCCTCTTTCGCTTTCCACCCCGCTTGCTACGTCCAGACCGAACGGGCGGATTTGCGAAACCGCCTGCGCTACATTGTCCACTGTCAGTCCACCGGAAAGCATGAAGCCGATACCGGGGTCAAGCGCGTTGAGCAGCGTCCAGTCGAAAACCTGCCCAAGCCCCCCCGGCCGCGTAGCGTCTTTGGGAGGTTTTGCATCGAGGATAAGCCCGTCTGCTATGGCAGCGTATGGGGCGATGGCGGCGATGTCTTCGGAAGAGCCGATCGGAAGGGCCTTGATCATTTTCTTGCCCGTTCTGGCCTTTATGTCGGCCAACCGCTCCGGCGTCTCATGTCCATGAAGCTGAAGCCAGCCCGCGCCGGTGGCCACAGCAGCGTCGACAAGCGCATCGTCGGGATCGACGAGCAATACCACCGACTCGATGCGATTAGCGGCCCTGTCGACAAGGCCGGAAATCGTTGCGAAATCGATATAGCGAGGGCTCTTGCCAAAGCTATTGAAGCCCACCATGTCGGCGCGTTGGGCTATGACATGATCGAGAATTTCGGGGGTTTTAACCCCGCAAATCTTGATAACCGGAACATAAGCCATTTTGGTTCAAGCCAACTCGTCTGCGGCCAGCAAAGCCGGGTCCGGTTCGCGGGCGGGGGCACGGCGCGCTGCATCAAGCTCGCTTTTGAGTTTTTCAGCTTCGCGCTTATAGCGCTTTGCCGCCTTGCGGTGAACGGCCTGCGTGAACCATACGGCAATACCGCCAAGGGCGATACCGAGGAACAAGATTGCATAGATCACGAGAAACAGCGGTATGCCATAAGCTGGCTGGGTCGTGTCCACGGTAATAAGAGGGTTGAAATTGACTGTGACGAGGTGCCGGTTCGCCAGGGCAAAGATCAATATGATCGCGCACAGCGGGATAAGCACCAGCCAGCCGACAATGCGTTTTGCCATCTAAAAGTCACTTCCGATTTTGGAGCGGCGCCCGGCTATTGACGGTTGAGCCGCTCGCGGATTTCCTTGCCGGCCTTGAATTGCGGCACGTATTTTTCGCCGACATCTACTTGCTCGCCGGTGCGTGGGTTACGGCCAACGCGGGCCGGGCGGTTCTTGACGGAAAACGCACCGAAGCCGCGCAATTCCACTCGATCGCCACGTGCCAGCGCATCGCCGATTTCATCAAGTATCGCATTGACGATATTTTCGATATCGCGATGAAACAGGTGTGGATTTTCCGCGGCGAGTTTCTCAATCAGCTCAGATTTGATCATTTCGACATGCGCCCCCTGGCACACAGGCAGCCTAATGGCCTTGCTTTGTTGGTATTTTCAGTTTGAAGGGTGCCAAACCGAAACCAGCCCGTCAAGCGTCATGCGCCCATCAATCTCAATACCAAGCGCTTGCCCGGCCACTTCGCCAAGCAGAACCGATATCCAGTCGGTGCGCGAGGGAGGCGGCCAATGCAGGTGAACGGGCAATTCAGCATCAATTTCATAGGTTGCGGCCAGCCATTCAATCGCTTCGGCCTGTCCTCCGATTTGGTCGATCAGCCCAGATTCAACGCCCATGGCGCCTGTCATAATCCGGCCATCGGCAACGGCAAGCACCGACGCGCGGGAGAGATCGCGCCGCTCGGCAACAATGTCGACAAACCAGCCATAGCTGTTTTGGACAAGCGCGGCGATGCTTTCGCGCACCTCCGGGCTCATGGGGCCGCCGACATCGGGTTCTGCCTTCAAAATGCCGGACGTGACCTTATCGAGATCGATGCCGATCGTATCGAGCAAGCGCCCCGCATCCACATGCCGGTAAAGAACGCCAATCGAGCCGATTATGGAAAGGCGCCGTGCAAAAATCTGGTCGGTTGCGATCGCCGTCATATAAGCGGCCGATGCACCCACTTCGTTGATGATGGCGATGGTGGGCTTGGCATCGGCCAATGCTCTGAGTGCCTCATAGATCTCTTCACCGCCAGCGGTTGTGCCGCCGGGGCTGTTGATTGCAACGATCACCGCCTCAACGGCGTCATTTTCGGCAAGGGCCTTGAGCGCTTCGAGCCGCCGATTGCTGGTTGTGATCGTCCCGCTGATCTCGACGCGCGCGATATAGGAGGGCGATGCAACCATATCGGGCACAAAACGCACCAGTCCCACGACAATGGCTATGGCAAGCGCAACGAAAGCGGAAATCCGCCAGCGTCCGCGTGAACGCCTGAGCGCGCGCGTTGCCGGGATCGCGTAAAGCGGGTCATTTCCAAGCTGGCTCATCGGATAGCCTTGTACAACAAGAAACGTGTGTAAGCGCTAAAGGTTAGCGGCGCCTATGGCAAGGGCGAGCTTGGCCGCACCATGTAGCGAGCCGCATCGTCATAGCTTTTGAGTTTTTCGCTCAACCCCGGCCAATCCTGCCCGACAAAGCCAAACCGTGCCCAGAACGGCACTGAGTTGTTGACGGCAACAAGGCTGAGCGAACCGTAGGGCTCACCAATGCCAACGGTTCTTTCAATGATCTTGCCCGCAGCGCCCGATCCGCGGGCGGCAGGAAGGAGCGCGAGGTCATGGATATAGAAGGTATCCGGATCAGGCGGCAGTTGGCCAAGCGGCACATTGAGGGCCGGAACTGATCCGAGTTTCCAAGGATGCGAGAGGACATATCCGGTTGGTACTTCATTCATCCAAAGGATATGGCAGCCGTGCGGCGCGAGCCGCTGGCGCTCGGCAAAAATATGATCTTCTTCAAAAAAATCGGGATGCGCCTGCGCGGCAATCTCCGAGACCGCGCCGATATCGTCCGAGGTCATGGCGCGCCAGTCGAACAAGGGTGTCATGGGGCAAGGTTCCGGAAAAAAGGCCCTCGCCGGGTGGCGAGGGCCTCGAATGTGTTGAAGGTCCTAAGCAGCCAAAGGCTTACTTTTCTTCCTTCTGGCCCTTTAGAGCGGCGCCGAGGATGTCGCCGAGCGATGCGCCGGAATCGGACGAACCGTACTGAGCAACAGCTTCTTTTTCTTCCGCGATTTCCAGAGCCTTGATCGACATGCCGATACGGCGGGTCTTCTTGTCGAACTGGGTGATGCGCGCGTCGAGCTTTTCGCCAACGGCGAAGCGCTCTGGGCGCTGGTCTTCACGATCACGCGAAAGGTCGGCACGGCGGATAAAGGCGGTCAGATCGGTATCTGCGATCTGGACCTCGATACCACCGTCGGTCACTGCTGTAACCGTTGCAGTTACAACCGCACCCTTGCGCAGACCATCGCCACCACCGGCAGCGCCAGCGGCTGCATCGGCAAACGGATCGGAGCCAAGCTGCTTGATGCCAAGCGAGATGCGTTCCTTCTCGATATCGACATCGAGAACCTTCGCCTTGACGATATCGCCGCGGTTGTAGTCCTCAAGCGCCTCTTCGCCCGGACGGTTCCAGTCCAGATCGGACAGATGAACCATGCCGTCGACATCGCCGTCGAGACCGATGAACAGGCCGAATTCGGTCTTGTTCTTGACTTCGCCTTCGATCTCGGCGCCAACGGGGAACTTGTCTGCAAAGCTTTCCCATGGGTTGGCAAGGGTCTGCTTGAGGCCCAGCGAAATGCGGCGCTTGTCGGGATCGACTTCCAGAACAACCACTTCGACTTCCTGAGAGGTCGAAACGATCTTGCCCGGATGGACGTTCTTTTTGGTCCAGCTCATTTCCGAGACGTGGATCAGGCCTTCGATACCCGGCTCCAGTTCTACGAATGCGCCGTAATCGGTGATGTTGGTCACGCGGCCGGTGAACTTGGCTTCGACCGGGTACTTGGCAGCGATGCCTTCCCATGGATCGGCCTGGAGCTGCTTCATCCCCAGCGAGATACGATGGCTTTCCTGATTGACGCGGATGATCTGAACCTTGATCGTTTCGCCAATGTTGAGCACTTCGTTGGGGTGGTTGACGCGGCGCCATGCAATGTCGGTGACGTGCAACAGGCCGTCGATGCCGCCAAGGTCAACGAACGCACCGTAATCGGTGATGTTTTTGACGACGCCTTCAACAACCTGACCTTCTTCGAGCTGCTGAACGATTTCCGAACGCTGTTCGGCGCGGGATTCTTCGAGGATCGCGCGGCGCGAAACAACGATGTTGCCACGGCGCTTGTCCATCTTCAGAATCTGGAACGGCTGGGCAACATTCATCAAAGGCGCGATGTCGCGGATCGGACGGATATCCACCTGGCTGCGCGGCAGGAAGGCAACAGCGCCATCGAGATCGACAGTAAAGCCGCCTTTGACCTGGTTGAAGATCTGGCCTTCGACTTTTTCGTTCTTTTCGTAAAGCGCTTCGAGGCGAACCCAGCTTTCTTCACGACGGGCTTTTTCACGGGACAGAACGGCTTCGCCCATCGCGTTTTCAACGCGGTCGACATAGACCTCGACTTCTGAGCCTACCGTGATCGTGCCATCGCGGCCTGCTGCGCCGAATTCCTTCATCGGTACGCGGCCTTCGGTCTTGAGACCAACGTCGATGATTGCAAGGTCCTTTTCGATCGCAACGACCGTGCCTTTGACAACAGTTCCCTCAACGGGATCGATGTCCTGGAAGCTCTCCATCAGGAGGCTTTCGAAATCTTCTGCCGAAACAGTTTGGTTTGCCATTAAAACTCCATTCCGGATCGATCCGGAATCTTTGCTTGGGTTAGTGTTGAACATTGGATGCTGTCGGTCACATGCCTTATAAGACCACACCGCCCGCACCAACTGGGTTGGCACGCGCGCGCAGGATTCTCAAAGACACGCTGCTAGGCATTTTCAGGCAGGTGAACGCCAGGCACAAAGGTCCAAATGGATTTTGTTTTCACGTTCCGCAAAAGTGTGCTCGGCCCAAAGTCACAAGCCTTGGATTTGCACACAAGAGCTTTTTAGCCTTGCTGTGCGGACTTGCGCGCGATGACCGCCTCGACTTGAGCGATGGCTGCCGTAATGGCCGCTTCTATATCCAAATTGGTCGTATCGAGCAAGTATGCATCTTCAGCCGGGCGAAATCCGCCATGTGCGGCACCGGCATCGCGCGCATCGCGCTCCTTGATCTGCTCAAGCAGCGCTTCGCGATCAACCTTTTGCCCGCGCGCTTCAAGCTGGCGCGCACGCCGGTACGCCCGCACTTCGGGTGCGGCGACGATAAAGAGCTTGGCATCGGCTTCCGGCGCAATGGTCGTACCAATGTCACGGCCATCCAGAACTGCACCCGATGGCTGCAGAGCAAAATCTCGCTGCGCTTGGTAAAGGGCCCTGCGCACCGAAGGATAGACGGCAATCTTGGACGCGAGCACACCGACCTCGGCGCTGATCAGATATTCCGGCTCTATCGCCTCAAGATCGAGATTGCTTGCGGCCTCGAGCGCTCGCGCTTCGATATCGGGCAAGTCGATATAGGCTTTAACGGCATGGCCAACCGCCCGGTACAGCAAACCCGTATCGAGAATCGGAAGATTGAAGTGTCGCCCAAGCGCGGCAGCGAGTGTTCCCTTTCCCGAAGCGGCAGGGCCATCGACCGCGATAATCATCAGGCCGGCTCCACGGCTTCAAAGCGCGCGCCCAGCCGTGCGAAGTCGGATTTGAACGAGGGGAAGCTTGTTGCGATCATCTGGTCGTCATCAACGCTTACGGGCTTCTCCGAGGCCATTCCCATGACAAGGAAGCTCATGGCAATCCGATGGTCGAGATGGGTTTTGACCATGCCGCCGCCTTTCACTCCGCCCTTGCCGTCAACGATAAGGTAGTCATCGCCCTCTTCGCAGGCAACGCCATTGGCCTCCAGCCCGCGGGCGACGGCTGCAAGCCGGTCACTTTCCTTGACCCGCAATTCTTCGATGCCGGGCATTTCCGTGCGTCCCTGAGCAAAGCCTGCGGCGACGGCGAGCACCGGATACTCATCGATCATTGACGGCGCGCGCTCGGCTGGCACGACGACCCCTTTGAGCGCTGAATGCTTGACGCGAAGGTCAGCAATATCCTCGCCACCCGAGACGCGGCGGTTTTCGATTGTGATATCGCCGCCCATTTCAATAAGCGTTTCGATCAGGCCGGTCCGGGTCGGGTTCATCAGAACATTTTCGATCGTGACATCCGAGCCTGGAACGATCAACGCGGCAACAATGGGAAAACCGGCCGAGGAGGGGTCGCCCGGAACGATCAACGTTTGCCCCTTAAGATCGGGCAGCCCCTGAACGCATATCGTGCGCACTCCGTCGCTGTCGGTTTTAATGTCGATATCGGCGCCAAAGCCCGCCAGCATTTTCTCGGTATGGTCGCGTGTCATGATCGGCTCGACGACGCGGGTTTCGCCCGGGATCGTCAGGCCGGCAAGCAGGATGCAGCTTTTGACCTGTGCCGAGGCCATCGGCACACGATAGTCGATGGGAACGGGTGTTTCGGGGCCGCGCAGTGCAATGGGAAGGCGGTTGTTGTCATGCTCGACGACCTCCACACCGATTGCCCGCAGCGGATCGAGCACCCGGCCCATCGGGCGCGCTGTCAGTGACGCGTCGCCGACAAAACGGGTCACGAACCGGTAAGCGCCCACAAGACCCATGGTCAGCCGCACGCCAGTTCCAGCATTGCCGAAATCGAGATCGGTCTGCGGCTCGAGAAATCCGCCGACACCGAGGCCGTCGATCTCCCATTGCTCGCCTTTTTTTTTCACCGTTGCGCCCAGTGCCTGCATCGCCCTGCCCGTTGCAAGGACGTCCTCGCCTTCGAGCAGGCCGGTGACAATCGTCCGGCCACGGGCCATGGCGCCAAACATCATGGCGCGGTGCGAGATGGATTTATCGCCAGGAACACGGATCGTTCCCGTAAGTGCGCCGCCGTGGCTGGCGGCAAGTGGATGGGGCGTTTGAGTGTGGGACATGGGCGGATTCGCCTCGCAACTAGGTCATCTTTACAAGCGAGGCAGGGCTTACCATGAACGCTGGCCGGTGCCAACGCGGTAAAGTGTGGACATTTTGCGTTTGACATGAGCAAATTTTTCATCGTAACCGGACAGTCAAATGCGGTGCGCCTGCCAATTTGCGGCAGAGAATGAAACGATCCCAGCACAAGCAATCCACTTACACGATGCCAATAATGGGGAAATGCCTTGGCCAGTGACGAACGCGGTACAAAGCGGACCTGCCCGGTAACAGGGCGGAAGTTTTACGATCTGAACAACGATCCCGTTGTTTCGCCCTATACGGGCAAATCCTATCCGTTGTCCTTCTTTGAGCTGCCGCCTGAAAAGCTGGCGCCCAAGGCGGCGGCCCCCAAGGCCGAAGATCCTGAGGACGATACGGAAGACACCGATGTCGATCTGGCTGCTCAGGCTGCCGGTGCTGAAGTCATTTCGCTCGATGATGCGGAAGACAGTGACGATGAAAACGGGGACGATATCCCCGATGTTGATGACGTTGAGGTCGACGATGATCTTGGCGGTGACGACGACGATACGTTCCTTGAAACCGATGACGACGATGACGATATCGGCATCGAAGTTGAGGTCGATGAGGACGAAAGATAGAGCCTTTCGAGCGGGTTATAAAAAACGGACATAAAGTGTATTTTTGCACTTGCGTCCCGGCCCGCTCTCACATAGGTTCGCCGCCGTTCGGGCAGGTCAGCGACCAGCGTCCGAACGGTCTGATGGGGCCATAGCTCAGCTGGGAGAGCGCTTGCATGGCATGCAAGAGGTCAGCGGTTCGATCCCGCTTGGCTCCACCAAAATCCTCAGTTCCAGAAGAATTCTGAGCGCAGTAAGGCTGTGAAAGCCGACTGTCTATGGAGTTCGACATAGCGGTCAAACACATCGAAACACGCCAGCGCAAGGTTGCCGAATGTGCGGCAACGCTTGAGCGCGGAGAAAAACATTATCCTTGAGCCAGACGCTCTTCTTCCTGCCTGCGGGTTAGAGCGAGTCGCCGCTCGGCTGCCGACCGATCGCGTTCCAGCCTGTTCAGCGCGTTCTGCGCAATTCTGATTTCCGCGCGAAGGCGCGTCAGGCGATCGCCCGAAAGTCCGGGTATTACCATCTCGTCGAGCAGTGCATCGAGTTCCCGGCGCGTACTTGTCACCTGCCGGTCTATATCGTGGATCGCCTTGGCATCGAGATAAACGCGATTGAAGCCCACGCCAACATCGCCCGTGCAAACGTTGTAATAGGTTCTGCCTTCCCGGCCTTCACGCTCTGCCCTGTCCAGGCGGCAATACACGCGCAATCCGTCATTGCGTCCAGCTTCGTAGAGTTGGCGATTGACGGGAATGCCGTGGTCGGCACAGGCGGCGTTGTGTTGGTCCAGATACGCAAGCGGCCTGCCATTGGAGCCGTCGGCCATGCCGACGCTGCGCCAGTCTCCGGCCTCGCATTCTGCCTTTGTCATTGTGGCACAACCGGCCAGCACGGCTATTGTCGCTACTGCCGCGCCGGCCAATGTCAGTCGAATCATGACGATCCTCATATATTGTATTGAAGTTGCTCGCGAACTCTGAGCGGCAATTTTTCCCAGACCAGCATGTTAGCCTGCGCAATATACGACTCCAGTTCCGTCTCTGAAAGAGGTGATCGAGCGCCGACCTGTACCCATTTGGCCCGCGCCAGATATGGGGCAGGGCGTATATCGGGAAGTGTTGGCAGCATTTCAAAACTCATATCGGAGCACTTGAACGAGATCGCCGGTTCGCTTCTCGACCAATCCGAGAGGATGGCAAAAATCTTGCCCTTGTCCATGGGGCCGACCTTGCCGACACTGGCATCGCCCCATTGATGAACGATGGTGACATGCGGCAGGTTGCCAACAAAGGCTTCAAACCGCGCCCGGTCGAAAAGGGTCATGCCGCAGGCAGCGGGCAGGTAACACCTGTGCCCTGCAAACCGCAATAGCCAGCCGGATTCTTGGCCAGATATTGCTGATGCTCGGTCTCGGCGAAATAAAACTCAGGACCTTCGGCAATCTCCGTCGTGATCACCCCGCGCCGTGCCGCCTGAAGCTCGGCCTGAAAGACCTCTCTGCTGGCGAGCGCTGTCTCGGTTTGCGCTGCTGTCGTGGTATAGATCGCGGAGCGATATTGCGTGCCGACGTCGTTGCCCTGGCGCATGCCTTGCGTCGGGTCATGAGCCTCCCAGAAAATCTTGAGCAGCTTTTCAAGGCTGATCGCTTCGGGATCATAAGCCACCCGGACGACCTCCGTGTGGCCCGTCATGCCGGTGCAAACTTCGCGATAGGTGGGATTGGGCGTAAACCCACCCTGATAGCCAACGGCTGTGACATGGACGCCATCAAGGCTCCAGAACAGCCGCTCAGCGCCCCAAAAGCATCCCAGGGCGAATGAAATCACTTCGGACCCGTCAGGATAGGGCTCTTTGAGCGCCCGGCCATTAACGAAATGATCCGGCGCGATATCGAGCGCTTCGCTTCGTCCGGGCAAGGCATCATCCTTGGTTGGCAATGTGCTTGGCCTGGAGAAAAGAGAAAATACCATCAGCCACCATCTCCCTTGAAGCGGACCCTAGAGCGGGTCTGAAACGATAAGGCTTCTCCGGTGGCGGCGGCGTCCAATAAAGGCAAGCAGCAGCCCTGCAACGCCAAACACCGCCCATCCCGGCCAAGCCAGTATTGTGGTCAATGTGGGGTCCCATAGCGCCGGATGCAAATTCTGCACAAGCAATGCCTCCAGCCCGGCCAATGTTTCGGGCAACAGATTATCCCATGTCTCGGCGAGCGGCGTCATAACGAAGGCATTGGCTGCAAGCATGCGCGTTCCGTCGATAACGAGTAGAATAAGAGCAAGCCCCAAAAGCCAGAGGCCCACAATACGCAACAACATTCCCATTGATATATCCTTCCGGATGAAGATATCCGGCTTTAGATAAATATTGTGCCATGCACGGGGCTCCATCGACAAGAAAATCAAAGTGATAGGGTTACTTTAGCCCGCCTTTAACGATGAATTTGCCGTGATCGCTCCATGGGAGCGCTCGCCTTGGGGCAGTGGTCGCAAAAAAATACGCAAAAGTGCGATTGGACTCTTCACATTGTGGGCAAAGCCAGATAATCCGGCATCCGGTATCGTGCCCTTGAGGCAGATGCAATGCGGAGAGATGGCCGAGTGGTCGAAGGCGCACGCCTGGAACGCGTGTAGGCGGGTAACCGTCTCGAGGGTTCGAATCCCTCTCTCTCCGCCATAGTCTGCTCGCTAATAAATTGGAAAGATTGATCTTTTCCAATTTATTGTAAGCCAGACCCTAACAATATCCCCAACATGAATGCGCGTCAGTGCTTGAGCACGGCCCTGTTCGGGCTGGTCTATTCGCGTCTATTTTAGATTAACCCACCCGATTTGAATGCTCGGCCCAGGAAAGGTTTGCCTTTTTGCACCTAGCGGGTCAACAATTGGGCTTGGGGAAATGGCCAAAGGGCTATTTTAGGGGGCTAAGATGAATATCCAGAAGCTTTTTATTGCTGGTGCAATCGGTTTGGCGCTTTCTGCCTGTGCCACAACCAGCAAAATCGACCTTGCACCGAATGTTGTGCAACTTGGCACGTCCGCAACCGGCCTTATCTCTGTCAACAATGTTGGTGAGACGGTTCACAAAGAGGCCGCGAAAGCTACCATCGAGCGGGGATATACCCATTACCGCATCATATCTTCGAACAGCACAAGAGGCCGCCAACTGGTCGGCATGAACCGCACTGCATCGGGTCAGGCCACTGCTACCACGTACGGGAACACAACCTATGTGAGTGGTAGCGGCTTTGGGACCGCAACACCGATCTATGCCCAGACCGCCGATGTTTCCATCATTGTGGAAATGTTCAACAGTGCGGTATCGGGGAGCTTCAGTGCTGCCGAGGTATTGGGGCAATAACAAACAGCAATCGGGAGGTTGCGTGAGGGCTTTCGTTTCAGTTCTTGTCTTGGTCGCAATTGTAGGTGCGTACTGGCTTTTCACGCGCGAGGAAACTTTGGACCCGCGCAGCCGCAATTATCAAGCTGGATTCGATGATGGCGCCAATGCAGTTTGCCATGATGTCGAGCGAGCGTTTCCGAATTTGCGCGAAACGTTGAGGCAAAGACGTATCTGCTAGTTAATGAACCCGTCGATGGCCGAATTTTGTCAGTCCCCCGCGCGCGTATTGGTCGCAAATTCACCTTCGATTATTTGTCGGACCAAATTCGGTAAGGCGTTTTTCGTTGGCGTGCTTTTTTTGAGGTGCCCGAAAATTCATCGATGCTATCAGGGTGCAGGCACCGCGTCGGCAACAAATGCAGCAACATAGTCCGGCAAAACTGAATTGTGAGTCACCGTGCCGATCCGCGATTGCGAAATGAAAAGTTTGTTGTGCTGCCTATCAAGTTGATAGGTGTTCACCGTTTCAAGGCCCATACCGGTTTCGGCCCAGCCTATGAGTGTCGATTCGCCAAACCGTACCAGTTGCAAGTCATTGCCGGATACAGTGCCACCGCCGTCGGTGAAACACAGAAGCATTCCATCCGCGAAACTATCATCGGTGAAGGAATAGCCCTCGGATGACATAGCGCTTTTGCCGGTGAGGTTACTGGCAACCCAACAATCGTTCGCCACCGCTACCACTGGCCCGGACCCGACTAGAAAAAGTGTCGCCGCCAAAATTGCGCGCATTGTCATTGTGCCCCTCTCACCGTTATTTCTATAAGTGTAACGCGCTTGAAACCGTTTGGCGAACCATGATGGCTTCCCCCTTCCGTCATCGGCACGGTTGACGTTGCCCCGCGGACCTAATCCAGTTTGAAATAGACTCTGGCCCACCGTGACGTGCTCCCCGACTTTGGACCACCCGGATTGGGAATTTCCGGGGATAAACGATCAGGGTGGGCCGGCTGCCCCTGATGCGTTCATAAGCGATATCGGGGGTTTGTTCCCGATTGCGCTGTGCGGGCGGACTTCGTTGTAGTCTCTACGCCAATCCTCCATTTTCGAGCGGGCGTCGTCAAGGCTCATGAACCAGTGAGCGTTCAGGCATTCGGCTCGGAACTTGCCATTGAACGACTCGATAAAGGCGTTGTCGGTTGGCTTTCCAGGGCGGGAGAAGTCGAGCACGACGTCCTTCTGATACGCCCAGAGATCAAGGTCGCGGGAGATGAACTCCGAGCCTTGGTCGACCCGGATCGTCCTCGGATATCCTATTTCCCTGCAGACCTTTTCGAGTGTCATAACCACATCCTCGCCCCTGTAGCTGAACCGAGGGTCCACGGCTGGTGCGTAGCGTGAGAAGGTGTCCACGATAGTCAGGATACGGATCTTGCGGCCGGTGGCCAACTGGTCATGCACAAAGTCCATGGCCCACACTTGATTGGTGCTCGTGGCAGCCATCCGGTCATCACGCAGCTTTGCCCTAACCCGCCGCTTGGGCGTCTTGTTGCGCAGCTGAAGCCCCATCTCTTTGTAAAGCCTGTAGATTCTCTTCGGGTTCACATCCCAGCCCTCCCGGCGCAACAGGATGTGAACCCGACGATAGCCATAGCGGACACGGGTCTCGCAAATCTCCTTGATCCGTAGCTGCAGATCAGCCTGCTCGCCGCGCCTGGACTTGTAGTGGTAGAGCGACCTGTCGACTCTCAAGGCATCACAGGTCTTTCGGATCGAGACCTTCCAGGTCGCTCTGATCTCATCGACAAGCGAGCGCTTGCGAGCAGGCGTCAGAGCTTTTTTGACAGCACATCCTGAAGCATGGCCTTGTCCAGGCTCAGATCGGCGACGATCCGCTTGAGCTTGCCGTTCTCTTCCTCGAGCTGACGCAGCCGTTTCATCTCCGATGGCATCAGCCCCGCATACCGCTTGCGCCAGTTGTAAAACGTGGCTTCCGAAATGCCTGCCTTGCGACAGACTTCCCCGACCGCCGTGCCATCCTCGGCCTGCTTGAGCACGAAGGCGATTTGGGCCTCGGTAAACTTGGACTTCTTCATGAGCATTCTCCATCTCCCGACCACGGGATCATAATTGGAAAATTCCAGTTCAGAATGGTCCAAATTCACGGCAGCAGGTCA
>NZ_RZMW01000017.1 GCF_003992625.1 Pelagibacterium lentulum | reverse complement strand
TAGGGTCGAGACTCAATCATAGCCAATATGCGACTGCGGCCGCGAGCATGACAGCGGAAAGGTAATTCCGGGCGAGTTTGTCGTATCGTGTTGCGACACGGCGGAAATCCTTGAGGCGGCAGAACGTGGCTTCGACACGCCAGCGGTCCTTGTAGCGCTTCTCATCGTAACGGATTATGCGCTTGCGGTTCTTGCGGCCAGGGATCACGGGGATAGTGTTCTGGCTGCGCAGAGTGGTCCGAAGTCGATTGGCATCATATCCCCGGTCAGCGATGAGCCGCTTCATGCCCATCGTATGAGTGATGAGCAGATCGGCACCCGTCATGTCCGAGGCGTTGCCGGGCGTCAGGATGAGGCGGAGCGGCCTTCCCAGAACATCGACGAGCGCGTGGACCTTGGTGGTCCGGCCACCACGCGAGATGCCAATGGCATTGGCTTTCGCCCCCCTTTTCCCCCGCCTGCACAGCGATGGGCCTTGATATAGCTGCTGTCGATCTGGGCTGTTTCGGCTATCCAGCCCTGTTCGGTTAACGCGGCCAGGATGCGTGCCCAGATGCCGCGACGGCTCCAGCGGTTCCAGCGATTATAAACGGTTGTCGCAGGGCCATACTCGACAGGGCAATCAACCCAGCGCCCGCCGCACTTGAGCATATGTATAATTCCCGAAATCACCCGCCGGTCATTAACCCGGCGCGCCCCAGGTTGGTTCTGAGGGAGGTGCGGCTCAATGGCCGCCCATGCTTCATCGCTCAACCAAAACAGTCTGCTCATCAACGCCTCCAGCTCAATCCAAAGCCAAAGAATCTGATTTGCAGCATCTATTCAATAAGCTGATTGGGTTTGGACCCTAGTGCAATGTCGTGCTCAAAGTCTGCAAAGCTGGAGCGCATATCGGTCCAGAGCATGTCAAAGACTTCTGGTTTTCTCGACACATCGTCACGACATGTCGGTCCCCGCGTCATATGACGGCAGGCTATGAGGTTCCGCAGGGTCCTCCGCGCCTCCTACCCCGCCCAGCAGTCCCGCGTCCTGCAGCGCTTCAAGATCGGGCAAGTCGCGTAAAATATCGAGGCCAAAATGCTCCAAAAATCCCTTGGTGGTCACATAGGTGAACGGCGCCCCCGCCGTCGGACTGCGCGGCCCCGCGGTGATCATATTTTTGTCGCGCAGCGCCCCAATCATATCCCGCGACACCTCACGCCCCAGGATTTCCGACACCTCTGCCCGCGTGGCCGGCTGGTGATAAGCAATGGATACCAGCACCATGGCCTCGTTCTGGGTCAGATAGAACCCACGGTCCGGCACCGCAGCAGAAGTGGCAATCGCATCGGCATAGGCAGTTCGGGTGCGGAACGCCCAGCCCCCAGCGATACTGACCACGTCGTAGGGCTTGCTTCGCAGCCCTTCGCGAATGTCGTCGATCAGCAAGTCGATGCTGGCGTCGCGACCGATCACCCGCGCCAGAGCCTCCCGCTCCACTGGCTTTGGCGCTGCGAACAGCACGGCTTCGATCCGGTTCATCCACTCACGCCAGCGCAGGTCAGCAGGCATGTCGGTCAACTCGGCATCGAAGACCGGCGGTTCAGCATCTGTCCGTTTGCGCCTGGCCATCTGTTTTGCCCTCACAACCCGTAGAGCCGAAACGTCGGCCGGCCGCTGAGTTCGCGTACGACACCCAACGCGCCTAGCCGATCGAACAACCGCCTGGCCCCCCGCGCCGACAGTCTTGGGCTCGACCAGGACCCTGGCACCGCGTCGTCCGAGAGCAGGAGTTTCACAACGTCGGCTGAACCCTTGGCGCGCAGCTTGGGTGCAATCGCCGTCAATTTGGCCGCGCGCGGCGCCAAAACATCGGCGCCGAGATCACAGGCTTCTGTCGCCGCCGTGGCGTAGGCCAGAAAAACCGCGCTGCCCCAGCCTTCGCCTCCCGGCCGAATGCGCTTGCGATTTTCCCCGGACTTGAAGACCGCCGAGGCCACCTGTCCCATCAGCAGCGGCACCGGAACGGGCCAACGAAGTTTTTGGGCGAGCAGTGCGTCGGCGAGCCAGAACCCCAATAACTCGGCATCGGGCCGGGCCCGATAGACAGCGGCGGCGATCTCGGCCGCCAGCACCGGCGCCGGGCGCGACGACAACATCATCTCCGCGGCATTGGCGACCATCTCAGTGAGGGCGTCATCCCAGTGCAGAGCGAAATGCTGTTCTGCGACCGGGCGCACAAACTCCTCGTCACACCCAGGCGTGCGGCCGGCCAATCGGCGCCATGCCATCAGTAGGTGACCGGAGGGCCCGGGATCGTCGCCGGCGCTCCGCAGAAAATGAGTGTCGCGCAGCGCAGATTCGTCCTCGCGCCGGCCGGTCAAATGCACCGCCGCGGCAGCGTTCTGCAGGGCCAGCCGCTGGCGCCAGGCACCGGCCCAGGAAAAGTTTTGACGCACCAGATTATCCAAGGAATTTAAGGCCGTCCCCGCCAGATAAGCCGCGTCGGCATCGTGCAGTACCAGACTACGCGGTCGCGCCCATACTGGTACTTTCGGCACCAGCAGCGCATCGACAACCAGCAAATCAGCGCGCGAATTCATGCCGGCAGGCTAACACGCAACGGCGCTTACCGCTACCGAAATTGCCAATATGCGCCCCACCTGTCGGGAAGTTATTACGACCGATAATCTTGCATTATCGGTCATTATATGGGATCACTCAAAAATGGCCTCTCTCGTCGACCAAAACCCCAAAAAGCGGGCTCAGGGACGCTCAGCGCGATCGCAGGACACGGCGCCTGCTGTCGACGAAGAGCCGTCGGCGGCCTCGGCCGAGCGCGCCACGTCGATAATCGCCGACGACATGCCGGATATCATCGACGTGGTCATGGAGATGGGCCACCAGAACGAGAAGCCGGACGAAGCCCTCCGCCATGGCTCCCAGCCCTTCGGGCGTTCGCAGTCCTTCGAAAGGTCCACCGGACCTTCCGATGCGCCCGAGGGCGCACCGGACGCTCACCGTTCGTCGTTCGGAAAGCAAAACCGTTCGCTTTCCGCCGGCGAGGCCGACCACTCCTCACCCCCTCCCCTGCCCGTTCCGACAGAAGGCGCCAAGCAGCTTCCTGGCCATCTGGATGGTCTTGCCGGCCGGGCGCGGGACTATATCGAGGCGGCAAGTTCCAAAAACACCCGCCGCGCCTATGCCGCCGACTGGCGCCATTTCGCCAGCTGGTGCCGCCGCCAGGGCCTCGACATGCTGCCGCCGGATCCGCAGGTGGTCGGGCTCTATATCACCGCCTGCGCCTCCGGCACGGCGACGGGGGACAAAAAGCCGAACTCTGTGTCGACGATCGAGCGCCGGCTTTCCTCGCTCTCCTGGAATTTTGCCCAGCGTGGGCAACCGCTCGACCGCAAGGACCGTCATATCGCCACCGTCATGGCCGGCATCCGCAACAGGCACGCCGCCCCGCCGCGCCAGAAGGAAGCGATCCTGCCGGAAGACCTGATCGCCATGCTGGAAACCTTGGACCGCGGCACCCTGCGCGGCCTGCGTGACCGCGCCATGCTGCTGTTGGGCTTTGCCGGCGGGTTGCGCCGCTCCGAGATTGTCGGCCTCGATGTCGGCCGCGACCAGACCGAGGATTCTTCGGGCTGGATCGAGATTTTCCCCGACAAGGGCCTGTTGGTGACCCTTCGAGGAAAAACCGGCTGGCGCGAGGTGGAGGTTGGGCGCGGTTCGTCCGACGTCACCTGTCCGGTCGTGGCGTTACAGACCTGGATGAAGTTCGCCCGCCTAGCGTACGGGCCGCTGTTCCGCAGAGTGACCGGCCAGGGCAAAAAGGTCGGCGCCGAGCGGCTCAACGACCAGGAGGTGTCGCGTCTGGTCAAGCGTGCCGCGCTGGCCGCCGGCGTGCGCGGCGATCTTTCGGAGGGAGAGCGGTCAAAATTGTTTGGCGGGCATTCGCTGCGCGCCGGTCTCGCCTCCTCGGCCGAAGTCGACGAACGCTATGTGCAGAAGCAGCTTGGCCACGCCTCGACCGAGATGACACGAAAATATCAGCGCCGCCGCGATCGCTTCCGGGTCAACCTCACCAAGGCCAGCGGATTGTAGGTTGGCAAAAGGTCCCCTCCCCCGGGACTTCACCACACCTCAGCGCCAGGACAACTGATCTTTCGGTAGCCGGCCGCTCGGATCATAGACCCTCACCTTGTGCGGCAGGTCCGGACCCCAATCCCAAAGCACCAGATTTAAATCATCCGCTGCAGTACCTGGCGCAAAGCTCGGCACGAGAATGCCGGCAACACCTCGGGTTTGTAGCCGATCATATACGGACCACGACGCCGGACGGTCACCGTTGGCAAGGGCTGTCGCCCATGCACAGGCCATCTCGTCAAGATCTACCGAATGCTTGCCCCTACCTTTCTCCGTCGTCAGGTCGGCGACATCCTCACAGTCGATTTCGTAGGAGCAAAGCACGCACGGATCTATTCGATGCGCAAAGCCCTGATTGGCTTCCTTGACGGCCGTCATGATGCTCAAGCCGAGATAGAGGGCCGGCACACCCTTCGGGTTGAAGCGCGCACCTCTAATCGCTGCGCCATCCCCCGACATCGGCTTGAAGGCCCAACGCGGATCATGCGCTCGGTAGCAGGTCCCTACGAACCTCACGCAAATCCGCCAAGAGCCATGTGATCGAGATAATCCCGAACTGCCGCAGCCTTGCCTTCCTTGACGAGGGCCTCGGCAGTCCGGCCGCCGAATGCCGGCAAGGGCTGGGCACGATACCAGGCCATAGCCTGTTCCTTGCCGCCGGCCCACTCCGTCACGCGGCTGATGATCTCCAGCATTTCACGAAGGCGCCCCTGTGTCTTGGGAGCACGGCTGCGTTGCGCACGATAAAGCGTCTCTCGAGCCAACCCTGCCGTCTCGGCAAGCTGGGTCTTGGACATCCCAAACCCGTCTGCGAGCTGATTGATCGCGATCCTTCCAGTCCGATCCATGTATGACAGCACCAACGATTCGTCACGCACTGAAACTTTTGCGGCCGTGGTCATCTTGGTCACCTTGCCATATCGATTCACACAATTCCTGTGCAGAAGATATGACGCTCTTGAGTGAGTTGCAACCCTTTTCGAGTTCTTGGCGTGATGCTTGCCTCCAGAGGCGTGCACATCCGATCGTTTATCCTTATCCTCTGGGTTTGGAAATCCGCCCCTCAACAGTCTCTCAGGCGCTGCAAATGTACGCTGACGCGCAGAAACGCTCTTCCCGTCGACCACAGGGCCGCCTGATCGGCTACGCGCGCGTCTCCACAGACGACCAGGCGACCGAAGCCCAGGAGATGGAGCTGCGCTCGGCCGGCTGCGATACCATCGTCCAGGAGCACGGTTCGGGTGCATCACGTGCCCGCCCTGCCCTCGCCAAACTGGTACGCGAGATCGGCGCCGGCGAAACGCTCGTCGTCGTGCGGCTGGACCGCCTGGCGCGTTCTGTCAGCCATCTGCTCGAGGTGATCGAGGACCTGACGACAAAAGGAGCGCATTTCCGCTCCCTCACCGACCCAATCGACACCTCGACGCCGCAAGGCATGTTTTCGCTGCAGGTCCTCGGTGCCGTCGCCCAGCTCGAACGCGCGCTGATCTCGGAACGCACCAAGGCCGGTATCCGTGCGGCAAAGGCAAAAGGACGGCTTCCGGGCAATCCCGGCATCCGTGAACGCCGGCCCGACGTGCTGGCCAGGATGACGGCGGCGCAGAAAGCCGCCTATGGAGCTCGTATCCAGGCGAACGCCAACCAGTGGCTTCCGACGGTTCGGCGTATGCGCCCAGATCACACATGGGACGATATCGCCCGGGTCCTGAAACAGCGGGGTCTCGACTGGACGCCGGAGCGGCTTCGACGCGCCGTGAAATGGCTGGTTGCCGAGCGCCTGGCTGGCCCTGCTCTGCTGCGAAAATCTCCGCCGCGGCTTCCCGAGGACCGGCTGATGACGCTTGTTGCCGGTATTCATTCCTCGAACCCGGATCTCACGCTTCGCGAGATGGCTGTCCAACTCGAACGCCTTCATGAGCGCACGCCGCGCGGCGGCACGAAATGGTCGCCCTCCTCGGTCAAGAACCTCATCGACCGCGCCCGTCGGTCGGGACTGATTGCCGAGGCCCCGGAAAGTGCCGCTGATCCGGCCGGTGGGTGAGCCGCACATCATCGTCTCGGCTTCTGCAGGGATTTCAGCAGCGAATCCGAAACCTGAAGTCCTGGACGATCGTCATCTGGCTCCTTCGATGGCCCGGCGCTGGTTTCAGGCGTTTTCTGCGCCTTGAGGCCTGCGTTGAGCAGCGCCATGATCATCGGCCAGGTCGAGAATTTACCGTCCCTTGCCTTCTCGGTCAGGCTGCGTAGATAGCCGCCTGCGCTGTTAATCTGGTCTGATCGCTGATAGATCGCAGCAATTGTGATGGCAGCATGCTGTTCGCCCATGACCTCGCAGGCGTCTCGCCACGCGCTGGGACTGATCGCCAGCATCGGCCGCGCCAATTCCGCGGTGGCCAGCAAGTCGCGCCAGTGTCGTATTTCGCCACCTTGCGCCAGTTCTCGCATGTTCGGGCAGGCGTCCAGCACAATGCCCAAAGGCAACTCCCGCTTCGGCAAGCTCCGTACGTTGTCGGTTTCCGCGACGCTGCCGCCCGCTTCATTCTTTTTTCGAGAGCCATCTTCAGATTCAAATATTGAGTCTGGGTTTGAATTCTGTATGTGACGACCAGAATGGGACTCATTGGCGTCCAGATTCTGTGTTTTTGCGAACGATTCCAATACCTCGAGGATTTCCGTGTAGAGGCCGTGGAGATCGCAACAGATGTCCTCGATGAGTTGCCGCGGGGCAGAGCGCGGCAAGCGTCCGACAATAACCTGGTAGGACTGCTGCACCCTGCCCCAATTGCCCGGAACGTTCTCCTCAATGCCCGTCTCGATGAGCTTGACGACGTCACGACGCAGGAGCGTGAGACGTTCCTTGGCAAGCCGAAAGGCGTTCTTTTCGGCCCGGACAGCGTCTGCCAGTTCCTCGAACTCCTCCGCTCGGGCGACGATCGGAGAGAGATCGAACCCGTAGGCCTGTTCCACCTGCCCTCCCCTTCCCTTGCGGGCGAAGCGCTTTCCGTTTGGACTATCCCGGCGGATAATCAACCCGCAGCCAACCAGGACGGCCAGATGGCGGCGCAGCGTCGTCGCCGGCATCCCGTTGGCACGAGCCATGAGCTGTTCGTTCGACGGCCAGACAATCAGCTCACCGTCGCCCGAGAGCTCCATTTCCGGATGGAACGAAAGCAAAGCGTTGAGTATGGCCAGCGAGCGGTCTGTTGCCCCGATGAGGTCGCGCGCCTCCCGGATCGTATAGAATACCTTCCATTTCTGGACCTGCGCCCCTTCCGGGACTGCCTTCGCAACGGCCTGGCTTGCCATCATGCCAAGCGACATCGCTCGCCGCCCAAAGGGCGTCGTTGGAGTATGCGTCTGCATTTTTCTTCACCTATCGCTAGGCAAAAGAAACCTGCTCGCCGAATCGACGCTCAAACCGACCTGAACGGTCTTGACTATGATTCGCGGAAGTGAGATTCTCTCAGTCGCCAAACTAAAAGAGAAGGTCTTCCGAAATGCCGTTTCGGGGGCCTTTTTCTTTTGCGCTCAATCTCCGTTTGTGGTTGCTCGTTTTTCCTGACGGAAAGCCTCATACAATTCGCTGAGGTTTTCCGAGAGGTAGTCACCGAACGCAGTTGCGTCGGCCCCCTTCGCCTTGAGGGCGATGGTGAATTTCCTGCCACTGGCCACCATCTCCGCGGCAACACGCCCATCAGACGGCGCCCAGGTGCGTTTGGATGGTGCCGACGCGGCACGGCGCCGTGGCTTTGACGCTTTCAGCTTCGCGACGATCGCATCGAAACGCGCTTCGCTTGGCATCCCATGAAAATCGGAATTCGACGTCAGAGCCAAGGCTGTATCTACATTGCCGGGCTTGTCGAGGAGGAGTTTGAGCTCGTACCAGCGATCACGACCGACGGCCTTGGCGCGGCCGATCGCTTCGAGCACGTCCCGGGGTATCGACGCGACAGAGAGCATTTTCGAAAGTGTCGGCCGATCAACACCGATCGCGGCGAGGGCGGTTGCGTTGTCCTCGTCGAATTTTCGTTGAACGATGTCGGCAGCAAACAGCGCTTTCTCGATGAAGGACGTGTTCGCTCGAGCGTTGTTCTCCTGTCCCTGGACGATCACATGGTCGCGCTCGGTGATATCCTTGATGACAGCGCGGAGCTTGAGACCAAGCTCCTTCGCGGCGCGCCAGCGCAGGCGTCCGAAGACCAGCATGTAGCGGCCGGAGCGCTCGGGATGGGGACGAAGGAGGGCCGGGGAGTTCTGACCGGAATTCCGGATCGACTCCAGCACCTGGGCGTAGTCGGCCTCGTAGTCTTCCTGACCCACGTTGAGCCGATCGTTGGCGAAGGATTGGTCCACCAGGTCTGGGTCAACCTCGATTATCGTCTCGCCCTCGAGCAGCTTGCCTGCCTGAGCCGCCATTTCGTCTATCGAGCTTATGAGCGAGCGTGATGCACCTTTGAAGGTGTAGTCTCGCGCGACCGGGCGCTCGCCGGGAGCGTCACCGCTGTCCATAATGTTCGCAAAGGGATTTTTCCGCGCCATTTGACTAGCACTCCCTTATCCGACTTATGCTCTTGAAACCGCGTACTTTTTTGGCGGTTTTGACGGCAGTCAACATCACAACCGCCCCCATGCTTGGTGAATCAGTCCCTGAATCTCGAAATTCACAGCATCCATGCTGTCGATCGCCCGATCATAAGTATCCCGATTGAAGTTCGACCGCTCGACCTCATAGAGCGTCTGCTTGGTGAGGCCGGCGTCAGAAATCGCCGTGGATTTGAGCATAGGGTTCTTCAGGATTTCCTCGGCAAGCATCGACTGCATGAAGCCAACCATCTGTGCCTGGGGAATGTCCGTGGGTTCGTATCGCGTGATGAGATAGCGCAGCCAATCGAGCTGGACCTGCGCGCCAGCCTTCTTGATCGACTGCATGATGTTGCCCAGCATCAGCAGAAACTGACTCATGGACATCAGGTCCAGCATCTGCGGATGGACTGTAATCAGAACCGAAGTGGAGGCCGAGAGAGCCGAGAGCGTCAGGTATCCAAGCTGCGGAGGGCAATCGATGACCACGACGTCATAGCGGTCACTGACCGAATCCAACGCCTTGGCGATCCTCGTGAAGAACCGCTTTCCTTCTTGGGACGGAGACTGCATCGCAAGCGGCGTCTCGTACTCATATTCCTGCAGTTCAAGGTTCGCAGGGATGATGTCGAGCAACGGAAAATTCGTTTTGCGAATAACGTCTTCGACGGGCGCGGCATCTTCATACCGTATCGAATTGTAGAGCGAAGGGTTCTTGTCAAGTTCGGGCTGGAAGCCGTGAAGGGCCGATAGTGAAGCCTGCGGATCGAGATCCACTGTTAGGACCCTGTGACCCGTAAGCGCGAGGTGCTGCGCCAAATGTGCCGTGGTGGTAGTCTTTCCCGACCCGCCCTTGAAATTGACGACCGCAATGACCTGGAGCTTTTCCCCGGGTTTGCGGTAGGGTACATATTTCTTGGAATCTGACCGCCCGTGCTTATCGAGATAGTCACGCAGCTCAGTCATTTGCTCGGCGGAGTAAAAGCGCCGTCCGCCGGCAACGACGAACGGCTCGGGGCCTTTCTTTTCGAGATGGAGGCGTTTCAGATTGTTTGGACTGATCCCAAGATAATGGGCGACCTCGGCCATCGAGAACCGCCGAAGCGTCTTCTGCCCTTCGGTCGGAAACTTCTCGACCCTCAGTTGGTCGAGCTTGCGCGAGATCTCGGCCCCTTGGGCGAGGATCTTGTCGTCAAACTCAAAACTTGGGAGAAATGCCATCTCCGCTTTGTCCCCCGAATAAGAAAATAGCGCCATATTGGACCAATAGGCTAATCTGGCGCCAGTATGAGCGATTCCCATTCTCTGGCAAGTGATTTAAGGTTAACGGCGAGTTAAAGGCCTAGAGTGTGCTCAGCGTTTTCGCGTACAGACACGCGCCCAATTTTATGTTGTCCCAAGAACTTACAGACATTCTCTCCCAATAGTCAGACCCCAGCTAAGCACGGTCACTGCTTCGGCAACCCGAAGGATTGAAGCTATCACAGCATCTTCTCCTGTCGCCTTTTCGGTTCACCAAAGCCGAATCGATCCCACCTGTCGCACCTAGCGAATGCTCGATGTTGATGGTATCAGATCGCTGGGGCAGCACGCACTGTCCTGGGGCGTAGTAACCCCGCACAAACTAGCCGGATGCGCGAGAGCATCCAACTCCCGGACCCATGGTCGGGGAGCCTGTGGCGTATACAACAGGTTCTCCGAGCTAAAGGCCACAGGGACCGTGTTTGTGCGGTTTACTATCTCCCCGATCACCAGGAGAGCGAGTGGGGGCGAACCACTCAAAGCCGATAGACGGGATGGTCGTGAACAACGAGACGAGATTGGATTCCTACGAAGTTGGTGGACGAAAATGTCGAACCGCCCTTGAGCTGGACGCTAAGGCCGCGCTGCGCAGATATCGACAGGCTACCAATGCCGCCGACCGCGCATTCCGGGCGCTAAAGCGTGCTGCTGGTACCGCGACCAACATCGAGCAAACAGAGGCGTACAATCGCTATCGTCAGGCCCAGTCGGCCTGCACGGCCGAGCGTAAAGCATTGAACATGGCCGTTATAACGCTTGGGTACGTGCCCAGAGCATAGATCACAGGCTTACCCAGCGTCGGTCGAGTGCAATTGCAGCCGCCTGAACCGTGGTCGAAGCGCCAAGCTTGTGACGAATCGCCTGGAGTTGGTATTCGACCGCACGCGTGGAAATCCCCCGGATCAAGGCGACATCTGTGTTATTTTTCCCTTGGACGAGCCACGACAGGCATTCGAGTTGCGAGTGGGTCAGCGGGCATTTGGCAGCGTGAAGCGCAATATCATCCCTGCGGGCCAGAAAAGCATGTAGGTAGGCTCCAATCGCAAGCAGGTCGAATTCGTCAGCAACAATCTCGCGATCAACTTCGGTTTCCGACCCCGAGAAGGTCGCGACAGCCCTTATGCCGTAGCCGTCATGGATAGGGATCGACACTCCGGATCTTATCCCAACAGCCGCCGCATCGCGCATGAACTGTATTTGCCGGCGTGTCCAACCGGGTGCAACCGATCCCGCAGACCAGGCGAATGGTCGCTTAGCCGATCGGGCAACGGCGAGAATCGGGTCGATGACAACCAGATGGTCGGCCAAATATCGCTCCTGCCAATCCAAAGAATAGTTAGACAGGCCACGAACATTGGCATCGTTCACAGCAAGATAGGTGAACCAACTGAACCCGTATCGTGCCGCAAAGCGCTCCAGGGTCGTCTTGATGTCATGATCGCTGTTGGCGACAGACAGCCAGTCCCGCAGTTCGTCAAACAGCGGTTTGACCTTCTTTTTCGTCCGCCGGTTCATTTTCGCCATGGGCTCCTTGCGGCTACGGTTTGGTCCCTTCACGACCTATTCCTGATTGTTCCCCCGGTGTTTACTTCGGATTCCCGAAGTTCGCAAAAGCGAAGGTTTCCCGTACCGACGCAGCCGTGATGCAAAGAAAACGGGGGGACATTGTGAAACTCATTGAAGTACGAGGGGGTACAGAGCCGGCATCGTCGACGCTAAATGACATCCATGCTTTGAGAGCACGGGTCTTCAAGGATCGGTTGGGGTGGAACGTTCGTGTGCAGGACGGGCTGGAAACCGATGAGTTCGACACGCTTAACCCAACCTATATCGCAGTAATCTCGGATGAGGGCAGGGCGCTTGGATGTTCACGCATGCTGCCGATGTCGGGTCGAACCATGATCGGTTCGAATTTTTCGTTTCTTGTGGACAGTAAACTCGACGCCGTTCCGGGACCGGCGGTCGAGAGTAGCCGTTTTTGCGTCGATACTGCGGCCTGCGCGGCAGCCGGATTTACAGGCCTCAATCGCGCGACCGCATTGCTTATTGCTGGAATGATCGACTGGGCCGTCGTCAATGGTTATGCGACCATCGCTACTGTAACCGACATTCGTATCGAACGCCTGTTGCGTCGCATGGATGTGCCCTTTGCCCGCCTTGGCCAACCACAACTGGTAGGCGCGACACGCGCGATCGCCGGCACAGTTCCGATCAGCAAGGAATTGGCCGACAGCATCTATCCTCAAGACGCGACACGTCTGGCGGATATCGTGGCACGGGCCGCCTGATTGGGGCTCGCATGAAAAACGAGTCAACGCGCCGACTGCGGGCGAGCCTTCGGGAGGCACTGGGAGGTGTGATCTGCGCTGCACTCGAAGATCCTGCCGTTGTCGAGATAATGCTGAATCCAAACGGCAATCTGTTCATCGAGCGCGTAGGGCAGGGGATCGTGCGTTCCGGCACAATGTTACCCTCCGATGCCGAAATCGTCATCGGCAAGGTAGCCCACGCCCTCAAATCCGAAGTCGCCCCCGATCGGCCCATTATCTCCGGCGAACTGCCAATCGGCGGGCACCGGTTCGAAGGAATTCTTCCCCCGGCCGTCTCGGGGCCGGTTTTTACCATCCGCAAGCGCGCCTCGATGCTGATCCGGCTCGACCAGTATGTTTCCGATGGCATAATGGGCGAGCATCAGGTGCAGGTCATTCGCGAGGCAATCGCCAATCGCCTCAACATCGTGGTTTCGGGCGGTACGGGAACCGGCAAGACCACACTCACCAATGCGATCCTGGCTGAGTTGGTCGAAGTGACGCCGGATCACCGCCTAGTGATCCTCGAAGACACTGCCGAAATCCAGTGCTCGGCCGAAAACCACGTCTCACTTCATACGACCGATACGGTCGATATGGCCCGTTTGCTTAAATCGACGATGCGGATCCGCCCGGATCGCATCATCGTGGGCGAGGTTCGCGATGGCGCGGCCCTGACGCTCCTCAAGGCGTGGAACACCGGCCATCCGGGCGGTGTGACGACGGTTCACTCCAATTCGGCCTTCGCGGCGCTCACGCGCCTCGAACAGCTTGTTGCGGAAGTGGCGACACACCCGATGCCCGAAGTTATCGGGGAGGCGGTCGATCTGATCGTGTCCATCGAACGCGTGCCGCAAGGCCGCGTGGTTCGGGAAATCATCAAAGTCGATGGGTTCCGCAACGGTGCCTATCAGGTCACGCCAATCGGCAAATCTGCAACCGACAGTTCTCAGGGAAAGCTACATGTCGCGTAAACTCGCTTCGCTCGCGCTCGGCCTCGCCACAGTGTCTCTCATCATGATCGAACCCGCTCTGGCTGGCGGCGGGGGAGGGGGCCTGCCCTGGGAAGGCCCCTTGCAGCAAATCCAGCAATCGATCACCGGCCCGGTGGCCGGCTTCATAGCGCTCGCCGCGGTCGCGGTCGCCGGCGGCATGTTGATCTTTGGCGGTGAACTCAACGATTTCGCGCGACGGCTCATGTATGTCGTGCTGGTCGGCGGCATTTTGCTGGGTGCAACTCAAATCGTGGGTCTCTTCGGTGCTGGCGGCGCCTCAATCGGCGTACCCCTTGAGGCCAGCATTGAGGCTGTAGGACCGATTGATGGCTGAGGTTGGCGACAACCTCGACAGGGTGCGGATTCACCGCGCACTGTCACGACCGGCCCTGATTTTCGGGGCGGACCGTGAGCTTGTCCTGTTCACAGGCCTCATGGCCGTGATCCTGGTCTTTGTCGTGCTCACGCCGCTCTCGGCCGTCCTCGGGGCGGTGTTCTGGATCGTGTTCGTGGGCATCCTTCGCATGATGGCCAAGGCCGATCCGCTGATGCGGCACATCTACGTGCGTCACATCAAGTACCGGCCCTCCTACCGGCCGACATCCACCCCCTGGCGGAAATACTAAACATGGTTGCGCTCAAGAAATTTCGGCGCGCGGGGCCGTCATTCTCCGATCTGTTGCCCTACGCGGCCCTGGTCGAGAACGGCATCATGCTCCTCAAAGATGGGAGCCTGATGGCTGGTTGGTATTTCGCGGGACCGGACAGTGAAAGCTCGACCGATTTCGAGCGCAACGAGGTTTCCCGCCAGATCAACACCATCCTTGCCCGCCTCGGGACGGGCTGGATGATACAGGTCGAAGCGGTGCGCGTGCCGACGACGAAATATCCGACGCCCGCACAATGCCACTTCCCGGACCCTGTTTCGCGGCTGATCGATGACGAGCGCCGCAAGCGTTTCGAGCGCGCCGACGGCCATTATGAAAGCCAGCACGCAATCATCCTGACCTATCGCGAACCCGAACAGCGCAAGTCGGGGCTGGTCAAATACGTCTATTCGGATGCCGACTCCCGCCGCGAGACCTATGCCGACCGCATCCTTGGCAAGTTCAAGGCCACGATCCGCGAGTTCGAGCAGTATATGGCCAATGTCGTCTCGATCCGGCGCATGGTCACCCATGAGGTCGAGGAACGCGGCGGGGCACGGATCGCCAAGTATGACGATCTCCTCCAGTTCGCCCGCTTCTGCATCGTCGGGGAGAACCATCCCGTCCGGCTCCCCGACATTCCGATGTATCTCGATTACATCGCGACGGCCGAGTTCCATCACGGTCTCGCGCCGATGGTCGACAACCGATATGTCGGCGTGGTGGCGATCGACGGGTTCCCGGCCGAAAGCTGGCCCGGGATCCTCAACAGCCTCGATTTGATGCCGCTGACCTATCGCTGGTCAAGCCGCTTCATGTTCCTCGATCCCATCGAGGCACGGCAACGGCTCGAACGCACGCGCAAGAAGTGGATTCAGAAGGTCCGGCCCTTCATGGATCAGCTTTTCCAGACCAATTCGGGCGCCATCGATCAAGATGCCGCGCTGATGGTGGCGGAAAGCGAGGATGCCATTGCCGCCGCCAATTCCCAGCTCGTCGCATATGGCTATTATACGCCGGTTATCGTGATCTTCGAGACCGATGAGGCGCGGCTGCGCGAGAAGTGCGAGGCCGTGCGCCGGCTGATCCAGGCCGAAGGGTTTTCGGCCCGGATCGAAAGCCTCAACGTGACCGAAGCATTTCTTGGGAGTCTGCCGGGAAATTGGTACGCCAATATCCGCGAACCGCTGATCCATACGCGCAACCTGGCTGACCTTGTGCCGCTCAATTCAGTGTGGTCGGGGGAGGCGGAGTGCCCGTGCCCGTTCTATTCGGAGGGCTCTCCACCGCTCATGCAGGTGGCTTCCGGATCGACGCCGTTCCGGCTCAACCTCCATGTTGACGATGTGGGCCATACGCTGATCTTTGGGCCGACCGGCTCGGGCAAATCGACCTTGCTGGCGCTGATCGCGGCACAATTCCGTCGCTACCAAGACGCTCAGGTCTTTGCCTTTGACAAGGGCCGTTCGATGTACCCGCTCACCCTCGCGGTCGGCGGCGATCACTATGATGTCGGCTCAGATGATGTGCTGGCCTTCGCTCCGCTATCCGAGCTCGAAACGGATAGCGACAAGGCCTGGGCGGCAGAGTGGATCGAAACCCTGATCGTAATGCAAGGCGTCAAGGTCGATCCCGATCACCGCAACGCCATCAGCCACCAGATCGAGTTGATGGCCAATTCCGAGCATCGCTCGCTGTCCGATTTCGTCTCGGGCGTCCAGAAGCGCGACATCAAGGATGCCCTGCAGCACTACACCGTCGAAGGGCCGATGGGGAACCTGCTCGATGCCGAACGGGATGCGCTGAAACTCTCGAGCTTTCAGACCTTCGAGATCGAGGAGCTGATGAACATGGGCGACCGCAACCTTGTGCCGGTCCTGCTCTATCTGTTCCGGCGCATCGAAAAACGGCTGACGGGGGAGCCCAGCCTTATCATTCTCGATGAGGCCTGGCTGATGCTCGGGCATCCGGCTTTCCGCGAAAAGATCCGCGAATGGCTCAAGGTGCTGCGCAAGGCCAATTGCGCGGTGATCCTCGCCACGCAGTCGATTTCCGACGCCACGGGCTCGGGCATCATCGACGTCCTCAAGGAAAGCTGCCCGACCAAGATTTGCCTACCCAACGGGGCGGCGCGTGAAACGGGCACGCGCGAGTTCTACGAGCGGATAGGGTTCAACGAGCGCCAAATCGAGATCGTCGCAAGCGCGACGCCAAAGCACGAATATTACGTTGCCTCGCCCGATGGGCGGCGGCTGTTCGACATGGCCCTCGGGCCGATCACCCTGTCTTTCGTGGGCGCGTCCGGCAAGGACGACATCAAGCGGATCAACGATCTGCGCCAGGCCTACGGCGACGAATGGACCATCCATTGGCTCAAACAGAGAGGAATCGAAGATGCGGCTCAACGCCTTGCTTCGTAGCACTGCATTTAGTGTCGGACTTGCCGTCGGCCTCGTAGGCCCTGCCCATGCCGGGGCCGCGGCTGGCGGTGCAACCGAATGGACGCAGTTGCTCAACAATGTCCAGCTTCTTGAGCAGACCGGTCTCAATGTCGAGCAGGTCGGCCAGAACGCCCAGCAGATCGCCAACCAGATCACGCAGATTCAGAACCAGATCGACCAGTACCGGACGATGCTGCAGAACCTTGAGAAGCTGCCACAGAACATTTGGGGCGATGCGGTCAACGACCTCAACCGTCTCCAGCAGCTTGTCGCGCAAGGCGAGGGTATTGCCTTCTCAATGTCCGGTCTCGATGACGTGCTCAAGCAGCGCTTCCCGAGCTTTGACGAGTTCATGCGCGGACTCGGTGATGGCCAGGACTTTTCTTCCCAATATCAGAGCTGGTCGGACACCAATCGCGACACGATCGCTGGCACGCTGGCCGGGGCAGGACTGACCGCCGAACAGTTCCAGACCGAAGCGCAGACGATGGCGCAGTTGCAGCGCCAATCCGAGACGGCAGTTGGTCAGATGCAGGCTTTGCAGGTCGGTCATTCGATTGCCAGCCAGCAAGTCGAGCAGATGCAAAAACTACGCGGCCTTCTCGCTCAGCAAACAACCATGATGGGCACCTGGTACCAGTCCGAACAAGCTGATCGTGATCTGGCGCAAGCCCGTAGGGAAAACTTCTTCAACGCCACGATTCCATTGACCTCTGGCGGACGGGAAATGGATATAAGGCGATGAACGCGACCGTAAAACTCCCCTTTGTGATCGTCATTGCCCTCGTTTCGGCTCTCGCGGGCGGCGCCATATCCTACGTATTCCTCCCTTCTTCCGATCCGGAAATGAAAGCCCTGCTGGCAAGACAGGTCGAGCTCGCCGAACAGGAAGCTGCTGCCCGTCAGGAGGCGATCGAACGGGCACAGGAGGCCTTGAGCGCCGATCCGGAGAACTACCCGACCAGTGGCGGGCGGGAAATGGAAATCCGGCGCCCCGGACAATAGGAGACTGCGATGTGCCGCTACCTGCCATTCAGCCTTGTTCTCGCCGCTGCGCTAGTACTGCCGGACATTGCCATTGCACAGGACGGATCGATTCTCGATCGTCTCGAGGATCAAATCGTCTCCGCGACCGGCAATTGGGAACAAACGGTTATCAATGCGGCGACATCGCTGTTTTGGATCCTCGCGGGCATCGAGATCGCCATTGCGGCGGTGTGGCTGGCTATTCAGTCGCCCTCGCTCGATACATGGTTCGGCGAGCTGGTGCGACGCATCATGTTCATCGGCTTCTTCCTCTTTGTGCTTCAGGCGGGGCCGGACTTCGCCTGGGCGATTGTCGACTCGCTCTTCCAGCTCGGCGCGGAAGGTGGGAAGGCATCGCCTGCCGACACCTTCAACGCCGGCATTAGCGTTGCGGCAAAGCTTAGCGAAAATGCCAAATTCGGGCTTTGGGAAGACAACCTTCTCGGCCTCGCCTCGATGATCGCAATGGCAATTGTAGTCATCTGCTTTTCCCTAGTCGCGGCTCTCTTCGTTTCTGTGCTGGTCGAGATGTATGTCGGCCTGCTCGCCGGCATGATTATGCTCGGCCTCGGCGGGTCGTCCTACACCAAGGATTTCGCCATCCGCTATCTCATCTATGCCTTTTCGGTCGGCATGAAGCTGATGGGCCTCGTGATGATCGCAAAGATCGGATCGGACATCCTGATCGGGCTGGCTGACGAAGCCAATTTCACCGGCGAAGAACAGATCATCACCGCCTTAACGATCGGCGGGATTTCGGTCGTTATCTTCATGGTGGCCCTGCATGTTCCGACGATCATCCAGGGCATGGTGCAAGGCGTCTCGACCTCCAGCGGCATGGAGACATTCCGCGCCGGTGCTCAGGTCGCTTCGTTTGCAGCAGCAGGAGCAGGCGCTGCTCTGGGTGCCGGGGGCGTGGTCAAAGGTGGCATGGCGGCGGCAAGTGCCGCCAAGGCGTCTGGAGCCGGAGCTGGCGGACAAGCAGCCGCAGCGATGCGGGCAATGGGCGGCTCAGTTGGTAGCGCAGCCACCGACAAGCTGATGGGCATCCCCGGCGCAAAGATGGGTTCGACCCTCGGACTCGCCAACCAAAAGCTCCGCGACCAACGGTCGGGCGGAAACTACACCAAGAAAACTATGGGCACGGACGAATGACGGCTCGACTAAGGATGCAAGGCATAGCGCATGGCTAAAAACATTCCCGACAATCCCTATATCGCCGCGCGCGCCGAATGGAACGAGCGCTATGGCTCCTATGTCCGCTCGGCAATGGCCTGGCGCACTGTCGGCCTCGTCTCAATGACGATGGCGGTGATCGGCTTCGGCTATGGGCTCTACCAGTCCACGCAAGTCAAGCTCGTCCCATATATCGTCGAGGTCGACCAGCTCGGCAATTCGGCCGCGGGGGGCTTTCCGGCACAGATTGAATATGCCGATGACCGCGTTGTCCGCGCCATGCTCGGCCAGTGGGTCACGAACTTTCGCTCGATCACGCCCGATACGGTCGTCCAGACCGGCTATATCAATCGCACTTATGCGATGCTGCGCCGGCAGGATCCATCGACCGAAAAGGTCAACGCCTGGTTCCGAAACAATTCGCCGTTCGACGCCGCGCGGGAGAAAACCGTGTCGGTGGAGATCAACAACGTCGTGGCGTTGTCCAACCAGTCCTACCAGATCGATTGGACCGAAATCGAGCGCGACAGGGCAGGGCGCGAATTGCGCACGCGTCGATGGCGCGGCATCGCCACCGTAACCCTGTCGCCGCCCCAGGACGAAACCATCATTCGCCTCAATCCGATCGGCCTGTATTTGGCCGATTTCGACTGGACGGCCCAGCTTTAGTTACCACGCTCGCGGAGAGAGTAATGTTCAACACTATCAAAATACGCGCGGGCGTAGGTGCCATTGCCTTAATAGCGGCAAGCCTCGCCCTCTCGACCGCAACGGCGGCCGATCAGAACGCCCAACGGGGCACGGCCTTGTCGAGCCAATGGCAAAATCAGGCAGCGGTCATGACGCGCGGCGCCGACGGCACCGTGATCTATCTCTATGGCGAGACTCAGCCCACCGTGATCTGCGCGCCGCTCCAGCTTTGCGAGATTGCCCTGCAGGCCGGTGAAGCGGTGCGCGATGTTCTCGTGGGCGATACGGTGCGTTGGCAGGTCGAACCAGCCTCGTCCGGATCGCCCGAAGGCCCGCGCATTCACCTGATCGTCAAGCCCGCCGAAGCCGGGCTCAAGACGAGTATGGTCGTCACCACCTCGCGACGCACCTATCACATCAATCTCGAGTCCCGTTCGAGCGGGTATATGGCGCGTGTAGCGTTCACCTACCCCGAAGACATTCGCCAGCAGATCGCCGCCGTGAACCAGCGGATCGAGGCAAGCATCATCCCCGGCGCCGGGGTTCCGGCCGAGAATTTGAACTTCAATTTCTCGATGAGCGGAAACGCGCGCTGGAAGCCGACCCGTATCTATACGGACGGCATGAAGACCTACATCCAATTTCCCGGCCATTTGGGAAGCGGCGATGCTCCTATCCTCTTCATTCAATCGGGCGGTCAGCAGCAGATCGTCAACTACCGGCTCAACGGCAACATGATGATCGTCGATTACCTGATCGACCGGGCAGTTCTCGTCAGCGGCGTAGGCAATCAACAACAACGCGTCACAATCCAGAGGAGGGGTTAGCAATGGCTGCAATCTCGAAGGCTGCCCGCGCCCTTTCCGTGGCGCTCATGGCGTTCTCACTTGTAGGTTGCGCGACGACCGGCAGCGGATATTTCACCGCCGCATCGAGCACCGATGCTGCCAATCTCAATCTCTATGCAGCCAATGCGGTCGCCGGCGACATGGTAGCCCAACTCGCCGAGCATGTCGGGCCCGGAACAGGAACGATCGCGCTCAAGACCGATGATTCGGCCTTGTCGGCTGCTCTCGAAGAGCAATTACGCGGTTGGGGCTATGCAGTCGATCCGTCCGCGACAGGCGAAGGTGCGATCCCGCTCGCCTACACCGTCAGCGCGTTCGACGGCCAGGTCCTCACGCGGATTTCGACGCCTTCAGTCGAACTGGCGCGAACCTATACGATGACCGAAACAGGCGCCGCACCGTCAAGCCCTTTGTCGGTCCTGCGCCGCACGGTTTCATAAGGGAGGCCTTTGCGTGAGCTCGATCGATCTCGATGGCGGCGGTGAGGATCAGCCGAAAATCCGCCGCCTTAATCGCCTTCCCATCATCGCCTTTATCGTACTGGTGGTCGTGTTCCTTGGCGTCGTCTTTTGGGGCCTGTCGCAACGTGGTCTCACCTTCCGCGAAGCCGGGCCGGACAATTCGCGCGGACAACCGGCCTCTGACTTTGCCGACGAGCTGACCCGCGGGATTCAACCAGGCATCATCGACGAACCACGCGCACCGGCCCAACCGGCCGTCCAAACGCCGCCGCTTGATACCGATGGCCAGCCCGTCATCACCAATCCGTTCCAGCCGCAGCCCGCGCGCGCAAATCAGCCGCAGGTGCAGCAGATTCAGACGCAGCAGCGACCGTCCGAGTCCGAAGCGGAATGGCGCGCGCGGCTGCAACGCGAGTTCGAGGAATCGCGCTTGCGCGAACAGCATCGCCAGCAAATGGCGTCGTTGCAGGCCGGCCCGACAGCCGCCAACAGCCCCATGTCAATCAACCTGGGCAACATCGGAGCCGCACAGGCAAACCAGGGTACAGGCGGCTCGAATAGCACAAGCGGGGCAGGTGGTGTGCCGGGCGTACAGGACCTTTACGCGGCCGCAATGCAGGCCGGGCTTGCCGGGCAGGGCGTGCGCCCCGACCCCAACAATCAGGCCGGGAAGGATCGCTTCTTCAATCAGGAGATCAATGATTTGGGCTATTTGCCCAATCAGGTGGTTCCGCAGCTTTCACCCTATGAGCTCAAGCGCGGATCGGTGATCCCGGCAACGCTCATCACAGGCATCAATTCGGACCTGCCCGGACGGATCACGGCTAAGGTGCGTCAGAATGTGTATGACAGCGCGACGGGGCATCAGCTGCTGATCCCGCAGGGAACGCGCCTGGTTGGCCGCTACGACTCCAATGTGTCGTTCGGCCAGAGCCGGGTTCTCGTAATCTGGACTGATCTCGTGTTCCCGAACGGCTCCACGCTCCAGATTGGGGGCATGCCCGGTATGGACGCACAGGGCTATAGCGGCTTCCGTGATCGCGTAGACAACCACTATTTCCAGATATTCGGCTCAGCCGCGCTCATTGCTCTGATCGGCACGGGCATCGACATGGCGATCCCCCAAAGCTCGACGCTTGCCACGCAGGATACAGCCTCTGATGCCGCGCGTCGCAATTTTGCCGAAACCTTCGGTCGCGTGGCCGATCAAACCATTTCGCGCAATCTCGACGTCCAGCCGACCCTGGAAATCCGTCCGGGCTACCAGTTCAACGTCTTCGTTGAGCAGGACATAATTTTCCCCGGCGCGTTCAACTCGACCTGGGGCCGCTGACCGACAGCGGCTCCGCCTGCATTCAGGAGCATATTGTGAAGCTAACGCGAGCTGCCATCCGACTGCCGTTTATCATGAGCGCGACGCTCTTCCTGACCGGGTGCCTCGCCCCCGAAAAGATCGACGCGGATATCACGACCGATGGATACGACTACACGATGCGCGTTGAAAGCACGCTGGCGGAGCCGCGTGCGGTGATGGCGGCCGCCGAAGGACGTTTGAGTGAACAGGATGAAGCAGGGGCGCAGCGCATGGCGGCAAATGACGCCGACATGCCCGGTTTCGAGCGGTTCGAATATATTGGGGAAGGCCGGTTCGAGCTGGTCGTCAACCTCGCGGGAACGCTTGAGGATGGGCAGGCCACAGGATTCCCCAACACGCGCGGCCGCCAGAATGACAATTATCTGCGCATTGTGCGCCTCGAGGGCGGAACGCTCGAAATCAGCTCGCCCGAGATCCCCGCGCAAAACCTCGCTCAACTCGAACAGCTTCCATTCAAGCCAATCGGAACGGTGCGGATAACACCGGCCCCGACTGATCGCGTGCTGGAACATAATGCCGACCGCGCGCCGGCAATGCTCGATCGCGCCTACCTCTGGAATGTCGATTCCTGGGAGGATCGAATTTTCATCAAGATCGCGCCCCAGGGCCAATGAGCCAGACTGATAGAATGACCCTTCTGAGGGTGCAACGGATTAGCCGAAGCAAGTTCCCATCGATCTATCAGGTGGTGGCCGATCATTGTGGCCAACCTCTTGTGATCGAAAAAACCACTTACACCCCCAAACAGAAGTTCAAGGCGGCGCATGATGCGCTGATCTTCCCGGCCGGAGTGAGTTGCCCCGCCTTGGCAACGAGGGGGCGGCTCTGGCCTGCCGTCGAGGCAGCCGAAAGTCGTTCTGACGCCAATCTCGCGACCCATTGGAAAGCCCCCATACCCAATGAGCTAGTGGGGCCTGCCGCCACTGCTTTGGCGATTGAGTTCGGTCAATATCTGGCCGATTACCTCGCCTCAATCGTGCATCTCGTCGTACTGCCTGCCACATCGGCTCAACCGGCAGTGATGCAAGCCCTCTGCACAACCCGGGAAGCGGGGCCGGATGGCTTCGGACTGAAGAACCGGTTCAATCTGAGCGTCGCCCAAAGGCGCAAACGCGGCTTCCCTATATCCCCGCGATCCGAGTTGACCGACCTTCGCGCGGCATGGGCGAAGATCTCGGCCGACCATCTCGGGCAACGCAACACGTCGCTCACGGCCGTCTCTTGGGGGCAGGGCAGTGGGACTTACCAGTCTCGCCAGAACGGGCATCAATTGTAAGGTCTTGGTGATCTCTCCGGCTCGCGCTTGTGTTTCAGATGCAACCTATGTCCGGGTCACGTCAGGCAACCGCGCCGCGCACGATTTTCCCCGGCCGAATGGCCTTCCTCGCGAAGCAAAATCGAGCGGGGCGTGGTCCTTTGCTTTGCGCCGGCCGTTCCGGTGCCAGCCGCTATTCCCCTTCCATCGCTTTGTTGCATCACCAACGCGAACCAAGGAGTTCACAATGACTGACCTCACCAATTTCGTCCGGATCGATGGCGACAAGCTGACTGGCAACGTGGCCACCCTCACCTTCGATATCGACTTCACCGGGGAGCCGGTTGTCAGCGACAACCCCGACGCGCCCAAGTACAGGATCTTCGCTAAGAGCCCGCGCGGGCGGCGGATTGAAGTCGGAGCGGTGTGGCAGAATCTTAACCGCGACGACAAGCCTTACTACTCGATCTCGCTCAACACCGGCCACGGTCGGTTCTACGCCAACCTCGGCCGCTATCCCGGCCAGGACGAGGAAAACCTGTTCGCCGTGATTGAGCAAACCCGCAGAGGGCAGGGGGCGTAAGCCCCCTCCTACCATCTGCCATCAGATTTGGTCGATCGGCCGCGGCCATTTCTCTTGACTGGAACCGCCGCGCGTGTTCCTGCTTTGTTCCTTTCGCTCGAGACGAAAGGAGCCGCTTTTGAATGTTCATCCAGCTTAAGTTCGAGGCTGAAATTTCGGTCCCCATGTTCGCTCATGGGCTTTGCGCCGGATTTCCGAGTCCTGCCGACGATTACCTAGACGACGCGATCGATCTGAACCGGCTTCTGGTCCGGAATCCGCCGGCGACCTTCTTGTGGCGCGTGGATGGAAACTCGATGCGCGATGCGGGAATCTACCATGGCGACCTGCTCGTGGTGGACCGCTCAATCACGCCTATTGATGCCGATGTGGTCGTGGCGATCGTTCATGGCGAGCAATCGCTTAAGCGGTTGCGCCTAAATGGCGACCGCCCCCGCCTGATGCTGGAAAACAGCGACATGCCTCTCTTTGAACTGCCCGAAATCGCGGAGGTCGAGATTTGGGGCGTCGTTGTCTGCAATATCCATTGGCTGCGTCGCCAGCCGGGGAGGGGGCAGTGAAAGCTTTTGCGTTGGTGGACGGCAATTCGTTCTATTGTTCCTGCGAGCGTGTATTCGATCCGAAGTTGGCTACTAGGCCGGTTATCGTCCTTTCCAACAATGACGGCTGTGCTGTCGCCCGCACGAGCGAGGCGAAGGCCCTCGGGATTGGCATGGGCGATCCCTATTTCAAGATTCGTGAGCTATGCGATCAGAACCGCGTGGCGGTCTTTTCGTCAAACTACTCGCTCTATGGGGACATGAGCGCTCGGCTCAATGCGATCTACCGGCAGTGGGCGCCAGAGGTCGAAATCTACTCGATTGATGAGAGCTTCCTTGACCTGTCTCTGATACCGGAGCGCGATCGGCAGACCTATGGGCGCGATCTGCGGGCGACGGTGCACCAATGGACGGGGATTCCGACCTGTGTTGGAATCGGCCCGACAAAGACACTGGCGAAGCTCGCGAACCGTGTGGCCAAGAAGAATGAGGAGCTGGGCGGCGTCTGTGATTTGACCGACCCTGCGGAACGCGACAAATGGTTGCCCAGGATCGATGTTGGCGATGTGTGGGGCGTCGGGCCAGCATCGGAACGAAAGCTGTTCGAACTTGGCATTGAGACGGCCGCGGATCTCCGCGACATGCCGACACGGCTCGCGAGGCAGCGGATGACGGTCGTTGGTGAGAGAACTGTTCTCGAGCTGCGAGGCATTGCCTGCATGGCTCTCGAGGAATTGCCGCCGCAACGCAAGGGGTGCGCCGTCACCCGTAGTTTCGGGAAGCCGGTTTCGACGCTAGACGAAATGCTCGAGGCGGTATCGGCACACGCTCTCCGCGCTGCTGAGAAGCTGCGCCGGCATAAGCTGGAAACATCGCACCTGACCGTATTTATGCACACCTCGCCGTTCAATCGTCGCGATCCAGCCCACGGCGGAAGCAAGACCGTTCACTTGCCGGAGGCCTCGGCCGACACCTTCGAGCTGATCGAAGCGGCAAGATGCGGCGCGCAGGCTATTTTTCGTGAAGGATATCGCTATGCCAAGGCCGGCGTAATCATGGACGATTTGATACCCGCCGGAAGCGGGATACGGCCGCTCTTTCCCGCTCGCGACCGAGATAAGTCCGAACGGCTGATGACCGCGCTCGATGCGGTCAACGCCGTGTTCGGTAGGGGGACCATGGTGCCAGCCGGGGTCGGCATCAATAAACGCGAGTGGCAGACCAAATTCGACCGCCGCTCGCCGCGCTACACAACCCGATTGGACGAGCTACCCCATGCCATGGCGACCTAAGATGCCTTTCGCCGCTTCCGCTCCCATCCCAGTCGCTCGTGTGGTCAGTCGTCCCTCCTGAAATCGGACCTTTCCGCTGGCATCGTCATTGGCGCCTATCGCCGCCGAAGCAGTATTGCACGCATAAGGGGACAACTACGGAAGCATCTTCGCCGGCACCCATGACGAGAGCTGAAGCACGATTCCGCTGCCATGGACGTCCTAGGTGAAAAAGGCCTGGTACTGGAGCTACCCCGCCCTCTTGCAGAAAGCTTCCGTCAGAATGCGTGCTACCTGGAATCTTGAGCCATGCGCTGTCGTCGCTGTATCCGATGCACCAAATGACGGAGTCGATTACCCGTTTAGACATATCCGAAAGATAGCAGTTCGGCCGTTTGCTGACACCAAGCGTCCTGAGATGGCCACGCCCATCCGTTGCAGATCGTCGAGGCTGCGCCCCCTGTCAGGAAACGGATCGGCGCGTCGCATCAGACGTCCGACCGCCGAACCGGGCCTTGCTTTCATCAAGCCCAGGGAGCGCAGCCACCACCATGTGCTCCTGCCGAGAATGCGTTCTGGAAACAGTCGGCGGCCGCGCCCAACCGCAAGCAGCACTTCATGGGTCGAAACCAATTCGGCTGCGATGTCGCGTCCGCTTGCTCCATCTCCGACAACAAGGACCGTTCCAGGTCGGACATCGCCGGAATTGTGATAGCTCTCCGGCGTCAGTTGCGCGACCGCACTGTCAAAGCCAGCACCGATTGTTGGGATAATGGGTATCTGAAACGCTCCCGTCGCGACGATCACCGCCTTGGCGACTATGTGCCTACCATCATCGATTTGTGCGACGAACCGCTCATCAGTCCACGGTTCGAGCTGAACCACGCCATTTCCGGAGAGGACGGGCAGGTCGAAATGGCTGGCATAGGCTTCGAGATAGTCCGCAAACTCATCTCGCGCGGGATAGCCTTGCGGATCGCCGTCGAGCGTAAGACCGGGCAGCGTACTAAATGCGCGCGGGGTAAACAGGGTCAGAGAATCGTAGCGACATCGCCAACTGTCGCCGATGCGGGCATGGCGATCTACGATCAGGTATGAAAGCTTTGTTCTGGCAAGATGGTAGCCGGCAGCGAGCCCCGCTTGACCAGCGCCGATCACCAGAACGTCTATTTCCTGCAAAGCTTGGGTCACGGATACCTGTAATCACGCTCCTGGTGGCCGGGACCATCAGAGCACCTTCCGGGTTATTTGTTGCCTGCCAGACGCGGAGCCTATGACTTTAGGCGGCCATAGCCACTATGGGCGTGTCAGGAACCGCATTTCTCTCCTGAATGTATCGAATAATAAGAGCAAAACCCCGAGCACGATCGCCGTGTCAGCAAGGTTGAAGGCAGGCCAATGAATTCCTCCGATATGAAAATCGAGGAAGTCGGTAACGCCGCTATGACGTAGCCGGTCGAGCATATTGCCCAAGGCACCTCCAATTATGAGGCCCAGAGCGACGCCCGTTATCGATTGTCTTTCCCGGCTCGCCCATACCAAAAGCATAAGAACGATTGCCAAAGTGATTCCGACAAGGAGCCATGCCGGCGCTTCGTTGAAAAGTCCGAAACTGACACCCGTGTTGCGCCCTAGGACCAAGTTGAAGAAGCCCGTTACGGATATTTCCGTATGGTCTTTCATCACTTGGATTACCCACCATTTGGATAGCTGGTCAGCTCCGAAGGCGACGGCGGCCGCGAGCGATGTATATTTTAGAACTCCGCGCATCGTCAGCCTATCTGACCCAACGCGGGGAAAGTTGTCAGGAGCCAGATAGCGAAGCGCGAGAGTTGACCGGTCATCATGGCCAATCCCATTATGATCATGATCACACCTGCTAACACTCGCAAGTATCGGCCAGCCCAACGTAAGGTTGGCATGCCGGCAATGAAACGCTGCATGAAAAGAGCCGCCAAGATAAAGGGCACTCCCAGCCCCAAAGAATACACAGTCAACAGGATTGCGCCGGCTCCGACCGTCGCATTTGCGGCTGAAAGAGTTAGAATAGAGCCGAGTACCGGCCCAATGCACGGGGTCCAGCCAAAGGCGAACGCCAATCCAAGCAGGTAGCTCGTCCAAGGGCCAGCAACGTGCGGCCGAGGATGAAAACGCATTTCACGATCGAACCACGGGATTGGCACCAAACCCGTTGTTACCACACCGAAAATGATAACGATCGCGCCACCGATTAGATTGGCTTCGTATAGGTAGGAGCGAAATAACGCCCCCAATGCAGTTGCAGTAGCCCCCAGCAACACGAAGATCGTTGTGAATCCGAGGACAAAATAAAGACTGTTGACGAGAGCCTGCCAGTTTGCCCCCAGACGATTTTGAACAGCAGGCTCCAAGCGCGCGCCACCTGTGACGAACGAAATATAGCCGGGAACAAGGGGCAAAACGCACGGCGAAAGAAAGGAGATCGCCCCCGCAGCAAACACCGTTAGTAGGCCGACAAGCGTGAAATCCAAATCCATCTACTCCGGGGCGTCTATCTGCGCCGCTGTCGCGGCGCTCGCCGAGATGAGCATCGCAAAAGCCACAAAGGCACCTCTGACAGTGGGCGTTATCATCACATGATCGTTCATGCGCTACCCCCTGCCAGACGCCGGAGCTTCTGCAATCTGATCTCGCGTGGCTCGTGCATGTCGAGCGTACCGACGAATTTGCCTTCGGAATCCATCATGTAAACGCCTGCGGTGTGATCCATCGTATATTCGCCCCCTTCCAGAGGGACTTTGCGCGCATAGGCCGCGAAGGCCTTCACCACGGCGTCCGTTTCTTGTCGATTTCCCCGCAGTGCGAAAATGCGATCATCAAAGGCTGTCATGTATTGAGCCAGCAGTTCCTGGGTGTCCCGCTCGGGATCGACGGTGAAGAACAGTACGTTGAATTGGTCCGCCACAGGCCCGAGCTCGTTCATGAGATCGCTCAGTTCATAGAGCGTCGTCGGGCACACGTCGGGACAATGGGTGAAGCCGAAGAAGGCGAGATAGGGCTTGCCCGTCAGCGCGGCATTGTCAATCGTCTCGCCTCGATGGGATGTGAGACGGAACGGGCCGCCGATGGCTGCGGTGCCCGTCGAGGACGCGATCGCCACGGTTTGCTGTTGCCATGGCTTTGACACAGACAGGCCGATGACAAGCCCGCCGACAACGGCAACGGCAATCCAGGTAACGAGACGGAAGAGTTTGATGCCGCTCATTGCGCCGGCTCCTCGTGCCCGTCATGCTCGTTCGTTGTCGCCGGACCTGCACCCATGCCCTGCACGACAAACTCGACCTCGACGGTTCCGGCCCGCTCGAACGTAAGTTTAGCGGCAAACCGCTCCCCTTCCTTCAAAGGATGCGATGGCTTCATGAACATGATGTGCATTCCGCCAGGCTGGAACTCGATCGTCTCGCCTGCCCCGATCACGACGCCATTTTGCACTGGCCTCATGCTGGCAACGCCATTGCTTACGGCCGACTCGTGGATCTCCACCCGTTCTGACAGGGGTGATGAGATCGACACCAGGCGGTCGGCTATGTCGCCATCGTTCGTCAGCGTCAGATAGCCACCGGCTACCGGCGTGACCGGCGGAGTCGCGCGCGACCACGGATGATTGATGGTGATCGAACCAGCTTGGAAGTCGTGGCCCACGGCAGGAGAGATCGAAACTGCCAGGGCAAGGAAGGCGGCGGACAGGGCTCGTGCACTAATCATATTGTTTTCCTTTTTCTCCAGCTTCCCCGGCTTTCTCAAGAATTTCGAGGCCGCTTCTGACGACGACAACAACCACGCCCAAGCCAATGATCAGATCCGGGTAGGGCGAGCTGAAAAGGATCACGGCAAGACCGGAAACAGCGATCGCCGAGTTCACGAGCATGTCGTTTGTCGTGAAAATCCATGAGGCCTGCAAATGCACGCCGCCTTCGCGATGCGATTTCAGGAACCACATGCAGACCATATTCGTCAGAGCGCTCGCGATCGCCACGGCAATCATGATCGGCCCTATTGGATCTGAGCCAGTAAAGAAGCGTCTGCCGACTTCAAGCAGAAGGAGGCCGGCGAATACCATCAGAAGGACACCCGACAACCGGGCAACTCGAACTTTCGCCGCCAATCCCCGCCCCACAACGAAAAGGCTGATGGCGTAGACACCTGCGTCGCCAAGATTATCGAGCGCGGAACCCATCAGTCCTGTTGACTGGGCCCACCAACCCAGGCTTCCTACAATGGCCGCTTGGGCAGTATTGATCGCAAGCACCCATGCGAGCGCCCATTGTTCGCGCTTCTCAGATGATTTTGCTTTCCGGGGCTGACTACTCATAATTTACACATCGGCTTTCTCGGCAGGAAGCAGAAGCCGCAACCTGCACGCGCTCACTGTTTAAGCTCATTTGTCGCGGGTGCCGCGCCACGCAAGAAGGCGCAGCGCATTGGCCGTGACGAGGACCGTAGCGCCCGTATCGGCAAGGATGGCCATCCAGAGCGTGGTAACGCCCAACAGAGTCGTCACGAGGAAAACCGCCTTCAGTCCAAGGGCTAATGCGATGTTCTGCCAGATATTGCCGAGCGTCGCCTGCGACAACCCGATGAGATCGGCGATACCCGTCACCCGGTTTTTAAGCAGCGCCGCATCGGCGGTTTCCAGCGCTACATCGGTGCCCGCGCCCATGGCAACGCCAACAGAAGCGGCAGCAAGCGCCGGCGCGTCATTGATACCGTCTCCAACCATGGCAATCGGCCCTTCAGCCTTTAATCGCCCGATTTCGGCAAGCTTGGCATCGGGCAGTAGTTCGGCTCTCGCCTCAAGACCGAGATGAGCCGCGATGGCGTCGGCCGTGCGCTTGTTGTCGCCGGTCAGCATCAGAGGGCGCACACCGCGATCCGTCAGCCGCTTCACACCTTCGATAGAGTCATCGCGTGGCTCGTCGCGCAACCCGATCAATCCCTCGACGGTCTTGCCCTTTGTAAGCACGACGACCGTCTTGCCCTGGCTTTCCAGCGTGGTGATCGTCTTGGCGGTGCTCTCTTCAAGGGCAGCCTGTTCGGCGGCGTGACGGGGAGACCCGACCGAAGCGAATCCGTCCTTCAACCGCGCTGTGACGGCTTTGCCGGGTGTGGCCATGGCGCCTCCGAAGGTGGCGGGCAATTCGAGCCCGCGGACCTCTGCCGCCTCCACGATTGCGACCCCGAGCGGATGGCTGGTGCTGCGCTCGACAGCCGCCGCGATGGCAAGGACGGAGTTCTCGTCACCTGTGATCGGCACAATGTCTGTCACCTGGGGACGGCCGCGCGTCAGCGTTCCCGTCTTGTCGAAGGCAACGGTTATGACCTTGCCAAGTGTTTCCAGCGCCGCGCCGCCCTTGATCAGCAGGCCCTGCCGCGCGCCGGCGGCAAGACCGGAGGCGATGGCCGCGGGCGTGGAGATCACGAGCGCGCAGGGGCACGCAATCAGCAGCGTGGCGAGGCCGCGATACACCCACGTCATCCAGTCACCATCGAAGGCGAGCGGCGGCACGACAACGATCAGAGCCGCCACGACCATCGCGCCTGGCGTATACCACCGGCTGAAACGGTCGATCATGCGCGCCGTGGGGGCCTTTGATTCCTGGGCTTCCTCCACCATTTGGATTATGCGGGCTATGGTGTTATCGGCCGCGACATGGCTGATCGACACCCGCAGCTCGCCATTGGCATTGATGCTGCCGGCATAGACAGTTGCGCCGGATTCTTTCAGCACGGGCACGGATTCGCCTGTCACGGGAGCCTCATCGACCTCCGATACACCGTCGATCACCGTGCCGTCAGACGGCACACGGTCTCCAGGCCGAACAACGACGACATCACCGATGGCCAGCTCTTCGGCAGCGACCTTCTCAACGGCACCATCACGCTCGCGGAAAGCGACTCGGGGCACGAGATCGATCAGCGCCTCAATGCCTGCCCGCGCGCGGCCAGCCGCTACGGTTTCAAGCAGTTCGCCCACTGCGAACAGGAAGATTACGACAGCCGCTTCTTCTGCCTCGCCGATGCCGACCGCGCCCAGTGCTGCCACCGTCATCAGTGTCTCGATGGTGAAGGGCGAGCCAGACATCGCGCCGGCGATCGCCCGCCTCGCGAACGGGATGACGCTGATCAACGCCGCGCCTGAATAGAGCCATTGCTCCCATTCCGGCAGGAGACGTGCGAGAGCGAAGGCAAGGACGAACAGCGCGCCGGTAAGGAGCACAAGCCGACCCTTGCTGCCTTTCCACCATGCCTCTGTGATGCGCTTCCGAGGCGGACTCGCCTTTGGCTCGGCCTGCTCAATCACTGGGGTATAGCCGAGCGCCCGGATCTTTTGCTCAATAGCGGCGAGGGGCGTGCGGTCCTCGTCAAGACGCAATGCAAGCGTCTCGTTGGCGTAGCTGACATTGATGTCGCTAACGCCCGGCAGGCGTTGCATGGCCGTTTCGATTTTCAACGCGCAAGATGCACAGTCCATGCCTTCTACACGCAGTCTATAAGGGCTCGCTGCCGTCATGGCGTCACCTCGACCGTTAGATGTGACACCGCAGATAGACCCTGTAGCAACTACAGGGTCAAGGGCCGACCCTGTTTATTCCGCTTGCGGACGATCCATGTGCGAATTCGCCGCAGAACTTCATGCAAAGAGACTTGACCCTGTAGTGGGTAGAGGGTGCAGTTATGCCCCACGCAAGGCTGATTGGAGCGAAACGAAAGGATGCGAAAGCGAGTGCTATGACCATCAGGGCGGGCACAACAGCAAATGCCTGGGGGTTCGTGTTCCTGGCATGGCTCGTCGCGCTTGCCGCCTCGCTTGGCGCTCTCTTCATTGGCGAGATCATGGGGCAGACGCCGTGCAATCTGTGCTGGCATCAGCGCGCCTTCATGTTTCCGCTGGCCGTCATTCTGGCCGTCGCTAGCTTTCGGAGCGATGCCAGCGTTTCTTGGTATGGGCTTCCACTCGCCGTCGTCGGCGCGGCCATAGCGGCGTTCCATTCCCTACTTTATGCGGGCATCATTCCCGCAGCCATCGAGCCATGTGGACGAGACGGCCCATCCTGTTCGAGCGCCGATATGACAATACTCGGCGTTTTGCCGCTCCCCTACCTATCGCTCGCCGCTTTCTTGAGCATCGCCCTTCTTCTCCTTCTCGCGCGCCGGAGGCGTTCAGCATGACCAGACGGTCCATCGTTTTTCTCACCGGCCTCGTCGCACTGATCGTCTTTGCCGGCGGTGTCTTTCTCTACGATCGCTACGGCGGCAATTCGGCACAGCCGGTTGCAGCGGCGCAAGGCGATGCGTTGGTCAGGGCACATTCGCCGATCATCGGCCCAGCAAATGCTCCCGTGACGATCGTGGAATTTCTCGACCCGTCCTGCGAAGCGTGCAGGGCTTTCTATCCAGCCGTTAAGCAGATCATGGCGAATTTTCCTGACGAAACGCGCCTTGTCATCCGATACACGCCCTTCCATGAGGGATCGGAGGAAGCCGTCAGGATACTGGAAACGGCCCGTCTTCAGGACCGCTACGAACCCGTTCTGGAAGCGCTGCTGGCGCAACAGCCGGAATGGGCCGTGCATGGTGCGCCAGATCTCGAAAAAGCCTGGGAGATTGCGGGGGCGGCGGGACTGGACGTCGAGCAGGCACGGCGTGAGATGTCCTCGGACGAGATCGATGCCGTTCTTGAGCAGGACCTAGCCGACGTCCAAAGCAACAACGTCCGCCAGACGCCAACTTTTTTCGTTAATGGCCGGCCGCTGGAATCCTTCGGCCCGCAACAACTCTACGATCTGGTGCGTGAAGAGGTGGAGACCGCCAGAGCAACGCAATAGGCGAGCGATCAAGATCGACAAACACCCACATCGAACCTACGTTGACCCTGTATTCGCTACAGGGTCACACCATGAACTCATCCATTCTGACGATAGGCCACCTTGCAAGGCAAACTGGCACCAAAGTAGAGACGATCCGGTTCTACGAGAAAAATGGCCTCCTACCGCAACCTTCCCGCACGGGGGGAAACTACCGCTCCTACGAGCAGGATCACCTTAATCGGTTGAGCTTCATCCGACGTGCACGAGAGCTCGGCTTCTCGCTCGATCAGATCAGGGAATTTCTCAACCTCGCTGACGATCGTTCGCAATCCTGCGCCGCCGTCGATGCGATCGCTAAGGCACATCGGAAGGAGGTCGAGCGAAAAATCGAAGACTTGGTTGCGCTCAAGTCCGAACTGGACAGGATGATTGACCAGTGTGGATGCGGCCTGGTCGCAGATTGCAGAATAATTGAGAGCCTGTCTCCGCTGCCAGCGAGAACCTAACGACCTGTGTCCCCGCAGCAGTCGGGCTTCTCGCTGCCAAGATCTTCGCGGCTATCGGTGACGTAATCATCTGGATCACGGCGGAGAAGGCGGCAGGCACGGCAATTTCCGATAGCAGGCCGGTGCCGCCACGAACATCTTGGGCGCATGCAAGTGAATCCGGCCTTCGCGGAGCAGAGAATGTCGGCTCTTCGCAAATCCATTTTGCAAGCCGACAGTCAGCTTCCCACGCCAATTCCGGCCATAGCTACAGCGAATTGACGAGCGGCATTTTCGTATCCTCGCCCTGATACCGGGACGAGTTCACATCGCGGCCGACGCGATGAAAATCGAGCTGATCGTCAATCTGGTTGTCGAGAAGAACGGCTTTTGCGTCGCTGCCCTGAACGTCGGTGTTAAGCCAATCGTCATAGGACGACGGATCGAGAATAACCGGCATGCGGGTATGGATATGGGCGATGCTGTCTGCGGCCGGGGCCGTAATGATCGTGCAGCTCGTCACCCCGAGCTTATCGTTGTGAGCCCACAGGCCGGCAAAAGAGAACGGCCGCGCGTCGGGGAGCTGCAAAAGCCAAGGGTCTTTCCCGCCGTCCTCGGCGCTTTTGGTCCATTCGAAATAGCCGTCGGCGGGGATGAGGCAGCGTTTCGATTTGAAGGGCTCGCGATAGGCCCCGGACGTGTCGACGGTCTCGATCCGCGCGTTGAACATGGCGGCTTTCGGCAGCTCCTTGGCGAAGAACGGGACGAGCCACCAGCGGCCATAGTCGATCTCAAGCCCGCTGGCCTTGTCACGGTGCGCGAAAAACACGTCCTGGGTGGGCGCGATGTTGTAGCGCGGGCGCGTGTTGGTCGGCGGCGGGGCCTTATCGTGGATAGAATAAAGCGCGTGGATCTCGGCCCACGTCATCAGATTGGTGAAACGACCGCACATAAAGGCTCCCTTTAGCCGTCGCTATCATCGAATTTGAAAATCTCGACATGATCGGCGTCGTCGCGCATTCCCTTGAATGAAGCGTGGCGCAGCTTGCCATCGCCGGTCCAGGCGCGAAAGTCGATTTCGACGACCAGATCAGGCCGCACGAAAACCACGCCCTTCCGCTTGAGGAAACGGGCGGGGAGTCGGTTTTCAGGGTGTCGAGCTGGCGCTTGAGGCCGACGGTCTGAGCGTATGAAAATCCCGTCCCGACCGATCCGACATAGACCAGCTCGTCGCCGCGCCGCGCGGCAAGGAGCAGGTTGGCGATTGCGCCCCGAACCTTTGTGGAGGGCTCATAGCCGACGATGCGGAAAGTGTCGGTCTGAACGCATTTGATTTTGAGCCAATCGCCTTTGCGGCCGGGCCTATAGGGCCGGTCGCGATGCTTGGCGATTATGCCCTCAAGCCCCATCTCGCAAGCGGCCTTCAGGAAGGCGGAACCATCGGCGTCCACTTCTTCGGACAGCCGGATCGCGCCTTCGCGCACCGGTACAAGATCTTCGAGCAGTCGCCGGCGTTCGTCGAGGGGCATCCGCGTGAGGTCGTGGCCATCGAAATAGAGAAGATCGAAGGCATAGAAGATCACTTCGGCGCCGGCGATTTTCCTGCCGCCGCGACCGCCCAAGGCTTGCTGCAGGGCGTTAAAATCAGAGCGCCCCTGGCTATCGAGAACCACGGCTTCACCGTCGAGAATGAAGGTAGGGGCGTCGATCGTCTCGATGGCGCGCGAAATTGACGGAAAACGGGCGGTCCAATCGTGACCGCCGCGCGTCAGGATTCGGGTCTGTTTTCCCCCACGATGCACGGCGAGGCGATAGCCATCCCATTTAACTTCGAAGGACCATTCTCGCCCGGTCGGTGGAACGCTGGCGAGAAGAGCAAGACAGGGTTCGACGCGAGCAGGAAATGGATCGAATGGCAAGCGTGGCTGACGCGGATCGCGGGGCGTCGGCACCTGGCTCCGCGCGATCAGCGCGGGGTCAGCATCGAGGCCGATCGGACGTGGCGATTTCGATGAGCGGCGAGCCATTGAGAAAGTAAGCCGCAAGATGATTAAAAAGTCGCCTCCTATCTACGGCGTTAGATCTTCTCACTCTGAACAATATGGGAGTCCGGACGTTGATCCTGCACAACCATGGAGGCCGCAAAATGGGAAATACCTCTCAGGATCGCGCTCGCGTCGCGGGTCAGCAAGACCATGAAGTTCGCTACGAAGCGGAAAAAACGGGAAAGTCCAAGGAGGCCGTCAAGGATGCGGTCAAGGACGTAGGCAACAGCCGGAAGAAGGTCGAAAAGAAGCTCGACCAATGATTCAGGCGCGGGCGGCTAAGGGTCGCCCGCAATCGTCATCCGGACTGACACGCGGCCGTGCGCGCTGATAGGTTCTTCAAGTGGAAGATTCCAGAGGATTGCATCAACCATTGAATCCAGATAACTTAACAACATCAATGACTTAGTTCCATAATGTAAATTATGCGAGCAATGGATGTAACAGGGGCACATTCTATTCTGAGATGCAACGCAGGTGCTAACCTGTCTGTTTTTCAGGAGAATGTTTTGACCAGAACTTTTGCTCAGTTGAGCTTGGATGAGCGGCGCACGATCTCGCGGATGCGAGAACAGAATTTTCGGCAATCTGAGATTGCGCGTCATCTGGGTCGCAGTCGCGCCACCGTTTCCCGAGAGATCCGCCGCAATTATTGGCATGACCGGGAAGTTCCGGAGGCAGAGGGCTATTGGGCGGTACTTGCTAACGACATGACCAGAGACCGGCGCCGACGTGTGGGTAAGCTTCATCGCAGCCATGCACTCCGCCATGCCGTGATCAGCAAGCTTGAGGACGGCTGGTCTCCAGAACAGATAGCTGGCCGACTGCGCATCGAACACAAAACCAAGATACGTCTCTGCCATGAGACGATCTATCGCTACGTCTATTCTCCAGAAGGTCAGCGCCAGAAACTCGCGCAATTGCTGCCCGAACGGCGGAGGACGCGGCGCCCGCGCTACGCCCGCAAACCGCAGCGACCGGTCTTTCCGGTCGAGCGCGCCATCAGAAATCGGCCCGAGGCTATCAACAGTCGGCGAGAGTTCGGACACTGGGAAGCGGATCTCATGATTTTCCGGAGAATTTTGGGCGATGCCAATGTGGCAACGATTGTCGAGCGAAAGAGCCGGTTCACGCTGCTCTTCAGTAACAATGACCGGCAATCCAGACCCATCATGAATCGCTTGATCACGGAGCTCAGCCCTCTGCCCGTGACGGCGCGACAAAGCCTAACCTTTGATCGCGGGTTTGAGTTTGTGTCTTGGCGCGAGCTAAAGAACGGCATGGGAACCGATGCCTGGTTTTGTGATCCTTCCGCGCCCTGGCAGAAGGGCTCGGTTGAGAACATGAACCGCCGGATAGGGCGGTACTTGCCGCGCGAGACCGCCATTCTGTCCCTGCCACCCAACCATTTGCGCCGACTCTGTGAAATGCTGAACAACACCCCTCGCAAATGCCTTGGCTATCGGACGCCCGGGGAAGTCTTTCGAGAGGAAATGCACTCTCTTGTGCGAACAACCCCGCCCCCGGACAGGTCTTGCAACCCTGGCCAGCCGACCTGACCGGGTGACGTTGCCCCCATCTTTTATCCAGCGTGATGTAGACTCCGGGGGTTGTTGACGTGCTCCCCGACTTTGGACCACCCGGATTGGGAATTTCCGGGGATATGACGTGCTCCCCGACTTTGGACCACCCGGATTGGGAATTTCCGGGGATAAACGATCAGGGTGGGCCGGCTGCCCCTGATGCGTTCATAAGCGATATCGGGGGTTTGTTCCCGATTGCGCTGTGCGGGCGGACTTCGTTGTAGTCTCTACGCCAATCCTCCATTTTCGAGCGGGCGTCGTCAAGGCTCATGAACCAGTGAGCGTTCAGGCATTCGGCTCGGAACTTGCCATTGAACGACTCGATAAAGGCGTTGTCGGTTGGCTTTCCAGGGCGGGAGAAGTCGAGCACGACGTCCTTCTGATACGCCCAGAGATCAAGGTCGCGGGAGATGAACTCCGAGCCTTGGTCGACCCGGATCGTCCTCGGATATCCTATTTCCCTGCAGACCTTTTCGAGTGTCATAACCACATCCTCGCCCCTGTAGCTGAACCGAGGGTCCACGGCTGGTGCGTAGCGTGAGAAGGTGTCCACGATAGTCAGGATACGGATCTTGCGGCCGGTGGCCAACTGGTCATGCACAAAGTCCATGGCCCACACTTGATTGGTGCTCGTGGCAGCCATCCGGTCATCACGCAGCTTTGCCCTAACCCGCCGCTTGGGCGTCTTGTTGCGCAGCTGAAGCCCCATCTCTTTGTAAAGCCTGTAGATTCTCTTCGGGTTCACATCCCAGCCCTCCCGGCGCAACAGGATGTGAACCCGACGATAGCCATAGCGGACACGGGTCTCGCAAATCTCCTTGATCCGTAGCTGCAGATCAGCCTGCTCGCCGCGCCTGGACTTGTAGTGGTAGAGCGACCTGTCGACTCTCAAGGCATCACAGGTCTTTCGGATCGAGACCTTCCAGGTCGCTCTGATCTCATCGACAAGCGAGCGCTTGCGAGCAGGCGTCAGAGCTTTTTTGACAGCACATCCTGAAGCATGGCCTTGTCCAGGCTCAGATCGGCGACGATCCGCTTGAGCTTGCCGTTCTCTTCCTCGAGCTGACGCAGCCGTTTCATCTCCGATGGCATCAGCCCCGCATACCGCTTGCGCCAGTTGTAAAACGTGGCTTCCGAAATGCCTGCCTTGCGACAGACTTCCCCGACCGCCGTGCCATCCTCGGCCTGCTTGAGCACGAAGGCGATTTGGGCCTCGGTAAACTTGGACTTCTTCATGAGCATTCTCCATCTCCCGACCACGGGATCATAATTGGAAAATTCCAGTTCAGAATGGTCCAAATTCACGGCAGCAGGTCA
>NZ_RZMW01000016.1 GCF_003992625.1 Pelagibacterium lentulum | reverse complement strand
CCCGCGGGCTTGACCCGCGGGTCTGTGCCCCCCAAAGCACGCGCTGCAAAGAGAGATTCCCGGGTCCAGCCCGGGGACGAAGACGGAGGGGATGGAGCAGAACGTGGGGCGCGGGTTCCTCTGCTTTGCCTCGTCGGTGTCGGGTAATGGCGAAATCATCGCGCGCTCAAGGTACCCAGCACCGACCTACCCGGCTTCGCCCGCGGGCTTGACCCGCGGGTCTGTGCCCCCCAAGCACGCGCTGCAAAGAGAGATCCCCGGGTCAAGCGCGGGGACGATAGTGGAGGGGATGGAGCAGAACGCGCCGGCTGAGGGGTCAAATGTGGGTCTGCAAAGGGACCCCTCATCCGTCTTGGACCTGACGGTCCAATCCACCTTCTCCCTCAAGGGGAGAAGGGTGGCGCTGTGCTCAACTGCAAGCGAAGCGCCTGCTGCTCTCTGGATTCCGCCAATAAATGCCGGGACAAGGTATGCGCAACGGGTATGAGAAGCGCTGGATACCGGCATGGCGCAAAAAAGCCGCCCCGAAGGGCGGCCTTAATCAATCAAGCGCCTATGCGCTTGAGGTCTGGCGGTGTCACGTCAGCGGCCAGCGCCTCGATCGCTTCGCCGACCGGCTTGACCGACTGGCCTTGTGATCCAAGCTGACGGATTGAGACGGTCTTTTCTTCCGCCTCGCGGCGGCCCGCAACAAAGATGAACGGCACGCGGCCAACCGAGTGCTCGCGCACCTTATAGTTGATCGACTCGTTGCGCGTATCGATTTCGGCACGAATACCGCGTGCCTGCAGATCGGCAACCACCTGGCGCGCATAATCGTCGGCATCCGATACGATGGTGGCAACCACCACCTGCACAGGTGCCAGCCACAGCGGCATACGACCCGCATAGCTTTCGATCATCATGCCGATAAAGCGTTCGAGCGAACCGAGGATCGCGCGATGCAGCATGACCGGACGCTTCTTGCTGCCATCTTCAGCAACATAGGAAGCCTCCAGCCGCTCCGGCATCACGAAATCGAGCTGCAAGGTGCCACACTGCCAGGACCGGCCAATCGCATCCTTCAAATGGAACTCGAGTTTGGGACCATAAAAGGCCCCCTCACCTTCCGCGATTTCAAAGGTCCGTCCGGTTGCCCGGAGCGCATCGCCAAGGCTCTTTTCCGCCAGATCCCAAACCGCATCATCTCCAGCGCGGGTTTCGGGCCGCGTCGCGAGCAGGATTTTGACCTCGGTAAAGCCCATATCCTCGTAAACGGAATCGAGTAGCGCGCAGAACGCCTCGGTCTCCGCCTGAATCTGGTCCTCGCGACAGAAAATATGGGCATCGTCCTGCGTCATCTGCCGAACGCGCATCAACCCATGCAGCGCGCCATGCGCTTCATTGCGATGGCAGCAGCCAAATTCCGCAAGCCGCAGCGGCAAGTCACGGTAAGACTTGATGCCCTGATTAAAAACCTGGACATGCGCCGGGCAGTTCATCGGCTTTAGCGCCAGAAGATTGGCATCAGGCGAAATTTCAGGATGATCGCCTTCAGTCGACGGCGTTTCATCAGGCACCACAAACATGTTTTCGCGGAACTTGCCCCAGTGACCGGACTTCTCCCACAGCTTGTTGTCCAAAAGCTGCGGCGTCTTGATCTCCTTGTAGCCGGCCGCATTCAGACGGCGGCGGATATAGGCCTCCATCTGGTTGTAAAGGACATAGCCCTTGGGGTGCCAGAATACTGAGCCCTGCGCTTCTTCCTGGAAATGATACAGGTCCATTTCCCGGCCGATCTTGCGATGGTCGCGCTTTTCGGCCTCTTCGATCATGTGGATATAATCGTCGAGCTGTTCCTTGGTGGCCCAGGCCGTACCGTAAATGCGGCTCAGCACTTCGCGATTGGAATCGCCACGCCAATAGGCGCCGGCCACCTTGGTCAGCTTGAAGGCCTTGCCCACATCCTTGGTTGAGCGCATATGCGGCCCGCGGCAAAGATCGAACCACTGGCCTTGCTTATAGATCTTGAGCTTCTGATCGGCGGGAATCGCGTCGATCAGCTCGACCTTGAAGCTCTCACCCTTGGCGGCAAAAACCTTTTTGGCCTCGTCACGATCCCAGACTTCCTTGGAAAATTCGGCGCCGCGATCGATAATCTCGGCCATTTTCTTTTCGATCTCGCGCAACTCGTCTTCGGTGAACGGATTTTCGCGATAAAAATCGTAGTAAAAGCCGTTCTCGATCACCGGACCGATTGTCACCTGCGTGCCCGGCCAGAGTTCCTGCACGGCCTCGGCCAGAACGTGCGCGGCATCGTGCCGGATCAGCTCAAGCGCTGCCGGATCGTCGCGCAAAACAAATTCGATGCGGCCATCGGCTTCGAGCGCATCTGAAAGATCGGCAAGCTCGCCATCCCAGCGCATGGCAACGGTCTTTTTGGCCAGCGACTTGGAGATACCCTCGACGATGGTGGTCCCGGTGGTGCCTTTGGCGTAATCACGCACTGCACCGTCGGGGAACGTCACCTTAATCATCGTCATATCTCCATGAATTTTCGATCATGCGCACCCATTGCGCGCAAGGCGCGTTTGATTAGCACGAAATGGCTGTCAATCCAGCCCTTTGTTATCGGATTGATCGCGTTGCAGCTTTAAGGAAAGCGCTCGTGCTGCGGCAAGTCGTCGGTTATCTCGTACCAGGGCGCCTTGGAGCCAACGAAAATGTGCATACTGGGACGGATGGACGGAGCATCGAGCAAGGTGCCAAGCGAGACGTTGGCGCGCGTTCCCTTCTGGACAATGGAATAGAGCAACGAACCGCATGTCGCGCAGTGAACGTCATGGGACTCTTCCGGCCCCTCGCCACCATAGCGCAGGACATTGCCGCTGCCGGATGTGAGCGACAGCTTCTCCGCCTCGATCCCGGCAAGCGGCTTGAACGCCGAGCCGGTCGCGCGGCGGCAATCGGTGCAATGGCAGTTGAGCGCGTAGCGAAACGCGTCTTCGACCGCATAGGTTACGGCCCCGCAAAGGCATGACCCTTTAAGCATGTGGTTCGTGCTCATGTTTCTTGTCCCCTCTCCAGCGCCCGTAGCGCCAAGGCAAATACCAGCGCGCGCCCTCCGGCAATCGCTGCGGCACCGGATCATAGCCATGTGTACCCCTGGGCCGGCAGCGCCAGATCCGCGCGGCGCCCATCCAGCCGCCGGGCCAGAACCCGTGCGCCATTATCGCATCGCGGGTAAATTCCGAACAGGTGGGCAAATGCCGGCATTGCCGCCCGGTGAAGGCCGAGAGCGAATAGCGATAAATCTGGATGAGCACATAGGCAGTCCATTTGAACGGCAGATCGACCAGTGCCCAGAATTTTGCAATCATGCCCCTGCCCGGTCCAGTGCTTCGGCGACCGCCTCAAACACCAGCAAGGTGGAAGCGTGCCGGGCAGGATAATCGCGGACCGGCTCCAGATATTTCAGATCGTCCCAGCGGCCATTTGGTGGCGGGCCGCCATTTTTGAGCATGGCGACCATGCGGTCGCGCACCTGCCGCAATTCGTCCGGCGTTGAGCCGACGATTGTGTTTGCGACGATGGCGGCGCTGGTTTGGCCAAGCGCGCAGGCATTTACGTCAGCGCCGTAGGCCGTGACGCGACCTTCGGTCACGTTCAGATCGATTTCGACGACCGATCCGCAAACGCGCGAAACTTTCTTGGCACTGGCATCAGGTGCGTCGAGGCGCGGCATCTGCCTCGCGTTTCCGGCAATTTCCAGAATGCGCTGGCTATAGAGATCTGAAAAAGACATGCCTGACACCGGTCGTCCGAAGGACAATTTGTTATCGTTCGATAAATCAGGCCAATCTGTTTTCTTGTCGAATGGCCCTGCTCGCCTATATAAGGAGCCAAGCTCGGACCTGCAAAATGTTATTGGTCCAGGTTCGACCCTGCAGCGTATAGCTTTCGATCAGCTACGCCGCTACCAGAGGAATGTTCTCGCAATGGACATGACAGCAAAGCCCAAACTCGTCTCACCGGTTGAGGCGCCCACTCCCGTTGCAAAGCCGAGCCGCGAGGAAGCAGAAGCCGCGGTACGCACGCTTATTGCATGGGCTGGCGACAACCCGAACCGCGAGGGCCTGCTCGATACGCCGCGCCGGGTGGTCGATGCCTATACCGAGTTCTTTGGCGGATACGGCGAGAATGCTACCGAAATCCTCGCAACCACCTTCAGCGAAGTCGGCGGCTACGACGACATTGTACTGGTGCGCGACATCCCGTTCCATTCCCATTGCGAACATCACATGGTGCCGTTCGTGGGCAAGGCGCATATCGCCTATCTGCCCCATGACGGTGTGGTTGGCCTCTCAAAGCTCGCCCGCGTAACCGATGTTTTCGCCAAGCGGCTGCAAACCCAGGAAAACCTGACCGCCCAGATCATCGAGGCCATCAACGAGGCGATCAACCCACGCGGTGCCGCCGTGATGCTGGAAGCGGAACATATGTGCATGTCCATGCGCGGCGTACGTAAGCATGGCTCATCCACCATCACGCACCGGTTTACCGGGGTTTTTGCCGAAGACCGGCAGGAACAGGACCGCTTCTTCGCAATGATCCGCGCCGGCAAGTAAGCGCTTGCCGCTGGCGCGGAAAAAAGAAAACAGATAAAGACCGCGCCATGACTAAAATCGCTTCCCTATTTGCCGACCCGAGCACACTTTCGAAAGATGCGCTTGAGCATGGTACGACCTTCGCGCCCAAATTCGACGCCAATGGGCTTGTGACCGCAATCACCATCGAAGAAGGCACCAATAACGTGCTGATGGTCGCGTTCATGGACGCGCAGGCAATAGCGCTGACGCTCGAAACCGGGTTCGCGCATTATTTCTCGCGCTCACGTGGCAAAATCTGGAAAAAGGGCGAAAGCTCGGGCGAGCTTCAACACGTCCGGCAGATGCGGACGGATTGCGACCAAGATGCGATCGTGCTTACCGTCGTTCAATCCGGGCACGGCGCAGCCTGCCACACTGGCCGCAAAAGCTGCTTTTACCGTCAGATCTCGCTGGTCGATGGAAAGCCGGTTCTCCAGGATGCCGGTCAGCCCCAGCTTTTCGACCCCAAGGATGTCTATAAGAGCTAGATTCGGCGCGCGCGCCGGTCGAACAGAGACGGCGCGATCAACCCAAAGATGAACCCACCAATATGGGCTTCCCAGGCGATGGGGATTTCCATGCCCGTAACCAGCGGGGCAAAGGGAATCGCAAGGTTGAGCCCGAGCCAGACGAGAATAAAGGCTCGGCTCGATTTATTGGCAAACAATTCGGCAAAGGTCGCCGTCCGGCGCCCCAGCACAATCCGTTCGCCCGTCTCGGGATCTTGACGCACGATAACCGGCTGAAAGACGAATCGCATGGCCGCTCCGGTCAGCGCAGAAACGCCACCCGAAGCCCCGATCAGCACAAGAAATTGGTTAACACTGGCCATCTGATGAGCGGTCAAAACGAGTGCGCCAGCCAATGCACCGAAGAAAAAAACGATAACGGCCGGTCCTGCTCCATAGCGGCGCGCAACCGGAGTTCCGAATACGGCAAGCCATGCCGAATTGAGAATCAGGTGCATAAAATCCACATGCAGAAAGGCATGGGTGAAACCGCTCCACAACAGCGGAGAAAACCCGCCCGGCAACGCCTCGGGCGCCACAAAGCGCAATGGGATAAAACCGAACCAAATCCGAAAGTTAGCCAGGCCATCGGAATCAAAAACGAAACTGGCGCCAAGATGAATCGCCCAAAGCAGACCAACCAGAACAGCAATGACCGAGGGAATAAGAAAAATGGGCTGCCGCTGGTTTTTCTGCTCACCGGGGCCCTGCTCACTCATCGTCGTAACATCCTCTATTTTCACGTCTTTTCAAACGGCTCGGGAGATTTCCACATTTGCAGCGTGGAAATTAACCTTAATGATTGTTTAAGGGCGATTTTCCGAACCGTTTTTGTCACTCTAGCGTTAGTTGATTTCAGCGCTCCAGACACACCGGTTGGGGGCGCAGTTTAGGGACTTAGGCCACATGCGACAGCGCAGCACAAGAACGCTCTACTCTTATTGGAACGAAATTCGCGGCGCACGCTCTACGCCTGACCGTCGCGACATCGATCCAACCCGCATTCGCGATGCATTGGCCAACACATTCATTCTCGAATCCGACGACGGTGTGGACTTCACTTTCCGCCTTGCCGGCTCACATCTTTGCGCCAGCTATTGCCGCGAATTGAAATCGCGCCCTTTCTCCACTCTTTGGAGCACCAAGGATCACGACGCGCTGGACACCTTGATCCGTGCAGTCACCGAAGATCATGCTGTTGCGCTCGTGACTTTCGAAGGCCGCACCGAACAAGGCGAACGCCTGGCCTTTGAAAGCGCCCTCTTCCCGCTGCGCCATAATGGTGTCACCAACTCCCGCATTCTCGGCAGCGTCACGGCACTCGATAACCCTTACTGGCTGGGCATCCACGCCATCACAACACAGCGCATTACCGGTTTGCGGCTGATCTGGCCTGACGATCTTTCCGACGCGCCACGCCAAGACATCGCCACGGATGTGCTCGATGACATGGCGGCGGCAATGAACAGCGGTGCTCATGCACCAATGCCTGTAACGGTGGCAGGTCTTTCCGCCCGCCGCTACGCCCATCTGGCCGTAATCGATGGCGGGAAAAACTGACCGCCATCGACAAAAACACAATTACCTCAAAATTGAACGCTCGAATTACCAAGCATTAACGCAAATCCGCCTATTGTCTGCGCAAAATGATCACTGTGACGCAGGCGGACGCAGCCGATGCTGACACCCAACGATATTCTCGAAGCGCCAGAATCGCGCGACCAGTCGCACGATGAACCGGCACGCTTCCAGAGCGTAAAAGTGTCCATTCTCGGCCGCTACATGCTGGCCGACCGGCGCGAGTTTCCGTGTCAGATCATAGAAATGTCGCCCGGCGATGCGCAGGTCATTGCGCCGATTGCCGGAAAGCAAGGCGAAAAGATCATCATCTATCTCGATCATCTGGGACGGGTCGAGGGCACGATCCTGGAATTGATCCCTGGCGGCTTTCTGATGGACCTCGAAGCGTCGCCTAGGAAACGCGACAAACTGGCTGGCCAACTGACATGGCTCACCAACAAGGACCTGCTCAATCTGCCTGAAGACCGCCGTCACGAGCGAACGGTGCCCGATATCCGGCACTCTTCGATCGTTCTGGAAGATGGGCGGCGCTACAATTGCAAGATCACCGATATTTCACTTTCCGGCGCCGCCATCGAAATGGAAGTGCGCCCCGCACTCGGCACTCCGGTTACGCTGGGCCGTATGCGCGCCCGCGTCGTTCGGCATTTCTCCGATGGCATAGCGGTCGAGTTCGCCTCGGTTCAGGAAATGCTCTCGGTCGTCCAGCAGAACCTGCGGATGAATTGACCGGCTAGGCAGACACCACCTGCACCGTCGGTCCTAGGCACAACAAAAGACCTTTCCGATCAACTGGCATCAGGTCGCCCAGCACCGGTGCTTGTGACCGCAACGAAACGCGCTTCATGCCAATTTGCATTTCAATTCCCGCATGATGAACCAAGCCTTAACCTTGATGTCGTAATTTTCATGATGTGTTTCGGCCTGTCGCGGTTGCGCCATTGATGGCCGATAGAACGCACCAATCCGCGTATCCTGGATGGGCAAGTATGCTGAGTATCATGCGTAAAGGGCTGGCTCCCATTGCTGGCGTCGTCATCATTTCCCTGCTTTCGGGATGTATTTCCCTAGGCAACTGGTTCGGGGGCCGGTCCGCGCATGAATGTCTGGTTCGGGTAATGTATTTTGAATCCAACCGCTCCAGCGAAGAAGGCATGTTGGCCGTTGGCACGGTGGTGATGAACCGGGTTTACGACAAGGCTTTTCCCAACGATGTCTGCTCGGTCGTGGGCCAGAAAAATCAGTTTGCTTCCGGTGTTCTTCAACGCCCCATGAATGAGCGGCGCCCGGTCGAACTGGCATCGCGCGTAGCCCATGAAGTGCTGCGCGGCAAACGCCACCCCGGCGTACAGGACGCCAAATACTTCCACACCGCCGGGCTCACCTTCCCCTATCGCAACATGCACTACGTGCTGGTTGCTGGCGGCAACGCGTTCTACGCACGGCGATAGCTTCTAAGGGATCCAAACCCGCGCATTGCGAACTTTCACGCCATCGGCCAGCGCTTTTTCGGCAGCTACGATATAGGTTTCAATCCAGTCCCAGACCGAGGTGTGGACCTGGCTTACACGGCCGGTGCTGTAGTCGAGTTGCCAGACAGGGCTGTCTTTCCCGCCATCGGCAAGAATAAAAACCGGATTGGCTCCGTAATGCGCGCCGATGAACATGGCGCTCTCAGGAATATCCGGATCGAACTCCCCTTCGGCGTATTCGTCCAGCACATTCAACGCCTGCTTGTTGATGCGGGGCAGTTGATCGGCGTAAATCCAATGGGCATGATCATCGACAAGATGCCCGGCGCGATGGCCGATTGTGGCAAGTATGATCTTGTATGAGTGCGGAAGCGGCCCGAAACGGTTTTCCAGCATTGCGATCTCGTCGGGCGCACAGCCCTCAATGTCCTCGGGCTTTGCTATTCCCGAGGCGATCAATCGTCCGGTGAGCGCCGTGCCATCCACAACATGAATCTCCGAGGTAAGGTTTATGCCTAACAGGTTGTGAATCAAGCAGATAAAACTCGATTCAAATCTGTCTCTTAGTTTTCGCATCGGGGAAATTTGCCCCGTCTATCGTGGTCTTCGTCGGGGAGATCACGATAATGAAAACGAAAAACATTCTTATTTCTGGCCTTTTGGCCATCGTTGCGTCAACAGGGCTCGCATCCGGCGCAGCTGCTACCGAGAGCTATTATGGCCATCCGGCCTTTGCCTCGGTTTCCGGGCAAACCTCTATTCCTGTCGGTCATGCTGAATTTTGCACCCGTCGTCCGGCTGAATGCAGCCCCACACTCGGTGCTATCGATCATGTGAAGCTGACCGATACCCTTTGGGACGAGTTGCAGCTGGTCAACAACCACTACAACATCTCGATCACGCCGGTCAGCGACATGGACCTCTATGGCGTACCTGAATTCTGGACCTACCCGGTCAATGGTTACGGCGATTGCGAAGATATCGCTCTGGCAAAGCGCGCGGCCCTCATCGAGCGCGGCTGGCATCCGTCGACCTTGCTGATGACCGTTGTTCGTCAGGCAAACGGCGAAGGCCATGCGGTTCTGATGGTCCGCACGGATCGCGGCGACCTGATCCTCGATAACCAGGATGCGCTGATCAAGGTCTGGAACGATACACCCTATACCTTTCTCAAGCGTCAGTCCCAGGCCCATGCCGGCCAGTGGGTCGACATCATCGACAACCAGGGCGGCAGTGTCACCGCAACTGCTGGCTACTGATCCGGCCCGAGACTGCGTACATCCAATCGCTCCACAGGAGCGAAAGGAGCGGACCCAGAGCAAGTGGATACCACTTGATTGGTTCGGGACCGCGACAACGAAAGATTTTGCGCAAAGCGCGACAGTCTTTTGGCCCTTCGAGCATAGCTCTCCGGGCGTTCGTCCTTCCAATCGCTCCACCGGAGCGATTGGCGCGCAAAGCGCGACAGTCCTCACTCCCCGACAGGAGTGTCACTTGGCCAGCCTCCACAGAGGCTGGCCTCTTTTTTCAATGATGCTTAGATGCCGGCGCGGGCAACGGCAACATAGGTGCCCAGGATCATAAGGCCGGTAACAAAGCTCCAGCCAAACGAAATGACCGAAGCCAGCAGAACCGAAACGGTGGATGGCGCCTTGCCCTTTTCGTGTTCCAACCCCATGCGCAACATGATGTAGGGCCCGCAAACGAAGCTCACGAACAGGTTCCAGATGCTTTCGAGAGCCGACCGGCCATCCCAGCGCAAGGCCGCCACCTGCCTGGAAATACCCTGATAAAGATGCGTGCCCATACCGGCAACGCTCAGGCCGACACCAATTATGAATAACGCCAGCACAAGTTCAGACATACGCGCCCCTCGCGAGCAAATGCCCCGGTCTCACCTTCAAGCCATCCGCGCAAAACGCGCAGACGCCGAAAACGCTCCAATTGGCTCAAGTCATAGTCGCTTATTAATAATTTGTTAAGCATATGCATTGCCAATCGAGATGTCATGTGCGCCACGCACATATGGTTAATTTAAACAGGCAGATTGGCACCACGCTATGTCACGGGACGCGAGCCAGCCACAAACAGGCGAAATTGGCGGGATTTTCTATACACTCGCACTTATCGCAGTGCTTACCGCGCTCGCGGGGCTGGGGCTCGCCTACGGAGTGTCGGCATGGTTTGAGCGGCTGGCCCAGGAACAGACCGATGAATCGCTGACAGCCACCCATATCGTAACGATTGGCGCGCAGCACTATATCGTGCCCGCTGCATTGCTGACCGATCCGGCACAGCGGCGCGACGGCTTTGCCGACCGCATGGACATGACGCTTGCACTGCCCATCGGGCCCGGTAACAGCCTGAGTGAAATTGAACTCACCATCATGCCGCGCGGGCGCGTACGATCCAGCGCGCATCTGCTGGACAATGTTTATATGCGTCAGTTCTCGGCTGCTCAGGTGCAGGGCGCGCCCGGTCTTGTGGGCAAGCCGCTCGAAGGAGATGCAGGAATTGGAGGGGAAACGGTGTGGTACGATCCGCTAAGCGCCACGCCATTCGTTGCCAAATGCATGGCGCCGGTTGCCGATCGACCAAGTGCCCGCACTTGCCTGCGCACGGTGCTGCTAAGCGACCGTAACGCGGCAGTATTTTCATTCGCACCGGATGTATTGGAAAACTGGCGTCAGTTCGACGCCACTATCGAGACATGGCTGGACAGTTTGCGCAAATAGCGCCGACGAAATCCGATTAGCTCACTTCGTCGAGATCAATATCGAGGATCGAAATCTGCACCATATAGGAGCGCTCGCCCTCATCTTCATCCACATAGATCAGGCCGATAAATTCATCGCCAAGATAAAGCTCAACGGAATCGTCCTGCTTGGGGCGCGGACGCACATCGATATTGCGGTTACCAAATTTCATCTGCAGGTATTTTTGCAGCTTGATGATTTCTTCGTGCTTCACAAAACGTCTCCACTTGGGCGCCGACCGCAACCATGCGCCCGTTTCACATTATCATTACTATGACTCTTGGTGAGCCGGGACTTTACCGATTAGTCGCTGTGTTGCAATGGCGCATGGCGATTTTCCCCATGCGCCTCCGCCCCAACGATCAATCCTTGGACACCATAACAATCTGGTCCATGACGGTAGCGGGCTGATTGCAACCGGCTTCACCGACGACCTTCGCAGGCACGCCCGCAACGGTGGTGCGAGGCGGCACTTCCTTGAGCACCACCGAACCAGCGGCAATGCGCGAGCAGTCGCCAACCTTGATATTGCCCAGTATCTTTGCCCCTGCCCCGATCAGTACGCCGTTACCAATCTTGGGATGTCGATCTTCGTCCGACTTACCGGTGCCGCCAAGCGTGACATTGTGCAGGATCGAGACGTGATCGCCGATCCGCGCTGTCTCGCCAACGACAAAGCCGGTTGCATGATCGAGCATCAGACCCTTGCCGATTTCGGCGGCAGGATGAATATCAACCTGGAAAACCTGGCTGGCACGGCTTTGCAGGTAATAGGCGAAGTCCTTGCGCCCGACCTGCCAGAGAGCATGGGCGAACCGATGCGTCTGTAGTGCCTGATAACCCTTGAAAAAAAGAAACGGTTCGATGGCACGATCACACGCCGGGTCGCGTTCCAGCGTAGCAGCCAGATCTGCGCGGGCGCCTTCTGCGATTTCAGCATGGTCGCCAAGAACGTCCTCAAATGCCTGCCGCACGAGATCGGCGGGCACATCGGGGTGATCGAGCTTTGCGGCAAGCCGATGCGCAAGCGCCGATTCAAAACTATCGTGATTGAGAACGCCTGAAATTGCCAATTGCGTGAGGAAGGGCTCAGCCGCACAGATGTTTTCCGCCTGCGCCACAAGGGCATTCCAGATGGGGTCCACGGCTGTAATATGGCTGGCCTTTTTCGCGCGCGTCGTCATCAAAATCGATCCTGCTGGCGGTCTTTCGGACCCTCTACATAATGCATCGCTTGCCATAGACAAAGGCTTTCACGGCAAATTGGTTCATAAAACCCGGATAAACGGGGATGCTTTTCCACTGTCACTGAAGTGTCGCCAAACCGTCACCCAAGTGCAATGTCGCCGTCGTAAGCCCCGCTGCACAAGCAATCGGGGGAATGCCGCATGCCCGCACCGACAGCCACGTCAACGCCGGTCAATGTCGCTGGTATCAGCCAGAAATTCGGCGATGTTCGTGTCCTGAACGCGGTAGATCTCGATATTGCCGCGGGCGAAACCGTGGCCCTTTTGGGCGATTCCGGCAGCGGCAAGACCACACTTTTGCGATTGATCGCTGGCCTGGCCCGACCCACCGGTGGCTCGATACATATCGGCGAGCGCTGTGTAGCCGACGCGAGGACCGGCGCGTTTCTTCCCCCCGAAGCGCGCGGCCTTGGCATGGTTTTTCAGGACTATGCGCTGTGGCCGCATATGAGCGTGGCACGCAATGTCGGCTTTCCCCTCGAAATGCGCGGCATATCGAAGGCAAAACGCGAGCCGAAGGTGCGCGAAGCTCTTTCAATGGTCAATCTCGACGCCTTCGCAGACCGCCAGCCGGGAACGCTCTCTGGCGGCCAGCAGCAGCGCGTGGCCTTGGCGCGTGCGATTGTGGCGCAGCCGTCGGTCATCCTGTTCGATGAACCTCTGTCCAATCTCGACCGGCATTTACGTGAGCATCTGGTGGTCGACATAGCCACCCTGCTGCGTCGCCTGGGCATGACGGCGGTCTATGTGACCCACGACCATTCGGAAGCTTTTGCACTTGCGGACCGCGTGGCGGTTCTGCGCGGAGGCGGTGTGTTACAGATCGACGCCCCGGAGGCCCTTGTTGCCCGGCCCGCATCGATAGCTGTCGCCGAGTTCTTGAAGCTCGGGCTGGTGCTGGAGGGCGAAGTTGACAGTGGCGAAATGGTTCTGGGGCAGACCCAGCGCCTCAAACCGCCTGCAGATTTTCTCAATGGCAGCCGCACTGGCCACCTGTTTGTGCCGCGCAACGCGATCCACCCCGCCCGGAACGGAGATAGCGCCTTGCGGACGACAGCGCTCCATTCCGCCTTCAAGGGCGATGGCTATGCCGTGCAGCTCCAACTCGACCACGGCCCCATACTCGATTTCTTCAGCCAGACGCGGATCGACAAGGGCGCGCCAGTCGATCTGACAATCGCCTGGGAGCGCGCACGCTGGTTTCCCTCGACCAATACTCACCACTGAACCCGATCCCGAAAGGATTGATCATGCACAAGTTTACCGCCCTGCTTCTTGCGTCTGCCGCCAGTCTGGCGCTGACAGCTGCCGCCAACGCTCAGTCCGTTACGGTTTATACCGCTGGTCCAGCCGACCTGATTGAAGAACTGGCTGCCGGCTTCACCGCTGAAACCGGCATCGAGGTCGGCATTTTCCAGGCCACCACCGGCCAGATGATGGCGCGGCTTGAAGCTGAGGCCGCAAACCCGCAGGCCGACATCGTGATTTCAGCCTCGATGGATACAGCCTATGATTTTGGTGCGCAGGGCCTCCTGCTCGACTACACCAGCCCCAACGCCGAAAACGTGCCCGATTTCCTTAAAGGTGAAAACTGGGTCGTACAGGGGATTTCCGCTCTGGCCATTGCATGGAACCCCAATTCAGGCACGCCCGAACCCACCGATTGGACCGACCTGACCGGCGAAGACTACCGCGACCTCGTCACCATGCCTGACCCGGCACAGTCCGGCTCAGCCTATGAACTCGTCGCAGCACTTGTGGCCAATGAGGCCATCGGCTGGGAGTTGTTTGAAGGGCTTGCCGAAAACGAAATGATCGTGCCCGGTGCCAATGCCGCCGCGCTCAACCCTGTATTGCAGGGCGCGAAGGCTGTTGTGTTTGGCGCTGTCGACTACATCTCATTCAACAGCCAGCAGGCTGGAGAGTCCATTGAGGTCATTTTCCCGGCCTCCGGCACCGTAATCGCACCGCGCCCGATGATGATCCTTGAGACCAGCCAGAACCAGGATGAGGCAAAGGCCTTTATCGATTACGTTCTGTCCGAAGAAGGCCAGGCAATGGTTGCAGCCACCAACCTGATGCCTTCGCGCACCGACATTGCTGCTGACCGTCCGCTGATCTCCGATCTCGATATTCTCGATGTCGATCCGGAAACCGACCGCGCGGCAACGCTGGCCCGTTTCGCTGAAATCTTCGGCATCGAGTAAGCCTTGCGCGCAGCAGTTCAAAAATTGCAACTCGGTGAAGGCGGCGCGATTGCCGCCTTCGTCGTGCCTGTGCTGGTGGTGATCGTTGTCTTTCCGCTCACCTTCATCCTGTTGCAGGCCATCTTTCCAAATCTCGGCGCCGGGTCACTGGCTGAACCGTTTTCCCGCCTCGCCGATACGTTTTCCGATCCGCGCATCGGACGCTGGACGCTCAACACAATCATGCTGGGCAGCGCCGTTGTCTTCACTGCGGCGCTGGTCGCTGTGCCTCTTGGCGTCCTGCGCGGCCTGTTCCGCGTACCACTCGCCGGGCTGTGGGATGTGATGTTTCTCATCCCCTTTGCCATCCCGCCCTATATCGCGGCGCTGGGCTGGATCATGACGCTGCAACCGCGCGGCTATCTCGATCAGATGACCGGCATCAATCTCGGGCAGTTCCTGTTCTCGTTCTGGGGCGTCGTGTTCGTGATGACACTGAACGTCTTTCCGGTCGTCTATTTTGCCGTGTCGCGGACAATGGCAACCATTGGCGGGCGTTACGTGGAAGCAGCACGAGTCGCGGGCGCCAATCCGACAATCGCCTTTTTCCGCATCACCTTACCTCTGGCGACACCTGCCATTGCAGCAAGCCTACTGCTGGTCTTTGCCATGGCGATTGAGGAATTCGGAACGCCTGCTGCCCTTGCCGCCCGCTCAGGATTTCTGGTGCTGGTCACGGGCATCGAGCAGAAACTTTCCGATTACCCCATCGACCTGCCCGGCGCTGCGCTCCTCTCCACCATCCTTGTGGGGCTTGCGATGTGCGCCTTTGCGTTACAGGCCTGGGTTGTTACGCGCCGGGATTTCCGTACCCTATCGGGAAAGCCAAAGACCGGCGACTTGACGCCACTCGGCAATTGGACCGTGCCGGTCGTTGGGTTTTTCGCCCTGATCGCATTTCTGGGTGCAATCGTTCCGGTGGCGGCGGTTTTCCTCACAGCATCGACCCGTACGATTTCGGGCGGGCTGGCCTGGGACAATTTCTCGACCATCCATTTTGAAGCCATCCTCGCCAATCGCGGCGGCGCGATGCAGGCGCTCCAGACGAGCTTGGGGCTGGGCCTGACAGCCGCTGCGCTGACCGGCATTATCGGCACGCTGACGGCTTACGTGGTCGTGCGCCACAAATCGCTTGCCAGCCGGATGCTCGATTTCCTGACGCTGGCGCCCAATACCATTCCCGGCATCGTCGTTGCGGTGGGCCTGATCCTCGCATGGACCCAACCGTGGCTGCCATTTACGCCCTACAACACGATCTGGGTGCTGGTGCTGGCCTATTGCTGCCTGTTGCTGCCCTACCCCGTGCGCTATGCAAACGCCGCACTGCGCCAGATCGGCACCAGCCTTGAGGATGCGGCGCGGGTTTCGGGCGCAAATGCGTTCGTTGCTTTCGTGCGCATAATCGTGCCGCTTATCAGCCCATCAGTTATTGCTGCCATGCTGCTGGTTTTCGCCGTCGCCGCGCGCGAACTGGTCGCAACCATTCTTCTCGCGCCAATCGGTACACGCACGGTCGCGCTCTTTATCTGGCGTCAGTTCGAGCAAGGTTCGGTGGGCCTCGGCATGGCCATGAGCACGATCGCAATTGCGATCACCATGACCATTCCCATCCTCGTGACGCTCTGGATGCAGCGCGCCGACAATCAGCCGGGATAAACCCGCGACAGAAACGCCAGTGCGCCGTTCTTGAACTGAGGATCGCCGGTTGCGCGCATGTGATCGCGGCGCTCGATCACCAGCGCCTCACCCTGCTCCAGCATATCGGCAAGCGTCTGCGGATCCCCGCCAACCTCGTCCTCACTGCCCACCGCAACCAGAACCGGCACGGAAATCGCACGAACATCGTCCTCGGCAATCCGCGTCCGCGAACCGGCCATACAGGCGGCCAGCGCCTTGCGGTCGCTGCCAGTGTGGTCGGCAAAGATGCGGAACTGTCTGCCGGTCTTGTGCGTCACCTCAGAGAGTGCCGGTGCGTTGAGCGCAGCGATGATCTCCTCGCTGTCGATCATCGGGCGCACCATATTACCGCCCAATCCGCCGAAAATCGCGCAGGCGACCTTTTCCGGGTTTTGCAGGCACACAAAGGCCGAAATCCGCGCGCCCATCGAATAGCCGATGAGAGCCACCGTCTCAAAACCCAGATGGTCGATGAGATTGGCCACATCGCGCGCCATATCGGGGGCACCGTAAACGGCAGGGTCATAGATCTTTTCGGAATTGCCATGGCCGCGATTATCGAGCGCAACCACCTGATAACCGGCCTTGGTCAAGGTCTCGACCCAACCGGTCGCGACCCAGTTCACGTTGATGTTGGAACCGAACCCATGCACCGCAACGATCGGCGGACCTTCGCCAAAAACCTCATAGGCGATTTCAAAACCTTCGGATTCAAATGTCGGCATAAGCGATTCTTTCGACTCAACAATTGGGCGGGACAGACCGGATGCCACGTCTTAACAGCCCGGTTCAAATGCGCCAACATGCCCTCTGGCCTTTGTCGCATCGACTCGGTATGGTCCGGCCGAATTTGGCACAATGGAATTATCCGTCATGGCACAGCACACCACCCCGCATTTCCACAACACCGAGGGCCTGGCCCGTATCGAAATCGGCTCGAAGGAATTCATGTGCGTGGGCGCCAAGCCGCCATTCGATCATCCGCATGTGTTTCTCGACATGGGCGCCGACAACGAGGTCGTGTGCCCCTATTGCTCGACGCTCTATGTTTACAACGCCGACCTGCCCGCAGGCACGTCCGAGCCTGTTTCAGCGATATTCCATCTCGAAGACGCCTGATCGGGCTCGCGCTTGAATGAGCGCACACCGCACAATTTATATCGCTGGCGCTGGCGTTGCCGGTCTTACACTTGCGCTCGGGCTAGCCAAGTTCGGGCTGCATGTGGTGGTGATCGAACGCAATAGCGCCGTTGGCGAATTTGGCGCGGGCCTCCAGATCAGCCCCAACGCCCGCCGCGAACTCAATCGGCTTGGACTTGACGAGGCGCTGGCGGCAAGCAGTTTCGAGCCCGAAGGCATCGATATTTATTCCGGCAATGCGGAAAAACCGCTGCAAACGCTCACGCTGGGACAAGCAGCGCGGAAACGCTACGGGCTGCCCTATGCTGTCATGCACCGGGCCGATCTGGTCGATCTGCTTTACGGCGCGGCAAAGCGCTTTGCCAATATCGAGATCGTTTTCTCGGTCGCATCCTTTGCGGTTGAGCCCGGCACCGATGGACTGGAAGTGCGCTTTACCGAACCTGACGGCAAGCAACGCCGCGCAAAGGCCTTTGCCTTTGTCGGCGCTGATGGCGTCCAGTCGGTGACACGCACCGAAATTCTGAAACTGGGTAAGGCCAATTTTTCCGGCAAGATCGCGTGGCGGACATTGATTGCGCCCGATGCTTTCCCGGATTCCCTGGCTCGGGATAAAACCAGCCTCCTGCTCGGCAGTTCATATCACGGCGTCGTCTATCCCCTGCCACATCGCGACTGCATCAATGTGGTCCTGTTCTCAAACGAGCGCGAAAAGCGAATTGCGACCCTGCCAGAAAAGGGCGCGCCGCCGATCCGCGCCCGATCCGGTCCTCTGGCTCAAATTCTGGCAGCCGGTGGCAATGCGTGGACACCGTGGGTGCTTTCGAGCGTTGAAATCGATGCCTGGCACCAGGGCGCAATCGGGCTGATCGGGGATGCGGCCCATGCCATGCTGCCCTTCCAGGCGCAAGGCGCCGCAATGGCAATTGAGGATGCTGCAACGCTTGCGCCGCTCCTTGCCGCTTCCCCCAATGCCGCGCACGCCTTTTCCCGATACGAAACCTTACGGCGCGAGCGCGTTGAAAAGGTGCAGAAGCTCTCGGCCCGGAACGGGCGGGTTTTCCACATGCGCTGGCCTTTTGCACTGGCACGCAATGCCGTTATCCTTGCACAAGGCGGAGATGGGCATTTTAAACGGTTGGACTGGCTCTATGGATTCGATACCCGGAATACGGCAATGTGAGATGATTGCCATAGCCGTTTGCATCAAAAACTGGAACCTAAAGAGGCCGGCGCCTCTTGCTCCTGAACAAACGCCCCGATCCGCCCACGCCAAGACAAAAAGAGTTTGATGCGCGTTAAACCCCAGTCACGGCTGACCCTGGTTTTCATACTCATAACTGTCTTTCTGGACATCGTGGGTTTGGGGATCATCATTCCGGTTCTGCCCAACCTGATTCTCGAGTTGACAGGCGAGACCGTCACCAATGCTGCGGTGATCGGGGGGTATCTGATTTTCGTCTATGCCTCGATGCAGTTCTTCTTCTCTCCGATTCTGGGAAATCTATCGGACCGCTGGGGCCGGCGGCCGATCCTCTTGCTGTCGCTGGTTGGTCTTTCGGCGGACTACCTCTTGATGGCATGGGCACCCACGCTGGCCTGGCTTTTTGTCGGGCGCGTGCTTTCGGGTATTTGCGGCGCGGCGATCGGAACCGCCACCGCCTATGTCGCCGACATTACGCCCAAGGAGAAGCGATCCCAGCGCTTCGGCCTGATCGGCGCAGCCTTCGGCCTGGGCTTTATCGTGGGTCCTTTCATCGGTGGCGAATTGGGTGAGTTCGGGCCCCGCGCACCCTTTTATGTGGCTGCATTCGTCGCCGCCGCCAACGTGGTCTTCGGTTTCTTCGTTCTACCCGAAAGCCTCTCGAAATTCCGGCGCCGCCGCTTCAATCTCAAGCGCGCCAACCCCCTTGGCGCCATCATGGCATTCCGCCAGACCCCTATTGTCATTATTTTGTTGGGGGCGCTGTTCCTTTTTGCATTGGCCGGCCAGACCTATCCGAACGTGTGGAACTTCTTCACCATCAAGCAGTTCGACTGGTCGCCTTCCCAGGTTGGACGTTCGCTTGGCATTTTCGGTGTGCTGTTCGCATTCAGTCAGGCCGTTTTGATTGGCCCGTCGATCAAATATCTCGGCGTTGGCCGAACGGTGCTTTTGGGCATGGGGCTGGCAATGGTTGCCTTTATCGGGGTTTCGCTGGTCGAAAGCGTAACCATGCTCTGGGTCTTTCTGGTAATCGGATCGTTCAGCGGCATCGCCGTACCGGCAATCAACGGCCTGCTGGCCAATAACGTCAAAAAGAATCAGCAGGGTGAACTGCAAGGCGCAGTCAACGCCACAAACTCGCTGACCGCAATTATCGCGCCGGTCGCAGCAACCCAGCTTTTTGCCTATTTCACAACACCCGAAGCACCTGTCTTTTTCCCTGGGGTTCCATTCTTTGCCGCAGGGATACTGATTGGGCTCAGTGCGATGACGTTCCTTTATGCGGGCTGGCGCTACAGACAAGAGCAAAAGCCCTATCGCGAGGATCGAAAGCCCCCGGCCATGACCCCGCCTGTCGGCCAGGCTGTCAATCCGCCCGACCCGGACAATCCCGATGGCGATTACGAACGCAATAGCGGCAATGGCGAGAACGATAACAACAATCAGAATGGCAACAACGATAAGCCGCCGTCAGGCCAATAGGCATGGCGCACAAAATCAGATTATAGTCGCGCGCGCTAACCTCACGCGAGAATATCCATGTTGATTCTGCTCCTCGGCCTTGTTCTTTTTCTCGGTATGCACTCTGTCAACATCGTTGCGCCAAATCAGCGCGAGGCCATTATTGCGCAAAAGGGCGAAGGCGCTTGGCTTTGGCCCTATACCGCCATTGCCGGTGTCGGGTTTGTGCTCATCATTTTTGGCTACGGGATTGCGCGACAGGACCCGGTGATGCTTTACGCACCGCCAACCGGTATGCGGCATCTGGCATTGGCTGTGATGATCCCGGTATTTCCGCTGCTGCTAGCCTCCTATCTGCCGGGGCATATCAAGGCTCGGGTCAAGCATCCCATGTTGATTGCCACGATCTTGTGGGCAATCGCCCACCTTCTGGCCAATGGCACACTGGCCGATGTTGCCCTTTTCGGCGGCTTTCTTGTCTGGGCCATAGCCGATCTGATTTCTCTTGTCCGCCGACCGGAAAAAAACCAGCGCACGTTGCCGCGTACGCCGGTCAATGATATTGTTGCCGTGATTGGCGGGCTGGCGATCTATGCAGCCATTGTGTTCTGGCTGCACCAGATCCTGTTCGGCGTTTCCCCGATCTGATTATTTCTCGATCAAGCTCGGCCAGGAATGGTGAAAATCGCCTTCCTTGTCATAACGCTTGAAGCCATGCGCGCCGAAAAAGTCGCGCTGCCCCTGGGTGAGATTGGTCGTACCATTGGCCTGCCGATAGCCGTCGAAATAGGCCAAGGCCGACGATAGGCAAGGCGTGGGCAGTTCCGCCATCGCGCAGCCCGCTACGACCTCACGCAGCGCGCCATTGCTGTCTTTCATCATCTCGACAAAAGCTGGCTGGGTCAAAAGATTTGCGGCGGTGCCCGATGCAAAGGACTGCGAGATTGTATCGAGGAAACGCGAACGGATGATGCAGCCCGCGCGCCAGATCTTTGCGATCTGATCGAGCGGCAGGTTCCAGCCATTTTCTTCCGAAGCCTTGGCCATAACGGCAAAGCCCTGCGCATAGGCAGCGATCTTGCCAGCAAGAAGCGCTTTTTCCAGCGTCTTGAGATCGAGCTTTGCCTTGCCCTTTGGCGCTGCGCCATAAAGTTTTTCGCCCGCGATGCGCTCGTCTTTCATGGCTGAAATCGAGCGAGCAGCAACCGCCCCTTCGATAGTGGTGGCCGATACGCCGAGATTGAGCGCCTCGATGGCCGACCAGCGGCCTGTGCCCTTCTGCCCGGCCTGATCCACGATAATGTCTAAGAGCGGCTTGCCGCTTTCCTCATCCACTGCGTCGAGTACGTGGGAGCTGATCTCGATGAGATAGGAATCGAGCGGGCCCTTGTTCCATTCGCGGAAGACATCCGCACATTCGGCGGGCGACATACCCAGTCCATCGCGCATCACACCGTAAATTTCGGCGATCATCTGCATGTCGGCATATTCGATGCCATTATGGATCGTCTTGACGAAATGCCCGGCGCCACCGGTCCCCAGATAGGCGCAGCACGATTCCCCGTCGAACTTGGCCGCGATGGCATTGAGAACGTCTTCGGCGTTGTGCCATTCGTCTTCCGAACCGCCAACCATGATGGAGGGGCCATGACGGGCACCCTCTTCGCCGCCTGAAACACCGATACCGAGAAAGCCGATACCCGTGCCGTCAAGTTCGGCGAATCGGCGCACGGTGTCGTGATAATTGGCGTTGCCCGCATCAATGATGACGTCGCCCTTTTCGAGCAGCGGCTTGAGTTGCTCGATAACGGAATCGACCGGCCCGCCTGCCTTTACCATGATGATAACCGAGCGAGGACGCTTGAGCATGGAGACGAATTTGGCGAGATCGGCACTGCCCATGACATTGTCAGACAGGTCTCCGGCGCCGGAAAGGAAGGAATCGACCTTATCCGCAGTGCGATTATAGACGGCGACCTTGTAACCGTTGTCCGCAATGTTGAGCGCAAGGTTTTCGCCCATGACGCCGAGCCCGATAAGCCCGATATCCGCCTGTGACATGATAAATTCTCCCGAAAATACAGTGTTTGCTTTTGTCGGCACCGCGAGACCGCGTATGAAGGACCGTTAAATGGCTTAGGTAAGGGCAATGTTTAGCGGATGCCAGGGCTTTTGTAACCCGCCCAATCAGTTTATGGGTTTACCCTTGAAATCGATTGCAGCAGACAATCGGGCGTTGGGGAGGAGAATGTCGTGAATACGCTTGAGCTATTTTCCCTGAAAGGACGCAAGGCGCTGATCACCGGATCGAGTCGGGGAATCGGCTTTGCGCTGGCCCAAGGCCTGGCGGGTGCCGGTGCTGAAATCATCCTCAACGGCCGCAACCAGATGCGGCTGAGTGAAGCCGCGATGCAACTGCGCGATACCGGCGCAACTGTTCATCAATTGCCCTTCGACGCCGCCGATCCCGTGGACGCCAAACGCGCCATCGACCGATTCGAGCAGGACATCGGTGCTATCGATATTCTCGTCAACAATGCGGGAATGCAGTTTCGGACACCGCTCGAAGACTATCCGCCTGCCAAATTCGATGAATTGATGCGCACCAATGTCAATTCCGTGTTCTATGTCGGACAAGCCGCTGCAAAGCACATGATTGCGCGGGGGCGTGGCAAGATCATCAATATTTGTTCGATCAACTCGGCTCTCGCCCGGCCGACAATTGCGCCCTATACAGCTTCAAAAGGCGCAGTGGCCAATCTCACAAAGGGCATGGCAACCGACTGGGCGAAACATGGGCTCCATATCAACGGGTTGGCCCCCGGCTATTTCAAAACCGAACTCAATGAAGCGCTGGTTTCCAATCCCGAGTTCACACAATGGCTGGAAAAGCGCACGCCCATGGCCCGGTGGGGCGATGTATCCGAACTCGTCGGCGCTGCCGTTTTTCTTGCTTCCGACGCTTCCAGCTTTGTGAACGGACACATTCTCTATGTCGATGGCGCAATCTCAGCCACTCTCTGAAGTTCGCCTCATCATCGTTATGGGCGTATCGGGTTCGGGCAAGTCCACAATCGGTGAGGCTTTGGCCGAAAAGACGGGCGCCGCCTTCATAGATGCCGATCATCTGCACCCCCCGTCCAATGTGGACAAGATGCGTGGCGGCGCGCCGCTCGAGGACGAAGACCGCTGGCCATGGCTCAAGATCGTCGCAGAAAAGATGCGCGAGACTGCCAATGACAATGGCCGGGTCTTTTGCGCCTGCTCGGCCCTCAAGCGGGCCTATCGGGACTTCATTACCGAAAAAGCGGACGAACCGGTCCTGTTCGTGTTGCTCCATGGCGACAAGGCCGTGATCGCCGAACGCCAGGCAAACCGCCCCGGTCACTTCATGCCCGCTGCCCTGCTCGACAGTCAGTTCGCAACCCTGGAAATGTTTGAAGCCGATGAATTGGGCCTGACATTCGATGTGGCAAAATCGATTGATGAACTCGTTGGAGAAATCAGCGCAAGCATAGAGTGACAAACCCATCCGATTTGCCAATTCCACTTTCGCTTCGATCAGACTAAGTTATCGCCATGAGCCTGAATGCAGCCCACACGATTGGCGAAAGATCCCGCTTCAACCCGCAATGGTTGTGGCTGGCTGCCATCGCCTGCGCTGTCATGGTGGCCATCGGCACACTTGGCGGCACCTATTTCACGCGCATCTATTTCAATGAGGCCGAAGCGCGCGGCCAGAATACGCTGCGCCTGGCAGTTGCAGCACTGCGGGGGCAAATGGCGCGCTTCGAACGCCTGCCTCAGCTTCTTGCCGACTATGACGACATCAAGCTGCTGGTTGCCAACCCCGACGATCCTGACCTTGTGGACGAGATGAATCACTATCTCAAGGAAGTCAATGAACTCCTTGAGTCCTCTGACCTTTACGTAATGATGCCCGATGGCAACACGATTGTGGCATCCAATTTCGATACCGACACGTCCTTTGTCGGCGGCAACTTCAGCTACCGCCCCTATTTTTCCAACGCCTTGGCGGGCGGCGAAGGGCGCTTCTTTGCGCTGGGCACCACATCACTCAAGCGCGGCTATTATTTCGGCGCTCCCGTCTGGATCGACGGCGTTGTCGAGGCCGTCGTGGTGCTCAAGGTCGATGTGGACGCGATCGAGGATACATGGCGCGGCGGCGATTACGAAATCATCGTGACCGATCCCGAAGGCATAATCTTCATGACCGGCCAGCCCGATTGGCTGTTCTCAGGCATTTTGCCGCTGACCGAAGAGCGTTTGGCCCGCACGGCGGAAACCCGCCGCTACGCCGATGCGGAATTGCGCGACCTGCCGGTAACGCGCACGCATTTCCAAGACCATCACGAATTGATGGAAGTGGAAATGCAGACTGGCGAAACACGCGAATATCTCATGCTCACCGAACCGATGCCGGAAGCAGACTGGACGGTGAAGGTGCTGCTCGACACCGCCTCCGCGCGTGCGCAGGCTGTCACGACGATCGTTGTATTACTGCTCGTCGTGGGGCTCGCAACAATGGCAGCAGCGATTTATCTGCAGCGCCAGGCACGCTTGCGCGAGCGTATGCAGATGCAGCATGAGGCGCGCGATCAACTGGAGCGCCGCGTCAAAGAGCGTACTGCCGAACTGGCAACGGTGAACAAGCAACTCGAGGCCGAGGTTGCCGAACGCCGTGCCACAGAAGCCGCGTTGCGCCAGACCCAGAACGATCTGGTTCAGGCTGGCAAGCTGGCAGCACTCGGACAGATGTCGGCAGCACTCTCCCATGAGTTCAATCAGCCCTTGGCCGCCGCGCGCAATTACGCGGACAACGCCCTTGTGCTCATCGAACGCGGGCGGGTGCCGGAAGCCAGCAACAATGTCTCGCGCATTACCGCACTGATCGATCGCATGGCCTCGATCTCTCGCCATTTGCGCAATTTCGCCCGTAAGCCGAACCAGAAGCTGGCAATCGTCAACCTCGAAGACGTGGTGAACGACACGCTCGAAATTGTCGACTGGCATATAAGATCATCCCGCGTGGCACTGGAGATTGATCTTGGACCTAAGCCAATCTTCATCCATTGCGGCCCTGTGCGGCTTCAACAGGTGCTGGTCAATATTTTGACCAATGCGGTCGACACCGTTGCCGAACAGGCGGATCGCCGCGTGACGCTTACCGCCAGCAGCGATGGCGACACCGTAACGATTGCGGTGCGCGATCATGGCCCCGGAGTGCCCGCGACTCTCGCCGAGCGCATATTCGATCCGTTCTTCACCACCAAGGGCGTCGGCAAAGGGCTGGGGTTAGGGCTTTCCATTTCCTACAATATCGTCAAGGACTTTGGCGGCGACCTGCACGTCGAAAATCATGCCGAAGGCGGCGCGATCTTCACAATGACGCTCAGAGCGGCAGCGATCCCACAAACCTTTGAAAGCCTTGCTGAGCCTGCCCAATGAGCGCTGGAAAAATCCTGCTTGTCGACGATGAGGAAGATTTGCGCAATTCCACCGCGCAAGCCTTGGACCTTGCCGGTTTTGAGGTGCAGGACTTTGCCAATCCCGAGCGTGTGCTTGAGCTTGCCGGCTTTGGTTTCAAGGGCATCGTCATAACCGATATCCGGATGCCGGGGATCGATGGACTGAGCCTGATGAACCGCATCCATGAACTGGACCGCGACATTCCCGTAATCCTTGTGACCGGCCATGGCGACGTACAACTCGCGGTGCGCGCCATGCGCGAAGGCGCTTATGATTTCATCGAAAAACCTTACGCAGCCTCCCAGCTTGCAGAGATCGCCACGCGTGCCCTCGATTACCGCAAACTGGTACTTGAAAACCGGGTGCTGCGCGCTGCGGCGGGCCAGAGCGATGACATGGAACAACGCCTGCTCGGCCGGTCGAACGCCATGATCGATCTGCGCCGCAAGGTGCGGACTATTGGTCCCACCGACGCCGATGTGCTCATCATCGGGGCCACGGGCTCCGGCAAGGAAGTCACTGCCCGCGCGCTGCACGATCTGAGCCCACGCGCCAGCAAGCCTTTCATTGCTATCAATTGCGCGGCCCTGCCCGCCAATCTTATCGAAAGCGAATTGTTCGGCCATGAAGTTGGCGCCTTTCCCGGCGCAATGCGAGCGCGTTTTGGCAAATTCGAGCTGGCACAAGGCGGCACAATTCTTCTTGATGAAATCGGCTCAATGCCGCTCGACGTGCAGGGCAAACTGCTCCGCGTCATTCAGGAACGCACGATCACCCGGCTTGGAAGCAACGATCCGCTTCAGCTTGATGTGCGTTTCATGGCAACGAGCAAGACCAAACTGGAATCGGAAGTTGCGGTCGGCGCGTTTCGGGCAGACCTGCTCTATCGCCTCAATGTCATTACGCTCGAAATACCGCCACTGTCCGCACGCAGAGAGGATATTCCAATCCTCTTCATGCAATTGCTCACCGAAGCGGCCTCACGCTATCGCCGTGAGCCGGTTGCCGTGCCTCCCCATGTGATTGCCGCTATCGCTGAACGCGAGTGGCCGGGTAATGTGCGTGAGTTGCGCAATGCAGCGGATCGCTACGCACTCGATCTGGGCCTGCCCGGACATGAGAGCGGCTATCAGGCTGCCTCCGGCGAAGCAAAGCGGCTGGCCGACCGCGTGGCGGATTTCGAGCGCAACACGATTGAAAATGCGCTGATGGCCCACGGCGGCAGCCTCAAGCCCGTCTATGAATCGCTGGGCCTGTCGCGCAAGTCGCTTTACGAAAAGATGCAGAAATACGGCATCGACCGACTGAAGTTCGGGGCAGCGGCTGACAATTCGGCGGAATGATGTGTGGAAGTCCACCCGCACACAAGCGCCAATGTTACCGAATCCACCCATCACACACCGGCCATCGTTAAAAAACCTCCCTTTCTCGCTACATCCCGATTGCGCTGGCCCTCTTGGAGGCCTTGAGTGCGCGCCACATCCGGCGCTGCGGAGGAAGATTGCTGCGCCGGGTGGGTGAAGAACCCAAAAGGAAACTCCAGGGAGGAACGCAATGCGTTTTACCACTCTCGCCGCTCTCGCGGCTGCGTCTGCGCTTGTCGCAGCACCCGCTTTCGCTCAGGATCGTGACGGCTGGCCTTCGAGCCTGACCATCGGCACGGCAAGCCAGGGCGGCACCTACTTCATCTACGGCACGGGCCTTGGCGGCTTGATCACCGAGGAACTCGGCGTCAACGCCTCGGGCGAAGTCACCGGCGGCCCCGTTCAGAACGCAACGCTTGTGGAAACCGGCGATCACCAGATCGGACTGGTAACGATGGGCCCTGCCTACGACGCATGGATCGGGGAATCCGAACTGGCTCCGGGTCTTGAGCACGCAAATCTTCGCGCGCTGTTCCCTATGTATCAGACCCCCTTCCAGGCCGTAGCGCTGGCATCCTCCGGGATCGAGTCAGTTGCCGATCTTGATGGCAAGCGCGTATCGGTTGGCCCTGCAGGCGGCACTTCGGCGACATACTGGCCGCGCTTCTTTGAAACCCTCGGCGTATCCCCCGATGTAAGCTATTCTGGCGCCAATGACGCTGTTAGCCAGGTCAAGGACGGCCTGATCGATGTCTTTGCCTTCTCGGCTGGCCTGCCTATTGCAGCCTTCGCCCAGATCGCAGCGGAAAACGACGTCAACATCTTCGCCTTCTCCGAAGAAGAACGCGGCGCGATCCTGCAAGCCCGTCCCGAACTGGCCGCATTCGACGTCCCGGCCGGCACTTATCAGGACGTTATCGAAGTGCAGGCGACCGTTGCACTGTGGAACTTTGCTATTGCCCATGCCGATATGCCTGAAAGCCTCGCTTACGAAATCACCAAGCTGGTGATGGGCAACACCGAACGCATGGTACAAATCCACGGCGCTGCGGCAGAAACCATTCCGGCCAATGCCGACAAGAATACGTTCCTGCCCTACCATCCGGGCGCAGTGCGTTACTTCGATGAAATCGGCATCAACATACCAGAAGAACTGCGCGGCTGATCCTATCATCCTTTGCAGACGGGCCACGCGCCCGTCTGCGCTCCCGCGCAAGCGCATTTTTAAGTTCCAGCCAACGGAACCAGGACAGACGCCAAGTGGCGCCTGATCGCGGAGGAAGTTCTCAATGTCGCAAGATCAGACCACCAAACCGGCCAATGATGCCGGTCCAATGATTGCTCAGAGTACGACGGACGAACCGTTGGCCACCAACCAACGGAGCTTCGGCGGCAAGCTCAACTGGACCGTCGCGGCGCTGTGCATCGCCTACACGGCCTTTCATATCGGGATCATGAACCTGTATCCGCTGGAAACATGGACCTACAGACTGATCCACATCGCAGGCGGATTGTTTATCGGCTTCTTGATCTATTCCGCCCTCAACCTGCCCCCCGAAGGCGAGGAAACGGGCCAACAGCAGTCCGCCAAATCAAGACCGGTAGAACTATTGCTTCTGGCCGTTGCCCTGCTTGGTGTCGGCTGGGGGCTGGCTATGGTCGCCTTTGCGTGGATTACCCACTGGACAACGGGGACTTTCGCTCCGCCTTCTTTTGTTTTCGAGACCTTTGGCCCTGCCCTGATCGTCGGCTCGGCAGCCGCGGTGATCGCGTGCTGGCTCTTCGGCGACCGCCGGGCCGACCGGGTTTACTTCGCCGATTGGCTGCTCGGTTTCGCGGCTGTCGCGATGATTGCATACATCCTGTTCAGCCTCATGCCGGGTGTGGTTCCGCCAATGCGGATGCGCATGGGCACAGCGCTGGCCACTCAAGCCGACTTTTATGCGTCGCTTGTCGGTGTTCTGCTGATCCTTGAACTGACCCGTCGCGTGGCTGGTCTGGCACTGGTCATCATCGCCGGGGTATTCGTCGCCTATTCGTTCCTGGGGCCGTTCCTGCCGGGCTTTCTCAACCACCGGGGCTATTCGCTCGAGCGCTTCTTCACCTACATCTTCACCGATCAGGGCATTCTGGGGGCGCCAATTGCGGTCTCCTCGACCTACATCATCCTGTTCATCACCTTCGCGGCCTTCCTACAGGCAAGCCGGGTCGGCGACTATTTCGTCAATTTTGCCTTCGCTGCTGCGGGACGCGCACGGGGTGGCCCGGCCAAGGTCGCCGTGTTCGCATCCGGGCTGATGGGCATGATAAACGGCACCTCGGCAGGCAATGTGGTCTCCACCGGCTCCCTGACTATCCCACTGATGAAAAAAGTCGGCTATCCCGCCCGCAGTGCCGGTGCGATTGAGGCCACTGCCTCCTCGGGTGGGCAAATCCTGCCTCCGATCATGGGCGCCGGTGCGTTTATCATGGCGGAAGTCACCGGCGTTCCCTATACCGAAATCGTGATTGCCGCGATCATTCCGGCGGTTCTTTATTTCGTGTCGGTCTATTTCATGGTCGATCTTCAGGCCAAGAAATTGGGGATGCAGGGCCTCAAGTCCGAAGAACTGCCCAAGTTCGCCGTGCTGGCCAAACAGATCTATCTGTTCCTGCCCATCATCATCCTGCTCTATTTCCTGTTCGCCGGCTATTCGGTGATCCGTGCAGGCACCTGGGCGATGGCTTCCGCCGCGGTCGTCTCATGGCTGACGCCCTACAAGATGGGCCCTAAAACCATTCTCAAAGCACTCGAACTGGCCGCCAAAATGAGCATCCAGCTCGTGGCTGTGTGTGCGGCGGCAGGGATCATTGTCGGGGTTATTGCCCTGACCGGCGTGGGTGCGCGGTTCTCCACCCTGCTTCTGGGCATTGCCGAGCAGAACCAGATCCTGGCGCTGTTCTTTGCCATGTGTATCTCGATCATCCTCGGGATGGGAATGCCCACCACCGCAGCCTATGCGGTAGCTGCCGCTGTGGTAGCGCCCGGTCTGGTGCAGTTGGGGATTCCGGTTCTGGTTGCGCACTTCTTCGTGTTCTATTACGCGGTGATGTCGGCCATTACCCCGCCGGTGGCGCTGGCCGCCTATGCCGGGGCGGCACTGGCCGGGTCAGATCCCATGCGCACCTCGGTCGAGGCATTCAAGCTGGGACTTGCGGCGTTTATCGTGCCCTTCATGTTCTTTTATTCGCATGCATTGCTGATGCAGGGCGAATGGCATGAAATCCTGCATGTCTTCATCACGGCCCTTATCGGCATTTACCTCTTGTCCTCTGCCGTTCAGGGCTACTTCTTCGGCCAACTGAACAACATTCTGCGCGGCGTGCTGCTGATTTCCGCACTCGCAATGATCCAGGGGGGCTGGCTCTCCGACCTCATAGGCCTGGGCGTTGGCGGCGCAGTCTTTGCCTACCAGAAACGCGGCCTGTCACCGCGAACGCTGGCCAAAGGCGCCGATTAGCCAGATCGAACACGAAAGGGCCGCACGATTGTGTGGCCCTTTTTCTCGGCATGGCCTAGCGATCCTTGCTTTGCAGCTTCGCAATGAAGTCTGAAAGGGTTTTGCCCGGTTCATCCTGAAATGGCGACCCCACCTCGATACGCTCGATCCGGTCGCATCGAAACACCCTGAAATCGGCGCGCATTTCGCACCAGCTTGTGAGCGTCCAAACATGCCCCCAAAATTCCACACCCAAGGGGCGCACGACCCGTTCGGTCCGCTCGCCTTTTGCATCGCAATAGGCGAGCGCGATCCGGCATTTGTCCGCAACGGCCAAGCGCAATTGCGCAAGTGCAGCACGGCCCTTGCGGCTGTCGGCCGTGGCAAAGATACCGATACCCCGCAACGGCTGAACTGTTGCGCGGCGCAGAACAGCCTCGATTTTGATCAGCAGTTCGTCAGCCGCTTGCGCAAGAGCCTCATCGGCATTTGCGCGCACCATCCGAACGCCGAGATTGAGAGCTTCGACCTCCTGCTGTGTCAACGACAGCGGCGGCAGAAAATATTCGTCGCGGAGCAAATATCCCACGCCCCGTTCGCCATCGATGGGCACGCCCTGCGCTTGCAGATCCGCAATGTCGCGATAAACGGTCCGCACGGAAACCTCGAGCGCACGAGCAAGCGCCTCGCCCGTGCGCAGCCGACCGCCCCTGAGCAATTGCAGCAACTCAAAAAGGCGGTCGGCACGACGCATGTTACAGCGCCGCCTGAACGGTCAGGTGCCGCATGGCAAGGCCGTCCATATCGATGGCGGCGAGCCACGGCCCGACGCCTTCGGCCTTTCCAATGGCCTTGGCGGCAGCCTGCGCTGCCTCCATACTCTCCCATTCCACACAGTCGACCCAACCGCCATTGTCGTCTCGCGACAAGCGCCTGGAAACAAAGCCCTCCTGCCCACGACAAAAGGCTTCAACAGCCGCATTGTCGCTGAGAAAGGCGCCGGGGTCTGCACTGGGCTTGAGGCTAAACGACACCAGCTCAATGACCTTGGATTGCATGATTCAACTCTCCTTGTTGGTGATAAACAAGGCTGCAATAGCTTACTACAACTGACACCATTCTGTCAGTTGTGTTTCCTACAAGCGAAATTTCGTGAATTGCCTAAAATGCCATCTATCGCGATCACGCCACTTTCACCTCTGCTGGTCAAAATAAGCAGCAACGGCTGGAGAACACAGAACCTGTGTCTGGTTTTTTGGCTCGATTTGTCGCGGAACCGGAAGGCTGAGCCGAAACAATGCACAAATTGTCCCGCAATGAGCTGGCCATAATGCTCGTCTGGGCATTTCAGGATGAACATGTCGAGACCGCGCATGCACCCCACCCCGATGCCGCCGCGCTCTATTGCAATGTCATGGCATTGCCGATTGCCGAGGCTTCAACGCTGATCTCCCACGCGCGTCGCGGCAATGTTCAACCTTCCGATCCGATTGCCCTCGCCCATTGGACTCGCGGGCTTAATCTGCTTCGCGAGATGCTGGCGCAACCAATGTGCTCACTCTCCCTTCTTGAAGAACCAGGAGAGAAACCGGCAGGCCGGACACGCGCCGCATAGGTTTCTTTGGTGCCTGACCGCAGGTCTGGTCAGTCAGTTGCGCAGTTCAAACCCAAGTAGACGACGAAAAGACGCAACTCCGCTCCTTCTCTCAACAACAAATCGGGGGCCGAAGGCGTCAGCCTGCTTGACGGCGCCACGCTTTGCTCGACAAAAAGTTGTATTCGTTGCACATAATACTCTTCTGAAGCGAAGTATTCATTCGCAGCATATATATTGCCGCAGCCGGGGGGCACATGACGGTATTCTCGATTCGATCGCAGGACTTGGAGGCCGCGCGGCGCGTCGAGGAATTTCAAGCCATAGCCGCCAATATCTGCAAGCTCCACATCACCCCGGCTGATGCTCAGAACTACCGCTCGGAAACAGTGATCGGCCTGCTGCCGGGCATCATCATGGCGGATACCGTGCATTCCGCCTGCACCACAGACCGCACGAACCAGTTGGCGGCGGAAACGGGCGACAACATTTTGCTACATATTCCCGTTTCGGGCGGGTTTTCGATCAGGCAGGACGGCGGGCACGATGTCGAATGCGCGCCAGGTCAGGTCTATGTCGATCCCAATGAGGTTCCAGGTGTGGCCGAGTTCCGCTCCGAGCAGGCGAATGTATTCTATGTCTCTATTCCGCGATCCTTCCTCGCCTCGGCGACAGCCGGGCTGAACACCGCACTGCGCGATGTCACAGCGTTGACGCCGCAATGGCGGCTGTTTCTCAATTATGCGCGCAGCCTGCACGAGGAATTGCCGCACCTTGCGCCCGAGGACGCCATGCAATGCGCGGCCCATGTGCAAGACCTGGCGCTTATGGCGCTCGGCGCCACACGAGAGGCGGCCGAACTGGCGGCGGGCCGCGGCGTTCGCGCGGCGCGATTAAAAGCCGTCAAGGCCGACATCGAACGTCTGTTGACTTCGCCAGACCTCACACCGGATCTGGTTGCGGCTCGCCAAGGCGTCAGCCCGCGCTACCTGCGATCCCTGTTCGAGAGTGACGGTATGTCGTTTCGCGACTATGTGGCCAGTCGCCGTTTGCTCATGGCCTATCGCCAGCTTGCCGATCCGACATACCGGACAATGACGATCTCGCAAATTGCCATGCAGGCAGGCTTTGGCGATCTGTCCTGGTTCAACGCGCGCTTCAAGAGCGCTTTCGGCGCGACGCCTTCGGACGTTCGCGCCCGCGCCTTCACAGGCTGAACGGACCACCGTTCTCCCCGCATCACAGTGCCGTCTGCCCCAAGACGAGCGAGAGGATCTCGGCCTAATTTTATGCGCTTGGCCGCGCTGCTCGCACTGCTGGCGATCTGGAGCATGAAGTACATGTTCCGAGATGAGGGGTTACATGACAAACATTACGACGAAAATCGGTGGGGCTTTGCTCGCCACCCTTATGGGCCTCGGTGGGTTTATTGTTCCGGCTGCGGCGCAGGGCGACGCGCGGTCCTGTCAGGCGCTAGTGCAAACTCTTGCCGAAGAGGGGCGCGTTGCGCTGTCGGGGGTCAATTTCGATTTCAACCGCGCGTCTCTGCGCCCCGATAGTCTCCCCGCGCTGATCGCAGCGCGCGATGCCATCCTAACACTTGGCGGATCCTGGGGGATCGAGGGTCATACCGATAACGTCGGCAGCCATGCCTATAATCAGAGTCTGTCGGAAGCGCGTGCGCTGGCTGTGCGCGACTGGCTGGTTTCCGCAGGGGTTACAGCCAGCCAGCTTACTGCACAAGGCTACAGCTTTGACCGCCCCCTAGCCGATAATGGGACCGATGCGGGACGCGCGCAGAACCGCCGGGTCGAGCTTGTGGGACAGGTCACGCCCGATATGCTGGGCTTTGGCGGACCGGAGGGTGTCGATCCTTGCCCCGATACGCTGACCCCCGGCACGATGGTCACGGCCGAGGGCGCCCCGCAACCGCCGGCCATTGCCGATTGGACAGGCAGCGGCGGACAGGAGTTTCTGCCCTTCTCCTATCTGATGGCAACGGCTCAGGGTGGGAGCGAGGGCTGGGTTGGCGATCGCATCACTATGCCGCCAGGAACACAGCCGCAGACGTGCCAGGCGCTGTGCCTGGCCGAGGGGCAATGCGCCGGTTTCAGCTTCGAGCCCGCAGGCTCCGATTTCGTCGAGACCGCAAGGTGTGTCCTGATCGGCTACGGCACGGAAGTGAACCTACGGCGGGACAATACCTATTACGAGGGCCGGATTTTTGCGGCGTCCGGCCTCAAAACCGACGCGCGCCTGCTGACGCCCGAGAGTGCGGCGGTTGCCGAGCAGATTCTGGCCGATATGGCCGAGATCGCGGCGCTGCGCGCCGCAGTCCGCATCACCGCGCCCGAAAGCCACGCGCCGGAGGCGTGGATGGATATCGCTATCGACGGTGCCGTGCGCGGCGATGCCTATCCGACCTTTTTAGAGATTACCGAACTTGACGATTACGCTTTCGACTGGCGAAAATCGCAATCCCACCTGTACGTGTCTGACATGACCGACGGGCGCAGCGGGCAGATCTGGGTCCCGGAACCGGGCGACTATGTGCTGCGCTATGTGATCGATCACCCGACAGCAGGCCGGCACAGCATTGTCGAGATGCCTTTTGGTGTAAGCGCGGGCATGCTCGTGTCGCAAGGAGCGCAACCGCAGTCAATGGCGAGCGCACGAGCCAGCCTGTCCTTTTCCATGGTGGTTGCGCCGGGCGAGCTCTTTTCCGTCGCCTTCACCGGGCCGCTGCTGTCGGGCGACTGGATCGACATGATCACACCCGGCAACGACGCCGACATGTCGGGCGGCTGGGGCTGGGCCTGGGCCACGGGCGATGCGGTGGATTTGACCGCGCCAGCGGAAACGGGGGAATATGTTCTGCGATATGTCGCGGAAGATCCCGTACGCGGACGGGTCGTTCTGGCAACGGAGCCGCTGGTCGTTCGCGCACCGGCCGCGGCAAGCGTTGAGACCTCTGACATCGTACATCGGTGCGAGGGGAGCGGCTTTGAACCATGCACGATCCGGGACACTACAAGCGATCTGGTCTTCAACCTGATGCCGGGTTACGGCACGATCGCCGCCTTGCACTATCGCACTGCGGGCGGGGTCGTGGCGGAGCGGCCAAGTTTCAATCTCGTACGCCTGAGCGATAGCGTTATCGTCGCCAGCGTCAATCCGCGTCAGGCAATCGATACGCTCTGCCTGCCTGCCGGAACCGATACCGTCTGCGTATTCGAGGCAGATGCCGAGACCGACCAACTGGCCAGTTTCGCGCTGGTCGGGTCGCTCGGCACACTCGCCGCCGCGGTCGAGACCGAGGGCATGGGCGAGGATGGCGATCTGGCCGAGCCCGGCATGCTTCAGGGTGTCTGGGTGATGCGCGTTTTTGCGCCGGGAACGCCGGACAATGACCGCAGCATCGCCGTGGTCGAGTTGATCCAGGATGCAGATGATCCACGCGCCGACGGCAATTTCCATCTTTCGCCCGATTTTGCTCCAATGGCCTCGGCATCCGGGAACGCGGCAGCGAACCTCGCCGGCGATCGGGTCAATCTCGTCCTCGATTCGGGCGATGGCCGGACACTGGTTTACGGCGCCGAATCCTATGGCGGCGATGCCTATAAGGGCGTTCTGCATCTTAGCGGACAGCCTGGCGCAGGATCCGGCGAAGCCATCTTGAGCCGCGTCGCCGGGCCGGGCGAAGATTGGCAGGGCGAACCCTGGATGCATGGCGAGCCCGATGGCATGGAGGCAGCGATGCAGATGAGCCGCCAGGTGATGGGTGAATTGCTGGGCAATGCCGCGCCCGAAGATCGCGCGATGATCGAGGCATTAGGGCAAATCATGGGCGTGGGTGCCAACGCTGGACGATCAGGTGCGCAATCGGGTGCTCCCTCATCGGCCCAGATGCAGGTGCTGGGCGGCGTTCCACTTGGAGATCTCAGCGCGGATGAAGCCCTGATCCTGTTCCTGCCCCATCTGGAGACCCGTCCATGATCCGTTTGCTCCTTCTTTCCGGCCTAACCTTTCTCACGGTGGCATCGGCATCCGCGCAGAACCTCACGGGCCAGATCACTGCCGTTTGCGCCCCCGGCCAGGGCTGCGAATGCTACGATGGCCAGGCTCCGGAAGACATTGCCTGGGTCGAGGGTTTTACCGATGGCGACGGCACGGTGAGTATTCCCGATGGATGGGCTGGCGATGTCCGGGCGCAGACGGTCGTGATCGATCGGGGGACCGGCCAAGTCTATCGCTCCGGTGAGCCGCGCGCCGGTATCAATGCCGCCTATGGCGGCCGGGGCGAGTGTGAACCGGCCCCGCGCCCCGTCGAGGAGATTGTGCCTCTCGATGGCACATGGCAGTGGCGAACGCTCGGCGAGACAGCCGCAGGATGTCCCGCGATGATGACGCAAATGCTGGCGGCGAACCGGATCGAAACGCTCAGTACCCCGGTCGCCTGGCAAGGACGGTTCCATCCCGGACGACTTGCCGAAAAGCTGCCGCAACCCGAGATCGGAGCCATGTCGGTCTATCAATGGCGTCAACTCGGTCCCAATCGCTGGCTATCGGACAATATCCGCGATCGCAGTTGCGAAGATGGCACGTGCGTGGATGTTTCGCTGGCGCTGTCGATGAACCTTGCCACGCAGGACCGGGCGACCGGCCTACTTGCGCTGCGCAGCCGTGTCGAGGCGCCCGATGGCACCGCGGCGGTTCTTGCCGGCTATGGCATGCTCGATTGCCGCGTAAGGATCCGATACGAAATCCGGCGCGTGGGCCCTTGACGGGCTGGCACCCGGTAACTGCGTCGACATGCTGAATGTAGAAGTCCGCAACCTTCAATGCAGGCTCGGCCTATCTCGTGATAGCTGAACACCGACGGTTTCGTTGGGGGGATACAAGTAACGACCGGCTAAGCGGCGTGTGGATTACGCCAAAGCTGGCCCGCCACAGTGCTTGGGGTTCGGCTGACCCTCCATGAGATGGCGCGGTATATTCCTTCCGGCACCATGCAACTTGAATCGCCCGGAGAGAAACCGGCAAGCCAGACGCTCGCCGCATAGCTCGCTTTAGCCTCCAACTCACCCGCAGTCAAAAAAATACCATTGTGGTGGAACCCACCACATTTGGGTTCAAGAACACAGAATCGTCAATAAATCTCCCCTCCAATACCTTTTGAGGGGCCTGCCTTCGCCACAGCCGCCCCTCACGCTCTGTTCACGGCTTTGCGATGAGCCAAGCCTGGAACGATGCTGGCCTATTGCCAGCGTCCACTGAGTGAACAGAAATGGAGTTACTCCCGTGAAAAAGACAATACTTTCCGTCGCGACTCTCGTGGGTCTTGGCTTTGCTGGCAGCGCGATGGCTCAAGCAGTCGATTTCAACGCGCTCGACACCAATATGGACGGCCAGATCAGCTTTGAGGAGCTTCAGGTCGTCTTGCCTGAAATCACACAGGAAGATTTCGACCTGCTGGATCAGGATGGCAGCGGCGGCCTGTCCGAACAGGAATTCAACATTCTGTTCCAGCCGCCAACCGAGCCCGCCCCGGCACCGGCAGAACCTGCACCCGCTGATCCGATGACGGAGGCGCCGGTCGATCCGCTGCTCGATGAGCCGGCTGATCCATTGATGTGACCGGCTTCATCTCCCAAGCAAAACGGCTACCGCGCTCATCCTCCCTGGCGCGGTAGCCATTCTTTTATCAACTGGTGCGGGCGGCGGGACTCGAACCCGCACGAGGATACCCGGTTGTGTATGTGTAAGTCAAAGGTACTCATTGCCAACCTACTGATATAACAGGGAACATTTGTTACAATGCTCTAAAACCAGATCCGTTCTTGATCAAAAACAACCGTCTGGATGCCCGCGTCGGGCTAAAGCTACCGCATTTTTCCGAAAGATCGGTGCTGCGTGCCTGCGGCAATGACAGCAACACGCGGCGCCAGTTGCCCAACGAAAGGCTGCATCCCGTCGCATACCGCCATGTTGTAGCCATCGCGCTCGGCATGAGGGAAGATCGCCGTCGAAAGAAAGCCGATCCGTGAATCCTCTTCGGTCGAAGCGCCAACAATCGGGACAACATCGGAATCCCCACGTGCGATGGTCGGGTTATTGCCGGCAAAGCGCTTAACCCACTCGGCTGTGGCACTGGCTTCTTCGGTTTCAAGCGGCGCGCCGAAATACGCCTCATGGGCCTGCGCCATCTGCTCGTCGCTGTTGGTTTCCATTTGATTGAACCAGAACATGGTTTCGTTACGCAACTGCGGATCGGGGAAAGCAACCTTACCCGCCCATTCCGGTTCGGTAAGCGCCCACATGTTATCGACCGGGCAGCCGTCAGGATGCACGTCCGAATTATAGGCCCAGAGCCAGGGGTTATGGCTGGTCAGAGCCGGACTCTGATGTCCTGGTGTTACAACGTCGGCGAAATCGGGCGGGAACCAGCTCACCACGATTCCTTGCGGCAGTTGGTTACCCTCTTGCCCAGACCGTCTATGGCGGTCTAGAGAATGCGTTGCCCCGCCCCGCACATCCAAAACGGCATCGGCTGGCAGACAACGATATGCTGCGTAGAGCGCACCAGCGCAATTCAATCCAAGGAAACTATCGATGAAATCGCTCAAAGGCAGTGACTTTGCCGAACGCCAGAAATCCTCGCTTGAAGCAAAACAAGCGATGCTGGAAAAATTCAAGGCTCGCCCGAAGTTTGATGACCCCCAGAGGGTGGCAGAGCGCGCGGAGCGCGCAGCGAGGGCAACTCAGAAAGCTGAACGCATTCAGGCTGAGAAAGCCGCTAAGGACGAAGCCGCACAGATCCAAGCAGCCAACGAGCGACTGCAGGCTTCAACCGATGAAGAAAAGAAAGCCGAACGAGACCGTCGTTATGCTGCGCGCAAAGCCCGGAAGAAGTAGGGTTGATGCGTGTGCGGTAGTCGAGCGTGGCGCGTCGTCTGGAAGATGTCGATCAAACCAAGAAGGCCCCGCGAAGCCGAGCCTTTGATAATAGCGCAAAGCACCGATATAACGAGAACACAGAGTAATTTAGTCCCCTGCACAAGGGGGCCAATGCGGGCATCACTTGGTTCTCGGTACGGAGCGATGGGTGGGTCGCCGTGCCTTCTTTTCAGCCATCGCCTTCTTGGTGATAAGACCGACCTATGTCGTGTGCGCCCGCCTCATCTCCTCCCGAAGAGCGAGCTCTTCGGCAGTATAAGGCACTTCTACCCGCATCGCGTGATCTTCCGGTCGCGCCTTACTTTATTTCGGCCTGACGATCGTCGATCCGCTTAAATAGGCGCCGCGCTCTCGAAGGCTAACAGCCCGGCTGCTATCATCCCAGAAATGGGTACGTGTTTTGTCAGATGGATCGAGCTTAAAGAATATGGCTAGCCCATCAACGGCAGCCATCAGGTCGGCCTCGGCTCTGCGACGTGCCGTTCCGCTATCACCTTGGCCGAGATGCCCAATGGGTTGCTGTGCCAATCGACGATCCGGTTCAGGCGGCGGATGCTGCGCTCAGGCGACATCAAGCAATCCACTTCGATGCCCAGTCTTTGGCAGCAAAGCTGCAACTGTACTGGCGCTTGCTCATTGATGAGCTGCGCGATCCACGCACTCATGTCGAACATTTGCATTTTTAATTTACCATATGTAGCATCTGTTGTGCTGGAGGCGAAGGAGGAACGAACGGTGATTCTAGCGTGTGGGGACGCCCTGATCGATCTGGTTGCCCGCCAAGAAAGAGGGCGCTCTGTCTTCGAGTCGTTTCCCGGTGGATCTGTTCTCAATTTCGCCATAGCGCTTGGCCGCCTGGGCAATGAAGTCGCTTTTGTCGGCGGTATCTCGTCCGATATGTTCGGCGATGCAATAATCGCTCACTTGCACGCCTCAAACGTCCAGACAGATTATGCAGATCGCCTCGACTTTGGCTCCACGCTTGCCTTTGCCAAACTAACCGACGGACGTTCTGAATACGCGTTTTTTGACGAGCAAAGTGCGATGCGGCGATGGCGGATGTGCAAGGAGCGCTTCGACGGTATCATTCCGACAGCGGTCCACATCGGTTCGATTGCGTTAATCGATCCTATTGGCTTTGAACAATGTTCGCTGCTTGCCAAAGCCTATTGTGCCCAGGCCGTCGTTTCCCTTGACCCCAATTGCAGACCATCGCTTGTTAGGGACGCGAACGCCTTGACGTGCTCCCCGACTTTGGACCACCCGGATTGGGAATTTCCGGGGATAAACGATCAGGGTGGGCCGGCTGCCCCTGATGCGTTCATAAGCGATATCGGGGGTTTGTTCCCGATTGCGCTGTGCGGGCGGACTTCGTTGTAGTCTCTACGCCAATCCTCCATTTTCGAGCGGGCGTCGTCAAGGCTCATGAACCAGTGAGCGTTCAGGCATTCGGCTCGGAACTTGCCATTGAACGACTCGATAAAGGCGTTGTCGGTTGGCTTTCCAGGGCGGGAGAAGTCGAGCACGACGTCCTTCTGATACGCCCAGAGATCAAGGTCGCGGGAGATGAACTCCGAGCCTTGGTCGACCCGGATCGTCCTCGGATATCCTATTTCCCTGCAGACCTTTTCGAGTGTCATAACCACATCCTCGCCCCTGTAGCTGAACCGAGGGTCCACGGCTGGTGCGTAGCGTGAGAAGGTGTCCACGATAGTCAGGATACGGATCTTGCGGCCGGTGGCCAACTGGTCATGCACAAAGTCCATGGCCCACACTTGATTGGTGCTCGTGGCAGCCATCCGGTCATCACGCAGCTTTGCCCTAACCCGCCGCTTGGGCGTCTTGTTGCGCAGCTGAAGCCCCATCTCTTTGTAAAGCCTGTAGATTCTCTTCGGGTTCACATCCCAGCCCTCCCGGCGCAACAGGATGTGAACCCGACGATAGCCATAGCGGACACGGGTCTCGCAAATCTCCTTGATCCGTAGCTGCAGATCAGCCTGCTCGCCGCGCCTGGACTTGTAGTGGTAGAGCGACCTGTCGACTCTCAAGGCATCACAGGTCTTTCGGATCGAGACCTTCCAGGTCGCTCTGATCTCATCGACAAGCGAGCGCTTGCGAGCAGGCGTCAGAGCTTTTTTGACAGCACATCCTGAAGCATGGCCTTGTCCAGGCTCAGATCGGCGACGATCCGCTTGAGCTTGCCGTTCTCTTCCTCGAGCTGACGCAGCCGTTTCATCTCCGATGGCATCAGCCCCGCATACCGCTTGCGCCAGTTGTAAAACGTGGCTTCCGAAATGCCTGCCTTGCGACAGACTTCCCCGACCGCCGTGCCATCCTCGGCCTGCTTGAGCACGAAGGCGATTTGGGCCTCGGTAAACTTGGACTTCTTCATGAGCATTCTCCATCTCCCGACCACGGGATCATAATTGGAAAATTCCAGTTCAGAATGGTCCAAATTCACGGCAGCAGGTCA
>NZ_RZMW01000015.1 GCF_003992625.1 Pelagibacterium lentulum | reverse complement strand
TTTATATCCGGCCTGTTCGGGGTTGGCGGCGGTTTCCTTTTGACGCCGCTGCTGCTGTTCTCCGGTGTTCCTGCACCGGTTGCTGTTGCGTCGGTCACAAGCCAAGTCGTTGCCTCATCGACTTCGGGCGCATTGTCATATCTGCGGCGCGGGGCGATCGATATCAAGCTCGGCGCGTATCTTGTGGCCGGGGGCATTTGCGGTGCCTTTGTCGGCGTCTGGATTTTCGGCATCCTGCGCAGTCTTGGTCAACTCGATCTTTTCATTTCGCTGGGCTACCTGATCTTTCTGGGCGCTATCGGCATTCTGATGATGGCTGAATCGATCCGCTCGCTGCTCAAGTCCCGCAAGGCAGGCCCACCGGCGCCGCGCCATTTGCCCGGCCAGCATTCATGGGTGCAGATTCTGCCCCTGCGGGCCCGGTTCAAGAAATCAAAGCTCTATATTTCCATCATCCCCGTCATGGGGATCGGCTTTTGCATCGGGATCATCGGCGCTTTGCTTGGCATCGGCGGGGGCTTCATCCTCGTACCGGCACTCGTTTACATCCTGCGTGTGCCCGGCACAGTGGTGGTTGGCACTTCGCTTCTGCACCTTATTGCGGTCATGGCCGTCACCTGCGTGCTCCATGCCGTACAAACCCAGTCGGTCGATATTTTGTTGGCCTTCTGCCTGATGATCGGCAGCGTTGCCGGGGCGCAGTTTGGTGCCTCTGCCGGCCAATATCTGCGCGGTGACCAGTTGCGGGCACTGCTCGCGATTATCGTGCTTGGCGTTGCCGCGCGCTTTGCCCTGACGCTGCTGCTTAGCCCGGCCGACCCATTCTCCATGTCGATTATCGGTTTTGGGGAAGTGCTATGAGTTTGTTGCGGGTAATTCTCATCGCGATGGCAACCCTGCTGCTTGCCACGGGGCAGGGCGCAGCTCAGGGCGTGGTCTTTGCCAATTCCGATCCACTGGTCACGATACATTCCAATTTCACCGGCCAGGCCGTGACGCTGTTTGGCAACATCGAGCCCAGCGGTATTGCAGATCCCGCCGCACCTATGGACGTAATCGTTCTGGTGCGTGGGCCAGCATCCGATCGCATTGTGCGCGTGCAGGAGCGCCAGTTCGGTATCATGCTCAACACCGCCTATGCAGTGTATCGGCGACTACCCGGTTATTTCGCCGTCCTCTCCAGCCGCCCGATCGAGGAGATTGTCGAGCCCGAAATTCTTGCCGATCCACGCATGAGTCTTTCCGGTATTGCCAATCAGGCCATGCAGCAAGGCAATGCCGGCCGGTTCACGCCCGAACTGGTGCGTCTGATGAGAAATTCCGGCCTGTTCACCCATAATCCACGCGGGGTGAGCTTTCTTTCACCCACCACATTTGCTGCCCGCGTCGTGTTGCCTGCGGCGGTACCGAACGGCACCTTTGTCGCCCATGCACTTGTCGTTCAGAACGGCGAGATCACGGCCCAGGCCACCAGCCGCTTTATTGTGCGCACCGAAGGGTTCGAGCGCTTTCTGGCCAACGCTGCGCGCAACCACCCATTTCTTTATGGCCTTGCCGCAATAGCAATTGCCATCGGTACCGGCTGGCTCGGCGGTGTGCTGTTCCGGCGATAATAGGGATTGGCTCTATTGCAATCGCTGGGTGGTTTGCGGATCGAAGAAGTGAGCATCGGGCGTTGCCAGCGCTCTCAGGCTCTCTTGATTATGTTGAATCGCTCGACGGACGGTCGCTATCGTTGTGGTGCTCCCATGGTGAACCTGGCTTATAGCGCATCCTTTGAATGAAGGGACAAAAACGCCTCATCAAAGCCTGGGTTCAAACAGGGTCGTTTCATAACGCGTTCCACAGGCACGAGAGCGGGGCGACGAACATGTTACCGGATCGTGCCGACGGGTTATCAGGCGCACCTGAGCCTCAAGGCCCACATAGTTGAATAGCGCCCCCATTCTCTCGTCTGATCCGCGCAACTTCACCTCCTGAGAAAACCCACTGGGACCAGTGAATCACGATAAACACGTTCAGGTGAAACACTTCTTCGGCTCCCTGCTAGTTCCGGTATCGGTCCGTGTCTCAGGGTAGCCGAGGGCGGGCAGTTGTTTCGCGGCTGACAAGGCGTGTGTCGAGCGAGAAGCGGATGTCGCCAGTGTTGCCCTTGCGCAGAAAATCCAAAAGGATGGACAACGCTGTTCTGCCCGACTCTGCGGAACGGCTTGACACCGACGTCAGACTAGGGTGGGTGGCCGCGTCGAGAACATCGTCGCATCCGACGACTGATATGTCGCGGGGCACAACGAGCCCATGATCGGATAGCCCGGCAATAACGCCCTGAGCTGTAAGGTCATCGAATGAAATGACGGCCGTTGCGCCTGTGTTGATAAGACGCGCGCTGACCTCGCGCGCAGCCTGATAGGAAGGAGTGGTTGTCGAAATGACTGATACTTTGAGATCGAGTTCTCTGCCTGCTTTCTTGACGGCTGCCAGCCGTTGCGTGTTCGACCACGAACGCTTGGGGCCACTGAGATAGGCAATGGATTTGTGCCCGAGTTCGGCAAGATGGTGAACGGCCTCACTTACGCCCGGGCCGCTGTCGATGAGGACGCGTGGCAGGCCCTTGATGTCACGATTGATCAGGACAAGCGGGCATCTTTCGACATAATGGCGAATGCGCTGTTCGCCCAGGCGCGATGATACGAGAATAAATCCCTCCACCTGTCCAAGAAAACGAGCTAACAGCTGGTCTTCGCGCGCAGGATCTTCATTAGAATTTCCCAGAAACACGCAGAACCCAGAGTTATCGGCATCTTCCTGCGCCGCCTTTATCATTGGCGGAAAGAACGGATTGGCGATGTCCGGAACAATGATGGCGATATTTGCGTAACGACCGGTGCTTAGCGCGCGGGCAGTGTGGTTCGGTACGTATCCGATTTCATCCGCAATACGGAGAACATTCTTAACAGTCTCCTCACTCAGCAAATGGGGGTTGGTAAAGGCACGCGACACACTGGATCTGGAAACGCCAGCGGCGGCGGCAACTTGCGATATCGTCGGAGCAGATCGGGTTCTGGTCATTTCAACGCAGTCCTCTTCGTGCGAAAGCCATCCCATCGCCCCCACACCCTCTAGAATTGAACTGGCCGTTCTTTCGCATTGAGTCAAGCAAAACCAACCCTTGACATTGCAACCGGTTGCATGAATCATTCGTGTGTAAGTGAAAGCTAGCTTTCGGGTGTTTTGCGCCGGGCTCGAGTCGTGCCGAACCTGACGCGGATACTCGGAGGATTTTGTCAAAGTATCGGATATGAGTGCATCTCTGATGTGCGGTAGTGAACGGGAGTGTTTGCGCTTATGGATTGGGATGGGCAGGCGATGCCAGTGGGTGCAACCGAGCGTCAAATCGACCTCCTGAAAACGAAGTCTTTCGCGCGGCGTGAGGATATGGCTCGAGTGGCCGCATCAGACATCGCGGAGCGCATCAATTCTGCTCTAGCGAAAAAGGAGCGCGTACGCATTATTTTCGCTGCGGCGCCGTCACAGGCTGACACGCTCGATCTGTTGCTTGCGCGCGATGACGTCGACTGGAGCCGTGTGAGCGCGTTCCATATGGATGAATATATCGGGCTGCCGGAAGGTGCGCCTGAGCGGTTTGCGCGATGGTTGGATGCGCAGGTTTTTTCCAGAGCTGCTTTTGGAGAAGTGTTCCCGATCCTTCCGGATCCTGACCCTGATTCCGTTGTGGCTGAGTATGCAGAGCGGCTTAATGCGGCTCCGATCGATATTGTCATACTTGGGGTTGGCGTGAATGGCCACATCGCTTTCAATGATCCGCCGGTTGCCGATTTTAATGATCCCTATGATGTGAAAGTCGTTGAACTGGACGATGTCTGTCGACAGCAACAGGTGGATGATAAGTGCTTTCCGGCGTTCGACGATGTGCCGACACACGCTGTGACGCTGACCATCCCGAGGCTTTTGCGCGCAGATTCGTTGTTCTGCGTGGCTCCAGGCACCCTTAAACGGGTGGCCGTGAACGACATGCTGAATGGTCCGATCGAAACGGCCTGCCCAGCGTCCATTCTGCGTAAGCAGGCCCATTGCACGCTTTATCTCGATAAGGAATCGGATCCCAATGTCGCAAAATAAGATCGACGCCCAGAGTTTTTCGGCAGATTATCTCGCTCGGGCTTATGGTCACATGCAGCGTATTCTTGAAGAAGAAACGCCTGCAATTGAGAAGGTTGCGGATGTTCTGGCCGAACAGATCGCAAAAGACCGACTTGTGCATGTGTTCGGTCCTGGAGGGCACTCGAATCTAGCCTCGCAGGAGATATTCTTTCGGGCTGGCGGTTTGATGCATATCAGTGCGATCCTCGATGAAGGAACCTTGCTTTCAAACGGCGCGCTGCGTTCCATGGCGATCGAGCGTACCCCCGGATATGGCAAGGTGGTGATTTCCGATCGCGAACTTGGCGGTGATGATGTGCTCATTCTGGTCAACGCGTATGGCATCAACGCAGCGCTGATCGATGCTGCGCTGGAAGCAAAGAGAAGAGGCGTGTTTCTAATCGGCGTCAGCTCTCGCGAGCACGCAGATAACAGCTCACCTGATCATCCAGCACGGCATCCAACCAAGAAGAACCTGCATGATATCGTCGATATCGCTATCGACACAAAAGTGCCTGTTGGGGATGCAGTGGTGAGCCTGCCCGGAATGACAGAAGCAGTCGCTGCGATTTCGACGTTCGCGAATGCCTTCACGCTCAATACGCTGGTCATTCATACAATTTCACGCCTGCTTGAGCGTGGAATTGAACCCCCGGTCTGGCGCAGTGGTAATGCGCCTGGCGGTGATGAGGCGAATGGCAAGTTTATCGGCAAGTTCAGGCATCGTGTAAAGGCGCTCTAAGCCATGACCGACATCAGCGGTATCGATCCCTATACAGGAAAAGTGCAGACCGTGTCGTTTGCCGGCGGGACGCCTGTTTCTGCGATATTCGAAGGTGGGGAAGCGGATTGCTATCTGGCGCCAGGGTTGGTCGATATTCAGGTCAATGGCTATGCCGGTTTCGATCTTAATAGCGGAAAGCTGGAGCCTGAGACGGTTTCTTCGCTTGCCAGGGCAATGCTGGCGCATGGTGTCACAAGCTTTCTCCCGACCGTCATAACAGCATCGGAAGCGGACATCGTTCAGGCGCTTTCGGCGATCCGGTCCGCTGTTGATTCCGATATGATCGTCCGAAACATGGTTGCAGGTATTCATGTCGAAGGGCCGTTTATCTCGCCCGAGGACGGTCCGCGTGGAGCGCATCCGCGCGAGCATGTGCGTGCGCCTGATGTAGAAGAGGTCAGGCGCTGGCTGGTGACCAGCGGGGGGCTGGTCAGCATGGTCACGTTATCGCCTCACTGGCCTGAGACTGACGCATTCATTCATGCGGTCGTTGAAATGGGCATCACCATTGCCATCGGGCATACGGATGCAACGCCGGAACAGGTGCATGCTGCGGCGGCGGCAGGCGCCTCTCTTTCAACTCATTTAGGAAATGGTGCGGCTGCAATGTTGCCGCGTCATCCAAACTTCATCTGGGCGCAATTGGTGGATGAACGACTCACAGCTGCACTTATCGGTGATGGTCATCACTTGCCAGCCGATACTCTTAAAGCCATGTTGCGCGCAAAGGGGCTCGAAAGCTCAGTGCTTGTATCTGATGTCGCTTCACTTGGAGGCCTTAAGCCCGGTCTTTATACGCAGGCGATTGGCGGACAGGTCGAGCTCACCGCAGATGGAAGACTCGGCATTGCCGGGACGCCATACCTTGCTGGCGCTGCGCGAAATCTTAATGAAGGCATAGTGAGCACAATGGGCTTGACTGGGCTGTCACTTGGCGATGTTTTCCGGTTGGCCACCGAAAATCCGGGGCGTTTCGCTAAAGGAAGGGGCAAGCTGGCTGTTGGTAAGCGTGCAGATATTGTCCGCTTCAGAATAAATCCCGGACAATCCTCGCTTGAAATTGTGGATGTCTGGCTCAACGGCGCAAAGGTAGTCGGCTGATGGTGCGTGTAGGTGTTTCCGTCGTCGATATAACACCGCCAGTCGGTCTCGCGATGACGGGGTTTGGTGCACGCACTCTGCCGGCAGAAGGTGTGCATGATCCGCTAACTGCGCGCGCTTTGGTAATCGGTGATACGGCTATCGTCGTTGCCGACGTTCTGGGCATCGAGGCTGCTATGAGCGAGCGTATACGCACGCGTTGTGGATTGCCGGCTTCGGCTGTTGTTGTAGCAGCAGTACATAATCACGGCGGGCCGGTGTCCATGGCCGGGCGGTTGGGCGCCGATGCTGATCCTGACTATCTGAGTGTTCTGGAAAGTGGCTGTGTCGAGGCCATCACTCGCGCCCATGAGAGTTCGGTCGAGGCTAGTCTCCATTTCGGTTATGGCGTTGATCCGGATATTGCCCGTAATCGCCGTCATGCCGATGGGGCTGTCGATCGTTCGCTGCCCGTGCTTGTGGCATGCAATCAGGCAGGCGAAGCCATAGCGGTGCTGACATCATATGCCTGCCACCCGGTTGTGCTTGATGCCACGAATTTGCTCTGGACGGCCGATTATCCATATTTTCTGCGCACGGAAATTGAGAAAGCCTTCCCCGGAGCGGTCTGTCTCTTTCTGACAGGCTGCGCGGGTGATCTGAATACGGGACATAGTGCTCATGCCTCTCTAAGCCTTACAAAAAATTCAGCCCGTACCTTCGAGGCCGCGCAGGACATTGGTCGCGCAATTGCGACATGCGCTATTGCTGCAAAGCTGGAACCGATTGCAGAACCAGAGGTGGCTTTTGCGGAGGAGTTCGTGCGGCTCGATTTTGAACGCAGAGAGGTCGAGCCGCTCCACCTGTTGGCGCAACAATGGGAGGCAGGGGCAGAAAACGCGTCCAGCCAGCAGAGTCTCGTGCTCCCAATCTGGGCGCGGTGGGCGCGGCGCTTTGCGGAAGACCCGCTTGTTCCGATAAGTGTACGCGTAAGCGCTCTGCGGTGGGGCGGGCTAGGTCTGGTTGCGCTCCCAGGAGAGATTTTTGCAGAAACATCTATTGATATCAGATGTTTGTCGAATCTGTCCGGGTTTGTGATCTGCTATGCGGATGACAATCCTGGATATATTGCGCCGGAGAGCGAGTACACCTCCGGCGGATATGAGGTGGATGAGGCGCACCGTTATTACGGCATGCCCGCCACGTTTGCGAAAGGCTCAGCCGAAAAATTGGTTGGAGCCGCATCGCGAGCACTTGCTGCTGCGCAGAATTATAAGCAAGCGGAGTAAAAGAATCGACCGTTAAGGCATTTGCTTAGCTTGACGCGCAACCGGTTGCATGGCAGCATTTACAAAGCGTAGAGGAAACGCCACATGGAAGGGAAAACTACAATGTCTATAAACAAGAACGCGATTTTACGTGCCGGGATCAACCGCAGCGCGGTGCTCGGGTCGGTTGCGGCCGGCGTGATGATGGCTGGAATTTCCGGTGCATTCGCACAGACGGTCACCGTCTGGTCAGGCTATCCAGAGCTGGCGCCTTTTTATGAGCACGTTGCAGAAGGTTTCAGGGAAACCCATCCTGGCGTCACCATCGACGTGCAAGCCATTCCGCTCCGTGAGCATGAGCGCCGTGTCGCGCTGGGTCTGTCCTCGGGTTCTGCAGGGGCTGTTGTTGTTGAACTCAACAGCGCAACCGCCAGCCGTTACATCGAGAACGAACTGTTCAATCAGGCGCTCGAAGGTGTTGCCGATTTTGTTCAGGATTCCGAGAACTTTGGCGAGTTCTTCGTTGATGCTGTGAGCTATGATGGCACCGTCTATGGTGTTCCGTTGTTCCGCGGTCAGTCTGCGTTGTTCTATAATCTCGACATGTTTGAGGAAGCTGGCTTAGATGGTCCTCCGCAGACGATGGAAGAATACACTGAATATGCTAAGGCGCTGACCAAGCGTGACGATTCCGGCAATATTGACGTGACCGGTTGGTCACTGCGTCTGTCAGGTGGTGGTCAGGGTATTGCTGAAAAATTCTGGATCAACATGTTCCAGTTCGATGGCGGCATGATGATCGAGGAAGTGACGCCGGGTAAATTCCGTATCAACCTCAACAATGAAGCTGGCCGTGCGGCCCTCGGGCAGTACCTCGATAACATTCATATCGAAAAGACTGTTGCGGTTGAATCGCCTGCAGATGCTGAAGCTTTTGAGCGTGAACAGACTGCAATGTTCATCCGCGAAAGCTGGGTGATCGGCGACATCGCGGCAAAAGCTCCTGATCTCAACTACGCAACTGCGCCTTTGCCCTATGGTGCAATTGGCCTTCCTGCCAACCTCTATGTCAGCGCAGAAGGTGAAGCGGAGCAGGCCGCTTGGGATTACATCCAGGCAACCAATGATCCTGAAAATCTTGTCTGGCTGCTTGAGAATGTTGGTTGGCTGCCTAATCGGCATAATGTCGACTACAGCCCGGTGACTGAAGCCGAGCCAGCTTTTGCTGCTTTTGTGGACTATCCGGAAGGTTACGCATTCTTCACCTTGCCCGCTCTTGCTCCGATCGAAGAAGTGCTGACCCGTATTGCGGCCCAGCTCGTCAATGCGTTCGCAGCGTCCCAGCTTGCTGGCGATGAAGAAGCCATTGGTAACTTCTTGCAAGCTGCTGAAGACGAAGCCAACCAGATTCTTCGTCGCGAAGGCCTGCTGGCTGAATAATCTTAACTGACCACCCCACCGGCTTGCCTACACGCCGGTGGGGCATTGTTTGATACTGCAGGTCCGCAGCTGTGCGGGCATCGATGACTGGTATCTGGAAAACCCAAGACGCGAGAGACTGATATGCTGAAGCGCAAGCGCTTGCTGTTCGCGATTGCCGCCATTCTTCCTACCTTGGCGATCTTTTTCTGGGTTCGTATCATACCTATTGGCGAAATACTGCGTCTCAGCGTGCACAAATGGGATTTGCTGTCTCGCAACAAACCGTTTATCGGCCTTGAGAACTTCCGGGAATTGTTTGCGGATCATCTCTTTTGGGAAGCGTTGCGCAATACGTCGATCATAGCCTTCGGCGTCCTCTTGTTGACCATTCCGACCGCGATGGTCATCTCAGCGTTGATTTATCATCGTACGAAATCGCGTTTCGCTGGTTTCTACGAAACTTCGGTCTTTATCCCGCATGTCGCTTCGCTGGTCCCGGCGGCCATGGCTTGGAAATGGATTTTCGATGCACGGCTAGGGCCTCTCAATGCATTTCTGGGCATGTTTGGAATTCAACCTCAGGCTTGGCTTTTTGATCCCACGCTTTCGCTGATCTCCATTATCATTCTGTGCTCATGGCAGGCGCTGGGCTATGCGGTGATCATCTACTTGGTCGGCTTCAAGAATCTTCCCAACTCGTTGTTTGAGGCAGCAAGGCTTGACGGTGCATCTGCGCCGCAATCGTTCTGGTTCATTTCGATGCCGATGCTGAAGCCGATCACACTTTACGTCTCCGTGGTTACACTGGTCTCGGCATTCAACGTCTACGCGCAGGTCTTTGTACTTGCCTCGGATGCACAGGGCGCGCCCGGCAGGCAGGTCAGAGTGCTGGTGCTTGATATGCTTGAGAATGCATTCCGAAATTATCGCGTTGGTTATGCTGCATCCGAAGCCGTGGTGTTGCTGGCCATCGTTCTGGTTCTGACGTTTATCCAGTTCACCCTGTTGCGCGAAAAAGGAGCCCGTTCATGAGCATCCCGTCAAACTCCGCACCGCAATCGGGCAGCTCAAAGTGGAACCGCAAGCGCAAGCTGACCGATTGGGCTATTGATGGCTTTTTGATCCTGTTTGGTGTCATGATGGTTCTGCCGCTTCTTATGCTAGTGGCAAACGCCTTCAAGACCCCACAGGAACTGGTAAGCTGGCCGCCAACATTTATTCCGAACAATCCAACGCTGGATAATTTGACAGCGGTGCTGAACGATACGCCACTATTGCTCTGGATGTTCAACAGTTTTGCATTTGCGACGCTTTCGACCATCGCAATTCTGGCGACGTCTGCGATTGCAGGCTATGTGCTCGGAAAGTTCAAGTACCGCTCGCTCAACATCATCTTCCTGATCATTCTTGCTACGGCCATTGTGCCCTTTGAGGTCTATATGATCCCGCTGTACTTTCAGGTGCAGTCGTTGGGCATGCTCAATTCGCTCTGGGGCCTGCTGATTGGCTATCTGGTGATGAGCTTCGGCATATTTCTCATCCGCCAGAATGTGATCCATTCGGTTCCTGACGAACTTCTCGAAGCAGCACGTATCGATGGTGCCGGCGAGCTCTGGATTTTCTTCTTCATCGTCGTGCCATTGCTTCGCAGTGCGCTTGGCGCGCTTGCCGTGTTGGCATTCTTCCAGGCATGGACAGCCTTTGCATGGCCGCTGATTGTTGCGACGACCCGCGAGTCCTATACGATCGAAGTAGGGTTGGCTCTCTTCCAGACCGGATTTACGGTCGATCTGGGTAAGCTCAGTGCCGCTTCCGCGATCGTTCTCATTCCCAGCGTGACCCTGTTTGTCCTTCTGAGGAAGAACTTCGTCGAGGGTGTTGCTGGTACGGGGCTAAAGGAATGAGAGAGAATAGCTTTTTCTCTAAAGCGCGTGCCGATTACGGCCGTATCAACGCGGCAACGCTTGAGTGGATGTTGGCACGGCCTCGACTTCACGGGCGCTACCTCAACACCAAGCTCAATCCGCTGACACTGGCCGATTATAGGGCGGAGGACGGTCTGCGTGGCCCGGACTTTGTCTATGGGTGGATACAGGGCAGGGGCCTCGAAGCGCTCGTTACTCATGCCCAATGGTTTGAAACTGATAATCCCGCTCTCACCAGCCGCCTCGATCAGGCGGCGCGCGAACTCTACAATGCGCTCAATGAACTGGTGAGCAGGGATGGCCATGCCTATTTCTGCTATGAAAAGGCAATGTCGCCTGTTCGCCGTCTGGGCGAAGGGTGGGAAGCGCAGGAAACACCCAGCAATATTTTCACCTATTCAGATGCTTTTGTGGCCAAAGGGCTGGTGGCGGCAGCTTCACGTTTCGGGCTGCCGGGCCTGACAGGTCATCTTGCGTATTTCGATAAGGTGGTTGCTTCGATTGAAGATGGGCATTTCCAGATTAACGAACATGAAAAGCTGGGGGATGTGTCCCTGGCTGAACAGCAGGATGATTTCGGTCCTCGTATGATCTTGCTTGGTGGAGCAGGCATGCTCAAGCGTGCCGGGCATTCATCGCATGCAGCCTATGCTAATCGCTTCATCTCCCATGTCATCGATCGTCACTTTGATCCTGCAACCGGACTTTTGCGAAACGTCTCTGGTGAAGATGTTTGTAATGTCGGGCACGGCATAGAGTTCGCAGGATTTGCTCTCGACTATCTGGGAAGTGACGCGTCCGATGAAATGGTGGAAATGCTGTCACGCATTCTCATCGCATCGTTTGAGAGTGGGTATACTGCCCCCGGTGTCGCGTTGACGGTTTCTCTATCTTCAGGAGAGCAGACCAGTCCCTATCGTCCATGGTGGACTTTGCCGGAAACAATCCGGACCGCTGCTCTTATATTCGAGCGCACGAGGTCTGAGCGGGTGATGTCACTATGGCAGACAGCACATCGGGCGTTTTTTGAATGGTATTGGCGTGACAACCCATCAGTGGCTTACCAATGCAGGACACTAGATGGTCCTGTTGATTACGTGCCCGCAACCCCCGATCTTGACCCTGGATATCATACCGGTTTGAGCGTGTTGGCCGCAATGCAGGCAATAGACAGAATGAGTGCAATTAAGGAGCGCGACTAGGCATGGCTTCCGTCGAAATCAAGAATGTAAGGAAATCGTACGGCTCCGTGGACACCATTCACGGTGTTTCAGTTGGGGTGTCCGATGGCGATTTTGTGGTTCTTGTCGGCCCCTCCGGGTGCGGTAAATCCACACTGTTGCGCATGATTGCCGGTCTCGAAGAAATCACCGGTGGTGAAATCCTGATTGGTGACCGCGTCATCAATGACGTTGAGCCCAAGCACCGCGATATCGCCATGGTCTTTCAGAACTATGCGCTCTATCCGCATATGACAATTGCTCAGAACATGGGATTCTCGCTCCGTCTTGCGCGGAAGTCCAAAGATGAAATCGATCAACGGGTCAAGGATGCGGCACGTATTCTCGGACTGACGGACTACCTTGAGCGCTTTCCAAAACAGCTCTCAGGTGGACAGCGTCAGCGCGTTGCGATGGGCCGCGCGATCGTTCGCAACCCGCAGGTGTTTTTGTTCGACGAGCCGCTTTCAAATCTCGACGCAAAACTTCGCGTTCAGATGCGTACGGAACTCAAGGACCTTCACGCAAGACTCAAGACCACCACCATTTATGTAACTCATGATCAGATAGAGGCCATGACTATGGCCGACAAGATTGTCGTGATGCGTGATGGTGTTGTGGAACAGTTCGGTGAGCCACTTGAGCTTTATGACCGGCCTGCCAATAGGTTCGTGGCAGGTTTCATCGGGTCGCCATCGATGAATTTCCTGGATGGAACAGTGGTCGTACGTGATGGCAAGCAAATGTTTGAATCCGCAAACCACACTGTGCTGCCATTGCCCGAAGGGCTTGATAGGGCCTTTGAGGGCAAGAAGTTGATTATGGGCTTCCGTCCTGAACATCTGCAGGTTTCGGAGGCGCCAGAGGTTTTTGAAGTTACCGTATCGGTCGTTGAGCCTACCGGTGCTGAGACATACTTTGTTGGTAATGCGAATGGTGACACCATTACCGGCGTTCTGAGGGACCGAATCGCTATTGCATCAGGTCAGTCATTGCGACTGCTGCCCAGGCTGAATGCGATTCATCTTTTTGATGCTGAAACCGAGCAGCGCGTGAACTAAAGCGCGCCGGTGCCTCTGCTATCGAACCCGTCGCGGACAGTTTTTCAAGCACATAGGGATCTGGAAAGGTGCTTTTCACCTGTGCCGGCCGCACATCACACAGAACTTTTAAGGAAGCAAATCTTGTTACAGACATGGCGTTGGTTTGGCCCGCACGATATTGCCAAGATAGAGGATGTTGTTCAGGCTGGCGCTGAAGGGATTGTTTCTGCGCTACATCATATCCAGCCGGGAGTCGTGTGGAGTTCCGAGGAGATTGAAAAGCGCAAGGCAGAGATATCGAGAACCTCCACTGGTGAGCCTTCTGGACTGTACTGGACCGTGGTTGAAAGTCTCCCCATCTCGGAGAGCATAAAAAAGCAGCAGGGCGATTGGCGTCAGCACATCGAGACATACAAGCAGAGCCTTCAGAACCTTGCCGATGCAGGCATTGAAACGATCTGCTACAATTTTATGCCGATCCTTGATTGGACACGCACTGATCTCGCCTGGCCTCGTCCAAGCGGTGCAACCTGCATGCGGTTTGACTTCGCCGACTTTGCTGCCTTCGATATCCATATTCTCGAGCGCCGAGGTGCAGACAATGATTTCCCCGAGGCCGTGAAAGAAGAGGCTGCCAAGCGCTTTTCTGAAATGGACGAACAGCGCAAAAGGCAGCTGACGGGCAATATCATCGCAGGCCTTCCTGGCGGAGCAGAGACTTTCTCGCTCGATGATGTGCGCACCCATCTTGCTGAATACGACGATATTCCAGCGGATCGTCTGCGGCGTAATCTGTTTGATTTCCTAGAAGAAGTGGTGCCCGTTGCGGAAAAACTTGGACAGCGGCTATGTTGCCATCCAGATGATCCGCCATTTCCACTCTTGGGTCTCCCGCGCATAATGTCGACGGAAGCTGATTATCGTGCGCTGTGCTCGGCGGTGGATAGCCCGGCCAATGGCATTACGCTTTGTTCAGGGTCGCTCGGTACGCGCCCGGACAACGATCTGCCCGGCATGATGGAGCGGCTGGGTGGTCGTGTTCATTTCCTGCATCTGCGCAATGTGCGCCGTGAAGGCGATGCGATTGCTGGCTCGTTTTATGAAGATGAGCATCTTGCTGGCGGCACAGATATGGTGGCGCTGATTGCTGCGGTTCTTAAGGAAGAGGCGCGGCGCAAAGCCGAAGGACGCGCTGACCATCAGATACCCATGCGCCCCGATCATGGTCAGGATATCGTGGATGATCTGCGCCGCCGCAGCCAGCCTGGCTATCCAATTATCGGGCGACTGCGTGGCCTTGCAGAATTGCGCGGGGTCATCACAGCGCTCTCCCATGCGCGCACCGAGTTCTCTTGATGGAGCATCTTTCCGCCAATTCCAAACTCCCCGATAGCGTAACTTCGGCTGGCTACGCGCCCGATCGGCATGGTGTGGGTATAGTACATCTTGGGCTCGGCGCGTTTCATCGGGCTCATCAGGCTTGGTATACAGACAGCGCTATTGCCGCGGCGGGTGGAAACTGGCGCATTCTCGGCGTCAGCCTACGAACCGCGGATGCCGCAAATGCTCTCAATTTGCAGGATGGACGTTATTGTCTGATTGAGCGCGGTGCTTCCAGAGACACGGCGCAGGTCATTGATGCACTCAAAGGTGTGCTGTATGCACCTGAGCAAGGTAAAGAGCTTCTGGCTGCACTATCTGCCGAGACCACGCGGATTGTATCGCTCACAATTACTGAGAAAGGGTATTGTCGTGATGTGGCCACTGGTGGCCTTGATCGCAATAATGTCTCGATTGTCGCGGACCTTGCAGGAGAAAAAGCTTATCCGGTCAGCGCGATCGGTTGGATCGTAAAAGGACTTGAGGCTCGCCGGGCAGCTGGCACGAAACCCTTTACCGTTCTTTCCTGCGATAATTTGCCGGACAATGGCGCGGTCTTGCGTCGTGTTGTTCTGGAATTTGCCGAACAGGTCAGCAGCGAGTTGCGCAGCTGGATCTCGGAGAATACCAGCTTTCCCTCAACCATGGTTGACCGCATAACGCCTGCGCAAACCACAGAGACACGTGCACTCGCCCAAAGGCTTTGCGGATATGAAGATTTGGCCGCGATCGAAACAGAACCGTTCTCGCAATGGGTGCTTGAGGACAACTTTTGCAATGGTCGTCCGCTTTGGGAAAAGGGAGGCGCCCTTTTTGTGAGCGATATTGCGGCTTACGAAACAATGAAGCTGCGTATGCTCAATGGCACGCATTCCATGCTCGCTTACGCTGGTGCGCTTTCTGACAAAATTTATGTTCGGGACGTCATGGCGGATCCGGTGCTGCGTTCGGCTGTGGTCCGGCATATGAAGGTCGCTTCCAGAACCGTGCCCCCTGTGCCCGGCGTTGATCTGGATTCATATGCTGACCAGCTATGCACGCGGTTCGAAAATCCCAACATCGCGCACGCAACGCGTCAAATCGCTATGGACGGGACGCAGAAACTGCCGCAGCGCATATTTGCACCTGCAGTTGAGATATTGGCCGATGGACTAGCCGGACTTGCTCCCTTCGCTTTTGCGACAGCCTGCTGGATGGCCTTTGTTGTCCGCAATCTGGCTACACTTTCCGATCCGCGAGCCGATGAAATCAGGTCCGCAATCGCAGGTCTGCAAGAGCCGTCTGATATGGTAAAAGCGTTTATCGCGTTGCCTGGGCTTATGCCAGATGCGTTGTCAGGTTCCGCAGAGTGGGCAGGCTTGGTGGAAAGCTTGCTGGTCGGCCTTTTCGACAAGGGCGTGCAGGCAACATCGCAGACGCTATAGCAGTTAGAGCTGGGATCATGCGGTTGGAATGTGTCCTATTTTGATTGAATCGCGATCTGTAACGTCCGCTTCCCCGGCTTTGAGCCGGGGGACCATGAGCATCAGCCGCAGGCACTTGTGTTTGACGGCAGGCTGATGAATCCCCGCTTTCGCGGGGGATAGCGATGGGAGAGCTATGGTCTGCTTCCATCAAAACCAGAGAATCTTGTGGCCGATGAGAGGTATCGAGCCACCTAAACTCGACGGTCACACAGTCTTGGTTCTCAGTGATCACCAGGTCCATGGGGCCGATCAGACTCTTGTGTCTGGCGACGCGCTATAAAGCGATGACCAGATTGGGGCTGCAAAGTGCAGCGAACAGCAACGGCGAGAACATCTCGACCTTGTCTGCGTCGAGAACGCAAAGGGGCAATGGTGTCCCGGTATTCGACGCACCACATTGCGTCAAATCGCTTGACTACGGACAGTCCCAAGTCCTGCGGGGCGGCAAATGCGGGATAGCGATTGTGCAACACCGCGTTGCCGACAACGCTACCAGCGAATTGCATTCGGTTGGCGCCCGCTTCAAAGCATTTCTTTGAGCGTTCGATTGATCAGCGCGATCTGGCCGTTGGCGCGAACGGGCACGGCGACGGCTTGTTCGATGCGTGCAAAGTTATCCGGGAGAATGCGGGCTCCGGGAATCTCGACTGAGTCCAGGGTCTCACGAATACCGGCAAGAGCATGGCCCTCGCCGCGCAGGAAGCGCTGTCGGGCCTCGTCTGGGGAAGTTGCGACGACGAGCGGCCCGTTGGGCACGAGCGCGGACAGGCGTGCCTGATAGGCGGCGCCCTTCGCGCTCATTATCGCGTAATCCCCCTGCAGGATTTCGGTGCATGACCGATGCGCCAGGTCCTCTCGCACCAGAAATGTCGCCTCGACACTGTGATAGGGATCGCTGAACGCAATTCGGTCGGTGCGTGAGGGGTCAATTGCGAGAAAGGCGATGTCCCACCCGTCGGGCACGGCCTGCACGACGGATTGCGCATTGGGGTGTTCGACGAAGGTCAGGGGCGCGCCCATCTCGGCGCCGATGCGTTCGGCAATGCGGACCGCCAGCCCTGTGTAACCATCGCCGGCCCGTTGCACGAGCGCGGTGTTGTTCATGTTAAGAGCAACGCGCAAGGCGGAATGCGTCCTGTCTTTCATTGGAGTCAGGACCATTCAGCGCGCCGCGCGACGGCGGACCGGCGCAACAGGCCAGAGTCAACATCAACCGCGATGAACAAGGCGCCCGCCGTCCCGGCCTCGCGCAGAAAATCCTGATCCAGAGACAGAATCCCAGCGGGCACGCCAAGGTCCCCAAGCACGCCGATTCCATCGAGGATCGCCTTCTTGATCTCAGGGTGCGACGGTTGGCCGGGATAGCCAAAACTGGCCGCGAGGTCTGCGGGGCCGAAGAACACGCCGTCCACGCCCGGCACCTGCGCAATCTCCTTGAGCTGGGACAGTGCCTCGCGGGTTTCGACCTGGACCAGCAGGCAGATTTCCTCATTGGCGCGTGTGGCATAGTTGGCAACGGTGCCGTAGCGGGTGGCGCGGGTGATCCCAGAGACCCCTCGTACGCCCTTGGGCGGATAGGTCACCGCCGCCACCGCCGACCGGGCTTCTTGTGCGGATTGGATATAGGGGACCAGCAGGGTCTGCGCCCCAGCGTCGAGAAGTTTCTTGATCTCCACCGGGCTGTTCCAACCGGGACGCACCACTGGACTGACCGGATAAGGGGCCACCGTGCGCAGAAAGCTGATCACTTCGTTCGGGCCCGCTGTCGAATGTTCTGTGTCGAGCATCATCCAATCATAGCCGCAACCGGCCAGAAGCTCCGCAACATTGGGGTCCGGGAGCGAACACCAGATGCCGATCTGAGTCTCTCCGGAACGCAATGCGGCTTTGAAGGTATTGGCAGGCAAATTCATGACCATATCCAGATGGTTGAATTGAGAGGATAGGAAGAGGACAGCACGATCACTCGAACCGGACGCCCAACGACCCCAGGGGACCATAATCGGCGAAGATCACGTCGGCGGAGGAAATATCGACCGGGCGGGTGAATGATCCTCCCAGAACGATATCGCCCTTCTTCAGACCTCCACCGAGCGGCGCCAGCTTGTTGACCAACCACGCCAGACCTGCCGCGGGGTGCCCCATGACCGCTGCCGAAACGCCCGATTCCTCAATAACGCCATTTTGCGACAAGGTTGCGCCGATCCAACGAAGATCGACGTCGAACGGACGAATGGTGCGCCCGCCGAGAACGATCGCGCCGAAGGCGGCGTTGTCGGCAATCGTGTCCACGATCTGGCGCGGCACCTCGGTGCGGTAATCGATGATCTCCAGCGCGGGTTGAACGAACTCCGTCGCGCGCAGAACGTCATGCACCTGGCATCCGGCACCGGAAAGGTCCTCGCCCATGATAAAGGCCAGTTCGACCTCGAGCCGTGGCTTGATGAACGTCCCGGCCTTGATCCGCGCGCCATCATAGAACAACGCGTCGTCCAGGATCACGCCGTAGTCCGGCTCGGTCATCTTCGATGCTTGCTGCATGGCGCGGCTGGTGAGGCCAATCTTGCGCCCGACGATTTTCGCGCCGCCTGCAATGCGCGCCTCAGCCCAGCGACGCTGAACGTCATAGGCGTCCTCGAGCGTCATGCCGGGCCATGTTTTTGAGGGTTGGGGGCAGACCTTGCGGGTCTGTTCGGCCTTCAGGATCGCGTCGGCTGCATCCTGGCGCTGCTGTTCTGTCAACATCGTCTGCTCACTTGATGGGGGGGATTGGAAGTTTTGAAACGCCCGGTTCGAGCGTCAGCGTGTGTTCGAGCGTGTACCATTCGCCCACATCGCCATCCTCGGGATGCGGGCCGGTGTGTTTTTCGAGCTTACCGATCAGCGCTTGGGTCACCCCGAACTGGACGTCCGAGGTCAAATAGTCAGTCTCATCCACATAAGTCTGATTGATCAGCGTCTTGAACCCTTGCTTGTGAGCAAGGACATGCACATGCGCCGGACGGTATGGGTGGCGGTTCTGCGCGTCCAGCAGCGTGCCAACCGTCGTCGTCGTCGGAATGGGGTAGCCAATGGGTTTGACCGACTTGAACCGCACGATCCCGTCTGCCCCGGTCAGGAATTTTCCACGCAGGTTGAAATCGGCCTGATTTTCGTCCTGGTTCTCATAAAGGCCGACTGGTGATGCGTGCCAGATGTCCACCTCTAAAGCCTCGATCGGCATGCCGGACTGGTCGAGAAAGGTGAACGTGCCATAGAGCCGGGGACCGGGGGTATCGGAGCGCAGAATCGATCCGCCGTTCTCGGTCATGGGATGGTTCATGCGCCAGAATGGTCCCAGCAGGGATTGCGTCGTTTCCGTCGCGCCATTGTCACCGTTATTGAGCAGGCAAACCAGCGACGACACACCGAGCGATCCGGCCATGAGCACGAATTCATTGTGCTTGTCGTTGCTCTGCTGACCCATGGTGTTGAGTATCTTGGTCGCCTGCTGGAACTCGGTTTCAGTCAGGCGAACGTCGCGGATGAAGCTGTGCAGATGCTTGATCAGGCTCACCATGACCTCGCGCAGACGCGGATCGTTGGTCTGTTCCATGACCTTCAGGACGGCGGGTGTTACTTCCTGCTGGTTGCCGATGATGGTCATTGAAGGTCCTCCTGCGTCTGACGCGTGGCGAGTTGGCAAATCCGGCGCACACCGGCGGCGTAGCCTTCAAGGCCCAGTCCGGCGATCACGCCGTCGGCGCGAAGCGACACATAGGAATGGTGCCGGAAGGCCTCGCGCTTGTGCACCTGGCTGATATGGACTTCGATCACCGGAGGTTCGTAGGTGTTGAGCGCATCGAGAATCGCGATCGAAGTATGCGTGAACGCCCCAGGGTTGAAGACAATCCCGCAGGTGGTCTCGCGTGCCTCGTGAATCCAGTCGATAAGTTGCCCCTCGTGGTTGGACTGAAGTAGGCGCACGCCGAACCCTTCCGCACAGGCGGCAGCGCATTGACGCTCGACATCCTCAAGCGTTTCGTGCCCGTAGATTTGAGGCTGGCGCTTGCCAAGAAGGTTCAGGTTGGGGCCATTCAGGACGTAGATGGTTTTCATGCTGATTCCGGTGCGAACAGAGCTGAGGTTGCCAAAAATATGGCGCGGGCGCGCTCGAGTGGCGGGCGGGTATCGCTGGCTGAAGGCAGTTCGACGGAGATGACCGTTTCGGCCGGCAGCGCCCGTACAATCCCTGCAAGGTCCAACCCACCTTTGCCCGGAAGAAGGCGCGCCCCGCGTGCTTCGGCCAAAAGGGCGTCGTTGCCCGACGGGGCGGTAGCAGGCGCGTCGCATAGTTGCGCGGAAACGACCTTGCCAAAGGACATTGCGGCAATGTCCGAGGCAACTCCGCCGCAGCGCGAATGGTGTAGCGCATCGACCAGATAGGCTGCATTCGAGGCGCCTGAGGACGCGATCAGATCGAGGCAGGCGCGCGGCGTATTGACCCCGCGCCACGCCATGCATTCGAGATCGAGACCCAGCCCGCGGGCGGCGGCCAGCTCGCTTATCCTGGCGAAAGTCTCGGTAAGCGCCGGAAAGACATCCGCGCAGACGTTCACACGCTTGCCTCCTAACGCGCTGGCGGCGTCCATCGCCGGGACCAAAGTCTCCGGATCGAGCGTCTCATCGATAACAACGGTCTCGATGTCGTAAAGTCCGATCCCCTCGCCATCCATGACGCGCGCAAGCTCGCGCAGCCCGGCCGCATCGGGCAGCCAGTTCAGTGCACCGGGGGCGACCGGGTGGAATCGCATCCCGACGAATTCGAAGCCAGCCCGGCGCGCCAGCCGGACCAGTTCGGCTGGCGGCAGGTCGAGAAAGGTGAAATGTCCCAGCCCGAGCGCGCGCGTCATTGCGGGTTCTCCGGAAGGTCAGCGGAGATAAGGAGCCGCAAATTGTTCGTGGAGCGCTCGATATGCCGGGCCAGCAAGGCGGCGGCATCGTTTGCGCGCCGTTCGACCGCAGCCTGTGCAATCGCGGTGTGTTCATCGATCACGTCGCGCTGAACCGCAACCGCCTTGAGGTAAATGTGCCGGTAGCGGTCGTTCATGCTGACAAGCGATTTGTACATCTTGATCAGCAGCGGCATGTCGCAGCGCTCGACCAGCGTTAGATGAAAGGCGTTGTTGGCTACCTCCCAATTGGCGAGGCTGACAGGATCACCGGGGATTCGGTCGGTCTTGTTCAGACGGTATAAGGCACCCATTACTGCGGTCTCCCAGTCGAGACCGCCATTTTCGATGGATTTCCGCAGCGCATACGGCTCGAGTTCGAGCCGCAGAGCACAGACCTCATTGAGATTGGCAACCGAGATCGGCGTGACGGTATAGCCGCGTTGCGCCTCCGCTTCGATCAACCCTTCGGCCACAAGCCGGGTGACCGCCTCACGGAGGGGAGACAATCCCACGTCCATCGAACTCCGAAGCTTGTCGAGGTTCAGTTTAGCGCCAGGAGCGAGAATGCCGTGCAGGATGTCGTGGCGCAGTTGCACCTCGATCTGCCCAGCCATGGTGGGCTTTCCCGCTGCTTTCACACTGGATTCCATGGTTAACCTCTAGTCCTGCTCTCAGGGGCCAATATGCCTTGCGAAGGAAACGATGTATAGACTAGAAAACTATATTATACTAGAAAATCGATTTTATTTCAACATAACGATCCTATTTGAGGCGCCCACTATCAAACACGTTAGCTAACGTCCGGTCGGGCTTGGTATCTCGACGGCGTTGGGGCGGACTACCCGAGAGGAATTTCAAAGGCGGGTGACACCGGATATCATCACGGTGTCGTATCTTGCTCGCCGTTCGGCCCTTACTGGCCTTAACTAGCCCCGAAGGGGGAGCCACACATGTCACTTGCCAAGCCGCCTTATCGTGCTGACCTCGTCGGCAGTTTTCTGCGCCCCGATAGTATGAAGGCGATCCGCGACGTCATCCGCATGCAGGAAGATGCTGGTACCTGATTGAGAAAAATTGACATAAGTTTTGTCAAAACGGCTTCGCAGGGCGGTTGTGTCCACAAGAACAGGCAAAACCGCGGTATTTTGACAAAACCATGCCATCCGAAATGCACCAGCTTATTTTTGCTGGGCGTCCCTGCTTACCGTTACATATGCGGTATTTGGCCTGTTTGAAGCCAGGGCGCCAGAATGGGCCTGTGCCTGGGGCCGATTCACCAGTCCGCTTTCACCGTGCTTCCGATCGGCTTCACGCTACCGGTAAAAACTGCTGCGGCCGATGCCGAAATATCGACAGGTTTTGGCGACGTGACCGGTCTCGTCTGCGTGCTGAAGAATACGAAGTTTGCGCGCAACCTCGCGTTGATCCTTGTTCATGAACACCTTCTTCATCCCAGAAATGGGAGAGTAATGGAAATGTCCCGCGATTACCGGCATATCTATACTAAGCCGGGCAATGCCCCTGGCCCATCTGCTGCATGATTTCCTATTGGTATCGTGCAGCCTCCAACACTGCGCGATAGTGATTGGCGCGAGGGCTCCCCCCTCGCCCGCGCGCCTCCTTACGCCACAGCACTTGCACCATCAGTGTCAGGTGCTGTGTCCGAACCGGGTGCCATCGCAGCAAGCGGTGGCCTAGATGTTCGCGAACATAAGCATGGCAAGTATTAACGCGGCAACGCATATCGGAGCCAATTGCAGAAGTCGGCGTTCAGCGGCTTGCGTTCGGCTGGCCGAGACTATGTGGTCCAATCCTTTAATGGTGGGAACGGTCGGCTCTGGGACAGCGGCCAGCATTCGCTTTACCGCTGCAACCGACTTCACAAGCGGACCAGCAATATCCCCTTCGGCAACTCTGAAACCGCCTGGCAGGAGCCGAAGGCCCACGAAAAAGCATACCAGGCCCAGAGCAACCGGCCAGCTTGCATCCCATAACGCACCTGTGCTGAGGAGATAGGGGACACTGAGGTCCGAATAGCGGTCAACCAGCACCCACGGCACCAATAACGCCGCCACCACTGCAACAAACCATGGAACACTCATCAGAGCGGATGGACGCTTATCTGGCTCCGGCCCATGATTGCTGGCAATTGTCATCAGAAAGCGCGCGAGCAAAAGTGTCGTTCCCGCGCCAGACAGTGTAACAAGCAACAGTGCCCAGTCCTCAAACAAGGTCTTTATTGCAGATTTTGCCAGCGCCCCGCCGGCAAACGGCGCGCCGGCAATCGATGCTGCCATCAGTCCGGTCACGAACAAAACAAAGGGCATAAACGTGCGCCCAGACTTGCCCACCATTCCAACGCTCATGAACAACGCGCCCTTGGCCAATCCATGATGGGCACAATAGAGTGCCGCCGCACCATAGGCTGCCACCGTATTCCCAGTCAGATGGCCAACCCCGATCACCGCAATGACAAGCCCCATCTGGCTGATGGTCGAATAAGCAAGGATTGCCTTGGGGTTAGTTTGGCCCAGCCCCAAGAAAACCGCGCCATAAGTACCAGCCAGTCCCAACACCAACAGCATTGATGGCCAGAGCGCAGTGCCATCGGGTAGAAACTGGATGAATCCAATGATCCCGGCCTTTACAATCGCCCCGCTCAAAACCGCCGAAGCAGGCGTCGGGGCTGCGGGATGGGCAAGCGGCAACCAAACATGAAGCGGAACCAGTCCCGCCTTTATCCCCAAGCCGCCGATTAAACAAAATACAGCCCACCCGGCTTGAGGGGCATCGGCCAAAGCCACACGGATTTTGGCGATAGACATGCTGTTTGCGGCATCCACGCCGATCAACAGACCGATGAGCAGCAGAGCTTCTCCGACCACCGCTAGAAAGATATAGATGCGCCCCGCGTATAGCGCCCGTTCGGTCCGCTCATGCACAACAAGGAAATAGGCGGCCAAAGAGACAGCTGCAAACGAGACATAAAAGCTCCCTGCATCCTGGCTGAGGACCACGCCCAGGTTGCCACTCAAGGTGAGACACCAAAAGCCTGCAAAAACGGCCGGGTTGGGCGTCATTCGCATATAGCCGAGTGCAAATATCCCTCCGAGGCACCACAGCCCAGAGATAGCGCCTAAAAACAAGGTGCCATTGATGTCGAGATTGAGCGTAACGCCCAAAAGAAGAATACCGGCCTCAGTAGGAATGTTCAGCGGCCCAACCACTGCGAGTACCAATGCTGGCAATGGCGCCAGAGGGAGCAGAACAATCGCGTTGGATCGCACCGACGGAAGGGAGGCCGCCAAGCCCAGGACCAATGGCCAAATCAGAACGAACAGTGGGAACAAAGGTCCAGACACTTGGAGATCAATCATGGCAGGTAGTCCCGCTCGATTATGAGCGTTGCCCACCCCAGCGGGCTAATCGGTGCTCCAGCAAGCAATCCGACGCCAAGCGCTGCCGTTGCCGTTACCACAGCCGGAACGATGAGCCCCAAGGGGCGCTCGGATGGTGGCTGCGTCTCAAGATCCTCTCGCGCGGGCAAGAACCACATGCGGTAAAGAAGCGGAAGGAAATAAGCTGCATTGAGCAATGAGGAACCAGCTAGGACAAACACGACCCAACCGGCGCCGGTTTCGAGTGCTCCAACGCCAAGGTAGAGTTTCGAAACAAAGCCTGCCATTGGTGGAATGCCGATCATGCCCATTGCGCCAAGCGAGAAACAAAAGGCAGTCCAGGGCATGCGCGCGCCCACTCCGTCGAGGTGGTGAATCTTCTCGATACCGGCCCGTTCTGCAAAGATACCTGCACAAAAGAAAAGCGTAATTTTCATCAGCCCTTGATGCACGAGATGGGCCAACCCCCCAATCGCGGCGATCGGCCCTGCAAGTGCAGCGCCGAGAACGATGTAAGATACCTGACTCACGGTCGAAAAAGCCAAGCGACGTTTAATGTCGTCTTGCTGTAATGCCCGTAACGATCCGTAGAGAATTGTGATTGATGCGAGGATGGCGAGCGGTTGGGCCATGCCCAGTTGTGAAACCAGGTCGATGCCGAAAACGTCGTAGATGATACGGACGATCCCGAATGCCCCGGCCTTTACTACCGCGACCGCATGCAACAACGCGCTGACCGGAGCTGGCGCTGCCATTGCCGCGGGCAGCCAGCCATGAAGTGGAACAATCGCTGCTTTCACTCCCAGTCCCAAGACAAACAGCGCTAGGATCAGACGCAAGTCGAACGCGTCAAGACCGGAAAGTTCTCTCGGCGCTGCGAACTCGATCGGACCCGTCACGCTCTCGAGCCAGATAATCGCGACCAGTAGAGCGGCGCTTGCCGGCAAGGCAAATCCAAGATAGCTGCCGCCAGCAGCAAAGGATTTTTCGTTCTGTTTATGAACGACAAGAGGCCATGTTGAGAGTGTAAGCAACTCATAGAACAGAAAAAACGTAATCAGCGTACCTGAGAAGGCGATCCCTGTCGTGGCAGCAACACATAAGCTGAAGAAACCGAAAAAGCGTGAGAGATTTGGACCGTTGCCAAAATACGCAATGGCATAGATTGTCGTGAGCAACCACAGAAACGCCGAAAGCGTAACAAAAAGAAGCGCCAGCGCATCGATCCGCAACAGCAGAAACAGGCCGGGCGCAAGCTCGAGGCGCGTCTCGAAGACTGCGCCCTGGCCAACGGCATAAAGCATATATGCAACAAGAACGAGCTTTAGAATGGCTCCGCCCAGATTGAGGCCATTGCGGGTTGCCGCCTGGTTCTCGGGCAGCCAAAAAGTTGCCAGTGCTGGGACCAGAGATGTCATCAATACAAGAAACGGCAGGGCAGCGGTCATTACAGACCCGTCTCGGCCGCAACGGGCCGCCCAATCTGAAGCAGGGCATAAGGCTCGTTCGAGCCAATACCAAGAAAGACGGCCCCTAAAGCCAGGACCAATGGCGCAACCTGCCACCAGCGCGAAATCGGCTTGAAAGGTTGTCCGGGTTGCTTTGGCAGGCTGAGCATGATCCGCACCGGTCGATAAAGATAGAGGGCCGCCAGAAGTCCTCCTGCGAGGATCAAAAATGCCCAGATCCAGCCGCCTGACGCGAAGGCAGAGGTAAGCATAAGGTATTTGGCGATAAAGCCGCCGCTTGGGGGCAGTCCCAGCAGTGAAATTGCTGCCAGAGTGAAAGCAAATGCTGTCATGGGCATCGTTTGGGCGATCCCGCGCAGGGCTTCCAGATCGTCGGTTCGCGCCGAAATAATGAAGAGGCCGGCACACAGGAACATGGCGGACTTGGCGAGGGCATGGGACAGCGCGTGCAGCATGCCTCCCGTCCACGCTCCGGCCGACCATGGTTGCGCTGCGCTATCGCCGCCCGCCAGCGGGAATACAATGAACAGATATCCCAACTGCGCCACGGTGGAATAGGCGACCACCATCTTGAGCCGGGTTTGAACAATCGCCTGAAGGGATCCATAGAGAATGGCGGCCCCGCCCAGTCCACCAAGCGCAAGTGTCAGCGGATTGCCGGCCAGCTCGGGCATGACATCGAACCAGAGCCGGATCGTGATGAAATAAGATGCTTTTGGAACAAGACTGGACAGCATTGCGCTGGCTGGCGGCGGTGCCCCCGAATGGGCTGGAGGTAGCCAACCATGAAACGGAAAGAGCGCGGTTTTGAGCGCAAGGCCGGCAGTCATCAACCCGGCAGCGAGAATTTCGGCACCTGACGAGGAGACAGACTGGCCAATAACGCCCATATCGAGTGAACCGAACTGGGCGTAAAGGAGGACCGCTCCGAGCAAGTAGAGAATGGAGCCCAAAAGGGCGAACAATAGATATCGCAGGGCGGCCGTTATGGATTCGGTTTTGCCATTGAGTGTGACCATTGCCACAGCGCTCAATGTGAGGAGCTCGAAACAGACATAAAGGTTGAAAAAGTCCCGCGAAACAAAGATTCCGTTTAGCGCCGCCAAGAGCACCAGCATCAAGGGCCAGAAGGCAAAGCCGCTGCGTGTCTCCGTCCCAGGATGGACGAATTCGTGTTGCGCGTATGCGCCCACCACGAGCACGATCGCGCCAGATACGATCATGAACATAACCGACAGCCCGTCTGCGGCCAGTTCAATCCCCAGCGGCGCGTCCCACCCACCCAGGCTGGTTAGAACCGCTCCATGGGCACTTACTGACACAGCGAGAAACACGGCGGCGACCAGCACCACCATGCTCGTCAGGCTGGCAACGACCGCCGCTGCTCTGGACCAGACGATTGTCATAAAAAAGCCAAGCAACGGCGCGCCTATGATGGCGGTTAGCGCCAGGGAGGAGGGCACGATCTATCGATCCTCCCGATCATCGTCGGGCAGCGTGGCTGATCCAGAAAGGCTGGCATGCCGGGTAATCAGGGATACCGCCAGGGCCGTGGCTGAAAGCGCAACGACGATCCCCGTTATGATCAATGCTTGAGGGACCGCATCGGCGCCCAGTTCCGGAACCCGGAATCCGGTGGCACCAAAGACCAGAAAAATGCCTGAGCCTACAACATTGAAGGCCAGAATGCGGCGCAACAGGTTAGTATGGCTTGCAAAGCCGAACAGTCCTAGGCCGATCAGCGTGGCGCCGGTTAATCCATAGATGAGCCATCCGGATGCCCACGTCATCATTGCGGGGTCTCCGTCATCTCCGGTGGTCCCAGAACCAGCAGCATCAGGGTGATGGCGATGGACAGGGCAAGTACAATCTCGATCGCCAAGATCAGTCCATAGGCCAGGTCGGCTGGCAGTACAAACATGCCCCCCCAAGCTGTTCCTGCGATTGCGACCGCAAGAAACAGGATTGGACCTGCAATCACACTCAAGCGCAGCCGTGCATCGTTCACCCGTGGTGGCGGAAAGAGACCTGCCATTGCGCTCAACAATCCCACTGCCGCAAGAATGGTGCCGCCCTGGAATGCACCACCGGGCTGACTGCTGCCTGCCCATACAAAGTAAATCCCGATCATCAGGCCAATGGGCGGCAGGGTGCGTCCGAAGCTCTGCAGGACCCCATTTGCGCGTACGCTTTGTGTTTTTCCAACTCTTTGCCCCCATGCGCTATTGTCGGCCAGCGTCCATACCCCCACCAATGCAACGACAAGCACGATACTTTCCAATAATGTGTCGTAAGCGCGAAAATTGAGCAGCACTGCTGTCACTGGATTGAAGACCCCGCTTTGGGCAATATTGGCATTTACCGCCGGGATCAGGCCGAGCCCATTGGGATCAAGTGCGATCAGCACGACTCCTACTGCAGCACTCAGCCCCGTTGCTGCAAGAGCGATGACAATAAGCACGGGTAAGGGTACCCAACTGCCCATCCGCGCTGCATCGATATTTTTGAACCGCCCGTATGCGCCAAGTAACAGAACCCCGGTCAGCCCCGCACCAATTGCCGCCTCAGCCAATGCGACGTCAATCGCTTCGAGGCGCAACCATGCAATCGCTACCATCAGGCCATAAACAATAAAAAAGACGATCGCGGTGAAAAGATCCCGGCCCGATACGGCTGCAAACGCCACAAAGATGATGAGCGCGCACAAGACAAGATCAAACAGGCTGTCGATCACTGCATTCCCTCGTCATCTGGAGCGCTCTGACCCTTTTTCAAAGCGCTGCGTGCGACCAGTTGGGCCGTTGTGCCTGCAGCAAGGATTGCCAGCGCCCAGACAAGCACGAGCTTGCCAGCATCGAGGGGCGATGGCACCTGAACCATCAGGCCAGCGATAACCAGTCCAAGCCCCAGATTATCGGCTTTGGTAAGAGCATGGAGCCGAGAATGGGTATCGGGGAACCGCAGCAGCCCCACAGTTCCGGCCACAAAGAAAATCAAGCCTGTCCCTGTCAGCACAATGGTCAATGCGTCGGTGATCAAGGCGCTGCCTCTTCATCGGCTTCCGGATCGCCAACACCATTGCGGCTGGCAGCTTTGACAAAGCCCACCGCTGCAAATGCTGCCAGCAAGGCAAGAACGAGCGCCACGTCGAGCATCAGCCAGTTTTTGGTGGCGGCCGCAAGCAAAAGAATGACCGCAACACCTCCGGTTCCAGCCAGTTGCGCGGCCATCATTCTATCGGCCGGTGCAGGACCGCGCCAGACTCGTATCAGGGCGCCCGCCAAGGTGATCAGCAGCAAAACCGCTAAACTTGTGAACCAGACACTCATGCAATCGTTACCTTGGGCTTGATGCCCAAAGCGCGACACAAACGTTGCTCTTCGGTTTTGACGAAATGTCTGGTGTCCTCCGAGGCGTCCAAACAATGAATCAAGAGCGCATTACCGCGAGAGCCTGCAACCAGCGTGCCTGGCATCAGGCTGAACTCACCGCCCAGCGCCGAACGCGCTCCTCCCATGGGCAGTTCGGTTTCGAACTCGACCCAACCTGGGGAAATGGGGAGGCGCGGCGAAAACGCTCGCCAAGCGACATCGACGCCGCCAAGCAGGGATCGCCAGAGAAACCCGGGCAACATGGCCAGCAGATGCAACAATTTCGCGGAATGACGCTGGGCCGGCAGTAACGTCAAGCTCAGCAGAACAGCGGCCAGAACAGTCGGCACCCCTGCAATCAAGGCTGATTTGTCAGCACCGGCCAAGACTACCCAAAGGACTGAAAAAACCACAGTGCGTTTTAAGATGATTATGACTTTGACCATGGTGAAAGACGATCCAAAACTGCGCCTCCTTACGATCCACGGTCCCGATGGTGCCGTCAAGATCATGCGGTTGGGCGGGCGTGCCCAATCCTTCCGTCCTCCATTGATCGCACCTTCAGACGAGCGATGTCAGCCTATTCCATCGCTGCGGCCCCAGCCAAACCCACGGCAAAATGAAATGAGCTAAAAGACGTGCCTGATCGGTAGAGATCGGGCACGGAGTCTGTCAGCCATCACCACTGATTTCGTAATCTCTCGAGGCGCACCTCGATGTAGCTTGGCCTCGGCGGGGCCGTCCTATCGGATGGATTTGCCAAACGTCAGGCATTTGCAAAGCAAAGCGGCACAATTGGCACCTGCTTGGTGAGCGGGAGCAAGCATGCCAGGCTGATGCGGGCTTCGCACGGCTGTGCAACTTTCGATACGTTTCAACCTTATTCAGCTGCACATTTCCAGCCCAATTGCCCAAAAATCTATATCTCGTAGCCTATGGATACTGAAACTAAGTAATGCACAGGTGTGCAAAAACTGCTTGACTTATCTTTGTTGAACGATAGCCTGTCCGATGAGGAGGGTCGGCACGTCCGACCAGAACAAATGCAAGACAGCGCCTGGCCAATTCAGGGGTGAAGAGCTGCGGGAGGAACAATGAAGGGCTTTGCGGCTTCGGTTGAGTTTATTGCGCTCGGATGTATCCAGTCTGAGGCTGAGGTGGCGCCATGAGTGCGGCGACAGTGTCTCAGCAAGAAAACCGCGCTGCAGGGCTGCGCTATAAGCTGCGGCTTGCCTTCCGTGATCCGACCACCCTTATTGGCATTTTAGCAGCACTGCTTTTTGCCTACCTGATCATCGTGCCGATCGTTTCCCTGCTCGTGGATGCAGGTCGCGTGCAATTTGGCGATGAACGCCGTATCGGCACGGAGCCGGGTGCATGGACTTTCTACTATATAAACAGGGCCCTGTTCTCGCCGATTTCAAATAGCTTGTTTTGGACACCGTTGTTCAACACGTTGTCAGTTGCCTTCGGTGCAATCCTCATCTCCCTTTCGATCGGCGGGCCCCTGGCTTGGCTGATCAGCAGGACCGACATGCTGGGCCGGCGCTGGTTTGCAACGGCGCTCATTGTGCCCTTCATGCTTCCGACCTGGACGTTTGCGCTGGCTTGGTCCACGCTCTTTAAGAACCGCTCGGTCGGTGGGCAGCAAGGGTGGCTTGAGGCAATGGGACTGACGCCTCCCGATTGGGTTGCCTATGGACAGTTCCCGATCACTGTCATTCTAGCCCTCAATTATATTCCGTTCTTCATCCTTTTGTTCGGCAATGCCCTTCGGCGTTTCGACAGCCAGTTGGAAGACTCCGCGCGCATGCTTGGCGCCAATTCTTCCACGGTCGCCTTCAGGATCATCGGCCCCATGATGCTTCCGTCTCTGATGAGCGCAATCATTTTGGCCTTTGCAAAGTGTATCGGTGAATTTGGCGTGCCCTATGTTTTGGGCCTGCCTGTGAACTATGACCTGCTGGCTACCGGCCTTTATCGTTCAATCTCATCGCGCCAGACGGGCGTGGGAGCGGTACTCGCGATGGCAATCATGATGATCGGGATCATTGCCTTGCTGGTCGACGCGCGGGTTGTGCGCGAGTCTCGCAAATTCGTCACCGTGGGCCAGAAAGGTGCCATGGCGCGGCGCAGTTCCCTGGGTGCATGGCGGCTTCCGGCAACCGGGTTTGCTATTGCGATCTTCCTGATTTCGGTGGCGCTGCCGCTGCTTACGCTTATCCTGTCAACCGTTATGCGGGTTCCTGCCAATTTCAATATCTCGAACTTCACGCTCGATTACTGGATTGGCACCAACCTGGAATTCGTGGCTCTGCGCAACGGCATTCTTTTGTCCTCGCAGATGTGGGCTGCGGCGTGGAACACGCTGTGGATTGTAGGCACCGCCTCACTGTGTTCGGGTCTGCTCGGCTTGCTGGTCGGTTACGTAGTCGTCCGTACGCCAATCTGGCCACTTTCGGCCTTTTTGCGCCAGGTGACCTTTTTTCCTTACATGGTGCCAGGCATCGCGTTCGCCGCAGCCTATCTTTCACTCTTTGCCGTTCAGAGAGGCCCTATACCCGCGCTCTATGGCACGGCAGCGATTTTGATGCTCGCCTTGATCGCAGACCAAATGCCCTATGCTTCTCGCGCTGGGATCTCGGCCATGATGCAATTGGGCAAGGACCCCGAGGAAGCGGCTCAAGTGGCCGGGGCAGGGTGGTTCCGCCGCATGCTTACGGTCGTCATTCCCATCCAGAAGGGAGCTTTGGTTACGGGCGTGCTCTTGCCGTTCATCTCCGGCATCAAGGGCCTGAGCCTCTTTGTCATCCTTGCAGTACCGGCAACCGATGTCCTGACCACCTTCTCGCTGCGGTTGATTGATTACAACTACAGCCAGGCCGCCAATGCGGTTGTGCTGATCATCGCAGCCATCGCCTATTTTGGAACCGTGCTGGCCCAAAAACTCACCAAGACAAATCTTGCCGACGGACTAGGGAGCTAAACCATGCCAACGATCACGCTTCGCAATGCCGAAAAGAGCTATGGAGGCACCGCTGTCAAAGCCGTCCGTGACCTCAACCTTGAAATCGGCGACGGCGAATTCATGTGTTTGCTTGGTCCATCAGGCTGCGGAAAAACCACGACTTTGCGCATGATTTCGGGCCTCGAACATCTCTCGAGCGGTGAGATATCGGTGGGGGATCGGGTCGTCGATTGTGTGGGCACCGGCACATTCGTAACCGCCGAAAAACGGGGCATGGGGCTTGTGTTTCAAAGCTATGCCCTTTGGCCTCACATGACGATTGAGCGCAATACCGATTTTGGCTTGCGTCTGCGCAAGGTGCCAAAAGCCGAGCGCCAGGAACGGGTCGAAAAGGTCATGAAGACCCTTGGTATCGACAAGTACCGCGACCGGTATCCGAGCCAGCTCTCTGGTGGACAGCAGCAAAGAGTTGCGCTGGCGCGCATGCTTGCCGTCAATCCGGAAGTATTGCTGCTCGATGAGCCGCTCTCCAATCTGGATGCGCGATTGCGGCTCGAAATGAGAGCAGAGCTCAAGCGCATCCATGAAGAGTTCAAAACCACCATTGTTTTTGTTACCCACGATCAATGGGAGGCCATGACGCTGGCGACATCGATCGCGGTCATGAGCGAAGGCGAGCTCCAGCAGGTCGGATCCCCCAACGACATTTATGATCGCCCTGCAAACCGGTTTGTCGCAGAGTTTGTCGGAAGCCCGCCAATCAACATCATTGAAGTTGAAGACAGGAATGCTTCGGCACTTGCAGGCCTCGCGCAATCTTATTTTGCGCGCACCTATCCCCAGATCGATGGGATCGGGTCGGTTGGCATGCGTCCTGAAGCACTCGGTTTTGCCCGTGACGTTCGCGCCCTTCCCAAAGGCGCCATAAACGGGGAGGCCGTTGTAACCGGGGTATTGCCCACCGGCGGCTCGTGGATCATCGAACTGTTGACGCAGCAAACAAAGCTGTTCCTCACAACCCACCTGCCACCACAGGTGAACGACGGGGAAAAGGGGTTTTTCTACGCCAAGCCAGAAGCGCTTCACGTGTTTGATGCACAGGGAAAGCGTCACATTGGTGCTGACATCCAGCTTCGGGGGGAAGCTGACCCATCGGCCGAGGGGGCCGCAATCAGAGCGTTGGCATAATTATGCTGACCGAACAATCCGGAGGAGAAAAGACTAAAATGTTTGATATAAGACCTCGCCTTATGGGCGGAGCCGGCATCGCCCTGCTCATGAGTATGGCAGCGATGCCGGCCCTCGCACAAAACGCTTGGGACGCGGAGAACTTCGATCTTGATGTGTTGATCGAGGCTGCCCGTTCCGATCCGCCGCTAACCGTCTATGACAGCACTGGCAAGATCGTCGAAATAGCCGAAGCATTTTCGCAAAAATATGGTTTGGAGGCCACAGGCGTAAAGGTCTCGACTGGCGGGCAAATCGACCAGGTCATGCGCGAAGGCCAATCGGGAAATATTGTCGGCTCGGTCGTCGTGATTCAAGACGTCCCGCCTGGCATGGCGCAACTCGTGCCAATGGGCCTGATGGAAAGTTGGACCCCGCCAGATCTTGCCGAATTCATCCCAGAAGAGATGCAGGACCCTGTGATCATTGTCTCCAGCCCCAATGTGTGGACCTACAATACCGAAACTTATGACTCGTGTCCCATCTCCAATATTTGGGAGCTGACCGAGGAGCCTTGGCACCGAAAAGTGGCCATGCAAGATCCACTTGGCAAGCCGACATATACCGATTGGTTCAATCAGATGGAAATGCATTTCGACGAGGCAATTGCCGATGCGTACCAGTCTCACTATGGCTTTGCTCTGGAAACTGAAGAGGAGTCTGCGACAAAAGCCTGGGTCAAGGCCCTTGCTGCCAACGCGCCGCTATTGACCGATTCAGACTCTGCTGCCGGCGATGCCGTCGGCGCGCGCGGCCAAGCTGACCCCTTTGTTGGATTAATGGCTACCGCCAAGTTCCGTGACAATGCACCGGAGGGTTTGGCCTTGGGCCTATGTGAAGGTGTAGAGCCATTTTCGGGATGGATGTATCCGGGCATCGGGATGATCTCTACGCAAACAGCAAGTCCCAATGCGGCGCGGCTGTTTGTTCGCTACCTTTTGACCGAAGAAGGTATCTCCCCCCAGACAATAGACGGGAAGTTTTCGTCAAACAGCCAGGTGCCCGCTCATCCAGATGAACCTTCTGGGGTCGGCGACGTGCTCGATCAGATGATGCCCTACAATACTGCCACGGCAATCGATGATTTCGACACCCGCCAAGACTGGCAGGACTTCTGGCGCATGAACTACACGCGCTGATTAGAACTGGCGGGTGGGTGTGCCCCACCCGTTAATCCACACCCATGTCAGGGCGCTGCCACAGCGCGCGCCAAGGAGGTTTTATGTCCAGAATAACCAAATTTGCAGTTCTCGGCGCAATGGCAGCCGGGCTGTTGTCCAGTGCGGCCGCTACAGCTCAGGAGTCCTTCGATCTCGACGCCTTGATCGAAGCGGCACGCGCCGAAGCACCGATCACGGTTTATGCGGTTACCGGCAAGATAGTGGAAACCGCCGAGGCGTTCACCGCGAAATACGGTGTGCAGGCTGAGGGCCGCAAGGTCAATGAGGCCGATCAGGTGGAATTGCTGATCCGTGAAAGCCAGGCGAACAACATCCTTGGCGACGTTTCGGTGGCCGCCGACGTTGCGGCCATCGCCGCTCAGCTGGCGCCCTATGGCATCATTGAGAATTGGGTGCCAGACGACATTGCCCCCAATATCGCGCCCGAATGGCACGACCCACTGGTGCTGGTCAATGATCCGCTCGTGTTTACCTACAACACGCAAGTTTTTGACACATGTCCGGTAACCAACATATGGCAGCTGACCGAGCCTGAATATGCGCGCAAATTCGCCATGATCGATCCGTTGGTCAAACCCAACTATGCTGACTGGTTCAACCAGATGGAAATGCACCACGACGAAGCTATGGCAGCGGCCTATGAGAGCCATTTTGGCGTAGCGCTGGAAACCGAAGAGCGCAGTGCCACAGCGGAATGGGTGAAGGGTTTTGCTCAAAACCAGCCCTTGTTGGGTGACTCAAATTCAGTTGCTGAAGCGATCGGTGCCCCCGGGCAGGCCGATCCGTTCTTCGGTCTGATCTCGGTTGCCAAGTATCGTGACAACATTACTTCCGATTTCAAGCTCGGGCTGTGCACTGGCATGGAGCCGTTTATTGGCTGGCTCTATCCTGGGCCAGGCGTCATCGCGGCTGGAACAGACAGCCCGAACGCAGCACGGCTGTTCATTCATTATCTTCTGACCGAAGAGGGGCTCGCCCCCCAGCTTATAGATGGCAAAATATCGACAAATTCTGAAGTCCAACTGCCCGACGACGAGCCATCGGGAATCGCAGAGCATTTCGATGATCTTATGGCCTTTTCCATGGCAACGGCCGAGCAAGACTTTGACGCCCGGCAGGACTGGCAAGACTTCTGGCGTGTTCACTATTCACGTTAATCGTTGACGTGCCAATGCACCATTGAAGGCGGTAGGACTGCTGCCGCCTTCAATCTTGTCAGTCTCCAAGTGTGCTTGGCGTAGCTGCTGCAGGCTTCTCCCTAGTGTCTTCGCTGGACGCTCCCGTAGGACGTTCGCCCCATACCATCCTGCCCCATTCAAATTGAACCAGAGTAAACTGCTTATGACAGCAATATCGCATCAAAAACTAAAGCCAATTTCAGGCGATCGGGCGCTTGATGCACGCGCGCAAGCGCTGTCGGATATTATCCGGGCGGCGGGAGCATTGGCCCAAGCCGCGTTTGAGACAGGCGCAGGTGGGTTTGAAATGAAGGGCCCTCAGGACTTTCTCACTGAGACAGATGCTGCGGTTGAAGCACTCGTTCGAAACCAGATTGCACAGCGCTTTCCCGAAGATGGCTTTGTGGGTGAAGAATCCGGTTCATCGCCGGCTGCGATGACCTGGGTTGTTGACCCCATCGACGGCACGGCAAATTTCGCGCGCCGTATCCCACATTACTGTATTTCCATCGCGCTGGTTTCAGCCGAGGAGGTGTTGCTTGGAGCGATTTACGATCCCGCCCATGATGAACTTTATTTTGCACGAAAAGGTCACGGTGCGACCCGCAACCAGACGGCAATCTCGGTTTCATCGGTAAGCGATCCACAAGCGGCATGTGTCGAACTCGGCTGGTCAACCCGCATCGCCAATAGGACCTATCTTGATACGTTGGGCCAAATTCTTTCAGCAGGCCCGAACGTGCGCCGCGCTGCGTCAGGTGCCTTGGGTCTTGCATATGTTGCAGATGGCAGGTCTGATGCTTATGCGGAGCTGCACATGCACCCATGGGATTGTCTTGCTGGCCTGCTCTTGGTCCAAGAAGCTGGCGGGACAATATGTGATTTCCTTGAGTCAGGCGGTCTCACTGCGGGGGGAGGCGTGCTTGCTGCTACCCCTGGCATTGCTGCGTTAATGACCGCAGCCACTGGCATCACGTGCAAGTGATTGGCTCTAGCGGGGCCGTACCGATTTTCGCCATACGGGCTGAACCTGGAACCGTTTTGGCTCCTGGACACTATCGGTTGGGTGGTGGTGATCAATCAGGGTCACCACATGATCCGCGATCTGTTCGATCGGTTGTCGGAATGTCGTCAATTCATATGATGACCAACCGGCCTGTTCGATATCGTCAAAGCCTACGACACACAGCTCATCGGGCACGGACAGGCCAAATTCGTTTCGAGCCGCATCCAGAAATCCGCATGCTAACAAGTCGGTCAGACAAAAAACACCGTCGGGTTGTTCCGCATGGCTCAAGACAAGGCGTGCCGCCTCCACACCCGACGCGTAGGCCGTCGGTCCAAGTCGCGTCACACTGACTGCGACGCCGGCGTCTTCCGCTGCGGCAACAAACGCTTGTTCGCGAGCGTTCAGCGAAGCGGATCCAACTGCTGATCCAATAACAACCAGCTTCTTGCAGCCTGCTCGATGGAGCATGTCAAACGCTTGGGACGCAGCCGTTCTGTTCGTCACAACGATCGTTTCCGGGCCGGGAACAGGATCGTCGCGATTGACAAGGATTACGTGCTGGCCGTTGGCGAGACAGGTCTCAATCAGGGACGCATTCGGCTGACCGGAAAGTACAATCGTGGCATCTGCACGATAGTGCAGTGTCTGGCGAAGTGCCGTTTCCACGTCTGCATTCTCGCCTGCTGAATTGATGACCATTGCCACCTTGTTGGCGGCCTGCAATCGACGCGTGAGAACCTCAATCATCTTGGCCTGATACGGCGTGTTAAGATCGGCAACCACGAGCGAAACGATATTGCTGCGGTCTTGAATCAGCCCGCGCGCAAGATGATTGACCGTATAGCCAAGCTCTTCGGCCGCCTGCAAAACCCGTTGTCGCGTACCGGGAGAGACGCTCGCCCCATTGGTAAATGTGCGCGACACCGCTGAGCGTGATACCCCGGCGCGCGCGGCAACTTGCTGAGCGCTGACAAATGACTTTTTCTGACCGGTGACCAGCTTATCTTGCTTCATCTCGTCCCGTTTCCGATTCAGTCCAGGAATTGCACAGCTGTGCTATTACAATTCGCCCCCAAATGAACTTTACATGTCACTTCATAGCTAGAACGGGCTTGATAATCAATTGCAAGAGTTTGGCCGACAGGCTGATGGCCTATTGGGCGTCTTGCATGAGCAGCCAAGCCACCTCCTATTGACCGGATTGCACAGCTGTGCAACTATTTTGATATTCTCGGAACGGTTGTCCGCTATCGCGGGATCTCCATCTGCTCGAAATAAGAAATGCACGCATAGTTGAAGGAATACCGCATGGCGCAGATTGCTCCTCATTACGCTCGCCCCGATATCAGCCTGATTGCCGAAGGGATTGGTGAGGATAAAGTCTCCCTTTACATCGGCGGGTCCGACGGTGCGCGTGATTTGGACCTGCTTAGGCAAAACGGAATAACGACAGTCATCAACTGCGCGGTCAATCTTGACTTCAACTACGTGCTTGAGCCTGCGCTGGCGGCTGAGCCAGGCAAAGTCGCCACAGGGCACGGCGCGCTGCGCGCATATAAGATTGGACTGATCGATGGCGATGGCAATCCCGCCCGGATGATGCTGGCCGGCTATTACATACTCGATGGTGCGCTCAAGCAGAGAATGCCCGAACGGGAGAGCTACCCTCATCGTGAGCGCGGCAATATTCTTGTTCACTGCAGGGGTGGCCGCAGTCGATCGGTTGCATTGGTTTCGCTCTACCTCGCCAAGAATCATGCCGATCGCTTTCCCAGCCTTGACGATGCGATTGCTCATGTGCGGGAGCGGCGCGAATTGCGGCGCGACGAATGGTTCGAAACCCCCAAGCCGATGTTGATCGAGGCCGCGCGACAAGCAGCGCAGGCCATCGATGTGCTTGAGGAGCAGTGAAATCGGCTCGACCTACATCCTTATCAATCTGCTCGGCGCAGGTGCGCTACTGCTATGGGGCTTGCGGCTGATAAAGACCGGCATGTTGCGGGCCTATGGCACCGAGCTGCGACATTGGATTGGTAAAAGTACGCAAAATCGCGTCTTGGCGGCAGCTGTCGGATTGGTTGCCACTGTAGCTGTTCAGTCCAGCACCGCCACTGCAGTCATCATCGCGTCATTTGCCGCGCGAGATCTGATATCGGGTGTTATGGCTCAAGCTGTCATGCTTGGCGCCAATATTGGGACCAGCCTTGCTGCTGTGGTCCTGTCCCTTGATCTGAATTGGCTTTCGCCGGTCCTGATTGTGCTGGGCGTCGCGGTGTTCAATCGCAGCCGGTATTCCAAAGGCAAGGGATTGGGGCGTGCAATCCTGGGCCTGGGGCTGATGTTGCTCGCCCTCACCCTTCTAAGTGAGGCGACGGTGCCCATCAGGACATCAGAGGCCGTTATCTACTTATTGGCAAATCTTGGCGATGCCCCGATTTTTGCGCTCCTTTTTTCTTCGGCACTTGCTTTTCTAGCGTCCTCCAGCCTTGCCGTTGTTCTGTTTGTTGTTCTACTGGGACAATCGGAGATCATATCTCCGGCTTTGGCATTGGTACTCATCGCGGGTGCTAATCTTGGAGGCGCAATCCCACCATATCTTGCAGTCGTCAATGAAGGGATTGCGGCGCGTCGACTTGCCTTTTCAAATTTGGCAATAAGGTGCGCCGGCGCCATTGTACTGACAGTGTCTGCCGGTTGGTTGGCTCAGCCCATGATTGCGATCTGGCCGGACATCGGCACTCTGGCTCTGGTTACCCATATTGGTTTCTCAAGCGTCCTTTTATTGGTTTTTCTCCCAATACTCGGCCCTATTGCCCGGCTTTTCGAAAAACTTATTCCGGACCAAGCGGAGCCAAAATCGGCGCCACGCTATCTCGATGCCACAGCGCTAGTAACGCCGACACTTGCTCTATCATCGGCCGCACGAGAAACATTGCGGCTCGGCGACATGGTCAGTGACATGCTCGAAACCAGCATGTTAGCGATCAAATCGCCCGATCCCGCACTCCTTTCTCGGCTCAGTGCAATTGAAAATGACATTGATCGCGTCCATGCCGAGATCAAGACCTACCTTTCAAAACTGGGAAGTCTGGGATTGGACGAGACTGATGCCCGTCGCGCAACCGAAATAATGTCCTATGCGGTCAACCTCGAACATATTGGGGATATTATCGACAGCGGACTGGCCGAGCTTGCGGCTAAAAAGTCCAAGCGCAACCTTGCCTTTTCTGCCGAAGGCCTGAGGGAAATCGTCGTCTTTTATGATCGCACGCTTGAGATACTGCAAATTGCTCAGTCCGTTTTCCTGTCTCGCGATCCTGAGCTTGCGCGCCAATTGGTGGGTTGCAAATCCGATGTGAGGCGTCTGGAGACCGAATCTTCCGAACGCCACCTTGAGCGTTTGAGGGCTCAGCGGACCGAAACGGTCGAAACCTCTGGATTACATCTTGATATCTTGCGTGACCTCAAGCGGGTCAATGCGCATCTGATTTCGGTCGCCTATCCGATTTTGAGCGACATTGGCGCTCTGCGTGACACCCGTCTCAGGCCCAAACCAGAAAATTGAAGCCATGCATAAAATCGCAATGATTGCGGACCCCCATTATCACGAAATTTTCCCCGGGTATGACTTCGCCGGCGTCACTTTTGATGGCAAGCTAGGCGCTTGCATCCGCACCCGCGCGGACAGTTCAGCATCGACCCGGATCTTCAACGAAAGCTATTTTGCTTTTCGTGCTGCACTGGATGCGTGTGCAGATCAGGACATCCGACTTGTGGCGATCGTTGGGGATCTGACCGACGACGGCCAAATAGCGTCCATGAACGCCGCTTTGGGCTTGCTCGACCAATACGAACGAGAGCACGGTATGCGGTTCTTTCTCACGCCCGGAAATCACGACATCTACGGCATGAGCGGACGTCATCATGCCAAACGCTTTTACGAAAGGCATGGTGGAACGGCCCTTGTTTCTAGCACATCGGCCCGCTGCGACACCAATGTCACGGTTGATGCCGCAATGTTCTGTCGATCTTATCCAGACACAGCTCCGCTTTGGGCGCCATATGGCATTAAGCGCCGAAACGAAGACATTCATTGGGAATCTCCATTTGGAGACGATGACGCCTTCGAGGCTCGACTGTATGACATATGGTCCCCCGACCGGTCTGTTTGTCATCGCCAGCTCGATTTGTCGTTTCTGGTGGAGCCCGAACCAGATTTATGGCTTGTCTCGATCGATGCCAATGTTTTTGAACCGCGTAACGGCCGCCGAGATAACACGCAAGAGGATGCGTTTGAGGATAGCACGGATGCCGGCTGGAATGGCTTGGTCCACCACAAGCCATTCATATTAGACTGGTTGGCCGATGTGTCTCGACGGGCGAAAGACCAAGGCAAGACTCTGGTATGTTTTTCTCACTATCCAGTGCTCGATACATACGATGGCACCCTCGAACTTGAGGCCCAGTTTGTTTTGCGGTCCCAGGCAGTCCGTCGAACACCTCATCCGGAAACTGCAAGGAAAGTGGCAAGTACAGGCATCGGATTACATTTTTCAGGTCACTTGCATGTTAGCGATGAGAATACGCTTGTTTGCGGTACGGAGAGGCTGACCAATGTGGCAATGCCGTCGCCCGTCGCGTTTCCACCAGCGTTTGGAATTCTAGAAATCAGTTCGGAAGATTGGTCCGTTCGGCATCAACTTTTGGATTTTGAACGATTTGACGCGTTCTTTCCCTTGTACGATCAGGAGAGTGGCGGATGCGATTGGACACAATCGAAAACCTATAAGGAGTTTCTCTATCGCCACGTGAGGGAACTGGTTCTCTATCGTTACTTGCCAACCGAATGGCACGGCGACATCGCGGCGCTGATGAGCTCAGTTTCGGTTGAAGATCTTTTCGAAATTGCCGCCATCGATACTCCGATATCTCCACAAGCCTATGTGCGGAAATCTGTTGATGCCAACCCGATTTCGGGTATCGACCTGGTGACGGACTGGTACGCTGCGCGCAAGGCGAGCGCGCTTGTCAGGCATTTTGTCTCCACAGAGCGACTGGCAACGTATCAAAAGCTGATCAGACTTTATGGCGCACGCTCTTGGGAGGACAAAGACTGTCTTCAACACAGACTCAAAATATTTTTTGCGATGATGGGACGCTATCTCGGTGGCGGCATTTCTTGCCATGAGGCAACCGAGTGACCAAGGGTCGCGCGCGCCAATTCGATTATGAGACTGCCCTTGAGCGTGCGGAGGCGATTTTTAGAGAAAAGGGCTACGGCGGTGCTGCAGTAACAGAATTGATGGCCGTGATGGGTATTGGCGCCGGCAGCTTTTATGGAGCATTTGGCTCGAAACTGGACCTATGTGATGAGGTAATGCGCCGCTATGCCAAGCGCGGCCTCAAGATCGTTCGCCAAGCCCTCGCGCATGACAGTCCCGAGCGCGCCTTGTCACAGCTTGTACAAGATATGAACACGCTTTTTTATGCCCCCGCCAAGAGACCAGGATGCCTTTTCATGCTTTTGGGGGGATGCCAAGAGCCCGTCGTCTTGACGCAATGGCGTACTTACCGGACGGACATTCGATCTGAAATCGAGCGCTATCTCTTCCGCGTCGGACTGCCTTTAAAGACAAGGGCAAAACTTTCATCTCAAGTCATGTCGATCATCGATGTTCTGGCAGTAGAGGCGATGACCGGGCTTGAGCCAGGCGGCCGTATTCCTTTTGTAGAACACGCATTGGATGCGTGGCAGGCCGAATGCAATAAACGCCATCGTCCGCAAGCTTGCAAAGGCAGTCTGTACGCTTGCGCGGGGCCACAAATCTAGCGTGTTCCTCGTCAGCACCCATGGCCAAGATTTGAGTTTGTGATGCCAGTGCCGTTATCGCAGAACCTCAACGTTTCCAGCACCCTTCAGGCGCCAAATCCTACACATGTCACATACCGCCGTGCAGGATGCCCCAAAGATATCGCGCGCTATCGGTATTTCCGATCAAGCGCAATTTACGCTTGCGGCCGATTGGTCGTCGTCCTGAACTGGCGGGGTTGCACCGCTGGTTTAGCGCAGTGCGTCATCCACGTTGAAGGCTCTTCCCTCGAAGCTCCATCATGCGGCGGCCTATGCCGACCGCGAAGACAACCATGCATCCGGCAGCGGCGTTTCTGCTCGATAAAGCCTTGACGACGAGGTAGCGATTAGACAATCCCATCAGTTCAGTTCAGTTCAGTTCAGTTCAGTTCAGTTCAGTTCGAGATAAGTGTTAGCAAGTTCTAGATAAGTGTTACTCGACTGGAAAATCGGCACCTTGCGACGACTGCTTTCCCGCTGTGGTAGAATTCCCGTGACGTTGCCCCGCAGACTCTTGTTCTGGTCCATCACCAACTGGCCCACATCGCTTGAGCACTCAAAAGCCTACAAATTCAGGGGGGTGAAGGCCATGTCGAAAGGCACCAAAATCGTCGACTAATAACGAGAGGGCCTATTCGCAAGCCAAAGCGATAATCAACGCCCCAGCCTTGACTATTCGTAACTCGGCCTCTCAAAACGGGAAGGCTTGGGATGGGCTTCAGAGCCTGTTTCCAGTTGCCGGGTCGAACGCATGAACCCTTGTCCAGTCAGGTGTGAGAAATATTTCGTCGCCGGGTCTTACGTCTGCGCGGTCCCTTATCAAAACCGTCACGGGATGGCTTTCTATTCGGGCGGATAGGATGGTCTCTGCGCCGGTCGGCTCGACGACCTCTATTGTTGCTGGGATGCCTTCATCTGCCAGCGCGAAATGTTCGGGACGAATTCCGATGGTGACGGGTTTATTGGTCGGCAAGTGATGCAGCTCTGGGACGCTGTGCCAGAGATCGTCAACGACCGAAACGCCTTGTGAAGAGCTGCGGGCTGGCAAAATGTTCATGGCAGGGCTACCGATGAATTGGGCAACAAAGAGGTTCGCCGGATTGTCATAAAGCTCAAGTGGCGTACCGACTTGTTCTATGTGTCCGTCTTTCATTACGACAATCTTGTCCGCCATTGTCATGGCTTCGATCTGGTCGTGGGTCACATAGACGGTCGTGGCCCGCAGGCGTTGATGCAGCGCCTTGATTTCGGTTCGCATCTGTACCCTGAGCTTAGCATCAAGATTGGACAGGGGCTCATCGAATAGGAAGACCTTGGGGTCGCGAACAATTGCGCGTCCCATTGCAACGCGCTGACGCTGCCCACCGGATAGCTGTCGTGGCAGACGGTCGAGCAGCTCTGTCAGTCCGAGTGTCTCGGCAGCCTTGGTCACGGCTGCTTCGATTTCGGCTTTGCGGGCTTTCCGCAGCAAAAGCGAGAATGCCATGTTGTCGCGAACCGTCATGTGAGGATAGAGCGCATAGCTCTGAAACACCATGGCAATATCGCGCTCCTTGGCGGGCACGTTGTTGACCATCTTGCCATCAATGGCGACTGTTCCGCCCGATATCTCCTCAAGGCCGGCAATCATTCTCAGAAGGGTTGATTTCCCGCAGCCCGATGGACCGATGAGAATGACAAATTCGCCATCGGCTATCGGCACGGAAATCCCCTTTATGACCTCGAGTTCGCCGAATTTCTTTGTGACATTTTCTATCGATACGGACGCCATGATCTACTCCCTGAACTCGCAAACTCGCATCAATCGATGCAGTGAGCCTCTAGAACGGCTCGGTCGATTTCAACGCCGAGACCAGGACCTTGCGGTACTGCCAGCTTGCCCTCGACAAGTTGGGCGATCGCACCAAGCAAGGGGGTGCACAGCCGTTCGCGCAAGACATTGTCAAAGACCATGCATTCAAAACTGCGGAAACTTTCGGCCGCCGCCGCCAGATGCAGGCTCGCTGCCACGCATATCGCGCCGGACCAGCCGACATGAGGGGCGTAGGCTACGTTGTGGGCCGCTGCCAGTTCGCAAATTCGCCAAGTCTCTGTGATGCCGCCCGAACGGGTGACATCTGGCTGGATCATTCCGATGGAGCGGTCACGCAACGAGACAAGGGCATCGGCGGAAACGAAATCGCTTTCGCCCGCAGCGAGGCGAATGGGCAGGTGATGTGCCAGTCGGCGATAGCCCTCGCGATCCTGGGGTACGATCGGTTCTTCAAAAAAGTCGTACCCGAGATCGACAAGAACGCGACCCAGTTTCAGGGCATCATCGACGTCATAGGCCCAGTTTGCATCGACACCCAGGGCGGCATCGGGAGCGCATTCGCGCACGAAGCGGGCGCGCGCGATGGCTTTGTCGACGGGGTTTCCAAGCTTGACCTTTATGGTCGAAAACCCGGCTGCGACCACGGCGGCGACTTCTTTCTCGACAGTGGCGTCATCAGTCCAATTGATCGAGGACGCGTATGCATCCACGTGCTGACGTCCCATGCCGCCAAGTAGACGATAGACGGGCTGGCCGACATGTTTGCCCTTGATGTCCCAAAGAGCAATATCAATCGCTGCAATCGCTTCAATCAGCTGGCCGCCGGGCCTTCCTGTCAATGTCGAGCGCATGGTGCGCCAAAGGCGCCGTATGTCGCGCGCATCCTCACCAATCAACAGGGGCCCGAGAACCTCTTCGATCATTGTTGCATAGGCCCTGGCGCCACGGCGCGCCAGTCCTTCACCGATTCCGACAATGCCGCAATGGGTTTCAATCTCGACCACAACAAGTTCCAGTCTGTTCCAGACGGCCTGGGATGTTTCTTGTGCGGTCGGCAGGGCAACGCGCAAAGGGTACGCTTTGACGCGGGCGATAGTAGGAGCAGAAGACATGCGATCAGGACTTTAAATGGAGCGTGACAAGGACGACAATCGAGCTCCCGGCGGGTTGTTCTCCCACAATGCGCAGCCAGGTTCCGAAATGATTGATGCGTGCAAAGGTTACCTCATCCGCGTTGGCCGGCAGGGCAAAACTGGTGCCCTCGCGCACCCAATTGAGGCCGTCGGGAGAAACTTCAACATAGGCGCGCCCGGGATTGCCGACCGGCTCCTTGAGGGCTCGGACAAAGGCAATAGCTTCTCTGGCCCAGCCGCCCTCATATGGTTCGGTTGTGCTGGTGCCTTCCCAGACCACATTGCGCGCGACGATTGCGCTCGTGCTCATGCGCATCAGAAATCTCCTGATAGACAAACGGAGTCGAGATAAAGCAGTGCGCGCTTGTCGGCATCCGCTTCGGCGAAAAACGCCAGGTTGAGCATGCACCAGAGGTTCTTCATGGCTGGCAGCCGGATCGAATCGAATCCCGAGACGTCGAACTCACGATCGTTGCAGCGGAACCCCGTGCACTGCATGGAGGCGAGATCGAAATCGAAGCGGATATAGTGCCAGTTTACCTTTGTTGGAATTTCATTATAGCACAGCTTTTGGTCGCCACCGGCCAGATCTTCCCAGCCGTCGGGGCTGAGGTGGTAGTGGGAGATCGTCTTGTTCTCGGTACCGATCGGTACAATCGGTACCGATTGCCGCTTGAACTGCCATTTCTGGATATGCTTGCCATCCGCCGCGTTAAGGAAACGCATATGGGGCATGACCCGATGTCCACTGCCTGCCATTTGGTCTCCGACCTGAAGGTCAAAAAGAAAGCCGATTGAGCGCACATCGGTTTCGGAAAGCTTCAGAGCGGATGCCTCGGGCTTGAAGGTTAGGTAGGCTTCCATGCGAATGGGGCCGGCCTTTCTGAAGGTCAACCGCTTGATCGCAACATTCTGCGCGCCGATTCTGGGTCGAGTTGCAATCTTGAGAGCGTAGTCACCGTCGACGCCGCCGTGCGACCCAGCATCCCAATGGGGCAGGGTGGACAGCATGGGAGAAGAATGCTGCGCATAACCGGGCAGCATGGCATCGAGACTGTCTTCATAGTTCCCGACAAGTTGTGTCCAACCGCAGAACCCCCGGTCAAAATCGTCCATCGCGATAATTCTGGGCAGTGGATCAAAACGGCTCAGTGTCTGGGCGTAGTTTACATGTGCGGCTGCGAACATCGTGCTGCCTCCTTATGGTTTGTAAGGTAGGGCGCTCAACCCTTTGTGGCTCCGGCAGTCAAGCCAGCGACAAGGTGTTTTTGTGCCAGGACTACAAAGATGAGTACGGGCAGTAGCTGCAGCGTAGAAGCTGCGAACAACACCCCCCATTCCACGCCCTCTACTGCCCCGAACATCTCGGAGAGAACGAGCGGGGCGGTTTTTGCTCGGGTGGTTGTGAAGATGAAGGCGAACAAAAATTCGTTCCATGCAAATACGATGACAAAGACCGAAACGGCAATCATGCCTTGCGCCGAGAGTGGCAGAATGATCCTGCGCAGAATTTGCCAATGGCTTGCACCATCGATATGGGCCGCCTCGTCGAGCTCCTTGGGTATCTGATCGATGAAAGTGCGCATGATAAGCGTTCCCAGCGAAACAAAGAACGTCGCATAAAGCACGATCATCAGGATGTGAGTGTCGTTGATGCGCAAGATGTTCACGACAGGGAACAGTGGCAGTGTGATGACGATTGGCGGGATCAATCGGATGAAGATAAGAAAAAAGGCGCTGCTTGACATAACGGTGTGGCGATAGCGCGAATAGGCATAGCCGGCCATTGCGCTGGTGACGACCGCCAGAATGGTTGCCCCCGTCGTGATGATCAGACTGTTGACCAATCCCGCAAAGAAGTCGCCCCATCGAGTCCACAGCGCCACATAGTGGTCGAACGTAGGTTCGAACAAGAGACGTGGAGGCGCCGCAAAAATGTCACGGTCGGGTTTAAAGGACGATATGAGTATCAGTACTATAGGAGCTAACGACCAGCCAAGCACGGCGAAGATCGCGAACCCCTTGAGGCCTTTTCCAAGGATCTTAGGCATTGGTTGCAAACATCTCCTTGTAGAGCTTGCGCAGATACCACAAAGCGAGCACCAGTGAGGCGATGACCAGGAGCCAACCTGTTGCTGCCGCGGTGCCGAACGCGTTGTACCGAAACGCCTCGCGATAAAGATATACGGCCAAAACCTCAGTCTGCCGGGCCGGCCCCCCCCCGGTCAGAAGCCAGACTTCCGAAAATAGCCTGAACGCAAAAATGTAACGGAAAAGCATTGCGATAAGCATGGCTGGGAGGAGCAAGGGCAGCGTCACTTTTCGGAATTGTTGCCATGGACTAGCACCATCGACCTCTGCAGCCTCGTAAAGATCTTTGGGGATGGCAAGGCGCGCGGCGTAAAGAATGACAAAAGTGAAGGGGAGATTGAGCCAGATAGAAAGGATCGCTACAAGCATGAGGCCATGAACGGGATTGATCGCCCATTCGAGGGTAGGTAACCCAAAAAAATTAAGAACTTGGGTAGCATAACCAATATCGAGATCGAACATATAGCGCCACATCACTACCGCGCTGATTTCGCTCACGGCATATGGCGCCAACACCGCTGCGAGCATTATCGGGCGTGCGGGTATGCCGCTTGCGAACAAAAGGGCGACGCCTAGACCGAGCAACAATTCAGCGTGAACAACTACAAGCACAATGATCATTGTGTTGCGCAATGCACGCCAGAAATAGGGATCGGAGAGCACCCGCACATAGTTGTCAAAACCCACGAAGACGGGCGCCTGGCCAAAGGAAGAAACGGTCAGGCTTAGCCAGAACACATAAAGCACGGGCAGCAGAATCATCGTCCCGATCATTGTCTGGACTGGCGCGATCATGATGAATGCTGGCAACAGCTTGGAACGCTTAGGGGGGCTGTCTGAAGATGACGGGTTCACGCGTGAATGTCTCTCTGGCTCGAGTTGGTCGGGCACCCTGAGGGATAAGGTGGGTTCGGCTGTCGCTTCGGATGTAGTAAAATTAAAAAATGATCTCTGTCAATGCGCATTATGGCTTGATCAATGTAGTTTTTTGAAACTATGTTGGGCGCTGTATTAAGGGAGCGGGGTTTCCCGGTAATCCGGATTTCGCCCAACACAGGAGGTCTCACATGCTAATTAACCGTCGACATTTCATTTCTGCCGGTGCTGCAGCAGCAGCTTTTCCATTGATAAGTAACGTCTCATTTGCGCAGTCGGGCGAAATCGGCGTCTTTGCGCATAGGGTACTTGAGAACGTGTCCAATGCATCCGCCGGTGGCGATGCGACGCGCTTTTTCCGCGAAGCCACGGGAGCAGGGGTAAATTGGGTTACTTTTGAAACCGGACCGCTTCATGACCGCGTCTTCCGCGAGGCATCGCTGGGTGAGTCCTCGGTAGACGTTGCGTTCCTTCTCAACACCTATCTCACGCCTCGCGTCTCGACTCTTTTTGAGCCGCTCGATGACTTCATGGCGAATGACCCAATCGAGGACATGGAAGACATTTTTCCCGGCTTACGCGAAGCTGTGCAGATGGACGGCGCTCACTATGCCGTCCCTTACCGCCATGCCTCCACCGGCTTGCACTACAATGAGGAAATCTTTGCCGAGCGCGGTCTGACCCAGCCGCCGCACACCATTGAAGAATTCATTGAGTATGCCAAGCAGTGCACCTATACGCGCGAGGACGGTACGCCTGTCGTGGGTTTCATCCTGCCCGGCGTGGCATACCCTGAAGTCATTGCTTTTGCCCGCGCTTGGGATGCTGATTTCATCACGTCCGATTTCGAGGTCGTTGCCAATTCGCCTGCGATGGTGCGGGCGCTGACCGCAATTCGCGAACTCTACGAGGCCGGCGCCATTCCTCGCAATTTGACAGGCATGACAGCGGAGGACGCGAATACCTGGATGCAGAATGGGCGCGCTGCTATGGCGATGAGCTCTATGAGCCGCAACAGGCTCTACAACGACCCGCAGTCGTCGCAGGTTGCTGGCAAAATTCAGACGACAATGTTCCCGGTGGCCGAAGAACTGCTGGGCGTCTATGAAGTGGCACCCACCAAGGTGGAGTTCTGGAGCATGGCCATTCCAGCAAACTCGCAGAACAAGGAACTGGCCTGGCAGTTCATAAAGCACATGTCGGGTCGTGAAGCGACCCTTTCGGCAGCCCTCAACGGCAATGGGCCTGTTAGAAACTCGACCTATGACGATCCCCGGGTGATGGAAAACCTGCCTTATTCTCAGGCCGAGCGCCAGGTGCTCCAGGTATCGCGCGTTCCCCTGCCCGCATTCGATGAAGCAGCGCGGGCCGCTGACTATTTCAAGGAAGAAGCCGAATCTGTCGTGCTTGGTCTCAAGGAGCCCCAGCAGGCGATGGACGATCTGGTCGCGCGGGTCAGGCCATTGCTAGGCTGAGGACTTCAGACTGAGAAATGTCCCGTGCCGTGTGCAGCAGGACGTCTCCCGGTGCTGTCGCTGTCGGCACCCTTCGACAAACGCACAGACCTGTCGTCCCGCTCACGAGCGGGACGGGCGCTGCTCCGGCCTCTTCCAGACGCCACATGTGGCCAAGGTATTGCCCTTCCGTCACCGTGTCTCCAAGCCCAACTAGGGGTTCATAATATCCGTTTGAGTAGGCCCGCACGAAATGGTGGGGCTCAACGGCCATGACCCGGGTTCGCTCTGGTTGCAGATCGACTTTTTTCGATACCATGTTCAGGCTGGCGAGCACACGCCAAAGGCCGCGCCACCCGGTCTCTACCGTTTGAGGCGTCACGCCACCACCGCCGCCGAGCTCGGTTGCAATGGCAGAGACACCCAACTCGAGTGCGGTCGATACCAGGGTTCCGCTGTTTTCCGGTCGGCCTAGTAAAAGCGAGAGTGGAGCGTCGAAAGCCAGCATAAGGTCCAGGACGGACGCGGCCAACTCCGTGCTTTGGGGCAGTCGTGCAAGCGTTGCTGGGATGTATTCGAGCGTCGACCCACCGCTATGAAAATCCAGAAGAAAACTTGCCGATGGCAGAATCAGGCGCGTGATTGCCTCGACTATCTGTTCGGTTGGCGATCCATTGACCCGCCCCGGGAAACAGCGCGCCATATTGACACCGTCGACCGGTGAGGTCCTTCGTCCCGCTGCCGAGGCCGGCGGATTACAGACTGGTATGATGATGATGCGGCCCCGGATGTCAGCCGGCTTGATCTCTCGGGCCAGCCGCGCGAGGATAAACTGTCCCTCATATTCATCGCCATGCACCCCTCCTGTTACTACGAACGTGGGGCCGGGCGCGCCTGAAATCGCCGTGATCGGTACCACGATCTGGCCGTAAGCTGAACGGTCCGAGGAATATGGAACAAGCAGAGAACCGTGTTGTTTGCCCGGAGTGTCGAGATCGATCGTTAGTTGTGCAGCCATTCTCGAGCTCTCCTAAGCAAACCGGTTCGCGTGGGTAAATACGTTCGGCGTACCACCCGAGTGAAGGAAAACAACATCAGGATGATCGCCGTAGTGTCCGGCCTCCAAGGCGCTCCGCAATCCGGCAAGACCCTTGCCAGTATATATGGGGTCGAGGATAAGACCTTGCGTTGCACCCGCAAGCCGGACCGCGTCAATAGACTCTCGAGAGGCAATGCCGTAGCCAGGATCGATGGCGCTGTCGATGATATCGAAGTCGTTCGCATCTACCCTTGCTGACAAGCCAAGATCCCGGGCGCATTGATCCGCCGACTTTATAATCCATTGGGTGAGGCGTGCGGCTGGTTGCTGGGCGCTGATCCCGACCATCCGCGTCGGGCAGTTGAGCAGCTTGAAGCCTAACACGAGCCCAGCAAGGGTAAGGCCGGAGCCGCAGACTGCAACCATTATCGTTGGTGTCGATCCCATCCGGGCGAAATCGTCTACCAGTTCGCGTGCTCCGGAAACCCAGCCGGCAACGCCCAGAGACGCGCTAGAGCCTGTCAATTGGATGATGGCCGGCTTCTGCCCCTGATCGCGATATTGGGTGGCGATATCGTCAAGTTCAGCCAGTATCCTGGGATCCCACGGATCGGCGTGATCAGTGAACGTAACCCTGGCGCCCAGGATGTCGTCGAGCAGCAGATTTCCAGTCTTCTGGGTTCCCATTTTTGATCTCAGATGCAGGTGGCAGGCAATGCCCAATCGAGCGGCGGCTCCTGCCAGAGAGCGACAGAAATTGGACTGGCTTCCTGCTGTTGAAATCAGGATATCAGCACCGGAGCCAATGGCATCTGCGGCAATGAAATCGATCTGGCGAAGCTTGTTACCGCCGAGCGCGTAACCAGAAAGATCCTCGCGCTTGATCCAGAGCGTTCCCGCACCGACTGCCTCGGCAAGTCGGGGTGCATGTTCAAACGGTGTGGGCAGGGTCGCAAGCCCCAGCCGTTGCAAACCCGTAAAGTCGTCGACTCTGATGTTGTGTTCCACTTTTGCCCCTCAAAATTCTTTCTGCCCGCTTGTCGCACCGATGACGACAGGTTATGTAGATAAATTACGTACTGTCCGTCGTCAATGCAAACAACATCAACGTCGAGCGTCAAGAAAACGTCGATGATATGCCGCTGATGTTTGAGTGTGCGCCATCGAGAAGGAGTGAACTTTGCAAAATATATCCCTTGGAGTGCTTGAGGCACGCATCGCCGATCTGTCTCTGGATCTTCCGCAAGTTTCGGAATTAAAAGGAAATTACAGGTCATATGAGATTGTTGGGAACCTCATTTACATTTCTGGACAGCTCCCGATGGGCCCAGGAGGTGAGATATCGGTTGTGCACACCGGAAGGGTAGGGAGTAAAATTACAGAATCTGACGGGTATGACGCCGCCCGCCTTTGTCTATTGAATGTTTTGGCCCATGCGCGGCTTGGCCTAGGGTCTCTCGACAGAATTGTTCAGTGTGTCCGACTGGGAGGGTTCGTAAATGTTGAGCCCGACTATACAACGCCGGGCTTGGTGATGAACGGGGCTTCCGATACCATCGTCGACATCATGGGCTCGTCCGGTCGACACAGCCGCACGACACTTGGAGTGGCAAGTCTTCCTTTAGGAGCTTGCGTCGAAGTGGAAGCCATCTTTGAATTTGATCCGGAGCGCTGAGAGTTATGCACGTGGCAGAACCGGCCGGTGAAGGCAATGAGGCCCAAAGTGGCGAACGGTTTCTCGAGAGACTGTCAGCACGCAGAAACAGGCTATCACCTTCCGAGCAACGGGTAGCCGACTTTGTGCTTGCCAATCCGGGGCGTGTGATTCACATGTCGATCGGCAATCTTGCCGATACAGTTGGCGTAAGCCAACCTACAGTTTTACGTTTCGTTCGCTCGCTCGGGCTAAAACGTTATCCTGACCTAAAGCTTCTAACGGGGCAAAGCATAGTGTCGGGCACACCCTACGTTCACAGCGAAGTGGATGCCAGAGATTCCTTGGAAGCGATCGTCGGGAAAGTGATAGATTCCAGCATTCTTGCCCTCGGTGAGCTTCGCAGCTCCATAGATCAGTCGGCACTTGAGCAAGCAGTAGATGCTCTCACGCGAGCACCGAGGATTGACTGCTATGGCACGGGCTCTGCAAGCGCGCTTGCAATTGAAGCTCAGCACAAGCTCATGCGTTTCGGCATTCCAGTCGTTGCCTATGCAGACACTCACATCCAACGCCTTGCCGCTGCAACGCTCCGGAGAGGCGACGTCGCGATCTGTTTTTCACATACTGGCATGGTCGCAGATACGCTAAAAATGGCAGAGCGCGCCCAAGCTATCGGAGCAACCGTTATCGGAGTGACTAAGCCAGGTACTGCGCTCGCTTATGCTTCAGACATCTTGCTGGCCGTTGACGCCCATGAGAACACTGAGATTTACGCGCCCATGATTTCCCGTGTCGTGCACGGCGCAACAATTGATATCGTTGCAACCGCAATGGCGCTGAAATTTGGCCCTAAGCATTTCGAACGTTTGCGGGAGGCAAAGGACAGCCTGTCCGACCTGCGTATAAACCCGCCTGAAAGATCTCGGCGAGAAGGCCGCGTGGGCGAGAGACAACAAAAAGCACGGAAACGATGAAAATGTTTGTCGCCGCACTGGCGACCGAAACCAACACCTTTTCTCCAATCCGGATTGACCGGCGCGCCTTTGAGGAGGCGTTTTATGCACCGTCTGGCCAACATCCCCCGACTCCAACCCTATGCACCGCGCCTATTATCGCTGCGCGCGAAGGTGTGCAGCAATACGGTTATGAACTCATTGAAGGCACAGCGGCCTGGGCCGAACCTGCGGGTCTTGTATCTTGTGATGCCTATGAAGGGTTGCGGGATGAAATCCTCGGACAACTTGAAGCGGCAGGCCATTGCGACATCGTTCTTCTCGGATTGCATGGCGCCATGATGGCGCAAGGCTATGAGGATTGTGAAGGAGATCTGATAGCCCGTGTCCGCGCCCTGGTCGGGCCGGACTGCATCATAGGCATTGAGCTCGATCCGCACTGTCACCTTACGCCTGCAATGGTCTGTCATAGCGATGTAATCGTGACCTTCAAGGAGGTGCCACATACCGATTTTCTCGAGCGCGCCAGAGATCTCATGCACATTTGCGTCAGAGCGGCCCAAAAGCTGATCAAGCCGCATCTCACCGTTCTCGATTGCCGTACGATAAGCCCGTTTCTGACGTCGCGAGAGCCTGGCCGTTCTGTGGTTGACGCGCTGCATTTGCTCGAGCGCACCGATGGTGTGCTGTCCATATCTGTGGTCCATGGCTTCCCTGCGGCCGACATGCCTGACGTCGGTTCAAAAGTCGTTGTTGTGACTGACGCAGACCCACATCTTGGCAGGCGGCTTGCAAAGGATATTTGTGAACGGGTACGGGGTTTGGGTGCCGACAGGCTACCGGAGATGCCTGGTCCATCGAGAGCAATTGAAATGGCAATTGCCATGGATGGCGCTCCGGTCATTCTTTCTGATCGCTGGGACAACCCGGGGGGTGGCGTTGCAGGTGACAGTACTTTTCTGGCTCACGCGATGCTGGCGCAACCAGATGTTTCGGCTGCATTGGGAGCGCTATGGGACCCCGTTGCTGTGGACATCTGCACGGCAGCGGGAGTTGGATCGCGCATTGAACTCAGGGTAGGGGGAAAGGCCGCTCCCTCGTCCGGGGCTCCTTTGGACGGCACTTTCGAGGTGATTTCGACCACAAAGGATCTGCTTATTCCTTTCGAGCAGAGTATGGTCTCACTCGGAGCTGCTGTTGCTCTGCGCCTGGCCAATCTCGATATCGTTGTGGCCTCGCGGCGAACTCAGACCTATCATCCCGACGCGTTTGAGAAAATGGGCGTCACGCTTGCAGACAAGAAGATTGCTGGGGTCAAGTCTGCCAGCCACTTCTTTGCTGCTTTCGAGCCGATCGCCCATGCCATAATTTATGTGGACTGTGGCGGCCCATACCCATCCGATCCGACAAAGATCCCGTACAGTCGCCTGCGACGACCCATTCAACCCATAGACGATGTAGCCGAGCCTCAATGGATGACGTCGGAAGCAAGGTGCTGCAGTTCGTCAACCAGGTGAAGCGGGATTACGGTTTGGATGAGCAACGCCGGTCAACTTAACCTTGCCGTCCGTTGCAATCTGCCGCGGACCCAGATGAGGCCGCGGGGTCAGATCATGTCGCATCTTTCATCGATGCCCGCCGCGCAGATTTCTTCGAAGGGGCAGTCGTGTTCAAGACCCATCATGTTCACCTATGCATAGCGATCAGCCTCAGTGAAGGCTGCTCATTGAATCTTGATTTCGAACGGAACAATTCGCGCCTTAAATCCTGCAACTGCGCTTATGTAGCTTGTCACATTTCCATGTGTTCGAGCGCTGGTCTCAACAATAGGATCCAGAACTGAATGATAACATGTTAGTCTCTTCAAAATATCCGACATAGAAATTTTGGGGGCGGTCCATTCTATGTTGCCTGCAGCAAATATTATTTTGCCAACATATGGATCGGGTAGGGATTTTATACTTACATAATGCGTTATGCCTTCTTTGAGTCCGTTGTCATCAAAAAAAATTAAATGTTTTTCGTCAAACTTGGTACAATCAACCACATCATGCCCTAGAGCAAGTTTTATGGATTTATAAAAATTGACCGTACTTAATTGAACTTTGCGAATTGTTGCGATTTCAGGATCCAGAAGGTATGCAATTTGATTGTCGCTCATTAAGTTGCCCAATTAAACACTGCAAATTCTACCATGCCTATCGTTTTTTTGCATGGACTGCATTATGCACGACAAATACGCACATGCCTCCTGCTTGGATTAGTGTAGAAAAGATGAACGAGCCCTGAATTCATTCATTGAGTCGACAGTTCATATAGCGGCGCAGGGTCCGAGGCGTCACTCCGAAGCGTTTTGCAATGACGGAAAATGCCTCACCCTTGCTGACAGCTTTTGCTGCCATGCGTGCTTGATGTTCGGTTAGTGCTGGTCGGCGACCAAGATGACCTCCATTAAGGCGAGCAACTTCCATGCCAGCTTTCGTTCGCTCACTAATGAGACTTCTTTCGAACTCAGCGAGCGCAGCCATGATATGGAATATCAATCGGCCACCAGAGGAATTGGTATTGACCTGCTGCCGTGAATTTGGACCATTCTGAACTGGAATTTTCCAATTATGATCCCGTGGTCGGGAGATGGAGAATGCTCATGAAGAAGTCCAAGTTTACCGAGGCCCAAATCGCCTTCGTGCTCAAGCAGGCCGAGGATGGCACGGCGGTCGGGGAAGTCTGTCGCAAGGCAGGCATTTCGGAAGCCACGTTTTACAACTGGCGCAAGCGGTATGCGGGGCTGATGCCATCGGAGATGAAACGGCTGCGTCAGCTCGAGGAAGAGAACGGCAAGCTCAAGCGGATCGTCGCCGATCTGAGCCTGGACAAGGCCATGCTTCAGGATGTGCTGTCAAAAAAGCTCTGACGCCTGCTCGCAAGCGCTCGCTTGTCGATGAGATCAGAGCGACCTGGAAGGTCTCGATCCGAAAGACCTGTGATGCCTTGAGAGTCGACAGGTCGCTCTACCACTACAAGTCCAGGCGCGGCGAGCAGGCTGATCTGCAGCTACGGATCAAGGAGATTTGCGAGACCCGTGTCCGCTATGGCTATCGTCGGGTTCACATCCTGTTGCGCCGGGAGGGCTGGGATGTGAACCCGAAGAGAATCTACAGGCTTTACAAAGAGATGGGGCTTCAGCTGCGCAACAAGACGCCCAAGCGGCGGGTTAGGGCAAAGCTGCGTGATGACCGGATGGCTGCCACGAGCACCAATCAAGTGTGGGCCATGGACTTTGTGCATGACCAGTTGGCCACCGGCCGCAAGATCCGTATCCTGACTATCGTGGACACCTTCTCACGCTACGCACCAGCCGTGGACCCTCGGTTCAGCTACAGGGGCGAGGATGTGGTTATGACACTCGAAAAGGTCTGCAGGGAAATAGGATATCCGAGGACGATCCGGGTCGACCAAGGCTCGGAGTTCATCTCCCGCGACCTTGATCTCTGGGCGTATCAGAAGGACGTCGTGCTCGACTTCTCCCGCCCTGGAAAGCCAACCGACAACGCCTTTATCGAGTCGTTCAATGGCAAGTTCCGAGCCGAATGCCTGAACGCTCACTGGTTCATGAGCCTTGACGACGCCCGCTCGAAAATGGAGGATTGGCGTAGAGACTACAACGAAGTCCGCCCGCACAGCGCAATCGGGAACAAACCCCCGATATCGCTTATGAACGCATCAGGGGCAGCCGGCCCACCCTGATCGTTTATCCCCGGAAATTCCCAATCCGGGTGGTCCAAAGTCGGGGAGCACGTCA
>NZ_RZMW01000014.1 GCF_003992625.1 Pelagibacterium lentulum | reverse complement strand
TAGGGTCGAGACTCAATCATAGCCAATATGCGACTGCGGCCGCGAGCATGACAGCGGAAAGGTAATTCCGGGCGAGTTTGTCGTATCGTGTTGCGACACGGCGGAAATCCTTGAGGCGGCAGAACGTGGCTTCGACACGCCAGCGGTCCTTGTAGCGCTTCTCATCGTAACGGATTATGCGCTTGCGGTTCTTGCGGCCAGGGATCACGGGGATAGTGTTCTGGCTGCGCAGAGTGGTCCGAAGTCGATTGGCATCATATCCCCGGTCAGCGATGAGCCGCTTCATGCCCATCGTATGAGTGATGAGCAGATCGGCACCCGTCATGTCCGAGGCGTTGCCGGGCGTCAGGATGAGGCGGAGCGGCCTTCCCAGAACATCGACGAGCGCGTGGACCTTGGTGGTCCGGCCACCACGCGAGATGCCAATGGCATTGGCTTTCGCCCCCCTTTTCCCCCGCCTGCACAGCGATGGGCCTTGATATAGCTGCTGTCGATCTGGGCTGTTTCGGCTATCCAGCCCTGTTCGGTTAACGCGGCCAGGATGCGTGCCCAGATGCCGCGACGGCTCCAGCGGTTCCAGCGATTATAAACGGTTGTCGCAGGGCCATACTCGACAGGGCAATCAACCCAGCGCCCGCCGCACTTGAGCATATGTATAATTCCCGAAATCACCCGCCGGTCATTAACCCGGCGCGCCCCAGGTTGGTTCTGAGGGAGGTGCGGCTCAATGGCCGCCCATGCTTCATCGCTCAACCAAAACAGTCTGCTCATCAACGCCTCCAGCTCAATCCAAAGCCAAAGAATCTGATTTGCAGCATCTATTCAATAAGCTGATTGGGTTTGGACCCTAGAAGGTCTCCTCGCGGAAGTCATAAACCGGCATAACCTCCTAGTGTTCAAGCATGACTGCGGCGGCACCAAGGATGCGACCAGGCAGATGACCGTTCCTCTCCTGAATGATAAGCGCGAATCCATCGCTGTCGGGATCCACAGCATCAGAGACAGGAACTTGTATATCGGCACCGTTGATTGGGTCCCACATGCCCACGGGTCGACGGGTTATAACGATATTGGTGTAGGAAAGACGCCGGCCAATGTTTTCGCCGCGTTCGACCTCGACCTCAGCCCAATTCCGAAAGGTGACCAGCCAGACTACCGCCTTGCTCAATTCGGGATGCGGTTCGGCCTTGAGAACTACAACGTCTTGGCTGGGAACCTCAAGGCTCACAGGAAGTACAAGTCTCGATGCAGCAAGTGCGCTTTGCACCTCCTCGGCGTTCGAACCCACGACGCCGTGCTCGCCGTTGATAATCATCTGAGGGGTATAGATTCGGCTCGTGCTCCAAGTCTGAGCATATGCTTTCTGAAGCTCGCCATTGGCTGGCAGGGCGAAGGTGTCCGCCCAGCCCGCATAATCCCAATAATCCACATGATAGGCGAGAGATATCACATTATCTTCTGTGCTCAGTTCGGATAGTAATCGATCGGCGGCGGGGCAAGGCGAACAGCCTTGGCTCGTGAAGAGTTCCACGACCGCACTGACGCCGTCGCGTAGCTCGAATGAGAAGGCTGCGACCGGTAACATACAGGTCATCGACGCCGTAAACAGGCGTAGAGCGACATGGGTGAAGAGAATGATAGGAACGCGCATCGCCAATTTTGTAGGGCAGAAGCCAGGACGCTGCCACTCAATTCGCGGTGAAAACATGGCGAGGGGATGGACAGCAGCATTGGCCAGATTTGGCGAAAGTGGCGTTGGAGTGTAGTTCCAACTCGGTTGATTTCACCGTCGCAGGGTTCTCATTCAAAGCGCAGACGCTACTTTTTCGCATGCTCCTACAGCGATGCAGCTCAACGAGTTGCCGTTCAGCCTTGGCTACCGCCCAAATTAGGCTAGCACCAACCGACAGCGTTCTCGATCACAACGCTGTTCGTGCCTTGGCCAATATGGTTCGGGCCTTGGGAGCAAACCGGAAACTTTGCGGCGGCACCGTCAAAGCGCTCGGCCGTATTGATCGTTCTCAATCGAGGCGGCTGCTCTATCATCTGAGGGTAATGGCTCCCTCTATGGTCTGAGCATTGTGGCGCATCATATCTATATATGTGGGCGCAGGACCGTCTTCCGCCGACAGGGCGTCGGAATAAAGCGCTCCCCCCACCTGTAGTCCGGTCTCGCTGGCGATCTGCTCGATTAGCCGCGGGTTGGTGATGCTTTCGACGAAGATTGCCGACGCCTGATCCCCACGCGCCTGCTCGATCAGCGCGGCGATATCGGCTGCGGACGCTTCCGATTCGGTGGAAACGCCTTCAGGCGCCACGAAGGAGATGCCATACTCGGCAGCGAAATAGCCGAAGGCGTCGTGAGACGTGATAATGGTGCGCTTATCTTCCGGAATAGAGGCGACGATCTCTCGAATTTCTTGATCAAGCGCCTCCAGCTCGGCGACATAGGCTTCGGCGTTGGCGTTGTAGATATCGCAGCCCGTCACGTCGGCTTCGCAGAATGCGGTTGCTATGTTCTTCACATAAGTTTCCGCGTTGTGCACCGACTGCCATGCGTGCGGATCTTTCGCCCCCTGATCGTCATGTGCTGCCCCTGTTATTTCGGCCTCATCATGCGCGCGGGAAACTTCGCCATTTTCATGATCATCGTGACCCTCGAAAACGTCTGCTCCAGCCCCGTGTATGTGGGCACCTTCTCCCGCCTCGAGGATCTCAGCGCCCTGCGAGACTTCCACGATCGTCGCGTCGGTGGCGGTGGCTTCGACCAGACGCGCCAAGAAGCCCTCAAACTGCAGGCCGTTCACCAGGACTATGTCTGCTCTTACTATTGCGACCCCATCGGCGGGCTGGGGCTCATAGACATGTGCGTCGCCATCTGGGCCGACGAGGGTCGTCAGCGCAATCCGGTCACCACCTACCTGTCGGGCGAAGTCCCCGATGATGGAGAAAGTAGCGACAACGTTCAGCTCTTGGGCCGAGGCGGATGTCACCAGTGCGGGCATGAGCGCGGCGGCGCTGGCAAGGGCGGATAGCTTGAAGGTTTTCAGCATGGATTGGTTCCTAGTCTCAATAGTTTAGGCGGTCCGGTGACGGGGGCGACGGGCACGGGCGTTCACGATGCCGCTTGCGCCGAACACGACAGAAGCGACGTAGATGATCCCTGCCGAAAGAATGATCGCCGGACCGGACGGCAGCGACAGATGGTAGGAGAGGAGCAGCCCGGCAACGCAGGAGAAGATGCCGAACAGGACTGCTAGGCCGCACATCGATTCCACACGTGTGGTCCAGAAGCGGGCTGCTGCTGCGGGCAACATCATCAGTCCGACGGACAACAGCGTGCCGAGAGCTTGGAACCCGCCGATCAGGTTCAGAACGACCAGAGCGAGGAAGATGAAGTGGACCGGGGTTCCGAGGCCGCTAACGGATCGCAGGAACAACGGGTCGAGGCACTCGGCAATGAGCGCCCGCCAGAACAAGATCAGGCCGATCAGAGTCAACGTAGCGATCAGCGCGATCAGCAGTAGCGCATCGTTGTTTAGCGCCAGGATGGTGCCGAACAGGACATGAAGGAGATCTACGCTCGAGCCCCGGATCGAGACGATGAGAACGCCGAGCGCCAGAGAGATTAGGTAGAAGGCTGCCATCGAGGCGTCCTCCTTCTGAACGGTGAAGCGCGAGACGGCGCCGGCGCTGATGGCAACGACGATGCCGGCAATCAGCCCTCCGATGGTCATCGGGACGATCTGCAAGCCGAACAGGAGGAACCCCGTTGCGGCGCCCGGCAGGATGGCATGTGCCATGGCATCGCCGGTCAGGCTCATCCGGCGCAGCATGAGGAAGACGCCGACGGGGCATGAGCTGATGGCCAGGAGGAAAGAACCCAGCAACGCGCGCTGCATAAACGCGTAGTCGATGAAGGGTGCGATTAAGAAGTCATAGATATCCGGCATCGGGTTCAAGCCGCTCCCTTCTCCGCGGGAGCAGGCTGATGATCGTGATTTTGACGTGCTCCTCGAGATTGGTGATCAAGCCCGATCCCAAGCGTCGCCGGTTCACACCACTCAGCCTCGTCATCCCATGCTTCGATGAAACGCCGGGCCTGGAGCATATTTTCCGGCCTCAGCGTTTCCTTCGTTCGCCCCCAGGCAATGGGATGACGCGCCAGAAGCAGCGTTTCGGGAAAATGGTCGCGCACCAGCTGGAGATCGTGGATGACGACCATGATGGTGCGACGCTCGCCGTGCCAGCGCTTGATAATGTCGATCAAATCGCCGAGCGTCTTGGTGTCGATCGCGTTGAAAGGCTCGTCGAGAAGGATGATATCAGCGTCCTGCACAAGAACGCGTGCAAACAAAGCTCGCTGCAACTGGCCGCCGGACAAGGTATCTATCGGACGCTTTTCAAACCCTTCCAGGCCAACGCTGCCTAGGGCATTCGAAATAGCAGCCCGGTCATCGCGAGTGAAGCGGCCCAACAAGCCGCGTCTCGACCACAGGCCCAGTGACACCAGATCGACAACACGTGCCGGAAACGACCGATCAATTTCCGACTGTTGAGGAAGATAGGCGATCCGGCCCCCGGTCTCGCGCAGACACGCGCCGGCCATCGGTTGCAAGATGCCAACTATACCTTTCATTAGCGTCGACTTGCCCGAACCGTTCAATCCGACGACGGCCGTCAGGGATCCGTGCTTGACGGAGCCATCGAGATGGTGGACGGCCGGATGGCTGTTATAGCCGAGCGTCAGGTTACGGAAAGTCAGGCACGCGTCCGTCACGAAATCGGTTCCATCCGCTCTTTTGCACTACATGATACAGGTCGCAGCCTTAATCTTTGACGTTGATATGTTATCTCATTACACACGTCAATGTCGTAGATTGGAAGCCAATTGCAGAGATCGGATGGCCCACACCTCACTCTCGTGTTTGCGGGCGGCCCGAGAGCTCGACTACCCGATCACTCTTGCGCCGCAGAATCGGAACGAAGGTAAGCGAGGGTCGCAGACAGACACGCGTACGATGTGCGGTCGACTTTCGTAGGCGCTCAAATAATGATGCGGCGAGTATTCCCACCGCTGATCCGATCGAAACGCCTGCAGCGCTGTAGGAGAAATCCACCAATTGTCCGCGGCGGCTAGGGATCAGTGTCTGTACCAGTTCCATTGCTCCTGCAAGCGCCATAAGGGCCAAAACACAGGCAATCCGGGTGCGAACGCCGGGTAGAATAAGAGCGAACCAGAACGCCACGAGAGTATAGGCTATCAAGTGCTCCACGGTGGTTGGCATCGGTGTCTGCGGTCGCCATGAGCCCGGCGTAAGCGAGGCTGCGACCACAGCGCAGATGATTAGGAGCGAGGTCAAGAACATGTAACCACGAATCATCTTAAAACAATTTCGAACTCGTTGAAGGTACGCCATGAGAATCTCTCGTACGGGATCGGCAATTTTATTGATAATTTCTGGCGCGATGCGGTCGCGCAGATTACCGAACGGGATATCGTGTGGCGGGGTTTCGGAGCGCCGAGACGTAAAGCCGCACTCATTCTACGCATGGTGAATTCCCGTTTTTAACTCGGCTAATCAAGAGCGATCTCACTTTCGTTGAATCGAAGGTAAAGGGTCTGTCGTAAGCTGACTGAGGCCTAGCACCTGGAAAGGCGTCCCGAATGGTAAGCGTGTAACCGAGCCGTCAATTCAAGGTGATTCCATGTCATGAGTTCGCCAGCCATTGGCGAGATTTGATGGTCTGAGCAAGCATGGCGTGGGGATCAATGCCGTGGTGGAGAAAACGGCAGAACTTCATAGAAATTCGCAGGCCAGCGTAGAGACGGGACCAAAGAAGGTATTGAGACAAAGCATGATACGAATCACAGAAAAATCGAGTTCCTTTCTCGGACAAGCGGCCTCATTTGGCCTGCAACCTCCAGCAATGCACTGGATCGTAGTGATCCTCTGCTTGGTTCAAATCCCGACGTCTTGGGCTATTCAGAGGGTGCACATGGCACATGTATTTCTGAAACCGGCACCAATAGACCTTTTTTTGCATGACGTTCATGCTTGGAGCGGGGGGTTAATCCTGTATTTCGCGCTGGTCCAACTGCTACTTCGATGGACACGAAAAGCGCCACCGTCCTCGGAAAGCGGCTCAAAGTTTGAGCGAGTTTTCGCTTCTTTGGTACACGCAATCCTCTACGGACTTCTCATCGCACTGCCAATTACGGGCTATGCTGCGATGCACTTCAGCTTTCAAGTTGCGGGGCTTCACAGCATGCTGAGCTGGACACTTCTGGCGGTTGCGCTGGTTCATGTGGCGGCTGCGCTTTGGCACCATTTCATTCGGCGAGACAAGGTCCTACGAAGAATGATTTGGCATCGCTGAATGTCAGCTTGCCAAAGCGCACAACTCAACTAAGCGCTGAGGGGGAGCGTTCGTTTCCGATCGCGACGAGCTTGGCGCCACACCTGAAAAAAGGCGGCACTTCGCAACGTCAAGACAAGTGCAACGAGACTGACGAACGGCCAACTGAGCGGATTGGGTGGTGGGACGGCGCGATGATAATCGACAAAGTGCATGAACAGGAAATAACCGCCATGAACAGCTACCAGGGCCCACAGTACATACGCACCCCGTTGTACGAATTTCCAGATGGGACCGCCAAGGAACCGCACTGCCCAATCGCTGGACGTAAGCATAAGAGCCAACCCATAGAAAAGCGCGACAATTCCAATCAAGTTTGCCAGACCAAAACCATGCTGTACCATGACATATCGGTCGAGCGTCGGATGGAAAGCCAGACCAAATATGCCGGGGATATCCCAGGTAACCCAACCAGCCAAAATGATAACGGTGTGTATCATCGCCAAAAATATGGCATAGATTCCCCACTCGCGCCTGAAAATCACAAATCGAGTGAAAATTGGCCACAGTCGACTCGCAGGACCAAGTGCCATCGTTAGCGTCAACAAAATGAATGATGCATCCGCGGTTGCTCTATTCCATCGATGCATCGGATCCCAATGACCATGCACCTCAGAAAAGAGATAAATCAGTGCACCAGAGAGAATGATCGTCAGGAAGTGGCGCCAAATTGCGCGACGGGTAGAAAAAAGATTTAGAACTTGCATTTTTTACATGCGCCTCTAGGCGTGCTCTGAAGTATTGCAGGCACGTTATTGCATAGCAATTTGAGGTTCTTTTCGATGTTCATTCCAATGAACATCGAACTCGACCTGGTGAAACGAAATAGCATTCTTGCAGCGAGGAATGGCTGGGCTGGCGAGCGAAACGCCCGCCAGCCGATGCGTTATCGGGATTCTAACCAGTCGCGCATTTCAGCGATTTCGCGCTCTTGGGCGTCGACGATCTCCTGGGCAAGTTCCTTGACCCATTCATCTTCGGCATATTCGAGCGCCGCATTGGCCATATCTAGTGCGCCCTGATGGTGCGGGATCATTCCGCAGATGAAGGCGACATCGAAGTCCTCGGCCATCATGGCAGCCATCATGTCGTTGTGCATGGCACCCATGTTGGCCATCATGGCCTGATGACCCTCGCTCATCCCTTCCATCATGGCGCTCATGTCCATATCCATGGACATGCCTGCCATGTGGTCGGCGTTCTCCAGACAGACTTCAGGAAGACCCGAAGCACTGCCGGCCTCAGCATCCATGCTCATACCACCCATGGACATGCCGCCCATATTGGAATGATCCATGCCCTGGGCTAGAGCGAAGGAAGCCGGTCCAGCGAAAAGAAGAGCAAGGCTTAATGTTTTCAAAGGTTTCATTGGTATTCTCCAGTTTGAAATTAGACGCGTATCTTCCTTCAAACCAAGCGCTTCGGAGGTGGAGCCGGTACTCGGGGTGTTTCTCCACTCATGTGCAGAGCAGGGCAAGCTTCGACCAGCCCGTCCAGCCGCCCCAGGAGCATCGATCGCTGTGCTGGTGCGGGTAGCAGGCAGCACGCGATAGTTGCACACTCGCTGTGTGGTGTGTCGACGCCTCTCTCAACACCATGCTGATGAGCAACCGCACCGTATCCATCTGACGACTTTGCGGAACTCATCGCTGCGGGTGCGACAAGTAGGCTCAGTAAGACCAGCAATGGCAACAGTATCAATTTCGCAAACTGGGGCATTAAACGTTCATCTTCTACAGTCTGGGCTTCCGCAATGCCCTGGTCCGGGTGGACCTGGTCGACGCGATTCACTATGCTGCAGAAGGTAGCCACCATATAGGGACGAATTGCGGCAGTGACCGGTCGAGCGACATGCCTTTTCTCCTGGCGAGTGTTCCCGCGCCTGTTCGTTGTGGCGTGGGTCGCCGTTTTCGCTTTACCCCTCCAGTCAATCCATGCGCCATTTCATGCTTCCACGATGGACTCTTTCGTAGAGGCAGGCGAATGGAGTGCCAAGGCAATCATTCAGTCGAAGGGCGCAGTTGGCGCCGGCCAGCACGACAACTTTGAACACGTCCATGAAACACCAATGATCGTGAACGCTCGCTGGGTCAATCCACCCGAATGGCAGCGTTCGTGGAATGTACCCCATGTGAGGCTTCGGCATCTCCGGTCGCCTACTTTGATCGACCAGCCTCCGAGAACGAACCAGCGCACGTAATCGCTGTTTTCCGATCCGCTGAACATCTGCTTCAGCGGAGACGAAATGTAGTTCACCATCAGATTCCGGTATGACCAATGAACCGACCCGTCGATGGGCCGGCGTCAGCTTCTGGCGCGGGTGCGCCCATGATGCTTTCGACCGCCTTCAGAAACCCCGACAACAGTTACAACGCCGTGCGTTTAATGGCTGCGGTCAGTGTTGTCCTTTCCCATTCGCTACTCCTCGGCCTCAACTCGCCGCGATACGATCCTTTGAGCTGGGCCGCCTACGATTTGGGGGCAACTGCTGTAAACATATTTTTCGTCCTGTCCGGTGCGATGCTGACCCACAGCGTAATGCACCGTGGACTTGGACGGTTCGCCCGTAATCGATTTCTACGAATCTATCCAGCATTGATCGCAAGCGCTGCGTTTATAGCCTTCTTTATCGGCCCATTGGGAACCGACGCACCATTGTGGGAGTATTATTCCAACCCGCAAATATGGATCTATCCCCTCAACGTGGCCTGGAACTTCGAGGGCGCCGTCCTGCCATCCGTTTTTGAACACGGTCGGTATCCGGGAGACATCAACGCTCCGCTATGGACGATCAAGTATGAAATCCTTAGCTACATCGTCTTTGGCATTGCCGCGGCATTGGGGTTTCTCCGCCATCCAGCGATTGCAATCACGACGTGGCTGGCGTTCGCCCTCGCTTTGCTGGCAGATATTGGTGTCGATCCTACAGGTGAGACGCCTCTAGAAAGCCTGTTCCGCTTCGCCTTCGCCTTTCTCACTGGCGTCGTGGCGAGGCAGCTTGGGGCGGTGATCCCGTTGCGCTTTGGATGGGCGGCTGCCGCTCTTGCCTTGGCGCTTGCGGGCAGCGGAACCAGCTTTGCAGAGGTCTCCTGGATCATCGGGATTGGATATGCTGCAATTTATGCGGGCAGCAAAGGCTGGGGCCGCCTTTCGGCATTCGCGCGGCAACATGACCTCTCCTATGGTATCTATCTGCTTGCCTGGCCCATCCAACAGATTCTGACGCGCGAGCCGATCTGGTTCGGGCCGCAGGTGGCTGTGCTTTTTGTGCTTTCGGTCTCCATTTCTGCGAGCTTTGCCTATTTGTCGTGGCGGCTTATCGAGAAGCCAGCGCTGCGTCTTAAGGCCCATTCTGGGGAGATTAAATCTTGAAAGGACCAGGAAAACGTCGGCGCAATGGTCCGAACCTCGTTCCTACGGTGATGATCATGACCGCAGGCATGACGTTCCTAGGACTTGTCTTGATGCTTGCCAGCATTCCGTGGATCACTGAGCCTGGCCGAGTATCTGTCCCGATTTCGAATGTCGAACCCGCGACGAGCACAATCAACGCCGTCGCCAGCCTCGGGGAAGATGGGGCTCTCACCGTATTTATCGGGGTGTCGGTGGATCGAGGAAACACAGCCGATCCCGTGGTGGAAATTGTGATGCCAGCGCACCAAATGAGCGCGCCGGTCAATCTCATATCGGCAGGACCGGGCGCTTTTGAAGCACGTACTATCCTGCCGATGGTTGGAGATTGGGAGGTGCGCATCCACAGTGGCAGCGAGTTGACGCGGCTGCTGGTGCGTTGGTAATGCCCTTGCCATAGAGGGCGTGCGACATCGATGAACCTCTATTGATCCATAAGGTACTCGGCCATATCTTCGAGATGCTGGTCGAGAAGATATCCTGTCGACAGGTGAACGACTTCGGCCATGGCGCCGCCGAAAGCATCTCCCGTCGGTGTTATCCCCGTTCGAAGGGCGGTAACCAGATTTTGACGGTTCCAACCGGCATCAGCCAGCGCCTCGGTTGTGATTGGCGGGGCAGTCCATCCGGCTGCCCCGCCGGAGGCACCTGAAAACTGGGCATTAGTATCCAGGCCACCAGCGAAATTTCTCGGCGTATGGCAGGCCGAGCAATGAGCAGGTCCCTCAACCATATATCGGCCACGGTTCCAGGTTGTCGAGCGGGTCTCGTCGACCGTGTAGTCCGCAGGTTCGTAGAAAAACGTCCGCCAAAGTTTCACGCCTTGGCGAATGTTGAAAGGTAAAGGAAGCTCGCTGGCTTTGGGAACGAAGTCGGAGGGCGGAACCTCTTGGACCGCGGCCCACATGTCGGCGAGATCGCGATCGGTAAGAGTGGAATAGAACTCAAACGGGAACGCGGGGTAGTATGGCGCTCCATCGGGAGACACCCCATGCCTGACTGCCCGGACAAATTCGTGAAAGGTCCAGTCGCCGATACCAGATTCTGGATGGGGGGTTATGTTGGGAGAAACAAAGATGCCGAAATCGGACGCCAGCTCGACCCCGCCAGCCCACGGATCACCGCCTTCGATGGTGTGGCAGGTTACGCATCCCGATAGGCGGGCAAGATAGGCACCCCGCTTTGGGTCGCCGGAAATCTGCTGAGGCAAATCAGGGGTCGGTAGTGGCAAAAACATCCAGATTGCAAATCCCAAGCCTCCCACCAGGGCGACGATTGCGAGAGCCCAATTCCAATGAATTCTTGGCCAAGTCATTTGCGAAACACCGCGTGACAGGCAGAGCAGGTGCTGGCGATATCGGATGCGACCGCGGCAGCGCTTCTGATGGGCGCTTTTTCGGTGCCAGAAGGGGAGGCTTCAGAAGAGCTTGAGGCTGCTTTCGGCGCCAAACCCAACAACACCGCAGTGTCCATACTGGCCCAGTCATTTCGAACAATCCGAACTGACGCCTCCGGAGCTGGATGATCGGTCGTTGCTCCCAGTTCTAGCGCCAGACTCTCAAGTTTCTGGGCGTATTGAGCGAACAAAGCCCAATCCTCCCATATTCTCGGTTGGGCCTCGGACGGGAACTCCGTGCTGCCCGCTGGGAATAAGTCTGTCATCGACTCGCCGGAATGAGCCGCAATCATTGCCGCCGCTTCCTTGATAAGCGCAAGATTTAGATCGGAACTGCCGTTGATCACGGGCGTTAGGGCTTGCATCTGTTCGCCCAGCATTAACATGCCCATCATTCTCTCGGCGACTATGCCGGTGGCGCCGTTGTGCGCAAATGCGGAAGCACAGCCGATCGCTGCCCCGGCAAAAGCCAGCGCATAAAAGTATATTCGTTTCATAAAAAGACTCTCGGTTGAAACTCGAAGTCACTGCCGATCAGACAGCCAACGAGTCCTTCCGAGGAGGCGGGGGGTCAACGACAAAGAAATTAATCTTAAAATCCTGGACCAAGTTGGTCCAGACTGCTCTGGTCGGATTAAGGCGAAGAGCGATTACTGCCGAGGGAAATAGCAGGAGTGAGCCGCAGTGTTTTGCCCCATGGCCTAGGTGAGTATCTCCAGGAGTCGTGTGGTCGAACGATGACAAATCATGGGCGTGCTCATCGGCCAAGAAGCTTTGCGCCGCATGGACGTGGGCGGTCGAGGCCACCATCAGTACCAATGCCAGCAGTATGTTTCTCAGTGTTTTCAAAGCCGTCCCGAATCACCATTTCAACGGGCAAATGATAACGACGATGATGGTGGCATTGGGGCCGACGGCCCCATGCCGGATCATTGCGGAATTGACTTAACGATTTGGCCATCTGGCGAAAGCAGGACAAGCCCGCCTTGATCGGTTGCAGCTACGAACTCGCCATTGGCCATAGGTGTGAGATGAAGTAGGTAGGTGTCCTCGAAGTTATCGGCGAGGACCACGAAGTCGAGCTCAGTCTCAAGCGACTGGACTACGCCAATTCCCAGTATGAAAGCATGAATGCCGTCCGCGTCCACCTCCACAGAGGAGACCGGAGCGGCGCTATCATGAATTCGGATCCAAGTCCTGCCGGAATCCTCGCTTGTAAAAAGGCCCGAATTGGTCGCCGCAAACACTGTATCCGGCGCGACCGCCGATGCCGCAATGTCGATGATGCCGTCCGGCAGCAGGCCGATCTCCTCCCAACTGCGACCTGAATCCTCGCTTTTTTGTAGGCTTGTGCCGTGATGCACGCCATAGAGTACTCCAGGATCGACCCCGCTGACCGTCATTTGATGAAAATCGACTGGCCCCCCGACACCGTCGGCGATCCTTGACCAATTTTCGCCTGCATCAACGCTCTCGATTATACCGAGATTACCTCCAGAGGCCGGATGACCGCTGGCCCAGTATCGTGAATTGTCAGTGGGGTGGGGGGAGAAACCCATGAAGTCGTCGCGGCTGCTTCCAAGAAGCTGTGCTGTCTCTTCGTTGAGGTCAACACGCCACAGTCCATGGTGCGTCGCCATCAGAACCAGGTTGGCATTTTCCTGCGGCGCCAGACCGTGGATGTGAGTTGTTGACAGAACGTCGCTCAGCGGTCGCAGTTCCTGGCCCAACGCCCCCTGAGCGAACGTTGCGGATGCCATCAATAGCGTGGCCCGTAGGCCGTAAAACAAAATCATGATCATCTCCAACAATGTGAGACTGGCCCTGCTCGCCAGGGCCAGTCAGTTCTGCGTCAAGACTCGACGCGGAACTCGGTCATCATCCCGGTCGAGAGGTGCGGCATGTGATGGCAGTGCAGCATCCATCGGGCCGCTTCACCCGCGTCCATTGCGATCGTTACGCTTGCCATTGGCGGTACGTAGACGGTGTCACGGACGGCACCTGATAGCCGTCGAGCGTTGACGCCAACGACTTGGAAGGCGTGGCCGTGCAGATGCATCGGATGGCCCATCATCGACATGTTGTGAAACATTAGCTCAACACGCTCCCCACTCTTGGCTACAATGGGCGCATGGTTACCCCAGCCGCGACCATCGATGGTCCATTCATAGGGCGACATCGACCCATCCAGCATCACCATCTGGCTATTGCTCACGGCCCGCTCACGCAGAGGATTGACCGCCTGCAACCGCCCCTCTTGCGAAAGGTCGACATCGAACGCGCCAGAGGACGCCTCGCTCAAGTTCGACATTTTCGAGACGACCGCTTCATTCGGTGCCAGGATCAGCCCTGTGCGTTCGCGCTCCCCCTCTCGAAGCGCCAGAATGGGAAAGGCTCTCGCAGCGGAGGGAAGATTTAGGTCGATATCAAGACGCTGTCCCATTGCAAGGCCAAACCGGTTGCCGGTAAGGGGAGCGACTTTGTGGCCATCGACAGCCACCAGACGCCCATCCATCCCGGTGTCGATCCAATAGGAGGTCGCCGATGAGGCATTGATGATGCGCAGCTTTACGCGCCCGCCGCGCTCGACTTGAACGACTTCAGGGTCATCAAGGGTTCGATCGTTGACCAGATACGCGTCGAAATTGAAATCATTGAGGTCCATCGCCATGGTGGACATGTCGTTCATGTCACGCAGACTCATCTGTCCCATGTCCATGCCACCATGATCCATCGGCATCGAACCCTGCTCAAGTCCACTCGGAGAACCGTGGTCCATATTTGCATGCCCGGCACCTTGGGTGATCTCGTCGAGTATCGCTTGGGGGTCCTTGAACGAAAAATCGTGCAGGAACATCACCACCTCCTGGCGGTCTTCGGCAATGTCCTCGCGGCTGCGCACGATCAGAGGTGCCGCAAGGAGGTTCATCTCCTGGATTGGCACGTGACTATGCATCCAGTGGGTGCCCGCTAGCGGCTCGAAATCGTAGTCTCGAGTCTCGCCGGGCACGAGCATGGGGCGCGGCAGATCGGGAACGCCGTCCTGAATATTGGGTGGTATCTGCCCGTGCCAATGGATGATGGTTTCGACGTCAAGTGTGTTCTCGAGGGTGAGCTTAAATCGCTCGCCTGGATCGAGGATAAGTCCCTGACGACCAGCGGGACCAGCGATACCGTAGACGGAGGCGGCCTTTCCGTTGACCTCGATGGTGCGGGTGGCGACGATGAGTTGGCGGGCATGCTCTTGAGCCCGCCCCATGCGAGGAAGGGCAGTGGATGCCGCAAGCGCGGCAGTTGCCGTGAGAAAGCCACGGCGGGAAAACGTATTTGTCATTATGAATAATCCGATCGATACGCCGAATGGCGCGAGAGCACGTTATCGCCTCCCTGAGGCGACATGTTAGCCGGAGATCGGATTCAGTTTTGGAGGGCGCCGGCCGGGCTCGGGAGTGAAGGGCGTTTGTCCCAAGTCATGGAACGGTTTAGACCGGATCGCCAGAGCCAGCGGATGCTCCAGGCCGACCGATTGCGAGAACGAACCTGCAACTGCACATGCTGTTGCACAAAGCGTGTCGTGGTGCCCTTTGGACCCTTGGTGTTCGGGGCCGTGACCGGTCACGGACATCGTCGCCTCTGCACTGATCTGGTGACCCTTATGCAGTAACAATAGGTCACTCTCGTTCGACGTCTGTGCCCACGACATCGCCGTTGCCGACACAATCAGTGCGACGATGGTGACGACCCGCAATATGTGTGATGCAGTCATAGACATGGAGAAATGCTAACCGCGAAAGGAAGCTACATCAAGGCGATCGAGCCTGCCCCGGCGCGACATATCGCGCCGGGGCACTGTTTCACTTGGTTTCCGGGGAATACCCCGCTTCCAAGATGGCGCTTTTGAAAGCCTCCCTCGGCTTCCCACTCTCGATGCGCACAGCGTGGTCCGCAAGATCGACCTCCACCTTCGCGACCGGGTCTAACGCCCTGACGGCCTTCTCAATCGTTCCTGCGCAGTGGCTGCAGGTCATGTCCTGAACTTTGAACTCATGCATGGGTTCATCCTTTCTGGTTGGTAGCCGAGAGTATGGAGCTTCCCACCGTTGTAAGGTCAAGCCCGTCTTATCTCTTGACCTTACCATGATTGGAAGGATTAGATTGCTGGGCAGTTGACGAAAAAGGACTGCAAAAATGAACCGGATGAACCAAGTGAACGCAACAAAATCCATCGATTTTGATATCGAGGGGATGACCTGCGCCTCCTGCGTGTCCCGCGTCGAAAAATCCATTCGTGCCGTTCCCGGCGTCACCTCGGCCTCGGTCAACCTCGCCACCGAGCGCGCCATGGTCGAAGTGTTGCCCGGAACGGCCACGAAAGACGATCTGGCACGCGCTATCGAGATTGCGGGCTACGGCGTGCGCAAGGGTGAAGCCGGGGCAGGGACGCCCAATCGTGAGGAGGCAAAACGAGCCGAGGTCACCGCGCTGCGCAACGCCACGCTTTTTGCTGCGTTCCTCACCGCACCCTTGTTCGTTATCGAAATGGGGTCCCATTTCATCCCGGCGGTACACATGTTCATCATGGACACCATCGGGATGCAGACGAACCGCTATTTGCAGTTCGTCCTCGCCACCATTGTGCTGTTTGGGCCGGGCCGCCGGTTCCTCGTCACGGGCTTCCCCAATCTCTGGCGGCGGTCTCCCGACATGAATTCCCTTGTCGCATTGGGGACGTCCGCAGCGTGGGGATATTCGGTCGTTGCGACCTTCGCGCCCAATGTGCTGCCGGTCGGCACGAGCAATGTCTATTATGAAGCCGCGGCGGTCATCATCACCCTCATTCTGCTTGGCCGCTATCTTGAGGCGCGGGCCAAGGGCCGGACGGGTCAGGCCATAAAGCGCCTGGTCGGCTTGCAGGCCAAGACGGCGCGGGTCCAACGCGGCGGTGCCATCGTCGAGGTCTCGTTGGACGCGGTGACGCTGGGCGACATCGTCCACATTCGCCCCGGCGACAAGATTCCTGTCGATGGCCGCGTGCTCTCAGGGTCATCCTATGTCGACGAGGCGATGATCACTGGCGAACCGGTTCCCGCTCAAAAGACGGAAGGCGCCGAAGTGGTCGGCGGAACGATCAACAAGACGGGCGCCTTCACGTTCGAAGCGACCCGGATTGGGCGCGACACCGTGCTGGCCCAGATCATTGCCATGGTCGAGGCGGCACAAGGAGCAAAGCTGCCGATCCAGGCGCTGGTCGACCGGGTGACCGGCGTCTTTGTTCCCATCGTCATCGGTGTGGCGGTCATGACGTTCCTGGTCTGGCTGATCTTCGGACCCTCCCCACAACTGAGCTTTGCGTTGGTCAACGCCGTCGCCGTGCTCATCATTGCCTGTCCTTGCGCTATGGGTCTGGCGACGCCAACCTCGATCATGGTCGGCACTGGACGCGCAGCCGAACTGGGCATTCTGTTCCGCAAGGGCGAAGCACTCCAGACCCTGCGTTCAGCCGACATCGTCGCGTTGGATAAGACCGGCACGCTGACAATGGGACAGCCCGAACTGACCGATCTCGTCGTTGCTCCGGGTTTTGACGAAGCCGAAATTCTTAAACTTGTGGCCAGTCTCGAGCAGCATTCAGAACATCCTATCGCCGAAGCGATCGTTCGCCACGCGAACACGAGATCGATTGGACTGATGACCGCCGCGGATTTTGACGCTGACCCCGGTTTCGGCGTCACCGGCGTTGTGGATGGTCGCAAAGTGCTCGTGGGAGCGGATCGCGCCTTGCAACGCGCCGGCGTCGAAATCGCCTCGTTTGCAGACCAGGCTCTCGGGTTGGCTCAATTGGGCAAATCCCCGCTCTTTGCGGCGCTAGACGGTCAGTTGGCCGCGATCATCGCTGTGGCCGATCCCATCAAGCCAACCTCGCGGGCGGCCATCGAGCGTCTGCATAGTCTGGGACTCAGGGTCGCCATGATCACAGGCGATAATGAAAAGACCGCTCACGCCGTCGCCAGACAGCTCGGCATCGACGAGGTTGTCGCCGAAGTGCTGCCAAGCGGCAAGGTGGACGCCATCAAGGCGCTGCGTGGGGCAGGGCGGCGGTTGGCCTTTGTCGGAGACGGCATCAACGATGCGCCCGCGCTAGCCGAAGCCGATGTCGGAATTGCCGTCGGAACGGGAACCGATATCGCGATTGAAAGCGCCGATGTCGTTCTGATGTCGGGCGATCTCCGGGCCGTTGGCGATGCCATCGCCGTGAGCAAGGCGACCCTCCGCAATATCAAGCAGAACCTGTTCTGGGCGTTCGCCTACAACACAATATTGATCCCGGTGGCCGCGGGTCTTCTCTATCCCGTCGGCGGCATTTTGCTGTCGCCGGCCCTTGCGGCAGGGGCAATGGCGCTCTCGAGCGTCTTTGTTCTGGGCAATGCGTTGCGGCTGCGGCGGGTTTCGCCGCGGCCTGTCGGTCATCAATCCAGATCGGTGCAACCCGATGCCGAAATGAAACTGGAGCACGCATAATGAACATCGGACAGGCAGCCAAAGCCTCGGGGGTTTCGGCCAAGATGATCCGCTACTACGAAACCATCGAACTGATCGCACCAGTGCATCGGACCGAAGCGGGATATCGCATTTACGACGATCAGGACGTTCACGCCCTGCGCTTCATCAGCCGCGCAAGAGATCTCGGCTTTTCCGTCGATCAGATGCGCGAACTCCTTGCGTTGTGGCGTGATCGCGATCGCGCCAGTGCAGACGTCAAGGCTATCGCACTGTCCCATGTGGAGATGCTCGAAGAAAAGGCCAGGGCCTTGCAGCAGATGAGCGCAACCCTCAAGCATCTCGCCGCCAACTGTCATGGAGACGGTCGGCCCGACTGCCCAATCATCGAGGACTTCGCCAACATCCAGCCGCCCATGGCAAAGTCGACCCGCAAGCCACGTTTTGGCGCTGCCGTACTGGCACCTGCCAAATCCGGCTAATCCGAACATGCTTTAGCTTGGGTGAAACGGGGCAGGCTGTGCCTTCTGCGCTGGCCGACCCGTTCCGGCCTCTTGTTACAAGGTGGCGTTCACCCGCTCGACCTCGACGGTAATGTGAGAGAGTTTGTATATCTTCGCGAGGCGCTCCTTGTAGTTCGACGGCTCTCTGGGTTCGCTAGACACCAGCGAAATGACGGCTGCATGGTGTCCAGGCCCGACCTGCCAGACGTGCAGATCGGCGATCCGGTCGATGTCGGTCTCGAGCGCTTGGCGGATTTCCGCTGGCAAATCCTCGTCCTCTGGAACTCGGTCCAGCAGAACCGCGCCGGAATCGCGGATCAGGCCCCAGGACCAGCGCGCAATCACCAGCGCACCAACCACGCCCATGACCGGATCGGCCCACAGCCAGCCATAACTGCGGCCGGCCAGCAGTGCCACGATGGCGAGGATCGAGGTCAGCGCGTCCGCCAGCACATGTAGATAGGCGGCACGTAGGTTGTTGTCCCGCGCAGGGTCATGGCGGTCATTAGCGTGGTCATGGTCATGTCCGTGATGGTGCCCATGCCCGTGATGATTGTGGGAATGATCGTCCCGAAGCAGCCATGCGCACAAAAGATTGACCGCTAGTCCGACCACAGCAACGGCGATCGCCTGCTCGAAGCTGATCTCCACCGGATTTGCCAGCCGCGTCAGGCTTTCCCAGCCGATGAGCAGCGCGATGAGCGCGAGAACGATGGCGCTGGCAAAGCCCCCAAGATCGCCGAGCTTGCCGGTTCCAAATGTGAAGCGGCGGTCGCTCACATGGCGGCGGGCGTAGAGATACGCCAGTGCCGTAATCAGCATCGCCCCGGCATGAGTGGACATATGCCAGCCATCCGCCACCAGCGCCATCGAGCCATAAATCGTGCCCGCCGTGATCTCGATTACCATCATCGACGCCGTGAGGGCGATAACCAGCCATACCCGGCGTTCGTTTCGCCGATGGTCGCTGCCAAGGAAGTTGTGCTCGTGAGTATGTGCGGAGATATCGATTTCAGACATTGACGCAGCTCCTGCCGGTGCACCGGCTTATTTCAGGTAGGCTCGGATGACTTCGATCAGTTCCTTGCCACCCTGTTGTCGATCCGCGTCGGTTTCGGGGAGAAGGACGTGCTCGCGCAGATGATTCTCCATGACCTCGGCCGTTAAGCCGCTCATCGCGCCGCGAGCGGACGCAAGTTGGCGCAGAATTTCCCCGCAGGGCTTCTCTGCATCAAGCGCGCGTTCGATCCCCTCGATCTGGCCTTTGAGGCGACGAACACGGGCAATTAGTTTTTCTTTGTCGCGGATTGTGTGAGACATGGCGATAGCTATCCTAAGCATTTATAGTGTGGAGGACTATATTATATGCGGCGGTTTTGGTAAAGCCACGGAATGGATGGAGAGCGGGTAGATTGGGCGTCAGACATTGAACCGGTCCAGTTTGGGCGGACGCGCCGGTTCTGGCACGGGACTGCTTTTGCTGCCCGCAATCAGCGATCTCTGCGCGCAAAGGGATGCGGCTGTCGTCGCAGCGATCCGCCTGCGCAAAATGCTACCTACTGGGAGGGCAGCATAGCGCTTCAAATGGAACCAGCACCAACCTTAGAATATTACCCATACCCATACCGGGTAAAGTAAGACCATGTGCCAGAAGAACGCCAAAGCAATTTGCACCAGACTCAACCGGATCGCCGGACAGGTCCGAGGTGTCAGCCAAATGGTGGCGGACGATCGGTACTGCATCGACATTCTCCATCAGACTCAGGCGATCAAGGCTGCACTCGCGAACGTCGAAACGGAGATCCTCAAATCACATGCTGCGTGCTGCGTGGAAGAAGCGATCTTGTCTGGAGTTGCGGCTGAGCAACGCAAAAAGTTCAATGAACTGGTTGAAGTCTTCGCCAAGGCGAAACTCTGAGAGCTATAGGGAATTTTGAAATGGCGACCGTGACAGGAAAACGTGCCGAATTGCACCGGATGGTGATGCAGGAGCATACCTGTCCGTCTGGCCTCAAATCCCTCGATCTCCTAAAGCGAGAGGGCTACGTGGTCGATGACCACGAACTGACTTCCCGAGTTGAAGTCGACGCCTTCAAGAAACAGCACGACGTGGAAACCACGCCGCAGACCTTCGTCGAGGGGAAACGGATTGGCGGTTACGGCGATCTTCTCGCCTTTTTCGGCAGAGAGGTGAAGGACAAAGGCGCCACCACCTACACGCCGGTGATAGCGCTGTTCTTGATGGCGGCGCTGATGGCCTTGGCGGCGAGCTGGGCGGCATTCGGAAATCTCCTCACCGTCGAGGCGGCCGAGTGGTTCGTCGCCATCGCGATGTCTTTGCTCGCCTTGCAAAAGCTCAAGGACGTGGAAGGCTTCGCCACGATGTTCCTGAACTACGACCTCCTGGCGCAGCGATGGGTGCGCTACTCCTACATCTATCCGTTTGCCGAAGCCATGGCAGGCATTCTCATGATTGCCGGAGCTTTGATGTGGCTGTCGATTCCCGTCGCTCTTTTCATCGGAACGATCGGCGCCGTCTCGGTATTTAAGGCCGTCTATATCGACAAGCGCGAACTAAAATGCGCGTGCGTCGGCGGCGACAGCAATGTTCCTCTTGGCTTCGTCTCGCTGACCGAGAACCTGATGATGGTCGGTATGGCCTTCTGGATGTTGCTCAAGCCGATGGGCGTCGGGGGCGGGCACTGATCTCGGGCACTGATCTGACGAGAAGGGATTTTTGAAATGACCCATTCTTCACACACCGTCGAACACAAGCACGACAAAGGCTCGGGGCGCCCCTATCTGATGTTCTGGATCAACATGGTGCTCGGTCTGATCGTCATGTACGTCGTGATGTTCTCGATGATCGATGGCATCCACGACTTCCGGAACAACCTCAATATGTTCTATATGGCAGTGACGATGTGGGCGCCGATGGGCATCTTCATGCTGGCAACGATGCCGGGCATGTTCCCCAAGAAGGCTCTCAACATCGCCCTCTATGCTGCGTTCATCGTCTTGACGATCGGCTCGTTTGCCGCGACGCGCGCGCAAGCCCTGATCGACGATCGGCAGTTCATCGACTCGATGATCCCGCATCATTCCGGTGCCATTCTCATGTGTCGGGAGGCTGGCTTGAGTGACCCGGAACTCGTTTCTCTTTGCGATGAGATCGTTGACGCTCAACGGTCAGAAATCGAGCAGATGGAAAGGATCATAGAACGAATTGAACAGGCGTCATAGGATGCCGTGAGAAGCTGATTTCAGTCCTTCCAGGCGTCGCTCCGTGGGCCGGGCGATCGACAAAAACTGAAGGCGAACCGCTCCGACCCGGAGCCTAGTCCGTTCTCTACACGCAAGTCCTGGCTTGATACCGCGCGCCGTGGGTCGGGCAAGATCGCAATGTTCTACGCAGAAGACGCCGCGAACGTCCTATGCTGAGTTGGTGACCTTTATGGAGCTGCAAACGGCCAATATCGCTTGACGTCTGTCCCCCCCACGACATCGCCGTTACCGATACTCTCAGTGCGATGATGATGATAAACCGCAATAAGTGTGACGCGAACATGGACCTGAAAAAGCCCGCCCCCAACGAAGCGACATCAAGGCGGGTGCGGCTCCCCCGGCACGAGATATCCCGCCGAGCTCATATCTCACATAGGTTCGAGAGAATATCCCGCTTCCGCGGTGACGCGTTTAAAGCGTCGCCCGGCTGCGCACTTTTGATGCGGACGGAGTTGGTGTGAAGATTAACATCCACCGTCGCCGCCGGGTAAGCACTTTTGACGGCCTTCTCGATCGTTCCTGCGCAGTGGCCGCAGGTAATATCCTAAACGTTTAACTCATGCATGGGTTCGTCCTTTCTGATTGATGAGGAGGAGCAAAGACAATTGTGCAGCTATTGTCTGCGGGTGGCACTTTCATAGCTACCTGACAATGCTTCACCACGGCATGTAGCGTCGATCAAGTTGGGTCGGAAATGTGATATGATACGCCATCGCGGGTCCGCTTTTCGTCTGTGTTGCTGGATGCACCAGCATACTTTAGCGGAAATAGACAAAGTTGGGCAGCAAACCAGCGTCGGAGCCAGAAAGGAGCCTCAAATGCACAACAGCGAGACAGATACTGGACATTTTGTGCAGACGTCGGCAACCCGGCGAGATTTCCTTTATGTAGCGACCGGCGTGATGGCTACTGTGGGCACAGCAGCAGCATTTTGGCCATTGATCGTCAGCATGCGACTATCTGCTGACATCGGGGCCGTTGCGACCGTTGAGATTGACCTTTCCTCCATTGAAGCCGGTCAGCGCGTGACCATCCAATGGCGAGGAACCCCCGTCTTCATCACCCACCGGACAGAGACGCTTATTGAACAGGCTCGTTCTGACGATACCAATCCGGCGTTAATCGACCCGGAACCCGACAATGCCAGGACTCAGCGCCCGGCATGGCTCGTGGTCATAAGAGTTTGCACTCATCTCGGCTGCATTCCGCTTGGACAGCAGGACACCGATCCGCGCGGGCCTTATGGAGGTTGGTTTTGCTCTTGCCACGGTTCGATATATGATAGTGCAGGTCGAGTTCGGAAGGGTCCGGCTCCGCGAAATCTCGACGTGCCGCCATATGCCTTCCTCGATGAACTCACGATACGCATCGGATGACGCGACTTTGTATGGTCAGGCCATATTGAGATCACTCAAATTGAACGTCGCACAAGGCTGCCAAGATATCGAGGATATCTCCAAGAGCACGGCCTACGACAAAGGCGACTCCCATACCGGTCAGGACCGTTGCATCTAATGGATCAAGCCATTGGCTTCTGTTGCAGAGGATGCGAGCAGCGGTCAGCCTCGTTGTGGGGCCGGGCCCCGCGAAAGCAGATACTTGGGTGACTACAGCCGTGCATGTTGGGCGGCCGGTGTGTCGGACGTCAATTATCTCGCGCTGACATATCGGCCTGGTATTCGCGTTCGCGCTCCGGCCAGGTGCTCTTGATGTAGTCAAGTACGGCCCAGATATCATCGTCACTCAGGACTTCGCCGAATCCTGGCATGTCGCTTTGGTAATCTCCTCCCACGATTGCTGCCACACCATCACGGGTGATCCGAAAAAGCTGTTCGTCGCTGTGATGCCAAGTGTGACCAGTTTCGTCATGGGGAGGAGCCGGCATGCGACCGTTGGACAGGCGTTCGCGCCATTGGGGCTGGCCCTCGAGCGCTTCACCGTGGCAAGCAGCGCAGTTTTCGAGATAGAGTTGACGGCCCTCGGCCATATTTTTACCCGGGATTTGGGTGTCGTCACCCCGCCAAAAGACAAAAATAACGGCCGCTATGGGGAGCAGAGCCACGAGCATGGCCGGAACAACGGCTGCCTTGAAATACATCCTTGGCCTCAGTTCTCGGGCGATGGAAACAGTTCCTGAGTGAACCCTGCTAGATGATAGCTCATAAGGCCAATCCATTCGTGAGCCGCCAGATCGGTTGCCGCCAGCCCAATCGACGCCGTTCCGGGCCAGTCGCCCCCTGCGAATTTCGTCCGATAGTCGACGGGGTAAGGAATGATTGCAAGGTCGGTTGTCCTGAAGCAAGCAACGGCGCGCGGCATGTGACTGGCTGATGTCACGAGGATCCAGGTGCCCGGCGCGGGTCCAGCAAGAGCAGCCGCCGTTTCCCGGGCATTCTCGCATGTGTTGCGGGATAGTTCTTCCATGGCGAGGCGTTCGGCGACAACGCCAGCATCGATCAGGGCACGTCGCGCAAGCGCAGACTCGGTGAGGCTGCTATCGTTCGATAGATGTCCGCCGCCGCCCGAAAGAATGATCACGGCTTCGGGATAACGTGCGGCGAGGATGCGTGTCTCGACAATGCGTTCGCCGGCTTCATTGAGAACGAGTGCGTCCCGGTCGTAAGAGATATGCGTGTCGACAGCACCGCCGAGCATGATGATACCCGCGACATCATCGGGCAGTGCTGTCCTTGGGAATCTGTTTTCCAAAACGCCGAGAGCGAAAGGGCCAAGCGGTGACCAAGCCGCAAGAGCCAACCCGATAATCGAAACGACCCCGAGAGCGGCAGCCAATTTTCGGATCTTCAATATCCAAAACAACAGTGCCGCCAGTAGGGCCAACAGCAGGACGTTGGATGGGGTGAGAAAGAAGTCAAGGATTTGCGAAAGTGCGAAGAACATGGGAGCCTCCCTTGATCTTGCTACCTAACACCCGCGGCTTCAAGAAAGGATTGACGTAAATTGCGCTTGACCTTCCCAGCATTGTAAGGGGCAGGGTGTGGATTGTTCGGCTTAACCTCGATTTGTGACCATGCGGAGCATTCAGGGCCACTTCTAAAGCGAAGAGGGATTGGAATGGATCAGCATCAACACCACCGCCACGCCCATGGCACTGTTGAGACCCAAGGCGCGTCGCGACACGACAAGCACGCTGGACATTCGGTCGCGATGTTTCGTGACAAGTTCTGGCTCTCGCTGGGCCTCACAGTGCCGACCGTATTTTGGGAACCGATGGTTCAGGATTGGTTCGGGTATACCGCACCCCAGTATCCAGGATCTGCATTCATCCCCGCCTTTTTTGGGACCATCGTTTTCATTTACGGAGGTTGGGTATTTCTGAACGGTGCAATCGGCGAGCTCAAGGCTCGGCTCCCGGGCATGATGACGCTGATTTCGCTCGCAATCTCCGTTGCGTTTATCTACAGCGTTGCGGTCTTTTTCGGGTTCGATGGCCACCCACTGTGGTGGGAGTTGGCCACCTTGGTTACCATTATGCTGCTTGGTCACTGGATTGAGATGCGTTCGATCTCTCAGGCCCAGGGCGCACTCAATGAACTCGCCAAGTTGTTGCCGGACATGGCAGTGCGCGTGATGGAAGGGGACCGGACTGAAGAAGTGGCCGTGTCCGACTTGAAAGTTGATGATGTCGTCCTGGTGCGACCGGGGGCATCGATCCCTGCCGACGGGGTCGTGATTTCCGGCAAAAGCGCCGTTAACGAATCCATGATCACGGGCGAGTCTTCTTTGGTCGACAAGTCGGATACGTCCGAAGTGCTTGGTGGTACAGTGAACGGGCAGGGCTCCCTTCGCGTGCGTGTGGTTCAGACGGGTCAGGACACGGCTCTGGCAGGTATCATGCGGCTGGTCTCGCAGGCACAGTCGTCGCGGTCTCGAGTCCAGGCGCTGGCAGACCGGGCGGCCTTCCTACTCACCATTGTTGCCATTGTTGCTGGGGCCGCAACTCTTGCCGCATGGTCCTTGCTCGGTGCCGAGATCGACTTCACGATCACCCGGGTGGTGACCGTTCTTGTCATTGCCTGCCCGCACGCCCTGGGGCTTGCGGTTCCGCTGGTGACGGCGATTTCGACGACCCTGGGTGCCCGCAATGGCTTGCTCATCCGCGACAGACGCGGCCTCGAAGAGGCGCGTAACCTCGACACGGTCGTATTTGACAAGACCGGAACTTTGACGCTTGGCGCCCATCGGGTTGTTGAAATCGCCGCCGCAGAGCACAGCGATCCAGATGCAGTGTTGTCGCTTGCAGCCGCCGTGGAACGCGATTCAGAACATCCCATCGCGCAGGCATTGCTCAACAGCGTAGAAGACAAAGGACTCGTGGTCCCGCGGTCATCGAGTTTCGAGTCGCTGGCTGGCAAGGGCGTCGAAGCTGTTGTCGAGGGACGCCGCTTGTCCGTTGGAGGGCCGGCTTTGTTGTGGGAACGCAATGTCGACCTCGACAAAAACATGGAAAATGCGAGCCGTAGCTTTGGTGATAACGGGCAGGCCGCGATTTATCTCCTCGAGGACGATACCGTGTTGGCGGTGTTTGCAATCGCCGATCAGGTGCGTCCGGAATCAAAACAGGCGGTCTCAAAACTGCAGTCGATGGGCATCGAGGTCGTCATCCTGACGGGAGACTCCGAGGCCGTGGCGCGATCGGTGGGTCGTGAACTCAGGATCGACACAGTCTTTTCCGGCGTGTTGCCCGATCAGAAGTCCGACAAGATCAAAGAGCTACAGGCCCAAGGCAAGCGCGTTGCCATGGTGGGCGATGGCGTCAACGACGCGCCCGCTCTGGTCACCGCCGATGTCGGCGTGGCCGTAGGCGCGGGAACCGATGTGGCGGTCGAAGCCGGCGATGTGGTGCTGGTGCGCTCCGATCCCCGAGACATTGCCCGTATCGTAACTCTAAGCCGCGCGACCTATCGCAAGATGATCCAGAACCTTTGGTGGGCCGCCGGCTATAACATCGTTGCGATCCCGCTTGCTGCCGGGGTGCTCTATTGGGCCGGCATCGTCCTGGCGCCTGCGGTGGGCGCGGTGCTGATGTCGACCAGCACGGTGATCGTTGCCATCAACGCACAACTGCTGCGTCGTCTCGACATGGAGAGTTGAGCGTGTTTGTTTTGCTTATGGCCCCCGAGGAAGCGGAGTTCTTTGCGGGCCGCTTGGGCATAGGCGAGCAATATCGCGTCGTCACCAGTGAAGCCGGGCTGCGCGACGCCGTCGAGAACGGCGCAGTTCGGCTGATATCGTTCTGCCAGGAACTGATTGTGCCGCCCCCAATCCTTTTGGGACTTAAGGGACAATGTTTCAACTTCCATCCAGGTCCCCCCGAACTGCCTGGGCGGCACCCGGCCTTGCGTGCCCTCGAGGGCAGATCAACCACATTTGGTGTCACGTTTCACACGATGGCTGAAAAAGTGGATACAGGTCCGATTCATGCGGTCCGCCGCTTCGCATTGCAGGTTCCGTCGTCAATTCATGAAATCGAAATCCTGGCTTACCGGGCGTCGCTTGAACTCGTAGCTGAACTTGCCCCGGTTCTTGCCGATGTGCATGCGATATTTCCGACTTCAAATGAGGTGTGGGCTGGCTTCCACACCTCCACTTGAGCCGGAAACGTCAGCGGCTCAATGCACCTGCGATCGTGTAGCGTCACAACCGGATTTTTAGGAGCGGCACCAACCCGCGAAGATGCTGCTCGCCGGTCGGTATCCAGCCCAGCGGAAACTTGATCACCGTGACTTTTTGTATGAGGGCAATTTGCTGATAGCGCATTAATTTATCGTTGGTCCTGTGAAGGATGCGGTTGAACCGTCCGTCCGTTCTTTGCCATCTCTAGCCAAGGAACTCTCACGACTCATTGTTAAGAAGAATTAAGATATTTGAACTATCTTGCTCACCATGTTTTGCGCCGTGCGTTCAATTTATGCCCATATGATCACGGTAGCAGTGGTGCTGTGTCTCTTTATCGTGCCAACCGGACAGTCGCTTTCGCACGGCAATGAATTCCTAATCCTCGCAGAACGTTACGAGCAGGCATCCTCTCTCGGAAGCAATGAGGAAGGCAGCGCACAACTGGGCTATCACCATCCTTCAGGCGAAACAGACCGGAACCATCCTTCCGGTGCTGAAGACCATTGTTTCGGATATGGCTTGGTGACTGCCGATCCGTTGAAGCTGCTGCTAGTTGTTAAGGATAGTCAGCGCGCCATAAATCTGGTCTTTTTCGGTAGCGCACGCTACACACTGAAGCGTCCACCGCGCATTTCCGCCTGAAGGAAGCGGCAAAGCTAGAGTGTTTTTTCGCTTCCTCCTGAAAGTGGTCTGAGTTCCGACCGTATTCTCAGCGAAAGCGGAAATTGTGATGTTATTTGAAGTGTGCCGCGCGCGTGCTGCGCTGGCTCGTGTTTTTACACGTGCCGTCAAAATCCAACCCAAATTCAAGATCGGCGTCCGGTTGGGAAGCCTAAACCGTTACGCAGTCTCCCTTGCTGCCCTTCTTGCAGTGGCAGCAATCTCAGGGTGTGCCGCCAACTATTACCCAACAAAGGGGGATAACAGCCCGCATCCCGGAGTAGCTCGCGCCCACACTTTGCCGATCCATGGAATAGACGTATCCCGGTATCAGGGTGTGATTGACTGGCAAGCGGTGGCCAGGGCTGGGACTCGCTTCGCCTTCATAAAGGCGACGGACGGCGGCGACTACCTAGATCCTCTCTTTCAGGAAAACTGGCGGCGATCACGGGAAGCTGGCATTCCACGAGGCGCTTATCACTTCATGTACTGGTGTAGACCGGCCGATCAGCAAGTGGCGTGGTTTGCGTCTAATGTGCCGGCAGAACCGGACGCATTGCCTCCCGTCCTCGACCTGGAATGGAACAATAGCTCTCAGTGCCGGCCGACCCTCTCACGGGCCGAGGTTTTGGAGAAAGTACGTATCATGTTGGAGGGGATGGAAGCGCACACCAGCAAAGTTCCCATAATTTATACCGATATCAATTTTCACCGCGACATCCTTGAAGGTGTACCGCTCGATAATCCGATGTGGCTTCGTTCCGTGGCGGCTGAACCGCGCGAACGGTATCGCGATCGCGCTTTCGCCTTCTGGCAGTACACCCAAACAGGAACCGTTCCCGGCATTCAAGGCGATGTTGATCGCAATGCCTGGTACGGGAGCGAGGCCGAGTGGATTCAGTTCTTTATGACGGGCTGTGAACCCCGCTCGTTCCAAAGACTTGCCGTGCAGGGACGATGTGCGGCTCTCAAATGACAGTGGCCCCATCTTTTACGATTGCGGTGCTCCAGTCTTTGCCGCCGAGGCAAAACACTGAGATCGGCAGCGCGCTCACGAAATTTGGGCAGAGCGCGCCCTTGCTCAACTCGGGTAATGCTGCACGAGCAACGTTCTGCTACTCTAGCCTATCTTCCAGCACTAAATTCTGGGAATCGAAGACGATGTTATGCCGTAGAAAGGAGAAATCAAGATATTTCAGAGGCTTGTCATAGAAAAGGAAAGAATACATGCTGCGTCGTAGGTGAGCGTAATTTGGGTTTTATTTCTCATAAACTTTGTCCCTGGAGCGACTGATGTACATACCCGACCATTTCAAGGAAGTTGATCCCGCCGAGATTGCGTCGATCATTGCCGGCGCACCCTTGGCTTGCGTGGTTGCAAACACTACGGAGGGCCTGGTCGCCAACCATGTACCACTCATGTTCGACAAGGGAGGTGACCTCATCGGCCACTTTGCTGTTGCTAACGATATGCATCGCACCGTTGCGGATGGTCAGGAGGTTATGGCCATCTTTCGCGGGGTTGACGGTTACATTTCGCCCAACACCTACCCCTCGAAGCTGGAACATCATCGCCATGTACCGACCTGGAATTACCAGGTGGTGCATGTTCATGGCATTATCACTTTCCAGCACGACGAACGCAGCAAGCGGGCTGCGATAGGTTTATTGACCCGCGACCAGGAACGCCGGGTGAACGGTGACAAGGCCTGGAAAATGGCCGATGCACCAGCCGACTACATGCTCGACATGATCGCCAAGATTGTTGCGTTCCGGATTTCGGTGACCCGCACGATCGCAAAATCCAAGCTCAGTCAAAACCGGGATCAACGTGATTTCGACGGAGCGGTTGAGGGGCTGAAGGCACACGGTGACCAAGCACTGGCCGAGCGTATGGTCACAAAGAGGTAATGATGTCTTTCGCTGATATTCGCGCCAGCTAGATGTCTGCTCCAACGGGCGTTCGCGAAAAAGCGGACTATCCGCATCCCACCCCTTTTCTACATCGTGATGGTGGCGGAAAACATTTGTTTTCCGTCATCCAGAGACGCACCCTCCTTTCGAGCTCGAAACAACGCCGTTTCCGTACGAAAAACCCTGACGGAAATGCTATTGTCCGAAAAGTCGTTGATTCGGGGTTATTCGTCATGCTGGTGGGCTACATGCGCGTTTCGACAAGTGACGATCGACAGTCGGTCGATCTTCAACGCGATGCGTTGATCGCTGCCGGGGTGGATGAGCGCCATTTGCATGAAGATCGTCTCTCGGGATCGAAGGCGGATCGACCAGGTCTGAAAAGGTGCCTTGAGGATCTGAGGGCAGGGGACGTGCTGATCGTCTGGAAGCTGGATCGGCTTGGCCGGTCCTTGCCGCATTTGGTTCAGATCATCGAAGACCTGAAGGAGCGGGGCATTGGTTTTCGCTCGCTTACAGAGCAGATGGACACAACGAGCGTGCACGGCGAATTCCTTTTCGCGCTCTTTGGTGCCTTGGCCCAATACGAGCGCGCTCTGATCCGCGAGCGAGTGAACGCTGGTTTGGCAGCCGCGCGCCGCCGAGGGCGCAAGCTCGGCCGACCGAAGCGTATCAATGATGAGATGCTTGTGGCCATCAAGGCGGCCCTGGATGCCGGGTCAACCAAATCAGCCGTTGCCAGATCATTCGGAATCTCACGTTCGACGTTGAATGATGCACTGTCGCGGGGTTCAGAGTGACACTATTCGATCACTGCCTTCAGTGCTTCGTCGAACAGCGTCAATAGAGCCTGGGCAATGCCGGGCGCCCGTATGTAGAAACCCACTTCATCCAGTGGGTTGGTCTCTACCCCGGACTGTGAGCCCCAGTTAAGGGTACTGACCACTACGTGATCATCGTCCCAAGCTAGAAATTTCGCATGCACCTGCGGCTCGAGCACTGGAATGATTTCGACCACCCCTTCCAAACGGTTGCGGTGAGCGGTCATGTGCCCACGCTTGATGGCCTTGGAACGGCGAGAATAGAACACGCGAACGTCCTCGAGCCGGCGACCCGCCACCTCTGCCGGGTTCAACAAACCTGGTACGACCGTTACGCCCATTCTGTTGGTAATACATACAAATCGCTTCTCAGCTCTGTGTGCTGCATTTCGGAGAAGCTGTTCGTGCTCATGGGCCTGCAGTATGGTGAGGGTGGCTGTAGCCCGGTCCATCGACTCAAGTTCGACCGGTCGCATCCTGCCGTTGCGTCGCAACGCCGCCGCCAGGAACTGAAGTATCTCGACTGATCGGCTCGCCGTTGGAAGCGACACCACGATACCGCGCAGTAGATCGATCGCCGCGGCGACGGCGGTGGGCTCGCGGAGTTCGGCAGATACCTCCAGTGCTGCGAAAGGAGAAGATAACCAGTTGCATGATCCTACAAGCGCAACTGCGCCACCTTGGCCGTCGTCGGCCACCACGAATTTTGCGTGGCTCCCAACGCTGTCCCTTTGCGCTAGCAAGAATACCGTTCCACCTCGAATGGCCGATAGTCTGGCAATCAGTTCCTGCATGGCTAGACCATGCTTTTTCTTATCTATCGACGTTCCGAAAAACAGATGAACTTGTACTCCTCGTGCGCAAGCTGCTTCCAGCGATCGGTAAATGCGTTCCCGACGGACTCGCCCTTTTTCGTCGTCTTGACTTGCAACAAAGGTGGAGAGCACGAAGACATCGCTGCACGCATTGCCGACGATATGCTCAAAGCGCTCGATGTGCTCGGTCGATCCAACGACTAGCTGGTCTGTACCAAACACGGTTCTCAACGAGCTGGATTTCTGTGCTTCCTGCTGCGATGCTCGCGGCAGTTGGGTTGTCCTAAGGGTTTCGTTGAGTGCGGACTGAAGATCCTCGCTCGCACCATCAGGAACCTTACCTTCGCTGTAAGCCTGCAAGTCGATCTCTAAGAACTTGCGCTCGATGACGGAGCTCGTTGTCCGGATGCCGCGTAGCCACTCGCCCGGTCTGAGGGGTACGAACTGCGTAATTCGATGCACCATGGTTTCATCGGTTTCGGGGAGCTCGTCAGGCGGAAAACTTACGACGCGGCCGTCGAACTCATAACCATAGACGGGAACGAGGGTGACCTCTTTCCTACGAAAGAGGGAGTGGCCTACTTTTTCCAAAACCACACTTATGTGTATCTCTCGCTCCGATGTCCTTTCCGGCAATGGTTTGCCCGCACGGATAAGATCGCGACCGATCGCGCTGGTGGTAAAAGCCGGCTCCGGCGAAATCCGCAACTCAATCAGGCCGAACTGCATTAACCGCGACACAGTCGCGCGGGCCACTTGTAGGGGGACCGAAAGGCGCGCCGCGATTTCCGCCATGGTTCCTGGGTCACTGTCCATCGAAAGAAGAGTCATCTCTTCAATTGGGCTCCAGCCCCAGGTCTTCTGGACAATAGCGCGCGCGCGGTAATGCCAGGCAGGAATAAATATCTTCATGTCTGCACGAGACCGTCAGCATCGAGTTCGACAATCCGGGTGCCACAACCTTGGTCGGCAGCGCCGTTTTTACGTCGCAGCTCCCCAACCATTGTTCTGAGAAAACCTAGATCACTGCCAAGATGATCCGGAGCCGCATCGATGATGAATTCAAGACTGGTGACTAGGACGAGTTTGTGCTTTGCCCGACTCATCAGCACGTTCATGCGTTGGGCATTGCGCATGAAACCCAGTGCGCGCGTTCCGACACTCACGTTGTTGCGGACAAGACTGGCAAGGACGACATCAGCCTCACTTCCTTGAAAGCTGTCGCTAGTGAAAACGAAATTGCCGTCACTTCTAGGACTAACAAACCCTGACAGAGTCCCGCTCGGATCATTGCGCTGGCGCGATAGTAATTCCTTCAAGTGGTCGACTTGCGCCTTGTAGGGCGACAGTATTGCCAAGGTGGGAGGTTGTCCGTCCGTGTCCACGATGGGCTTCAAGCACTTGAGGGCTTCCATGATGACACGCGCTTCGGTCTCATTGCGAAGCGATCTGCCGGGCCTCGTCTCGAACGGCGGGCGGTCCAATTTGCTCAAGGGCGGCAGATTCAGAACGACAATCGGGACATTGGGCACAAGACCATCTGACCTAACCGCGGGTCTGCGGTTTTTGACCCTGTCAGACGAGAATAGCTTACCTTGGTAAAATGTGTTTGAAACGACGTCGCAAATTGAAGGATGCATTCGGCTTTGCTCAGTGAGCATATTTACGAACCGACTGGTCTGACCGCTGGCTTTTTCGCGATCTGCTTCCCGCTCCGCTATAGTACGGAAGGGCTCTTCCAGTCTGGCGGCGATGGCAAGCACGTTGGTGACCAGATCGGGCATATTTTCAAGAAACTGAAGCGCTTCATCCACCTCCGCAGGCAAGTCGGTGAACGTGGCGAGCTTAGCTCGCGCGCTGCCGAGCAGCTCTGCGGCCCTCTCACTCTCGTACATTTCTTGGCGTTGCGCGTGATCGAATGGAGAAAGCTGGTTGTGGTCGCCGATCATCACCCGTCGATTGCCGAGGAGAAGGGCGCCGATCATTTCGGCGCCGTTAGCTCGCGCGGCCTCTTCGACGAATACCCAGTCGAACTGTTCACCATCAGCGATCATGTCTTCGATGACGTATGAAGATGTGGTGGCGAGAGTTATGTCTGCGGCTCGCACTAGAAGGGTCTCGGTGTCGCGGTGAACCCGTTCGGCAATGGCCTGCTGGCTAGGGTTGGCGGGCCTGAGCGCACACTGAATATGCTGGACCTGGTGTGAAACGAGTTCGCTGTCAAAAGGCTTGGTCACAGATTGCAGAAGATCACAGGATTGCTTCCGCACGATCCGGTCGGTTTCTTCGGTTTGAGTGCGTTCAATCCGAACCACGATGGTGTTCTCGCCCCGAAGCGTGGCGTTGAGCTCGTTCTCCATATTTACAAGTGTGTCGTGGTTTTGGGCCACCACCAGAATGCGTGCATCGGATGTCAAGGAGAGGATGCTCTTCACTAGGTTCGAGATCAGATAGGTTTTCCCAACCCCTGGAGGGCCGACGACGACATTGACAGACTGTCCATGCGCGATTGCATTCCACGCAGCAGCTTTGGTCTCATCCATTCCATCCGGGATGGGCCCGGGCGCTGCGATCGTTCGTAATGCCTCATCAATTGCTACTTGCGATGGATCGTCGAGTAATCTGAGGAGCTCGAGGTTCCTGCGCGCTGAAACGATATTGTTTAGGCGGCGCCGGACAGCGTTCTCGAATCCGCTGTCGCGCCGCGGGCGCAGGTAGTGGGAGGAATCGGCCATCACCACCTCGCTGCTAGTGAAGTTATAGACCTTCCGACCGTCAACGATTTCGGTGTCCTCGAAGGTAAGTTGCGGAGACCGTTCCCGGTCACCAGAGAGTGCGTCCGTGCGCGACAGAGTCCAGTTCGATTTTCCGTCGTCATTGGCCAGCTCACGATTGAGCGCCTCCGCTGCCGGTTTCAATCCTGCGGCGGCGCGTCGATGATCTAGTTGAGGGTCGACCCTTGGACGGAGCAGAACTGAACCTCGGCTGCGCTCACTTGCCGGCAGCACATCGACTGGAAAAATTCGGTACTGTTCACGCAACAAGCTGAATGCTTCAAGCAATATCAGCGAGAACCAAACTGGATCATCATTGGCAGCCGCAACTTCGGCGGGGGCGTGTGCTAACTCTGACCAGGACTTGGCCCCAGGCCCCAAGCGTAAGACTCGGTCATCGGCCCTGTTGCGGTCGTGCACAAGATGGATGCGATAGGCGAGCTCGTTTGCGTCGTAAACCGACCAGTCGTGTGGTCGGCGCTTATGAGCATCGCGAATCTGTCCGATCTTCTGGTCAACGAGTTCGATATTGTAAAATGCCAGATCAGTAACGATGCGTGCTGTCCGCTGATCGGAGATGACGATTCTTGTATTTGGCCCCCGGAGGTCGCTCTCGACAAAACGGATTACTCCATCAATGTCACTGGCAGGTATAGCGCCCGATGTCAGGGTAGCCAGATCGCTCTGACGGGCTCTTCTGGACGGGTAAAGCACAAGCTCACCATCGGCGCTCGAGCCAGCCTTTCCTAGTTCAGCAATGACCTCTTCGATTTCCTCAATGACGATCTTTCCGTCGAAGAGCTGATAATTGGGTGGATTGTTCAGCCGATCGAGTAAGCGCGTTTCGATCGCGAGCAAGGCTGGCGGTCGGTCAGTTGCAATACCGAGAATGTCGGAGGCAGTACGCCCCAATTCGACCCAGTCCTGTCGGAAGGAAATGGCGGTTGTCAAAGGCATGAGCACTTCGGGCACGGCTAGATCTGCCTCGGCGATGTTGATGCAGGCCTCGTATCCGCCGAGCCGGTAATCCTCTCGGCCATCGCCGTGCGAAAAAATGCTGTAGGTACTGACACCGCCATGGACGATGCCGGCATCGTGGCAGAGCGCCAGGGCCCGCGCAACACGGGCGATGTTGCGCCAGAAGACGACTCGACCCGCTCCAACAAGAAACCGTGCCTGCTGAGCTCGCCGGCGTTGCGTCGTACCGTGGATTGGACTGCCTGGGTCGAGCATCAGGATGCCGATTTCGGCGTCATCCTGGACAACCTCCGTCACTTCAACAAGGACCTCCCTGGCTTCTCTTGATGACAGAACGCGATGAACACGTCGCACCCCACGGTGGATGAGGTTCAGGAGATCGACGTCAACGTCAGTGCCGGTCTTGCGGAAAAGCCGGACGAGATAATGCTCCCCATCGGCAATGCCGATTGCCGGCGTGAGCACGGACTTCCAGCCTCCGGGCGCACCAGAAAATGAAACTTCCGAAAAGGAGAATCTCGTATCGAGTTTTGAATTTCTCGATTTAGACGAAAGAGGCTTCATTCATGTTCCATGATCGTTTGAGGCCTGTCGAAACTAGACTTTAAATGAAATATTGCCCACCCTTGACCTGCTGCCGTGAATTTGGACCATTCTGAACTGGAATTTTCCAATTATGATCCCGTGGTCGGGAGATGGAGAATGCTCATGAAGAAGTCCAAGTTTACCGAGGCCCAAATCGCCTTCGTGCTCAAGCAGGCCGAGGATGGCACGGCGGTCGGGGAAGTCTGTCGCAAGGCAGGCATTTCGGAAGCCACGTTTTACAACTGGCGCAAGCGGTATGCGGGGCTGATGCCATCGGAGATGAAACGGCTGCGTCAGCTCGAGGAAGAGAACGGCAAGCTCAAGCGGATCGTCGCCGATCTGAGCCTGGACAAGGCCATGCTTCAGGATGTGCTGTCAAAAAAGCTCTGACGCCTGCTCGCAAGCGCTCGCTTGTCGATGAGATCAGAGCGACCTGGAAGGTCTCGATCCGAAAGACCTGTGATGCCTTGAGAGTCGACAGGTCGCTCTACCACTACAAGTCCAGGCGCGGCGAGCAGGCTGATCTGCAGCTACGGATCAAGGAGATTTGCGAGACCCGTGTCCGCTATGGCTATCGTCGGGTTCACATCCTGTTGCGCCGGGAGGGCTGGGATGTGAACCCGAAGAGAATCTACAGGCTTTACAAAGAGATGGGGCTTCAGCTGCGCAACAAGACGCCCAAGCGGCGGGTTAGGGCAAAGCTGCGTGATGACCGGATGGCTGCCACGAGCACCAATCAAGTGTGGGCCATGGACTTTGTGCATGACCAGTTGGCCACCGGCCGCAAGATCCGTATCCTGACTATCGTGGACACCTTCTCACGCTACGCACCAGCCGTGGACCCTCGGTTCAGCTACAGGGGCGAGGATGTGGTTATGACACTCGAAAAGGTCTGCAGGGAAATAGGATATCCGAGGACGATCCGGGTCGACCAAGGCTCGGAGTTCATCTCCCGCGACCTTGATCTCTGGGCGTATCAGAAGGACGTCGTGCTCGACTTCTCCCGCCCTGGAAAGCCAACCGACAACGCCTTTATCGAGTCGTTCAATGGCAAGTTCCGAGCCGAATGCCTGAACGCTCACTGGTTCATGAGCCTTGACGACGCCCGCTCGAAAATGGAGGATTGGCGTAGAGACTACAACGAAGTCCGCCCGCACAGCGCAATCGGGAACAAACCCCCGATATCGCTTATGAACGCATCAGGGGCAGCCGGCCCACCCTGATCGTTTATCCCCGGAAATTCCCAATCCGGGTGGTCCAAAGTCGGGGAGCACGTCA
>NZ_RZMW01000013.1 GCF_003992625.1 Pelagibacterium lentulum | reverse complement strand
CTAGGTGTTCAGTCCCGGCATCTGGTGGACCGGGTTTATGATGAATCGATCCGGCTCTGATGTCCAGATTTTGCAGATGTATTCGTAGGGCGTGAGACCACCGAGCGTCTTGAGCCGGCGGGCGAAGTTGTAAGCTGCCATGAAGTCGGCGAGGTGGGTGCGCAGCTGATCGTGGCTGTCGTAGTGGAAGCGCTTGACCGTGGCGTCCTTGATCGTCCGGTTCATCCGCTCGACCTGGCCGTTGGTCCATGGATGGTTCGGTTTGGTCAGCCGGTGCTCGATCCCGTTCGCCTCGCAGATCATGTCGAAGCGCATCGGTCGGGCGTAGCTGGTGTTCCGGTTCCGGGGTTGCTCGGCGAACTGGATGCCATTGTCAGTGAGGACCGTATGGACCTGGTAGGGCACGGCCTCGAGCAAGTGCTGCAGGAACTCCCAAGCCGTCTTTCTGTCAGCTGTTGCAACAAGTTGAGCGACTGCGAACTTGGCAGTCCGGTCGATTCCGACGAACAGGTAGAGCTTGCCCTCGGCAGTCTGCACCTCGGCAATGTCGATGTGAAAGAAGCCAATGGGGTAGCGCTTGAACTTCTGGCGCTTGGGCTTGTCGCCTTCGACATCCGGAAGGCGCGAGATGCCATGACGCTGCAGGCACCGGTGCAGCGCCGACCGTGTCAGGTGCGGGATCGAGGGTTGGAGCGCATAGAGGCAATCATCCAGCGGCAAGAGCGTGTGCCTTCGGAAGGCGACGACTGCCGCCTCCTCTTCTTCGGTCAGGACCGTCGAGCGCGGTTCCTTCGGCCCGGTCCTCATGTCCTCGACTGTCGCGCGCTTGCGCCATTTCGCCACCGTCTTCGGATTGATGCCAAGCTCCCGGCTCAGCTGCGCGAGCGAAGCTTGCGATCGCTGTATTGCTGCTCTGACGGCGTGCGTGGTCGTGGCGCTCCCGTGGCGAACCTGTCCCATAGTGCCTCCTTCCATCCCTGCGAAAGAATCGCACCATCAAACCATGGGATCAAACAACTAGGGTCCAAACCCAATCAGGTTGTTGAATAGGAGCTGCAAATCAGATTCTCTGGCTTCGGATAAGCCGGAGGCATTGATGAGCAGACTGTTTTGGTTGAGTGACGAAGCCTGGGTGGCCATTGAGCCCCACCTTCCCAAGAACCAGCCTGGAGCCCGACGGGTTGATGACCGGCGGGTGATTTCGGGGATCATTCACATGCTCAAATGCGGCGGGCGCTGGGCTGATTGCCCTGGCGAGTATGGTCCTTCGACCACCATCTACAATCGTTGGAACCGTTGGAGCCGCCGCGGTATATGGGCACGCATTCTTGCGGCTCTGACCGAACAGGGCTGGATTGCCGAAACCGCCCAGATCGACAGCAGCTATATCAAGGCCCATCGTTGTGCAGGTGGGGGAAAAGGGGGGCGCGAGCCAATGCCATTGGCATCTCGCGTGGTGGCCGGACCACCAAGGTCCATGCGCTTGTCGACGTTATCGGCAGACCACTCTGGCTCGTCCTGACACCCGGCAATGCCTCGGACATGAAGGGAGCAGATCTGCTCATCGCCCACACAACGGGTATGAAGAGGATTATCGCGGACCGGGGCTATGATGCCAACCGTCTTCGCTCCACTCTTCGAAGTCAAAACACCATCCCGGTGATCCCCGGCCGCAAGAACCGCAAACGCAAAATCCGATACGATGAGAAACGCTACAAGGACCGCTGGCGCGTTGAGGCCATGTTCTGCCGCCTCAAGGATTTCCGCCGCGTCGCCACACGGTACGACAAGCTCGCTCGGAATTATCTATCTGCCGTCATGCTCGCAGCAGCAGTTGCGTACTGGCTATGATTGAGTCTCAACCCTAGCCATAACATCTTCGAATTTTGGCGGCGCCCCGAATATCATGGCCGACATTCGTTCGTAGTCCGCTGCTAGCTTTCTCAGCATCTCCTCGGTTGGCACTAGGCGATAAGTGCCTGGCACGGCACGGTCGTACCTATGATCAGGCGCACGGAACATCAGCTGCTTATGCTGGCGACAGACCTCGGCGAGATCACGCATCGCGGCAGTTTTCTCGCCGTACTCGCCATGCCGCCACATCTGATGGACGTCATAGTAGTGGCGGGAATAGCGATTGAGGTCGGGGACCGGACGGTCGGGATTGTTGTCGGCAATGCGCTTGTCGGTCATCTCGGTCATGGCGTGCAGGATCAGCAGCTTTTCCCAGAAGGTGCGCTCCGGCTTCACGGTCGTGACGGCTCCGAATCTAAGGTCACGGCCATTCGGCAGTTCGTCGGCGACGTAGGGGGCGATTTCCCGCTGCTCGTCGGGAACGGGGTCTGGCCGGGCACCGCCCTCTATCCGTACCGCCGCCTGGACGTAGCCGTCTCCGGATCCGAAGGCGCTGTCATAACCAACGACGAGAATGTCGAGCGCATCCTTGTTTCGATAGCCATCGAAACCGAACCCGACGGAAAAATGATTCTTCTGGCCGATCGTATCCTCGACCGCGGCAATTTCCTTCAGCAGTTGCTCTCTGAGCGGACCGGAAATGTACTGCCGCGCAGCTTCGTCGACCTCCTCGGCGAGAGCTTTCTGCTGCTTGTTGATGGAGGGGAGCGCGGCAATGTCAGCTTCAAGCGGGACGTTGAGATCGGCCTTATATATCCCGATGTCGATGTCTTCGGAAAACCTTCTGATGAGGCCATATGCCTTGCTCAGGCTGGCTCCGCCCTTGAAGTAGAGATGGACCGGATCGTCCTGGCGTCGGTTGAACAGGAAATCGAGGATCCAGCATACGTAGAGGTCTTTCTCAACATTTTCGGCGCGGGTCTCCAGCTTGGCGGCGACCGCCGAATAGAGTGCCCGCCGTTCGTCTATGCTCGAGCCAAGGATTTCAGCGAAGGTTTTATGCATGGTTCTCTGAGGTCTCAAACGGCGCTGATGATGTGTCCGAACCTTCGTCGACCGACAGCATTTGTGTGATCTTTTCGATTGCCGAGTACATCCACGCGGGCACGGCGTGAATGTTTTGGTGCAGGTCCTCGACAATGGCGTCGCGCTCGGGTGCGCTTGAAAGACGTCGTACGATACCGTTGATCACTACGTCGAGGTTCGAGCGGTCATCGCGAAACCATGATATCGCCTGGACGACGCGCATGGCCGGCCGGCCGGCCCAGTACGCCGTTTTGGCAGAGATGCGCTTGAAGTCGAGTTTGTAGACTACGGGGTCTGTGGCGTTCGGATCCCCGGTGTTGGCAACGATTTCGATCGTTCTCGGATATGTGTCGGCATAGATCGTGCTGCGGGCCGGGACCGCCGTTGTCAAGCCCAGATCGTTAGCTGCGGTCATTCCGTCGACCAGGACTCGCAGCTTGTCCCGGCGGGCGATGGCATCAACGAAAGACGCTATCGGGGGAAACACCATCTTTCCGGTCAGTTTGCTTTTGGTTGGCTTGTCGTAAAGTCCTCGGTAAGGCCGTCGGATATCCCCGCGCTTGGCTAGTCGTTGCAGTGCCTTCTCGACTCCATTCGGGCTGGCGATGTCGAGGAAATCCGCCCGCGACCAAACCCCGGCAGGGGCGTTCGCTGCTATCCGGTCATGGACGCGATTCAGGGTGTCGGACGTAGGATCTGGCATTGAGGCCTCATTTGCTGACCGAAGATTATATACAAATTTTGGTCAGTGGCAATGACGCTGGGGATAGAGACCAAAGTTTGTATATAAAAATTGGTCTGTGCCGGCCCGATTCTTCCGCTGAGCGAATCTAGCCGGTATGCTTTTAGAAAAGCGCGAGCTGCTTCGTTTCCATCGATTGGGCGATTTCGCCCAACGATGACAACGTCACCCCAAGCAGGCGAATGCCCTTCTCGACGGGAAACAGGTCGGCGAGCATCGAGTGCGAAACCTCAATCATCTCATCCACGCCTCTTACGTGCGTCGGCAGGGTCCTGCTGCGGGTGATCTGCTGGAAATCGGCGAACTTCACCTTCAGCGTCACGGTCCGGCCGGTAATCTCCTTCGCCTCGCAATGCCGCCAGACCTTTTCGGCCAGGGGCGCCAATTCGGCGCGTGCCGCATCGAGGTCGAAAATGTCGGTCATGAACGTGTCTTCGGCTCCGACCGATTTGCGCGGCCGGTTCGGCTGCACGGGGCGCTCATCGATCCCCCGCGAGATCCGATAATACCAGCCACCTGACTTCCCGAAATGTTCCTGCAGGAAAGCCAGAGACTTCTCGCGCAGATCGGTGCCGGTCACGATCCCCAGCCGCTCCATCTTGGCGGCCGTCGCCGGCCCGACGCCGTGGAACTTCTTGACCGGCAGGCTGGCTACGAAGTCCGGTCCGGCCTTCGGCGTGATGACCGCCTGGCCGTTCGGCTTGTTGAGGTCGCTCGCCATCTTCGCGAGGAACTTGCAATAGGAAATGCCGGCCGACGCATTGAGTCCGGTCACCTCCTTGATGTGGGCCCGGATTATAGTGGCGATTTCGGTGGCGGTCGCGATGTTCTGCTTGTTCTCGGTGACGTCGAGATAGGCTTCGTCGAGTGACAACGGCTCGATCAGGTCTGTGTGTTCCGCAAAGATCTCGCGGATCTGCGCCGAGACGGCTCGATAGACATCAAACCGCGGCTTGACGAAAATGAGGTCCGGGCATCGGCGTTTGGCCGTGACCGAGGGCATGGCCGATCGCACTCCGAATGTCCGAGCCTCGTAGCTCGCCGCAGCCACCACGCCGCGTGCGGCCGAGCCGCCGACCGCGACGGGTTTGCCTCTGAGATCGGGATTGTCGCGTTGCTCGACCGAGGCATAGAAGGCGTCCATGTCCACATGGATGATCTTGCGGAGCGGAGCCTCTTTCTCGCTCTGTTCACCAGCACGATGGTGTGCAAGTCTGTCCTCGTCGCTCCTCAACATTTGAACTGCCGCTACGATCCGGTTGCCTAGACCAGAAGATCGTCCTTTGGTTTCGCTGGCGGTTCGACCACGACCAGCATATTGCCGGGGAGGGGGCGCTGCAGATGCTTGGCCTCTTCCCATTCGCCGGTCAGCCAGAGATTGACCTCCTCCGGCGTCGTCAGGATCGCCGGCATCGCTTTCTGGTGGATCGGGCTGACTATCTCGTTCGGCGTCGTCGTCAGGAAGCCGAAGAGTTCGTATTCCTGCTCGCCGTCGCGGACCTTCCGCACGCCCTTCCAGGGTGTCCAGAAACCAGCGAAGAACATCAGCGGCCGCTCAGCATTCTTCGCGAACCAGGCGTTCGGCACGCGCCCGCCTTCCACCTTGCTTGCGGGATCGGGTTCTGCGAACGATGTGAAAGGGACGACACAGCGGCTTGTTGGTCCCAACCAGCGGCGCCAGTGCGGCGATCCCACGTTGCGAACATTCGTGACTCCGCGATCGGCCTTGCCTTTGACATAAGCCGGTGGCGTCGGCATGCCCCAGGTTGCGCTCGCGATCTCGCGCTTGCCGTCGGCGCCGACACGGACGATCGGCGCCAGCGTGTTCGGATAGACGTCGAGCGAGGGCTCGTTCCAGCCCGCCCTGTCGGCAAGGGCCTTGGTGAACTCCATGACCGCATCGCGCGTTGTCGTGAGGTTATAAAGGTTACACAAGCGGTCTCTCCCTTCTACCGCCACATGCCGCGCATACGGGCGCCGACATCGAGGCGAACCTGCCGCGGACCGATATTGGGACTCGTTCCGGGAGCCACCACGGGCCAGGCGCGGCATTCGAACAGTTCGATCAGACTAGCGGGAATGAACCGTGTCCGCGAGGCATAGACATGCCGGTCGCCGGTCGAGGACTGACCGTGGGTAAAGAAGCGCTGCGGCACGACGAGATTGAGACTGTCCTTGGCGCGGGTCATCGCGACATAGAGCAGGCGCCGCTCCTCCTCGAGCTCATCGGACGTGCCGGCGCCGAGGTCGGAGGGAATGCACCCGTCGACAGTGTTGAGAACGAAGACCGAGCGCCATTCCTGGCCCTTTGCCGAATGGATGGTCGAGAGGATCAGATAGTCCTCATCGAGCAGCGGCACACCCGCCTGTCCCGACGTGGCGTCCGGAGGATCGAGGGTCAGTTCGGTCAGGAAGCGTTCGCGGGAGGGATAGCCGGCAGCGATGTCCTCGAGTTGGAGCAGGTCGGCCCGCCGCATCTCGAAATCCTCATGGATGCGTTCAAGATGTGGCTCGTACCAGGCGCGGACCTGGCCGATTTCGGCCGGCCACCCGGCAGCGGCTGTGCGCAGATTCGCCAGAAGTTCGACAAAGCCCGGCCAGTCGACTTGCGCGCGGGCAGGGCAGGGGAGGCGATCGAGCGTGTCGATGGGATCGGCACTGTCTGCAACGGCGTCTAGGGCGGTCTGCGCTGTCGCCGGACCGACGCCGGGTAGGAGCTGCAGCAGTCGGAAGCCGGCCACCCGATCGCGCATGTTCTGGGCAAAGCGAAGTGCGGCCAGCATGTCCTTGACGTGGGCGCTGTCGAGGAACTTCAGGCCTCCGAATTTGACGAAGGGGATGTTGCGGCGGGTGAGCTCCACCTCGAGCGGCCCGCTGTGGTGGCTGGCGCGGAACAGCACCGCCTGGTCCTTGAGCCGCATGCCGGTCTCCCGGTTCTCAAGCACCTCCTCGGCGACGAACCTCGCCTGATCGGCCTCATCGCGCACGGTAACGAGCCGCGGGCGCTCGTTCGAGGCCCGCTCGGTCCAGAGGTTCTTGGTGAACCGTTCCTTGGCGAGGCCAATCACGCCATTGGCGGCGGCAAGGATCGGCTGGGTGGAGCGGTAGTTGCGGTCGAGCGTGATGATTTCGGCGGCCGGCGAGAATTCTTTCGGAAAATCGAGGATGTTCCGCACCGTGGCCGCCCGGAAGGAATAGATCGCCTGGGCATCGTCACCGACGACGGTCAAGCCGCGCCCGCCGGGCTTTAATCCGGTGAGGATTGTCGCCTGCAGCCGGTTGGTGTCCTGATACTCATCGACCAGAACATGATCCCACTTGCCGCCGATCTCGTCGGCCAGTGTGGCATCGCCCATGGTCTGCGCCCAATAGAGCAGCAGGTCGTCGTAATCGAGCACGTTCTGGATCTGCTTGGCCTCGACATAACCCGCAAAGAGCTCGCGCAGCTCCTTCTCCCAGGCGGCACACCAGGGATAGTTCGCCCGCAGCACCTCATCGAGCGGCGCCTCGGCATTGACGGTGCGGGAGTAGATGGACAGGCACGTCCCCTTGGCCGGGAACCGGTTCTCCGTCTTCGAGAAGCCGAGATCGTGGCGAACGAGATTCATCAGGTCGGCGGAATCCTCGCGGTCATGGATGGTGAACTGGGGATCGAGACCGAGCTCGAAGGCGTATTCGCGCAGGATCCGCGCGCCGATCCCATGAAAGGTGCCCGACCAGGCGAGCGCATCGGTCAAAATGCCGGCCTTGTCGCCAAGCGCCTTGGCGCAAATGCGTTCCACCCGCTTGCCCATCTCGCTTGCTGCTCGGCGGGAGAAGGTCATGAGCAGGATGCGGCGCGGATCGGCCCCGGAGATGATGAGCTGGGCAACGCGATGGGCAAGCGTGTTGGTCTTGCCCGATCCGGCCCCGGCGATGATCAGAAGTGGTCCCCCGGCCCGGCCATCGGGCAGGCCGATGCCGTGGATGACTGCGGCGCGTTGACCCTCGTTCAATTTTTCCAAATGCGCCGCATCCATGCTGTCCCACTGTTGATTTCCATTGAGAAGTGACCCGGTTTTTTCACCGAGAATTGACCCGCTTCATTGATATGATTTGGGTTCGGTCACGTGGTCAAGTTCGGTGTTTTCTCCTTTTTGGTTTTGTCGGTTTTCGCCGAGCTGTTTTTGAACCGGAAGCTGTCATTGCCGGTTTCGAGGATGTGGCAATGATGGGTGAGCCTGTCGAGCAATGCCGTTGTCATTTTGGGATCCCCGAACACGCTGGCCCATTCGGCAAAGCTCAGATTGGTGGTGATGATGACGCTGGTGCGCTCGTAAAGCCTTGAGAGCAGATGGAAGAGCAAGGCGCCTCCAGACGCGCTGAACGGCAGGTATCCGAGCTCATCGAGAATGACCAGGTCGGAATGAATGAGCCTGTTGGCGATCTGACCGGCCTTGCCCTGGGCTTTTTCCTGTTCGAGCGCATTGACCAGCTCAACGGTTGAGAAGAAGCGCACCCGTTTGCGATGATGCTCGATGGCTTGAATGCCCAGGGCCGTTGCGATGTGGGTCTTGCCTGTTCCCGGACCACCCAGGAGGACGACGTTGTCGGCTTTCTCGATGAAGGCGCCGATATGGAGCTGACGCACCAGAGCTTCATTGACCTCGCTGCTGGTAAACTCAAAGCCCGAGAGATCCTTATAGGTGGGAAAGCGGGCGACCTTGAGCTGATAGGCGATCGACTTCGTCTCGCGTTCGGCCATCTCAGCCTTGAGCAATTGCGAGAGGATGGGCACAGCCGCCTCAAAGGCTGGAGAACCCTGCTCGGTGAGTTCACTGACCGCCTGAGCCATGCCTGCCATTTTAAGGCTCTTGAGCATGATGACCAGAGCTGCACTTGCCGGATCATGACGCATGGCGCACCTCCCGATCAGTGCGAAGGGTGTCGTAGCGTTCGACATTGGCCTGCGGCTCCTTGCTCAGGGCAAGCGCCTGCGGCGCCTGGACCGGAGGAACGGTTCCCGGTTTGGCATCGATGAGCCTGTGCAGCAGATTGAGAATATGGGTCTTTGTGGGCACCCCGGCGTCGAGCGCCATCTCGACAGCTGCGAGCACTGCCTGTTCATCATGATGAAGAACGAGGGCCAGAATCTCGACCATCTCCCGATCACCACCGGGTTTGCCCAAAAGATGGGTCTGGAGGTGACGGAACGCTGCCGGCAGTTCGGCAAAGGGTGCACCATTGCGCAATGCACCGGGCTTGCGCTGGATCACGGCCAGGTAATGACGCCAATCATAAACAGTTTGCCCGGCCCCATGATGCCGCTCGATGATCCGCGTGTGCTCGCAAACAATTTGCCCTTCGGCGACAACAACGATGCGGTCTGGATAGACCCTGACGCTGACGGGTCTGTTGGCAAACGAGGCGGGTACGCTATAGCGCACGCGCTCGAGGTGAACCAGGCAGGTGGGCGAGACGCGCTTGGTGTGCTCAACAAACCCATCGAAGGCCCGCGGCACGGCCATCAGATATTGGGCTTCAACCCTCCATGCATCGGCAACCGTTCCCGGTTCGGTGCCATGAGCCATCTCTTCCCATAGGGCCACGCAGCGCTGCTCGAGCCAGAGGTTCAACTCATTGAGCGAGTTTGCACGCGGCAGGGGTTGGAAGAGCCGGTGACGAACATCCTGCACGTTCTTTTCCACCATTCCCTTTTCCCAGCCGGCTGCGGGATTGCAGAACTCGGGCTCGAACAGAAAGTGGCTAGCCATGGCCGAGAACCGGGCATTGACCTGACGCACCTTGCCGCGCCCGACCTTGTCGACCGCACTTCGCATATTGTCGTAGATCCCCCGACGCGGAACGCCACCAAAAGCCTTGAAGGCCTGGTTATGGGCATCAAACAGCATCTCGTGGGTCTGGAGCACATAGGCTCTCACGACAAAGGCTCGGCTGTAGCAGAGCTTGGTGTGGGCCACCTGAAGCTTGATGCGCTCCCCTCCAATCTGCGCCCAGTCCTCGCTCCAGTCGAACTGGAAGGCCTCTCCGGGATCAAAGGCCAGAGGAACGAACACGCCCCTTCCGGTCGTGTTCTGTTCGCGCAGGCGCTCCTCTTTCCAACGGCGGGCAAAGGCTGCCACACGGCCGTAAGAGCCATCGAAGCCCAAAGCCACGAGATCAGCGTGGATCTGCTTGATGGTGCGCTTCTGTTTGCGCGGCTTGCGGCTCTCAGACCGCAGCCAAGCGGAAAGCTTCTCGGCGAAAAGATCGATCTTGCTCGGTCGATCGGGAACACGAAACTTCGGCTCGACAGCCTCAGCCCTGAGGTATTTGCGGATGGTATTCCGGGACAAACCCGTGCGCCGTGCAATCTCCCGGATCGATAGGCCGTCTCGGAAATGCCAGCGCCGGATAACGCTCAAAAACGCCATGTCCAACACTCCATAAACTCCCGCCCAAAACGAGCAGGATAGCGTTCAAACATGGGTCAGTTCTCAGTGAAAATACCCCCCAAAACCGGGTCACTTCTCAGTGGAAATCAACAG
>NZ_RZMW01000012.1 GCF_003992625.1 Pelagibacterium lentulum | reverse complement strand
TAGGGTCCAAACCCAATCAGCTTATTGAATAGATGCTGCAAATCAGATTCTTTGGCTTTGGATTGAGCTGGAGGCGTTGATGAGCAGACTGTTTTGGTTGAGCGATGAAGCATGGGCGGCCATTGAGCCGCACCTCCCTCAGAACCAACCTGGGGCGCGCCGGGTTAATGACCGGCGGGTGATTTCGGGAATTATACATATGCTCAAGTGCGGCGGGCGCTGGGTTGATTGCCCTGTCGAGTATGGCCCTGCGACAACCGTTTATAATCGCTGGAACCGCTGGAGCCGTCGCGGCATCTGGGCACGCATCCTGGCCGCGTTAACCGAACAGGGCTGGATAGCCGAAACAGCCCAGATCGACAGCAGCTATATCAAGGCCCATCGCTGTGCAGGCGGGGGAAAAGGGGGGCGAAAGCCAATGCCATTGGCATCTCGCGTGGTGGCCGGACCACCAAGGTCCACGCGCTCGTCGATGTTCTGGGAAGGCCGCTCCGCCTCATCCTGACGCCCGGCAACGCCTCGGACATGACGGGTGCCGATCTGCTCATCACTCATACGATGGGCATGAAGCGGCTCATCGCTGACCGGGGATATGATGCCAATCGACTTCGGACCACTCTGCGCAGCCAGAACACTATCCCCGTGATCCCTGGCCGCAAGAACCGCAAGCGCATAATCCGTTACGATGAGAAGCGCTACAAGGACCGCTGGCGTGTCGAAGCCACGTTCTGCCGCCTCAAGGATTTCCGCCGTGTCGCAACACGATACGACAAACTCGCCCGGAATTACCTTTCCGCTGTCATGCTCGCGGCCGCAGTCGCATATTGGCTATGATTGAGTCTCGACCCTAGAAAACTATTCGCTAAAGACGCACTATCAAAGAAGAACGTGTGTGTACGAAGGATTTCGAAGCTTCGTTGAAAAGTCCGAAACTGATGCCCGTTTTGCGCCCTAGACCAGGTTGAAAAGCCCGTCACACAATATGGCTCTCCATTACGCTGAGTACCCATCATTTGGATAGCTGATCAGATCCAAGGCCAATGGCGGCTGTGGTCAGCGCATGCTTTAGCACTACAGCTATCTCTCAGCCGATCTGTCCTAAGGCGGGGAAAGTTATCAGGAGCCAGATGGCGAAGCGGGTGAGTTGCCCTGTCATCATGGCAATTCCCATCACGATCATGATCACGCCTGCCAGAATACGTAGGTAACGGCCGGCCCATCGCAGTGTCGGAAGCCCAGAAAGGAAACGGTGCATAAATAGGGCGGCAAGAATGAACGGGACGCCCAGCCCCAATGAGTAGACGAACAATAGCACTACCCCGGTGCCGACGGTCGCATTCGAGGCCGACAGCATGAGAACCGAACCGAGTACAGGTCCGATACATGGGGTCCAGCCAAAGGCGAATGCCAACCCAAGCAAGTAGCTCGTCCATGGACCAGCGACGTGGGGTCGTGGGTGGAAACGCATTTCGCGGTCGAACCATGGAATCGGCACCAACCCGGTCGTTACCACGCCAAAAATGATAACGACTGCGCCGCCGATGAGATTCGCCTCATAGAGATAAGAGCGAAAGATGGCCCCCATGGCAGTCGCGGTCGCTCCCAGCAAGACGAAGATCGTCGTGAACCCCAGGACGAAATACAGGCTATTGATAAGCGTATGCCAGTTCGCACCCAAACGGTCATCCGCAGCAAATTCCCTGCGGGAGCCGCCTGCGACGAACGAGATGTAACCGGGAACCAGCGGCAAGACGCACGGCGAAAGGAATGATATCGTTCCTGCCGCAAATACTGTCACGATGCCGATAAGTGTAAAATCCAAAACTATCTACTCCTGAGCATCGGCAGTCTGGGCTTCGCGACCCTCATAAATTGTTTCGAGTCCGCTCCTGGCCGTCATATACATCACCCTTCGAATGTAACATCGCCTCCAAGGACAACAATCGGCGAGCCCCATTTAACCCTGTCGGCCAGATGGATCACATCGTGATGCAAGAGGCGGACACAACCGGACGACACCGCATGACCGATTGTCCAGGCTTCGCCTGTGCCATGGATACGGTAAAGCGTGTCGCGGTTACCCTGGTGAATATAGAGCGCCCGTGCCCCCAAGGGATTGTCGAGTCCCGGCGGCTGGCCGTTGCGCCACCTTTCAAGCTCGGGCTCACGTTCGATCATTTCGGCGGGAGGGGTCCAGACAGGCCATTCGCGTGAATAGGCGATGCGCCCGCGTCCCGACCATTCAAAGCCGGCTCGGCCCAATCCAGCACCGTAGCGCATTGCCATGCCGTTCTCTTCTACATGATAGAGATAGAAGTTGGCAGTATCGACGACGACTGTGCCCGGCTCTTCGATCGTTTGGTAGTGCACGCGCTGCCGGTAATATCTCTGATCGAGATAGCGCAGATCGACAGGAGGCACAGCGAACTGTTCATCTGGAAGGGCCGAGTACATCATGACTACCTCAGGTGAGATAGGAGGCGGCAGCGCTACCTGCTGTTGGGCGATATCGTTGCTGTATGGCGTGCAACCAGCGGCCCCTAATGCCAAGAGGCTCGACGTACCCACCAGAAAGTGGCGACGTGAAAGAGAAAAGGAATGTGCCATAGCATTGCGCTCCTAAGGCTCAGGCGGCATAGCGCTCCGGCCTTACCGCCCCAATCGTGGTGAAGAATTTAGGTAGGGTGCCGGGGCGTGAGGAGCCAAAGTCCGAAGCCCACAGCGATGCCTGGGATCAGGCGCGCGGAGGGGGGCCGTCGAGCGAGCGCAACCAAAAATAGTTGTGGCCAGGAGAGACAGGCAAGTCCCAGGATGAGCGCAGCCGAAGTCTTTCAGGCTCCTCAGTGCCGGAGAATTGAATGTCGTAATGACAGCCGGTCGCTGGCATCGCCGGCGTTGGCTTCGTTTGTTGGCTCTGAAGGCTTGAAGCAGCCGATGAGGACGCAATGGTTGCCACGACTTGGCCAGCGTCGGCCGAGATAGTGGCGCACGTGTAGTGGAGTGGCGCAGCAGCTTGGGCTACCGCAAACCCTACCGTTAGCATCCATATTGCCGCGGCCCTCAGAGCCCACAAAGTTAAGTGACGAACCATGCTACGTTGATGGGACTTCGATCGTGGCATGAACATGGCGGACTTTACCCACGATTTTGTGAAACCAAGCTAAAGCATCTGAGTGTTGTTCTTCTGCCACAATGGCCATCAGTATATATGAGTTTTCAACATGGCCTCCAAGCATAACGAAGTCTGGCCGGTTCCTCTTGTTTTTCCGATACCCAGTGGGCACAAATCGAGCCACTGCATTCGACCAACGTTCGCGGTAGGGGCTTGCGAACATGATCGCCGTGCGCTGAGCATCCTAGAGACCCAAACTTCTCTTTCGCTCAAAACTCCAATCGACTCCACCATCGGCGCGCACAAAGCCGGAGACGTGCTTGCCAAGATGCTGCTCGACCGATGGTGTCCAGGGCACGAGCTTAAAGCCCAGGCGCGAGAGCATCGCGCAGGGCGAGGGTGCGATGGGCGGTCAGCTCCATCACGAGGCGCTCGGGCAAAGGCTTGACCGCCTCGCCTTCATCGTCGTCATCCTCAGGCTGGGCGGGCTCGCCGCCGACTGTGATGACGGCGCGTGTCGTGGCACCGTTCCCCTCGTCGTCGCCGATATCGGTGTCGGGTTCCTCGGCGTCGGCGTCAACCGGCGCTTCATCCTCGGGGCGCACATACCCGCGATCGACGATCAGTTCGCCATCGCGGTCGAGGCCGAGAAAGACACCGGCAAGGGTAATGTCCGACGGCTCGAAGATGACCGGACGGTTCTCGAACGCTTCGAGCGCCGTCTCGATCTCGCCAAGGCGTTGGTCGATCTCGTCGGGAAGCTCGTCATGGTCCTCGTATTCGCCCTCGATCTTAGCGTACTCGTCGCGCAGACTTTCCCGCTCGGCACGCTCGTCCTCGGTGAGTTCGACCGTGGCGCGCGAGAGGGCGCGCAACCCATTGCTGTATCCGTAGGGAAGGTTGACGTCGACGGCGATCCACTTCCAGCCCTCGGCTGCGATCTCGTCGGCGACCGCCTTGAGCTTATCGGTGGTCAACCTGCCGAGCAGCGCCGGATCTTCGAGCCAGAAGCCGACCTGCTCGGAAAAAAGATCGCGCAGCACGCCGCCGCCAGCCTGCTCATAGGCTTGAGTTCCGACGAAAATGGCTCTCTTGTCGGAAGAAGGAACCGCAGCTTCGGTCAGCATTTGCCGAACCTGCCAAGGCTGACGATAGGTATGCTGGATAGCGTCCCAAACCTGCTCCTGGCGGTCGTGGTCTGGGTTAACGGTGAACGCCTCGAGCAGCTCGAGCGTCATTCCCCCATCTGCATAGACATCGAGCAACTTGGGGGAAACGCTCGTGAGGCGCAACCGCTGTTCGACGAACCGTTCGGTTGTGAAATAGGCGGCAGCAACCTCAGCCCGCGACATGTTCTGGTCGACCATGCTCTTGAATGCACGAAACTGATCGAGCGGATGGAGCCCGGCGCGCTGCACGTTCTCGGCAAGCGAGTCGTCCTCCTTGAGGATATTGGTGTCGGACTTGCGCACGACGCACGGCACCAGGCCGTCCTTGGGGAAGCGCTTGGCCTCGACCAGACGCTCGATCGCCCGATAGCGGCGGCCGCCGGCGGGTACTTCAAAACGTCCAGTTTCCTCGCCGTTCTCATCGAGAAGGGCACGGACATTGAGGCCCTGGATCAGATCCTCGCGGCGGTCGATGTCCTGGGTCAGCTCGTCCAGCCCGCTTTCTGGCCGGATCTGACGAACATTGGCCTCGCTGATGACCAGCTTATCGAACGGAATATCGCGCGAGCGCGAAAAGACAATCTTCTTGGGCGACTTCGCCATGTCGGTTTCTCCACGACGGGCGGCCGCAAAACTCTCTCGCGACCTCCAACCCGTCGCAAAAAACCGACCCTCCTCTCCCTCTACATTCCTGCGCGCTGCGCGATGCCGGTTCTGCTGACGACTATCTCTAGGCCGGGCGAGGCGGGCGCTGGGCATTGACGCGGTATTTCGCGCGTAGCGCCGCGATGGCGGCGTCCTGCCGCGCGATCCTCCGGCGCAGGCGGTCCAGCTCCGGCTGGGACGTATCGAGCAGGCGCTCGAGAATGCGCCGGTACTCGGCTTCGTCCGCTCCAGACCATCGGCTCATTCGCCGGTGATAGTACCGTGCCTTCGGGCGCCGCCGGATCGTCTCAGCTTCGGCGCGATTGCTGAGCGCGTGTTCGACGCGCATCAGGTTGCTGCGCGTGTAGGCGAGACGGACTTCCATACGGCCGAGCGCAGCACGCAAGCGGGCATGGGTCATCATGCGGCCCTCCTGTCATTCTGATCGGCGCGGCGGTCGCGGCTCCCCTCATCTTCTGGCAGGAAGGACAGTATCCAGTCTGCCGCCTTGCTCGCCTGCGAGGCAGCGCGGACGATGGCGCGGTTGTCCTCGCGCAGAACATCCAGCCACTCGCCGATATAGTCGGCATGGCGCACGGTGGGCGTGATACCGAGCGAGGCACAGCAGAAGGCGGCGTTCATCTCCGCCACTAGCTCCTCGAAGGCGTATTTCTTCGAGCCGAAGCTGCCGGCGAGGTCGCGGCCGAGGCGTGAGCGGTGGCCGGTGGCGTGGCCCAGCTCGTGCAGGGCGGTTCGGTGCCAATTGATCGGCTCGTGATAGGCTTGCGGAGGCGGCACCTGCACATAGTCGAGCGCGGGAACATAGAACGCCTTGCCGCCGCCTATGCGGAAATCGACCCCGGTCGCGCAGATGAGGGCCTCGACCCTGGGCTCGACCAGGCCCTTGGGCGAGGGTGGCGCCTCGACGGCGATATCCTCGGGCAGACCCTCGCACTGCGCGGCGTTGAAGACGGTGAATCTCTTGAGGAAAGCAATCGCCTGGGCGTCCTCGCCGGTCTCGCGGGCGCGGCGCTTCTCGTCCTGTGGAGTGAAGCGGTCGGCATAGACGACGGTCGTGCCGCGTTCGCCCTTGCGCACATTGCCGCCAAGCGCGAGCGCCTGCCGGAAGGTCACCCAATGCTGGGTGGGAAAGCCGTGCTCGACAACGGCGCCCCAGAGGAAGAGGATGTTGATACCGGAATATTGCCGGCCGGTGGCGGCGTTGCTCGGCATGGCGAGCGCGGCCTTGGCGTGGGCGGTGCCCCAGGGCTGGACCCATGGCACACGGCCCGCCTCCAGCTCGGCTATGATCCTGTGGGTGATTTCATCGTATAGGTTCGCCCGGTCATTTCCGGCGTGGCGACTGTGACTGCTCCTGGCCATCGGGATGATCTCCGCGACGGGCCTCGGGAGCCTCTCTCCCGATCCTCAACCCGTCACGGAACACCACACCCGCCCTCTACCTCTAAGCGCGCCGGCGGACTATGCCGGAAACGGCGTGCAGAGCAGACATGGGCGAAACCATCTCTGCGCTGAGCGGAACGAGGAATAGTGCTTTGAGGATGGCCGGCAAAGGGCCGGGCGGGTCAGATTGTCGCACCCAGGACGGGTTGCGCCTCCCGGAACCTTGGTCCCGGCGCTTCCAGTACGCTTCCAGCGAGGAATTTTGACCTAATTTTCGGAGAGTGGAAGGTCCGAAAAAGCCCTTTAATTGCAAGGACTTGGAATGGTTGCGGGGGCAGGATTTGAACCTGCGACCTTCAGGTTATGAGCCGGTGATGAGCTTGAGGGCGATCGCCCACATCACTAACGCAATAACAACTTCCAGAATACGCCATGCCGCAGGTTGCGCGAAGATCGGTCGCAGCAGCGAAGCGCCGAAGCCCAAGGCGAAGAAAAACATAAACGATCCTGTGACTGCGCCAGCGGCAAAGGCAAATTGTTGCCCACCGAACTGGGTGGAAATTGAACCCAGCAGGACCACCGTGTCGAGGTAGACATGGGGGTTAAGCCACGTCAGCGCGAGGCACGTTAGAAGCGTCGGCAAAAGCGGCTTGGTGGCTTGGTCGCTCTCGACAGAAAGAGTGCTCGTGGAGCGCAAGGCGGACATCATGCTTCTTGCACCATACCAGGCCAGGAACGCCGCGCCCCCGATCCTCATCACCGGATCGACCCAGGGTAGCCAGGCCGCTATCCGCCCAAAGCTGGTAACGCCGATCACGATCAGCACAGCGTCAGAGACTGCACAAGTCAGACTGACAGCGAGCACATGCTCGCCTTTGAGCCCTTGTCGCAGGACGAAGGCATTTTGCGCACCAATAGCGACAATGAGGCTCAAGCCCATGCCGAGGCCGGTCAAGAAAATCGATGGGTTCATGGTGAAGGGTCATGCTTCATGCCCGTTGGCGTAAACGCCGAACTTGCATTAGACCAGTTAAAGTAGCTAACGCAGCATAAGGCTGGCTAATCATGCTTGATTACAATGCCGCCGCGGCCGTCGCGGCGATCGTGCGCACGGGCAGCTTCGAAAAGGCTGCGAAAGCCCTCAACGTTACGCCCTCCGCCATCTCGCAGCGCGTGAAGCAGCTTGAAGAACGTATGGGAGCGGTGCTGGTAGAACGAGGCATACCGTGCCGCGCCACCGACAAGGGGGCATGGCTGTGCCGGCACATGGAATTGGTCGGGCAGTTGGAGAACGAACTGGTCGCGCAAATACCCGAGCTTGGCGATGTTTCGAGCGGACCAGTAACTGTCGATGTGGCTGTGAACGCGGACAGCCTCGGAACCTGGTTCTTGCCGGCAATGGCGGGTTTCACCGGGCGTTCCAATGTGATGTTCAACATCGCCGTAGATGATCAGGATTACACGGTGGATTGGTTGAAGCGAGGCCGGGTTCTTGCCGCCGTCACGTCGATGCCGAAACCAGCGGCTGGCTGCACCGTTACGGCGCTAGGTCATCTGCGCTACGTCTCAACCGCCAGCCCAGAGTTCATGCACAGGTATTTCGCCGACGGGGTCACAGCCGAAGCCATGTCGCAAGCACCTGTGCTCACATTCAACAATAAGGACACCATGCAAGAGGATTGGCTCGTAGCCAATTTTGGATCAGACCCAACGCCGCCGACGCATTGGCTCCCGTCGACGCATGGATTTGTGGACGCTTGTATTCTTGGGATCGGCTGGAGCCTCAACCCGATAGATCTAGTTGCGGCCCATATCGCGGCTGGGCGTCTCGTTGAGCTAGTCCCCGGCGCAACCACGGATATCCCGCTCTACTGGCAAGTTAGTCGTTGGGCTCAGAACCAGTTTCCCGAGTTGACAAGGCGTGTCGTCGATACCGCAAAGAGCTCGCTTCTACAGCGCTAGAGTCAATGTCGGCTTTCAGGAACATTAACTCAGTCTGCGGATGACCGGAATGGCGTCGGAACCCGTCATTCACACTCGTCCGGGCAAACCGGAGATCAGTGCCTCCTGATTGGCAGTCGTCGTGTTCTCTACCCGGCTTGCGCCTGCCGCTCCTCTTCCACGATCCGCTCAACCACGGCCATATCCATCTCGACCTCTGGCGAAATCCGCGCCACCTCGGCCGCGACCTTGGCCCAATGCCAGAACCCGTCGCGATCACCACGAAACCGCGACCGTGCCGCGAGCCTTTGCGCCGTGTAATAGGCCTCCGTGCCGAACTGCTCGAGGAGCATCCTGGCATCCTCCTTCCAGGCCGCCCGGATTCGTGCCCGCCGCTCGATCCATCGCGAGATCGCGCCGATCATGGTTCAGCACCACGGCTCGCGGCGGCCGCTCCAGGTCCGCGCCAAGCCTTCGCTCACCAGCACGTCGCCGGCGTCAACCCCGTTGACGATCACGGCGGCCAGGGTGCGGCCATAGCGGTCGGTGCCCTGCCGATGGATTGTCACCTGCTGTCCCAGTAGAAGTTCGGCCAAACGGTTCTTGGACCGTTGCGCCAGGTCACTCTCATAGACGCACTGCCCGTCGATTTCGGGCGCGTCAATGTTGAAGATACGAATGGCTTCGGCCTCGCTGGTGAGGCCAAGCCGGATCGAATCGCCATCCCAAACCCGGACCTCGGCCGGTTCGCATGACAGGGTGCAAAGCAGGATGGACACGATGATGTGGCTGTTCATTGGTTCGACAGGTTCTCCTGATTATGGGCGCGAATGCCCGAAAGATCGATCCTGATCCCTGCGGAGTTGGGATCCTGATCGATGAATTGCGGTTCGGAAGGTCCGCCCTCGGGGCCGGGACCAGTGTTGGCCCCGACGCTCGCCTCAATCTCCACAGTCGAGCGGCCGGGTGCGGCAACGTCAACGGCACCTGGATCCTCGGCGTAAAAGATGCGCTCGCCCTCGAACCAGCCGGTGCGATAGGCATGGATCGCGTCATCAAAGGCTGGTTCGGCCGGACCGCCATACCATTGGGTGACAACGCGCAGCACCTTGCCGAAGAGCTCGGTGCCCATGCGCAGGTTTTCGCAATTGTCGAACAGCTCATAGCCGACCTCGGACGGATCGGTGATGCCGAAGCCGGCGGGATATTGGGTGAGGCCGACGCGCACGGTCGCCTGCCCAACCCATTCCCGGGTTGTGGCAATCGCCTGCTCGACGGTTTCCGGTTTTGGCACCAGGATCGTCCGGTTGCCCTGGGCAACATGGACGGTCAAATGATCGGCAGCGTTCATCTCGGAAACGAACTGCTGCACGATTTCGACCTCAAGCCGGGGGTCTGCGCAGAGCTGGATCAATTCGGGATCGATCATCGGACGGTCCTCGCTAGTGGTTGAAGGCCATGACCAGAGGCAGGCCGAAAAGAGAAGCCCAGGCTTCGGCGCTGGCTTTCTGGATGGCGACGATATTGGTCTCGCCAGTCCACCAGCCGTTGCCGGTCGCAACGATCGCCTCGGGGCCATAGAGCATCGATTGCAGGACCGGCCAGATGATGAGCTGTTCGTAACAGATCAATGGGGCAATCCGGACACCGGCAAACGCGACGGCCGGATTGGCGAAGAAATGCGCGTTGGCCCCGCCGCTCGTCCAGGGCTGCCACATCGAGACCGGGACGGGCATTCGCTCATGGTAGAGGATCCTCGAGCCCTCGGCTGAGACCTCGACCATGACGTTGTCGTAGCCTTCTCTGTCGATGACGATGGCGCCGCCATTGACGACGACATCGAGCCCGGCCAGCTCGCGGGTCCAAAGCCGCTCGGCGGTCGCGGTCCAGATTCCGAAAGCGCTCTCGGGCAAGACAACGGTTGTGCCCCCCTGCCCCGCGGCCCCTTTGACCATGCCGATCGTCGCCATGTGCTGGGCGTAATCGGCATATTGGCCGGCTTCGCTGAACTGGAAGCTGGTGTCGATCCCCACCCAGCCCTCAGGAGCTGACGGCGGTGTCCAGCTCGTGGCGGACCACGCAAACGCTCCGCCCATGACGAGCGTGGTGATCGTCCAATATCGCGTGGTCATGGCGAGAAGGCCGATCGCTGTCGCCGCCAGACCATACCATCCCGCGCCCGGAAACAAGACGCCGGCCGCCGTGATCGGACTGGCCCACCCGACGATGCCAAAGGGCGGCAGGCTCATGAGGATCGCGGCAATGGCATAGCGCAGCGGCCGATGCCATCCGGTTTTCGACGTCCAGAGACCGGCATGGACGATGACGAACATGAGCGAAGCCACAAGCCACAGGGCAAGACCCATGCTCATGTCGGACCCGAAGAAAATAGCTACGCCTTCGGGCAGGCCGCGCGAAGCGGCAAGGAAATGCGCCAGCGAAACGAGGCCGGCAACCGTCCGCGACGGGGCGAAGGCCCAAAGCGCTGGAAACAGGACGCCCGCCGCAAGGGCGAGCGTGTACCCGCTCCACCCGATAGAGCCGGTGAAAATGCCGCCCGCGATGAAAGCGACCGAAACCGCGACGCTACGGCGCGAAAGTGAGAACTTCCCGGGCGAGGCCAAGAACGCCCTCGGCCGGGATGGGTCCGAAATATCTCGAGTCATAGGAACCAACAAAATCTGAATGAAGGAACAAGACGCCCTCGCCTATCTGGCCGCCGGCATAGACCGGCATGGCGCGGCCTTCGGCATCGGCAGAAAGCACGCGCGAGAATGGCAGGGGTTCGCCATCGATGATGACCTGACCGTCGATCTCGACCGACTGGCCGGGCAGGGCGACAACCGTTTTGATGAGCGGACCGGTGCCCGAAGGGCAAAGCCCGCGCGGCAGGTAGCCGCGCTCAAGCGCCAGTTCGGCCGCCGTGTCGGCGGGCGGACAGATGAATATTCTGTCCCCTGCCCTCACCTCCCGGTCCAGCGGCTCGATGCGCCACAGGCCATAGGCGTAACTGGGCGTGAAATTCACCCGGTAGCCACCATAGGCGAACGCGGCCGCAAGCGCTCCCAGCATGATCGCCCCTGCTCCTAGCACCGCAAGGGCTGCCCGCCGTCCGCTCATCGCGTCATGCCCTGGTCGCGAGTTTGCGTCTGGGCGCGGGCTTCCTGACGGGCCTGCTTCTGTTCATGGGCGGCAATCTTCTGGCTGGCATGGAACAGCGGCCAGGCCGATGCCAGTTTGCCGCGATCCCCCTCGGCGACCTTTGCAGCGGCCGCCTCGAAGGCCGGGCCGCTAGGCTCCTTTGAGGTAAAGGCGCGCTTGCCGAACTTTTCCTCGAGCGTCTTGTTGAGCCGGTCGATCTCCCCCTTGGCCATTTTGTCGGCCAGGGCGTAGGCGAGCCCCGAATCGATGTCGTTGCGGTCGATCGCATCGCGCACGCGCTCAAGCACGTTGTTGCCGACGGCGGATATAGCTGGGACATCGATCCGCTGACGATCCCGCTCGCGCGAAAGCTCGACGGTGCGCAAATCGCCGATCTCGGCTCGCAATCGGACATAGTTGCCGATCTGGTCGCGCAACGCCGGTACATTGTTTATGGCGCGGTCGCGCTCGGCCCTGGCGGCGCTCGATGCGAACATGCCGGTCTTGCCGCGCAATGGCCCATAGGCTTCCGGATCGCGGGAGAGCTGATCCCTGATCGCCTCGGCAGCGGACTGGTCGCCCTGCAGCGCCTTCTCGAGCCCCATCGACGCCATCGCCTCCTGCGCCTTCTCATAGACGTTCTTCATGCGCTCCTGGATCTGCGACCAATGAATGGTGAGCTGTGCGTCCGATTGCATCTTTGCCTCCACGGATTGGGGAATCGAAAGGCGCCATGTCGCGCGGCCGCGCAACCAGGGCCGTGAGAGAGCAGGCGCCGCCTGCGGCGAAACGGACCGATCGCGGCCGAACCGTTCGACAAAGACAGCGAGCTTTCGGCTGGCGGCCGCCAGCCTCTCGCGTTGCCGGGCCAGCCAGCGGGTGTGATTGAGGGCCGCGGCCTTCATCACGCGCGCGCCCTTGAGGCCGCGCCGCGTGGCATAGGCGACGGCCTGGTCATAGAGCTTGGTGCCCACGAAATCGAGCGTCGTCGCCTTGCCGGCCGGCCGCGACATGCGCGCGACGAGCTGGCCGAACAGGGCCGATTTTTCCGGCTCCCGCTCGAAGCGTGTGGCGCGTTCCTCGACCGTTTCCAGCCGGGCGGCAGCCCACATATTGCGTTCGACGGTCCTGTCCTCGAACCGCACCTTGCCGGTGGCATTGTCGGTGACGGGCACTGTAACCGAAACGGTCTCGGTCCCGTCCCTGCGCAGCATCACCGTGTCGCCGACCTCGATCCCGGCCCCGGCAATGGCGGTAGGCAAGGCCACGCCCCAAAGCCGGTGCATTGTGCCGTCGGGGCTCTTCACATCGGCATAAGGGGTCGCCTTGGCCTCTGGATCATTGCCAAATGGTAGCTCGCCGGTCTCGACCAGTTCACCGGTGACGCCCTGGGTGTGGTCCACCCTGCCCCGCGATCCGAACAGCACATCGGCGCCAACGGACTTCAACGCCGGATCGCCGGCCTCCAGAACGCGGGCCGTCCAGACATTGCGCTCGGCAAGCCGCTCCTCGAACCGCTTCTCGCCGGTTTCTTCGTCGAGGACTGCGACCTTCACGGTCACGTCCTCGGTGCCGTTCCGGCGCAGCGTGATCGTGTCGCCGATCCTCGCATTGGCGTCGGCAACCGCATCGGGAAGGCTGACGCCCCACAGGCGATGCACGATCCCCGACGGGTCGCGCAAATCGACATAGGGGGTGGGCTTGACGTCCTCGCCTTCGCGGAATTGCGCCTGGCCGGCATCGATCATTTCGCCGGTGACGCCGGCAGCGTGATCGACGCGGATCGATCGGGCGAACTCGTCGGCACCCGCATAGAGCTGCACTTCGTCACGATGCCGGGTCAGCGCCACATAGGTCAGATGGCGGTCGAACATGGATGAGGCGAGCACCTTCACCTTGTCGATGGTGACGCCCTGGCTCTTGTGAATCGTGGTCGCGTAGCCGTGATCGATCTTATTGTAGATATGCTGCTCGATCTCGACGCGGCGCAGGCCCTGCCCACTACGTGGGTCCCCACTATGTGGGTCGCCGATCTGGGCGACGATCTTGCCGCGCTCGGCCGCGACCACACGACCGATCATGCCGTTCATCACGCCAAGCGAACCCTCGTTTTCGAGGAACACGATCTGGTCACCGGCGGCGAAGTGGCGAACGCCATTAGCCGTGCGGAAGGCGTGGCCTTCCTCGATCACGCCTTTGTCGCGCAAGCCTTCCCGGGCGAGCGCGTTGAGCGCCGCCACGTCCTTGCGCATGAAGGCCATCATGAGGGTGGTGCGATTCGGATCGTAATCGGCAACCCAATCGTCCACCATCGCGGCCAGGGCCTCGTCCTTGGTCGCCTTTTCGATGATATGACCATGATCCTGATAGGCGGCGAGGGCATCGCTGACATTGCCGCGCGCAAGCGCCATTGAGGCATCGCGCATCCACTGCTCGCGCTGCCTGTAGATCGTCGAGAGCTCGGCAAAACCGATCTGGTCGCTGAGCGCCCGGAACGCTCCGCCCGCCTCGATCGGCTGAAGCTGGTCGGCATCGCCGACAAGAACAATCTTGGCCCCGGCATGGGCTGCTGCCGATATGAAATCGGCCATCTGCCGCGACGACACCATGCCCGCTTCGTCCATGACGAAGACGGTCTTGTCGTCCAGGTGCAGTTTTCCGCGCTCCCATTGCAGCACCCATGAGGCGAGCGTGCGGCTCTCGATCCCGGCTTCCTTTTGCAACCCTTCGGCTGCCTTGCCGGCGAGCGCGCCGCCGACGACGCGATAACCAGACGCCTCCCATATCTCGCGGGCGGCTTTCATCATCGTGGTCTTGCCGGCCCCTGCCCGGCCGACGATCAGGGCAAGGCGTTCATTGCCGGTTGCAAGCTCGATAGCATTGCGCTGCTCATCGGAAAGCTGGCGATGATTGGCCAGAACCTCGTTGCGGATATGATCCGCAGCACCGAACCTTCCATGCGTCGAAAGGTGCGCTGCCTGCCGCGCCATCGTCTCTTCGATGCGGACCATTTCGCGGGTGGCGTATTGCGCCGGCTTGACCTCGCCGGTCTCGAAATCGACCCCCTCCCCGGCCAGCATCACCAGCTCGGGGCTCGCCATGATCCGCGCCAAAAGGTTCTGGAACTGCTGGCCGTCATCGATCCAGCGATGCAGATGTCTGGCGATATCGCGCTCGTCAAAGACGCTCTTTTCGCGCGATACGGCATCGATGACGATCTCGGGACGGCGGGCAATGCGCATGGCATTCTCACGCCGAAGATCCTCGTGCAGCGCCATACGATCAAGGTCGGCTTCTCGCCCCTCGGCCTGCGCTTCTTTGGCAATATTGCGCGTCCGGACACCGACCTTGCCTTGTGGGGTCAGCTCAATGCCTTGCTCGGCATAGGAGCGATGATCGACACGGGCATCAATGCCGTGTTTCGCCAGATGGTTATTCTGAACCTCGGCCCAGGCCGCGCGCATGTCGTTGAGCGTTGAACGATCTCCGGCCCATAGCCGGTACTGGATTTTGCCGTCCTTGCCGCGCTGCGGGGTTCCGTCCTTAGCGAGCACCGGAACCTTCTTTGCGCCAAAACCCTCTTCTGTGAGCGGGCGCAAGGTGGTCATGATGTGGACGTGCGGATTGACCTCGACATCGTGAAAGACCCAATCGGCGACCATGCCGCGGGCCAACATTTGCTGGCCAACAAAATCGCGCACCAGCTCAATGTTCTGCTCTTTGGTCAGCTCCTTTGGCAGCGCTAGGACGAACTCTTTCGAGAGTTGCGCGTCACGCCGCGCCTCGGAATGCTCGACCTTGTTCCAGAACGCCTCTGAAATCTCGGATGCGCTCCGATCCTCCATCATTGAGGATAGCCATTCGGGCGCATCTTCGGGCGCCATGAACTCCGCATGGGCGACGTGTCTTTTGTTCGAGAAGTCCGCTACGCGGCCCTCGCGCTCGAACTCCATCCGGGCCGCGTGCCGGTAGGCTGCCGCTGCTACGACACTGCGCCCATCTCCCCGGCTGATGATCTGGCTTTCAAAATGGTAGATCGCCATCAGCCCTCGCTCGGTGCGATAGCACCTACGAGATTGAGGGGGTGATTGGTCAAACGGGCCAAGCGATCCTCCGGGCACGTCGCGCAGCGACGTATAAGCGCGCCTTTGGACGCATTCTTCGAATGCAGGGACTATCTCCGGTCGCTTCGCGCCCGGCCACTTCGGAAAACCACAGTGGCATTTGGACGGCCGCTGGCCGACCTTGCTGTCTCCAAAATCGATCGGAAGGAAAAGATCTGATGGCGCCCAACCGCAAGTCGACAAAACGCATCAAGGACGAAATCGCCAAACTCGAACAACAGCTCAGGCAGGCTGAGGTCCGTGAGGCCGAACGGCTCGGGATGCTCGCCGTCAAAGCCGGATTGCACGAGGTCGACGCCAGCGAAAGTGCGATCATCGAGGCATTGCAGGAGGTGACGGCCCGGTTTCGGCAAACGCAGAAGCCAACCGCTCAAACGGCTTAAAGCAAAGATCATCCGCTCGACCATGGCACTGCAGCGGCAACGAACCGACGAACGCAAGCGCGATACCCGCGAGAAAATCCAACTCGGTGGACTGATCGCCAAGGCCGGCCTTCGCCACGAGGACAAGGCCGTTCTGCTGGGCCTCCTGGTCGAAGCTGCCGAAGCACTGAAAGACAATGAGACACGCGAACGCTTCCGGCGTCGCGGGAAGGCAATCTTCGAGGATGACCAATAAACGGCTCTTGCTGGCGAGCGCACCGGCACTGCTGATGATCGGGGCGTTCTTCGCCCTGCGCGGTAGCGAAGCATGGTTCGCTCAATTCGGATCTACCCCCGAAAGTTTCCAGACCTGGGGACGGGTCGGCCTGACCGTTCCATTTCTGACCGCCGCCCTCATCGGGCTGCTCTTTCTGTTCGGCTCGAAGGGCTCGTTGTTCATTCAATCCGTCGGCCAGGGCGTCCTCGCGGGCGCCCTGGTCCCTGCCCTGCTCGGTGCATGGTTTGAATATGGCCGGCTCGTTTTTGTCGGCATGCCGGCCGATGCGCCATTGACCTATCTCGACTATTTTTCGACCGGGGGCATGATCGCCTGCGCATTCGTTGCCCTCTTCGCGTTGCGGGTTGCAATTAAGGGAAACGCTGCCTTCGGCAACTCTGCACCGAGGCGGTTGAAGGGCAATCGCGCCATTCATGGCGACAGCAACTGGATGGACGATGCGACCGCCAAAAAACTCTTCCAGGCCTCCGGCGGCATCGTCGTCGGCGAAGCCTACAGGCCCGACAAGGATAGTGTCGCCGCCGTCAATTTCGACCCTCGACGCAAGGAAACATGGGGGCGTGGCGGGGCCGCGCCGCTCCTGTGTTTCGATGCCGGTTTCGGCTCGACCCACGGGCTGGTCTTCGCCGGGTCGGGAGGCTTTAAGACCACATCCGTCGTCATCCCGACTGCCCTCAAATTCAAGGGCTCGCTGATCGTCCTCGATCCCTCGACCGAAATTGCGCCGATGGTCAGCGAACATCGCGACCGCAACGGGCAAAAGGTCATGACGCTCGATCCCAGGACGCCGTATTTCGGGTTCAACGTGCTCGACTGGATCGGCCAGCACGGCAACAATCCCGAGGAAGATATCGCCTCGGTCGCCGCGTGGCTGATGAGCGAAAAGCCGCGCGTCACCTCCGGCTCCGACGACTTTTTCCGCACGATGGGCGAGCAGCTCATTACCGCGATCATTGCCGACGTGGTGCTGGGGGATAATCCCGAAGCGGATGAAAATCCCGATGGCACCACGACGCGCGAACGATCCTTGCGGATCGTTCGCAAGCGTCTGGCTGAACCCGAAGAAACGCTCAAGGCCAAGCTCGAAGAGCTGCATGAGCAAACCTCCTCCCGCTTCGTCAAGGAGGTCGTCGGCCCCTTTATCAACATGACACCGCAAACCTTCTCTGGCGTCTATGCGACCGCTGCCAAGGAAACCCACTGGTTGAGCTACGAGAACTATGCGGCGATCGTTTCGGGCAATTCGTTCAAGACCGACGACATCGCCGACGCGCGTTCGACCGTGTTCATCAACATCGACCTGTCCACCCTCGAAAATCACCCTGGGCTCGCCCGGGTGATTATCGGGGCGTTTCTCACGGCGATCTACAACCGCAATGGCGAGATGACCGAACGCGCCCTCTTCCTTCTCGATGAGGCCGCCCGCCTCGGCTATATGCGCATCATCGAGACGGCCCGCGATGCGGGCCGTAAGTATGGCATCACATTGCTGATGCTGTTCCAGTCCCTCGGACAGATGCGGGAGGCCTTCGGCGGCCGCGATGCGACCAGCAAATGGTTCGAAAGCGCCTCCTGGGTATCGTTCTCGGCCATCAACGATCCCGAGACCGCCGACTACATTTCCAAGCGCTGCGGCACCACAACCGTCGAGGTCGGCCAGGTCTCACGAACATCACGGGACATGGGATCGTCCCGCACGCGCTCGATGCAGCTCTCCCAACGGCCGCTGATCCTGCCCCATGAGGTGACACAGATGCGCGCTGACGAGCAGATCGTTCTGACCAGCGGCAACCCGCCGCTACGTTGCGGCCGCGCGGTCTATTTCCGGCGACCCGAGATGCTGCGGGTCGTCGGGCAAAACAGCTTTCAACCCAAGGAGTAGATGAATGCCGTTCAAGCTCATGATCGCAGGAGTTCTGTTTTTCGCAGTTCTCGCAGCCATTTCCGAATATGCCGCCACTTTTGCCCAAGGATGGCTCCTGGCCAGCATCATCATCGCCAAATGGACTTATACGGCCTTCATCGCCCTTTTCGTATTGATCCCGCTTGAGAAAGCCAAGCGATAAGCGGCAGCCGTTCCGCCCCCGTTTACCACAGGCTTCGGCCTTCTCTTCGGCGCTATGTGGGGAGCGCGTTCAGGCCTACGCCTGCTCCGCTTCGCTCCGCCCCGCCAAGGGCGGGGTGGAAAACGGGGACGGACCGGTGGTCCCTCATCTGGAGCCGCCCTAAACGGGCGGCTCAAATGCCACGTCAAGCGCGGCCTCTTCCTGGGCCAACTTTTCACGCGCAGCCTCCAGCTCGGCCGCGATCGCCGCACGCTCGCCGGCGTCGATGATCGTCGCCAACTCCGCCCGAAGCTCCTGAATATGATCGTAGGTCGTCATCGTTAATTCTCCTGTTTGAAAACAGGATCAACGGTCCGTGACCAGGTGGCCGGGTCCATGACGGCCGAAGGCCGCCTTCGGGGACCGGGGGAGCCGATTGTGTGCCGGCGCCAGCGGCGCCGGTGCACAATTGGGGGGACCGGTCATCATGGACGCGGACGGCTGGCCGCGGTTCAATGGACATATGTTGAGAGAGGCAATGCCACAGTGCTCGAGAAGGGCAAGGGGTGGGGTCTCGCCATGCTCGGCGCTCAAGCGCCTTTCGCGTGGCTGCGATCCCGGCTTGGCCGCCCTTGCCCTTCCCTGCGCGCTGCGGCCATGCTGATAGCATCGGGACGAGGGGCATCGCCCCTCGCCCCGCTCGGGGAAGTTCGATCCGCCTCCGGCGCGGATCGAACAAGGGGCAGGATGGCGTTTTGGAGGCTAGCGGACGGGTCCCCCACGGCTGACCGTCTGCGCGCGGTCCTGGGCACGCGCTTGCTTGATCCCCTTGTCGAGCTGGCTCAGCACGTCTCGCGCCGAAGCCAATACATTCGGGTCCAGGCCATGACGTTGAGCGAGCTGGTCGATGGCCTTGCCGGCACGAAGGGCGGCAAGATCCTCGCCGAACCGCCGGTCAAACGCGCCGGTGATTGAACGCAGTTCGCCGCGAAGCGTATCCGGCATCTGGTTGCCTCGCGATATGGCGTCGATCAGCTCTTGGCTGGGCCTTGGTATCACCGTGCCGGCGCGGTCAGCCAGGTCGGTGCGCTCGTGGGTCATCGTTTGCCTCAGAGCATGGACATGGCGAAGATAGGTGCCGGCCGCCGAAACCAGGCGATGCCCTGCCGATCCCGGTGCGCGGCCGGCGCCAAGCGTTTCGACAATGTTCCGGTCCCCTACCCTACCGTTTATCGCCGCGTGATCTATGACGTGCAGAACATCGCCCTCATTGCGACCAGCCTGACGGCTGGCGGCGGCCAGTGCCGCCCTCGCCTCAACGATATGGGGCGCGGCATCCATCCGGGTTCTGATTTCGGACGGGCCGATTTCGCGTGCGACATCGCGGGCGGGAACGAGAGGTCCTGGCGAAATGTCCGCGCCCCAGCTCTGAACGTGCAGTGAATCGGATGCGAGCGCCCGAATTTGGCGGAGGATCGGGAAGATCGACAATGCGGCCGATGATGATCGAACCGTCATCGGGTTGAACCATGAAATGCTGTCCAGCGGCGCCGGCAAAGCGGCCCTCATACTCCTGATGAGGCTCGGTCGTTGCCATGTAGATGCCGTCCCACGCCGTAACGTGGGGCGCTTGGACAGGTCGGAAACGCTCAATGGCGTCCTGTGCCGTCTCGAGCGCACGAACGCGCTCAGGATCGGCGATCTCTATGAACATTCGCCGCAACGGACCGAGATCGCCGCGTTCGTGTGCTGCGATGCTCGCCTGAACCATTCGTTCGGCGGAGATAACACCGAATTCGAGGGAATGTCCCGCCCGCTCGGCAAGAGCCGAAAAGAACTCGCGCTGCACTCGGCCATTGCCCTCGCGGAACGGATGGATCGCGTTGAGGCGCGCGAAAGCTGCGGCCGCCTCACGCGCGAAGGTTTCACGGTCCAGCCCACGAAGATAGTTCCGAGACTCAAGACCTGACATGAGGCTTTTCATGCCTCTGTCGATCTCGTTGCCAATCGCGAAATCCTTGCCGCCGATCTTGTGCATCGCCGGCATGGATGCCCGCGTACCGTCGGCAAAAATAAAGCTCTCGTGGCGGAAGCGACCGGCCCATTCATACACATCTTGAAACAGATGCTTATGCAGCGCCTGCAAATGGGCCGTGTCGAATGTCGGCTCCGGGCCATGCCCCTCGTAGAGCTCGATCAACCGCTGGGCGAGCTTAGGGTGCTCCCGTTGCTCGAGCTGGTCGTGGTTTGTGGCTCCGAGCTTGTTCTTTAAGGTCAGCCCGTCCGGTAGTGTGAATGACATCAACGCAATGCGAGTATCGCGTCGATCCTCGGACCGAGTTCATCAAACTCGATCTCACCAGCAATATAGGCGTCGAACACCGGCTGACAGTCCGGATTCGGGCGAAGGCCTTCCATCGCGTTCGAGCGGAATGCACGACGCACGATCCTGCGACGGCGCTCTTTCTCCGTTTCGGAGATCGGGGAAACAGGCTTCCTGGCGACTGCGACAGCCATTGTCAAAATCCTCGTAAATCTGCGAAATTCTTAGCACATTTCCTTGTCGAAGGCCAGTCTTCGGGGCCTGCGGCAACGGAACAATCCGGTGCTGACAGTCAGGTTTCTCCAGCCTCGATATCGAAGTCGACGATCCGCTGAATTTTCTCCTCCACCGTCAATCCGGCGGGCTGCATCTTCTCGACGTAAGCCTTGAGAACCAGATTCCGTTCTATTCCCTCGATGGCGTTGTTGGCGTGCATCTGCTCGACACGCCATGCAACGTCCTCAGGGTCGCTGGAGGCGAAGCGGGATACAGTCTTTGCGGCCATGATTGATCCTCGTAAATCCGCGATCTTCATAGCACATTTTGTTGACCACGGCCCAGTCCCGGCGACCCGAAGGCCGCAGGATGGGCCGGTCCGTCAGGACCGGCGCTCGGCGTTGGGAAATTCGTTGGCTATGACAGCGAAGAGGGTTTCATCGTCCTGACCGGGGTAGCGGTCGAGATTGGCGTAATGGCGCGAGTGGCCGGTGCTGATGGTCAACGTGTAGTATGGCTCTTCATGCCGGTTGAGGCGCTGCCAAATGCCGCCGATCTCGACACGGCGACTGCGCGGGCTCTTGGTGAAGAGCCGGACCTTGGGGGCTTTCTCGGTATGCTTTCAGCGGGATGCAACGTCACCGACAGGATCGATCATCAGGCGCTTCGCGCTCGTCCAGATAGCGCGAATGCAAGTGTGTAAGTTCGACGCCGTCCGCCACCCCGGCCCGGCGCAAAGCGACGATCAGTTCTTCGATTTCGTCCAGTGTCACATTGTCATCAGCAAGACGAGTAATCTGGTCCGCCCAATCATCCAGGCCGCTGCGCGAAACGCTGACCTTATGCTTACGGGCGAGTTCGCGTACCGCCTGTTCCGCGGCTCCCCGCCCAACGATTTCGGGTTCCTGGGTCATCGTTTGCATTTCTATCTCTTTGTTATACTGGACAAATTCGACTTGCCAAACGATGGCGTATCACCCGCTGCTGACATCATGATCTCTACTCCCATAGACTAGGAGACCCTCCGCGCTTGCGATGACCTAGTCCACCCCACCTTTGAAGATGGATAAACACATGTCTCGGCCAGATGAGGAACACGAAAACCCGTTCAGTTTCGATACGTCGGAGCCAACAGTTTGGATCATGCGTCCCATCACCACAATGAATCGCTCCAAGTCAGCCGATTCAAAACTGTCATTGGACGACGAACCCTACCAGCGCGATTGTGTCCGCCATGATCGCACAGCACTTCCGCCTCTATATCGAACGCAGGGACAGGGACCGAAACTTGGCCCGGTTCTACGCCTTGTCGATTGAGCGCACACTATTCTGCCAGGCCTGTCTCATCCGCCGCTGGGGACGGATCGGAACGCGCGGGCAGACGGTACAACACTCTTTCGACGATGAAATGAAGGCGGTCGACCTCTTCCTCAAACTGCTTCGCACCAAAAGGATGCGGGGCTATCGACCGGGATCTCTCGCTCGATAAGTCAAAGCGACCCCGCTTCTGAGCGGGGCCGCCGCCGTACCGGTCAGTCCCGGTTCGGCCGGGACCAGATCAGCTGCAGGCCATCTTCGCCCTCCACCTCGATCAGGGTGGCGTAGATCGGGGCGGGGAAGCTCGGATCGTCCAGCTTGACCGACAAGTAGTCGCGGCCTTCGTTGGAGGTCTTCTGCCAGGCGGCTCCGAGCTCGACATTGGCGCCCGCGAAGATGCGGAAGTGCGGGCCCTTGTCGGAGGGGTTCTCGACGCGGACCAGCTTGGCCTTAACGTTGAGGTTGAGGGTCTTGATGGCGCCGGTAAAGCCGTTGCCCGTGGAGGTGAAGGTGCCGATAGTAGCCATGTGTCTCATTCCTGTGTTTCTCGGGCCGCGCCCATCGCGACCTCGATGACGGTCGACAGACCGGGGGCGATCGACCTGCACCCCGAAGGGGCTGGAACGAGAGTGGAAGGCGGCCGGGGGAGACTTTCTTGGATACCGCGAGGAATGGCGGCGCAGCCGGCAGGGGAAGAAAGTCGCCAAGGCCGTTGCCGGGACAAGATCGAGAGCCCGCGCAGCGGGATCGGCGTTCGGTCAGACCCGTCACATCGAGGACGCAGATGGACCCGGCTCTCGCGAAAACGCGAATGATGACCAGCGAGACATCTCGGTCCCAATCAGACCAAAGGCAGGGATTTGCGCCCGTCGGCGCCCGAGCTCAGCGCCGTCATGCAGCCGGCATCCGTGAAACCGGACAACGCGTGCGACAACATCACGAGGTGTTCACCTGCGGATGATGCGGTGCAGGTGCATGGCATAGACGCTGACGGCCTTCCAATAGGCGGCCATCGGAGCCTTGTTGCTTCGCCAGCTTGACTCGGCACGCCCACGCGCGTCGTGGGCAAGCTCACGGAGAAGCTGGGCCAGGTTTTGCCGAACCGGATCCGGCAAGTCTCGGATGCGTTGTGCGGTCGGCAGGCGAAGGAGAGGATTGCGAACCTCGGGACGCGTGGACCGCGGATTGCTTTCCGAAAATGGCGAGGGAACAGAACTAGACACCGCACATGCCCTCGCACTCGTTCACCCAGAGGTCGAGCTGGCCATGGTCGGCCGCTGTCGACAAATCGACTTCATCCAAGGGAATGCCGGAGCGATGCAGAAAGATCTCGCCACGAATACCACGAACGCCTGTTCGTATCGCCCGGTCCACCTCGACAGCATCTGCCCCATGCTTCCGCATCATTGTCTCGCATGGATCGCCAAAGGCTGTCGGAGTGAAATGGGCATCCGATGCAGGCGCTTTTCGGCGGATCGGGATAGTCGTGCCGTCGGAGCCAGGCGAGGCAGTCCCGCCTGCTCATGCGCATTTCGATCAGCGGGAAGCGCTTGACCTGCCATGCTTCGAAGCTGAGCTTTGCGCGAACAATCTCATCTGTCGAGATGCCGATCCAGGACTCCACGACCGGGAAGGAAGGAGAGCGCTTGCGTGTCAGGCCCGCGAGTTCGCGCACCTTTCGACGGATTGGCACGATCTTGAACTCGGTCGTGCACTGGCGGCGGATCATGCCGATGGAAACTGTTTCGGATGTCGTTCGGCGCGTGGCGACCTCGACCAGCTCGCCCTCCTTGTCTTCGTCGAGGACGGGAACCTCCGCACCGGCCGGTGTCACGGTCTTGGCGAAGGCCGGGATTGAAGCCCAACGATTGCCCTGCCCTGCATTGATAAGCTGTTCGCGGATGTTACCTGCCGAGACGATGTGAACCGGGAACGGCAGGACGTTGGGCGACATCAGCCATTCCAGATGATCGTAGACGGCGCGAGGCTCCCAGCCAGTGTCCGCAAAGATTGCGCAATCGAGCGGCCCGAATTGACCATGCGCGGCCATCAGGGCGAGCGTGGTCGATTGGACGCCTGCGCCCAGGCTGAGGACGCGAAGGCGGATCGAGGAGGGCTGGGTGCCCTCCCCTTGTGCAACAGGAGCGTGCAGCATCAGGCCGCCCTCCCCAATTCTTCCGCCTGCGGCTGGAGGTCGTGGAGGTAATTGACCGCGCGCTGCGCATGGGCCGCGGCCTGGAAGATTGCGCGCTTGTCCGAGCCAAGAACCTGCGCCCAACTCTGGACATAGGCGGCGTGATCGGGCCTCGGCTCAAGCTCGGGAACGATGTCGAGGTCCGCGCACAGCATGGCGGCACCGAGTTCCACGAGCAATTCTTCGCGCGCGCGGTCTGTGGCGTCCTTATGGTAGCGGCTGAGATCCCTGTTCAGCCGGTGGGGAGCGGCTGTCCAATGCAGGGTTTCGTGCGCTCTGATGGCGACAAAAGAAGCGGCATCCCGGAAGAATTCCGGCGACGGCAGTTGCACATGGTCGGACGAAGGCGCGTAATAAGCCTTGTCTCCGCCATAGCGAACGACCGCTCCGGTGTTGTCGAAGAAGCGGTCGGCATGCTCGATGCGCTGGACAGGATCGGCGACGGGCTCAGGCGCCGCATAATAATGTGCGGGCAGACCCTCGATCTGGTCGGCACAAAAGACCGTGTACGCCTTGAGGAACGGGATGCCCCGCTCGACTTCATCGCCCTGCGCGTCAACCTCGGTGCGCGTGAAGCGGCTGGCATAGACGACAGTCGTGCCCGTTTCGCCCTTGCGGACGTGACCGCCAAGCTCGACGGATTGCTTGAACGTCATCCAGATCGGCGACATGAAACCCTGGGCCACCGTTTCCGACCACAAAAGCAGCGTATTGATGCCCTGGTAGGGCAGGCCGTTGTGGCGTAGCGGGCGCGTGATGCGGCCCGTTCCGTTGCCCACACTCCATGGCTTCACCCACGGGCGCACGCCCTTATCCAGGTCCGCGACGATACGGTCGGTGATCTTCGCGTAAAGATCGACGCGGGACTGCTTGTCTTTCCTGCTCATTTTCATGAACCTCCATTCTGGAGGCCGCGCCGATCGCGGCCCCGTCACGACGATCCGTCAGCCGGGGGAATCAGGAGGCGGGCGCACCCGTTACGGGCCGGAACGTCAGTGAAGGACGGCGAAGCCGTTGCGCGCGACACCGGACCCGGCAGGAGCGTCGTCCGGGACGGGGGCGTGGAGCGGCAGAACCCACAAACTGTCTCTCATCGGTTCGATACGCATTCGAAGGCGCGGCCATGAGGGGGGCATTGGCGGGCGCCGGGGCGCTCCGCCTGGCGCGGCGTGCAGCAGATGCCGGCTGCATCAAGGGCGAGGCCGGTTCAGTGAACCGACCGCGCACCGGCGAAAGGATCGTACTCGAAGAGTGGCGTGACTTCGGCGTCTTCGATCTCGTCGGCCGGCAGGACGCCGTATTCGTCGTCGGACTTGAAGAGGATGACGGTGGTCATCAGGGTGCGGGCGAGGTTCCAGGCGTGCTTCTGGGCGAGTTCCAGGTTGTGCGACATCTGAGGGCTCCATCGTTGGAGCGGGCCAATCCCGCTCGATGGCTCCTCAAAGGTCCGGCACCCGGGCGCGATCACCGCAGAGGCGAAGCCGGCGCGGCCGCACGCTTTGCGTAGCGGACCCTTCATGGGTTGATCGTGGAAGATCCGGGGCCGGACCAGGACGCCATCGCATGAGAGCGGGATTGGAGCGCCTCGGGACATGGAGCCCCCTATGCGCGCCACTGGAGACGCAGAGACACTTGCATCGAGACCTGCTTACCAGCGCCCCGCTCTGCTGCGCATCAGGAGCGCCAATTGGAGAACCGGATCCGTCGCGGGAGACGCCGATGGCGATATCAAGTGCGCTTGACAGCCTTGAGGGGAGCGGTTCGGGCCGCGTGCTTGATGGTTGCGGCGATCTCGCGGAGAAAGGCCGCGCTCACCGATCCCATTGGCTCGGTCGAAGTGAAATCGTAGTCCTTGTCCATCTCGACGCGATTGTATTCATCGAGGATGATCCAGCAGGGAGCGGCCAGTCCGATGCGGCGGCATTCCGTTTCGGGTACGCTCAACGTCAACTGCCCGGGCAGGGGTGGTTTTGAGGTGAAGGGAAAAAGGAACAGGACATCCGGATTGCCGGGCGTTCTGATGACGATGCAGACGGGACGAGGCTTACGACCGGACTCCTCGCCCTGTTGTGCTTCTCGATGCCAGAGATAATAGAACTCGGCGACGTCCCCCTGCTCAAACATCGGGCTTCTTGTTCTCGAGAATTGCGTCTATCCCCGACATGAGCTCGTTGTGGACCTCCTCGGGCGCGTCATGCAGGGAATAGGCCCTGGCGGGGCTGGGTTCACCGCGCAGCCGGTGGTATTCTCGCGCCGAAAGCACGTAGAGCTTTTCCTTGCCGTGCTTGGTCAGCACGACCGGCTCGATCAGGGCCGCCTCCAGGATTTCTCCGGAGGATCGGTTCATTTCCGAGAACGTGAACTGCTTCATTGGGCAACTCCATCGTTTCACGTAAAGTAGGTAATTTACGTCATTTGGTCAATACCCCACGCGGATATGAAGTAGAGCGGAGCCGAAGCTCCGCTCTGACGATCCGCTATCCGAGAGCCGCCATCTGGAGTTCGGCCGCCTTGCGGTCGACGGTCTGGCCGGGGTTCTCGACGGCACGCTCGAAAGGCTTCCAGCCTTCGCCGACGACGGTCTCGTAGGCTGCGACGGCGCCCTCGGCAGCCATCCGAAGGGCATGGGCCTGAATGCCCATGTCGGCCGCGAATTCGCGCTTGCGCTGGGCGGCGCTGTCAAAGCCGACCGGGCCGTCGAGGTCCTCGTCGCGGGCGTCGTTGGCGGACTTGGCCGTGGCATCGCGGGCCTCGCTCACCGCGCGCGAGTAGAACTGGCCGGCGCCATGGGCGGAACCGACATAGGCGCCGACGATGCGCTGCAGATGGATCTGCATGGCCCGGTCGCCCAGCCCCTCGCCGAGGCTGTCCGCCGTCTCGATGATCAGGCGTTGATGCAGCTCACGGATGCCGTCGCTATCGAGGACGGGAAGGCCGAAGCTTTCCGAGATCAGCGAGGCCTGCGCACTGTCGGGACAGGCGAGCCGGACCATTTCGAGGGTCGTGCCCTTGCGGAACTGGACGACCTTGGAAGAAGAGCGGGTGGTGCGGGCGGTTCTGGTCATGTGGGTGGTCCTTTTTCTTTGCCCAAGGCTCGGACCGGCCCCGTGCCGGTCTTCCCTTCGGGTGCGGTCTCGACAAACCGGCGGGACGGCGGCGGCTTCAGGGTCCGGGGGCGCCAGGGGCGAGCAGGCCAGGTTTGCGGACCAGCAGGGCGATAGCCCTCGCGAAGGACGCGGGGCCTGGCGTGCCGAGACCGGCGGGCCCGGCCGCACCGCGGCGCGGAACGCGGCCTTGAAGGCGACGCCCGCCGGTTTAGACCGCTCCAGAACCCGAGGGGATGACCGGCCACGGGTGCGTGAGCGGACCGGCTGCAACAGGAAAGGACCGGGAACAGGATCGCACGCGTCACACGGTTCTCCCGGATGACGGCTTGACCGCACCACGCCCTGATCTGATCCGGCCTGCCTCAACCTCAACTGTGACATGAGGATTGGCAAGCAGATCCGCATCTGCGATAGCGGCATCCATGAGCAGCGATGATGATGACTATGTCTATGACGACGTGACGGGCGAATGGCGGCCGGCCGCGGAGCTTGCCGCTGAAGCCGCGGCAATGAGTGAAGTCCGTGACGCCTCCGGCACTGTGCTGGCCGATGGCGACGCCGTGGTGCTGGTCAAGGACCTCAAGGTCAAGGGCGCCGGACAAACCCTGAAGCAGGGCACGGTCATTCGCGCGATCCGCCTTACCGACAATCCCGAGGAAATCGATTGCCGGCACGACACCATCAAGGGCCTTGTACTGCGCACGGAGTTCGTCCGTAAACGCTGAGTGCGGCCTGCGATCAGGCGGCGCGCTCGTGGTGAAGGTGCTGCCGCGCGCGCAGAGCGGCAATCGCCCGGTCCTGCCGCGCGAGCTTGCGCGACAGGGCGTCGATCTCGGGCTGCCGCTCGGCGGTGAGCGCTGCCAGATGCGACCGATAGCGTTCAAGGAAGGCCTCCGGATCAGGCGCCTTCCCACATCGATAGGCCGTCCGCTTCGGTTGGAGCCTGGGGATCAATGCCGTCATGCGGCGGATAATCTGAAGATCGATGATGTCGAGTTGACGCTGGGTCTGGCGACGGGCTTCCTCCATGCGGAAGAGCTGGCCTTCGATATCGGGGCGGATACTCACTTCCCCCTCCCCTGCCATCCGATGAAGCTGGATGGGCCGTCATAGGGCCGGTGCCGCGATTCATCGACGATGAAACCGAAGCGGCCGACACGGTACTCGCCGGACGGAACAAGGAATCGCCGTTCGTCCGCGCCGCGCTCGCGCTTGCCGCCCCGCGTTGCAACGACTTCTGTGAAGCCCGGATGGTGATCGGACCGGATGGCGGATATGACGATCCAATCGCTGGCATGGTTCCGGTAGAAGGCCAATTCGTCCTTCCTTCGGGATTCCCCAGGTTGGAGCACGGTACCGGTGATCGACTCCCACGCATCGGGAAAGCCGTCCTTGATGGTGCGTTCCGCACAGCGCCGCTCGAAGGCAGTGAACAGATGCGGGAAGGTGATGGCGACGATCGACCAGCACGCGTCCTCTTCGTAAAAGCCATCCGCCGCGCGCAGCAACGGATGGACTTTGGCATTGCGCTCTACCGAGAGGTGGAAACCACCGTGACCGGCGGTTGAATGGCAGATCACGCCTTCGGCAAAGACGGTGGCGCCCTGCGACGACCCCCACGGCGTATGTGCCGAGGAACGAATATCCCGGCGCCCGAGTGCAGCCTTCTCTTGGGTGTGCTCGGCCTGTTCGAGCACCTTGGCACGGAAGGCATCTTCGTCGGCGAGTTCACCGGAATGACCGTAGAAATCGTCACGGGTCCATTCGGTCATCGGGCGACGGATGCGCCAGCCGGTAACGAGATAGTGGCGGCCATCACGCGCCGGCGCCATGGCGAAGGCATGATCGCCGATCAACGCCACCAGCATGCCGTCGGCGCTGCGGCCAAACAAAACCCCCGGCGTGCCGGGGGTGGTGTGTGTGGTGCCTGCAGCACAAGAGTGAGCGCTCATGCTGCTGTCCTTCCCTCAACTTCATCGGCCGCAACCTCATCGGCCGTTGCCTCGTCGAGGACCGCATTCGGATAACCGTGCCGGGACAGCCATTCCTCTGCCGCCGCGCGATGCGGGGCCAGATGGACGAGTTCTGCATTGTCCCCGGCCCGGTCGAACACGCGCACCGAACCCACGGTGGGCCGCTCGACGATTGCGAACTGCAGATCCGACTCCACCGAGAAGGTGCGATGCACACGGATGGCGATCACCCCGCCCGCGCCAAAATCCGCTTCATGCAGGGTGAAGCAGGCAGCGAGCGCAATAGTGCCATTGCCCTGCTCGCCCTGTTTGCGGATCAGCCGGCCCTGGCTGTTGTTGTTCCGCCAGGCCGAGAGCTTCTTGCGGTGTCGCTCCGGCGGGCGTGGTGTGCCGTCAGACCAGGCAATGATGGAGCCGATCGGGGCGTCGTCGAAAATGGTGAGTGCGGACATCTTGTCCTCCTGTTCGTGATGGTGGAAACGAAACCGCCGCCGGGACGACCGGCGGCGGAGAAGGGCATTCGAAAGGGAAAAGGAGAGCCGTTACTCGGCGGCTTCGCGAAAACCCTCGGAGTAGTCTTCGTCGCCTTCCTCATCGGGGTCGCGTGTGGCGACGGCCTCGGAGGCCGGTTCGACGTGGTCGTGCATCGGCTCGACGGACACATCGCCGCCGGCCTCGTCCTGATCGGGCAACGAGCCGTCCCCGCCGTCTTCGTCATCGTTGACGCTATGGTCGGTGAGCCATTGGCCGAGTGCGGTCGCGTCTGGCGCAAAGAGCGCCGACGGATGTACGAAATGCCCCTCCTTGAAATGCTCGACCAGAGCCGCGCGGGTGTCCTTGACCCGCTGCCGCGGCAGAACGGACGTGCCTTCGCACGAGGCTTCCAGCGCCGGGCGTGACAGGCAGGAGAGGAACTCCTCGGTGCCCATATTGGCGAGGAACCCGTCCGCACCGACGACCTCGCCGGCGACAAGCGCCAGAATCCCCGACTTGCTGATATTCTCCCGGCACGAGAGCACATCGATCAGCACGCCACGGATGGCAATGCGCAGCGTGTCCATGTCGAAGGCGAGCTTGCCATCGGAATCGAACAGTGCCGCCGCATGCCGGCCAAAGCGGTTCCCGAACCGGAAATCGCCGCCGGCGCCGGAATCGACGCGCACATTCTGGCCGGCAAACGCCAGGACGAGCAGCGCCATCAGCGTGTCGTCCTCGATCGGCGCCCGCGACAGCGCCTCATGCAGGGCATCGGTGCGCAGATCGCCGATCATGTCTAGCCCCAAGCGCGTGACATCGGGACGGGGCTTGGACACCACAACGGGTTCATCGACAGCCTCCGGTGATCGGCCCTTGCCCTTGGCCTTCTTCCTGTCTTCGGGCATGCGGTAGTGGACCGTCTGCACCTTGCCGTCCCGGTCCAGATACATGGCCGCGTGGTCGGATTTTGCCGGCTTGCCATAGACCCGCTCCGCCTTCTTGGGCAGTTCCGGGTGGCCCCAAGTGTTGGCTTCGGTGATGATGCCCTTTTTCGGCAGGTTCTGCGTCATCCATTCCTGCTGGGCGCCGAGAAAGGCCTCGACATCCGTGGTGTAGCGACTGTCCTCGTCGGCGGGCCTGAACAAATCTTCGACCCAGGCGATGCCGTAGGCCGCAGCAAGATCGTCGCCAAAGCTGGCATCGCGCGCATACATGCGGGTCTTGGCAAGGCCATTGGCGAGGCTCCACCAGGAGATTTGGGGATCGCCCTTGGAAGGCTTGTGCGCCTTCCAGACTTCCTTCTGCTCCTCGAGCGAGGCGGCAGCGATGGTGCGCAGCTGCTGCTCGTTCGGCATATCGCCCTTGGCCATATGATCGAGCATGGCCGGCAGCACGTTGGCGAGCAGGCGCAGCTTCCTGATCTGGCGCACGGGCAGAGCCAATGCGACGGCGATCGCCTCCTCGGTCCAGCCGAGCGCAACCAGCCGCTCGATGGCGCGCCACTGATCGACGGGGTTGAGGTTCTCGCGGGCAATGTTCTCGACCATCGAGCGCATGGCGCCGCCATCCTCGGCCGCCTCGCCGACAAGAACCGCGATCTCCTCAAGACCCGCCGCGATCGCCTGCTTGACGCGCCGATGGCCGGACTGGATGAGATAACCATTACCGCCATCGGCCTGCGGCGCCACGACTGGCGGCTGCACGATGCCGACAGCCTTGATCGTTGCCAACAGCAGCGCGTCGGACTGCGGGTTCGACTTCGAACGGCGGGCTCTGTCGGGGTTTTCCACGAGCGAACGCGGATCGACCAGCTTGATTTCCATGAGGGATGCTCCTGTTCGGGGTCGGGAACCGGCACCACGCCGGTCCCTGTCTCGTCTTTTTCTCCAAGACTTCCCCCGGCCAGCGGAGGGGGCGGGCCGGTGCAATTGCGGCCGAGCATCCCTGCCCGGCCGGACCAGCGGGGCTCGTGAGCCCTGCGAGAGGACGACGGGCCGGGATCGCGTTTGCCGCGATTGAGCGCCAGCGTCAGCGGCTTGCCCGATCTGCGAGCGGGCCATCTTTCCCTCTCTTGCTTCTTCCCGCCTCCCCTCCTGGGTCTAGAACCGCGCCCTCCGCCGTCGTGGACCCGATCCACGAAAGCGCCATGACGATCTGACCGCGACGCGGCGTGCGTCGAGCCTTGCCTGGGCGCGGAACAACGCATCAATTGTCTCGACGATTCTTCGGGAGGCGAGGATCTGCGGCCGCCGATGCGCGGCCTGGACCAATTGCCTGCGAGGCATCGCGATCACTACCGCGTTGCCCGCCGCGCGGCCGGGCAGCAATCCCCACAGGACCTCTCGGTCGGCGGGAGCGCGGGGACCGGATGGCTCCGTTCCCGAAAAATCGAAGAAGACGGGAGCACGACTGTCGAGCCAGTCTTGCGCGAAACACCCGTCGGGAAAGGGCGTTGTATAGATGCCTTGCCACGCTGTGAGCCGGAGTGATCGCCGGCCTTCCTCGAAGCGCGGACGATCGCGCTTTCTGCGCGTGGCATCAACGATCCACGCCAGATTTGGATAGAACGCCTCGCGCGCGCGGCGCTCGTCAGGACGAATATGCGAGTGCTGGAACTCAAGTACGAGTCCATGCTCTGTCCGCACATCGGCGATGTGTTTCTCGCCTGAGCTCGCGCGCAGGAGGACCTCCTGCCAGTCTTTGGGGAACCGCATTTTCCAGTTCCGGTGCCACGGCGTTTCCGGCTCCCACCAGGAATCGCAGTTTCGGGCACCCCGATGCGCCCAATGATGAACACGATAATCACCGCATTTCGGGATCATCGCCTGCCCGCAGCCGGGACAGGTACCGGAAAGGCCGGGTTCGGCTTCGCGCCGTTCGTCTCGTACCAATGCGTACCGCATGGAATCTCCATATGGGTTGAGGCGACCGCCATGTTGGCAGCAGCCAGATTGTTCTCTTTGATGGAAATCGGTGCGCAGCGCGGCCAGCATTGGCTGGTGCTGTTTCTTTTTATCTTCGGCGTTTCGGGCAAACCCGATCGCCGGTTATCAGGACGGCTTCAATCAATGTCCGGCGCCGTCATTAGCTCGGACCGCACGAGGGTAGCGCAATGGCCCCACCAGTCAATGCCCTGCGGTCTTGACTGGTGGGGGCCAAGCCGGTCACGCCGCTCGTTGCTGGTCGATGGCATATATTCGCTCGCCATCAGCCGAGAGTGACGTCTCGATCCCGGTCAGTTCCAGGCGCTTGGCCGCCAGTTCGTCGGCGAAGGCGAATTGGCCACCCAGCCGGGAGCGATAGGTGGAGAGGCGCAGCTCGGCGTCGGCCAGCTTCCGGCGATACCGGTCCTGCTCGCTTGCGAAACCATCGAGCGCATGCTCGAGGCGGGAGATGGCGCCGAGTGGCGTCGTGGTCACCGGGAGTTCGATCTCGTAATCGGCGCCGGTGCGCATCAGCATGGTGGTGTAGCGATAGCCATCCTTGCCGAAACGCTCACCGGCATATTCGAGGTCGAAGCCGCCAAGCGAGGCGATGACAGCATCACCCTCCTGCTGGAGCTGCACGAGGGTGAGAATTTCCTTCATCAGCGCCCGACCGGCGGGTTTGCGCTCGGTGAACGACTCATTGCCGACCACCATTTGGAACGATTCGCCCGTCGTCGGCACCAGCCGCTCGATATCCTGCCCGATCTCGCCGATGCGCCGTGTCGCATGTTCGATGTCCCGTTCGGCGTCGCGGATCTGTCGGCGAATGGCAAACTGATCGTCCTGATGCGCCGCCCGGAGGCGCTCGAGACGGGCGATATCGGCCTCCAGACCCGCCTTCTGCATCAAGCGTGGATCTCCGCTCGCAATCGCCTTGGCCATGGCGAACTGGTTGGCCTGGCCCTCACCCAGATCCTCAAGGCGGCGGATTGACGTGTCCCCAGAAAGCGCCGCGGCAATGAACCGGGCCTTGCGCTCGTTGTTCTGCCACATCTGTGCGTCCATCGAGCCCTCGGTGGCATAGGCAAAAATGTCGACGACATCGTGCTGGTTGCCCTGCCGCAGAATGCGGCCTTCCCGCTGCTCGATCTGCGAGGGCAGCCAGGGCACATCGAGATGATGCAGTGCCTTGAGCCGGAGTTGGGCGTTGACGCCGGTGCCCATCGTGTCGGAGGACCCGATCAGGAAGCGGACCTTGCCGGCGCGGACATCGCCGAAGAGCCGCTGCTTGGCCTCCGACTTCTTGAAATCCTGCATGAAGGCGATTTCCGTCGCCGGAACGCCCATACGGACCAGTTCATCCCTGATCCAGCGATAGGCCGAGAAGCCACGGCTCTTTTCGACACTGATGGTGCCGAGATCGGAGAAGATCATCTGGGCGGCGCCGGTCAACTCGAACGGCTTGCCGTCGGAGCGGGTATAGGTGCTCTCGGCCGTTTCCGTCCAGATGCGGTAGGCATTGGCGATCAGGTCGTTGAGCTTGTTGTCCGGCTCATGGTCATTGTCGGGATCGACCAGCCGCAGATCGATTGCCGCATGACGGCCATCGGTGATGACCGAGAGCAGGATGTCATCGCCGGGCTCGGGTGGACGGTCACGTTCCTCGATGGCCTTGATGCGGGCATCGAGCACCATCTGGTAGCGCTTGAAGGCGGCGGACGGTTTTGACGTCCTGATCTGGCGTGCGCCCGTCGAGAGCGCGGGGACCTTCACATAGTCTCGCAGGTCCTCGGGCATCACCACATCCGCGAAGGAGCGGAACATGGCGATGAGTTCAGGCACGTTGACGAAGGTCGCGAACCGCGTCACCGGCTTGTATTTGCCGCTAGGCTGCAGCTCGAGCTCGGTGGTGACATCGCCGAACGTGCTCGCCCAGGCGTCGAACTCGTGCAGGCCGCGCTCCGCGAGTGCTGCATGGCCGAGATACCGCTGCACCGAGAACATCTCGCCCAGCGTATTGGTGATCGGCGTGCCCGAGGCCAGCACGAGTGCGCGGCCTGCGTTCTTCGTCTCGACGAAGCGCGATTTCACGTAGAGGTCCCACGCCCGCTGCGAGCCGTTCGGATCGACGCCCTTGAGGGTGCTCATATTGGTGGCGAAGGAAAGCTTCCTGAACTCCTGGGCCTCGTCGACGATGATCTGGTCGATGCCGAGCTCGGAGATGGTCAAAAGATCGTCCTTGCGGGTCGCCAGCGACTCCAGCCGTTCTTTCAGACCCTCCTTCAGCCGCTCGAGCCGCTTGCGCGACACGCGGTCGTCGCTGTCGACCTTGGTGAGCAGGCTCTCGTAGAGCTCCAGCTCATCGTGGACCATCTGCTGCTCGAAGGCAGAAGGTACGTCGATGAATCGGAAGGCCGAATGGGTGATGATGATGGCGTCCCACTTGGCCGTCGCCGCCCGCGACAGGAATCCGTGTCGCTTGTCCTTGGTGAAGTTGGTCTCGTCGGCGACGAGGATGCGGGCCGTCGGATAGAGCGCCAGAAACTCGCGCGCCGCCTGCGCCAGACAGTGTCCAGGCACAACCATCATCGCCTTGGCGATCAGCCCCAAGCGCTTCTGCTCCATCACGGCCGCCGCCATGGTCATGGTCTTGCCGGCACCGACGGCATGGGCGAGGTAGGTGGAGCCCGCCGAGACGATGCGCCAGATGCCGCGCTTCTGGTGCCCATAAAGAGAAAAGGCGCCAGAGGCGCCCGGAAGCTGCAGGTGATCCCCGTTGAATTTTCGCGGGGCAATGTTGTTGAACCTATCGTTGTAGACCCGCGCAAGCCGGTCGGTGCGATCGGGGTCGGACCAGATCCAGCTCTGGAAGGCGGTCTTGATCTTTTGAAGCTTCTCCTTGGCCGCCTCGGTGTCGACGACATTGAGCACCCGTCTCTCGCTGTCACCGTCCTTGATGGTGTCGAAGATCTGCGGCACCCGGCTGTTGAGGGCATCGGCAATCAGCTCGCCGGCATGGCGGCGCTCGGTGCCCCATTCCGATGTGCCGGCGGCCATCCAGCCCAACTGCCTTGCCTGCACGGTCCATGACGCCAGTTCCGGCATGTGGTGAATCCTGATTTCCGCACCCATCGTCTCCTTGACGAAGGCAACGACGTCGGCGGCCGGTATCCACGGTGCGCCGAGACGGGCGGTGATATCGGAAGGTCCAAGGTCGGCGGGCTGGACCTCGACAAGGGCCCGGACATTGCGTTCGAAGGCCGGATCGAGTGCCGCGGCAGCTTCGGCCGCCTTGAGCTTGTCGCGGACTTGGCCGGAAAGATAGGCATCGGCCGTCTGCCATGACCCGGTTTCGGGATCGCGGAAGATGGCGTCGCCAAGTTCGGCAATACAGGTGTCCACATCGGCATGCAGCAGCTCTGCAATGTGATCGACATCGACATGGCCGCGCTCGTTGAGCACCACAGCCAAAGCATCCGCCGCGGAGGTGATGACCGGCGCCGAGGGCGGCGCGATGACCCGGTCGGAAAAGATCGGGCCGGGCTTGGCTGTATTGGTCTCGAGGTCATAATCCTCTATCGAGGCAACCAGCCAGCAATCCGGGTCATCCAGAAAAGGTTGCAGATTCGGCCGGCGATGGGTTTCGCGAACCTCGCCGGTTTCGGCATCTTCCGAGACAGAGACCGTGGTAAAGTTGATAGGGCCGAACTCACGCACGAAGTTCGACCAGGCGATACGCAGCTTGATCTGCGCCGGCTTCCAGGGCTTGTCGAACTCCTGGGCGTTGAGGACCTCGCGCACGGCCTCACGGATCGGGATCAGTTTTCTGATGATCCGGGCGTGCTTGTCGGAAATCCCCTCATGACCCCGGCCCTTGCGGATCACAAGGGCGACGGGAACACCGTCGATCATCTGCATGAGGGCAGTGTTCCTGGCCACAAAGAAGCTGCCCTCACGAACCGAACCGCTCTCGGGAACCTCACTGCTCGGCCGATCGGCATCATGGTCAGCATCGAGATCGACCTCTTCCGGCTTGCCGTCGTAGATCGCTTCCGGCAGGAGGGAGATCGCGGCGTCGAGCGCCTGCTCCAGATCGACATCGGGTCGCGGAAGGCACGTATAGGCTTCCCCGAACGGCCCCGACGTGGTGGCATGGGTGCCGAGCACGAAATCGGGATGGCGCGCGAACCAGCGGTTCACCCGGATCGCGGGCTCCTCCCCATCGGCGGGACGAACCTCATCGAGGTCGAGCCAGGACAAGTCGCCTATCGGCTCGTCCGGCTTTCGCTTCCGGAAGAAGAGGATGTCGACAACGACGTCGGTGCCGGCATCCGCCCGGAAACTGCCTTCGGGCAGTCGGATGGCCGCAACGAGATCGGCTGATTTGGCGATGTGCTCGCGCGCGGTGCTGTCCGCCTTGTCAAGAGTGCCGGAGCTGGTGACGAAGGCCGCCAGCCCGCCCGGCTTCAACAGGTCGATCGACCGGGCGATGAAGTAGTCGTGGAGGCGCAGCCCCATCGATCGATAGGCTCGGTCGGAGCGCACGGTGCGGTCGGAGAAGGGTGGATTGCCGATGGCGAGGTCGAAGTTGGCCGGCAGATCGCTGCGGGCAAAATCGGCGTTGACGATGCGGGCCCGCGGTTGCAACAGCCGGACGATACGGGCTGTCACGGGATCGAGCTCGACGCCGGTGACATGGACAGCGTCCCGGAAGGTTTCCGGCATCAGCGCCGGGAACAGGCCTGTGCCAATGCCGGGTTCCAGCACCCTGCCCCCGCGCCAGCCGAGCCGCGCGAGGGCGGACCAGATCGCCCGGACGATGTATTCCGGTGTGAAATGCGCATACTGCGTACAGCGCGCGAGCGACGCATACTCAGCTCCGGAGACAGCCTCTTCGAGATTGATGCCGATCTCGTTCCAGCCGTCGCGGAAGGCGTTCTCGCCGGGTCGACGGAAGACACAATTGGCAAGGTCCGAGGCCCCGAATCCGGTGAACCGGATCAATTGCGCCTGTTCGTCCGCCGTCGCCGGACGGTCCTGCGCCTCGATCTCGGCTGCGAGGCGAATAGCCGTGAGATTGTCCTTCGCTCGGCCCTTCCAGCCCTTCGCGAGGGTGCGGCTGCCGGAGAGATAGAGATTGACGCCTGGAGCCGATGTCGCGGCTAGCCGTACCGTCGATGTCGTCTTCGGCGCCGGTGCGGCCGTCGGCGGGTCGTCATCGATGTCGTCGGCGGAAATATCTCCGCCGAACGCCGTGACGCCAAGACCGAGGCCAGGCGAGAGCGAGGTGTTGCCCAAAGGCGAGAGCGTGAAGGGATCGTCGTGGGACATTGGGATTTCTCCATGTGCGAATGCGTGCGAAAGCGCCCAGCCGATCGGGTCGGCTGGCGACGGCAGCGCATTTCTTTTTGGGGAAGGTCAGCGGGTGATCAGCGAGAACCTGATCTCGGTCTCGCTGAGCCACACCTGCAGGTGTGTCGCGCGGAAATTGCGGTCGAAGTCCGGGATGAGCTGGTCGGCCTCGATGAATTCGATGCCGTCATCGCCCCCGAACCAGCGGCGCTTGTAGTCCCACCAATCCGGGTTACCGGCGGGGTGGCACTCTGCGGAATAGATGACGAGGGCCTTCTGCCCCTCGCCAAGCTTGCCATTGGACATGATGTAGACGCCCTGGTCCCCGACCAGCCACAGGCCGGGCTTTTCGCCCTCGCCTGGGCGGGTGCCGTAATAGGGATTGCGGAACCCGCCATTGGCGGCGGCATCTTTGATTCCGCGTTCGATGACCTTGCGAACGCCGAGGATGGGAAAGGTGAACATCTCCTCGCACCTCACGCCGCTTGTCTGTTGGGCAGGTGCCGCAGATGCACCGGCAGCTTGGCCTGGATTTCGTCCTCGGTGAGGTCCTCCAGCAGCTTCAGCGCTGTGCCGGCACGCCGGCCATAGACAAGGACGGTGCGCTTGCCGCGATGCTCGGGCATCCAGCGCTCGCCGGCATAGCCACGATAGTCGTCATGGGTCGCACTCCAGATGTGTTCGAGCCGCTCCTGATGCGTCATTGCCTTTACCGGCCAGCTTTCGCGTTCGACGATGGCGTTGCGCATCTCGACCGGGGACCGGGCCTGCAACAGATCGCAATAGCCGTGGAAATGCCGCGTGCGACCGTCGATCCTGAGCGTATAGAAGATGCTGGTGATCGAGGCGGTAAGGAACTCGCGCAGGGCGAACATTTCCCCGCGCATCCAGAGCGGCGGCAAGATCTCCAGCATGTAATCGTGCTCAGGCGGGGCGATCTCGAACCATTCGCCGCAATAGAGCGCGCCGTCATCGCCATCCCAACGGTTCGGCCGTTGCGCATGGCGATCAAAGAGGCGGAACATCTGCCGGCGGTCGGCGACGCCCTGATAGATTTTGCGGATCGGAGAGACGGTCATTGGCGGCTCCTTTGGCCTTGTCGGGCCGGAGCGCGGTTCATCCCTCGTGGATCACCATCATCTTTCAGCCCTTCGATGACCCCTCCACCCCGGCCGCCTCTCCGTCCGGGCGGGTCAAGGGCCGGCGTCAGCCGGGCGAAGCTTCACCCTTGACGCGGCCGGCGGGCATGCGGCAGGCCTTTTCCCTCCTCCCTCTTCTCTTTTTCCCTCACCTGCTCGCGCAGCGCATCGTTCCAGTCCTCGGCTGGCGGCGTCAGTCGGAACCAGTCGCAGTCGACCTCTTCGGCGATCTCACGAAGGCGTTCGGCGAACACTTCGCCCTGGCTGTTGGCGTCTGTCGCCGCGACAAGCTGCGTTCCCGGCCGGGCGGCGAGCAGACGGAGGGCATCGGACGTGGCCGGCGACCAACCACCCCCGGCGCTGAGATAGAGGCTGCCCTCCCGCATGCCCTCGATTGCGGCAAGACTCATAGCGTCGATCGCCGCTTCGGTTACGCAAAGGCGAAGGGCGTCCCGCTGGCCAAGGCGGAACAGCACCTTGGCCCCGCCCGAGGCAAAGCCGCGCCAATCGGGTCCGCGTTCCTCCCAGCCGGTGACGGCGCCGTCGATATCGGTATGAGCGGCCCACATGCTGCCATGGGGACCTTCCCGCAGCAAATTGGTGGAGATCGCCATGCGGATGATGCGCTCGGGCAGACCGCGCGCGTCGCGCAGATAGCGCCAGGTTGCAGAACCCCGCCAGGGTTTGCGGCGGGACGACCAGCGTTCGGGGATAGACAGGTCCGGCGTGCGATCATTGGAATCCCGCTTCCAGACCGGTTCCGAAGGCACGAAGCCGACCAGGCTGGCAACCTCGTACATGGCGTCCACGAAGCGCACGCCCTGCAGGTGTTCGACAAGGCTGAACACGTCGCCCTTGCCCTCGCCGAGCGGGTCGAACCAGCCCTTCCCCTCATGGATGACGATGATAATTTCGCTCTCGCGGCGATATTTGATCGCCTTGCGCGTGCTTTCCTTGAGGTCGAGCGCGAACCCCGCCTCTTCCAGCACGGCGTTACAGGGCACCTTCCCCCTCAACTCTTCCAGATCTGCTTTTTCCATTCTTCGTGCCAGCACCTCTCGTGCTCCTCTTATCCGATTCCCGCTCCCGATCATTCGGGGGCGGACACCGGAGGCCGCGAAGAGCAAGGCGGGCAAGGGCGCGGGGGTCAATCCGGCAATTGTGCCGGTCGACAATGAAGCGACCGCCGCGGCGTCAGCTTCCCTTGCGCGTTGCAGCACGCAAGCGGCACGGCGCCTCACTGGACGGCTGCGACGCTTATCTGGTCGACGATGTGCTTAAGTGTTGGGGATGGCCGTCTCGAATGTGCCCCCCATTTCCTTCCCCCCGTCAGGGATGGCCGCCCGAATGGGTGAAGACCCATTTGGGGCTTCAGCTCCGCCAACAGCCCGGCCCAGAGGGGACGCCAGATCGGGCGGCTGTCGTCCTGGAAGTGATTCTTTTGTCACGCATCGAGCGCCATGGGGATTGACCATGAGCGACAGGGTCCTCAGATCGCCTCAGACGTAGTGGCAAGCCGACGCTTGGGGCAGAGCCGCCGTCGCCAAGCCGGTCGCCGAATGGCGTGTTCGGGGCTGAACGCGGACGGGCAGCTTCTGGGCGTCAACTGCGAGAAGCGGATGTTAGACTCGGCCGGGCTACCCTAATACCTGGCCAAACACGCGCGATTCTAGCCTGCGGAATAGCTGTCCGTAGCAGCACCTCCGCTGCGTGCGCCCGTTCCATCCCTGTCGCCTGTTGATTTCCACTGAGAAGTGACCCGGTTTTGGGGGGTATTTTCACTGAGAACTGACCCATGTTTGAACGCTATCCTGCTCGTTTTGGGCGGGAGTTTATGGAGTGTTGGACATGGCGTTTTTGAGCGTTATCCGGCGCTGGCATTTCCGAGACGGCCTATCGATCCGGGAGATTGCACGGCGCACGGGTTTGTCCCGGAATACCATCCGCAAATACCTCAGGGCTGAGGCTGTCGAGCCGAAGTTTCGTGTTCCCGATCGACCGAGCAAGATCGATCTTTTCGCCGAGAAGCTTTCCGCTTGGCTGCGGTCTGAGAGCCGCAAGCCGCGCAAACAGAAGCGCACCATCAAGCAGATCCACGCTGATCTCGTGGCTTTGGGCTTCGATGGCTCTTACGGCCGTGTGGCAGCCTTTGCCCGCCGTTGGAAAGAGGAGCGCCTGCGCGAACAGAACACGACCGGAAGGGGCGTGTTCGTTCCTCTGGCCTTTGATCCCGGAGAGGCCTTCCAGTTCGACTGGAGCGAGGACTGGGCGCAGATTGGAGGGGAGCGCATCAAGCTTCAGGTGGCCCACACCAAGCTCTGCTACAGCCGAGCCTTTGTCGTGAGAGCCTATGTGCTCCAGACCCACGAGATGCTGTTTGATGCCCATAACCAGGCCTTCAAGGCTTTTGGTGGCGTTCCGCGTCGGGGGATCTACGACAATATGCGAAGTGCGGTCGACAAGGTCGGGCGCGGCAAGGTGCGTCAGGTCAATGCCCGGTTCTCGGCCATGGCTAGCCACTTTCTGTTCGAGCCCGAGTTCTGCAATCCCGCAGCCGGCTGGGAAAAGGGAATGGTGGAAAAGAACGTGCAGGATGTTCGTCACCGGCTCTTCCAACCCCTGCCGCGTGCAAACTCGCTCAATGAGTTGAACCTCTGGCTCGAGCAGCGCTGCGTGGCCCTATGGGAAGAGATGGCTCATGGCACCGAACCGGGAACGGTTGCCGATGCATGGAGGGTTGAAGCCCAATATCTGATGGCCGTGCCGCGGGCCTTCGATGGGTTTGTTGAGCACACCAAGCGCGTCTCGCCCACCTGCCTGGTTCACCTCGAGCGCGTGCGCTATAGCGTACCCGCCTCGTTTGCCAACAGACCCGTCAGCGTCAGGGTCTATCCAGACCGCATCGTTGTTGTCGCCGAAGGGCAAATTGTTTGCGAGCACACGCGGATCATCGAGCGGCATCATGGGGCCGGGCAAACTGTTTATGATTGGCGTCATTACCTGGCCGTGATCCAGCGCAAGCCCGGTGCATTGCGCAATGGTGCACCCTTTGCCGAACTGCCGGCAGCGTTCCGTCACCTCCAGACCCATCTTTTGGGCAAACCCGGTGGTGATCGGGAGATGGTCGAGATTCTGGCCCTCGTTCTTCATCATGATGAACAGGCAGTGCTCGCAGCTGTCGAGATGGCGCTCGACGCCGGGGTGCCCACAAAGACCCATATTCTCAATCTGCTGCACAGGCTCATCGATGCCAAACCGGGAACCGTTCCTCCGGTCCAGGCGCCGCAGGCGCTTGCCCTGAGCAAGGAGCCGCAGGCCAATGTCGAACGCTACGACACCCTTCGCACTGATCGGGAGGTGCGCCATGCGTCATGATCCGGCAAGTGCAGCTCTGGTCATCATGCTCAAGAGCCTTAAAATGGCAGGCATGGCTCAGGCGGTCAGTGAACTCACCGAGCAGGGTTCTCCAGCCTTTGAGGCGGCTGTGCCCATCCTCTCGCAATTGCTCAAGGCTGAGATGGCCGAACGCGAGACGAAGTCGATCGCCTATCAGCTCAAGGTCGCCCGCTTTCCCACCTATAAGGATCTCTCGGGCTTTGAGTTTACCAGCAGCGAGGTCAATGAAGCTCTGGTGCGTCAGCTCCATATCGGCGCCTTCATCGAGAAAGCCGACAACGTCGTCCTCCTGGGTGGTCCGGGAACAGGCAAGACCCACATCGCAACGGCCCTGGGCATTCAAGCCATCGAGCATCATCGCAAACGGGTGCGCTTCTTCTCAACCGTTGAGCTGGTCAATGCGCTCGAACAGGAAAAAGCCCAGGGCAAGGCCGGTCAGATCGCCAACAGGCTCATTCATTCCGACCTGGTCATTCTCGATGAGCTCGGATACCTGCCGTTCAGCGCGTCTGGAGGCGCCTTGCTCTTCCATCTGCTCTCAAGGCTTTACGAGCGCACCAGCGTCATCATCACCACCAATCTGAGCTTTGCCGAATGGGCCAGCGTGTTCGGGGATCCCAAAATGACAACGGCATTGCTCGACAGGCTCACCCATCATTGCCACATCCTCGAAACCGGCAATGACAGCTTCCGGTTCAAAAACAGCTCGGCGAAAACCGACAAAACCAAAAAGGAGAAAACACCGAACTTGACCACGTGACCGAACCCAAATCATATCAATGAAGCGGGTCAATTCTCGGTGAAAAAACCGGGTCACTTCTCAATGGAAATCAACAG
>NZ_RZMW01000011.1 GCF_003992625.1 Pelagibacterium lentulum | reverse complement strand
TTGGATGTTAGGCGACGGGTTCCCGAGTAGGCAATCGAGCCGAAAAGCTGAATTCTTGATCGAATTGTTACATTTCCGGTAATTGGAGATAGGGCCAACCCACTTGCATAGGGTTCAGGGGCGGCGTTTCTTTCAGACTGGTTTGTCCAACTAGCGCTCGTACCTTCACCTATGACGTAAACATCACCACCCGCCACCATTTCGATGAACATACGAAAGCCGCCATTGCTAACGTTCCCGCCTCCAAAACCCACAACGACCGCTCCAGCTGATATAAGATCACCTGCGCCTACATTTATAGTTTGACTGTTCAACGTTATGGTTCCCGGTGCGGACATGCTTCCGGAAGTGGGTCCAGCCTTGTAAACGTCAGTAACAGAGCCCTCTTCGAGCTTGATCCGGGTTACGGCAAGGTCTCCTATCATCGCCGCGTTAACGACCAGATTGTTGACAACTGCGTTTTCAATCGCAGCCCATCCCACCTGCAGGTTATCAATGAACGCCTGCTCAGATGTCAGCGTTTGAATGAAACCCAAGTCTGCAGCAATAGATGCCGTCTCGATATTGACCGCCGTTAAGCCCCAGATGTACGCGTTCGGCACGCGCAGATTTCCGCCCTCAAAAATAAAGGGTTGCGATCCAGCGGCAGCAGCACTTTCCGCAATGATGAACTGCTCGGCAATCTCAACTCTGCGGGTGGGCAATTGGGGGTCGTTTGGAGTATCCCAATAACTACCAGCCAGCCGATAATCGCCGGTATTGGCAACATCGAAGCGCGTTTCAATACCGACGCGCGCATAGCCACTCGGGCCGGACATTGCAGTGAACCTAATACGCGCTGACGATATATCGCCGGCATCCGCAGCAGATAGTTCGGTCAGGGCATCGGCGAGCGCCACGAGCCGCCCGTTCATCGGAATTATAGCCGTGGTGATCGTTTCTTCAAACGTGGCGGAAAGATCACCAACCACCGTACCAAGCGAGCGCCGCAATTCATCGAACTGCATGGCATTGGCAAGCTCCTGGTCGCCGGTCAGAACCGCTTGGGCCTGAGCCTGCTCGATCACATCGCGGATATTACCGCCCATCCAGTCGAGTAAGCCCTCGACCTGCTTGCCGAGTTCATCGAGGTCAATATCGCCATAGATGACATCGAGCGGGCCGAGTTTTATGTCGGGCGTCGGGACCGCAAGCCATGAAGTCCAATCAGTCTCACGAGCGCTGAAAGGCACATACTTGCCACGCACTTCCAAGTCAGCGTTGGGCACGAACGAGGTACTAAAGATCGGCTGAGAGGCAGTGCCAACGATATCGTCGCGATAGGCAAATTCTCCGTCGAAGAATGGCAGTTCCGACCCGGGCCAGCGGACCTGAACCCGGAAATACTCAATATCATCCATGCCGCCCTGATAAAAGGCCTCAATGCCGGGACGGCGCGCATTGGCTTCATTATCAAAGAAGATGTACGGCGCAAACGAAACGCCGGTAGCAGGTTGCGCAGGCGGATAGATCGTATGAATCGGCCCAACAGACCACGGCTGTTTCGCACTTGCTGGCGGGTCGAAGTCCGATGGGTCGATTTCGCGCAGCGTCATGGTCTGAACGAACGTCCGGCGCCCCGACATTTCGAGGATCTCGAACTGCTTGCCGTTGTAGCCTTCGGACAGAATAGTTCCATCGATCACATCACCCGGCTCTAGCAGCCAGGTAATGGGATGGAACGACGCTTGGAACATGCGGAACCGGCGCCCATCCTCCAGATAGCTATATGCCAGCCGCTGTGCTTGCTCGTTCCTGTTGACCATTGGCAGGTTCAGCCCCGCCGATAGCTTACGATTTCCGTCTGCCGTTACATAAGCAGCATTGGTTTGCGCGGGAGCCGCCTTTGGTCCCCAAGCTTCTCCGGGTTCGGAATAGCTTACTTCGACATAGTTATGCGTGTTTTCGAGCCCAGGGAACGGCGTAATTGTGCGCGGATCGGTGATCAGCAACTCGCCCTCACCAAAGCTCCAGACCGATGTACCTGGTGCGCCGCAGCGGGGCTTGTAGCTTCCAGCGCTTTCAATAAACCGACCCATCGATGAACGGGCGATTTCCTCTAGAACAGCGGCGGGCTCCATATCGACGGTGATCTCGCCGCCGATGGTGAACTGTTTCTGATTATCCCATGCTGCAAGCGTTCTGTCTGCCTCGTTCATGGCCGCGATCCATGCGGACTGGGGCAACCGCAGGGCCGGAAGATTTTGTAGCCCCCATACCCATTCTGAGCCAAAGTAAACGCCCATGAAGGCGGCATTGTACGCAATTACATAGGGGTTGGCGGTCCACTCCCATGTTTCAGGATTGTTTCTACGATGCGCGCCCGATCCGCCGACCGTCGAGTCCTTGCGTAGGTCGTAGCAGCGGAGGCCCCGGACTTCGGAAAGTATTGAGGGCGCACCATTCTGCCAAAGCTCCCGATTGTAGCGCACCGTAACGATGACATAGGCATTGCCGCGACCCACCATGTCTTCTGTGTAAGGCCGATCCGGATGATTGCCGAACCGATTGCGCAGGTAGGCATCTGGGACAGTCTGCCGGCCGTCATAGAATTTCACCCAAAGATGGTCTTTCCCTCCCTTGCGGCCCTGATTGACTGGATATCCAAATTCAGAATGCGGCTCATTCCAGCGGATCGTGCCCCATTCGCCATTTACGAAAACGCCGTTGTAGCCATCCACCGGCAAATTCGCGATTTCCAGCACATCGACAAGATAGGCATTGGGCGTTTCACCCACCTGCCCCCATGTCCCGGCATAAACCCGATGGCCAGCAACCGCAGTTGTGCCCACAAGGAAGGATAGCGGTTCATTGCCGCCCAGCCGCAGATTGAGAGAGACGCCGGGGTCCACCTGCTTTGGCGGCTTTGGCGCCATCGCTTGCGACAGGAGAGCGCCGCCAACGGCGAACGCGGTCCCAACAAGCAATTGCGTGGCAAAGCCGCCCCCGATAAGGGCGGCAGCAATAGGTGCAAGAAATGGCATAAACTAAACCTTGAAAGCGCGCGTTGCTTCGGAGCGGTCGCGGGTATCGATGCCGTTTGGCGTCACCACGAGAACCCGTTCGCCATTGAGGATGCCAAGTGAGAAACCAAAAGCGTCATCGGTCGGTATGGCCATCACATCGCCAATATGCGCAAACACTGGAGCGCTATGTTCCTCAAGATAGAGGCCCGCAAAATCGGCCATGTTATTGGCCCCTGCACGCCTCATGATGCCCAAGGCCCCACGAGCAGTCTTGTACTTGCCCTTGTGCTTTTTGGCGTGATTGGTTCCGGTCATCGCAGAAACAGCCCCGGCAACAAACAACCAGCAATCCTGATACCCAAAGGCATACGGCTTGGTCCGGACGTTATCTACATATTGGCCAAGGCGCTTGCGCCAATCGTGTTTCCGCATGATCTTCCCTATTTTTTGCTGCCCGAGAATATACCTTGCCTATCTCCCCCCTCGGCGTTCTGCCCCCAAGGGTTGATCCAGTCACCGGCCACGCCGATGTATTTGTGAAAGCCATCACCGTTGCGGGTCCGCTGGTGAGCGTCCGATCTTTTTGCGGGATTGGTGCGGGTGAGTTGCTGTGTGTCAGAAACGAACGTGAACTGGATGCCGCCTTCGCCACCAGCCGCCGGAACATTCTTGGGTGCGCCATCTACCTCACCGACAAACTCCAGCATGGCGCTTACGAAGTTGCGCGTCTGCGGGTCAAAAAGCCCCTCATAAACGGCAATCTTGGCAAGCCGCATGTCGTGGCCTGTCCACATGTCCAGAACGGTTTCATGGACCGCTGACAGAGTGACGGCCATGTCCACCACGTCCAGATCGCTGGTGCGTGGCACTTCGCCAACGTCAAGGACCGCGCCGCCGCCTACAAACGGATAGCTGGCCGGGGTGCCGGTCCAAGGAGAGACCACGGTCCCCGTCTCCGTATCGTGCTCGGTCCAGAACCCAAATGGTACGGGATCGCCTGCGAACGTTTTGACCTCAAACACCAGCATTGCTGCGGTGACGAGGCCGCGTGTATCGGCTCCTTGCAAAAGGGCGATGGCATTAGGATCGGCTGTGCGCATGGGGCTAGATCAGCTTCTGGATTGCAGAGAACGACAGGCGCTGGTGGAGCGCTCCGACTTGAGTGATGCTGTAAGAGCCGGGAATGATCTTTGCCCGCATTGCAGCCGGCGCGAGAAAAACAGGATCACCGACTGCCGCACCGGGCCTGATATGCGGGAATACTTCGAAGAGGGGACTAAGGCCCGCTCCTGACGCCGTGACAGTTTCATCAATACGGTGCATTGCGCGGCGTTTCTGACCAGTTGGGCCATATTCGAAAGCCAGCATATCACCGCGCGAAAGGACGTACCCGCTTGGCAGGCCATCGACGCGGATTTGATGGTTGTTTGATGCCAGAGTGTGAATCGTCGGGGTGGCCGCGCCAAGAATGGAGCCGTCCCTGTCCATCCGAGGCCCGAGCTTGCGAGGATTATAGACGTAAAAGTCATTCCCCGGCTGCTCCAGACGTTCGATCAGTGCCGCAATCGCTTCCGCGTCGTCGTTCGGGATCGGCCCAGTCGAAACGTCCACTTGCCAGAGAGGCGATGCCAGTTCCGTATTCAATGGCTGGCCATTGCCCAACCCGGACAACTGGTCATTGCGAGATGGCTTGAACGTGGCGTTTTCGATGGTCAGTAGGTCAATGAATGCCTGAGCCGAAAGCGGAAAAGTGATAGCCATTACCTGCCACCTGCCCGCTTACGTGGGTTCGACTGTATCTGGCGCATACGGAGCGGCAACGCCTGCTCGGACCAGTTGTTGATCCTCACTTCAGCCTCTTGACCCGCAACCTGCTTGGCAACCGCGACGATATTGCCCGAACCGTCCACCGAGACATTGACGTCAATCTGCACGCGCTGATTGGAGTTCGCCGCGCCTGATGCCATTGCCATAGACTGCTGGTGCGGGATGACCTGCGAGCCGCGCGGCAGATTTACAAGCTCCGGACCTCTCTCACCCACCCATGCAAGCCCACCAGGGGCGTAGTTCGTGCCATTGGCAAAGCCGGGGAATATGCCGGAGAGGAACCCGCCAAACCCGCCCGCCGTGCCGCCGCCAAACAGGCTCATGAACGCCTGATTGATGAGAAGTTGACCCAGAGACTTGAGAAGGTCTCCAATCGCCTGCACAGCGCTCCTTGAGCCGTCAACAAGCCCAGTAAACATGTTGGTGAAGCCCTGAGCCAGCGTGTTGTTGATGCTGATCGCCAGTTGCTGTTGCTCTTGAAGCTGCCGCGTGCGTTCCTCTGCGAGAGCGTAGGCATCGGCCAATGAGTTGATGTCTTCGATCAACTGGCTCGTGATCGGGATTTTGGCTTCCTCAGCCGCCCGCAACAGTTCCATTGCTGTGGTGAACCGCACTGCGGCAGTTTCGCCAAGATCGAACGCAAGCCGTTGTGTGTTCAGCGCATCGATGTTGTCGTTCACCGCCTTGGTCATCTGCTGATAGGCGTTGAGTTGTGATGTTGCTGCTGATGCTGCTCCACGCCTCGGAGGTGTGCCAGGGGGGCTGCCCTCGTCATCATCTCCAAACAGAGCGAACGTTCCTGAAATGAGACCCGGAGCAACGGCAGCACGCAGAGATGCCTGCCTGCCCTCAAGCTCTGCAATCAGGTCCATGAGACGCTTAAGTTCATCATTGTTGCGCTGAATTGCTGCATCGAGCGCATCGGCACCAAGTCCGCCCAGATAGAACGTCGTTTCCTCTTTGGCCCTAAGGTATTCCCGCTCGGCCATCGCATGGGCCAGCGCAGCTTTCGCCGCGTCCAAGTGCCCCCGGATCGCCTCGTTGAGCGCAGACAGGTGATCTGGCGATGATGCCGTGACATCTTTCAGGGCTTCATCAACTTCAGAAATAGCGTCGGCGGCCTGTTGCGCAGGCGATACGGTATCGCCCATCGTCATGTGGAATGCGACCAAGCCACCAACCGCCAGCGCCAATAGGCCGGCAGGGCCGGTGAGCACAGCAAGCGCCGCTGTAAAGAGCCCCGTCGCCGCTGCTGCGCCTCCCGCTGCTATTGCGTATGCACCCAGCGCCGACGAAAGGCTCACCACAACGGTAAGGAACAACTCACCATTCTCAGCGAGCAGCCGGAACCCCTCGGTTCCGAATTGAACTACAGTTCTGAGGGCGTCGGTCAGCCCTGCTTCGCCTAGCGCAATAATCGAACCCTCAATCGCCGAGTTTAGCCCCTGCAAGTCGCCCTGCAAGTTGTCGCGCATCGTTTCAGCCATTGCAGCGGCGGCGCCCTCCGCATTGCCAAGTTCTCGTGTGAGTTCGCGCAGCTTTGAATTGTTCTCAACAAGGGCGAGAATGGCAGGCGCGCCGCGATCCCCGAATATCGTGAACGCCTCTGCTGCGCTAATGTTGGCCTCACGAAGCCGATCAACGATGTCGATAAGGTCGTTGGCCTCTGGGTTAAGTTCAGCGACAGTAAGGCCCATCCCTTCAATGGCCCTCTTGGCATCGCCAGTTGGGCCGATCAGCGAAGACATTACGCGGCGCAGCCCTGTACCAGCTTGACTGCCTTGAATGCCTAGATCCGAGAGCGCGCCAATTGCAGCAGCCGTGTCGTTGATACTGATACCTAGGCTATTCGCCACCGGACCAGCCATCGCCATTGCGTTGCCAAGCTGGCTCACATCGGTATTGGCGCGGCTCGATGCCAGAGCCATGACATCAGCCGCTTCTGCCGCGTTCTGCGCAGCGATGCCAAAAGCGCCCATAACATTACTGGTAATGTCTGCGGCGCTCGCCAAATCCATGCTGGCTGCCGTAGCGAGGTTCAGAACGTCAGGTATGGCTTGGATAGACTCGGCGGCGCTAAACCCCGCCATGCCAAGAAACCGCAGACCATCAGCAGCTTGAGACGCGCTAAATTCTGTGGTTGCACCGAGTTCCTTGGCAATGTCACGCAAGGACTCCAGATCGCGCCCTGTTGCACCTGTAATTGCGGCAACCGAGGCCATCGATTGCTCAAACCCGGCGATTGTCTGCGTCACACGGGTAAAACTGAACGCTGCCATTGCCGCTGCCACAACCGGGGCCAAAGTGCGCATGGCGCGTGTAATGCCCTGTGTGGACCGCTCAGCATGCCCAGCATCCTTGTTGAACTGCCTGAGTCGATTGGACGCCACTACTACGCCGTCACTGCGGATCTCAAGGCCAAGCTGGGCTATATCCATTTGGAATTTCTCCAGACATGGTTTAGCGTTCGGCCCTCAATTTCGGAGGGACGAATGCGCTGGATTGCGATTGCGGTTTTAAGTTTGGCAGCGAGCGCAGCAGGCGCTCAGGAAAGTAGGGTTGTTGAGGCGTGCAAGGCTGCCGCTGCCCACTGGTTTGCAAGCCCGACCGTTAGGATTTCATTGGCTCAAGATTTTGCAGAACTCTCGCCACCACGCGCCCGTTTGGCGCTTAGTGCTGGCAATTTTGAATGCGAGTTCGAAAGTCGCGAGTCACCTTTGGTGCTGCAAAGACTTTCATTCCGATCCACTACCGCAACCCCAGAAAGCACTGGTGAGGTCGGGAGGAGGTTCGAGGAAGTCCGCTACCTTCTTGAGCAGGACGGGTACTAAAATACCGCATCGAAAAGATCGGGCGTGAGATTCCGGCCAGAGGTCTGTGGCTGCCCCCCGTCTTCTTTTGCCTTCTCATGGAGGTGATCAAGATAGACCCCATCCATTGCTGTTACCAAGCGGTGCAGCAGAGAAAACTCTCGTGGGCTGTTGAACCCCATACGATCTGCGTATCGATCTATTGCCACGAATGGAATTGGCCCTACGCTGACGCCAATCTGCCTATCACCGTTCAGCTTCCAGAACGCTTCAAAATACAATTCCCCGCCTGGGAGTAACTTGGGCATGGCAGTCGGGCTGGCGCCGGTATTCTCGAAATACCAGCGCACAGCCTCTATCAGTTTTTTTCCAGATCACCTGCGATCTTGGCGCGGCGGCGACCCACGATCCCAGCGGCGTACAACACCCCCTTGCGGAAGTGCTTGAAACGCGGGTCAGTGCACCACAGCTTGGCTGTTTCAGGATCGTACTTCATGGCCTTGCCATTTCGCTCGATGCCTTTCCAGTCAAGCAGCAGCGCCTTGTGAGCAGCTTCTGGCGCAAACTTCAATGCCGCCTCGATAGTCAAGGCACCATCGGTTTCCCGGTCTTCGTCGGGAGCGTCACGCCCGAGGCGCAACAGTTCTGCTTGATAGGCATCGCTGTTGTCGCCCCGAACCTTAAGGCTTACCCCCGGCAGGCCGGGGATGTCATTCACCCATTCACCGTTTTCAATTGCGTCGGTGTCATAGGCTGTTGCAAAAATATCCATACTCAGACTACCTCGTTAAGCCGGGATAACCGGGCCAATGACATTGGAATAGGCAACGGTATCGCCGCCTGTCCCGGTTGCCGTAACGCGAAGGCGCAGATAGTCGCCCTCGTTGTCGCCATCGACGGTAAGGTTTGCGGCGTTGTTGGTGCCGCCAGCCGCGGCCCATCCGCCCACGCCGTCAGCCGAAGCCTGCCACAGTTGGGCAAAGCTATCGGCGCCGGTCCAGTTGCCGTTATTGGATTCGACAATCTCGCCAACCTGAGCATCGCCATAGATGAACGGCGGGAAGGTGTTGACCGGGGGCATGTCGCCAGTAGCAGCGATGCGAACCATATTCTTGGCGCGGACCAGCTCAACCTGCATCATGCCGGCTGTGTTGGCATCGCCGCCCTGCTCAGCTGGCTCCTTCACATAGGCCGCAAAGAGACGATAGGAAGGTGTTCCGTTTTCAGGCGCGTCGGGGAATTCGACAAGGAACTGCCGCAAGCGCTTGTCCCCAGCGGCGGCATAGATTGCCACTTGGCCCGGATCACCTTCGACCACGCCGAACGTGTGCTGTTGAACACCGGGGTTCTTCGTGCCCATTTGCACGTCTTCCCAGTCCTCGTTGATATAGGGCGTGGTAATTGTTTGCTGATCGCCGCCAAGGGCGCCAGCGGTCTGCCACTTGCCGATTGGCGTCCATTCCGGATCGTTCGGCGCGAGGAAGTCATTGGCGGTAAATTCTGCGCCCGGTCCTGTCGGGGCTGTGATGACGGGGCCGATATAAATCTTTCGTCCCGCCACAGGGAATGTCTGGCTCACTTCATGTTCCTTTCATGAAAAAAGCGGCCCAAATGGACCGCCGCAAGGGTTGATTAGGTTGGTGTTACAGATCCGCCTTTGTTCCTGGTGACTCATCCGGAGGTGTCTGGTTTGATGCAAGGGTCAAACTGGAGGGACGGATGGACTATCAGCAAAAACAACTGGTCGAGCAGGTTGCGGGCGTCAGTATCGCAACGGCGGACATGACTTGTCGGCTGATCTTGCGGCTGGTCAATTTGAACAAACTAACCGCAAGTGAGGCTGTGATGATCCTGGGTGACGAGCACGGTCATCTGGAAGACCTCGCAAAACGCAATCGTCATGTACCAGGGTCAGCCTTGGTTTATGAGAGGATCGCGCAGCGCGTGAAGCAACACATGGATCAGCTTCAAGCGGACACCGGGGCGTCGGTAGAGATAGTTCGCTCAGAACCTGGGCAAGAAACTCATTAGGCGTCACGCCGCCTCCTACGCTGCAAGCAGCTTATCTAGTGTTGCTATGCCCATGCCTGCCACCTCACGCTTACTGGCGTGACGATGCGACTGCGCTTTTCGTCCTTGAACGATGTTGCGACTTCGGGGGCTTCGGTAACGCGGACAGACACACCGCCATAGGACATGCGCAAATCCGTGGGGAAATGATCAGCTATGTTACCGGCCAATTCGGTCAAGCGAGACAACTGATCGTCGTATTTCGAGTTTATCTCCGTAAGCAGGCCGATCTGGAGAATTCCAAGCCTTTGGTGCGGAGCATCGGATCCGATGAAAACTCGGCCGGGACGATTCACAAGGTGAGTAATCTCAAGGCACCATTCTTTTGGAAGCTCCTTGAGACGCGCTGGCCACAATATGGGCATATCCGCTGGCAATGGGAGCGTTAGAATACGCTCACGCAATGCCTGCCAAATCTTGCTGTTGGTGTTTGGCGTAGCCATGCACTGAACTCTCGTTTATGGTTTGCACCAATGTCAGATAAGCCGCCCCTCACAGATGAAGCCGAAATCCATGAAATGCTCCACAACATGTGGCTGCAATGTCAGGGGCGCGTCTGCGATACAGAAGAAGGCCGACAAGTTGTCGCCACGATGATCCGCCAAATCGAGCAGATGCAGCGGGCGTGGATAATCCTCAACGAAGGCGACGGGGTTAACCCACCCGAGACTGAATAATCCGGGCGCTTTCATCGACAATTTGCTGCCAGCGTTGCGCGCTCATAGCGACAAATCCGTAATCGTACTCCCGCACCCGAGAATAAGCTGCCTGGAAGCCAAGGTAGAGCGGCGTTCCCATTTCCCACCCTGCAATTTCGAGCGTGATTTGCTCCTCATTGTCCGGGAACTCACGCTGATCGCGCTGGATAGTCGGCATCGCGGTTGTCGAGGCGAGCAGTGACCGTCTTAAGTTGCCGGTGATGACGGGCATTCTCCCGCCCTCGCCAACTGGCTTGCGTATTTCGCTTGCCAGCGTCTGGGCAGATTCACGCGCCACGGCAGTCATGCGCTGTTCGGACTTTTGCGCCCACGCCGATACCGTGGCAGAAAACGAGCCAGCCATCAGGTCACGCCCTCACTGAAATCCAGCAAAATTTCCTCATCGCAAGCGCACGAAACTATCTGATCTGGCCCAGCCCCGAGGGACGAATCCAGCGGGTGCATCATGCGTGTTCCGTCAGGTAGCGTATAAGGCTCACTGAGCCCTTTTACCTCGACATTATTCATAGCAATGTGCTGGTCGCGAGCGTGCTTTCCTCTGCGCCCGGAGTGCTTCCAGCGGCGTGTTACGGCCTGCTCGGTATATCCGGTCTTCTCCAAGCCCTGAATGAACGCCTCACGCTTGGAAGCCATGACGGCCTCGCCAACTTCGGTTCGAGCAACAACCTCAGCCCGAGTAAGGAGCAATCGATCGCTGTACCGCCCAGTGATGCGCGAAACCATATCCGCCGGAACTGGCTTGCCTTCGCGGATCGCCTTGATGATCGTGCCATCGAAACGGTGATCGCGACGTGTCAATGTCGTCCCGAGTGTGCCATCACGCTTTATCCAGAATACCGGATCGCCATTTGGGCGCCGAAATATTCCGGGACCATTTGCCAAGGCTTCCCGCATTGTCCGTACATACTCGTACTGCGGGCCAGATAGCCCGAGGATTCCGCCAGACCTTCGACCGGTTGCCCGGTTTATTCTGCCTGCCAGATCATAGGCAATGGTGTTCGGGCCACGGCCCAAAGCATATCCATCGGCAATGACGGTGCGAGCCAGTCCGCGCATTTCCTCAGTCATGCGAGTGATGAACCCGCCCGCCAAGTCACGAATACGATGCTCAGCGCGCGGGAACGCCACATCAAAGCGCAAGGCTATCTGCTGGCCACTGACGGTGCGCAAGGTCGGCATTGCTGCCACGGTCCCTGCCCCGCCTGCGTAATAGGCTTGCTCCAAGGCCCTGCGCAAAGGCGTGAACGCCGCACCATCGATATTGAGGGCACGAACCGCCGCCTCTACGTCTCGCGCTCTGAGCGCCTCGACAAGCGCCGCGAGCGCTATGCCGGACGTGATTTCGTTCACGCTATCCATGAACGCGGCCTGAGCCTGCGGGTCGAACTCATCGATGATGGCTCGTATCTGCCTGCGAAGCTGTGCGCGGGTTGGCCGTCTCGCCATTAGCTACGCCCCTGCAATTCCCACATCGCCGTGGCCGGATCGCGTTTGACCGTGATAACCAAGAACGTCTGACCCTGAGCCGTAATTTTATCCCCAGGCTCGGGAACGACCGGCAGCGTATTAGCAACGATGTTTATCTTGCGATCTCCGATTTGCACCACGCTCTGAGCAATGAGCATTGTGCTATAATCATCGACAAAGCCCCGGCATACATGGTCGATAGGCGGTCCGTATGTCGGGTCTTCCCAAGGATTGGCGGGCGGGATGATCGCACCGTCCCTGTGAAACTGAATGTCATAGACCAGTTTGCCTGCCTCAAGCCCGCTCTGGATAAGATCGGCAATGCGGCCTTCGAGAAGCGAGGTCATGGGCCAATAGCCCAGATACCGATGCACTGAACGTCTTTCGGCATGCAGCCCGCGAGCATTGCATCAATCATGGTCACGACAGGAACGGCACCGGCCACAGGGTCGGCGCCGTCGCGGAATTTCACCCGAGCACTACCGGCAGCAACTTCGGCAATAGCCTCGTTGGGCACGATATTGGTGGAGAAGAAACCCGGCGTTGCCAGTTCAAGGCTTGCGGCAATATAGGTCGCTTCCTCGACAAAGGGCATTGAGGCGTCACAATGAGGCAGGAAATGCTCGACGTAATGGAAGCGGATATAATCGCTTGCCCGCACCAGCGCGGCGGTTGCCAGCGTGTCAGAAGCCTGTGTGGGGGCATTGTCTCCCCGCGCAAGGGCATATGCGCGCCAATCCTCTATCGTGCCGTACATGACCGCCCCTGTGGCTGGAATGGAGGGTATGAGCGCAGTTGCCCGCGCCCAATGTTATTCAGGCTTCGTCGCCAGTTCTTCGAGCGCCTTGACGATTTCGTCCTTGCTGCTCGGCGTCTTGTCGCCCAGAAGCTTGCGGGCCTCAGCGGCAAAGGTCTGGAAGTGTGTGCCATCAGTGGCCATCGCGAGGACTTCCACAGCGGTCTTGGGTGCATCACCGCCCGCCGGGTTGGTTACAGCGGACTTCCCGCCAGCCCCGCCCGATATTACCCGGTAGCGACCGCCCCAGCCCTTGGGTTCTTCCTTGACGGTCAGTTCGGTGCCGACAGGTATTTCGCCATTGACGCCGTAAATTCCCTTGGCAGTGATTTCGATACGCATTGCAGCGATCCTTTCATGTGGTGGAGTGTGGGCATACAAAAAGGGGCCAGAGACCCGGCCCCTTCATAATGCTCGCCAGTAGAGCGGCTTAGTTCACGACTACCGAGTAGAACACTCCAGCTTTGCCGTTGAAGTCGGCCCGGATTTCCAGACCCATCGCCCCCATAAGGAGGAAATTGTAGTCATCTACCGGGTTGAGCCGAACAGCCGCTGTGGTGTTGACTGCCATGCCGACCAACGGGCGGATATAGTTCGCGTTCGGCACAAAGCCGAAGAACTGGTTTCCGCTCAACTTGTAAGTTACGCCGATCTTCCTGATACGGCGATTGGTCAGCACAAAGTCCATGATGCGACCACCCTTGAACCCCGCAGAACCCGAATACTGGCGATCCCAGTTGCGGGCGATTTCCGGCGAGATATAGAGGTTCACCGGCTCAGTGATGAGGTTGGCATCCAGCATGGCACCGAACGGACCGGTGAAGAATGCATCAATTTCATCAGCAGTGGTTGAAGTGGATGCGAGGTCGATATTCGCCCCACCAACAGCCGAACCCAGATTGATGGACTTGGACAGCGGGTGGGTGCGAATACCGTAACCAGTAGTGCCCTCGAATGTCAGCGTATCGTCGCCGTCGAGCGCATAGTCGGCCTGATCCTCGCGGATCTTCGCGGTGTGTGCTTCCTGATCGTCCGACAGGGCGTCGAAGTTCTCAGATTGCAGCGTGTTCCACTCGCGCCACGACCGGCCATAGCCGGTGTTGAAGATCGGCACGAGGGTGTTGCGGTAGTCGTAAGTGACCTTATCGATCACCTCTGGCACCTTGCCCGAGAGAGACCGGCGAACCGTGCCAGCATCGCTCGAAACGCGGTTGCCAAAGACGATCTTGCCAATATGGACCGGGCGGGCCAAGGGCATCAGATCGGCCATATAGGTCTGGCCTTCATCGTCGCGCATTACGCGGCGAGTAATGGTGTCCATTTCCAGCCAGGCGTCACGCGGCAGAACGGCGGCCGAGTTGGTCACAAGACCAGTGCTCGACGCCAGTTCGGCCAGGTTTTCCTCGTGGATATGGAATGCCTCGCGCTGAGCGCCAACCTCATTCCACCATTGACGGTGGGGGCGAGAGTTGGCGACGAGGCTTTCGTCAAAATAGCGCATCGGGTTTTCTCCTTATCGACCGCGATTAACCAGCCTCGCCCTGCGGACCCTGTGCACCCGGAATGCCCGAGACACGAATGCGGATCAGCTGGTCGGCACCAGTGTTGTTGTTGTAAACCTCGTCGGAAAACGCGACGATATTGTCCTCGCCCGGCGTTGCAATGGCGAGCTTGCCGCCAGCCGCAAGTTTGAGCGGGGTACCCACGGCGGTGATATTCGTGCCGGTAGCGATGACGGCGGCGTAGTGAGTGTCGCCCTCAAGTTCGAGGCCCAGAACGGTATCGCCGCGCACAACCGGAGGACCGGCTGCATAGGCACCGTAGGCAACGTCCACGCCCTTCATGGCGAGATAGTTTTCCTGCGCCAGCCAGAGCTTGCCGACCGTTTCGGCACCAGCGTTGACGAACCGCCCCGAGGACAGCACGACAAACGTGCCGGGAAGGATGGTCGAGCTTGCTCCGGCTTCCGCTTCACGAACCTGCGGATCGTTCTTGCGGGCCGGGCCCAGATGAATGCGATTGTAGCGTGCCATGTCGGCTTACTCCTTTTCGCCAGCAGGCAGCTTGAAGCCCGCTTTCTTGTCGTTATTGCCCTTGAACGCCCCGTTCAGGGCGGCGGCTTGACCAGGTTCAGCCTTGGGGGCAAGGGCGCGAGCAGCGTTCAGGGTGAGTTCGCCGGCTGCGGCCTCGTCCATGAGGTTTGCCTTGACGATCTTCTCGCGAAGTTCCGTCAATTCGGCATCGTCTTTGGCCTTCTGGTTGGCGGTGATTTCGGCCTGGGCGTCGACCAGCGGCTTGACCGCATTGGCAACAGCCTCACCAATGGCCTTGCCGAGGTTTTCGGCAGAAACGCTTTCCGAGAGGGTCTTCACCTCATCGGAAAGCGCCTTGAACTGCTCATCAGAGACAGCCATGTCGTCTTCCTTTCGATTGACAGAGGGTTCCCGCTCGGTGCCCACAAAGGCATCCATGATTGCGGTCTTGATGCGCTCCCAAACCCCGGCATGTTCCCGGCGCGTGAGAGCTTCGACTAGACGGTGCCCCGCATAGTCGATCTCTTGGTCAAGCACGTCCGTCAGGGACGAGTTGATGACCTCGATTTCTTCGGATTCGCCATTGGCGTTCACCAGCATGCCGACGCCCTGCTCAGGGGTGGCGGCGCCTTCCTCGTTGAGAAGGATGGCGTCATGATCCCATACGAGACTGCGGGCGATCTTGGCATAGGTCTTGTTGTTCTGGACGGGCTCCAGCTTGCACAGCAATCCAGTGCTGGTGTGGATCGGACCGCCTGCCTCGATAGCAGCGAGAACCGCCTTGCCGCCCTCGCTCCGATTCGCGACCTCAACGTCAATCACCTTATCGAGCAGAACCCGGCCATCCTCTTGGCGCACGTTCTCATTCCAAGCGCCGATATAACCGAGGTTTATGCCCTCGGGGTCACGGGCCGAAACGAACTTTCCGTTGACCATTGGGTGCCCAAGGGGTGCCGGGGTGCGCTCAAGCTGGCGGTATGAATTGGCGATCTCATCGGCGGGATAGAGCACCTTGCCCTGCGATCCGTTCATAACGACATCATCGGGCATTGTGGCGGACGGGACGATAATCACGTCACGCCCATTGCGCTTGGTCTTGCGCACGGCAGCCGCGTTCGCGACCGCCCGCACATTGACACGGACTGTCTGGGGCACTGGTTTCTCTCCGGTGTTGGTCAGGCGGCGTCTTCTGCCGGGTCTGATGGGGGCGGCAATGCGTCAATCGCATCATCGTTAGGGTCATCGCGGAACTTGTCGGCCTCGCTCAATGGCTCATAGCCAACCGCAAAGCGGATTTCCTCGGAGGTGAACACTACCTCGCCCGAGTCCTTCATCTTCTGGTTCACATCGGCCATCTTGTCGGCGCGCTCGATCTTTTCGCCCATCGATGCCTCAGTCAGATCGGCCCAGTCCAAATACCAATCTTTGCCAGTGGGCAGGATGCCGAACCGAACAAACCGCTTCACCATCGCCATGATGATCGGCACGACCTCATTGGCGCGGCGTGACATGTTCGTCTGCGCCCATTCATTGGCGTCTTCTGTGCTGGCCCGCTCCCCGATCTGGTTGCCCACGAGGATTTTAACCGGGATGGGCACCGATGCCGCGGCGCCTTGCAATGGAGCGGCCCAGAAGTGTTCCGGGCTGGGCAGGGTCACGCCAAGGGTCTTTGCGCTCATGCCCTGGAGCATCAGAAGCTGGTCAAAGCCCTTCTGCCAGTCCGCGACCTGTTCATTCATCTTATCGGCAATGTCGGTCTGCGCTACGCCCATAGCCTTGGCCATATCGGCAATCTTGGCTTCCTTGTCGACCTCAAGCACTGGGGCTGACTTGGCGTTCTTCCAGAACCCCTCGCCACCTGCCCCGCTGATCTTCTCCAGCGTCATCAGGTCGTTGTAACCCGGCTCAAGCATGGAATCGGAGTGCACCGTCTCATCGCGCGACCAGATCACTACGCGGTCGGGGTGAACAAGCATCTGGCGATTGTTCGCCTTTCCAGTCTCAACGTTGGCCTCGTTGAACTGGTACATTTTTGGCTCGCCATAGGTTTCCGACTGCGGATCAGTGTCCCATTCGGAAACCTCAAGCTGCCCAGCCCATGCCGGGATTATTTTGGCAATGCCGTCCAGACCGCCCGGAACGCGATCCACAGGGTCTTGCCAGCGCCCGTTATCACGAAAGCTCAGAAGCACCCCGGCATACCCACCAACAAGCGCCATACGGTCAGCGTCGGCCAGCCTTGCCCAGAACCGCAGGTCATCGAAGCGGACCCGAATTTCCCTTTCGAGCGCGGTTTCCTTCTTGGTGCCATTCTCGGACCCATCCCGCTCTTTTTCGAGCAGGTACGGCATGGACTCCCACGTCTTGAGAATGGTCTTGTTGACCATCGCATGGGCGATGCCGTTGCGAAGGTACATTTTGTAGAGCAGATCGAAGGTGAGCGTTTCGGGATATCCGAAATCACGGTACGTGTTGTGCTTGGCGCCGACAAAGAAGCCGGGGAACATGGTGGCAAGGCTACGGGTGGCCGCGTTGCCGATAGTGGTCAATGCGTTCATCTGTGCCTCTATCTATGGCGACTGGTTAGGAACATGGCAGCGGTCGCCGTCTCAGGCGGTTCTACAAACGTCAGCATCAGCGCATCGGCATGGTCAGGGCTCGATATGCCCCGACGCTGAAGCGCTTCCTTTTTCTCAATAACGATCTTGCCGCGCTCGTTGCGACCCCATTTGACCAGCGACAACTGGAGGCACAGCGCATCGCTGTCCTGATCGCCGCTTGGCAGTGCGAGCAAGTCTGAGACCGGGTGTTCTTTCCCGTCCTCTTTGTCCTCAATCCAGAGGACGTGTTCATGTGTGCGCTGCAAAGCCGTTCTACACAGCCACCAGATTTCCGCCTTCTGGTTGCCGAACATCTCCTCAGAGGTGCGGCCATCTGGCCAGAGACGCGCGCTGGGCGGCGTTCCGGTGTTGACGGCCACAACAGTCAGGTGAGCAAACCGGCCCGCCCTATCGGCATCTGCGCCTGTTTCATCATCATTCCGGTGCATCAACGTGGAGGACACGCCGGCCCCAACGCCTGGGGCATCGAAGTTCAGCGCATCGCAACCGTTGTCGACGGCTGCTTCCAGCCCCCACCAAGCCGTTCCTGTTGTGTCTGGGCTCCCACGAGACAACGGGGGGAGGACAACCGGCCCTTTGCGGGGCACAGAAACCGACTTGCCTTTGCCAGCGCCAACGTCCAGCCCAACAACGCCCGCGTTTGACGGCTTAAGGCGAGGTTCCAGAGCCATAACGCGCTTTGCGCTCTCAACCCATGCGGCCGGGATGCAAACGCCCTCTACGGACGCGCTGTAGTCAATATCGTATTCGCTCGCCCATGTGGTCGGGTCAGAGAACGACGACTTCTTGGCTTCCGCCCATGCCTCAGTCTTGCGCGGGTCATCACGCCAATGCAGGCGCATGATTTGGTGCGGCTTCAGGACCGAATGGCGCTTGCGGGCGAACAGATTGCCCATGCCATTGACCGACGAAACCCAGATCACGCATTCGGTGTTGCCCGATAGGGCCTTCTCCACCGATTCCGCATTGGGCACGAACGCCGCTTCATCAACGAAATAGACCGACGACCGGCCACCACGGCCCATGTCGTCGCCACCTTCGCCCGAGATCACCGCACCCGTCTCAGGGTTGGCGATCCGCATGTAATTGTCGTGCTGCGCCCACGCGAAACCCTCGGGCAGCATTTCGACAGGCAAGCGCCGGAGCATGATCCGCAACTTGGCAAAGATCGCGTCCGGGTTGTCCTTCTTGTCAACGTAATCAACCTTGCGGCTGCCGAACGTGGCCTTGAATCCCGGAACAAACAGCCATTGATGAAGCGCAAAGCCTGCGGTGAGGTATGTCGCCCCCGTGTCCCGGCTCTTTTCGATCAGCCCTTCCTCTGCGGCATCAACGCGCTGAGAGAGCCAATTGATTGCCTCGCGCTGTTTCGGCCATAGCTTGAACTGCACATACGGGCTCTTACGAGACCCGTCAGCGTTCCTTTGGCCTGTCAGGCGCGGATCATAGGTGTAAACCCATTTGTCGAACCAGTAGCAGATATCAGCGGCGCAGCGCTCTTTCTCGCGCTCCCATCCGCCTTGGCTGTCCTCAATGTCACGCTTCTTGCGCTGACCCTGTATCGCCTCCCACAAGCCCGAGCTTTTGGAGAACGGGGTAGGCCTGTTCAAGACTGGCAAGTTCATCTGGTGATAGCCCGTCCAAATCCTTGGCCGTGAGTGTGATGATCTGAACCGATCCGCTCATGCGACGGTTCTCAACACCAAGCCCGAACAGCTTTGCCTTGCCGGCCGTTGACTGGTTGGCAGCCCCGAGCTGCTTTTCGGCAATAGCAATAGCCCGAACTTCGTCATACTCGGCGGCAAGGCTTTCTATGGTCACCTCGACCTTTTTGACGGCCTTGGCTTGCAGCTCGGCTACACGTGTTAAAATGTGTTGCTTGCGCGAAAGGCTCGCGGCGTTGTGGCGATTACGCTTATAGCCCGCCTCCACATACGCATCTGACGCGCTGAGACCTTTCGCAAGCCCTTGGGCAAAAGCCTCATGCTTGGCGTTCTTGAGAGTGGGCATCAGTCTGCTTTGGGTTGTTGGGTTAGAGGCCGACGATCTGGAAGTGATTGACCACAAACCAGATTGCGAACCCGATTCCTCCGACTGTCATCAGCGCAAGAGCGGCAAGCCCGAGTATTGCGAGAAAGAACAGCGGGCGAAGGTCTGGGAGACTGAACGGTCCCATGAAGCTCTCCTGCGATTGAATGAAGCAAGGGCCTCTCACCCTTTCGCCGGCATTAGCCCCGGATGGCATGGTGAATTGAGACGAGCGCGGCTCTAGTTGCACATACCATCACTCTAATACGCCCGCCTCAAACTGGTTGCAGGAGCGGGAATCGAACCCACGATCTACCCGTTATGAGCGGGTGGCCTTACCACTTGGCTATCCTGCGATAATTGGTGCGCACTTTCCGCCAGCGCGCGGGCTACCTTCTTATCGAGACCGCCTGAGACGATCCGGATAAGAAGGCCGCGCCACCCGTAGATGACGCGACTGTTCTGGCAATGCGGGGGTTAGGTGGGTATTCGATGGTCGAGCGGGCCGCGATAGCTGGTATCGGGCGGGCTTTCCTCCACATCGGCCAGGTTCAGGCAAAGGGGTGCGATCTGCGGGTGGCGCATCGTGTGTCCTTTCGATGTGTGGAGGTTTCGAGACAGCTTGTTCAGCGTATCTGGAATGCGCGTATATTTCGGTGATTTGACCCACTTTGTCGAACAAGGTTTAGCAGGCCGTTCGGTATCAGCGATCAATCATGCTTGTGATATTGGCGATTTCCTGCCCGTGATCGGCTTCGCGCTGCCGCTCTCGGGCTACCGGGTCACGCTCATCTGGCCGGATCCAGCTTTGATCGATAGGGTCGCCCGGCTCGGCAAACTCCATTGTCGTGACGCCGCCCACTGTCCAGCCGCGGTGCCAAGCGACGATCACGACCTCGCTGCCCTGCACCTCGACCGGCATGCCTTTAGCCTGCATCGCAGCGCATACCGTGAGCCAATCGCGATCAGATGGCAAGATCACAAACTGCATTACCACGGCTTCACCCCTGTCCGGTTCAATTGGGCCGCGATCTGTCCAGCCGCATAGTCCCTGTGGCGCTGGAAAGTCGTCAGGGGCATGTGGAGCCGTTCGGCTACCTTCCTGCCGCTCAGGCCGCGCGCCCTGCCCTTCACAGCCGCAATCAATATGCGTCGATGATCAGGATAGGCCGCGACCAGCTTAAGCCATGCCTTATGCTCTCCCTTGCCGAACAATATCAGGTCCGATCGGCTGATCTCGTGGCTGTTTGGCTTGATGCGCGCCAAGAGCCTTTTCCGCATTGTCGTCTCGCCTTTGCGCTGGGCTTCCACCTCCATCAGCTTTTGCTCGGCAATGTCCGACGCGCTGTATTCATATTCCGGCATAGCCGCCTTGAGGCGCTTGTGGCCTACCGGGCCGGTGGTGGCATTCAGGACGCGGAATGCTTGTGCCAGCGCGTCCGTGACGCTCTTGGCGCACCATTGCTTTGTCTGGGGGCGGTCGAGGGTGGTGTGCATGTGTGACCTATTTCCTCAATGACTTGAGCGCGGCCAATCGCGCTTCGAGTTCTTCAATCTCAGTCTCGACAGCATCGGACGCCGCCTTGAAACAATCGCCGTCATAATGGCAAAATCCGTCTGAGGCGCAGGTGCCCGAAGCGTTCTGGCACTTCATCATTGCCTTGGCGAAGCGCTCGTGGTCAGCGTCAGTATCGCCTTCCGGCGCAAGCCATTTTTCGTATGTCCTACCCATCTACGATGGCCTTGAATAAATCGTCCTGTGCCACTTGCACCAGTATCTGCCGGCACAGTTCCGGCAAATCGATCCCGCGCTTCACGGCCTCATCGGCCAGCAGCGTCCTATGTTTTGCCGCCAGCATCACTTTGACCGGGCCGTGGGTGTGTCTGTCGCCTTCCAGTTTGTGGCCCCACTCGCTCAGCATGGCCGTGATGAGGTTCGGCGGGACACCATCCCCCAAGGCTCGCGCTATTGCCGGGGCTGTCATGCCCTGCCCTGTCATCAGGCCGATCTTGAACGCGCGGCGGTTGCTCCACTTCTCGACAAACAGCGGGTGTCCGAGTCTTTCGTCCTCACGCCCGAACATACCAAGCTGAACTTCATCACTAGAATGGTGGCTCATCTGTCGACCCCTCCATTTCTCGCTTCACATCGTCGGGCAATGCCGGGGGCGATGGATCATCGATCAAGGGAGCGTTGTAACTTTCGGCCCGTTTATCCTTGCCCAGTGACCATATGATTTTCTTATCGTTATCCCGGCCCATGTAGCCGTTGTTCTGGAGCGTTGTTGTGGTGCGCTTGAGCAATGCCGTGAGTTCCGTCATACGGGCCTCTGGCTCGTCCTCTGGGGCCTTGAACTGCATTCGCTGGCGGACATAGGCAACGAAGTCCTTTTGGCTCACACAGCGCTTAATCTGAGGCCCTACGCGCACCCCTGAGGGCATATCCTGCCCATGATCGGAAAGCGCGTCGTTCAATGCTTCAAGCACAAGCCGTTGATCCTCTGAATTGATCTTGCCTTTGGGTTCGTTGTCGCGTTCCCGCCTTGCCGGCCGAGCGCAAACCATTGTCTTGAACGGCTCTCCATCCTCATCGCGTTCATCGAGTTCAACTTCGGCAAGCACCAACGCCCATGAGATATTGGCGGCGCCGTTCTTGTTCTTTGCCAGTCGCGCCCGTCTGATCGGGCGCTTGTCACCGTCGAGGATTGGCCGGGGCTCATCCTTCCGGTTCTGGGGAAAGGTCATCATCGGCTTGAGCTCGATCACGTTGGGCACGTTGGCAACAATGGCTGTGGACCCCCGCACCCTCGTGCCGCCCGCGTTCATGTGGTGGACAATGCAAACCGTGGCGCCTGTTGCCTCCCTGATCCGGTTCACCCTGCCCAAGACCTTGCTCGCCTCGCCTGAGCTGTTTTCGTCCATGCCCTCGGTTGCCATTGAAAGCGTGTCGATGATGATGAACTCAAGCGAGCCGTAGAACTCTTTCCACTCCAGACACTCGGCAATGAACTTGTCGACCTGCTCATCGCTCATCAGCGAGAAGCCGTGCCCGCCATTGGCAAACGGGTCCATGATCACATAGGGCACATCGGCGTCCGGGCTGATGCCGTGGTGTTTCCGGTATCCCTTGTGGCGCAACTCGGTGCCCTTGCCGTCCTCCACTGCCATGTGGATTACAGCGCCCTGTTTCACCCTATGACCGGCATAGTCGATGCCACGGGCGATCTTCATGCCCATGTCCATGACAAGGAAGGATTTGCCAGCCTGGCTTTCCCCGGCAATGATCAGAATGCCGTTGCGCTCGATCAGGTGCTTTACGAGCCAGTCGTAGATCACAGGCTTTTTGGCAATGCTGTTGCTTGTCTGGGCGCCAAATGCAGACTTGGGCGGCTTTGGCTTCCAATCCGGTAGGCTGTCGATAATGCGTTGCAGTTCTTCTGCCGTACCGCCTGCCTCTACCCAATCGGTAACGTCGCCCTTGGCCGGGAAGTTCGGGACGTGCTCGGCGAAGTCCAGAACCCGAATGCGGCGCGCAATGCCCTTCATGGACTTGGCCAGCGTATCAGCTCTATCCCCTGCCTCGTCATTGTCGAGGCAGATCACCACATCGGCGTCTTTGAAGTTTGCCGAATGCTCATCGGTCCAGTGCTTGGACCCTGCGCTGTTCGTCGTGCCGCACATGCCAAGATCAGCAACTGTGTCGGCGTCCTTTTCGCCCTCAATAATGACAACGGGCTGACCGTCGGCTATTGCAATTTCAACCGCTGGATGGCGGTATATCGTGGTCTCGACCGCATCGAACCAACGCGCCTCGTGCTCGGGCCATTTATCCGCCTTCTCCTGATTCCACGGCGACCAGTCCTTGCCGGGGCCGGGGCGTATATAATCGCCAGCTTTTACACCCCAGACATTGGAGCCATCATCAAGGCCAGACGGGCGGCGATGCAGGAAGGTTTTCCATGTGCCCTTGCCGTCCTTGGTCTTTGCCCATGAACCGTCCGGCAGCCGGATTTGAAACCGCACGACCTCGTAAAGCAAGTTTCCGTCATTGTCGGTGTATGGGTATACCTTGACGGGAACGCGCCCCTCGCGCTCAGCGCGGGCCTGTGGCTGGCTTTTCTGCGCTCTGGGTTGCTCCGGTGCCCGTGCCGGTCCTTTCGCCACCTCCATGCCTTCTGGCATCGGAATGCCCGCAAGCTCAGCAACGGTCTGGACAGCCTCGGGGAAAGTCATGCCCTGGCTTTCAGTCAGAAATGCAAAATGGTCCCCTGACACTCCACAGCCAAAGCAATGATAGGATTGCTTGTCGTCTGTCGCATGGAAGCTGGGCGAGTTCTCGCCGTGAAAAGGGCAGCAGGCCCATTTGTCGCCATCCCTGCCCTTGCCTTGCTCCCAAGTGACGTAGTTCCCCACGAGATCGGTAATACGGACAGCGGCGCGAAGTTCGTCTAGGAATTGCTCGGAGAACCGCTCAGCCATTCGCCCTCCTACGCCCTTTCAGGCCCTTCTCGATCCGCTGCGCCTCATAGTCCTGCAAAATAGCCTGAGCGGTTTGCAGCTCGCGATCAGATTGGAGCGCAGCCTTCGGCGTGGAAAACTGGTGGTTTACCGACTGACACGCGCGAAGGCTCGAAACCCGCTTCTCAAGCCAGAGTATTTTCCATTCGAGCGGAACGTCTTTCACGCCTGCACCTCGGCAGCATGGCGGTCGATGAAAACCAACGTTTCGCGCAAATCCTCTACCTCTTGCTCAAGGATCGGATCTGGCCTGTGCCTGTTGTGCTCATCCATGTGCCGCTCGATGCGATGAATGGCGCGCCTGATAGCGCGCTTCATGTCGCGGGGCTTTGTGACGGCCTCGATCATCGGCTCGGCTCCGATGCGCGTTTGTGCGTAGCGCAGTAGCTCGAGCCTTCGACCTTCGGGGCGTTGCACATGCAGAACGTGCCGTCCCTGATCTCCCCCAACGGCCATCTACAGCCAGTGACGTCCTCAAGTGGAACAGGGTTTGTTCCAGGCAGCGGCTCCCAAGCATCCTTGGAAAGCAGCTTCATGCCATCTGAATCGGGATCGGCCATCAATGGGCTGCTTGGCTGCCGTTGAAATGAGCGATTTGCTTTCACATCGACTGCACGATTTATCCGGCGAGCCCTGTCCGTATTGCCCATCACGCCGTCACGGCTCAATCGGCTGATGACAGAGTTCCGGGTGCGCCCGACCTGAACGCCGATCTGGTGTGCGCTATAGCCTTCCTTGAACAGTGCTGTTGCATGCTCAATCTCTGGCTTTGTCCATTCCCTACCCATCAAGCTGCCTCCAAATCGCGTGCAAAGAACTTCGGCCCACCGGTGTGCTGCGCATGGAAGCGATGCCATGCGGCGTTATCTTTTCCGGTGTGTGCACTGCCTTCGATCCACTTCACGCGACCGACCGAGACGATGTGACTGCACTGGTCGAGGAATGAGATTGATTGCTTGGTGTGAACCCAATCGGCATCGAACAGGAGCCAGGTTGGCGCGACCGACTGAAAACGTAGGATCTTCGGGTGTAGGATTTCACGCGTCCAAGGTGGGTTCGTTATGATCGCGTCGAAGCGATGATTGAGAATACGGCTATCAGTCAGGGCGTCGAAGCCCCGCTCAATATCGCCTTGAAAAGCACACTCGAACCCAAAATGCTCGAGATGCGCGACCAACTGCCCTTCGCCTGCGCAGGGTTCGGCAAAGGTTTTCACTCCGGCAAGATGCGGGATCAACGGCGCTACCGGGGCAAATGGCGTCTGATAGGCGTCATTCTTGCGGCGCTCGAAACTGCTGCGCTTACCCATGTTCAATCACCTCCTCACGCAGATCGATCGTTTTGGGGAGCATCTTGCGAACCGAGAGCAATTGCCGCTCTGTCCCTTCCCACGGGTAGGCCCGCTTGCTTGTGAACCGCAGTCCGGATTTGAGCATCGCGTTCAGATCGCAGTGAAGGTATTCACCCTCGGCATTGCGAAGCCGGAACCGCGTGCCCTTTGCCTGTTGACGCACCACGTTATGAACGGGCCGTATTGGCTCATTGGGAAGCGTGGGGCGGGGTTCTTCTGCTTTGGGGGCAACTGGTGCCGGGACTAGCTTTGGCGCTTCCTCAGCAACCTGTGGCGCTTTCTCAGCCTGTTCACGCGCAAGTTCGTCTCTTGCTGGCTTGCAGTAAGCCCTTGCCGTTCCTTTCGGCACTCCGGCAAGCTCGGCAACCGCCCTTGGATTTGCATCCGGGTTCTTGCGCAAGACTTGCAACACCTTCTGGTATTGGGTTTTGCCTTCGGGCTTATCTCTAAACTCGGCAGCGACTTCTGGCGTGGGTTCGGGAATGGGGGCGGCGGGGTGGATCGCACATTCGTCCTGCACCCCGCCGGAGCCATCGGTAGAAGGCTCCTGATCCACGGTCTTTGCTTCCGCTGGCTGGCGCATTTCCTCGTCGTCAGGGAGCGGCTTAGGAGCCGTGGTGTCTGTGTCGCCCTGCCCCGCATATGAGCGGGCCTTGGCAATGAACTGGTCTATCTCGATCACGTCGAGTTGGAGCGACAGGATCGTATCGAGCTTGGTCTGACGGTCTGCCTTTGCGGCCTCTATGATGTCGATTGTCATGCTGCGCCTCCAATGTTCAATTGATCGACCGGCTCATGCTGGCTCCACATGTCAGGGGCCTTGTAAGCCGCACGGATGCGCTCACACGCCATGTCGAAAAAGGTTGGATCAATCTCAATGCCGGTGAAGTTCCGGCCTAGCTGGACAGCGGCAACGCCAGTACTGGCTGATCCCATGAATGGATCAAGCACCACGTCTCCCCGCTGTGATGAATTTCCGACATATTCAGCCATGACTGGCACCGGCTTTTCAGTCGGGTGGCTCGTGATCTTGGAAACGCCGCCACGGATAAGCTGCTTGGCGCTCGGATTATTGATCGTGCGCGCCCTGCCCTTCCAAAGGTACAGCGTGAACTCCAGGTTCTTCATGTACCAACGGTTGGGGGTCGGCGTGATCTTGTCCCATGCCAAAAGGTTGTGGAACTGAAACCCGGCCTTGAGCGCAGCATCAGTGAGCGGGTGGACGTTTTTGTCGTTCGCCATGACATAGCAATCGGCGTCGGATTTGAGCGCGCCATAGATCGCGGCCATCATTTCCGGGAAAGGCACAGTTGCCATGATAAGCTGGCCATCGTTCGCATAATTGTGCGCGGCGAAGATCCCCGACATGGTTTTCGATGATTTTGAGACCCCGCCCGTTGTCAGTGCATAGGGCACATCACTGACACACAGATCAGCCGGATCGAGCGAAGGCAAAATCTCCATCGCGTCACCGAGATAAAGCGTGCAGCCTCCGATAACCTCTTTGCGTTTCCAAGGCGTCATGCTGCGCTCCTTATGCGGATAAGGCCGGTCGGCACGTTGGTTCCGGCAGCGGCAAAGCTCGCCACGGGAAGATCGCGCCATTCACCTTCAAGCTCTTTGTGGTCGTAATGGGCTGTTGCCGGGAGGATCGCGACAAGCGTGCCCCCAGGCTTGAGAAACTTGAGCGCGTGCCGAACGTGCTTGACGTAGTGACGGCCATAGAACGGCGGGTTCATCACCACGGCGTCAAACTCAGGCTTCGGTGGGCACTCAAGGAAATTGTCGGTTAGGACGCTATGGCCCTTTGCGCGCGCCTCGGCAGCGCGGCCAGCGTGATATTCAATCCCGAACGCATCACACCCGGCCTTGAGCAGCCCATCAAGTATGCGCCCGTCGCCACAGGATGGCTCCAGAACGCGGAAAGCAGGATCGCGCTTGTACAGGCCCGCAAGATCGATTGCAGACGCCACAACGGGCTCTGGCGTCCAGTAGAACTGCAAATCCTTGGCAACAGCGGTGCTTGGTGCTTTCTCCGGGGCCTCCGGGTCCACATCTGGCAGCACATCTCCATAGAACTCGGCAAGCCCGAGATTGATGTCGCGCAAGGATTCGGCTCCGAAATACAGATGCCCGTTGCCGTTGGCATAGCGTTTGAGCCAAACGTCGCGCCCGATAATCGTTTCGGTTTCCTCGGCGCTATCACGCTCGTGTTTGGTGCGGCCTTTGGGCACTTCACGATCAACGCGCAGCGCATCACCATCTTCCATGAGCAACGATAGGTCGCGGTACTCAACAAGGGGTTTTCCCTGATAAGCAGCCAGTGCGTTCAGAATGTCGCGCAGACGGTCCCGGCCATATGAACCGTACCCATCAACATTGGACAGGATCACGCGCTTGGGCAGCCCCTTCACGCCGATCTTGACCTTCGCGTGGGATTTATAGGCGGGGTCGAGATCCGAAAATGTTTCAGCCAGCCCACGTAAAATATGTTGGCGCGGGTTTTCGAGGTAAGGCCCGAACGTTGCTCGCGCATTGTCCAGCGTCAGTGGTGCAGGGTTCTCCAGCGTCCGCTCAAACAGCCGCTTGTCGGTGGCGCTGGCGATCCGATCGATCTGAAGCCGATTGTAAAGTGCCTTCCATCCGGACTTGAGCAGGTTGCTGCGCATCTCGCGTTCCGAGACATAGGCCCGGCCATCAATCACCGATCCGGTGTAGGTGCCCATGACGCACCCAGCCATTTCCAGCGCGCTCTTGGCTTCCTCGAATGCCTTGATGGCTTCAGGAATCGCCGCGTCCTTTTCCTCGTATTCTGCGATCAAATCGAGGGCTGTGCGCTGTGGTGCGAGTGTTCCGTGCATCTAAGCCCCCATAGCCATTGGCTGCGCTTTGATTGCGCGCCTGTAGTCGAGATCGGGATTTTGCTCGGCAGCGACGTGGCACCAGACGGCCAGAGCGTCGGCAGCATCTGCCTGTAGCGTGTCGGCAGTCATCCACCCCCGGCGAAGGCATTCCGCCTGCACAGCGGCCTTTGCTTCCCCCTTGGGGTATGTTCCGCGCCCTGTGAGACTCTTGCGGGCAGCGCCGACCTTAACGAGTATCGGGCGGCGCCCTGTCTTGATGAACGCAACCGTCTGCACAAGGAATTGCAGGCCCAAGAGCAGCGATGATGTATGTGCCGAGTGCTGGCCGTTGCCTTCCCATGCCGCCTCGATGGCGACGATATCGGGCTGCATCACTGCCAGTTGGTGCGTGAGCCAGCGTAGTGCCTTTGCCCCGACCTCGTGATCCTCGTGCTGCGAAGTGCCGAACCTTTGCGAGCCTGTAGCCGGACGCCCATCAGGACGCCCGTAGGCAAAGCCCGTGCTTGTCTTGCTGAGGTCAAGGGCCAGAATGGTGTTCATGCCGCCCTCGCCTTCAGGGCACGGTCAAACCAGCTTTCCGCCATAGTCGGGTGCTTTGGCAGATCGACCACAACACGGGTCCGGCCCTTGGCGTCCACATGCTCACGCGCTCCGGGGTGAGGCATCCATGCAATCGGGCCAACCTCGCTGGTGAACATTTCCCACCGGCGTTCATCGTCAATCCAGCGCGAAACCGTGACGACGCCGCAAGCGCTGGCGACAACGATCTTGGCGGGTTCAAAGACCTTGCGGGTGGAATTGCCCTTGCCCGTAGGCATGAGCCGAATCCGACCGCGCGGGGCCTTGGCCATGTCGTGATTCCACTCGGCCATCAGTGAACGGCCTCTTTCCCGGCAAGCTCATCAAGCGCGGCCTGCCCTTCGGCTTGCTCTGCCTCGTGATCTTCGCGGGATTGCTGGGCTGCCTTGCGGGCTGCCGCCTGGGCCGTAGGAATGGCGGGTTCGCCTTCACTGGCCTTGAAAAGCGAGAATTGACCGGCGGCGTCCTCGTACACTTCTACCATGTCGTCGGAAATCTCGGCGGCGAGCTTTTCCAGCTTCCGTTCGAGCTTGCGCTGTTTCAGCACCGCATTGAGCACATCGCTCGGAATGCCGAGTTCAGCCTTGGCGATCTTGACCCGGTTCTTCTGGCGCTTGCGGATGTTCTGCACCTTGCCGCGCGCCGTGGACATGAGGTGTTCGGCTTCCTCGTCCATCTCCTCCATTTCGGAGATGACGGAGCGGAAATCATCGTCATCATAGCCGTTGCGTCTCAGTTCGGTTTTCTGCTCTGCCTTGGTCATGCCGGTTCACTTTCTCGGGTTCTGGAAACAGTGGGGAGGTCATGGCCAGCATCGGCGCACCGAGCGCAGATCACATCGCCAAACATCCTGTCGTGGGTTTCGTCATTGCCGACTGCAATTTTGCACTCGACGCATATGCCAGCGAAGCCGCCAGGCAGCGTTTGATAAAGCGTGGCCTGCATCTCATGTACGGCCATGAGTGGTTCGACAGCATCCTTGTAGGGCAGCCGCTGCAAAGCATCGGCAACCGTTGAGATTTGCAGCAGCGTGTCGCTGATCTGCCGGCGGGTGAGAGCGGCAACGGCTTCCATCACGCAATACCCTTGGCAATGCGCTCAAGGCGGCGCTCGTAGTCTGCCTGCCCCTCGTCCATCTCGATAAGCTGAGAGCGCTCAATAGCGTTCTGCTCAAGCGCATGGTCAAGTTCGGACAAGCGCAGTTCCAAGCGCTTTATCTCGTCCTTGATCGCCAGTGCATTTGCATCGACAGCATTGATACGGGCAGCAATGGCCTCGCGGGTTTCCTTGGTGCGAAGCATTTCCATGCCGGGGCGGATGGGCGTGACTTCTTGAGCTTGTTCCGCTGTGCGGTGTGCGGTCATTTGCTGTCCCTCGTTCTTTGTGACGGCTCAGGCGTCCTCTTGCGGCGCATAACCATGCGCTGCCAAAAGAGCATCAGCCTCAGCCTCAGCAGGGCTAGGAGTTGCATTGGGGCCTCGTAGGTGTTTGGTGACTTCGAGCTCATGGGCCAGCTTGGCTTCCTGTCGCTCGATTTCGGCCTGATACGCGGCCTTCAATCTGAGATACGCCTTGAGCATCATGTCCTTGGGCTTGCGATAACGAAGCCGCCAAAGCGTTTGATGTTCGATCCTGTATTTGGTGGACGCTCTGTGCATCGCTGCCTCGACGGTATCGCCGGGGCCACGGTGCTGGCGCTTGACCAGTTCATTTGCCCAATTCGCCGCCTCATCGACGGGATCGGTAAATCCTGCCGCGTCAGTCATGGGTTCTTGCCTTTGTCGATTCTGCAAAGAGGTTTTGTCGGTCATTCAAACGCATCCATGGTTTTGTTGAACCATCGGACGAACCGCGATTGAAAAGGACCGACGCATGACCAAGAGCAGCAACACCGACGCCAATCAGCTTTGCTTGCCCTTGGAGGAATTTCTGAACCGGGAGGCAGCGAGACGCGCGCCAAACCGGGAGCCGCGAAAGATTGGAGAAATCGTCGCGGAAATCGTTGAAAAAACGGGGCAGAAGCGCCTGGAGGTTAACGCCCCCGCCCCGAAGCGCGACAAGGGAGGAATGTCGCGATCTCAAATCACGCGGCAAGCGCGCAGTGCCAATCCCCATGCAGAGGCAATGCCCCGCCTTGTGGTGCTGTGCGCTTACCATGTGGTTTGTGAGTGCCCGGAACATGACTATGCGTCCTCCGAGACTTGGATTTCGTTCTGAGCAAGGCCGCGATTTGCTATGGCCTTGAACATGGCAATGTCGTCGGATTGGGAGCGGTCAATCAGAGGCCGGAACAGCGAAAGCAAGAATAGCTTATCGCCGTAGCCATCTATCGAGATGAATAGCTCGCCGCCGTAGGAACCCGATGCGGTCACAGTGCAAACTTCGCCCTTTCCGGGGCCGCTGTGCCGATCACAAAAGCAATCGAACCAATCGCCGTTGAGGCATATGCACTTGACGCCGGGTTTCGCCCAATGAGCCATCTAAATGCCTCCCATATGAGCGAGGACGAAGCCAGCAATAGCTATGGCAGCGAGAGAGGACATGGCGGCGAAGGTGAGCAGGTACACGGCGCGGTTAAGCATAGGAGCCTCCGCGTATGGCGGTGAGGATGGTGCGGGCCGCGTGATCCATGCCGCGCCCGTAGTCGCTGGTTTGAGCCAATTCGTGAGCGTCAAAGGTCTGTTGGACAGCAGCGGTTGCACACCGCTCGCGCTCTGCGATTACAGCAGCCTCAATCGCACCGGCGATGGTGTCGATGTCTTGGATAGACCCGCGCCCCACCTTCTCGTACACACGCTCGGCAGCGGCCATGATGTCGTTGGGCCGCGTCATGCCCCACCCCCATCAGCACGAGAGCCAGCAATCAAACACGCAAGCGCAATCAGCGTTGCCGGTATCGAGGCAATGAGCCAGAACAGAAATAGGCCGGAGAGGAAGGTCATGCTGCCGCGCCCTTCCCCGAATCCCGGTCGCGTGCTTGGATAAGGCCGCGATAAAGGGGGAACGAATGGACATTGGGGATATCGCCGCGCTTATCGGTGCTGTGGGAGGCGTCATTGGCGCCGGAACGGGGATTTGGGCGCTGATCGACAGCAAGCAAACCCGATCCGAAATGCGACGGGAGAAAGCCCCGATCATCAAGATCACTCTCGGCGAATCTGACAAGTGGGGCCAAGTCACGCTCACTGTGCGAAGCCGGTCCAATGTCGGGTACGAACTCGAAAGCATCCAAGCTGTTTGGCCGCTCGATGCGAGAATTGCGGACCCCAACGACGCGCCTAAAGAAATCATCAAAACAGACAATGGAGCGCGCCGCGTTATGAACTGGCGCAAAGCAATTCGCCCCACCCTCAAGGTGAAGGCAGAAGGCAACGCCTCGCAATTGGGTGTTATGGGAAGCGGGGACGAACATCATGTGTCGTTCCTCGTGGCCGCGCGATCCAAATTGCTATGGCGGTTATTGCGAACCCCTGCTGCGATCCTCGTCAGGTCTCTTGCGAGGTCCGAAACCTCATCGCACAAGGTCTCATTCCGCCTGCGCATTTCGCTCATCGATGAGAACAGCAAGAAAATCGTCAGGACCAAAACGGCCACGGTGACGTACCCGGCCAATCCGACGAAACCCCAGAACACCGACCCCAAATGATAAGCGGACATGCCACCGATCAGGCCAAGCACCCACGCTATCAGAATGTCGCGCTGTTCACCGTTCATGCTGCATCCTCCGATGCATATAGATCCGGGCGCAGCTCATGGACAGGGACGCCGGTCACCTCCGCGACCTTGCGTGCATATTCGGCCGGCACCCCTCGCTTGGCCTTCGTCAGCCAGTACGAGATGTGGGCTTGGGACACACCAATCTTGGATGCCAGAGCCGCTTGGCTGCCAGCTTCGTCAATGGCTTTTTGTAAAGGCGATTTGTTATCCATGCCTCGTCATAACAAATCGATTTGTGATCTGCAACAATTTTCTTTGTCGAGACGATTTGTGACCGTGCCGATAAGTTTCCCGCTATGAGCAAGATTGGTGATTCATTGGTGGGTGCGCGCGTAACCGAGCTTCGGGAGGCCCTTGGGTTATCTCAAACCGAACTGGCACGACGCATCGGTGCGACACAGCAGTCCATCGACATGATGGAGCGTGGCAAGGTGAAACGACCCACGAAGCTGCACGAATTGGCCCGGGCGCTGCGAACCGACGCCGACTACCTTTTGGGCGCATCCTCCGCACGTGATGTCACCTACTCCAGCGATGATCCTTCGGCCCCTGAACCGATCGATCCCGATTGGGATGGAAAGTCGGCAGCGCTCATTGATGGCGTCGTTCGCTTCAATGGCGCCCTGCCCGGAAGTGTGCCAGAGATACCCAGTTCCCCAGGTATGGGGCAAGGCCGATATGAAAACGCCATCCAAGCCCAGATCGAAACCAACGGCATTGCAACCGGCCACCCGGTTGTGAACGAATGGGTTATCCCCGCAAACTACGTCAGGAGCGGGCTGGACGCCCTCCCGCAGGGCATCGTCATCATGGGAGTTGTTGGGCACTCAATGGAGCCTCTACTGGCGTCAGGCGACCGAGTGGTTGTCGATACCTCGCAAAACACATGGGTCGGGGATGCGGTCTATGTGATCGATGACGGCGACACCGTGTTTCAGGCCAAGACGCTCAAGAAGGTGCCCAGCACCAACCCTGCCCGGTTCCGGATAGTGTCCGAGGCCGACAAAGGCGATGAGGCTGTCTTGTCGCTCGATGAGTTCAGGATCATAGGACGAGTTGTGGCACGCATATCCAGAATGTGAGGGACGCGGACATGAAATTTTTGATTTGTGCAATTGCTCTAGTCGTGCTGGCAGGGTGCTCAACCTCCGGAACATCATCCAGCGTGGGTGGCGAGAGTATTTCGGATGGGTGGCAAGAAAACGAAGTCAAATCCGCCGGCATGATTTACGGCGGAAGGCCCATCGGTGTGCGTCGTTCGGGCGTCACACCTTCGGGTCTGTCTTACACCTACCATCCAGACGGGAGTGGTTCTGTAGACACTGGCACTGGAAATCTTATGGGGAATTGGGCTGTCGATTGCACCAGAGATCGCATGACTGATCGTCGCGAATGCCATATTCGATCACTTGAGGCGAAGCTTCTTGTTGAGTTCGGACAATCAAATACACCTCAGAGAGTATGCATCATTGGCCATAACTTTCCCGGCCGCACCGGCGCTATTCGCGTTGATTCGAACTCATTGGTAAACACCGGCACTAGTGGATGCGTGGCGGGCAGCTTTGCTCAACAGATGGTTGCCGCCAACCGGGTCACAGTTCGATATGTTGAATGGCCCTACGACTACCCAAGGGACCACTCGGCGCTTTTACGCGGCTATCCTGAAGCAGCGGAACTGCTGCGCTTTATCCGGGGGAATATAGATAATCTGGCTTTCTGATCGACATGTAGCCAGTAAGGGGGAGAGATGCTGGATTGGTTGTTGGCGATATGCGCCATAGGCACGTTCGCCTTGCTTGTCGCTGCACAATTCAGACCAGGCGGGTTCGGCAGAGTCAATGCGCGCGACGGACGCTTCATTGACGCCGATCTCACAATCAGGAACCTATCAACTATCCCTATGTTCTGGGATGACTATCGGCCCATATGGCCCATAGGAACCAAGATTGTCAGGACCGAACCGGCTCTCCCCAATATACCTTGGGAGCCGCCATATATGCTCAATTTCGAGCGCAGCCCAAGTCAGCCATTGGGGTTTGAGATCGAGCCTGAGCGCGAGAGAACCGTGTCATTTCGCCTTGAAATGCCAGAGCGCAGCCGCTCCAACTCGGTTCTCATGCTTTGCTCGATTCGCAGCAGTCGATTGATCGATATCAGCAGGACCAGGTTCGTGCCCATCAAGGCCAGGAACGAGATCGCCGCCAAGTAAGGATGGCCGTCAAACATTGCTTACGTCGCCTCCTAAGCGCGCCTGTCGGCGCTTGCCTCGCGCGCGGTTCAGTACTCAGAGTCAGTAGATAACTTGTAACCTCTGAGTTCGTGGAAGCGCTCGTCAAGAGCGCGCTTCCCGTCGATGCTCGCTGTTCGCAAGCATCTCCTCTCTGTCTCAGTACCATTGTCACCGCGAGGTTTTGAACCAAAGTCAAGCCCGTGTCAACGCCCAACACCAATTTTTTTTGTCCATCTGCACCAATTATTTTGTTTTTACCCCTTGTGGATAACAAAACGATTTGTTACAACTCCTCTCACACACCGAGACCGAAGACGCCTTCCGGCAGATCGTCTCGCAACAGAGTGGAGAGTGGGAATGAAGCTGAAACTAGACGCACTCGGAATGATCCCCGCCGATTACCCGAAGACCTTCTACCGGGTCAGCACTTGGTCAACCGATAGCTACGTGGCCGACTATTCGTCTGAGGACGAGGCCAAGAAAGCATCTTTCGCCAGCACTCACGGCGGGCGCTTCGATCACAAGGTTTCGACCATGCATCTGGCGGGCGCGTAATGAGCGCGCCTAGCCCCAAAGACCGCCTCTCTGGCGAGATTGCCTACGCGCTCACAAAGCGCCTCGTTATCGACATGCCCACTGCGCGGGCAGCAGTCGATGATGCGCTCCGGTCGATGGAAAAGAACGAAGATTACAAATCGCTGGTGATGGAGGCGTTCGACCGGTTCGGGGTCGAAGACAGGCGCGAGCTTATCGAGCGGAAAACTGAATCTCATTTCAAAGCAAAACAAAGGCTTTGACCTCACCCGAGCGCATCCACGCGGTGCGCTCCAGCAAGTTCAACACCGGGAGAGACCCGGACAACAGAGTGGAGAATGACGATGGTGAACATGAAAACAGCCAAGTGCCCGACATGCGGCGGGATGGTTCTCAAGCTGGCAGGCAAGGCCGGAGCGCTTTGCCACGATCAGTGCTCAAACTGCCGGGATAACGAAAACGAGGCCGCTTACGAGCGCCAGCAAGCATCGCTCATGGAAAGCGGCGGCCCTGACGACAGCGCTTATAGGCGCGACATGATCGCAGCAGGTCGCGGGCACCTTATTCGCTAACCCCTGCTCTCCCCCGGCCTCGTCTGGATGGCGAGGCCCATCAAGAACAGACAATGGAGAATGGAAATGAAGATCAAACGCACTTCGATGCTTTCGGGCAAGGAACGCACGATGGACCTGCCTGTCACTGACGAACAGTTCGCGAAGTTTGAAGCTGGCGCGCTCATTCAGGACGCGTTCCCGAACCTTACCGACAGCCAGCGTGAATTCATCCTCACCGGATCAACGGATGACGAATGGGACGAAGCGTTTGGCGATGAAGATGAGGACGATTTCGAGCCTATCGACGGCGACATTCCCGCCTTCTAGCGCCCAGCAAGAACAGCCGAAAGGACTGAATGATGACTGAGAGAGTGAAGCAGACCCTATCAGGAAAGATGATCCGGTTCGTTGAAGCAACATTCGCGCCGATCAATGCCGAAAAAGGTATGAGCGAACTAGGCGACGATCACGAGTTAACCCTCACTGTCGGTCAACTCCGCGAGTTTTACGAATTGGCGAAAGCTGAGCCGATCTTGCATACCGAACTTAAGCAGCAACGCGCTTGGGTCGCTCACTGGATTGAGGACGTGCGCGCAGGTCTAAAGCCAACGCCAGAAAGCCTTGAGGCGCGGCTTGTTTCTGTCAACGACGCCCTCTCCAAAGCCACCGGAGCGGGCAAATGACCGCCGCCACCCGCATCAAGGCCCATGCTGTTGATTTCCACTGAGAAGTGACCCGGTTTTGGGGGGTATTTTCACTGAGAACTGACCCATGTTTGAACGCTATCCTGCTCGTTTTGGGCGGGAGTTTATGGAGTGTTGGACATGGCGTTTTTGAGCGTTATCCGGCGCTGGCATTTCCGAGACGGCCTATCGATCCGGGAGATTGCACGGCGCACGGGTTTGTCCCGGAATACCATCCGCAAATACCTCAGGGCTGAGGCTGTCGAGCCGAAGTTTCGTGTTCCCGATCGACCGAGCAAGATCGATCTTTTCGCCGAGAAGCTTTCCGCTTGGCTGCGGTCTGAGAGCCGCAAGCCGCGCAAACAGAAGCGCACCATCAAGCAGATCCACGCTGATCTCGTGGCTTTGGGCTTCGATGGCTCTTACGGCCGTGTGGCAGCCTTTGCCCGCCGTTGGAAAGAGGAGCGCCTGCGCGAACAGAACACGACCGGAAGGGGCGTGTTCGTTCCTCTGGCCTTTGATCCCGGAGAGGCCTTCCAGTTCGACTGGAGCGAGGACTGGGCGCAGATTGGAGGGGAGCGCATCAAGCTTCAGGTGGCCCACACCAAGCTCTGCTACAGCCGAGCCTTTGTCGTGAGAGCCTATGTGCTCCAGACCCACGAGATGCTGTTTGATGCCCATAACCAGGCCTTCAAGGCTTTTGGTGGCGTTCCGCGTCGGGGGATCTACGACAATATGCGAAGTGCGGTCGACAAGGTCGGGCGCGGCAAGGTGCGTCAGGTCAATGCCCGGTTCTCGGCCATGGCTAGCCACTTTCTGTTCGAGCCCGAGTTCTGCAATCCCGCAGCCGGCTGGGAAAAGGGAATGGTGGAAAAGAACGTGCAGGATGTTCGTCACCGGCTCTTCCAACCCCTGCCGCGTGCAAACTCGCTCAATGAGTTGAACCTCTGGCTCGAGCAGCGCTGCGTGGCCCTATGGGAAGAGATGGCTCATGGCACCGAACCGGGAACGGTTGCCGATGCATGGAGGGTTGAAGCCCAATATCTGATGGCCGTGCCGCGGGCCTTCGATGGGTTTGTTGAGCACACCAAGCGCGTCTCGCCCACCTGCCTGGTTCACCTCGAGCGCGTGCGCTATAGCGTACCCGCCTCGTTTGCCAACAGACCCGTCAGCGTCAGGGTCTATCCAGACCGCATCGTTGTTGTCGCCGAAGGGCAAATTGTTTGCGAGCACACGCGGATCATCGAGCGGCATCATGGGGCCGGGCAAACTGTTTATGATTGGCGTCATTACCTGGCCGTGATCCAGCGCAAGCCCGGTGCATTGCGCAATGGTGCACCCTTTGCCGAACTGCCGGCAGCGTTCCGTCACCTCCAGACCCATCTTTTGGGCAAACCCGGTGGTGATCGGGAGATGGTCGAGATTCTGGCCCTCGTTCTTCATCATGATGAACAGGCAGTGCTCGCAGCTGTCGAGATGGCGCTCGACGCCGGGGTGCCCACAAAGACCCATATTCTCAATCTGCTGCACAGGCTCATCGATGCCAAACCGGGAACCGTTCCTCCGGTCCAGGCGCCGCAGGCGCTTGCCCTGAGCAAGGAGCCGCAGGCCAATGTCGAACGCTACGACACCCTTCGCACTGATCGGGAGGTGCGCCATGCGTCATGATCCGGCAAGTGCAGCTCTGGTCATCATGCTCAAGAGCCTTAAAATGGCAGGCATGGCTCAGGCGGTCAGTGAACTCACCGAGCAGGGTTCTCCAGCCTTTGAGGCGGCTGTGCCCATCCTCTCGCAATTGCTCAAGGCTGAGATGGCCGAACGCGAGACGAAGTCGATCGCCTATCAGCTCAAGGTCGCCCGCTTTCCCACCTATAAGGATCTCTCGGGCTTTGAGTTTACCAGCAGCGAGGTCAATGAAGCTCTGGTGCGTCAGCTCCATATCGGCGCCTTCATCGAGAAAGCCGACAACGTCGTCCTCCTGGGTGGTCCGGGAACAGGCAAGACCCACATCGCAACGGCCCTGGGCATTCAAGCCATCGAGCATCATCGCAAACGGGTGCGCTTCTTCTCAACCGTTGAGCTGGTCAATGCGCTCGAACAGGAAAAAGCCCAGGGCAAGGCCGGTCAGATCGCCAACAGGCTCATTCATTCCGACCTGGTCATTCTCGATGAGCTCGGATACCTGCCGTTCAGCGCGTCTGGAGGCGCCTTGCTCTTCCATCTGCTCTCAAGGCTTTACGAGCGCACCAGCGTCATCATCACCACCAATCTGAGCTTTGCCGAATGGGCCAGCGTGTTCGGGGATCCCAAAATGACAACGGCATTGCTCGACAGGCTCACCCATCATTGCCACATCCTCGAAACCGGCAATGACAGCTTCCGGTTCAAAAACAGCTCGGCGAAAACCGACAAAACCAAAAAGGAGAAAACACCGAACTTGACCACGTGACCGAACCCAAATCATATCAATGAAGCGGGTCAATTCTCGGTGAAAAAACCGGGTCACTTCTCAATGGAAATCAACAG
>NZ_RZMW01000010.1 GCF_003992625.1 Pelagibacterium lentulum | reverse complement strand
AACGTCACCGAGGCCAGCCACAGGACGCCTGTGGTCACCGCCGAAAGGCGGCGGGGAGTTTGCAGCGGTTTGGCCTCTGGCCAAAGCTCAAGGTCCGGTGGACCTTGGGCAGCGCACAAACGCCCGGAGACCTATGGTCGGAGGGCCCAACCCAGCCCGAGCGGACGCCACGCCAAAAATCCCGAGCGCATGGGGCGATGATCGCTTCATATATTAAATTTCAGTACGGAGCGCCCATCGCCCCATGCCGTCCACCTCTTTTGCAAACCGAGGCCTCTGGCCATCGGGCGCTTTGACATGGCTGAAAGAAAGGCCCCCTCATCCGGCGCTACGCGCCACCTTCTCCCACGAGGGGAGAAGGGGAAGTGTGCAATGGGAAGCCACCATACACCCCTCTCCCCTTGTGGGAGAGGGGCAGGGGTGAGGGGGGCAAGCCTGATGCCTTCGGAACTGCCCGAAACCGACGAGCGTAGCGAGGAGCCCGGCCAACATTTTGGCCGCCCCGCCGGAGCGGCAGGATTTTGAGCAGGCCGGATTTAGGCCGTCGCGAGAAATCCGTTACGCCGCGCGAGGCAAACAAAAAAAGAAGCGGTGCGGCCCGTGAGGCAGAACAAGAAAGTAGCGATGCCCCCCCTTGTCCTGTTCCCACATCCGAAGTAACCAGATGGAGAATAAAAGGGAGCGGAAACATGACAGGCATAGCGATTATCGGGGCGGGCATGGTGGCCGATGTGCATGTTCGGGCGCTCGGCGAAAATGCCGATCTTGCAAACATTATCGGCGTTGCGGCCCGCAATCGCGAAAAGCTCGAAGCCTTTTGCGCGCCGCGCGGGCTGACCACATTCCCCGATGCCGATACCCTGCTCCACGATGAACGGGTCGAGGCCGTCATCGTCCTCACGCCACCCGATGCCCGCGCACACATCGTCGAAACCTGCGCATCGCTCAATAAGCCCCTTCTTATGGAAAAACCCATTGAGCGCACCAGCGCCGCAGCACAAGCGCTCGTCGAGCGTGCCGAGGCGGCAGACATTCCCCTCGGCATTGTATTCCAGCACCGTTTTCGCGCCGCCTCTCAGGCGCTTGCTGCTCGTATCGCGGAGAACGCCTTCGGCGCGCTCACCAATGCCCAGATCATCGCGCCGTGGTGGCGCCCGCAAAGCTATTACGACGAGCCGGGTCGCGGCACTTATGCGCGCGATGGCGGCGGCGTGCTCATCAGCCAGGCGATCCATACGCTCGATCTCGCTCAGACCTTCACCGGCCCCGTCGCCGAGGTACAGGCGCTTGCTGCCACAACCCGCCAACACAAAATGGAAGCGGAAGATTTCGTTTCCGCCGGCTTGGTCTTTGCCAATGGCGCTGTCGGCGCGCTCATTGCCACCACTGCCAACTATCCCGGCACCGCCGAATCCATCGTTCTCGACTTTGAGCATGCCGCAATTCGCCTGCAATCGGGTGTGCTGGATATTTTCTGGCACGATGGGCGCACCGAGCAGGTGGGAGAACCTGCGACCACCGGCGGTGGCGCCGACCCAATGGCTTTCCCGCACGATTGGCACGCAGCGCTCCAGCGCGACTTTCTCCTCGCCATTCGCGAAGGACGCGCCCCCCGCGTCACCGCCCGTGATGCGCTGCAAACCCACCGCCTGATCGACGCCATCATGCAATCGAGCCGGGAGGGCAAAAAGATCACCGTTTGAGGTAAGCCAGAACGCCCCGCGCCGCCGCCCTGCCCGTCGCAAGGCATCCGGTCAGCAGATAGCCGCCCGTCGGTGCTTCCCAGTCCAGCATTTCACCCGCGACGAAAATGCCCGGCAGGCTCTTGAGCATGTAGCGCTCATCCACCGTCTCCCAGGCAACGCCGCCCGCCGATGAAATCGCTTCCGCGATAGGTCGCGGTCGCAGGAGAGGCAGGGGCAGCGCCTTGATGGCCTTGGCAAGCGCGCCATTATCCCCGCGTTCGGCCGCGCTGGTAAACTCCCGGACAAGTGCCACCTTGACCTGATCGAGCCCTGCCCCTTTTCGCAGCCGGTTTGAAAATGAGGCTTTGCCGCTCTGCCGCTTGAGATCGCGTTCCAGCCGCTCTACGTCGCGTGCCGGAGCAAGATCGAGCATAAGAACCGGCTTATCCATATCCCGGAGCGCTGCCGAATGGTTGTAAATCAAACTTCCCTCAACGCCGCGCGCCGTGATCACGAATTCGCCCTGCGTCGCTGCGGCCCCGCTGGTCGCCACAACAGCCTTGACCGGTTGCCCGGCAAAGCGCTCGGTAAGAATATCGCTCCAAGCCATATCGAATCCGCAATTGGCCGGCTTGAATGCGTTGACCACGACGCCGCGGCCCTCGAGCCACGGCACCCATGCCGCATCCGAACCGAGCCTGGGCCAACTTGCCCCGCCCAAAGCCAGCACCACCGCATCGAACCGGAACGTTTGCCGCCCCTCTGGCGTTTCAACCAGCAACGCATCGCCCGCAAACCCCGCCCACCTATGCCGCGTCAGAACCGCTACGCCCTGCCCGTCCAGCCGCTTCAGCCACGCCCGAAGCAAGGGCGAACCTTTCATCGCGGTTGGAAAAACCCGGCCAGAAGACCCCACAAAAGTCTCCACGCCCAACGTGCTGGCCCATTGCCGCACATCATCGCCGCCAAAAGCATCAAGCGCTGGTTCCAGCCTTTCGCCTGCCGCACCAAACCGGGTTTTGAACATTTCATGGGGTTCAGCATGGGTAAGGTTCAATCCCGACTTTCCGGCCATCAGGAATTTCCGTCCCACCGTCGGCATCGCCTCGAGAACGCTCACACGCATCCCGGCAGCCGATAGGTGTTCGGCAGCCATCAGCCCTGCAGGTCCGCCCCCCACAATCCCCACATGCGCTGTTTGGGTATCCGGCACTTATCCCCGCCCACTTCGTCTTGGCTTATTCTTGCTCATCCCGTTCCGCCCCTCTTTCCTGATCAATCTTGAACCGCTAGGCTGACCCACCCAATCTCACCAGCCCTTTTTTCACTTACCCTAGAGATCGTTCAATGTCCGATTCGAGCAGCAAAGCTCCAGTAAACCCTGAAAAACTAGACAAGCTCGCCCAGGTCGCGGTCCATACCGGGCTGGGCCTCGAACCCGGACAGGATTTGCTGATTACTGCTCCGCTGACCGCCCTGCCCCTCGTACGCAAGATTACCGAACATGCCTATAAGGCTGGCGCCGGGATTGTCACGACCTTTTATTCCGATGAGGAAGCAACTCTCGCGCGTTACCGCAACGCCCCAGACGACAGTTTCGACAAGGCCGCAAACTGGCTCTATGACGGCATGGCGAAGGCGTTTGAAAACAACACCGCGCGCCTGGCCATTGCAGGCGACAACCCCATGATGCTGGCAAACGAAGATCCTGAAAAGGTGTCCCGCGCCAACCGGGCGACATCGAAGGCCTATAAGCCTGCGCTTAAGAAGATTTCCGGTTTTGAGATCAACTGGAACATTGTGTCCTACCCCAATCCGAAATGGGCAGCACTGGTATTCCCCGATTTGCCCGAGGATCAGGCTGTTGAGAAACTGGCGGACGCCATATTTGCGGCCTCGCGCGTCGATCAACCCGATCCGGTTGCCGCTTGGGCCGAGCACAATGCCAACCTGCATGCACGCCGCGACTGGCTTAATGAAATGAATTTTGCCGCCCTGCACTTTACCGGCCCCGGCACCGATCTCACGGTTGGCCTTGCCGACGGGCACAAATGGGCCGGCGGTGCCTCCCCGGCAAAGAACGGCATCACTTGCAACCCCAACATTCCGACCGAAGAGGTGTTCACCACACCGCACGCCCATAAGGTCAACGGCAAGGTCCGCTCAACCAAGCCGCTATCCTATCAGGGCACGCTGATTGAAAATATCGAAATGATTTTCAAGGATGGCGTTGCGGTCGAAGTTACCGCCACCAAGGGCAATGACGTCTGGAATAAGGTGCTCGATACCGATGAAGGCGCACGCCGCATCGGTGAGGTCGCGCTGGTGCCCCATTCCTCACCAATCTCGCAGTCAGGTGTATTGTTCTACAATACGCTCTTTGACGAGAATGCCGCTTGTCACATCGCCATGGGCCAGTGCTATTCGGAATGTTTTGTCGGTGGCGACAAAATGAGTGAAGAGGAAGTCACCGAGCGCGGCGGCAATTCGAGCCTTATTCACATCGATTGGATGATCGGCTCGGGCGCAATCGATATTGACGGTATCACCCAGGATGGTGAGCGTGTTCCAGTTTTCCGCAAGGGCGAATGGGCCTGATCTTGGGGGCGTTGGAGCGGGTTTCCCGCTCCAACTTTACAAATCTCTGCGATGCTTGGATTTAAGGAAAAGATTCCCGACAATTTTCTTGTCCCCGTCTTTGCCATCCGCGTTACGGTGTTAACGATCGCGAAACTTGCGGCACTCTCATGGTGTCAATTGGGGAACCGGACCATGTTGAAACGGATCTATATCGCTCTTGCTTTTACACTTGCTGCCGCAAATCCCGCTTTGGCGCAGGAAGATCAACCGCATTCCGCTGCACTTGAGCATTTCAAATCCGCCTTTGCCGATAGCTGTTTTGGTTTCGATCAGTCTTATTTCAGCAACGAAGAACCATCGTCATGGCAATTGAGCTGGAAGCCGGACTATTCCGACACCGAGAGAACGACAACACTTTATGAGTTCTTCTGTGGGGCCGGCGCCTATAACGTCAACTACGTCTATTATCTCGACGACCCGGATTTCGGCCCGTTCCCTGTTGCTTTCGCGATACCGGCCTTCGACGTGAAATATGTCGACGACGATTTTGATGGGGATGTTCAATCCATCACCGTCCGTGGCATGACAACACAATGGCAGCTCACAAATCCCTCATATTCCCCTGAAACCGGGACCATAACCAGCAGCGCCAAATGGCGCGGCATAGGGGATGCTTCGTCTTCCGGCACATGGGTGTTTCAACAGGGACAGTTTGTGCTCAAAAGCTACGATGTAGATGCCAGCTACGATGACGAGATCAATCCCGAACGCATTCTCGAATACAAGTAACGCCCAATCGCCAGCCCACAAAAAAAGGAGACCGCAGCGCCGGGCGGACGACTGCGGCCTCCAATGACACTTTCGCTGCGCTGTTGAGGGCTTGGGGGACAAAAACAGCGAAAGCTCATCTCCGCCAGTGCATGGGCACGTTTGCCGATCTGGCAGATAAGCTACATATTGGAAGTGCAATGCGGCGGCAAAAGGCCCAATCACCGAACTGTGATAATCTGCCGCTATCTTCGGCAAGGATCGGACGTCCATCTTGCCTGTCGCTGCGCATTGCGTCCAAGCACATTTGCTGGCAAATCTTGAGACGAGAATAATAAGAAAAGGAAAAACAATGAAACTCGTTAGCCCCGATCCCGTACCCCTTAAATCGTTCACCGACGCTGTAGAGGCATGGGAATATGTATGCGAAGTTTATGATCGCAATACCGGATTCATTCGGGACCATCTGCGCAATCTGACCAAGGGCATCGTGCCGCCGGGCAAAGTCCGAGCGCATTATCCGCAGGTGCAGATGACCTCAACGAGTTTTCAGCAACAAGCCAATTCCCGGCTTGCCTACGGCTTTCTGCACAGCCCTGGCCTTTATCAAACCACGATCACCCAGCCTCGCCTTTTTCATAAATATCTGATCGAGAATTTCTCGCTTCTGCTTAAAAATCATGACGGCACTATTGAGGTTGGCGAATCCGAAACGCCGATTCCGCTGCACTTTGCGGTTGCCCCCGACGAACGTGTGGAAGGCGAAGTTCTTGTCGATATTGGTGTCCCTCTGCGCGATCTTTTCGATACGCCTGACCTGGGCCACATGGACGATGAGATCGCAAATGGCACAATGATCCCGCCAAGCGGTGGCCCGTTCCCGATGGCGGCGTTTACCGCACCGCGCGTTGACTATTCACTGCACAGGCTCAGCCACTACATGGCGACCACGCCGGATCACTTTCAGAACTTTGTGATTTTTACCAATTACCAGTTCTATATTGAAGAGTTCACACGGCTGGCCAAGCAATGGATGACTGAGGGGCACCCCCTCTATGACAGCTTTGTGGAACCGGGCAACGTAGTAACAATGAACGCCCGCCTCGGTGGCGGGACCACTGGCACACCGATAAGCAGGCAGCCACAGATGCCGGCCTATCATCTCACCGCACAAAACGGGCGCGGGATCACGATGATCAATATCGGTGTGGGTCCCTCGAACGCAAAGACAGCGACAGACCATGTGGCTGTCCTGCGCCCGCACGCTTGGCTGATGCTCGGTCACTGCGCTGGCTTGCGCAATTCGCAATCGCTTGGCGACTATGTGCTGGCTCATGCCTATGTTCGCGAAGATCACGTCCTTGACGATGATTTGCCAGTTACCGTACCCATTCCAGCGCTCGCCGAAATCCAGCTTGCCTTGCAGGAGGCGGTTGCCGAAGTAACCCACCTCGAAGGGCTTGAAACCAAGTCCATCATGCGCACCGGCACGGTCTTTACGATCGACAATCGCAATTGGGAGCTGCGTGATCAAACGGAAATCTCACGTCGACTTTCCCAATCGCGCGCCATTGCCCTCGACATGGAAAGCGCAACGATTGCGGCCAATGGTTTCCGCTTCCGCGTACCTTATGGCACCCTGCTCTGCGTCTCTGACAAGCCCCTGCACGGCGAACTGAAATTGCCCGGCATGGCATCCGAATTCTACCGCACGCAGGTCAACCGGCATCTGCTGATCGGGCTCAAGGCAATGGAAATCCTGCGCGATCAACCGATCGAACGGCTCCATTCGCGCAAATTGAGATCCTTTGCCGAAACCGCATTCCAATAACGCAAAAGGGCGCCCCGAGAGGCGCCCTTTTTCAAATCAAAGCTCGATCTGTCAGATCAGGGAGCAAGAGCTTCGTTCACTGCAATCGCAGTCATATTGACAATACCGCGGCTCGTTACCGATGGCGCAAGGATGTGGGCTGGGCGCTGCGTGCCCATCAGAATCGGGCCGACCGGAAGTGCGTTATTCATTTCCTTGAGCAAGGTCATGGAAAGATTCGCACTTTCAAGGTTTGGGAACACCAGAAGATTGGCCTCACCCTTAAGGATAGAATCGGGGATATAGCGCTCGCGCAACCCCTGATTGAGTGCCAGATCGCCCTGCATTTCCCCCTCAACGATAAGATCCGGAGCAATTGCCTTGAGCTTCTGATAGGCCTCGCGCATTTTTTCGGACGAATCGCCCTCACGCGAACCGAAGTTGGAATAGCTCAGCAACGCGGCTCTTGCCTCGATGTTAAAACGCTTGAGGTGATCGCGTGCTTGCAGCGCGATTCCCACGATCTCATCGGCAGTGGGATCGATGCTCACATAGGTATCAGCGAGGAAAAACACCCCGCGTGGCATGATCAGCATGGAAAGCGCAGACACATCCGATACACCATCGGAAAGCCCGATGATCGACTTGATGTCGCGAACATGCTTGATGTAACGCCCCTCCAAACCACAGATCAGGCCATCGGCCTCGCCACGCATGACAGCCAGCGCGCCGATGACGGTCGTGTTGGTGCGCACGATGGTTCTTGCCGTGTCCGGCGTAACGCCGCTACGCCCCACCAATGAATGGAACAGCGACACATATTCGCGATAGCGCGGGTCGTCCTCGGGGTTGATCACCTCGAAATCCTTGCCCGGCGTCAACTGCAGGCCAAAACGGTCAATGCGTTGCTCAATAACGAAAGGACGCCCGATCAGGATCGGAGAGGCGATTCCCTCTTCGAGAATTACCTGTGTCGCACGCAACACGCGTTCATCTTCGCCATCGGCAAATGCAATGCGCTTGGGTTCTTCACGCGCCCGTTCGATCATTGGCTTCATGACCATGCCGGAACGGAAAACGAAGCGGTTGAGGCTGTCCTTGTACGCGTCGAAATCCTCAATCGGCCGTCGCGCAACGCCGCTATCCATCGCTGCCTTCGCAACCGCTGGTGCAATGCGGAGGATCAGGCGCTGGTCGAACGGATTGGGGATCAGATAATCCCTGCCAAAAGTGGAGACACCGCTTGTTGTCGCTTCCAGCACAGGCTCTTGGGCAAGCTGCGCGATTGCATGCGCCGCTGCCGCTTTCATTTCCTCGTTGATCGTGGTTGCACCGACATCGAGTGCGCCACGGAAGATGAAGGGGAAGCACAGAACATTATTGACCTGGTTGGGGTAATCCGAACGTCCCGTACAGATCATCGCGTCGGGGCGCGCTTCACGCGCCAGTTCGGGCATAATTTCCGGAACCGGATTGGAAAGCGCCAATACAAGCGGATCGGGCGCCATGTTGGTCATCATCTCAGGCTTAAGAGCGCCTGCAGCAGAAAGCCCGAGAAAAATGTCAGCACCGTCCATGACCTCAGCGAGCGAAGTCTTGTCGGTGTCCTGTGCAAACGATGCGCGCCAGCGATCCATCAGATTGTCGCGCTTTTTGGTCACAAGGCCTTCGCGGTCGGCAACCCAGATATTTTCGCGCTTCGCACCGACGGCAATCAGCATGTTCAGACAGGCGATTGCGGCGGCACCAGCGCCGGAGGTGCAAATCTTGACCTGGGAGATGTCCTTCTTTGCGATCTTCAAGCCATTCAGAACGGCAGCCGCGACGATGATCGCTGTACCGTGCTGGTCGTCATGGAAAACCGGAATAGGCATGCGCTCCCGCAATGCTTCTTCGATTTCAAAGCAGTCGGGCGCTTTGATGTCTTCGAGATTGATGCCACCGAATGTCGGCCAGAGCGGCGCGACTGTTTCGATGAACTTCTTGGGGTCCTGTTCGTCGACTTCGATGTCGATGCTGTCAATCCCTGCGAACTTCTTGAAGAGAACTGACTTGCCTTCCATGACAGGTTTGGAAGCAAGCGCGCCGATATTGCCGAGCCCAAGAACGGCGGTGCCGTTTGAGATCACGGCAACGAGGTTGGCGCGCGAGGTATAGAGCGCCGCGGTTTCCGGGTTCTCTGCAATTTCCTCACATGGTGCAGCCACGCCGGGGGAATAGGCCAATGCAAGGTCACGCTGATTGGCCAGCGGCTTGGTCGGCGAGATTTCGAGCTTGCCTGGCTTGGGATAATTGTGGAAATGCAGCGCGGCTTCTCTCAAAGCCTTCTGCGGATCTCGCTGGTCGTCAGTCATACCCTCTCCTCGGATTATCGGCTGCCTGTAGGTGCCACCAATTGCCAGAAAAGAAAAGGCATTCCGGCCAATTTCCGCACCGCGGCAACACAGCCACTTGCTCTAGGACAAGCAGCGGCAAATTGCTAGGCGGCAATATCCTCATCGAGGTTTGTTTGCTTGACCTGCGGCTTCAGCGCATTGGCCAGTGTCAGGAACGAGTCCAGCTTGAGCGGCGGCGAGAATAGATAACCCTGCGCTAAGGTTACGTTCTTGGAACGTAGATACAGAGCCTGGTCTTGGGTTTCGACGCCTTCGGCAATAATCTCAATGCCCATATCGCGTGCCATTGAGACAAGGCCGTCGATAACCGGCACCGGCACATTTGCATCCTTGATCATATCAACGAAAATCTTGTCGATCTTGATGATATCGATACCCAGCGTATGCAGATAAGCAAGGTTGGAGTGCCCTGTGCCCACATCGTCCATGGCAACGCGCACGCCCAGCGCATGCATCGCAGAAACGATGCGGTTGACGGCAGCACGATCATCAAGCGGACGCCGCTCGGTTATCTCGAAAACAAGTTGCTCATAGGAAATACCGCTGCCCTCGAAAATCGACTGGATATCATCGACAATCGATCCATCACGAAAATGGCCTTCAAAAAGGTTGATACTGACTTTGAAATCCCTGACCTCCCGGCAGATCCCCTCAAGATCGTCCCGCACTTGCTCCATCAGATTGAGAGTCATGGGAATTGCAAGATTCGTCATCTCGGCATAATCGATAAACGCACCGGGCGGGATGACCTCACCATTGCGCTTCACCCACCTGATGAGCACTTCGCACCCGGTCAGCCGGCCTGTCCTCAGATTGATGACCGGCTGATAATAGGGCTTCATTTCACCTGCAACGATAGCGCGTTCAATATCATAGGCCGGCATTTTCGATCGCCTGGCATATTGAATAGCAAGAGCCAGAGTGATCGCGCCGATCAGGCAAGCAATAACGGTAAATGCAAAAGTCAGCTCAGAATAACGCGCACGAACGGACGAGAGTGAAACTGCGGCCTCGGTACGAAGTGGGATTTCGCCGGCAAACGAGCGCGCAATCAGAAAATCGCCTCCCTGCCCATCAAGTTCGCGCTCGTCGCCGACCTGCACGATGGGCGTACCATTGGTCATTGCAATCTGCAGATAGGATAGGTCGCTGATCACAGGCATATAGCCGCTGAGAAGGATTGGAGCAGGCACAACAAAGGCAGAGACGGATCTGTTCTCGTTCACATGCTGCGTCACCTTCAGCATGGGCGTGGAATTGCCCTCCATCACCACGGCACTAAGCCGCTCGGTATAACCTGGAATCGCCAAGCTCTCGGACAAGACGCGATAGCGCACATCGCTATCATAGGCCGAACAATACTGAACCCCATCGCTGTTTTCGACGACCACCTGTGTCAGAAACAGGCTCGACTGCAGTTGCGAATTTACATTGGCCATAAAGGTCGGCGTACATAGCGACGGGCTATCCCTCAAGATCGTTCGCAACGATTGGATTGCACCATGAACGATGCGCTGCGCATCATTGCTCACAACATTGACAGCACTCTGCATCTTCTCGGTTTCGTGCGCCTTGACATAGCGACCGAGCACGTAGTCCACGCCAAGCACCGGAACGAATGCCAGGATCGCAATGACGACCAACAATATTTGCGAACCACGCAAAGTCAAAGCGCCTAAACCCCCGCTGGCAGCACGCATTTTTATTGCGGGCACGATAGGCGGAAAGCCTTTAACTGCGCATTAATGCTAGACTGCTTTTAGCCAGGGCATGACCGTTTCGCGGCCGCCAGGGCGCGACAACGAAAAGCCGGAAACATGCCTGTCGGACTCGGCATCCGACAGGGCAATTCCCGCCTTTTTAGGCGTTCTTTTTTTCCGCTGGCAGGTTCAGCCGCAGATGCAGCTCCCGCAACTGCCGCGCCGAGGCGTCGCTTGGCGCGCCCATCAGCGGATCTTCGGCCTGCTGGTTCATCGGGAACAGCGTGATTTCACGCAGATTCTGCACGCCGCACAGAAGCATCACGATACGATCGATGCCCGCTGCCATGCCACCATGCGGTGGAGCGCCATACTGGAATGCGCGATAAAGGCCGCCAAAGCGTTCTTCTACGTCCTGCTTGGACAAGCCGACCTTTTCAAAGGCCGCGATCATTGTGTCAGGTTCCTGGTTACGGATCGAGCCCGACGCGATTTCAAACCCGTTACAAACGGCATCGTACTGATAAGCCTTGATCGAAAGCGGATCCTGGCTTTCCAGTGCTTCGCGGCCACCTTGCGGCATTGAGAAGGGGTTATGCGCAAATTCAAGCTTCTTTTCGTCCTCGTCCCATTCATAGAACGGGAAATCGACGATCCAGCACAGGGCATAGCTGTCGAGGTCGAGCAATTCGAGATCTGTGCCAACTTTCGTGCGGGCGGCGCCTGCGAAAGTAGCAAATTTCGACGGCACGCCGCAAACAAAGAACACCGCATCGCCATCGGCAAGGCCAAGTTGGCTGCGAATAGCGTCGGTGCGCTCTTCACCGATATTCTTGGCGATTGGGCCAGAACCGGCCCCATCCTTAAAGAAAATATAGCCCAATCCAGGCTGCCCCTCGCCTTGAGCCCAACCATTCATTCGGTCGCAGAAGGCCCGCCCTATCGGCTCAGCACCTTCCTTGTTCTTGGCCGGTATCGCCCAGACTTCAACCTTGGAATCGCCTGCGATTTGGTTTGCAAAAACCTTGAAACCGGAACCCCTGAAATGTTCGGTCACATCCTGCATTTCTATCGGGTTGCGCAGATCCGGCTTGTCCGTGCCATATTTGCGCAGCGCGACATCATAAGGAATACGCGGGAATTGCTGGGTAACTTTCTTACCTTCGGCAAACTTCTCGAAGACGCCACGCATTACCGGCTCCATCGTGTCCCAGACTTCTTCCTGGGTCACAAAGCTCATTTCGACGTCGAGCTGGTAGAATTCGCCCGGCAACCGATCGGCACGCGGATCTTCATCGCGGAAGCAAGGCGCAATCTGGAAATAGCGGTCAAAGCCGGCCACCATCAGCAACTGCTTGTATTGCTGCGGCGCTTGCGGCAACGCAAAGAACTTGCCGGGATGAATACGGCTGGGCACCAGAAAGTCGCGCGCGCCTTCGGGTGACGACGCGGTCAGGATCGGTGTGGAATATTCGCCAAAGCCGATTTCGTTCATCCGGTTGCGCATATCGGCGATGATCTTGGTACGCTTTACGATATTGGCGTGCAGCGTCTCGCGGCGCAGATCGAGGAAGCGATAACGCAAGCGCGTATCTTCCGGATAATCGGGCTCACCGAATACTGGCAGGGGCAGCTCCGCTGATTTGCCCAGTATCTCAATCTCACGAATGAAGACTTCGACACCGCCCGTCGGCAGGCTCTTGTTGACCGTCTCTGGCGTACGGGCTTTCACTTCGCCATCGATGCGAATAACCCACTCCGCTCGCACCGTTTCTGCCAGTTTGAATGCCGGCGAATCGGGATCGACAACGCATTGGGTCAAGCCATAGTGATCGCGCAGATCGATGAATAGCAAGCCGCCGTGGTCGCGGATACGGTGAACCCAGCCCGACAATCTGGCGGTCTGTCCCACATCGGCAGTGTTGAGTTGGGCACAGGTGTGCGAGCGATAGCGATGCATCAATCGAAAACTTTCGAGAAACGGAATGGGAGATTTTTGCCGGAAAAGCGCATGGCACGCTTTAAATGTCAAGCATGATAGGCCACCACACTATGCGGAAACCACCCAACCTGCTAGGAGAGTGGCAATTAATTCGAACTGGACATATTCTCTATGCAGGTCATCACGACAACGCAGGCGCTTGCCGCGTTTTGCAAAGATGCAACCAACTACGATTTTGTTACTCTAGATACAGAATTTCTCCGGGAAACGACCTACTGGCCCAAACTGTGCCTGGTACAGGCGGCAACCCCTGATCGCGCCGTGATTATCGATCCGCTGGCTGAAGACCTCGACCTCGCCCCCATTGCAGACCTTCTGTTCAATAATCATGTCACGAAAGTTTTCCACGCTGCGCGGCAGGACATAGAAATTTTCGTCAAGCTTTTCGGTCAGGTCCCTGCCCCACTTTTCGATACCCAGGTTGCCGCTTCGGTTTGCGGCCACGGAGATTCGGTTTCATATGACAATCTCGTGCGCGCGGTCGTTGGCGCCCAGATCGACAAAAGCTCCCGATTTACCGATTGGTCCGCGCGCCCCCTGAGCGAAAAGCAGCTCACCTATGCGCTTGCTGACGTCACGCATCTTCGCGATGTCTATGCCAACCTGCGCGACGAAATTGCCAAGGCCAAGCGCATGAGTTGGGTGCAGGACGAAATGAGCGTCCTCGAAAGTCTCGATACATATATCGTCAAGCCCGAGAACGCCTGGAAGCGCCTCAAGATGAAGGTCAGTCGGCCGCGAGATCTCGCAGCGCTGCAAGAACTGGCAGCTTGGCGCGAGCAGCGCGCACAGGCAAATGATCAGCCTCGCAGTCGCATCATCAAGGATGACGCGCTTTACGAGCTTGCCCAGCAGCGCCCCAGAAAACCGGAAGCATTCGACAAGTTACGCGCCGTGCCTCGAGGCTTTGGCCGCTCCTCGGCCGCCGGAGAAATCATTACAATTCTCGAAAATGTCGAGAAAATCGAGAAGGCGGACCTTCCGACCGTCCCGCAGCGCCCGCGCGGTCCTTCCCCCAAAGGCGCAATCGGTGATCTGCTGCGCGTGCTGCTCAAGGCCGTTGCCGACAAGAACAATGTTGCCACGCGCATTATCGCTAGTTCCGATGACATCGACGCTATCGTACTCGATGATTTCGCCGACGTGCCGGCCCTCAAGGGATGGCGCCGCAAGCTGTTCGGCGAAAAGGCGCTGGCCATAAAAAATGGCCGCCTTGCATTGGCGGCCACGGAAAACGGTGTCGTTGAAATCCCCGTCGATCTGAACTGATCAATCGATCTGAATCCGGCTCGTCTTGAAGCCGGTTTCAAGTGCCAGTTGTCTGTGGCGACTACCCAGACGCTCGCCATCGAGAAATGCCAGATCGGCAGGCAGGTGCAGAACTAATGTCTTGTCGGCAACTGAAAAACGCGCGCGGGTCAGGATGCCGGGCATTGCTGCGGCCAGAGGATAGGCGACCCGGAAAAACGCGCCAATGATGCGTGCGCGCTTTGTAAGTTGCGGCCCGGCAAGCGCGAGCAATTTGGCGCTGGCACTCTTTTGCTTGAAGCCCATATAGCGGAAGGCCAGTGTCTGCGCGAGAAATGCGCGACCGGAATGTCCGATCCCCACGATGTCTGAAAACGCGACCATATCGACGCTCTGCTCGCCGCGATAATCGGGATGGGCCCGCCACCCGATATCGGAAATATAGCAGGACGCTTTGCGCAGCCGCACTTCGTCCTCGGTTTCCTGCAAGCCGACGACCTCGAACAGCTGTCCGCTTATCGAGATGAGATCCTCGGCAAAGTCCGGCGCGCGCGCGCGCAACTGGGACATTTCCCGCGTAGATTCAAGCAATGGATCGATATCCTTATGCTCGTCGTCCAACTTGTCGAACAAAAACCCTTCGCGAACGCCCAATGCGGAGAACACTACGGTATCGAATTCCCCGGCCCGCAAAAGCTCTGCAAGCACTGCCGCGCCATAAGGCAGCAGGTCTTTTCGCGAACTGGAAACCACCTCCAATCCACTGATTGTCTCCTTTCCCTGCTGCGCACCGATCAGCATTTCGCAAAGCGCGCTGATCTCGGTAGCAGGAACCGCATAGTCCTGCACCATATGCAACGGGTACTTGGTACGGGCCTGATGCAATTTTGCCAGTGCGCGCCATGTCCCACCAATGGCGCAAAAGGTCTTGCGCTTGTTTTTGTCAAGTATGCCGGACTTGGCCAGTCGCTGGCGCGAAATCTCGCTGGCCCTCCGCGGAACAAGGTTGCTGTCATCCTGAAGGCGGATAACACCCAGTTCATGCGTTTCCCCCTTGCGATCATTATGCCCCTTGAGCACGGCAAGTTCGAGACTGCCACCGCCAAGGTCTCCAACCACTCCGTCAAAGTTCGGCATCCCGGCAGCAACGCCAAGCGCAGCGTAGTGGGCTTCCTCACTCCCCGAAAGCACCCGCACGGGCGCTTCCATGATAGCTTCGACGGCCTTGACAAAATCCGGGCCATTCTTGGCTTCGCGCGTTGCCGATGTCGCGATCACATGAACGTTGCCAACATCCATCAACTGGCAAACAAGCGCAAAACGTTGGATGGCCTTAAGCGCTCTGGCCATACTGTCATCGGCCAGTTGGCCGGTTGCAGCAACGCCGCGTCCTAAAGCCGATGAGGACTTTTCATTGTATAGGACCGTCAGCGCTCGCGCGTGCCGCTCATAAACGACAAGCCGAACCGAATTCGAGCCAATATCGAGAACAGCTACCGGTTTGGCGCCAGCAATACGCCCCTGCCCGGCTGGGTCGGATTCGACACTCCAGAAACGAATCAATCGCCACTTTCCTCGTCGTCCTCCCCATGCAATGCACTGCCGCGCCCTGATAGAGAGGGGTTCGTCATAAAGTAATTATGCGCGTTAAAAGGCTCTTCGCCTTCCGCCGGCACAATACGCTGGGCTGTTCCGTCAGGAAGCAGTTCCCAGCTTTGCTGGTTATCTCGCAGATTAGCCGCCATAATTCTATCAAGAATTTGCTTGTGCACCGTCTTATTGTTCATCGGCACCAGCGTTTCCACACGCCAGTCAAGGTTTCGAGGCATCAAATCGGCCGATGAAATATAAACGGCGGCCTCGCGCGAGGGCATCTCGTGCCCATTGCCAAAACAATAAATGCGCGAGTGCTCCAGAAAGCGCCCAACGATTGATTTTACCCGAATGTTGTCTGAAAACCCCGGAATGCCGGGACGCAGGCAGCAAATGCCGCGCACGACGAGTTCGATTTTCACACCAGCCTGGCTGGCATCGTAAAGCGCATCGATAAGTTCAGGATCGACGAGCGAGTTGCATTTCAACCAAATCGCGGCAGGCCTGCCTTCCTTGGCAAAGGCGATTTCTGCGCTGATGTGATCGAGCAACCGCTGGCGCAACGTGATCGGCGAAATCGCCATCACCTCCAATTCGGTCGGACGTGCATAACCGGTAATGAAATTGAAAACGCGGGCCACATCGCGGGTAACCACCGGATCGGCGGTAAAATAGCTCAGATCAGTATAAATCTTGGCTGTCACCGGGTGATAATTACCAGTACCGACATGGCAGTAGGACGCCAGCCGCCCCTTTTCGCGGCGCACCACCTGGCTCAGCTTGGCATGTGTCTTGAGTTCGATAAACCCGAAGACAACCTGCACCCCGGCACGTTCCAGATCGCGCGCCCAACGAATATTGGCTTCCTCATCGAAACGAGCCTTGAGTTCCACAAGCGCGGTTACAGATTTTCCGGACTCTGCGGCTGCGATCAGAGCCTTGACGATCGGAGAGTCTTTGGATGTGCGATAAAGCGTCTGTTTGATCGCAACGACTTCGGGGTCGCGTGCTGCCTGCGTAACGAACTGCGCCACCACATCAAAGCTCTCATAGGGGTGATGGACCAGTATGTCCTTCTCGCGGATCGCCGCGAAACAATCCCCATGATGGTCACGAATACGTTCGGGAAAGCGCGCATGATAGCGTGGAAACTTCAACTCGGGACGATCAAGGTCACAGATTTTTCCCGCGTCTGCCAGTCCAAGGAAGCCGTCGACTTCAAACGTATCCTCAAGCCCGATACCAAGTTCTTCCGCAATCAGCCGCTTGAGTGAACGCGGCATGGACCGTTCGATTTCTAATCGGATCACTTGACCGCGACGGCGCTGGCGTAACGCCGACTCAAATTCCACGACCAGATCGGCGGCTTCGTCATCGATTTCGATTTCACTGTCGCGCACGACCCGGAACGCGCCCGATCCGACGACGTTGTAGCCAGGAAATATCTTATGAAAGAACAGCTTGACCATAGTTTCGAGCGTCACCATCTCCACGCGCCGGTCGGAGATTGCGCGCGTCGGCAACTTGATGAATCGGTCGAGATTGGACGGAATACGCACAAGCGCGGTCAAGCGAGAGTTGTCTGTTGCGCGATCAAGTTGGAAAGCCAGCGAAAAACCCAGGTTCGGAATGAACGGAAACGGGTGCGCCGGGTCAATGGCGATGGGCGTCAGAACCGGAAAGATTTCCTCGCGGAAGATATTTTGCAAAAAGCCAACCTGCTCAGGGGTCAGGTCCTGGGCTTCATGCAGGATGATGCTTTGCTCGAAAAGCTCGTCGCGGATCGACTGCCACTGGTCCTGCTGCTCGAGATGCAGGTGCTGGGCCAGCGTAGCGATTTCCTCCAGTTGCTCGGTTGGCGTCATGCCGTCCGCGCTTTGGCGCGGCAATCCGGCCCGCAATTGCCCTTTCAGGCCCGCTACGCGCACCATGAAGAACTCGTCCAGATTATTGGCCGAAATCGAGACGAACCGCAGCCTTTCCAACAGCGGGTGATTGGGATTTGCAGCCTCTTCCAATACCCGCATATTGAACTGCAGCCAGGACACTTCCCGATTGACGAAGCGCGCAGGGCTTTCACGCAGCGCTTCGATGTCGGGCGCCATATCGTCAACGAGGTGTTCCTGATGAGCCATATCGTCCATTTGCGTATCTCAGCCTTCTGTCCCGGATTTCGCTGCGTGGTGCGCAGCGCGCAGGGTCAATGCTTCCGCCGCAATGGCCCTCGTTATGGCTCTGCCACCCGACAAAGCCAGCGTATCGGCAAGTTCCACCAGCGCAACCACCTCTTCTGAGGAACGCTCCATGCGCGCCACCAGATAGGAGATCACCTTCGGGTCAACCGACAACTGCCTGTCAGCAAACAGTTTCACGAACATCTGCGACAATAAGATGTCGTCTGGCGCCGTCAGCGAAAACCATGCAGCAAGCCGCGCTCGCGATTTCAGGTCATTTGTAATAAATGGCCACTCGGCAATCGGTGTCCGGCTGGTCATGAGAACGGGCCGTTCGTCGCGCATGGACTGATTCAGCAGGTGAAAGAGCGCTTTTTCTTCGTAGCCGGCCCGATCCACATCCTCGATAAGAACTGGCACCTTGCTGCCTTCTGCCGCGAGCCGTCCGACATCAGCGGGCGTGGCAATCTGTGCGCCAGCACGGCTCTGCCAGATCAGAGCCAGATGCGATTTACCCGATTTTGCAGGCCCCTCAAGCAATGCCATGGGCGCAGCCCAATCCGGATAGGCGCGTATGTGATCGAACGCCAATTGATTGCCGTCGCAAACCATGAAATCGGCCTCACCCTGCGCCGCTTCATGACCCAGTGCCAAAACGAGCTGGTTCTTGCCAGGCGGCAAAATCACAGATGTAGACTCCTCAAATTCCATTCTAGACCGAAGTGCCCGCATCGGTGTCCTTCGCGGCAGGGTTACTATCGCTACCCAGAACTTCGCCTGAGAGATAAAGCGGGCTGGTCTTATATTTGGACACCGCCCAACGGATCAGCACGCCGCTGATGGCGGCAAGCGGAACTGCGATCAGAACGCCGACTATCCCGAATAGCAGGCCAAAGGCAAAGATCGCAAACATCATCCACACCGGATGCAACCGGATCGAAGAACCAACCAGTTTGGGATAGAGAAAATAGCTCTCGAACAACTGCCCGAACATGTAGATCACGACAATCACTGAAATCATGATCGGATCGGGCCAGAACTGGACCAAACCGACGCCGATAGACAGAATAAAGCCCAGAAACGACCCTAGATAGGGAATAAAGCTGAACAGCCCGGCGATGATGCCGATTGCCAGCCCAAAATGCAGCCCGGCCAGCGACAACGAGACCCCGTAATAGGCCGCAAGAATCAACAGTACCGCACCCTGCCCGCGAAGGAAGCCGCCGAAGGCAACGTCCATATCGGCGAGCAGCGCCCGAACTTCCGGCTTGTGCTTGGGAGGCAGAAGGCTATCGATCCCATCCACCATCCGCTGCCAGTCCATCAGCATGTAAACCGCCACGACTGGCGTAACGATCATCACGGTCAGGATGCTTATCAGCCCCATCCCCTGTTGCATGATCTGTCCGGTTACATTGGTCAGCAACCCGATCCAGTCGGTGAAAAGCTGCTCAAGACCCGTTTCCAGCTCCTGCATACGCTGGGGGCCGAGCCAGAGCTCCAATCGCGGAACCTGCGTCTCTAGAAACGCCTGCAACTGCTGGAAATACCCTGGAATATTGCGCACTAACCCAAAGGCCTGCTGCACAAGAACCGGCAGCAGGGTCAAAATCAATGCCGCAACCAGTATCACGACCACCAGCATGACCATCAAGGTTGCCGGGCCGCGATGCACGCCGATCCGCGTCAACTTTTCGACAATTGGATTGAGAAGATAGGCCAGCCCGATACCAAGTACAAAGGGCAGCATGATTCCGCGCAGGAGCCAAAGCAGCAATCCCAACACGAGCAGCAATGCCAGCCAGGCCTTGATTTGGTTCTGTAAAGACATGTGATCCTTGCGCGAAACGTTGCAAGCCGTTATCAGCCTTGATTATAGGTCGGCGACGGCCAGTCAATGTCAATCCATGCCCGATGCACCTACTGCGCCGGACAGACAAAGGAATAGCGTTTCAGGCCCATGTCCGATAGCGCAAAATTGCCACCAAACAGTCTTTCCTACAAGCAGGCTGGCGTCGACATCGATGCCGGTAACGCATTGGTCGAGGCCATAAAACCGGCGGTCAAGTCGACGCGCCGCCCTGGCGCCGATGGCGAAATCGGCGGTTTTGGCGGATTGTTCGACCTAAAGGCAGCCGGGTTTTCCGACCCCGTTCTGGTCGCTGCCAACGATGGCGTGGGCACGAAATTGCGCATTGCAATTGATGCCGGTGTGCATAACACGGTAGGCATCGACCTTGTCGCCATGTGCGTCAACGACATCATTGTTCAGGGCGCCGAACCGCTCTTTTTCCTCGACTATCTTGCCACAGGTGCTCTCGATGTCGAGCAGGGCACGGCAATTGTCGAAGGCATCGCCGAAGGCTGCCGCCAGGCGGGCTGCGCCTTGCTGGGCGGCGAAACCGCCGAAATGCCCGGTATGTATTCAGGCGACGACTATGATCTTGCAGGCTTTGCCGTAGGCGCTGCAGAGCGAGGAACCTTGCTCCCGCGTAAAGACATCGCTGCCGGAGACAAGCTGGTCGCCATCGCCTCGTCCGGTGTTCATTCCAACGGCTATTCACTTGTCCGCAAGATCGTGGAAATGACAGGTCTGGATTGGTCCGCTCCTGCACCATTTGCGCCTGGGCAAAGCTTGGGCCAAGCGCTGCTGACGCCGACAAAAATCTACGTGAAGCCGATCCTTGCCGCCATCAGGGCGGGTATCGGTATCAAGGCTCTTGCCCACATCACTGGCGGCGGCTTTCAGGAGAACATTCCGCGCGTCCTACCGGCAGCCCTCGCTGCGCGCGTGGATCTCAATACCATTGAACCGCCCAAGGTCTTTGGCTGGCTGGCCAAGCAAGGCGGTATCGCCGAGCGCGAAATGCTGCGCACGTTCAATTGCGGCGTCGGTATGCTTGTCGCGGTTTCCGCGCAGGACGCCGATGCGCTGGTAGATGCCCTCAAACAGCACGGTGAAACAGCAACCGCCGTAGGTGAATTGGTCGAACGCAGTGGCGATGCTGTCGAATTCACCGGCACACTCGGCCTATGATCGACAAAAGGCGCGTCGCCATTCTGATTTCGGGCCGCGGCTCGAACATGGAAGTGCTGATAAAGGCTGCAAGGGCTGAAGATTTCCCGGCTCGCATTGTTGGTGTTTTCTCCAATCGCGCTGCTGCCCCCGGCCTCGATTTCGCGCGCAGCGAAGGCATTCCCACTGCCAACCTGGCCCAAAGCAAATTTGAAACCCGCTTAGACTTTGAGAACGCGCTGACCGAAATCCTTGAGGGTTGGGGCGCGGAAGTGGTTTGCCTCGCAGGTTTCATGCGCATCCTCACGCCCGAATTCACCACTCACTGGCGGGGCAAGGCGATCAATATTCATCCCTCGCTCCTTCCGGCCTACAAGGGTCTGGATACACACGCCCGAGCTATCGCCGACGGCGCTACAGAGGCAGGCTGCACGGTTCATTTCGTGACACCGGGACTTGATGAAGGCCCGGTCATCGCGCAGGCCAAAGTGCCGGTACTGCCTGACGATACGCCGGAAACCCTGGCCGCGCGGGTGCTGGTGGAGGAACACAAGCTGTATCCGCAGGCCTTACGGCTCGTCGCTGAAGGCACGGTGCGGCTTTAGCGTCATTTCCGGGTCGCTTGGATCACCACGATTGATATGAGTTATCGCCAAATGTGCTTCGACTTTAGAGCACAGGAGGCGTAGTTTTCGCGCCTTGATTGGGAGCGAACAAAATGGCCACCCGCGATTGGCTTCTCGTACTGTTTCTGGGCGCCATTTGGGGCAGCTCATTTATCTTCAATGCAGTCCTGATCCGCGAACTCGGCCCGCTTTGGGTATCGGCCGGCCGGGTTGGCGTTGCGGCGGCAGCGTCTTGGATTTTCTTTCTGGCATTGCGCAAGCCAAAGATCACCGATCTGGGGTTGATCGCAAAACTCGCGCTATTGGGCATTTTCTCTTACGCCCTGCCTTTTGCCCTGTTTCCATTGGGACAAACCGCGCTGGCCAGTGGCGTCGCCGCAATTCTGAACGCCATGACGCCAATCATGACCGTAATTGTTTCCCATTTCTGGGTCGGTGGCGAACGTGCAACACCCTACAAGATCGCCGGTGTTTTTGCGGGCCTTGCAGGCGTTGTGATTCTGTCGTTACCGGCTTTGGGCAATGGCGGCGAATCGCACATTTGGGCCATTGGCCTCTGCCTTCTGGCGACATTCTGTTATGCGGTGTCGTTGAACTGGAGCCGCAATTTTTCAGGCATCGATGCCACGACCATCGCCACAATTGCCCTGACCGGCGCCACCGCTGCGGCCGTGCCTGCCGCCCTGATATTTGAAGGCGTGCCGCAAATCGAACAGCCCCAGACCTGGCTGGCGATTCTGGGCATCGGCCTGCTGCCAACATTTGTGGCCTTTCAGGTCATGTACCGGATATTGCCCCGGATCGGCGCGACGAACTTTTCCGCAACGACATTCATAGCGCCAATTTCAACCATACTGCTTGGCATTGCCATTTTGGGTGAAATCGTGCTTCCGACTCATCTTCTTGGAATGTTGGCCATCTTTGCGGGCCTTCTGATGATCGATGGTCGCCTGCCCCGCTGGATCGGTATGCAAAGGCGACGTCCAGCCCGCTGAATGGGCTTCATCGATAATGCCCCGTTAATAGGCAAGCCTGTCACCGGGCACGGGCGCTATATGCCAATCGCCGGTATATAGCCGCGCCAAACCGTATAACTTCTTATAGATCCTGGCGGTTTCTTCGATGCGCTTGGCAAGAATACTGAAAACAACGCGATGGGTTCTGGCCAAAAGGGAAACCCTTTCATGGCCAGAACTCCGGCTTATTCCAGTCCGAGTTTGGCCTTGAGGATTTCGTTGACAGCTCCTGGGTTGGCCTTGCCGCCAGTCTGCTTCATGACCTGACCCACAAACCATCCCAACAGGCCCGGCTTGGTCTTGACCGCCTCGACCTGCCCTGGGTTCCCTGCGATGATTTCATCGACGATTTTCTCGATGGCGCCCGTGTCAGACACCTGCTTCATGCCACGTTCTTCAACAAGCGTTGCCGGATCACCACCCTCGGACCAAACAATCTCGAAGAGGTCCTTGGCGATCTTGCCTGAAATCTCGCCCTTGGAGATCAGATCGACAATCGCCCCCAGCTGATCCGCAGAGATCGGGCTGTCGTCAATGTCGAGTCCTTGCTTATTCAGACGACCGAAAAGCTCGTTGATGACCCAATTGGCAGCGAGCTTGCCATCACGGCCTTTGGCGACAGCCTCGTAGAAGTCAGCGGAACGTCTGCTGGCGACAAGAACGCTCGCGTCGTAATGCGAAATACCATAGGTCTCGATGAAGCGCGCGCTCTTCTCATCCGGCAACTCCGGCAGGTGTTTTGCAAGTTCCGCGATGAAGGTATCATCGAACTCGAGCGGCAGCAGGTCGGGATCGGGGAAGTAGCGATAGTCGTGCGCTTCTTCTTTGCTCCGCATGGAACGTGTCTGCCCGGTCTTGGGATCGAACAGTCGCGTTTCCTGATCGATGACACCGCCATCTTCCAGAATATCGATCTGGCGCCGAGCCTCATATTCGATGGCTTGGCCCGCAAAGCGGACGGAATTGACGTTCTTGATTTCGCAGCGCGTACCAAATTCTCCGCCCGGACGCCGCACGGAAACATTGATATCGGCGCGCATGGAACCTTGCTCCATATTACCGTCGCACGTGCCGAGATAACGCAGAATGGTGCGTAGCTTGGAAAGATAAGCCTTGGCTTCGTCCGACGAGCGCAGATCGGGCTTGGAAACAATCTCCATCAGCGCGACGCCAGAACGGTTGAGATCGACAAAGCTCATGTTGGGATGCTGGTCGTGGATGGACTTGCCAGCATCCTGTTCCAGATGCAGCCGCTCAATACCGATTTCCACCTCACCATCTTCACCGAGATCGAGCAGCACCTTGCCCTCGCCCACAATCGGGTCCTTGAACTGGGAAATCTGATAACCCTGCGGCAAATCCGGATAAAAGTAGTTCTTACGGTCAAATACCGAGCGCTTGTTGATCTGCGCCTTGAGCCCCAGCCCCGTCCGAACGGCCTGGCGCACGCATTCTTCATTGATGACCGGCAGCATGCCCGGCATCGCCGCATCAACAAAGCTCACATTGGAATTGGGCGGATTGCCGAACTCGGTCGAAGAACCCGAGAACAACTTGGATTCGGAAGTCACCTGCGCATGCACTTCCATACCGATAACAAGTTCCCAGTCTCCGGTGGCACCAGAGATGAAATATTTTGGGTTCGGTGTCCGTGTATCGACGAGAGTCATGCGAAATCGGCCTGTTTTCGTTCAATGCGAATGCGCATAATGCGCCTGAAATCTGGAGTGTGGATAACTGAATTGAATGGGAGGGTCTATAGGGCAGTAACAACCAACTGCTTTTCCATACGCACTTTTTCAATACGCTGGCCAAGCAACTTGGAAAACTTGACGCCGCGCCAGACGATGCCGTAGCCCTCGCGGGCATAAAAGCGGATCGCGCCACCATTTTCCGCATGAGTTTCGAGCACGCTGACATCGTGTCCAGAGCGGAAAATGTCCTGCTCCACAGCATGAAGCAAGGCCCGCCCAATACCCTTGCGTTGTTGGCTGGGCGCCACCCAAAGGTCTGAAATATAGGGGCTCATTGCATCGCGCGCGCCCCAGCCAGCCAGCATCCCATCCTGCTCGGCCACCATAATTGCCGGCGCAGCATTAATGCAAAAGAGCTGGAAGGCAACAAGCAAGGCACGACGATCGGCTTCGATCTGATCGTCGCTATCGGCCCGCAAAATGTGGTTCATGCTCGAATCCCACGCATCGAACGCCATCTGCCCAAGCTTGTCAGCTTCGGCGATAGAAGCGCGGCGGAGCGTGGTGTTATCGAGCATTCCGATCACGTCGTTTTTTTGCGGTTCCGGGCTATGATGATGCCCTTTTCGTAGTTGATGTTCCAGTCAATTAATGTACGCCAAAGCAATTCGGCCTGATCTTCGTCGAGATCGAGCCTGAGAGCGGCTTCGCGCACGCGACCGATGACGGCTTCGATCCGCGCCGGATCGTTGGCTTCGTGCGGATCGGTCTTGATTTCCGCCATGCGCGTAACATAGCTATGCCGCTCTGCAAAAAGGGAAATCAGCGCCTGGTCGATCCGGTTGATCTCAGCGCGGACGTCTTCCTTGGTCTGGCATTCGGCAGGCGATTTGGTGGCGGACATGAAACAACCCTTGCAAAAACTATCGGCAAATCTGTGCAACGAGTACACGCCGATTTCAACCACCCACGTCCAGAATCCTTCCCCTTAACGTGCAACTCGACATGAATTAGGCCGGAAAAACCGGCCTAATTTCGCGTTTCTGAAAAGCTCTCGCCAACCTTGGCGGCTAGCTATTCTGACTTTTGTTCGGCACTCTTGGGCTTGGCTTTCCGGGTTGGCTTTTTGCCACCCTTGGGACCTGTGATTGCCTTGGGACGGGCAGGCCGCGGCGGGATCGAAACGAGTTCAAGACGCGCTTCGCTGCCCTCACCGACAACAGTGACCTTGACCGACCCACCCTTCTGCAACAATCCAAAGAGAACTTCCTCAGCCAATGGCTTCTTGACATATTCCTGAATGACACGGCCAAGCGGACGGGCACCCATCTTTTCGTCATAGCCACGGGTTGCGAGCCAATCGGAGGCTTCGGGGGTCAACTCGATAGTGATGCCGCGTTCGGCCAACTGACCTTCAAGCTGCAGGATGAACTTCTCGACCACACGATTGACCGTCGAAGGTGGCAACGGCGCAAACGAGATGATCGCATCGAGACGATTGCGGAATTCCGGCGTGAACATCCGGTTGATCGCCTCCTCGTCATCGCCTTCCTGACGCACCCGGCCAAACCCGATCGGCGCCTTGGCCAATTCAGTAGCACCGACATTGGACGTCATGATGAGGATGACATTGCGGAAATCGACCTGCTTGCCTGAATGGTCAGTCAGCTTGCCGTGATCCATCACCTGCAACAAGATGTTAAAGAGGTCTGGATGAGCCTTTTCGATTTCATCGAGCAACAGCACACAATGGGGATGCTGATCGACGCCATCGGTCATCAACCCGCCCTGATCGAACCCGACATAGCCCGGAGGAGCACCAATGAGGCGCGATACGGTATGACGCTCCATATATTCGGACATGTCGAAACGCAGCAGTTCAACCCCAAGCGTATCGGCAAGCTGCTTGGCCACTTCGGTCTTGCCCACACCGGTCGGACCGGTGAACATGTAAGAGCCAATGGGCTTTTCCGGTTCGCGTAAACCGGCGCGAGCTAGCTTGATAGCGGACGAGAGCGCATCGATCGCCTTATCCTGGCCGAATACGACCCGCTTGAGATTGGTTTCGAGGTTGCCAAGCAACTCGGTATCGGATTTGGACACCGACTTGGGCGGAATGCGGGCGATCGTCGCTACAGTATTTTCAATATCTTCGACATTGATGATTTTCTTGCGTTTATCCTCGGTCACGAGCATCTGCCGGGCGCCGGTTTCATCCACAACGTCAATCGCCTTGTCCGGCAACTTGCGGTCGTTAATGTAGCGGGCCGACAATTCCACCGCCGCCTTGAGGGCATCGTCCGTATATTTGAGCTTGTGGTAGTCCTCGAAATAGGGTCGCAAACCCTTCATGATCTCGATGGCATCGGGAATTGTCGGTTCGTTGACATCGATCTTCTGGAACCGGCGCACAAGGGCACGGTCCTTTTCGAAGAACTGGCGATATTCCTTGTAGGTGGTCGAGCCGATGCAACGGATCGCGCCCGAAGCCAGAGCCGGCTTCAAGAGATTGGACGCATCGAGCGCACCGCCCGAAGTCGCGCCAGCGCCGATCACCGTATGGATCTCGTCGATAAAGAGGATGACATTTTCCTTCTTTTCGAGCTCCTTCATGATCGCCTTAAGGCGCTCTTCAAAATCGCCGCGATAGCGTGTTCCGGCAAGCAAGGCACCCATATCGAGCGCATAGATAACCGAACCCTCAAGCACTTCGGGCACATCGCCTTCGACAATGCGGCGAGCCAGACCTTCGGCAATAGCCGTCTTGCCGACGCCAGGATCACCCACATAGAGCGGATTGTTCTTGGAGCGGCGGCACAGAACCTGAATCGTGCGCTCCAGCTCAGGCCCGCGTCCGATAAGCGGATCGATTTTGCCCGACTTGGCCTTCTCGTTGAGGTTGATACAGAAATCGGCCAGCGCCGAACTTTGCTGCGGACTTGCGCCCCCTGGCCGGTCGGCATCTTCGCCCATACCCGAACCGCCTTCTTCTGCGCCCCGGATAGGACGGTCCGCATTGCGGCCCGACTTGGCAATGCCGTGCGAGATGAAATTGACGGCATCGAGCCGGGTCATGTCCTGCTGCTCAAGGAAATAGGCAGCATGGCTCTCGCGCTCGGCAAAGATGGCAACGAGCACATTGGCGCCGGTCACTTCTTCCCGGCCCGAGGATTGTACGTGAATCACCGCACGTTGAATGACCCGCTGAAATGCAGCAGTCGGCCGGGCATCCTGTCCTTGCGGTACAACGAGGCTGTCGAGTTCCTCGTCGATGAATTCTTCAAGATCGGCACGCAGGTTCTCAACATCGACGTCACAGCCGTTGAGAACGGCGATGGTGTCACGATCGTCGGTCAGAGCGAGCAAGAGGTGCTCGAGCGTGGCAAATTCATGCGCACGCTCCCGCGCCAGATTCATCGCCTGATGCAGAGCCTTTTCCAAGCCGCGGGAGAATGAAGGCATATCGTTCCTATCCTACTGTTTTTCCATCACGCATTGCAGCGGATGTTGATTTTGTCGTGCAGCATCCATCACCCTTGTGACCTTGGTTTCGGCCACTTCATAAGGATAGATGCCACATTCCCCCACACCCTTGTTGTGAACATGCAACATGATCCGCGTTGCTTCATCACGGGACTTGTTGAACACCTGTTCCAAAATAAGAATGACGAACTCCATCGGCGTGTAGTCGTCATTGAGCAACAAGACCCGATAAAGGCTCGGCCGTTTCGTCTTAGGCCGCGTCTTGGTCGCAATTCCGGTCTGATTGCCACCCTGCCCCTCATCGTCAGCCCCGTTCGGGCCAGCGCGCAGATGCCTTGCGGTAACCGGCAACAGCGAATGTGCGAGCCGGTCCGCCGAAGCAGGAGCTGAGGTGGAAGCGAAAATAGTCAAATCGGTCGTCCCATTTCCTCGTTAGACAGCATCATTATGTAGGCAAAATCACCACGATGTTAAGGGGCCGTTTTCAATCATTCCAGTGGGTATCGATCACAATCTCAAGCGCAGGATTCATGAAACAGAAATTGGCCAATGTTTTGGCTTAAATTTTATCGACTTTACGGATTTGTAACCGCCTCGACATATTGTTGCGCCCAGTAACGAGGTGAGAGCCTGCCCTTGGGGGCTTGTGGCGGACGCTTACCCTCAGAGTGTGGCGTAACAGCGTGGCGTTTTTCATGCTGGATAGTAAAGAGTTGGAGTACAGGGTGCCGACCCCTTTGCGTATCGCGTGTTATCGCGTGTTTTCTGTGCGTTTCGTTTTAAGCCTCCTGTTTCTCGCAAGCGCATTTGCCTTTGCCGCCGTTCCGGCTCAGGCTCAGAACGTGCCCCGCGCCTTCGCCGGCATTGCCGTGGACGCCAAAACGGGCCAAGTCCTTTATCAGGACAAGGCCAACGAGCTTCGCTACCCCGCCTCGCTTACAAAAGTAATGACGCTCTATATCGTTTTTCAAGAACTTGAAGCCGGGCGTTTGACGCTCAATACAAGGCTCAATGTTTCGGCCCATGCTGCCGCCGCCGTTCCGACAAAGCTCTACGTGCAGCGCGGCTCCACCATTACCGTGGAAAATGCAATCAAATCCCTCGTGACCCTTTCTGCAAACGACGTTGCGCGCGTCATTGCTGAAAACATCTCCGGCACGGAAAGCCGGTTCGGCGAACGCATGACCCAGACAGCGCGCGCGCTCGGCATGAGTCGCACCACCTACCGGAACGCTTCTGGCCTGCCCGACAGCGGACAGGTTACAACTGCTGCGGACCAGGCCATCCTCGCACGAGCAGTTTTCCAGCACTTCCCGCGCTATTACGAATATTTCCAGACCCGTAGCTTTACTTACGGCGGCCGCACCTATGGCAATCACAATCGTTTGCTGGGCCAGAACGGTGTGGACGGCATCAAGACCGGCTACATCAATGCGTCAGGTTACAACCTGATGACCGCCGCACGGCAGAACAATCGTCATATCGTGGTCGTTGCCCTCGGTTTCAATACCGGCGCCGCCCGCAATGCGCGCGTGGCCGAACTCGTGCGCACCTATTTGCCACGGGCCCGTCAAGGCGACTATTGGCGCGAAGCCATGATCGCGCGGCCTGCTTTGCTGGGCAACGGAACAGCTGTAGCGGCGGCAGGCGTGGCCGTCCCCCTCAACGGGCTCCCGCCGGCCCGCCCCGGTCATCTGGCGCCCACACGCATCGACAGCCCGGTTCAGATTGCATCCGCACAGCCTGCTGCCCCTCAGCCCCAGCCACAGCCACAGCCTGACGATATTCCCTTCCAGGTCGTTGCAGCGTCCGATATTCCGCAGCGTCCCGGCGACAACGCCCTTCAACAAGCCACCTACGTCGCGACAGGCGTAGCACCCGAGCAGCAACCTGGCTATCCAGCGAACGATCCGATTGGTGCATGGATTGCAGAGACCCTGCGCCTCGGCCCCAGCCCATCGGATACGGCCACGCTGCAGCACGGCCAGGTCCTTATTCCTCCTGCACCGATTGCGCGCCCGGACGGTCTCGTTGATCCGATGACGACCCAAAGCTCAGCCAATGTTCCTGCAGGTGGATGGATCGTTCAGGTGGGCGCCGCACCCAGCGAGGCTGCCGCACAGGCGCTGATTGAAGGCGCCAAGCAGGAAATGAGCGAACTGGCAAATCTGCGCGCCTATACCGAAATCTTTGAGCGCAACGGTCAGACCTTCTATCGTGCCCGCTTCGCCGGCTTCGGCGACCGCAATCAGGCCCGCCTGACCTGCGACACACTCACCCAATCCAGTATCAATTGCCTGGCCGTACAAGGATAGCGGCCACATTATATAATGAAAATCTTATAATCGTCCTTGGCGCATGTGTAACGGAGTAGCCCCATGAACGAGACTAGCACGCTGAACCAATTGCGTGACTTCGATGCCCAGTCGCCGCTGGCGTCCGACGATGCTGCGATACGCTCTCAGGCGCTGCGTGAACTGACCCGCGGTCTTGAGCCCGGAAAGCCGGTTCGCCAGAAAGTCGCAGACTTGTTGATCGTAGTCATGGCGCTTTCCGCCCGTACCCGTCGCATGGTGCAGCCGCGCGTTGAAATCGATGTAGATGTTTTCTCGCCAAGCGGCACACGCGCCGTTCGCATGTATATCAATAATCGCTAGACGATATCGGAGGGCAGCGTTGCGCTCGGTTAAAGCGTGGGCCCTGCCTCAGCCATTACCGGGTGGCCCGATCGAACCGGGAAACCCTTGCAACCCTCGGATCACATCCGGGTGCTTTTTTGAAAAACTCTAGCCGACCACGTTGAGCAGACGTCCGACTTCCCCCTGCAAAGCCTGGAACGGCAAATTGGCGCGTTTACGCTGTCGCTCGCCGAGCCCAAGATTGAGCACATCGACAAGCTGGCGATATTCCTGCCGCGCCGAGACATGACTCATGGTTGCGCTGCCCTGCAACACATCTGCATCGAGCGGATCGAATACGGTCATGCCGATGGGAAAGAGCGACCGGAAGATCACCCGCTCGGCGATGCCATCGGCCAGCCGGAACCCGATACGGCCGGAAAGATTGTCTAGCGCAGCCTGAACAAGCCGCATGTTGCGCGAAGCCAGATTGGCGGTGCGATTGCGCACAACGATCCAGTCTATCGTGCTGCCGTCAATGGCCATCCGTTCCTTGCGCGCCCGCTGCACCAGTCGCGTGTAATGGCTGAGTTCGACCGTTTCGCCGGTCTCATGGTCGATCCGGGCAATGACATCAAGATCGATAAGGCTGTCATTGACCGGCGTGACAAGCGTATCGGCCAGCGAATGGGCAAGCCGTGTTAGGTTGGTGTCGAAGCCTGGCGTATCGACAATGATAAAATCGACATCGGCCTCCACTTCTGCGACGGCTTGCCGGAACATCGAAAATTCAACCTGGTTGTTTTCCGCAAGGGAATCGCTGCGCGTGCGTGGAAGATGGAAATGGGTCGAATGTGGCATATCCAGCCCATGGGCCCGCGTCCATTCACGCCGGTTGCGGATATAGGCAGTCAGTGTGTGCTGGCGGCTGTCGGTATCGATAGTTGCGACGCGGAAGCCCTCGTAAAGAAGGTAGGTGGCCAGATGAAAGGCCGTCGTGGACTTGCCCGAACCGCCCTTTTCATTGCCCAGAACAATCACATGCGCGCCAGAGTGCTGCATTCTTTTCTCCACCAGACACATCGACTAAAATGCACAAAACCCGCAAAAGCGTACAGATGCGTCAGCGCCCGCATATGCGCACGCCTGTAACCGAGCGACGACGCTAGCTGGCATTTCGTTAAAATTTTCTCAAGCAGTGTGCCGATTCGAGCCGCTTATCCAGCCCAAACCGTCCTGCGCTCAGATCAGGCCGAGCCGGGCGAGATCCTCGGCCATGCCCTCTGGCGGTAATTGATCGTCGCTGCCAGTAGCCAGATCGGAAGGCGCATCCTTGGGATCGAGATAGCGCCAGCCCTGAAACGGGCGTCGTGGATAAGGGGACGTGCGGATGACGTTGGGATCGAGAATGATGTCGCAGCACGACTTGCCTTCGCTGTCGGTTGCCGCTTCCAGCCCCACGATCAACTGACGACAGCGTACCGCACCTGCCATCACCCAAAACAGCGAGCCCTGCCCCACGATCTCATCGGCCCGCTTGGGCATCATGCGCGTGCGATGAACATTGTTGCCATCGTCACGTGCGAAACCCTGCGAGCGACGCATCTCGCGCCATTCGATGAGTTCATCGACTGAAGAGACGCCAACGCAGAGCTTGATGATGTGCATATCAAAGTGATCCAGACAAAGAATTGGGGTGCCACGTTTCCGAGGCACCCCTCTCCTAATATCAGAATTGTTCTGCCTCAACAGGAGGAGCGGCGCTCCAGATCAAGATCCTGCGATTACAGCAACAATGAAACCAAGCGAAACCAGGCATACTGTTGTCCAGCTTGCGGCCCGCCAGCATACGGCCTTGGATTGGCTACGCATGCATGCTCCTTAGTCTGTTAAACCAAATGACGCCGCCCAATGGGCCGGTCAGTAACGTCTGATTAACCAGCTCTGTCCCTTTGCGCAAGCCACATTTCGGCCCCAATCGCACATATCGCGCTTGCATCCGGCGCATAGCTAGGTTCGGCGCACAGCGATTCACAGGAAAACAACGCATAAGTAATTGATCGGACTGCATTATAAGAGGACGATTATAGAGACTGTGAAAAACTTCGCCCGTATCAGGCAAGGAGGCTGAAATGACCGGGTCGAGTGCCAACATCCCCCTCTATCGTCCGATACGCGTGCTGATCTGGACAACAATCGGCCCCCTTGCCTGCACGCTCATCTCGCTCGGCTACACGATGGCAACCTTCCGGACTCTAGGGGAGGCCGTCTATAATCAAGCACTTATAAATGCGATCCTGCTACCGCTTGCGCTGAGCATCCCGCTGTTCCTGTTCGTTTCTGTCAAGCTGTGTGAACTGGCCGAGGCCAATGAAACACTCGGCCGCATGGCAGCGACAGACGAGCTGACAAGCTGCCTCAACCGCGCAGCGTTAATCGCCCTGATCGAAGACGACCTGGCCCAGAATGCCGCACGACATCACTATGGCGCGTTTCTGGTGCTCGACGTGGACAATTTCAAATACGTGAACGACCGGTTTGGGCATCATGTGGGGGACCAGGCGCTGACGCTGATCGCGCAAACGCTGCGCAAGGCAGTGCGGCGCGGCGACATGGTTGGCCGTTTAGGCGGCGAAGAATTCGGCATTTTCCTGCCCGGCATCGACCTCCGATCTGCGCGGATGGTAGCCGAGCGCGTGCGGCAGGCGATTGCCGAAACAGAGTTTTATCCCGACGGCGAACAGCATAGGCTCACCGTTAGTATCGGCGGCATCATGTGCGACAACCGCGCCCGCTTCGAGGATCTGTTCGCGCGGGCTGACCGTCACCTTTACGCCGCTAAGAAAGCAGGCCGGAACCGGGTGGCCTTTGCCGATCCCATGAATATCAGCGAGCATATGCAGCACCAGAGCGCACTTCCACCGTCTGGCTGAAACCGGTATAGGGCGGGTATGGTCTCCGTTGCGACAACATTCCCGCTTGCAGACTTTTTCGACAACGACGTCGTTTCGGTCGGGCGCGCTTTAATTGGTGCCAAACTTGAAGCCAATGGCGTCGCAGGCATCATCGTTGAAACCGAGTCCTATGCGCTCGATGACCCCGCCTCTCACAGCTTTGTCGGGCAAACTCCGCGTAACGCTGCCATGTTCGGCCCGCCGGGCACGATTTACGTCTATCGCTCCTACGGCATCCATTGGTGCTTCAATCTTGTGTGCCGCCCTGGCCATGCGGTGCTGATACGCGCGCTGGAGCCAACTGACGGCCTTGAGACTATAAAACGTCGCCGCAATACTGACGTGCTGCAGCGACTTTGCACAGGCCCGGGTCGCGTTGGCCAGGCGCTTGCAACGACACCGGAACACAATGGCCTGCCGATATGGAGTGCTCCGTTTGGCCTGCAACCTGCTCAAAAGCGGGTCGAAATCGTCAGCGGCCCAAGAATTGGCATTTCCCGTGCGACGGAAAAGCCCTGGCGTTTCGGACTAAAGGGTAGCCGCTTTCATTCAAAACCCTTCGCATAAAAAGAGCTCCCCGCCGGAGCGAGGAGCCATTTGCACAGCGGACAAGAAATAAGATCAGGCTTGAATGACCACAACCCGCGAGCCGCTCGAAACGCGCTCGTAGAGGTCGATGATGTCATGGTTGAGCATGCGGATACAACCGCTCGACATCGCAAGCCCGATCGATTGCGGCTGGTTCGTGCCATGGATGCGGAACATTGTATCGCGGCCGTTGCGGTACAGATAAAGAGCACGCGCGCCGAGCGGATTGTTCGGGCCGCCGGCCATGCCATTGCGATAGGGCTCATTAGCTTCTGGATCGCGGCGCAACATATTGGCGGTTGGTGTCCAGTTGGGCCACTCAGCCTTGCGGCCAATATAGGCATTGCCGCGCAAGGCCAATCCTTCCCGGCCAACGCCGACGCCATAGCGGATCGCGCGGTTATCGCCGAGAACATAGTAAAGAAATTTGTTGGGAGTATCGACCACCACGGTTCCCTTGGCGTGCGAGGTCTTATATTCGACCTCCTGACGCCGAAACTCGGGCTTGATCATATTTGCATTCAAAGCAGGAAGCGGAAAGCGCTCGTCAGGAACTGCGGCATATGCAAGCCGAGGCATAGTGCTTGTCGTCTGTGACGAACAAGCAGCAAGAAACAGGGGCAACCCAATCAGGAAACCGCGTCGTGAAAGACTCATCAATCAAACCCAAGCATAGAATCAACAACTCTGACGAACATTAACCACAATTGTTAAAAGTTCACTCACTATAATGCTTTGACTTTGAAAAGGTTGGCCAGAGAGAGCTCACGAGTGCGTGAAATACGGCGAAAACGTAACGAACGCGTGACGGCCAGCGACGACAACGGATACAGAAAATCGAGACGCCGCAATCTGTGCCGACGGCCTTCGATTCCCGGAATAACAATGCTGCCTGGATTGGCGCTCGCGCAAGAACCTGTTGCGGTTGCATGTCTCGTCGGGGCTTGGCCGCGCGTTTGCCGAGACGACAACCCAGTCTAGATGCTATCAGCGATAACGGTTCCGACCACTGCGCCACCGGCCGCGCCAACAGCACCACCCAGACCACCAGCCACCGAATGCCCGACAATGGCACCGGTCGCGCCGCCTATGGCTGCACCTGAAATTCTGCGCTCTGTGGTGGAGCAACCGGCTAGCGCCAAGGCACAGACAACCAGCACGAGCTTTGCGGGAAGCTTGATCATCGAGAGCGATCCTTATCTTATGCGTTAAGACCTGACTTTGCGCCATACCGGCAGAGAATCACCGGGCCAGCGCAAGCACGGCTACAATGGCCCTGCCCGATCAAGTTTACGTTAATTGCGGCAATTGGAAGGCCTCAGGCGTCTAGCCTTTTTGTGTCGGATACTGCGGGTGGCCGAAATAGTGCGCCGATATATACGCCGATGACAGCCACGATCCCGCCGATAACCAATAGTACCGTCGGCATATCCCCTAAAATAATCAGGTCGAGCGCAACCGCTGTCAGAGGTGCGAGCAGCAAGACGTAGATGGTGGCCGACGCTGTCCAACGGCTGAGAATGAAAAGAAAAAGTAGAAATAACCCGATCGAACCGACGAGGATCAGATAAACAAGCGACAGCTGCACCGGAAGCGTCGTGGGTACGATCCACGGCTCGCCGGCAATAAGGGAGGCAACGAAAAGCAGCACGCTGCCGACAGCCATTCCAACACCGTTCTCAACAACAGGATCGACCCTTGGGAAGCTCTTTACGATGATCGTCGATTGGGCTGCTGCCACAGCGCCCGCGAGGATCGCAGCCAGCGTCAGCGGCGAAACCAACCTCATCTGGTCAGCGAAAACGATACCAACACCGATGCCGGCGATGAGAGCGCCGACAATGCCGTGAAAGGTAAAGCGTTCGAGGCGCTGGACGATGGCAAGGAGCAGCGTCAGCAGCGGCGCGACGGCAAATGCTACCATGACAGTCCCCGCAGTCGCCTCCTGTAGCGCCCAGTAGAGAAACATGTAGGTGAGGCCAAAGCTCAGAAGGCCATATAATATGGCGCCGAGCAGAGCCCGGCCAGAGGGGAACGTGCGGCGAAGCAGTAGCCCTGCGGCAATCAGGATTGCGGCCGCGGTACCGAATCGAACCCCAGCACCCCAGAACGGCGCCAATTCGGTTAGTCCAACCCGGACAGCGACGGCATTTGCGCCGGCAATAATGGAAGCAATAAGAAAAGCAGCCAGCGTCAAATTGTCCGGCGCCGGCACGCCAACATTTGCAACAGGGGCCTTCGCGTGAGCCACGGCATCCGCTCTCGTTGCGTCGTCCCTCAGCCTACCCCAGCCTATCGCTTCGCGAAAGCACGAAATCGCACATGGCAGCGCGCAAATGCGGACCATGGACCCGCACAAACAACAGCGATTTCGTGATGCTTGCTTCTCACCCGAAGGGAGATGATGGTGCGGTCGAGAAGCAACCGCACCTTAGCGCACCAATTGAAATGTTTGACAAAATTGCCATTCATTGGCCGATCAGCGGCACAGTTTGTGGCTCAAAACGTGGCACAAGGTGCGCACCGATTTACTCGAACCCATCCCACCTCGGCACATTCCCTGGCGAAAGGGTCACCTGAGCGGGCCGTTTGCCACAATCGTTGCAGCGGAAGCGCGACAGGAAATAGTCCCTGTTCTTCGAGATCTCGAAATCAGGGCCGAATATCTCGATCAGCCTGGGCGTCGAAAGCGTAAGTCTGTGCCCGCACACGCAGTAAAGCGTATGCGTGTGATCTGCCTCCAAATGATCTTGTAGCGTCGAGATTATCCAGCCGCGTTCTGTCCTGGGCATGGCGTCACTGAATGATCGTCAGCGTGTCGCGATCGAGATTATGCGCCAGCTTGTAGGGGCGCGTCAGAGCGATCTCGCTCGCCTCCGGATTGAAGATCGAAAACCGAAAGCCCTGGGCAAACATCGCCGTCGCCTCATCGGCCGAAAGTGATTCCACCTCGGGTGCCCGGCCTTTGAGCTGGAGTGTGAAGCGCAAAGCCTCATCGGCCTGCGCCATCTGGGGTGCAGATAGTGCCATTTCCGTTCTCCTTTGCCCTCGTTTTATAATGAGAACAAAAATAGAACAAGTTGCATCCGATCACAATTTGACGTTCACTGCCGAACAAGGATCCTTTTGGGGGACGCAAGCCATGCGGACGGGCAAGATTTTGGCGCTGTGCGGATTGCTAGGGATAGTCGTCTCGTTGGCGCTCGCATTCGCGCAAGCACTCTGAGTGAAAGGGAGGTCGGGAATGTGCAATCTTTACAGCCACGTTTCAAATCGCCAGGCGATCTTGCAGATCTCCCGTGCCATGCGGGCAACCGAGGCTGTCGGCAATCTGGCGCCACAGCCCGGCATATTTCCCGATTACACAGCGCCGATCGTTCGCAACAATGCGGACGTACGAGAACTGGCGATGGCACGCTGGGGCATGCCCAGCCCCCAGTTCGCACTGAAGGGCAAGAACCGGGATCCCGGCATCACCAACATCCGGAACACCAAAAGCCAGCACTGGCGTCGTTGGCTTGCCGTTGAAAACAGATGCCTGGTCCCGTTCACCAGTTTTTCCGAGTTCAACAAATCTGCCGGCGGCGATATCTGGTTCGCCCTCGATGAGGAACGCCCCCTCGCCTTTTTCGCAGGGCTATGGGTTCCAGACTGGACCAGCGTGCGCAAGGTCAAGGAAGGCGCGGTCACAGCGGACCTCTACGGCTTTCTGACCACCGAACCAAACGCCGATGTCAAGCCGATCCATGACCAGGCAATGCCCGTAATCCTCACAGAAGCCGAGGAGATCGAGACCTGGCTAACGGCGCCATGGGACGATGCGCAGGCGTTGCAACGTCCCCTGCCCGATGGCGAGCTGCAGATCGTTGCCCGTGGCGTCAAAGAGGACTATGCGGCTTGAGCCTAGCCACCGCTCCGCGATCTTATGACATCATCGATCTTATCCGACAGCTTATCGATAGACGCCTTCACCTCGTCATGACTTCGCGCCAGCTCTGGCTTGGTCGCAAAGTTCTCTGCGGCGAATCTCTGGTGCTTTAGCAACTCGCGCTCAACCTGAGCGGTATGCGTGGCAATGTCCTGAACTGTTCCCGTTACGGTTTTGACCTCCACGTCGACATGGCTTTTTAATCGCTCTTCGGATTGAGAGCGCGCCGTCGCTGCTGCTGCAAACTTGCGATTGAGCCACACGACGACTGCCACCACTGTCACCACAATGGGCCAGATATTGTTGACCAGTTCCCACGTGATTGCCGAACCCTGCATATTTTAGTCTCCTTGGTCGAGCAGGAGGCGACTAGCGCCCCGCACCCCGAATGCACCGAAGCGCGTGGTTGTGATTAGCGCCGCTCGATCGGCCCGTCATAGCCCGTTTGGGCCCGCGCCTGCGCTTCAGTGAGAACTGGCAACGGCGATTTCGGGCGGCCCCAGCGCCCCCAAAGTGTACCGATCCCGCCGCCAACGCCCGTAACTGCAGTTGCCCAAAGGCTCGGACTCCAGTCACCGGCCGCCACAAGCCCGGCCATCGTGCCAAGGCCGGAAAGTATGGCGGCGATCGCTCCCCAGGTGACGCGGGATTGATACCATGGCTCCTGGTTGTTCTGGTTGATCAGGATCGGCGCGAGCCTTTCGGCTTCCGGCCGGGAGACATTGGGCGCGATCTTCTGGATAAGCTCGATCGCTTGCAGTGCTGTGCGCAGAGGCATTGGGCAGTCCTTTCAATGTGAGGCAGGTTTCTAGGCGGGCACAGATACCCTGCGGCCAAGTGTGATGCCGCGATCCTGGAACCAGTCTTTCACCGGTTCAGGCAGTTTGGAGAAAATCGGGCCGCGATAGCGCCATGTCATGAAGCCTGCGATGACAAGGCCAGCGACAATCACAACGCCAATCCCGGCGCTGGCGAATGTCTCAATGCCAACATTGGGGTCTGTGGCAAGTTCAGTGCCACCACCAGCTGCGCCGCCGGCAGCTCCGCCCCCGACTGCACTCCGGTTTTGCCGCTTGGCTTCCTCTGCACGAACAAGAGCAGATCGCGTGGCTGGCCCAACCAGTCCGTCGATCTTTAGCCTGTGATCTGCCTGGAACGCCTTCACAGCGGCAACAGCGGTTGTTTGCTTGTATCCAAGCGCCTTGAGCCGGTTCCATACGTCAGCGGGCGCGGTAAGCGAGGGAGCTGCAGTTACGGGCTGAGCCTGAGAATGGTACTTGCCGTTTCTGATCGTCTGCCATTCACGGTTGCGGCGATTGGTGAGGCCCGCAAGGACTCGACTGCCTGCCTTGTTCCATGACTTGAAGCCGGACTCGGCTTGGGCGAACTGGCCCGAGAGATATAGACCCGGCCAGCTTGCGTTGTGAATGCGCCCGGTGTTGAAATCGAATGAGGTCGAGCCGTCGAACTCATGCTGGTTGATACCCGGCATTCTGCGATTGACGCGAGGTTCGTAATTGCGGCCCAGCGCGAGGCGCAGGAGCCGCCTGCTTTCTTCCCGGCTGATTGTCATGCCCGGAGTTGGTCTCACCACTCCTGAGCCTGCTGTGAGGCCCACGCCGATGGTTAGAACCCCAGCAGGGCAGCGATAAGCGGTCAAAACTTCACCTTCATCGGCCACGAGATCAGCGATCCCGCGTTCGGACATTGAACGGGCCATCATGGGCCTCCTTATGTTGAGATTATTCCGGTCGGGCTAAAAGAGCGTCCGCCCGATCTTCGCCAAACGCCTGTGTTAGCTCCCAATGCAGCACGGCAAATAGCGGATCATCTGAAACGAAATACTCGACCGCGTGATACATAAGGCGCAGCTTGGCGAGTTCTGAGGCGTTGAGTTCTTGCTCGAACTGCTCGGCTTCTTCCGGCGTCATGCGCTCGATGAAGTGTGATTTGTAGAGGTTGTAGGATTCGGCGGCTTTGCGGGCCTCCCGCTGCTCTTGCGTGACAATTTCCTTACCGCGTTCAGGCGTCCACATCGGCGGGTTCCTCTTGTTCGTCGGACGGCACCGCAATCGGGCCATCTTCGGTGACGGTTATCGGTTCCGGAAAGGCCACAGCCTGGGAAGGGCTCGGGCCGTGTGGAAGCCGCACCGTTAGCCGTACCTCGCCGTCAATTTTCTCGACCGGTCCGACGATCCAGTCACAAGGCACTGTACCCGCCTCGATCACGTCGCCGTCTTCCATCGGGCTGAAGTTGAACAACTCTCCGTTGATGCGAAGCCTGTTCGGTGCGGTGCGCTCAAGGGTAAGCGTGTCGTCGCGGCGCTGCGGGGAAAAGGAAATATGCATTAGAACCACCTTCCGATTGCAAAAGCGGACACAGATATTCCTGCTACGCTCGTGGTAGCGCTAAACATATTAATAGCTGCTGAAGTGGAGCCAAAACCATTAACAACTGTCCATCTATTGGACGCCGAAGATGTGTGCGCAGCCGACACAGAAACTACACCTGAAGCGAAGGCGGCAGGAAAAGTCCAAGTTAATGTACTTGCTGCTCTAAATACACTACCTACCGCTGTATCCGTTACTAATGAACCAACATCCGCATTCCAGCAAATCTGCGTCCCGTCGGCGTAGCGCACATACTGTCCGTTGGCATTGCTTCCACGCTCAATGATTGCCCCGGTCGGCACGCCGCCGGACTGTGTGACAGTACCAAGAATGTTTCCGCGCCTGAATGCTCTATCGGGTGTTTCATTAGGACCGAGCGCACCCAAACCCGTTCGGGCCGCTTCTGCATCGGCATCGTTGGTGATCCGGGTTTG
>NZ_RZMW01000009.1 GCF_003992625.1 Pelagibacterium lentulum | reverse complement strand
TGACGTGCTCCCCGACTTTGGACCACCCGGATTGGGAATTTCCGGGGATAAACGATCAGGGTGGGCCGGCTGCCCCTGATGCGTTCATAAGCGATATCGGGGGTTTGTTCCCGATTGCGCTGTGCGGGCGGACTTCGTTGTAGTCTCTACGCCAATCCTCCATTTTCGAGCGGGCGTCGTCAAGGCTCATGAACCAGTGAGCGTTCAGGCATTCGGCTCGGAACTTGCCATTGAACGACTCGATAAAGGCGTTGTCGGTTGGCTTTCCAGGGCGGGAGAAGTCGAGCACGACGTCCTTCTGATACGCCCAGAGATCAAGGTCGCGGGAGATGAACTCCGAGCCTTGGTCGACCCGGATCGTCCTCGGATATCCTATTTCCCTGCAGACCTTTTCGAGTGTCATAACCACATCCTCGCCCCTGTAGCTGAACCGAGGGTCCACGGCTGGTGCGTAGCGTGAGAAGGTGTCCACGATAGTCAGGATACGGATCTTGCGGCCGGTGGCCAACTGGTCATGCACAAAGTCCATGGCCCACACTTGATTGGTGCTCGTGGCAGCCATCCGGTCATCACGCAGCTTTGCCCTAACCCGCCGCTTGGGCGTCTTGTTGCGCAGCTGAAGCCCCATCTCTTTGTAAAGCCTGTAGATTCTCTTCGGGTTCACATCCCAGCCCTCCCGGCGCAACAGGATGTGAACCCGACGATAGCCATAGCGGACACGGGTCTCGCAAATCTCCTTGATCCGTAGCTGCAGATCAGCCTGCTCGCCGCGCCTGGACTTGTAGTGGTAGAGCGACCTGTCGACTCTCAAGGCATCACAGGTCTTTCGGATCGAGACCTTCCAGGTCGCTCTGATCTCATCGACAAGCGAGCGCTTGCGAGCAGGCGTCAGAGCTTTTTTGACAGCACATCCTGAAGCATGGCCTTGTCCAGGCTCAGATCGGCGACGATCCGCTTGAGCTTGCCGTTCTCTTCCTCGAGCTGACGCAGCCGTTTCATCTCCGATGGCATCAGCCCCGCATACCGCTTGCGCCAGTTGTAAAACGTGGCTTCCGAAATGCCTGCCTTGCGACAGACTTCCCCGACCGCCGTGCCATCCTCGGCCTGCTTGAGCACGAAGGCGATTTGGGCCTCGGTAAACTTGGACTTCTTCATGAGCATTCTCCATCTCCCGACCACGGGATCATAATTGGAAAATTCCAGTTCAGAATGGTCCAAATTCACGGCAGCAGGTCAACCGAAAAGGACCTGAGATGAAGCGCAACAGGTTTAGCGAAGAACAAATCATCGGCATTCTCAAAGAGCATGAGGCAGGCGTTTTCGATCCTTCCTGGATAGCAAAAACATGCCCTTGGACCTGATCCGAGGGTGGAAACGGTTCTGCGCTGCGAAACTGGCTGTCTCAATGGCCAGCTCAATGCCGCGTGTCGTTGCTCCTTGGCAGGGACGTGAATGGCGGCTCTTCTGGAAGGGTTTTGGCTCGCCTATGCGTGTTCGACTACGGTGAAGCCGCCCGGCGCAATGCCCAGTTTCACCGTGTCACCTCTGTCGAGCGGAGCAAGAGAGATTGGCGCGGAGACCAAAACCGTGCCGAAAGGCGTATCGACAATATATTCATAGCGCGAACCCAGATAAGTTGCGGTGCGGATTTTTGAAACGCCGTCGCCCTTTTCCAGCGCTATGCGCTCCGGCCGGACCGAAATCGTCGCCGGTCCATCGGGAGCCGGTTGAGGCAAAGGCAGCGACAACCCTTCCACGGTAAACGCATTCTGGCTGACCGCGCCTTCGATCAGATTGGCATCGCCGATGAAATCGGCGACAAAGCGTGAACTAGGCCGGTCGTAAAGCTCCTGTGGCGTGCCGATTTGAGCGATTTTGCCTTGGCTCATCACCACGATGCGATCCGAAACCGCCAGCGCCTCTTCCTGATCGTGGGTTACGTAAACCGCCGTAAGATTAAAGCGGCGCTGCAAGTCGCGGATTTCTTCGCGCACCCGCCGGCGCAGCTTGGCATCCACATTGGAAAGCGGCTCATCGAAAAGCAACACATCGGGCTGCTGGACTATGGCACGCGCCACGGCGACACGCTGTTGTTGGCCTCCTGACAATTCGCTGGGCAGGCGTTTTTCAAGGCCGTCCAACCCCAAAAGTGTCAAGATTTCCCGCCCCCGCTCGATGGCCGCCTTCTTGGCGCCGCCCCGGATCGTAGGCCCATAGGCGACATTGTCGATCACATTCATATGGGGGAAAAGCGCGTATGACTGGAAAACCATACCCACATTGCGCTCCGATGCGGCACGGGTCGACACATTTTCGCCGGCGATGCGCACCGTGCCAGCCGTGGGGAGTTCCAGCCCTGCGATCAAGCGCAGTGATGTGGTCTTGCCGCAGCCGGATGGGCCAAGAAAGGTTACGAGTTCACCTTTCCTGATGGAAAAGCTGATGGCATCGACTGCTCGCACGTCGCCATAACGCTTTTCGACATCTGTGAACTCGATGGCCGTTTCACTCATGGTCATCTTCCTATTCTGCCGCGGTTGGCGCGGTCACACTTTGCAATTCGGCCCGTCGGCCCAACTGCCGTTTGCCCACAAGGAATTGGATCAGCACGATTGAAATGATCATGATGACCATCAGCACCGCCGAATAGGCGATGGCGAGCGCAAATTCCCCGTTTTCCACCCGTCCCATGATATAAGCTGTCGCCATGTTATGCCGCGCGCTGACCAGAAAGATCACTGCAGAAACAGCTGTCATTGCGGTTACAAAGGCATAGACCATCGAGGTAAAGACCGCAGGGCGGATAAGCGGCAGAACGATGGTGCGCAAGGTGGTAAAGCCGTTGGCCCCAAGGGTCTGGCTGGCCTCTTCCATGCTCTTGTCGATCTGGCTGAGCGCGGCAATCCCGGCGCGCATACCGACCGGCATATTGCGGAACATGAAACAGATCACAAGAATTGCCATGGTCCCGGTGATGTCGACAGGGGGAATGTTGAAGGCCGCAACATAAGATACGCCCACGACCGTGCCGGGGATGGCAAAGCTGAGCATGGTCCCGAATTCAAACGCCTGCTTTCCCACAAACGATTGCCGTGAGATCAGATAGGCCGTCAAAATACCGATTGCGGTTGTTAGAGGCGCTGCAATGGCCGAGACCAGCAGTGTCGTCTGCAGCGAGTTCCACGCGGAGCCGAAAAGCTGTAGCCCACGTTCGCCGATTTCAAAGGAAAAGGCCGTGTTAAGATGCCGGAAGGTCGGGGTGAGATCCCAGCGGCCGATATCGTTTACAAAGCCGCCTACCATGACGATCAGGTAAACGCCGAGGGTAAACAGCACCCAGGGGATAACAACCATATAGGCGGTGCGCTTGAGCGGGGTGGGCAATTGCGCGGCAAGCCCGGCGTCGGATTTGCCCGTTACCGTTACATAAGACTTGCGGCCCAGCCATTGCGTCTGGAGCCAGAAGGCGCCGAGCGTCATCGTCAAGAGAATGATCGAGAGCACGGCCGCATTGCCAAGGTCATAGCGTGCGCCGACTACCGCAAAGAAAATGCGGATCGAAAGTACGTCATAGCCGCCCCCCAGCACGATGGGATTGCCGAAATCCGCAAGGCTTTCGATAAAGGCCAAGAGGAAGGCGGCCGCCAAACCGGGACGCAGCAGCGGCCAGGTGATGGTGCGGAAGGTCGCAAAGGGTTTCGCGCCAAGGGTCTTTGAGGCCTCTTCAAGCGTTGGGTTGATCGCTTCAACCGTGCCCAGCAATACAAGAAACGTGATGGGCGCAAAGGCCAATACTTGCGCAAGAACAATGCCCGGAAGGCCATAGATCCAACGCGTGGGCGGAATACCGAAAAGCATGTCGAGCCATCCGGTAACAACGCCGGTGCGTCCGAACAGAACGATGATTGCGACGCCCACCACAAAAGGGGGGGTAATGATGGGCAGGATCGAAATGGCTCTTAGAGCGCCCTTGAACCGAAACCCCGTGCGCGCCACGAGCAACGCCAGCGCCAGCCCCAGTGCTGTAGAAAGTGTTGCGGAGGTAATGCCCAAAATCAGCGTATTGATCACAACGCCGCAGCGCGAACCGCCGGTCAAACAATCGATATTCCAAAGATCGGGGGCAAGGGCGCGCTCTATAAAGACGCCGGGCTGGAACACGCCTTCGGGCGTGAACAGTGCTGCGCTTGCCAGACGGATGATGGGGAAAAAGACAAACAGCAGCAAAAGCGCGACAACAAAGATCACCGCATTGGCGCCAAAGCGCTCACCGCGGCAAAATCCGCGCGCAGCTAGACTGTCGGCGATAATCCCAACAAGTGCCGCGCCGAGTGCAAAGCCGCCCCAGCCGAGCCCGGTCTGGCCAAGCATGGCAGCAGGAAAGGCTTCGCCCAGCGCGGGTATGGCGGGCCCTCGCAGACCGATGGCAAAGGCCTGAAACAGAAAGAAAAGAAAACTCGTGCCAGCGATGGGCAGAACCAAATCGTCTGCCTGCCAGCGCTCCCCCCGCGCGACGCGCAATCCCGCAAGGGCCAGAATGCCCAGTACCGGGGGCCATAGCCATGCGCGGCCTGCCAGAGCCTGAAATAGAGCGGCATCGGAAAGGGCGCCACCCGAAACCAGTTCGGGGGGCGCAACCTTATACCAGGGGAGGATCAGGACGGCGGTAAGGCCCAACAAGAGCCAAAGGCCGCCAACCTGATTTATTGTGCGGAAGACCTGCTTCACAGTGAACCGATTTCAGCGTCCCAACGAGCAAGAAGCCGGGCCCGTTCTTCGGACGAGCCGTAAAGGTCGAAATCGTAGTCGATAAGCAGAATGTCTTCGAGGTTTGGCGATTCAGGCGGTGTTGCCGCATTCACATTGGACGGCACCTGGAAGGAATTGGCCTGCGCGCCCAGCTCCTGCGCCTCCGGAGTCAACACCCAGTCATAGAAAATGCGAGCGTTTTCCGGGTTCGGACCGCCTTCGATTATGCTCATCGAACCGATTTCATAGCCCGTGCCTTCGCATGGCGCGACGGTTTGAATGGGCGAGCCCATTACGGCCTGCGCCACGGCGTCATGCATGAAGACGATGCCGATGGAGCTTTCCCCCGTACCCGCGGCACGGATCGGAGCAGAACCCGAGCTTGTATATTGGGAAATGTTGTCGTTGAGCGCAGTGAGATACTCAAAGGCTTCGTCTTCGCCCATCAACTGCACCAGCGTTGCCAACAATGTATAGGCAGTACCGGATGAATTCGGGTTGGCGACCTGGATTTCGTCGCGATAGGCTTCATCGAGCAGGTCGGCCCAGCACTGGGGGGCGTTCTCGGAATTGGGATCGATGAGATCGGTGTTATAGCCATAGCCCAGCGCACCGGCATAAACGCCAACGGTTCGATAGCCGGCAGATTCAGCCTGGCGTACGGCCCAGTCCTGCAACTCGGCCAGCATCGGGGATTCATAAGCCGCAGTGAGCCCTTCCTGTGCGGCCTGCAAATGCGGATCGCCGGTACCGCCCCACCACACATCGCCGCGCGGCTGGCCTTCTTCGGCCTTGATCTGGGCATAGGTTTCCCCGGACGAACGGCGGGTCATCAGAACGTTGATGCCGGTTTCGCGCTGGAAGCTTTCCGAGAGCAAGCGACAGATGCTTTCATCGGCAGCGCAATAAAGAACGAGTTCGCCGGATTGAGCATTGGCCATACCGGCCGAGCCGAAAATCGACATAGCTGCAAGCCCGGTGAGGGCAACGGAACGGATCATGATATCTCTCCCTTTTGTCCGCGTGATGTAACGGGGCTTATTGCCCTCTCATGACAGCGGAATGACAAGAGCCTAGCATTTTTGCACGGGCGTGCAAGTGGAAGCTGGAGCTTTTTAAGTGCACCATCAGCGCCTTAGGTCTTTTAGGCTATCACGCCTTGAGCCGAGGGATAGAATTGAGCAGTCGCTGAGTATAAGGGTGTCGTGGCGCGGCGAGGATTTCGCGCGTCTTGCCTTGCTCCACGATAGTGCCGCGCTCGAGAATAATGATCTCTTCGCAAAGCGCGGCAACAACCCCAAGGTCGTGCGACACCAGTACCACGGTCAACGTTTCCGACAGACGCTTGAACAGATCGACAATGCGTACGCGGGTCGAAAGGTCGAGCGCGCTCACCGCCTCATCGGCCAGTAGCAGATCGGGCCGTGAAACGATGGCACGCGCGATGGCGATACGCTGGCGCTGACCACCGGAAAACTCGTGGGGATAGCGCTTTTGCGCATCGCGCGGCAAGCCGACGGCCTCAAGCGCCGCATCGACCGCCCGGCTGTGATCAACATCGACCTTGAGCGAGCGCAGCGGCTCGCTGATAATCGCATCGACACGCTGGCGCGGATCGAGCGAAGAATAAGGGTCCTGGAAAACGGGTTGCACCGATTTGCGATAGGCTCGCATGAAATTGCGATCCTTGGGGTCGACCACTTGGCCGGAAAACCGGATTTGGCCGCCTTGCGCACGCTCGAGCCCAAGCAAGAGGCGCAGGATTGTCGACTTGCCTGACCCGGATTCGCCGACAAGCCCGACATTGACGCCCCGCTGCACCGCAAAGCTGACCTCTTTGAGAATCTGGCGATCCTTTGCGTAGCCAAAGGCCAAGTTTTCAACGTCGAGCAAATTCATGTCCGGCCTGCCAGTGCGTCATCGAACTTTGCCGCAGCGGCAACGAGCAATTTTGTATAATCGTGTTGGGGGGCAGTGAGCACGGAACGTGGCGTGCCGCGTTCAACAACCGCGCCTTCACGCATGACGATCACAGTGTCTGCGACATTGGCGACGACCGGCAGATCGTGGCTGATAAAGAGCAATGCCATGCCAAATTCGGAAACCAATTTGCCGAGCAGATCGAGAATTTCGGCTTGGGTGGTAACGTCAAGCGCGGTGGTCGGTTCATCGGCAATAAGCAGCTTTGGCTTGCAGGCCAGCGCCATGGCAATGGCCACGCGTTGACGCTGGCCGCCGGAAATCTCGTGCGGATAGGCGCGAGCGATACGCTCGGGTTCCGGCAGGGCTACGCGCTCAAAAAGGGCGATGACTTCGCGTTGGATGGACTTGCGATCCAGTGGCTCTCCTCGCCGATACATGCGGCGTCGGATAGGCTCGGCCGTTTGCTTGCCCAGGCGCATAAGCGGGTCGAGCGCTGTCAGCGGTTCTTGAAAAACCACTGCTGCTGCATCTCCCCGCAGCCGCGATAGCGCACGCTCGGAAAGAGCATGAACCGGCTGCCCGTCTAGCTCGATCGTTCCCGAAGCAGAAAGTGCCGATGGCAAGAGGCCGATGCTCGCCATGGCGGTAAGCGATTTTCCCGAGCCCGATTCCCCGATCAGCCCCCAGCGCTCGCCGGGATTTATGGCGAACGATACGTCCGAGACCAGTTGCTGGTTGCCCGCATGAACGCAAAGATTTTCAATCTTGAGCACAGCACTCATCTGCTGCGCCTCCGGGTCGGATCACCGAAATCACGCAAGCCGTCTGCCAGAAGGTTCATGCCGATTACCAGAATAACCAGCGCAATCCCCGGCGCCACCGCACCAAAGGGCGCGGTATAAACCGTGCCCTGCGCTTCCTGCAGCAAACGGCCCCATGAGGCGTTTGGCGGCGGCGCGCCCAGCCCCAGATAAGATAGCGAGGCCTCGGCAATGACAGCGAGGCCGAATTGCAGGGCGAAATTGACGAGCAGCGTCGGCCAGATATTGGGCAGCAGGTGTTCGATGATAATGCGCGGCCATGACGTTCCCGATGTCCGGGCCGCCGTGATGTAATCCATTTCCAAGACGCGCTTGACCAGAATACGGGTCAGGCGCGCGACAATGGCGGAAATGGCAATGCCCAGCGCGAGAATGGCCGCACCAAGGCTTGCGCCATCGCTCGCCGCGACAACCAGCATCGCCAGCAAAAGCGTGGGGAAGGCGATCAGGATATCGAGCGTCGCTGCCAGCGCATCGTCGAGCGTACGGGTGGCAAAGGCAGCAAGTACGCCAAGCGTAACCCCGATCGCTGCGCCGATGGCGACGGCTCCAGCACCGACCATAATCGCAATGCGCGAGCCGATCATGATCTGGGTGAAAAGATCGCGCCCGATGCGGTCGGTGCCTGCCCAATGGGCCAATGAAGGCGCTTCGAGCCGCCCGCCCGCCATTTCGGTTGGTCCGTAAGGGGTCCAAAATAGGGTCAGCACGGCGATAATAACGTGAATGCCCACAAGCACCAATCCGGCCACAAGCGTTGGCGGCAGTTTGCGGCGGCTCTTGCGGATCGCGGTAACATCGAGAGGCTCGGTGGTCATCATGCGTCCCCGCGCCGGGTGCCGCGCAAGCGCGGATCGATCAGGCGCTGAATAATGTCTGCTGCAAATCCGACGAGCAGCACGATGAGTGTTGAGATGAACAAAACACCCTGCATATTGGGATAATCGCGCTGTTCGATGGCAAGCAGGAGCATCGAACCAAGGCCCGGTAGCGTGAAAACGCGCTCGACGACAACCGCACCAAGAAAGGTTGTCGCCAGTTCAATCCCGAGGATCGAAACGACCGGCACCGCGCCATTACGAAGGCCATGACGCAACAGTGCTTCAGTAAAACCCGACCCCATGGCACGCGCGGTGCGCAGATAATCACTGCCGAGCACATCCAGGGTGGCGGCCCGCACATAGCGCAGAAGTGAGGCGGACATAACGATTGCAATCGTCAAGGTTGGCAATGCCAGTGCATGGATAACGGCGCCGGGATTGGCCCAACCACCGTGCGGGAATCCACCGGAGGGAAAAATGCGGAAATTGACTGCAAACATTGCAACCAGGAGGATACCGACCCAGAAAACCGGAATGGCGATGCCCAATTGCGAAATGGTCGAAATCGCAGCGCCATACCATTTGTCGGATTTCACCGCGGCGATGATCCCAAGCGGCACGGCAATCACGACGGCCAGGCAAAACGCCATAAGTGTGAGCGGCACTGTTACCGTCAGACGCGCAAAGATTTCGTCGGCAACCGAGGTACGGCTGATAAAGGACGTGCCGAGATCAAATCGGGCAAGGCCTGAGACGAATTGAATAAATTGCTGGAACAGAGGCAGGTCGGAGCCGACCTGACGCCTTGCAGCGGCAATCTGCTCGGCATCGGCTCCGACTGCAATCAGTGAGCTGGCCGGGTCGCCGGGCAAAAGCCGCAGCAGCACAAAAAGTACAACCGAGGCGATTGCCAGCGAGAACAGCAGGATAACGAACCGGCGAATAAGATAGACGAGAATGTCGCTGTCCTTTCTGCCGGTCCGGCGCGGCTTTTATTGCCCGCTCTTTTCAATGTCATAGGCGAAAAATTGCGAGTTCAGCCCGTTGATCGGATACCCGCTCACATTGGCCCTCGATACCACGATCTGCGGATAGAGATAAAGCCAGTTGCTGGCCGCTTCCTCTGCAATGATGCGGTTGGCTTGTGTCAGCTTTTCCACCTGCTCGTCAACGGTTTCGCTTGCCTCGGCCGAGGCAATCAACGCGATCACTTCGGCGTTGTCATAGCCCCAATAAAAGTTCGGGTTGCCGTAAAAAACGATATCGCGGTGATTGACGTGTTCCTGGAAGGTCGCCTCGAAATCCTGCGCCTGATAGATCTTGGTGTACCATTCGTTGGCCGTGATCAGGTTTATGTCCATGGTCACGCCAATCTGGGCCAATTCGTTCTGCACGAACTGGGCGACGATGGGGTGCGGATCGTAATTGGGCGTATCGACAGTGAAGCGGAAGCCCTCGCCATAGCCGGCCTCTTCGAGCAGCGCGCGGGCGCTTTCGGGATCGTATGGATCGACATCTGTAAGATCGACGTACCAAGGGTCGGTGGGCGGAACGAAGGACCCGATCAGGGTGCCGTATCCGCCCCAGATGGAATCGAGCAGACGCTCCTTGTTGATCGCACGTGCCAGTGCCTTGCGGACGTTGACATTGCTGAAGGGTTCGATCCGGTCATTATAGGCCAGCAATTGCTTGGTCGTGGATGCGCCTTCGGTGACGTTGAATTCGGGATTGCCCTCAAACAGGGCAAGCGAGTCCGGGCTTTGCACCGCCGGGATAATATCGATGGCGCCGGTCAAAAGCGCATTGTTCTGGGCTGTCGCTTCCGTGAAATAGGTAAGGACCACGCCACCATTGGCAGGCGCTTGCCCCCAATAGTCATCAAAGCGGGTGAGGCTAAGCGAGGACCCGCGGCGCCACTCATCGAGCCGATAGGGCCCGGTGCCATCTGCCGACGATGTCAACTCTGTTGCCGCGTCGTTGACGATCCAGACATAGCTCAGATTATAGGGCAGCGAAATCGACCGCTGCGAAAGCGTAATGACGACCGTGCGATCATCGACAGCCTCGATATTCTCGATGGTGGCAAGGCTGCTTTTGCGCGAACTTTGAGACTCGGGCGCAATAACGCGCTCAATAGAAAATTTTACGTCCTGGGCGGTCAACGGATCACCCGAATGGAAGGTCACGCCATCGCGCAGGGTAAAGGTATAGGTCAGCCCGTTCTCGCTGATCTCATAGGTCTCGACCAAAACATCTTCTACATCGCCAGCATCGGTCAGACGGAACAGGCCTTCATAGACATTGCCGTTAAAGGCTTCTGTAATGCCTTGTCCGGCACCTGCGGTATTGTCGAGGTTTTGAGGCTCATAGAGCGAGCCGATACGAATGATTGCATCGGGATTGGCATCCTGCCCGAAAGCAGCGAATGGGGCTGCTACCGCTACGGCGGTCAACGCGGCTCCGGCGAGCACTTTTTTTGTTAGAAGGGGAAGGGACATGAGACTTTGCTCCTTGCATGATGGGGCCGTTTTCCAAGTGCCAGCCCACCGAATGTGATTAGAATTCTATTCCTTAGCGATGCTCTCCGCACCATCTCCTGCCGCTTAATTTTTTTGTATTTGCAGGGGTTTACGAAATGGCATTCTGCATTTTCAATGCCGAACAGATCATGCGACAGGTTAACATGTTTGTCACCCGCAGCGGCAAAGCCTGCAATTGGAAAGAAGGATATTTCGATGGTTAAGATTACCACCCGCTCCGCGACGGTCGGTGCCTGGCTTGGTGGAACGGGCAGGGGACGCATCACGGCGCATTCGGGCACCTCTGTCGATCTTGCCGGGCTTGCAACCGATGAAGGATTGACCCCGCTCGAATTCATGGATGCCGCGCTTGCCGGTTGCCTTGTTTTGAGCGTGCGCATCGCGGCGCGCAAATTTGGCTGGGGCAACAGGCTGACAGAAGTGGCTGTTGACGTGACCCATACAAAGGCCGCCGATGAACCCTCGCGGGTTGAACGCTTTGCCTGCAGCTTTGCGATCGAGGGAGACTTTACATCCGAGGAGCGTCAGCAACTTATCGACGAGGCACATGCCATCTGCACGGTTGGCAATACATTTGAACGCGGCGCGCAGATCATCGACGTCGAGGCCAAATAGCCATGGCATACATTCCCCAACTCGATCTCAATGCTGCAACCGAAGAGCAGCGCGCCGCCTATGACGCGGAGATCGCACTGCGTGGGCGCATGACGAATATGAAGCGCACGCTGGCCCATTCGCCTGAAGCGCTCCGAATTTATGGGGAATGGTTCACGCTGCGCGATCAGTTGCAACCCGCGATCGGTGATCGGGCGATCTTTACGCTCTGTCTTGCCATCAGCAAGGCGATGGATAATCGGGTTGGGATGGGCTTCATGCGCCGCGGCCTTGCATCGCTCGGCGCCGAGGATGGCAACCAGCCGGGCATCGACCTCCTAGATATTGAGACCTTTGGCCGGGCGATTGCCACCGATGCTAAATCCATCCCGCCCGCACTTTGGGCGCGACTCGGCGCCCAGCTTTCACCGAAAACACTTGTCGATCTTACCGCCCTTGCGGGTATCATGATCGCGACCAATGGTTTCATGAGCGCGGTGGGAACCGAAGTCGATCAGGAGTTGGCGCAATTCATTGATTAGCGGGCTAGGCACGAAAGGCGTCTGGCCCACTGTTGCCTATTCTCTGGCCATTGTTCGCCACGATATCCGGGCAATGGTCGCAACGCACATGAAGCAAATGTCCGGCGAAATCTAGGAAGTTGCAACCTGGCCGGGCTCGGAATTGGGAGGTATGCCGGTTGCACGTTCCTTGAGTTTTTTAAACTTGCCCGACATCTGCTCTAGCCGCGCTTCCCATTGCGGATCGGGCTGCTGGCCTTCGATCACCTTGAAATAGACCTGCATCAGGCAGGCGACCGCAAAGGGATCGAAAATCGAAACCTTGAAGCTCCAGGCAAAAAGCAGCGCAAAGACGAAGCCGCCCGCGCTCCAGGCGCCCGGCATCAGATAGACCAGCAACGCGGCCGGAGCCAGCATGAGCAGAAAGACCATGAACGACAGCACATAGACGATCAGCGCCAGCCAGGCGGCATTCTTGAGCATGACTTTGTAGTTCTGCCCGTACAGAATCAGCGCGGTTTTTGCCGAGCCCCAGGGATCGTTCGATCGGGTGCGGATGGCATAGGCAAGGATGACCTCATCGACAAAGCCGATGGCGACCCGCAAGAACGCCTGAATAATGCCCATGAGCTGCTGAAGGCCCGGAATGGGCAGGAAGCCAAGAACACCGCGGATCAGCCCGGTTACGGCACGTAGCACGCCCTTGATCAGTTGATCGACCGCGAAAAGCACACTTGCCTGGGCAAACCGCTCCTTGACCACCGCCGCGCCATGCTCGAGTTGGGACCGCCCCTGCGGCATCGGCTTGTCATCGAGAAGCTCAACCATCACCGCGATATGCCCGGCTTTGACAAGGTAAAGAATATATTCGCGGGCCCAGTACATGACGGCGGCGACGATCACAAAGCCGATTGCCCCGCCCCAGAATGTTGTCGTTGCCTGAAACCCTGCGTCGCCAAGCGCCCCAACGCCAAAACCGATACCGGCCCCTGTTCCGGTGATGAGAATATAGGCCAGCGTAATGCCGAAGTAGACCGCTACCCGGAGGAGGATGAAGGGCAATGTCTTCATCATGAGTTCCACCGATTTAGAGACACTGAAATCCCACATGCGCTGTTCCCCCGTTTAACGCCCAAGTCGGTCACAGATTTGCTTTGCCGCAAACGCTAACAGATTCTGTGCTCGATTGCGCCCATATTTGCGCGCGACTTTACTCAACTGTCTCCCAAAGTATCGATCGCCACCTGGACGCGGCGCGAACTGAATCGAGTCAGTCCATACTCGAGCGGCCCGCCGCTGCCATCGACATTGATCGCTTCAAGGCAAAGAAAACCGGCATATTGCGCCAGTCGCACATGCCGGATTTCCAGAGAATCGAGCGAGGACGCCGCTATACCGCCGCAGTAGCCCCGACCACCTCTATGAGGTCACGGCCTTCCGGCGGAGTGCGGCGTGATCCTGCTGGCACCGGTCTTGAGCGCGATCACACCGCTTCCAAAGCAGCCGCGATACCCTGCCCGACACCGATGCACATGGTCACAAGCGCGCGCTTTTTGCCGGTAAGGCTCATCTCCAGTGCTGCTGTGCCCGCAATACGCGCACCACTCATGCCGAGCGGATGGCCAAGCGCAATCGCGCCGCCATTGGGGTTGACGTGATCGGCATCTTCGGCAATCCCGAGCCCGCGCAAAATCGCAATACCCTGTGAAGCAAAGGCCTCGTTGAGTTCGACAAGATCGAAATCGCTTGGCCTAATGCCCAAACGCGCTGCCAGTTTCTCGGATGCGGGCAGGGGACCGATCCCCATCACCCGTGGTGCAACGCCAGCGGTCGCGCCACCGACCACACGGGCAAGCGGGGTAAGGCCATATTTCATCACCGCCGCTTCGCTGGCAACGATCAGCGCCGCGGCGCCATCGTTGACGCCCGACGCATTACCAGCCGTTACTGTGCCGCCTTCCTTTTTGAAGGGCGTTGGCAAACTCGCGAGCTTTTCCAAACGCGTTGCGCGGGGATGCTCGTCCTTGTCAACGACGATGGGATCGCCCTTGCGCTGCGGGATGGTAACTGGCGTAATTTCCTTTGCCAGTCGCCCGTTTTCCTGCGCAGCGGCGGCCTTGTTCTGGCTGCGCAGCGCAAAGGCATCCTGATCCTCGCGGCTGACCTTATAGTCTTCAGCGACGTTTTCGCCGGTCTCAGGCATGGAATCCACGCCATAAAGCTTTTTCATCACCGGGTTGACGAAGCGCCATCCGATTGTCGTGTCATAGATTTCCGCATTACGCGAAAAGGCCGTTTCGGCCTTGGGCATCACGAACGGCGCGCGGCTCATCGATTCCGTGCCGCCTGCGATCATCAGGTCTGCTTCACCTGCCTTGATTGCGCGCGCGGCGGTCAGAACCGCATCCAACCCTGAGCCACACAGCCGGTTGATCGTCGTGCCGGTCACGGTTTCAGGCATGCCGGCAAGCAAAAGGCTCATGCGTGCAACGTTGCGATTGTCCTCGCCCGCCTGATTGGCATTGCCGAAAATCACATCGTCAACCGCAGCCCAGTCGACACTGGGGTTCGTTTCCATCAGAGCCTTGAGCGCAATGGCGCCAAGATCGTCGGGACGCACTTTCGAGAGGGCACCTCCGAACCGGCCAATGGGCGTGCGGATATAAGCGCAGATATAAGCCTGGGTCATTAGGCTGCCTTTCCGCCTTCATGGGCGCGCTTTGTGCGTTCCTGCAGGTCACGCAAGGTCATCAACTCGGTTGTCGATGGTGCTGGGGTCGTTTCCAGATTATCGGCGAATTTGACTTCCCAGCCACAGGTTTCCTGCACCATATCGCGCGTGACGCCCGGATGCAGCGAGACGACAGTAAATTCCTTGGTTTCAGGATCCGGCTTCCAGATCGCAAGATCGGTAATCAGCAGCGTTGGGCCTTTGGTGGTGATCCCGAGGCGCTGACGATGATCGCCACCCTCGCCATGGCCGAACGAGGTGAAAAAATCGATCTTTTCCACCATGGCCCGCTTGGCCTGCTTGAGTGTGATGTAAATCTCACCGCAGGAGGACGCGATCTCCGGCGCCCCGCCGCCGCCCGGCAGGCGCACTTTGGGCTGATGGTAGTCACCGATCACGGTGGTATTGATATTGCCGAACTTGTCGATCTGTGCGGCACCGAGGAACCCGACGGTGATGCGCCCGCCCTGCAGCCAGTAGCGGAACATTTCAGGCACCGCCACGGTGGTTACAGCCGTTTCGCAAAGCTCACCATCACCGATGGAAAGCGGCAGCACATCGGGCGCGGTGCCGATGGTGCCCGATTCATAGATCAGCGTAATGTCAGGCGCGTGGGTCAGCCGGGCTACATTGCAGGCTGCCGATGGCGCGCCGATACCGACAAAACAAACGTCCTTGCTGGTCAGAGCCCGCGAGGCGGCAACGGTCATCATTTCGGTTGGGGTAACGTCAGACATTTTCAAAGCCCCTTCGTCCGTTCGGCAAACACCGCTGGTGTCGCATTCAAAACATTATCGTCCATCCACTTGGCGAACAGTTCGCGATCCGCGCTCACCTTGTCCCATTCGAGATAGGTGGCGTTGTCGCGTTCGTAATAGCCGTGGGTATAGGAGGGATGCGCGCCGCCTCTGACCTGACAGATTGCTGTTACGGTCCAGTGCGGCAGAATGGTCAGATTGGGATGCAGGCCCTTAAAGTCCGGCACGATCTCTTCGACCGTCACGACAACGCGCCTCGCCGCAAGGGCAGCTTCCTTTTGTACGCCCACAATACCTTCGATCAGCACATCGCCTTTTTCATTGGCTTTTTGCGCGTGGATGAAGGTCACATCGGGCCGGATCGCGGGCACTGCCGCCAATTCTTCCCCTGTAAAGGGGCAGACAACGCTTTTTATGTTGGGGTTTACCTTGGGCAGGTCGGCGCCCTTATAGCCACGGAAAATCGCGCAGGGCAGGCCAGCCGCGCCCGCTTCATAGGCGTTGGCCATGGCCGCGTGCGAATGCTCGACTGTTTCGATTGCGCGCGGATACTGGTTCTCGATGGCATCGCGCATGCGGCGCAACAGCCCGACGCCGGGATTGCCCGCGTAGGAAAAGACCACCCGCTTTGCCAGCCCCATGCCGATGAACTGGTCATACAAAATATCGGGCGTCATGCGGATCAGGGTCAGGTCTTTTTTGCCCTGCCGGATTGCCTCATGCCCCGCCGCATGGGGAATGAGATGGGTGAAGCCTTCAAAGGCCACCGTATCACCATCATTGAGATTTTCGCGCACCGCCTGTTCCAGCGGAATGAACTTGCTCATCATCTGACCCTGAATTGGGAATTACATAACCAGAACGTATTAAAACCTAGAGATGGCGCGCCGTAAAATGATAGTTTCCACCCGAAATATACGATAATAGAATATTTGAAGCTGTCAGAGATCAGTCTTGTAACTTAGATTGGCAAACGGAAATGCCCCCATCCCTTATCGACCCGCGCATCAAGCTCCGGCACATTTCCTGCTTTCTGGAAGTCAATCGCCAGGGCGGCGTGGTCGCTGCGGGCCTTGCGCTCGGATTGTCACAGCCTGCGGTCTCCAAAGCCCTTGCCGAACTTGAAGATGCACTCGGCGTTGCGCTTTTTAACAGGACGGGGCGCAAGCTAGTGTTGACCGAGGCTGGGCAGACTTTCTTGCGCTACGCCAATGCCTCAGTTGCCGCGCTGCGGCAAGGGGTCGATACATTGGCCGGGCAGGGTGGTGAGAGCGGCCTTGTGCGCCTCGGCGCGTTGCCGACCGTCGAGGTGGAAGTGGTACCGCAAGCTGTTGCCCGCTTTGCAAAAAGTCCGCTCGGCACACGGGTCCATGTAGAAAGCGGACCCAGCCCCCACCTCCTGTCACTGTTACGCAGCGGTAGCATCGATCTTGTGGTCGGACGCATGCCGCATCCTGACGTGATGAGCGGGCTGGTTTTCGAGCATCTTTATTCGGAAGATCTGGTGCTGGCCGTGCGGCCCGATCACCCGCTGGCAAAAGCCATCGATCTCCAACTGCGCGTTGTCGAAGGCTTCCCGGTGCTGATGCCGCCGCGTGGGGCCATCATTCGGCCCATAGTCGAAGCCCTGCTGGTCGCCGCCGCGGTCGGCCCGCTCGCCCATGAAATCGAGACGGTTTCAAACTCGTTTGGACGCGCCTATACCCTTTTTACCGATGCCGTCTGGATCATATCGCGATCTGTGGTTGCTGCCGATCTCAAAAATGGCGATCTCGTCACGCTCAATGCCGATTTGAGCGCCAGCCACGGTCCTGTTGGCATCACCATCCGCGCGGGTACAGAGTTTGACCTCCCCACCAGTGCCTTTATAGACGCCGTACGGGCCGTGGTCGCGGAGCGCTAGAACAGCCTTCTGGCGTGCGGGATCGTTGCAAAATCTGCAACGGAGGTCTGCCTTTATTTCGCAAACAGTCCCGCAAAATCGGCAAAGCCCTTCACTTCGATGGGGTTGCCCGAAGGGTCGGTGAAAAACATCGTGCGCTGCTCACCCGGCTCACCCTCAAAACGGATAACCGGCGGTATGTCAAAAGCAACCCCGCCGTGTTCCAGCCGCTCGGCCAGCGCCTTCCAGTCCTCGAGCGGCAGCACGACGCCCAGATGGGGCATCATCACCATGTGATCGCCAACCTTGCCGGTGCGGGTTGTCTTGAAGGGTTCGCCCAGATGCAGCGAAATCTGATGGCCAAAAAAGTCGAAATCCACCCAGGTTTCCGTCGAACGCCCTTCCATGCACCCGAGCACGCCGCCATAAAAGCGCCGTGCATCGTCAAGATCGGTAACGTGATAGGCGAGGTGAAACACCGATTGCATATTAGGCTCCTGCTACTGGACTGGCGCGAGCCTAACCCGATGTCACTACAAGCGTCTATTGCCATCCGCCATTGAGCAGGCCGACATGAAGGCATCGAAAACCAGTTACCCTGCTTTGGTGCGGCCTTGCTGCTGCCGTGTTGGTCAATGCAGAGATATGATCCCGTCCACGGCGCGCCATTCGGCGGGCCGGATCAGTTTCTGATGGGCCACACGCACCGAATGCAGCGGCCCGTCGATCTCGCGCTCCCAAAAGCTCAAAAAGCGTTTCAGTGTTGGAAAATCGGGGGCCAGATCGTGATGCTGCCATATGAAAAGCTGCAGCAATGATGGTTGATCAGGCATGCGATAATGAATCTCGGCTGTGGTCAGGCCATAGCCGCTGATCTGTCTCAAAAAATCCTTGTCCATTGTCAATCACGCTCCTTTCTCAAGCGCTACACAACAGCGGACCCATCCCTTTTGTTCTCGCATTTCCCTGCAACAATTAGTTTATCTGAATCAGAGCCTTGTGGGAAATCAGCACTGCGTTACCGTGAGTGCCAGCAAACGTTGGCGCTATTGCCCGCGGGGCTTGGCACGGCTCGTCGCTTGCGCAGCAATCGGATCGTCGGGCCAGAAATGCTTGGGATAGCGCCCCTTGAGGTCCTTGGCCACGTCGCGCCAGCTCCCTCGCCAGAAGCCGGGCAGATCGCGCGTGGTCTGGATCGGGCGATGGGCTGGCGACAGCAGGCTCAAAAGCAGCTTGACCCGGCCATTGGCGATGGAGGGATGGCTATCGAGCCCGAACAATTCCTGCACCCGGATCGCCAGAACAGGACCGTTTTCCGCGCCATAATCGATCGGTATGCGACTGCCTGAAGGCGCATCAAAATGGCTCGGCAATAGCCGTTCCATCTCCTGTCTTTTCTCCCACGGCAAAAGTGCGAACAAAGCGGCACTCAAATGTTCGGCCGTGATTTCGGCAATCCGTGTCAGCCCATAAAGATGCGGAGCGAGCCAGTCCGGCCCGGCATCGCTTAAACCACGCGCCGAAAGGTCGGGCCAATCCTCTCCGATATGCGCGCGCAAAAAAGAGGCTCGCCCGCGTAGCGACATCTGCTCCCTGCTCCACGCCAGCCGGTCAATGCCAATCTCGATGGCGCCTTGCGCCAAAAGATGTGCCGCCTGCTCCAGATCGGTAATCTGCGCGGGCGCATCGTCGAACACCAGCGCGCCGAACCGGGTCTGCATCCGCGCCCGAACAGCCTTGGCTTCACGGTCAAACTGCAGGGTCTCGCCGCCCATGATTCTGTCGTCCAGCAACGCGTGAAGGTCTTCGCGGGAAATGCCTGCGGCCTGCCGGATGAACCCGCTCTGGGCAGAGCCCGTCATTTCTGCAACAACGAGAAACTCGGCCTGCGCCAGCGCATCGGTTTCCTCCATCCGCGCTTGCCGCCCGACTGCAAGCCGGAACCGGCCCACGCCCACCCTCTGTGCAATGCGGTCAGGATAGGCACGCGCCAGATGAGAACCCACATCGATCATGCCGATTCGGTCATTGCCGCCTGCCTGTCTGGCCAGCCGCGCCGCAAGCGCACGCGCCGATTTTGCGCGGGCATTATCTTGCCGTGCAATCCGCGCGACGCGTTCGGCAAGGTCGCTACCGTTGCCGCCAAGCCCCGGTTCCCCAAGCACTACCGCCGCCAGCGCCGCGTCCATCGCCTCGCCGTCATCAGCGGCGGCAACCAGCATCGCGCCCAGCCGCGGGTCGAGTGGCAGAGCAGAGAGCTTACGCCCCAACGCTGTCAAACCGCCGGTCTGGTCCAACGCTCCCAATGCGGCAAGCGCTGTTTTGGCCTTGCTCCATGCAACCATCGGCGGCTGATCGGGGAATGACAGCGTTGCCGGGTCGGTCACGCCCCAACTGGCAAGATCGAGAACCAGGCTGGTCAGATCGGCAGAGAAAATTTCAGGCGCATCGAATGGCTCAAGGCTGGCATTCTGCCCTTCATGCCAGAGCCGGTAGCAAACGCCCGGTTCGGTACGCCCGGCACGTCCGCGCCGCTGGTCCGCCGCCGCCAGTGAAACGCGCCGCGTCGCCAGGCGCGTCAGCCCGGTTTCCGGCTCGAATACCGGCACCCGGGCCAGACCGGAATCAATGACAATCCTGATCCCTTCGATTGTCAGAGACGTTTGCGCAATGGCCGTCGCCAGTACGATCTTGCGGCGCCCTGTTTGGGCGGGCTGGATAGCCATATCCTGTTCAGCACCCGAAAGCTGGCCGTAAAGCGGCGCAATATCGGTATCGGGACCGACTTGACTGTGAAGCCGCTCGGCCACCCGCCGGATTTCGGCCTGGCCCGGCAGAAACACCAGAACTGAGCCTGCTTCCTCGCGCATTGCCGAAAGCACAGTGGCAATCACGCTATCTTCGATCCGCGCATTGGCGTCGGGCACGATATGCCGGGTTTCAATCGGAAAGGCGCGGCCCGCGCTTTCGATCACCGGCGCATCGCCCAAAAGGCTGGCCACGCGAGCACCATCGAGCGTTGCCGACATAACAAGAATGCGCAAATCCTCGCGCAAGGCACTGGCATCAAGCGTCAGCGCCAGCCCCAGATCGCCATCAAGGCTCCGCTCGTGAAACTCGTCGAATATGACCGCTGCAATGCCTGACAGTTCGGGATCGTCGATCAACATGCGCGAAAAAACGCCCTCGGTCACGACCTCGATGCGCGTTCTGGGGGAGACCTTGGTATCCATCCGCACGCGATAGCCGACCGTCTCGCCAACCGCTTCGCTCAGCGTTTGCGCCATACGCCGTGCGGCGGCCCGCGCTGGCAGCCGTCGCGGTTCGAGCATGACGATCTTGCCATCGTTCCGCCACGGAGCATCGAGCAGGGCCAGCGGAACGCGCGTGGTCTTGCCTGCACCGGGCGCGGCAACCAGCACCGCGCGCGTACCGCGCTCAAGTGCTGCCGCAAGCTCAGGCAGAACCGCGTCGATGGGTAGGGGGGCGGAAACGCTCATGGCGCCTATCTCGCCAATCGGAGCCGATTAGGCAAGCCGCCTTATTCCGCAGCCGCGCGATCGGTGGGGTTTTCCGCCGGTCCATTGGCATCGCCCGGCGCCGTCTCGCAACCCAGATCAGGGAAAGCGACGATCCGCTGGCCCGAAAAATCGGCCCGGAGCACGATAAGGTCGCGCTCCTCGAAATAGGTGAGCAATCGCCGCGCCCGCCCGGCTGAATGGGAGCCATAGGCCCGCGCCAGCGTTGCATCGGAAGGACAGGGGAGTTTTTCGACCGCCGCACGCGCCAGAACCAGAAACACCCCTTGCACGTCTTCGGCCAGCGATTGTGCCAACTCGAGCGCCGTTTTCCACGCACTGCCTTCTGCTGTCTGCGTATCGACCCCGGCGCGGGCAACCGCAAACCGGCGTTTGAAATCGGCAAGATCGGGCGGGGTGCCCGGCACCCGGCGGATACGACAGCGCACCAGAAAATCCTGATAAAGCACGGCAACCGAGCGATAGCTGGCATCGGGGTCTTCCAGTATCTCGCTCAACACATCGGATATCAGCGCATCGCGCTCAGCCATGTCGATCTCAGGAAAAAGCCCCTGCGGCTCAGCTTCGGCCTGCGGTTGCGGCGCGCTCAATTGCGCCAGAATGTCGGCGGTGGGGCGCGGCGCGGGCTGGCTCGCCCGGCGCGGCATTGGGCGGATGTCTTCATCGGCGCTTGGCGTAAAGATCAGATCTGCGGCGTCCTCGCCTGCCGTTTCGGGCAGCGGCATCAGTTTGGGGCTTGTCGAGCGTGCGGCAGTTTCAACGGGCCCGATAGTAATGGGCAGCGGACGCCGTGCCAGCGCCGGACCCAGTGCTACGAAATGCCCGCGTTCCAGATCGCGGAACATTTCGGTCGAGCGCCGGTCCATGCCCAACAGATCGCCCGCCCGCGCCATGTCGATATCGAGAAAGGTTCGGCCCATCAGAAAGTTCGACGCTTCCGCCGCAACGTTTTTCGCCAGCTTGGCAAGGCGCTGCGTAGCGATCACCCCGGCCAGTCCGCGCTTGCGGCCCCGGCACATAAGGTTGGTCATCGCACCCAGCGAGAGCTTACGCGCTTCGTCCGAAACCTCGCCCCCGGCAGCGGGCGCGAAAAGCTGCGCCTCATCGACCACCACGAGGATCGGATACCAGAAATCGCGATCCGCATCGAATAGCCCGCCGAGAAACGCCGCCGCCGCGCGCATCTGCGCTTCAGCATCCAGCCCTTCGAGCGACAGCACCACCGAAACCCGGTGTTGCCGGATACGCCCGGCGATGCGGGTCAACTCGTGCTCGGAACGGTTCGCTTCCACAACCACATGGCCGAATTTGTCGGCTAGGGTGACGAAATCGCCTTCGGGGTCGATCACGCATTGCTGCACCCATGGTGCGCTTTGTTCGAGCAGGCGCCGCAACAGGTGCGATTTGCCCGAGCCGGAATTGCCCTGCACCAAAAGCCGAGTCGCCAGCAATTCCTCCAGATCGAGCCGGGCCGATGTGCCCGTTTTGGTTGCGCCCATGTCGATCTCGACAGTCATTGCTGTGAAACGCTCCTTGCAGCTCTTGGGTGATTCTTTTTGGCGTGTGTATTCCCAACCATATTCATCCGATCCCATTGCTGCTATGGGGTGAACCGCTTTTTCACCAAACCTTTACGTCCCATTGCCCGGATGCGCCAAATCAGCGTATTTTCAGGCAATCGACACCCTTTTGGCAGGAGCCCGAGTCAGATCGCGATGCTCGAAAGACTGTTTGCAATGTTCCGCGGGTTTCAGCCCGCCGAAGTCGAATTGCCCGGCCCGCAATTCGGCGCGCTCCCCTATACTGTCGTAGATGGGCACTGCGTCGTGCTTCTGGTCACATCACGCGGGCGTGGCAAATGGATTTTCCCCAAGGGACGGCAAGTCGAAGGCATGACAGCCTGGGATAGCGCCGCACTCGAGGCCTATGAGGAAGCGGGCGTCGAAGGCGAGATTGAGCAATCGCCCATCGGGTCTTATTATCTGCCTGTCACCGAAGAGCGCCCGGCGCCAATCGAAGTGCAGATTTTCCCGCTGCGCGTAACCAATCAGTTGCAGGACTGGAAGGAAAAGCGTCAGCGTTACCGCCACTGGGCGGTGGTGCCGGAGGCAAAACGGCTCATCACCCATGACGGACTGGCCGATGTTGCCATCGCTTTGGCTCAACGCGAGGCCAGGAAGCGTCAGACCCCGAACAGCAGTGTCATCGCGAAATAGATGCAGGCCGACAGCGCCCCTGCGGCCGGCACGGTGATTACCCAGGCCGCGCCAATTGAAAATGCGTGCTGACGGCGCACCAGATAACGCTTTTGCCGCTTCTGATAATTGGTAATCGCTTCTTCCGGCGTCTGGTTGAGGTGGTCGGTCTTCAAAAAGATGCCCTCAGGACTTACAGCCTTGTTCTTGAGGCCCTTGTTCGACAGCCCTTCACGCAGGAATCCGACACCGAAAATCGCACCAACTGCGATATGGGTCGACGAAACGGGCAACCCCAGCGCTGAGGCAATCAACACTGTTGTCGCCGCAGAAAGCGCCACGCAATAGCCCCGGATTTCATTGAGCTTGGTAATCTTTTCACCAACGATGCGGATCACGCGTGGGCCGAACAGCGCCAGCCCAACGGCAATGCCCAGCCCGCCGATCGCCAGCACCCAGATCGGCAGCGCAACCGCACCTTGCCCTGTTGCCCCAGCCTCCACCGCCGCCACAATCGCGGCCAAAGGGCCAACGGCGTTAGCGACGTCGTTGGCGCCATGGGCGAAGCTCAAAAGCGCGGTCGAAAAAATCAGCGGCAGGCGGAACAGCGTACCCACATGCTTGTTGGAATTGTCCATGCCCATGGTGCGCTTTTTGACCCAGGGCACCGATGCCAACCAGCCCAACCCGGCAAAGATCAGGCCCACCATCAGGACCATATGCGGCTCGGGACGCCAGACCCTGCTCAACCCCTTCATGGACATGTACATGGCAAAAACGCCGCACATCAGTGCCACCAGAACCGGTACCCAGATCCGGGCCGAATCCACCTTGTCGCGCTGCCGCAGGATCGTGAAATTGACGATGGCGAGCAGGCCTGCCGCCATCAGCCCACCAAGAAGCGGGGAGATCACCCAGCTTGCAGCGATCCGGGCCATTGTCGGCCAGATGATCGCACTGAAACCGGCCGCTGCAATTCCGGCACCGACAACCCCGCCGACCACGGAATGGGTCGTGGAAACCGGCGCCCCGATCACGGTTGCCAGATTGATCCACAGCGCGGACGACAAAAGCGCCGCCATCATGATCATGATGAAGGCCGTGGTGCTTAGCTGCACGTCGGACGCGATGATGTCGCGCGAAATGGTATTCACCACGTCGCCACCGGCCAGCAGCGCCCCGGCCGCCTCGCAGATCGCGGCAATGGCAAGCGCGCCCACCATGGTCAGCGCACGCGCACCCACGGCAGGCCCCATATTGTTTGCCACGTCGTTGGCACCAATATTGAGCGCCATATAGGCGGCGATCACCGTTGCGATGATGACGAGGTAGCTCAGAGGTCCGCTTGTTACCACAAAGGTTGCAAAAAGCAGCGCTGCCAAAAGAAAGACGAGCGCCAATCCCGGCGCAGCCATCGCACGGGACGCATCGTGTGTGGCATGCTGAAGCTGATTGACCCTTTTCAGGTCCTTGTCGATTGCACTTTTGGCCATTCCGTCGAGAGCGATCTTTGTTTTGAGGGCGCAAGCTATAGGCAGGAATTTTGTCGCCAGCCTTTATCGAAAGGGCGCGGCTTTGCCAATGTATTATGACAATATTGTCATATTCGCTTGGCAAGAGCGATGCCAATGCCCCAATCACCGTTCAAGCGTTGCAAATTTGCCAACTATTAAATGATCCGGGTGGAATATGGTAACGCCAGAGTGATTTCGCCGCACATGGGCTTATTTCGGTGGTAGGATTACGATCAGAGCGTTTAAATAGATGAGAGGCAGCGTGAAAAGCGCAGGAGTACGTATAGGGCATATGAGTGTAGGTAAGGGCAAGCCGGTAAAAAGCTGGCACGAGCGCCTGCAGAATTTCGTATGGCCTCGCATGGGGCTGCGGCGGTATCTGACATATCTGCGCAAAAAAGTTCTCCGCCTCACCGCATCTCCTCATGCAATTGCGTCCGGTGTTGCCTCGGGGGCTGCCGTATCGGTCTTCCCGCTCATGGGCGTGCATTTCTTTCTCGGCTTTGTGCTGGCCTTCATAACGCGCGGTAACATGCTTGCCGCCGCCATCGGCACCGCATGGGGCAACCCGATCACCTTTCCGTTGTTCTTCTCGTTGTCCTACCAGTTCGGTAGCGCCATTATGGCCTGGCTCAATCCCGCCGATCCGGCGGCCATTATGGATGCACAAAGCACCCGGCAGCTTTCCGGCGGTCTTTTCTCACTCGATTTCTCGAGCATTCTGCCCTTGTTCCAGACCATGATGATCGGCGCGATACCGCTGGCCATTTTCACATGGGTGTTTTTCTATTTTATCGTCAGGGCCCTGGTCTCCAGCTTCCAGTTGGCCCGCCGCGCAAGGCTCGAACGTCGCCGCCAGCGCATGGCCGAAGGGGCGGTCAAAACCGATGATGGTGACGGCCCCACCCCGGCATAGCAAGCGCGATCAGGGTGAAGCCGTCACTGCAACGTCGCAATCTCGGCTATAAGATTTGTGCAGAGGCAGGTCTAGTTCATCAATCCGGCCAGCCAATCCCCCCTAATCGTCAGCTATGCGACGGTCGGGCTTTTCCCTCGTTGCTGTATCGCTGATGGGACGGGGTCCTTTCCCAGACAGACTACGCTCTGCATACCGGAACTCAAACCGGCAAGAGGCGCAACCAGTTGCGAGAGTCGTCGGGCGCCGGAAGTCAATGCTTTTGGGCAATGCATCGATCCACACTCGATCCCATTCGCAGAGCAGGGAATTGAGGTCCACCGCGTCATGGCGCGCAAGAAATGTCCTGTATCCGCAGCGCTTTACCTCTGAAACGAAGCCGCCGGGGATAGCCGCCGTTTCGACAGCAAAGCTGGGCCCATATGCGTTTTGCGCTTTTGTCTCGCTGAACCGACGGAGCGCCTGCATCGGATTTCGCGACATCGCAATACCCGCCCAGGTGAAGAAGGCTGCAGTGCGGCGTCCAAGTCTGAAAAGCGCAGGCGTCAGTTTCTCTTTACTTGCGTCGTTACCGAGGCCCATAGAGCGCAGCGTACGATAGGCGGACAGGAATGCGGCAACAAAGATGATATGAGACTGAGTGAGTTTATCGGTCAGGAAAGGGCGTTCGTTGTGCAGGATAAGTGCAAATTCCCGGTCAAATGCCGATCTACCCTGACGTGGCAGTGAGGACCGAAAATGATGTACGGTCAGACGATCAATAATCGTCGGCTTGAAAGCCAGATTTTTCATTTGATAACTCAAGGCTGGGCTGTCAGCCAAACGCGCCGCCACGCGCGCAAGACGAACTGTTCAGCGACCACCGCTGCACAGCCTCCACCTCCATCCTTCCAGCCATGTCTCCGGCTTTCGGCGACGGCACGTTGCCACTGCGCACCAGGTGCGTCAAGTTTCTACCGTGCGATCCGGGTTAGGTACCCTTGAACGATTGCAATGGGTTGAAACCCACCAAAGGTTCACCGCGCTTGAGCCTATGATGCGGAAAATTTCACGTTCACGCCACGCTGCCGGAAATAGGCCTGCATCGTCTTGCGTCCAGCACGGTTGTTTTGCGCCAGCTTGGAAGGATCGAAAACGGCTTCGCGCGCACCTTCGCGAGCCATTGCGTTTTTGAGAGCAACAATGCGCTGATCGATGTCTGCATTGTCCTCTTTGAGCGACGTATAAATCTCCTCAATTGCCTCGGCCATGGTCGGTTCGCTCAAGTTTTTGCTCCTTCTGATGTTCGGGCGCTGATTACCATGAGTCGGGCACCGGCCACAGCTTTTGAGATGTGCTGCTGTAACAGTTCAGGCTGAGCGTCGTCGATCGGCGCCAACAAACTAACCCGCATTGCGCCAGGCGTTTTCCTTGACAAAAGCGGTCAGCGCTTCCGCGCTCATTGGCCGGGCAAAGGCGTAGCCCTGCAGGCTGTGGCATCCCATATCACGCAGCAGGACGGCCTGATCGAGGGTTTCCACGCCCTCCGCCACGGCTTCGATCCCGAGCGAGCGCCCGATTTCGATAATCGAGCGCACCAGCGAGCGCTGCGCGTGCGAGGTTGTGATCGGCTCGATGATCTGCCGATCGATCTTGAGGCGACTTGGCCGCAACTGCAAAAGGCTCACGATCGAGGTATGGCCGGTGCCGAAATCGTCGATCTCGATATCGATGCCCATGTCGCGGATCTGGTCGATGTTCCAGTTTACGATATTCTCGCTCTCATCGAGATAGATCGATTCCACAAGCTCGAACGAAATCGTGCCAGGGTCGATACTGAGTTTGCGCAGGGACTCGACAAGATGCTCGTCATGAAGGCGCCGTGCCGAAACATTTACCGAGGCACGGCCGATTTCGAGCCCTTCGTCGCGCCATCGGGTGAGTTGGCTTAGCGATTGTTCCAGCATGATCCGGTCAAGCGTTGCGACCACGTTGAGGTCTTCGGCAATCGAAAGGAACGTGTTTGGCGTCAAAAGCCCGCGCAAGGGATGGTTCCAGCGCACCAGCGCTTCCACTCCGATAATGTCGAGCGTTTTTGCATCGAACTGCGGCTGGTAGTAGGCCACGAACTCCCTGTTTTCGATGCCATTAAGAATATCGTCGGCAACGCGCTTTGTGGTGATGATTTCGGCCTGCAACTCGTCGGAGAAAAATTCGCACCGGTTCCGCCCGCGCCCCTTGGCGCGATAAAGTGCGATATCGGCATTGACCAGCACCTGCTTGGGGTCGATCTCTTTTGCCTGTCCCGATGCAATGCCGATACTCGAACCGATCCGGCATTCATGGCCTTTATACATTACCGGCTGGCGCATCGCCTCAATTATGCGTTCGGCGAGCGCCCGCAGGCTCTCACGACTCTTTTCACCAAGACACAATACAACGAACTCGTCGCCCCCGATCCGGGCCACGAAATCCGATTGGCGCACCGATGCCTTGAGGATTTCAGCGGCATGGATCAGCATGGCATCGCCTGCTGCATGGCCGAGCGTATCGTTGATCTGCTTGAACCGGTCCAGATCGATATGCAGGATCGCAAGATTGCTGCCTCCGCCCTGCTGGCCGCGTTTGGCGTGCATTTCCAGAATGTCGTCGAGATAGCGCCGGTTAGGCAACCCGGTCAGGGAATCGTGCAGGGCATTGTGCTCGATTCGGGCCTTTGCCGTTTCCAGTTCGATATTTTTAGCTTCTGCCTGCGTCTTGGCGCGCACCAGCGCTTCGTTAAGCTCGGCATCGGTGGTCACGTCCCAGTTGACGCCCACGATATGCGCCTCGCCTTCCATGTCCTTGGAAACCGCGCCGATAGCCCGGATGTGGCGCGTTTCGCCCTGCGGAGTAATCACGCGGAAGTTGGAAACATAGCGGCCATTGGCACGAATGGCTTCGTTATAATCGCGCTGCGCGCGGGCCAGGTCGTCCGGATGCAGCCGGTTCGACCAGTGATGGTATTCCCGCATGCCGCCATCGGTCGGCAACCCATAGATTTCGTTCATGCGGTCGTCCCACGACAACTCGCCGGTGAAGATGTTCATGTCCCACACACCGACCTGCGAGGTCGCCAGTGCCAGTTCAAGCCGCCGCGACAGCCGGGCCAGTTCAGCCTCGCGATGACGCTGCTCGGCAATCGCCTTTCTGCGTTCTTCGCTCAGTCGACCGGCCATCAGTATTGGCAGCAGAACAAGTGCTGAGGCAATTGCGATCATGGCCCACAGTTGCACTGTATTGGGCGGGGCAGCGCCCCATCCGCCCCTCGGCGTTGCGGAAACGATCCAGCTTCCGGTTGGCAGCCCGACTTCGGCGATGACGGGATCGAGCCGACGCACTTCCGGATTGCCGAAAAACGTATTTCCTGACGCTCCGGTCCCGTCATGGCCGGTAATGGCAATATCGATATCGAGGTCGGGATCAAGCAGTCCGGCCTCCGCATAAAGCCGGTCGGCATCGATTACCGCCGAAACGATGCCCCAGAAATAGGGTTGGCCAGCTACGTTGCGCGCAAAGACCGGAAAACGGCCGATAAAGCCGCGCCCACCCTGCACCAGTTGCACCGGGCCGGCCAGTACCAGTGCGCCCGTGTCGCGGGCCTGCAGGGCTGCTTCCCGCTGTTGCGCGTTGAGGCTGTAATCGAGCCCGATTGCTGCCTCGTTGCCTTCCCGTGGATAGACATAGTTGACCACAAGGTCCGGCGCCGCAGCGACATTGAGCAATTCGTTGGGCTGGCTGAACAAATAGGAGGCAAGATTTTCATAACGTGCCTGGCTCATGCCCGGCTCGGTGGTGATTGTGCTTACAAGCCCATGCACGAGCTGGATATTGGATGTCACTTTGCCTTCGAGGCGCGCGCGGATCAGAGAAACCTTGTCCAGAACATGTGTCCGCTGAGACTGCTCGTAAACCGCGCGGTTCTGAATGTCAGCAAAAATACCGGCGGCGATTGTAACCACAAGGGCAATAGCCGTCGGAATATACGACGACCGGAAAATGGCATTTGCCATTCTTCCTATCTTGCGTTTCGTCCTTCTGGTCACGTCGGTCTTCTGTCCCGGTTTCAGCACCCCAATAGAAGAAAACCTAGGTCACAATAGTTTAATGCAGCCTTTAAGCGCCGAGAAGATCAGGGCTTATTAGCAATAAACGATATTCAACTTTGACTTCTATTTGACACATTGCTCCATGCGCTTACGCGCCCAGAAGCCACTCGTGCTCTTTCTGGTTGTGGAACTTCCAGATCCTTTTCGGCCCGGCCATGACATTGAGATAATAAAGGTCGTAGCCGTGGATGGCTGCACAGGGGTGATAGCCCTTTGGCACCAGTGTGGTCACGCCGTCTTCGATCAGCATGGTCTCATCGAGCGACCGATCATCGGTATAGACGCGCTGAAAGCCATAACCCTGGGCGGGGTTCAACCGGTGATAATAGGTTTCTTCAAGCAGGGATTCGTGGGGCAGGTTGTCTGCGTCGTGCTTGTGGGGCGGGTATGAAGATGTGTGTCCGCCCGGCGTAATCACCTCCACCACCAGCAGAGAATCCGCGGTTGGATCGGTCTCGGGCAGGATATTGGTGACATGGCGCACATTGGTGCCCTTGCCGCGCGTTTCCTGTCCCATCTCATCGGGTGTGATGACACGCACGGCCTTGCCCTCGGAAACGGCGGGGGCCGAACACACTGCCAACTCCAGTGGGGTGGTGGCCTCAACCTGCCAATCGCCATTGCCTGGCACATAGACCGCATAGGGTGCTCCATCGAACGGGCTCGTGCGCCCGCCCAATTCACCGAGATCCACGCCACCGGCTGAAACCTTGCCTTTACCCGAAACGAAAACCAGGCAGATTTCCCGTTTGCCTGTCTGAGCGGCGACGCTTTGCCCCGCAGCCAGTTTATGGACATCGAACCCCACATAGGTCCAGCCGGCGCTTTCCGGGGTTACGGAAATCACCTTGCCGGTTTCCCCCGATGGCTTGACGAGCAGTTTGGACATGGTGTTCCTCCGTCTCTAATTATTGCGCGATCTCAAACCCGGCATCGGTCAGATACCGCGTCAGATTTTCGTATCCCATCTTGGCATATTGCAGAGGATTGGCCTTTGCCGGGTCCTGCTCGGCCTCGACGATTACCCAGCCTTCATAGCCTTTGAGTTCGGCAAAAACGGTGGGGAAATCGACCCCACCATCGCCGGGTACCGTATAAACGCCCTCAAGCACCGACTTGAGAAACGACCAATCCTGCCCGTTCGACTTCTGCATCACATCGGGCCGCACGTCCTTGGTATGGACATGGGCGATGCGCGATTTGTAATTGCGCGCTACCCGCGCCGGATTGCCGCCACCCCAGAAGATGTGACCGGTATCGAGCAAGAGTTGCACGGCGTCACCGGTCGAAGCCATCAGCCTGTCGATCTCAGCTTCGGTCTGCACGATCGTTCCCATGTGATGGTGATAAACCAGCGTCAGCCCGTAATCCTGCTTGAGCTTGAGCGCGAATTGCGTCAGCCGCATGCCGAACCGCGCCCATACCTCATGGGGCAGAACGGACCGGGCCGAAAGCGGCGTGTCCATCGCCCCATGAATGGCGTTGGACGTTTCGCAAACGATCATCACCTTCGCGCCCATATCGCGTAAAAGCGTTGCGTGCCCTTTTGCCGCTTCAAGCTCGGCATCGACATCGCGCACCAGCAATTCGGTCGAGTACCAGCCCGAAACCAATCCATGGCCGTGTTGCTCCAATATGGGCCGCAGCGCTTCGGCTTGCCGGGGAAACTTGTTGCCCAGTTCCATGCCGGTAAACCCGGCTTCCTTTGCTTCGGCAAGACAGACCTCCAGCGGGGTCTCGCCGCCAAGTTCGATCATGTCATCATTGGACCAGCCGATTGGATTTGCACCGATACGGATCATTTTCTGTGTGGTTCCATTGTTCGAGTCAGTGTCTGTTCATGCGCGGCATCGGGTCTGTCGCGCCCCTCTCCCCTTGCAGGCGAGGGGCTCGGGGTGAGGAGGCAAAAGGGCGCTTGCAAAGAGACCCTCATCCGACCTTTCGCTTGCGCGAAAGCCCACCTTCTCCCGCAAGGGGGGAAGGGAAGTGAGCCTCCTACCCGATCCGCTGCCCCTTGATTAATTTCTCATATTCGGCGCGTTTTTCGCGCACCTCCGCACGTTCGGATACTTCCGGCACCGCCACATCCCACCAATGTCCGCCGGCCTCAGTGGTGATCAGCGGATCAGTATCGATCACGATAACGCTGGTGCGGTCGCGCTTTTTCGCATTGCCAAGTGCGGCTTCCAGCTCGGCAATCGACGCCACCTTTTCCGCATGGGCGCCCATGGATGCCGCATGGGCGGCAAAATCGATCTGGGGCATTTCCTCGTGATAGGTGTCGCGGAATAGGTTGTTGAAGTTCGCTCCGCCGGTGCCCATCTGCAACCGGTTGATGCAGCCGTAACCGCGATTGTCCAGAAGCACGATGGTCAGCTTCGCTCCCATCATAACCGATGTCGCAAGCTCGGAATTGAGCATCATGTAGCTGCCATCACCGACCATGACGACAACCTCGTCATCCGGTCGCGCCAGCTTGACGCCCAGCCCGCCCGCGATCTCGTATCCCATGCAGGAAAAGCCGTATTCGAGATGGTAATTGCCCGGCGCAGCCGGCTGCCACAGCTTGTGCAATTCACCTGGCAGCCCGCCCGCCGCGCAAACGACCACCGCATGTTCGCCTAGTTCGCGCTGCACGGCACCGATAACCTGCGCGTCGGATGGATATTGCACATTGGTGGGCGCGGTGGCGGAATCGGCATCTTTGAGCCAGCCGATCTTGAGTTCCTCGGCCTCCATCACCCACTCGCCGCGCGCTTTCCAGTTTTTGAGCCCCGCGCTCAGCGCGTCCAGCCCCGCCTTTGCGTCGGCAACAAGCGGCAGAGCGTTATGTTTGCCTGCGTCGAAAATCTGTGTGTTGAGCCCGATGAATTCGACGGCAGGGTTCTTAAACAAGGCCCAAGAGCCGGTGGTGAAATCCTGTAGCCGTGTGCCAACGGCCAGGATAACGTCGGCTTCCTCGGCCAGCCCGTTCGAGGCGCTTGTGCCGGTCACGCCGACTGATCCCATATTGAGCCGATGGGAATGGGGCAGGGCCGACTTTCCGGCTTGGGTCTCGACAATCGGAATCTCATGGGCTTCGGCAAAGCGTTTCAGCGTTTCTGTCGCTTCTGAATAAAGCACGCCACCACCGGCGATGATAACCGGCTTGTCCGCCGTCATCAGCGTATCGATCGCCCGGCTCAACTCATCCTCATCGGGCCGCACCCGACGGGGCGCCCATACCTTTTCGTCAAAAAAGGCGGCGGGATAATCATAGGCCTCTGCCTGCGTATCCTGACACAGTGCCAGCGTCACTGGCCCGCAATCGGCGGGATCTGTCAGAACCTGCATGGCGCGGCGCAAGGCCGGCATGATCTGCTCGGGCCGGGTGATGCGGTCGAAATAGCGCGAAACGGGGCGAAAGCAATCATTGGCCGAAACGGTGCCGTCGGCAAAATCCTCGACCTGTTGCAAAACCGGATCGGGCCGCCGGTTGGCAAACACATCGCCAGGCAATAGCAGCAGGGGCAACCGGTTCACATGCGCCAGCGCCGCCGCCGTCACCATATTGGTGGCACCCGGTCCGATTGAGGTCGTGCAGGCCATCATCCGCCGCCGGAAACTGGCCTTGGTATAGGCAATCGCTGCATGGGCCATGCCTTGCTCGTTATGGGCGCGATAGGTCGGCAGCTTATCGCGAATCGCGTAAAGCGCTTCCCCCATCCCGGCCACATTGCCATGCCCGAAAATGGCCCAGACCCCACCGAAAATCGGCATCTTCTCGCCATCGACAATTGTCATTTGCGCTGCCAGATAGCGGGCAACCGCCTGTGCCATTGTGAGCCTGATCGTTCCGGTCATTTTTCGCGATCCTGTTGATTGTGCCGCCGGGTTCATGCGGCTGCTATTCATTCCCTTCTCCCATGATGCGAGAAGGTGGCGCAAAGCGCCCGGCGAAGGGAATTTCTATGCTTTCTCCCACGCCGCGCATAGCGCGCCGAACCGTTCTGCCATATCGTTTATCGCGGCCGCATCGTCGATTTTGCCAGCCAACCACTTTTCTGCAGCACTTGCAAAGATTGTCCTGCCAACGGCAAAGCCCTTGACCATCGGTGACACCTTGGCTGCCGCAAAAGCGGCTTTCAGTTCATCCGCTGGCGCTTCCAGCCCCAACAGCACAATACCCCGGCAATAGGGATCGTGCTGGGCAATTGCATCTTCTATTGCCTGCCATGCCGCTGGTGATGTCTGCGGTTCGAGTTTCCACCAGTCTGGTTTGATGCCGAGATCGTAAAGTTCGGTCAAAGCTCGCGCAATGGTATCGCTTTCCAGCGACCCATGTTTGCCCGCAATGATCTCGACCAGCAATTCCCGCCCGACCTTGCGCGCTGCATCGTAAAGCGCGCGCAGCTTTTCGCCCTGCTCGGCCTTGAGTGCGGGATCGTCATCCGGGTGATAAAAGCACAGACACTTGATGCAATGATCCACCGGCCATTCGACAAGCTGGCTGCCAATATCTTGCGAAAACTCGAACCGCAGGGGGCGTGATCCGGGCAGTTCCACCGGCTTGGCAATCCAGAATTTCTCGTTTTTCGACGCTGCAAACAGCGCATGGCGCCCGAACTTGTCATCAATCAGCATGCCATAGCCGTCCCGGCCATCGGCTATCTTTTCCGCGGCCTTGACCGCCAGCGCCTTGAACGCGCCGATCTTTGCGCTATCGGCGCCGAACCGGTTGGCAAGGTCTTCAAGCTGGCTGCGGTGATCTATCGCCAGCGCCATCAGAGTTGGATAGTTGCGGCGGCGTGCCGTGGTTGCCCAATGGACATGATTGATCGCCTCGTCCTTGCGCAATGCCGTATGCGGGCTGCCATTTTTCAGGAAAAATTCCAGCTCGGCAAAGCTGGGGATTTCCGGCGAACACAGGAGCCGCGACACGGCAAAGGCCCCGCAGGCATTGGCCCATGTGGCGCAGGTTGCAAGCGGTTCGTCGCGCAACCAGCCGCGCAAAAACCCGCTCATGAAGGCATCGCCAGCCCCAAGCGTATTATAGACTTCGATGGGAAATCCCTGCCCAACGATCCCGTCTTCCAGATCGTCCGAAATCGCATCGGGATAAACAATGCAGCCCATGGGGCCGCGCTTGAGAACGATCACGGCGGAGGACAGGGACCGGATCACTCTCAGCGCGGATAGCAGATCGCTCTCGCCTGAGCCGATCAATATTTCTTCTTCAGTGCCAACGATCAAATCGCATTGGGGCAGGACCTTTTTGAGCTGCTCGGACACGGTGTCGGACGCGATATAGCGCTCTTCCCCCGCCGCGTGCCCGGCCAGCCCCCAGAGGTTGGGGCGATAATCGATGTCGAAAACCACCCGCTTGCCATTGGCCTTGGCGAGCGCCATGGCCTTGTCTTGCGCGCGGGCCGTGTTCTCGCGTGAAAAATGGGTGCCGGAAACCAGGATCGCCTTGGCGCTGGCAATCATCTCCCCGGAAATATCGCCTTCGGAAAGCGCCATGTCGGCGCAGTTTTCCCGGTAAAAGATCAGCGGAAAAGTCTTGTCGTCCTCGACCGCCAGAATGGCCAGCGCCGTCAGCCGTTCGGGATCGAAGATCACCCCTTTTGTGGAAGCGCCCTCGCGCGCCATCTGCTCGTAAATAAACCGCCCGAACTGCTCATCGCCCACGCGTCCCAGCCATGCCGATTTCAGCCCCAGCCGTGCCGTGCCGATTGCGATATTGGCGGGGCATCCCCCCACCGATTTGGCGAAACTGGTGACGTCCTCAAGGCGGCTGCCGATCTGCTGACCGTAAAGGTCAACCGAGGCGCGGCCAATCGTGATGACGTCGAGCGTCTCGCCTTGCGCAGCCATGTCTGGCACTCTCCCGTGAATGATCTTTTTGGACGAACGGATGTCGCCCTTGTAGCCTCACGCAAATGAAACATCAATTCTGAAATCTGTCAATTCAGAATGTTTGTTCCATATTTATGATTGCATTCGCATCGCCTGCTGTTAAAAAAGCGGCTGGCGAAACTTCGTATTAGGCGTGGTATTCCAGCGCAAAATCGACAAAAACTACGCGGAGCTTTGCGTCAGGAGTGTTTCCAGAATAAGTGGACTCCATTTATTCGGTTGGGAAACGCGACAAACGAAGGCTTAGAGAGTTCGTTCAGCGATTCAAAGAAGCGCTGAACGGCTCTAGGAAAGAGATTCTGCCCGTCAGCGGGTACGTAATGAGGAGAAAGTTCATGCTGCGTTTCGGTATTTTGGGGGCAGGGCGGATCGGCAATGTCCACGCGCGCGCCATCGCTGCGTCGGGCCGGGCAAATGTCGGCTACATCGCCGATGCGATGCCCGAGGCCGCGCAAGGCCTGGCTGACGCCGTGGGGGCAAAAACCGCTTCAGTTCAAGAGGTTGTCACTGCGTCCGATGTCGATGCCATCCTGATTGCGACCCCCACCGATACCCATGCCGATCTGATCGAAGACGCCGCGAAAGCGGGCAAGGCGATCCTGTGCGAAAAGCCAGTTTCTCTTTCAGTCGAGCGGATCGAGCAATGCCTGCAAGTTGTTGAAAACGCGGGTGTTCCCCTGATGATCGGTTTTCATCGTCGCTATGATCCGAACTTCGCTTTTCTCGAAAAGCGCCTGCGTGCGGGCGAAATCGGCGATCCTGAAATCATCACCATCACCTGCCGCGATCCATCGGCGCCGCCGGTATCTTATATCGAGCGTTCGGGCGGGCTGTACCGCGATATGATGATCCACGATTTCGACATGGCCCGCTTCCTTCTGGGCGATGAAGAACCCGTTATTGTTCACGCGCTTGGCGGGGTCATGACCGACCCGGAAATCGGCAAGGCAGGCGACATCGATACCGCAAGCGTCCAGATGCAGACCGCCTCGGGCAAGATCGTCGTCATCACCAATTCGCGCCGCGCCACCTATGGTCACGACCAGCGCATCGAGGTGCATGGCTCAAAAGGCCTGCTCCGCGCTGCCAATATCCACAACACCACGGTTGAACTCGCCAATCAAAACGGCTGGACCGAAGACGCGATCCCCTTTTCCTTCATCGAGCGCTATCAGGCGGCATATACTGCGGAGATCCATAAGTTCCTGGATTTCCTCGATAAAGGCGAAGCCCCTCGTGCATCCGGCTACGATGGACTGATGGCGCAAAAGCTCGCCGAAGCGGCCAGCGAAAGCCTCAAAACCGGACAGGCTGTAAAGGTCATCTGATAGAACTCAGGGCAGCGCGTCAGTGCGATAAAGCGTGATGCGCAGCCCGCTATTGTCCACGGAGGGCAGGGGCGCGCCAAACGGCAGCCCCGTTGCTTTCGCAAGCTGCGGGTCGCTGGTTATCAGCCCTACCCGCCAGCCGGAAAACCCCTCCTTGAGCACCGCGCCCAGCGCCGCATAAACCGGGAAAAGCTGCTTTTTATTGCCCAGCCGCGTGCCGTAGGGCGGGTTGACGATCACGAGGCCCTTTGGCCCTTCCGGCGCGCGCAGATCATTGATTTTGAGTTGGGCAAAACGGGTGAAGCCCGCAACACCGGCCCGCTCTGCGTTTTCGTCACTCATACGCACCGCGCCGGGATCGCGATCGCTGCCGTAAAAGGCAATTTCGGGCGCCACGGGCTTGTGGCCCGCCCGTAGTTTCTGCCATTGCGTCTCGTTAAAGGTCGAAAGCTGCTCGAAGGCAAAGCTGCGCCCGCGCCCCGGCATCAGCCCGGCTGCGATTTCAGCCGCCTCAATCACGAAAGTGCCAGATCCACACATGGGATCGACCACCGGTTCGGAGCCGTCATAGCCGCATTGGCGCAAAAACAGCGCGGCCAGCGTTTCGCGCATTGGCGCCTTGTTGACCGCTTCCTTGTACCCGCGCTTGTGTAGCCCTTCTCCAGACGTATCGACGGAAAGCGTCACCAGATCGTTTTCGATCCGGGCCTTGACGATCAGTTCTGCACGCTCGGAAACCGGTGCCCCAAGTTCCTCGTTGATCGCCGTTCCAATGCGCTGGCTTGCCGCGCCCGCATGATAAATCCGCGAGCGCTTGCAGCTTGCCTCGACCTTGACCGGCACATCGGCGCGCAGAACCGACCCCCAATCGATCTTGCGGGCGCGCTTATCCAACTGCGCCAAGTGCATGGCCCGAAAGGTGGCAAACCGCGCCAGAACCCGCGCGGCGCCGCGCAGTTCGAGATTGGCGCGCCAGACATCGGGCCAACGGCCTGCGATGGTCACGCCACCTATTTCAGCCTTGGGCGCGGCAAAGCCCTTTTCCCGTGCCTCATCGCAAAGCGCTGCTTCCAGCCCAGGCGCGCAAACCAGAAAAATTTCAAATGTGTTGGTCTTTTCCATCGCGCTTCCATAACGGGAAGAGCGGGCATTTACGACCTCTTTCTCACGCTCGACACTAGGCCATGAACAGCGAGCGATGCGCTGCAAGGCCAGCCATTGTGCCCGAAGCCGCTGACAGCATCGCATTGCTCATTGGGCTTGACACATCGCCGGCTGCAAAGACGTGCTGAACGCTTGTTTGCTTGAAATCATCGACCTGGATAATCGGACCCTGCGGGCCGTCAGCCATTGCGCATCCCAGTTGCGCCGCCAGCGGCGACGTCATTTCAATGCGGCTGGCGACAAAAAGCGCGGCAAGCGAGATCACGCGGCCATCGGCAAGCCGAACGCCATCCAGTGCCGGCGAAGCGCCCAGCAATTCTACAATCGGGCTGTTCTCTATCACAATGCCGTACCCCTCCAGCGTGGCGCGTTCTTCGGCATCGGGCGCGAATTGGCCTTGCGTGAAATAGGTCAGCGCCCCCCATTGGGAAACAACCATCGCCTGATGGATCGAATTCTTCCCTGTTGCCAGAACGCCAAGCGGTTTGTGGCCGATTTCGTAGCCATGGCAATAGGGGCAGTGCAAAACACTTCTGCCCCAGCGCTCCGCCAAACCGTCCATTTCAGGCAGTATGTCCTTGACCCCCGTCGCAAGGATCACCCGGGCCCCGCGTAGTGCCGTACCACCTTCGGTCTCAATGATGAACTGCGCACCGTCCTTGCGTGCCGCGATGGCGCGTTCCCCCAATTTGGTGACGCTGGGATAGGCAAGAAGCTGCCGGGAGGCCTCGTCCATCATCGCAAGGGGTGCACGGCCATCCTGCCCGAAAAAGCCATGCGAGGTTGCTGCGAAACGATTGCGCGGCTTGCCATCGTCGAGAACCAGAACCGTGCGCCGCGCCCGCGCAAGCTGCATGGCCGCCGAAAGTCCGGCAAAGTTGCCACCCACCACAATCACATCGAAATGCTGCCCGTCCATCGTCAACTCCACTGCTTGCGCTTCATAGGTAACTTTATAAGTTACGTGATAATGCGAAGATCATTTTCTTGCAACACTAAATGTTGCGAGAGTCGTTCCCAGGTGGTAGCAGAGGACGTCAACACTATCCGGGAAGGGCGTTGCCATGCCCCACGACAGCAGGCTTTCGCGCATGCTTCATGTGCTGATTCATATGGACCACTATGAGGGCGCGGCCACATCGGAAGTCATTGCGCGCATGCTCAACACCAATCCGGTGGTTGTGCGTCGCACCATGGCAGGACTGCGCGATGCCGGTTACCTCAGGTCTGAGAAAGGCCATAATGGAGGTTGGATTCTGGCGCGCCCCTTGTCGGAAATTACTATGCGTGATGTCTATGTGGCGTTAGGCGAGCCGCCGCTTATTGCGCTAGGCTTGGCTCAGGACGATCCGCGATGCGTTATAGAACAGGCGGTCAACGACCGTCTCAGGACGTCGTTGGAAGAAGCAGAGCGGCGTATTCTGGAGCAATTTTCAGCGATCACGCTCGATCAGATCGCGGGCGAATTCAAGACGCGCTTGGGTGAGTGTCAGGACTAAAGCGCAATCTCAAGCAGCGGATTGCCGCCGTCGATATAGAGCTTTGCGTCGGGTTTGAGCGCGGCCTTGATTGCCTTGCGTACCTTCACCCCAGCTTCGGGGTGCCGCCCGTCAAGCGCGCCGACGCGGATAGCGACAGCCAGATCGAAGGGCAATATGCCCTCGGGCAGTACAAAATCTTCGGCCGCACATTGCAACACGCTCATACGTCCTTGGACAATTTCGGTCCCTGACACTTGTCGGGCTTGTTCTACCGCTTTGGCTGAACGGTCGATCGCGAGCACATAACCATCCCCGATCCGGTTGGCTATCGCCCGCGCCATTGCGCCGGGACCGCAGCCGATCTCCAATACCCGCAAGCCTTGTGCCAGCGGTAGCGCATCCACAACGGCCTGAAGTCGCGGCGACAAACTCTCCATCACCCATTCTCGCGCTTGTCGGCAATGGCAACGGTCAGGGCCATAGCGAGGGCCAGCGTTGCACTCATGGAGCGGAAGCCCTCGAAATCGGCCTCGGCGACTTCAAACCAGCAATCGGATAGCGATGCCAGCGGCGAAAATAGCGAGTCTGTAATTGCAACGATCTTTGCGCCGTTGTCTTTGGCCGTGCTGGTCAATGCCACGGTTTCGCTGGCATAGGGCGTAAAACTGATCGCCAGCGCTGCATCGCGCTCGGAAATAAAGCTCGTCTGCTCGAGAGCCAGCCCTGCAACCGCATCGACAAGAATATTGCGCACGCCCAGTTTGCCCAGCCCATAGGCCATATACGATGTCACTGGAAAAGACCTGCGCAATCCGATGAGATAGATCGTTTCCGCCCCCGCTAGAAGATTGACCGCCCGTTCCATCACGTCCGGGTCGTGCTTTTCAGTAAGGCCCGAAAGCGACTGGATCGAGGCCTGCGCAAAGCCTTCCAGAATGGTCGAAGGGCGGGAATGACCCAGCCCGTGTTCGCGCAATTGCGCCAACCGCTCGTCATAATTGAGCACCCGGTCCTTGAGCCGGGAGCGAAAGACATCCTGAAGGTCGGAAAAGCCCTGATAGCCGAGCGTCTGGGCAAATCGCACAAGCGTCGAAGGCTGGACATCGGCCTTGGCCGCAATTGAGGCTGCCGTGCCAAACGCCACCTCATCAGGGTTATGCAGCGCATATTGTGCAACCTGGGTCAGCCGCTTGGGCATAACTTCCCAGCGCTCGACCACCATGTCACGCAGCGCTGCAAAGTCGCGGGGCGGCGCCTCGATCAAATCCTTGTTGCTCACTGTCTTGCCCCGAACCATTTTGTCTTCATCTATCTTATCCTCCATCGCCCGGCCGCTGCTATCCTTATGACGCTCTTTCCCCCGGTGGGTTGCGCTTTTGCGGTTTCTGGCACCGAAACGGCCCGACATTCCGATTTCCTGCTTGACGCCATAATGCAAAAATGGAATAAAAATTCCACTAGAAAGTGTGATGCACCAATTATTCCATTATTGATGCACAGCACAAGGGGAGGAGTTATGGCACAATCGGCTACGGCGTCTGCGGCGCCGCTGCTGGAGGCCCGTGGAATTGCCAAGTATTTTGGTGCGATCACGGCCCTTCACGACGTCAATTTTCACGTTGGAGCAGGTGAGGTTCTCGGCGTTGTCGGTGACAATGGGGCGGGCAAATCGACCCTGATGAAAATCCTGTCCGGGCTTTATAAGCCGTCCGAGGGCGAACTGGTTTTTGAAGGCCAGCCGGTCAGCTTTTCCAGTCCCAAAGATGCGCGGCTCAAGGGCATCGAGATGGTCTATCAGGACTTCGCGCTCGCCGGAAACATGGCCATTTACGAAAACATTTATCTCGGTCGCGAGCCGGGCAGAAAACTCGGCCCCATCACGTTTGTCGATCACAACAAAGCGCGCGAAATGGCCGCCGAGCATCTCGACAACCTCCATATTCACGTCAAGTCGGTCGATCAGAATACCGAAGATCTCTCGGGCGGTCAGCGCCAGGCGGTGGCGATCGCGCGCGCGACCGCCTTTCATGCCCGCGTCGTCATCATGGACGAGCCGACCGCAGCGCTGGCGATCAAGGAAGTGGGCAAGGTGCTCGATCTCATCAGGCGCCTCAAGGATCACGGCGTTGCCGTCATCATCATTTCGCATCGGATGGATGACATCTTTTACTGCTGCGACCGGGTGATGGCGCTCTATCAGGGCACGAATTTTGCCGAGGCGCCGCTGACCGACACGTCGCGTAACGAAGTTATTGGCTGGATCATGGGCACCAAGGGGCATACCGAAGCCCTTGCCCATGACCGGCTGCAATAGAAGGGGGCGGATACGATGGTTTACAGTCCAAAACTCTCCAAGTTCCTTGAGAGCTATGGCATCGTTCTGGTGCTTATCGTGATGATGGTCGTCATCGCCATGACGCGGCCCGATGTTTTTCTCACCCCGCAAAATCTGACAAATATCATCAAGCAGAATGCCACGCTTGCGCTTGTCGCACTCGGCATGCTCGTGGTCATCATCACCGCTGGAATCGATCTGTCGGTCGGCTCGACTCTGGCGCTGTCCATGGTCACGCTTGCCATTGCTTCAAAAGCAGGCGTGCCCTGGCCGGTCGTTCTTGTCATTGGACCAATGGTTGGGCTTGCGGTTGGCTTTGTGAACGGGGTCGGTCTTACATGGCTCAAGCTGCCGCATCCCTTCATCATGACTTTGGGCACGCTCAACGCAGTGCGCGGCATCACCTATCTCGTGACAGACGGTGCCCCGGTTTCAGGCCTTCAGCCCGAAGTGCGTTATCTGGGTCAGGCCTATTACGATCTGGGAATTTTCGCGCCACCCGCAGGCATTCCTGCCAGCCTCATTCTCGTTGCAGTCTGCGCTATCGGGCTGTGGTACTTTCTGGAAAAGACAAATATCGGCCGCCATATCTATGCCATCGGCGGTAATCCACAAGCCGCGCGGGTCTCAGGGATCAATGTCGAGCGCGTGCTCGTGATTGTTTACATGATCTGCGGTTTCATGGCTGGTCTGGGCGGACTGCTGCTTGCCGGACGTACCGACTCGGGCTTTCCCAATGCCGGCATCATGCTCGAACTCGATGCCATCGCCGCGGTCATTATCGGGGGCGCCTCCTTCTTTGGCGGACGCGGAACGGTCATGGGCGTATTGGCCGGGGTCCTGATCATGGGGCTTTTGCGCAATGGTCTAAACATTAACAATGTCAGCTCGTTCTGGCAGATGGTCCTTATCGGTGTCGTCATTATCTTCGCCGTCTGGATCGACGTCGTACGCCGCCGTGCCGCGGTAAGGCGCTGACGGAAAAACCTATCGATCAGTTCCGGTGTTCTCCAGCCGGAGCTGGTCCTTATCGGATCAGACAAAGTGGAGAAACTGGTTCAAAAGGGAGGACCGAATTATGAAAACTGTACTACTTGCAGGTGTTGCCATCGCTGCCATGACGGTTAGCGCTCATGCACAAACGTTCGTTCTGGGCATGAAAGGTCCCGGCGCAGGCAATCCGTTCTGGGCAGCCGTTGAAGCCGGAGCGCGCGATGCAGGCGCCGAACATGGCGTTGAAGTCATCGTTGTGGCCCCGCCACAGGAATCGGACGTTCAGGCCCAGATCACACAGATCGAAGACCTGATCGCACAGGGCGTCGATGGCATCGCGCTCGCCCCTACCGATCCCAATGCACTGGCTCCAGTCGTTGATGCTGCAATTGCCCAGGGCATTGCCGTTGTGTTTGTCGATACCCAGGGCATCAACGACGGTGTCAGCTTTATCGGCACCAACAATGAAGTCGGCGCCGCACTTGCTGCACAATTTATCTGCGAAAATGTCGAGGAGGGTGCTGACGTTGCCATCCTTCAGGGTCTGATCAGCCAGTCAACCGGGCAGGCCCGTGCGCAAGGCGCAAATCAGGGGCTGACCGATTGCGGCCTCAACATCGTTGCCGAGCAGCCCGCCAACTGGGACCGCGCGATGGGTCTGACGGTGACCGAAAACATCATTACCGGCAATCCTAACATCCGCGCGATTTTCGGGTCCAACGACAATATGGCGCTCGGTGCTGTCGAAGCCCTCAAGCAGGCTGCCATGCTGGACACGGTCATGGTTGTCGGCTTTGATGCCAACCCCGATGCTGCAGCATCCATCCTTGCCGGCGAAATGACGGCATCGGTCGCTCAGGCACCGAGCAATATGGGCCGTTTCTCGATCGAGGCGCTGATGGCTCTCGTCAATGGTGAGGAAATCGAAGACTGGATTGATACCGGAACCGTACTTGTCGATGCTTCCAACGCTGCTGAATATCAGTAAGCAACGCCAATTGGTTGCCCGGATTGAGCAGCACAAAACCGGTATTATGGTCAATTATTTACGTTTGATCGCTGAAAAACTGGAAAAATCGGCTCAGTCCGGGTAACTTGAAAGTCTTCGCGAGAGCGCGAAGGGCAAGAGCAACCTCCGGCGGCGATATAAGGGAACTCCTTATATTTCCGCCGTCTTTTTATTTCCCCTTACATGTTCAGTTATAGGTGCGCGCCATGGAACTGGGTGTTGGTCTTATCGGTACGGGCTATATGGGCAAGTGTCATGCGCTGGCCTGGAACGCGGTGGGACCGGTTTTCGGTACGAAAATTCGCCCGCGCCTCGTCCATCTTGCCGATGCTACGGACACGCTAGCCAAAGATCATGCTGCAGCCTTCGGCTTTGAAAAAGCCACCCACAATTGGCGCGATCTGATCGCTGATCCCGATGTCGCAATCGTCTCAATAACCACTCCCAACCAGTTCCACGCTGAAATGGCTGTCGCGGCGCTCGAGGCTGGCAAGCATGTCTGGTGCGAAAAGCCCATGGCCCCAGCTTTCAAGGACGCAATGCGCATGCGCGATGCCGCAAATGCATCGGGCAAGGTTGCCGCATTGGGTTACAACTACATCCAAAACCCCGCCATCCGCCATATAAAGCGCCTGCTCGATGACGGAACGATCGGCGATGTCTATGCCATCCGGCTGGAAATGGATGAGGATTTCCTTGCCGATCCGGCTCTGCTCTTCGGGCACAAGAACCAGAGCGCATCAGGCTATGGCGCGCTTGACGATTTCGGCGTCCATCCGCTCTCGTTGATCGCAACCCTGTTCGGCAACCTCGAAGCAGTCATGGCCGATTTATCCAAACCCTATGCCGCGCGTATCGATGCTGATGGGCGCCCGCAGGCAGTGGAAACTCACGACTGCGCCAATGTGTTGATCCGGCTGAAATCGGGTATTTCGGGCACCATCCAGCTTTCGCGGACCGCTTGGGGCCGCAAGGGACGCATTGCGCTCCAGATATTCGCGTCCAAAGGCACCGTTACATACGATCAGGAACGCATGAACGAGTTCCAGATTTACATCGCTGAAGGCCCGGCTGCAGATCAGGGCTTCCGCACCATCCTAACCGGGCCGGTGCATCCGCCCTATGACCGGTTCATTCCCGCACCGGGCCATGGTCTGGGTTTTAACGAACTCAAGATCATCGAGGCCAATGAGATACTCAACGCTATTGATGGGCGGCCTGCCCATCTCATCGATTTTGCCGCCGGGCTGGAAATCGAACGGGCTGTGCACGCAATGGCGCACAGCCACAAAGAGGGTCATTGGGTGAGCGTCTGAAATTGCTATTCCGGCATTTTCCCGGAGTTCAGAAACCCCTTTCCGTTACGCGGCTTGTAGTTTGGCGCCAGCGCCGCGCCGCTCGCTCCAGAGAATGAAACTTGAAGCACCAACGATCAAAACTGCGCCGGGCCAGAACCAGGGGGCAGGGACCTGCGACAGCACGATCCAGCCCAAAAGCGTATTGAGCGGCAATTTGAGATCGTCGAAGGGCTGCAGATAGGTGGCATCGGCAACCTTATAGGCAAAGCTCAGGAAATATTGCGCGCCCGCGGTCACAAGCCCAAGCAGCACAATCAGCCCCAGCGCATCGCTCACGGGCAACTCAAAGTCAAAGCCCGTTGCCAGTCCGACCGGCAGGACCGCTTGGGGCAGAACAGCGACGGCAAAGCCCAAAATCAACCCGATCAGGAAGTGGTTCGGGGTAATCAGCACCAGCATATAAAGCGTGAGCGATTCCGGCTCCTCGTCGCGGCTGAGATATTTGGTAATCACCGACACCGTTCCCCAGCACAGGGCGGCAAGCACCGGCAGAAGCGAAGCGAGCGTGAACTGCTCGGTGCCGACCTGCGATACCATCACGGCACCGATAAAGCCGGCAATCGTCGCGCCGAGCCTTTGGTAGGTCAGACGTTCACCCAGAAATACGGTCGCGCCGATCAGGATGAAAAACGGCCCGGTCATCGAAAGCGCCACCATCTGCCAGACCGGAACGCCAAGCGCAAAGCCGAAGGCGAAGAACTGCACACCCAGCGCCGACAAAAAGGCGCGAGTCTCGTGCCAATAGGGGTGGCGTGAGCGCAATTTACCAAAGCCGATCCGCAGGATCAGCGGCAGCGCGAAAACCGTCGCGATGACGTATTGCCAGAAAACCACGGCGGTTGATGGCACGCCCATTTGATAGGTGATGATGGGGGTTAGAATATTGATAATGGCGAAGGTCAGCCCTGCGCCGATCATGAACACAGCACCCAGAACGGGCGCATGGTGGGTAGAGGAAATCTGGCTCATCTGTCGTCCTTTCCGTAACCAGTTTCCTCAGGGTTACGGGAGACGACACCCCGAACACCCGTGTCCTTTGAGCAAGGATAGCGGGCGCAGCAAGGCGCAGATCCCATTCTCTTTCATCCGGACTATGACCGTCGGCTTCGGAGTTGCACCGAATCTGCTGACCCTTCGCCGCAATCGGCAAAGGCGCTCGCGGGCTTCAGGCCTTGATGGCCTGTTTACCGCCGGTGGGGACTTCCACCCCGCCCTGAGAATGTATTTGGCGCACTTCCATAGAAGGCACGCCGGTCAATTTCGCCGCTTCATCGTGAAACGACGATAAAGATGTAGGTCTGTTTGCCGGGTCTGGCAAGAGGCGCTGCAATCGACAGCGCAAAAGAAAAGGACCACCCGACGCTTCGAGTGGTCCTTCCATGATACCGTCACACGAAAAGTGACTGAACCATAAGTGGTTCGGAGGATTAGGCTATCTTGCCGAGGGCTGCCCCGCCAAAAATCACCTCACACCCAAAGTCACCCCCGCATGCGCGGATCTCACTAGACATTGGATCACCTCCTTTCACTTGTTGAAACTGTTACGATGGTGACGTTATTTGCGCCGCTTGGCAAGGTGTAATCAGGCCGAAAAGTTTGCAAATAAGTGTGAGTGGGTATTCGATTTGCCTGTCTTCTCAAAGGCTTGGTTTTGTCCGATAATCTGCGCGGCTCGAATCAGACGAAAAGATTCCGGGCCTCTTTGGCCTGCTCGGCGATAAATTCGGCAACTGCGGCAACGCGGGCAATGGCGCGCAAATCTTCATGTACGACCAGCCAATAGGCGCGCGTCAGCACGTGTTCCGTTAGCACAGGCACCAGTTCGTCATGTTCGCGCGCGATAAAGCTGTGCAGGATGCCGATCCCGGCGCCAGCCTTGACTGCTTCGGTCTGTCCAATAGCGCTTGAAACCTCGATATCGGAACGCCAATCCTTCCAGATTTCGCGGGCAAAATTGAGCGAGGGCGAAAAAATGAGGTCTTCCACATAACCGATCAGCCGATGCGCGGTTAGGTCCTCAAGCCGTTCGGGCATGCCATGCGCCTCGAGATAGCCGCGCGACGCATAAAGTCCCAGCGTATAGTCTGCCAGCTTGCGCGCAACCAGCCGCCCCTGGGTCGGGCGCTCCAGCGTTATTGCAATATCGGCTTCCCGTCGCGAGAGTGAAAAGCTGCGTGGCACTGGCACAAGTTGAATATTGAGGCCGGGATAGGTGCGGGTAAGTCTGCCCAGTCGCGGCGCCAGAAAGGCAACGCCAAACCCGTCCGGTGCGCCGATCCGCACGCTACCCGACAACGCAGTATCGGTATCGGTGACTGCCGCGCTTGCGCCCAGCATCGCGCTTTCCATGGCCTCGGCATGGGGCAAAAGCGCCTCGCCTTCGGCCGTAAGGTCGCAACCATTGGTGCGCCGGACAAACAATGTCGTACCCATAGCATCTTCCAACGCCGTCAACCGCCGGGCCACCGTCGCGTGATTGAGTGAAAGCGCCCGCGCAGCGCCCAGGATTTGTCCCGCCCGCGCAATGGCAAGGAATATGCGAATATCGTCCCAATTCATGTAGGCTATACTTTATGCACAACGGATGCCGTATATATCGCATTGATGCGCAAAAATAGAAAGTCGATACTTGGCCACAACATTCAGAATATAAGCGGAGGTACGCCATGCGCGTCATCAGTCATTTCATCGACGGTAATCATGTCGCGGGGCAATCGGGCCGAACGGCTGATGTGTTCAACCCGGCGACGGGCGAGGTTTCAGCTCAGGTGGCGTTGGCCAACGCGGCCGATCTTGAAGTCGCCATTGCGTCAGCGCGCGCCGCTCAGCCAAAATGGGCAGCCACCAATCCCCAGCGCCGCGCACGGGTGTTCTTTCGTTTTGTCGAACTGGTCAATAGCCATATGGACGAACTGGCCGAACTGCTGTCGTCTGAGCACGGCAAGACGGTAGAGGATGCAAAGGGCGACATTATCCGTGGCATGGAAGTGGCCGAATTTGTCTGCGGCATTCCGCATCTGCAAAAAGGCGAGTTCACCGAAGGTGCGGGGCCGGGCATCGATATGTATTCCATGCGCCAGCCCGTCGGTATCGGTGCTGGCATCACCCCGTTCAACTTTCCTGCCATGATCCCCATGTGGATGTTCGCGCCCGCGATTGCCGCAGGCAATGCCTTCATCCTCAAGCCATCCGAGCGCGATCCTTCTGTCCCCATGCGCCTTGCTGAACTGATGATCGAGGCAGGTCTGCCCGCTGGCATTCTCAATGTCGTCAATGGCGACAAGGAAGCCGTTGACGGAATTCTTGGCCATGACGACATTGGCGGTATCTCCTTTGTCGGCTCCACCCCCATCGCGCGCTACGTCTATGCCACCGCCGCAGCCAATGGAAAGCGTGTGCAGGCCTTTGGCGGTGCCAAGAACCACATGATCGTCATGCCCGACGCCGATATGGACAAAGCCGCCGATGCTTTGATGGGTGCCGGTTATGGCTCGGCGGGTGAACGCTGCATGGCGGTTTCCGTCGCCGTACCCGTTGGCGATGAAACGGCAGATCGGCTTATTGCGGCGCTCGCCCCCAAGGTCGAAGCGCTGCGCATCGGTCCCGCCACCGATCGGCAGGCCGATATGGGGCCGTTGATCACCAAAGCTGCGCAGGAGCGGGTTTTCTCGCTGATCGACAAGGGCGTGGAACAGGGCGCCAAACTCGTCGTCGATGGCCGCGGGTTCAAGCTACAGGGCTATGAGAACGGCTATTTCGTCGGCGGCACACTGTTTGATGGCGTTACCACCGATATGGACATCTATCGCGAGGAAATCTTTGGCCCGGTCCTTTCGGTCGTCCGGGCGCAAGATTATGAGGCGGCGCTGGAACTGCCCATGAAAAACCCTTACGGCAATGGGGTGGCGATCTTTACCCGCGACGGCAATACGGCCCGCGATTTCGCGGCCCGCATCAATGTAGGCATGGTGGGTATCAATGTGCCGGTTCCGGTGCCGCTGGCCTATCACTCGTTCGGTGGCTGGAAGGCGTCGGCCTTTGGCGACCTCAACCAGCATGGCACGGATTCGATCAAGTTCTGGACCCGCACCAAGACTGTAACCTCGCGTTGGCCTGGCGGCATCAAGGATGGTGCCCAGTTCTCCATGCCAACAATGGCTTGATTAAGATGGCCCATGCAGCATCACGCGCCGCATGGGCCTTGCAGCAATCAGGTCAGGACGAAACGCCGCCGATATTCGCTGGCCACAACGATCAGGATCGTTGCAACCGCGATCCCTCCGATAAGGGAAATCCAGTCGGTGGCCTGAACCATATTGGCGATTATAGGCATTGCCGACAGCGGCTCGCCCAGCATCCAGGCTGTTTCAAAATCGATCCGTTGGACGTCCATGTGCAGCCTGTCGGACAGGAAAGACAGCACATAGCCGCCTTCCGGACCTTCTCCGCCGGTCAGCATGAACTCGAAAAAGCCGATAATGAGCGGGATCAGCGCCGAGAGCGGAATGGCCCAGCGCCCGACGATCGTGCTCAAGAGCCCCACCCATGCAAGAAACGGCAGATACCACAAAAGCCCGATCCCGATATAGACGATTGCGATCAGCATGATCTGGCTCCAGGCGCCGAAGGTCTGGCCTACGCTTGGCGGTGCAAAGCCGGGCAGAACATTGCCTGCCGTTAACGCTGGCAGATAGGCGATAATACCCGTGAGCCCGATAGCCAGAAGGATCGCTGCGGGAAATATTGTCAACCCGGCCAGCACCTTTGAAAATAGGATCTTGAGATCCGTCTGGGGCATCGATTTCCAGAACAGCATGGAATTGTTGCGCCGGTCGGCTGAAAAGGCGTTGGAATAGTAAAACACCAGCATGATCATCAGATAAAGCACCCACCCATAGCTGGTGATGCCGAAGATCGTTTCGTAGAACTTGAGGACGTTCTGTTGGGCAGCCGAAATACTCCATCGCGCATGCGCCGAAAAGGTCGCATAAAGCGCCGCCAGCAACGCCAGCGACAGCAAAATGGCTGGCCCGATGACAAAAGCTGCGCGATGTTCGAGATATTCTCGCTTGATAAGAGCAACCATCGCCCGCATCTATGCCGCTCCCGCATTGAAGGTTTCGCGCTGCATCAGCGCCACGAAAAGATCAGACAGGCTCGGGGTAGAAACCTGCCCCAACGGCGCCAACTTTCCGCGCGGCACACTGTCGAAAATAAGCACCGTCTGCCCGAACCGGCTTTCGGTAAAAACCGGGCCTAGCATTTTGGCTTTGTCGAGGCTCTCGGGATCGGAAACCACAAGCTGTGCATATTTCTCGTTCACCGTTTCCATCTGCATATGCACGATCATTTCGCCGTCGCGGATAAACATGATGTCCGAGAGCATGAATTCGATCTCGTCCACCTGGTGAGTGGTGATCAAAAGCGTACGTTCCTCGGTCATGTAATCTTCCAGCAAACGCCGGTAGAACCGCTTCCGGTATGTTATGTCCAGCCCCAGTGTCGGTTCGTCGAGCACCAGAAGTTTGGCATCGATTGCCATCACGACCGCAAGATGCAATTGCGCGATCATGCCTTTGGACAGGTTTTTGATCTTGGCTTCGGGCTTGATATCGGTGCCCGAAAGAAAGTCACGCGCCTTGTCCTGGCTGAAATTGGGATGAATATTGGACAAGAGCGCGAACAATTCGCGCACCCGAAGGAAGCGCGGCAGGCTCGCCACGTCGGATATAAACGCGACATTATTCATCAATTGTGCGCGGTTCTCGAACGGATCCAGACCCAAAACCTCGATCTTGCCCTCGCATTGGGTCAGCCCCAGTAAAGCATTGAGCGTTGTAGTCTTGCCAGCGCCATTATGGCCGACAAGCCCGTAAATCCGTCCGGCTGGAATGTCGAAATCCAGCCCGTGCAGAATTTCCGTTTTGCCGAATTTCTTGCGCAGCCCGCGCGCTGAAACGATTGGACTCTCACTCATTGTCTGCGTCCCGATTTTTGATGAGTTCGTCATAGCTCAACCCGAGCGCGGCAATGCGCGCCTTGATTGCCGGCCAGTCTTCGGCCAGAAATTTTTCCCGTTCATGGGCAAGCAGGTTTTCCTGCGCTCCAACGGTCACGAACATGCCGAGCCCCCGACGTTTTTCGACAATGTTCATATCGACAAGCGACTGATACGATTTGGTGACGGTCAGCGGGTTAACCGAAAGATCGGTAGCGATTTGCCGAACCGAGGGCAGAGGGTCCCCCTCCTTGATCTGGCCCCGCAATATCATTTCGATCATCCTTTGCCGGATCTGTAGGAATATCGGCTGGTCGTCTCGCCACTGACTCATTTCACCTGCTCATATAGTGTATTACTAAACTAATACACCTGTTCCACCCTGTCAACAGATTGCTTCTTGCCCAATTCGCGGCGCTGGCTTAGCGTTTCAGACGACTCGAATATGGGGGCTATTGGAATGGCGGGCGAAGCAGCGCACGGACTTGAACTTGTTCCGGTCGTGGCCATCCTTGCGGCCGGCGTCATGGCGGTCCCGATTTTCAAGCGGCTTGGGCTGGGCTCGGTGCTTGGCTATCTGGCTGCGGGACTGGTGATCGGCCCTTTTGGCTTTGCCGTCATTACCCACCCGGAAACCATACTGCACACTGCCGAACTCGGTGTTGTGATGTTCCTTTTTGTCATCGGGCTGGAGATGCAGCCCCGGCGCCTCTGGAGCTTGCGTACCCAGATTTTCGGGCTGGGCGTCTTGCAGGTCGGCACCTGCGCAGCACTGTTGACCGGGGTAGGGGTTCTGATCGGATTGCCACCCCTGATCGCGCTGATTTCCGGGTTGGGCTTTGTGCTCACCTCTACCGCGATCGTTTTTCAGGTGCTCGAAGAGCGCGGCGAATTGTCTTCGCCCGGCGGTCAGAAAATGGTCTCGGTGCTGCTGCTTGAAGATCTCGCCATCGTTCCGCTTCTGGCCTTCGTCGCCTTCATGGCACCCCAGGCTGAAGACGTTACCATAGCCCAGCGCGTAACCGACATTGCCATAGCGGTCGGCGCCATTGCCGGGTTGGTGATCGTAGGGCGGTTCCTGCTCAATCCCCTGTTCCGTATCCTGGCCAACGCTCGTGCGCGCGAAGTCATGACCGCGGCCGCGCTTCTTGTAGTTCTCGGTTCGGCACTCGCCATGGATATCAGCGGGTTGTCTATGGCTATGGGCGCGTTTCTGGCGGGTGTGTTGCTATCCGAATCCACCTTTCGCCATCAGCTTGAAGCCGATATCGAGCCTTTCCGCGGCATCTTGCTGGGCTTGTTCTTCATCGCCGTTGGCATGTCGCTCGATCTCACGGTCATCGCCGCAAATTACGGGTTCATCGTGCTGGCCGTGTGTGTTTACATGGTCATAAAATTCGCCGGCATTTATGGCATTGCCCGGCTTTTGCGCTCCAACCACCCTGAGGCGTTCGAGCGCTCGGTGCTGATGGCGCAGGGTGGTGAATTTGCCTTCGTGCTTTTTGCCGCCGCCGCGACGGCTGGCATCATCGATGCGGAAATGAACGCCATCCTGACAACCATCGTCATTATTTCGATGATCCTGACGCCGCTTGCCATCATCGCTATGAACCGGCTCATGCCACGCGCTGAACAAAGTCTCGATGGGGTCGATGTCGCCGACGGTCTGTCCGGCACGGTCTTGATAATCGGCTTTGGCCGGTTTGCGCAGCTTGCCTCCCAGCCGCTATTGGCGCGCGGCGTCGATGTATCGATAATCGACAATGACGTGGAAATGATCCAGGCGGCCGCCCGGTTCGGCTTCAAGGTCTATTATGGCGATGGCACCCGGCCCGACATTCTCCACGCCGCCGGGGCCGAAACGGCGCGGGCAATTCTGGTCTGCATCGACAATCCCGAAGACGCGCTCAAGATCGCTGAACACGTCAAGAGTCATTGCCCCCTCTCGCAGCTTTACGTGCGCGCCTTCGACCGTGGCCATGCCCTAAAACTCGTCAAGATCGGGGTGGACTATCAAATTCGCGAAACACTCGAATCCGCGCTTGCTTTTGGCGAGCAGGCCCTGATTGCGTTGGGCGTTGATCCCGAAGAAGCCGCCGAGCTTGTCGCTGAAACACGTCAACGCGATCTTGAGCGGTTCGAGTTGCAGATCACCGGTGGCATGATGGCGGGCGCCGAACTGCTGCAATCCAATACCGATGGCCCGGTGCCCACGCCGCTCACGACCCCGCGCCGCAAGACCGAAGCCCTGAGCGAAGAGACTGCAAAAATCGTTGAAACCGGCCAACGCGCCGGCTGAAACAGCCCTTACCGCACAACGGTAATGCGTTCAGCCGCACGGGTCAGACCGGTATAGAGCCAGCGGCGCGCCTCCTCGCGAAAGACGAAACTCTCGTCGAACAGATACACATGGTCCCACTGGCTGCCCTGCGATTTATGCACCGTCAGGCAGTAGCCATAGGTGAATTCGTCATACTGGCGGCGCATCTGCCAGCTCATTTCCGCGTCCTCGCCGGTGAAAAAGCTCCGATGCGTGCGCACTTTGGTCTGCACAGACGTCCGGTCCGCATCTTCGGGGTCGATCACCATTTCCAGCGTGCCCGATGAGCGTTTCTTGATCGCGTTGAGCATCCATATCTGCCCGTTGAGCAGTCGCTTTTGTGGGTTGTTGCGCAGGCATACGAGCCGGTCGCCCTTTACGGGAACCTCAACGGGCAGGCCCTTCAATTCGCGAATGCGATTGTTGTAATCGAGCCGCGTCTTGTTGCGCCCCACAAGCACCTGATCGGCCGTGAGAACTTCGGCCTGATCGACGTCGCGCCGTGATACGACTTTGCTATCCCCATAGATGCCGTAATCGAGCCCGCCACCTTCGCGAATATCGAGCGAAAGCCGCACGATGGGATTATCCGCCGCCTGCCGGTGAATTTCCGTCAGCATGATGTCGGGGTCCTGCGCGGTGAAAAAGCCCTCTCCTTGCACCGGCGGCAATTGGAACGGGTCGCCAAGCACCAGCACCTTTGTGCCAAAGCTCAAAAGATCGGTGCCCAGGACCTCATCGACCATTGAAACCTCATCGATCACGATGAGATCGGCATCCGCCGCAGCAGATTCGGGGTCGAGCACGAAGCGCGGTTCACCCTCTTTTTCGGCAATGCGCGTATAGATCAGCGAATGGATTGTGGACGCGCCCTTGCAGCCCCGCTTGCGCATCACCAGCGCGGCCTTGCCGGTAAAGGCAGCATATTTGACGGACTTGACGTCTTTCGCCAGATGTCGCGCGAGCGTGGATTTACCTGTACCCGCCCACCCGAACAACCGAAAGACCTGTGGGCCGTCCTTGTCTTTGAGCCAGGCCGCCACGGCCTTGAGCGCTTGATCTTGCTGGCTGGACCAGGCAACCATATCGCGGATAGTCTCCAATCGCGTTTTGCGGGAGAATCATTTCCCACGTCGCGCAAGTATCGCCGCGCGAAACAAATTCTGCCACCCGCGCGCATGACAAAAGGAAAAAGAAATGGCCCAGACTGCACAAGAGGTTCATGATTTCTGGTTCGTCGAGCATGGTCCTGAAGACTGGTTCATGGGCGCGGAAGATTTCGACCGCAAGGTTCATGAGCAGTTGCGCGATATTCATGCAGAAGCTGAAAGGGGCGAGCTTTGGCAATGGCGGCAAACACCCGATGGCCGCGTTGCCGAACTCATTCTGCTCGACCAGATTTCACGTCAGCTCTATCGCGGGCAAGCACGCGCCTTTGACTGTGACAAGATGGCTTTGGTTCTGGCTCAGGAACTCATCGCGCAAGGGCTGAATGAGCCGATGGACGTGAACCACCGGCTGTTTGTCTATATGCCGTTCCAGCATGCCGAATCGCTCGTTATCCAGGAAGAGTCCGTCAGGCTTTTCAAAGCCCTGGGCAATGACGAATATCTGCCTTATGCGCTCGCGCATCACGAAACGATTGCCCTGTTCGGCCGGTTTCCCTTCCGCAACAAGGCGCTGGGCCGGGAGTCGACGCCAGAGGAAATCGCTTACATGGAGGCCAATTCCGGCCGGGCCTACTGAGGTTGTCTGCTGGCCCAATCAGCCCAACACGTCCCGCGGCACCAGAGCCCCATGATGGCCGATGACGATGGCAGCGGTCGCATGACCGGCTTTGCCCGCCGCTTCGGGATCGACGCCGTTAAGCCGCGCGGCGATATAGCCGCCATTAAAGCTGTCGCCAGCGCCTGTGGCATCGACGACCGTTTCGACGTTGCTTGCCGAAACCTCGAACAATTGACCGTCGGCGCCGATCAGGGCCGGGTCCGAACCGTTCTTGACTACGACCTCGCTCACCCCCGCATCCATATAGCGTTCAAGCGTCGCCCTGGCATTGGCATCCTCGAAATAGGGCACCTCATCTTCATGGGTGGGTAAAACGATCGTTGAAACCCTGGCGGCTGCCATAAGCGCCGCGCGCACCGCATCCTTGCTGGCCCAGAGGGCAGGGCGGATATTGGGGTCAAAGCACACCTTCACACCGCGCTCGCGTTTGTCGCCAATTGCCGCGAGTAATGTCTGCCGCGCCGCATCGGAAAGGATTGCCAGCGTGATGCCCGAAAAATAGATCACGTCCGCACCGTCAAGCGCGGTTTCCAGCCGGGCAGGGTCATCGGCTAGCGTCTTGGCCGCGGACGTGTCGCGCCAATAGGTGAAATGCCGGTCGCCCTCGGCCTGATGGATCATGTAAAGACCGGCGCGTTTGCCCTTGAGGCGGGCAATATGGCCGGTCCCGATCCCGCATTTGCCGATGTGATCGACCATCTGGCTCGAATAAAGGTCGTCGCCAACGCTGGTGAAATAATCCACCTGCCAGTTCTCGCCGAGCCGGGCTTTCAGATAGTAGGCGGAATTAAGTGTATCTCCGGCAAAGCCGAGCCGGTACATGCCGCCTTCGCCCCCGCTCAATTCCACCATACATTCGCCAATAGAAACGATCCGGCCCACGTCGCGCTGCCTCCCTTGAGCAATCTTGTATGCCAGCCCTTACCCTATCCGTGCCGGGCAAGAAAGCCTTCTGCTGACATCACGATCTGCGGATCGATTTCCCCGATGGCCGAAAAGCTCTTGTCTTTGTAGTCGATGCTCCAGAGCACGCTCTGGATCGCGGCTATACGCAGGCGCTTCTTGTCATTGGCGCGGATCACCGTCCAGGGCGTGTCCGGCGTATCGGTCTCGGTAAACATGCGGTTGCGCGCTACTGTATATTCGTCCCAAAGCCCCAGCGCCTTCATATCGACCGGCGAGAGCTTCCAGACCTTGACCGGGTCATGCCTGCGGTCGTGAAAGCGCTTGAGTTGCATTTCCCGCCCGATCTCCAGCCAGAACTTGAACATATGAATGCCTTCCTCGGCGATCATGCGCTCAAATGGGGGCGCCTCGCGCAGAAAGGAGGCAGTTTGTTCCGGTGTGCAAAAGCCCATCACCGGTTCAACAACCGCCCGGTTGTACCAGGAGCGGTCAAACAGAGCGATCTCGCCCCCGGCAGGCATCTGCGTGACGTAGCGCTGGAAATACCATTGCGTTACCTCGCGGTCCGAAGGCTTGGGGAGCGCTACCGTGCGGGCATTTCGGGGGTTGAGATTTTCCAAAAACCGCTTGATCGTGCCGCCCTTGCCGGCGGCATCGCGTCCCTCGAACAGTGCTAAAACCCGTTCGTTAGTCGCCAGAAGATGCGCTTGCAGCTTTACAAGTTCGATCTGCAGCGCCCGAAGCTGCCGCTTGTAATCCTTGTTCTTGAGCGGCTTGTCGTAAGGATAGTTCCCACTTCCAAACGCCGCACCCTTGATCGCTTTGGGCAGTTCGGGATTTTCGAGATCGAAGTTTTCCATTGCAGGTTACTCACGCACTTGACCGGTTTGGGCAAAAGCCATCGGGCAATTGTGACATTCATCATTGAAGTGTCATAAGAGCAGGATATGCGCTTTCGCCATGATGGATGATTCTCTGGTTATGAAGACACAACCGGCGCTTTCAGGCAAATCACCACGCATCCCGCGCGGTGTATGGAGCCCGCCCATGCTTGTGGGCGGGGCTGCTGTCGTGCTGGCCGTCGCGCTTGTGGCTTTGGGACGCCTTGAAGTCATGGAAGGCGTGCTGATTATCGCAGCCATGTCCATCATCACCACCATTGCAGCAAGGTCCGGCATGAAAAGCGACGACGGCACCCTGGCCAAAGATGCCGATCCCGATCTCGATCCATCCGTCACCCGTTTTGCCGATACGCTGACCGAACCCTGCCTCGTTATCAACGAGCGCGCGGTGCTCGCCTATTGCAACCCGGCAGCGCAGATGCAATTTCCCCGCGCTCGCGAAGGCGATCCTCTGGCCTTCACCCTGCGTAATCCCGAACTCGTCGAGGCGATCGACAAGGCGTTTGAGACCGGCGAGAACCAGCGAGCCGAACTGCACCTCACCGTGCCCAACGAGACCTGGTATCGCGCCTCGGTGGTGCCATACAGGCCGGTGCCCGATGCCGCGCCGCTTTTTCTGGTCATCACGCTTTACGACCTCACAGAACAAAAGCGCATCGACAAGATGCGTGGCGATTTCATCGCCAATGCCAGCCATGAATTGCGCACGCCACTGACCTCGCTGATGGGGTTTATCGAGACGCTGCAAGGTCCTGCCGCACGCGATGAAATGGCTCGTGCGCGGTTCCTTGGCATTATGAAATCGCAGTCCGAGCGTATGTCCGGCCTGATCGACGACCTGCTATCGCTCTCGCGTATCGAACTGCGCCAGCACGTCAAGCCGACCGAAAGCGTCAATCTCGATCTGCTGGTGCGTGAAGTCGCGGAATCGCTTGAGGCCCGCGCCAGCGAAGCCGGGGTCGTGCTCAATCTCGAACTGCCCAAGCAAAGCCTGTCGGCGGTGGGGGACCGTCAGGAACTGTTCGAGGTCGTGGAAAATCTCCTCGACAATGCCATCAAATATGGCGGCAGCGGCAAGAAAGTCGATATTGCTCTGGTGCCCGATATGGGCCGCTCGGGCGATCATCTTGGCATTATCGTCACCGATTACGGACCCGGCATTGCCGAGGAACACGTCCCGCGCCTGACCGAGCGCTTCTATCGCGTCGATGCCGACTCCAGCCGCAAAAAGAAGGGCACCGGCCTTGGCCTCGCCATCGTCAAGCACATCGTTGCGCGCCACCATGGCCAGATGTCGATCAGATCGAAATTGGGCGAGGGCACGCGCGTGGAAATCCTGCTGCCACGCTGATTTTTCTCAAGGCTGACAGGGTTTTCCACTGTCACACAAGTGTCATTCGATTGTCATAGAAGCGTTGGCAGGGCGAACTAATTTGCGTCTAAAATATGGGGCTGTGACCCTGAATCCAAGGATAATGCCGTGCCCCAGACCAGCGAACACACCGTCAAATCTTATGAAGACGAGTTGACCGAACTCGCCCGTTCGATCTCCGAGATGGGTGGGCTGGTCGAAAAGGCCATCTCCAACGCCACCGACGCCCTCATCCGTTCCGACCACGAACTCGCTCGGGCAACCGTTGCCGCCGACAAAAAGGTCGATGCCGTGCAGCGCCAGATCGATGAAATGGCCGTCTCCATCATCGCGCGCCGCCAGCCCATGGCTGCCGATCTTCGGCTTGTCATTGCTTCCATCCACGTTGCCAACGATCTTGAGCGCATTGGCGACATGGCCAAATCGACTGCGCGGCGGTCGACCCAGATTGAGGGTCTGGCCATGTCCAGCCAGTTCAAGAATGGCTTGCGCCATATGGGCGAACTGGCGCTCCGCCAGGTCAAGAATGCGCTTGATGCCTTTGCTGCACGCGACAAGGACGTGGCTATCGATGTTGTCGAGCGCGATACCGAGGTCGATGCACTTTATGTTTCGCTCTTCCGCGAACTTCTGACGTATATGATGGAAGACCCGCGCAACATCACCATGTGTACCCACCTTTTGTTCTGTGGCAAGAATCTCGAGCGCGTGGGCGATCACTCCACCAATATTGCCGAGCAGGCATATTTCCTTGCCACAGGCAACACAATGACCGCCGATATCGACGACCTCAAACGTAAGCAGATCAAGAGTTAGGCCTGAACGATGAACGCACGGGTTCTTGTCGTCGAAGACGAAGCCGATCTGATCGAACTTCTGCGCTACAATCTCGAAGCGGAAGGTTTTGCGGTCGATACCGCCGAAGATGCCGAAGAAGCCGGCGTCAGGATCGCCGAAGGCAGGCCCGACATCATTCTCCTCGATTGGATGCTGCCCGGCACATCCGGCATTGAAATCTGTCGCCGCCTGCGGGCGCGCGAGGAAACAGCCACTGTGCCCATCATCATGCTTACCGCCCGCGGCGAAGAGGAAGAGCGTGTGCGCGGCCTTGCCACAGGCGCGGACGACTATGTGGTAAAGCCCTTTTCGCTGCCCGAATTGCTGGCGCGTATAAATGCGCTTTTGCGCCGCTCAAATCCACATCTTGTGGCGACCGTGCTGAAAGCCGGTGATATCGAGATCGATCGCACCACCCATCGTGTGCGCCGTGCAGGACGTGAACTTCATCTTGGCCCCACCGAATATCGTCTGCTCGAATATCTCATGGGCCATCCTGGTCGCGTCTATAGCCGCGAGCAATTGCTCGATGGCGTCTGGGGCACGGACGTTTACGTCGATGATCGCACCGTCGATGTGCATATCGGTCGCCTGCGTAAGGCCATCAATCCCGGCCGCTCGTCTGACCCTATCCGTACCGTGCGTGGTGCAGGCTATTCATTCGACGAAAAATTCAAGTAGCGCTGGGAGCGTTTCCAGCAAATGTGAAGGCGGTTTTACGGTTCGGACACGCGACCAGACAGAGACTTAAATCAGCTTGCGCTTCTGTAAAAAGCGGACTTGATCTAAAGCCGTTCGCCCAGGGTCCAGCCAAGCCAGACCCCGGCCATCCAGATGATGAGCGAGGCGGCAAGATAGCCTGCGGCAAGGCCTGCTGCACCGCCTGCAGCAAGTGAGATCATTTCAAGGCTGAAGATCGAGAAGGTGGTAAAGCCGCCGCAAAATCCCGTTACGAGAAAATGGCGCATCGGCTCAGAAAGCGGCCAGCGTCCATAAGGTGCGCCCGCCGCTGCGATAAATCCGATCAGCAGCGACCCCAATCCGTTCGCCAACAGAGTTGCCCACGGAAACCCCACAGGATCGGCAGCGACAACCACAACGGCGATCCCGTAACGCACGACAGCGCCCAAGGCGCTGCCCAGTCCGGCTGCTGCAATAATGTCCGCTCTCGGGATCACCATTGCGTGCCGCCGCTCAAGATAAGCGTCAAGCACCACGCGATAGCCGCCGCGCCGATGCATGCCATAAACGAACCGACGATGTTGAGCATGGCTGCGCTGGTCCGCTTGTCGTGGAACAGTTGCAGAGTCTGAAGCGAAAACGAGGAAACGGTAGTATAGCTACCCAGGACTCCTGAAATCAGCAGTAGCCACAAGAAATTCGCCGGGCTGGAGCTTGGAGCACCGATAAGGCCGGCACCGATGCCGATAAGCGTCGCGCCGCTGACGTTGACAGCAAAGGTGCCATAGGCCGCGTGGCCGAACCGGGCCGCAACATTGTTCGAGATCAGCAGTCGCGCAATGCCCCCGATTGCCCCGCCGGCAAATACAATCAGGAAATGGCTCAGATACTCGCCCAAAACCTGCCCTGCCATTCAAAAGAAAAGGGACCGTTTCGGCGGCGCCCGTTCCCTAAGCGTGGAGAAAAAGTTCGGGGCGCAATTTGTGCCCCGGCCTGTGAATTTATCTCTTCTTGCGCTCGATCTGATGATAGGCGCGACGCGAATGGAATTCGCAATAAGGCTTGCCTTCGTCCGAGTGCCGGCCGCAGAAATGGAAGTCTGGGTTCATCGGATCGCCAATTGGCCACTTACAGGTCTTCTCTGTGAGTTGCAGCAGCGAAACGCGCTCTTCAACCGGAATGATCAAATCGGCGGTTTTGGCCGAAACTTCCAGTTCCATTTCTGGCGCCATGTCCATTTTGAGCGCGGTCGCGCCAAGGGTCGGGGCTGCCGTGGTGCGGCGCTGGCTGGAGGCGTTGGTAGCGCTTGTGGTGGCGGTCCTGCTGATGCCGCCGCCGCCCGAAGACGGACGGCGCGGCGCCGATGGGCGCGGTGCCTTTGCGCGCGGAGCAACGTTTGTCGGCTTGGCCCGTGCCGAAAGTTTCAGCCGGTGTACCTTGCCGATAACGGCATTGCGCGTCACCCCGCCGCTCAATTCCGCTGCGATCTGGCTCGCGCTCAAGCCTTCCATCCAGAGCTTTTTCAAAAGCGCAACGCGCTCGTCTGTCCAGGTCATGCTTTGAGCTCCAAAACCACTTGCGTTCAAATAGAGTCCGAATACGTACCGCCAAGACATGTTGGCAGTTCACATACTATGTGTCGTATGCTGGTGGGGTCCGCCACACGAGATGTCGTGTTCCCAATGACAGCCATCCTACACAGTGGCGGGAAATGGTTTCAAGATATGGAAAAGAACTTTCCCCGGTTTATCCCACCTAAACTTGGACGGATGCGCAATTGCCCATCTTTGTTGCCCGATGTGCACATATTGGCGTGTCGCGCATTTTTCTAGCTCCAGAATGTGGCACGGTTGAGTCAGCGGAACCCCGTCGGTAAGCAAGCGGGAGGCCGGGGCAAAAGATTGACTTTTCGGCCCATGCGACGCATAAGCACAAACTGTATGGCGTGCCCCTGTTTCAACCGGGCACGCTTTTCGTTTTGGGGTTGGTTCCCGCTTCTTTCAACTGCAAAAGGTATTGCAATCATGTCTGCGCTTTATGGCACGTATGCCCGGTCCGAACTCGCCTTTGTGCGGGGCGAGGGTATGCGACTGTTCACGGAGGACGGCACGCGATATCTCGATTTCAGTTCCGGTATTGCAGTCAATGCTCTGGGCCATGGCGATCCCCATGTTGTCAATGCGCTTAAAGAGCAGGCCGACAAGCTCTGGCATGTCTCCAATATCTTCCAGATTCCCGAACAGGAAAGACTGGCTCAGCGGCTTGTCGATGCGACATTTGCTGATGCTGTATTCTTTACCAATTCGGGCGCCGAGGCGCTCGAATGTGCGATCAAGACAGCGCGCCGTTACTTCTGGGACAAGGGCGAAAAGGATCGGGTCGATATTATCGGCTTTACCGGCTCGTTCCACGGCCGCACCATTGCGACTATCGCAGCCGCCGGCAATCCGTCCTATACCGAAGGCTTCGGCCCCATGCCCGGCTTCAAGCACACACAGCCCGGCGATCTCGATGCTGTTGCCGCTCTGATCGATGACAAGACGGCAGCGATCCTTATCGAGCCGGTGCAAGGCGAGGGGGGCGTTACCGCATTTTCCGATGCCTATCTCAGGGGATTGCGCGCGCTCTGTGATAAGCACGGCCTGCTTTTGATCTTTGATGAAGTCCAGTGTGGCATGGGCCGGACGGGGCGCCTTTTTGCGCATGAGTTTTCAGGCGTCAAGCCCGACATCATGACGATTGCCAAGGCCATTGGCGGTGGCTTTCCGCTCGGTGCTTGCCTTGCCACGGCAGAGGTTGCCAAATGCATGGTGCCCGGCACGCATGGCTCCACCTATGGCGGCAATCCGCTTGCCTGTACGGTGGGCAATGCCGTACTGGACCGCATCCTTTCACCTGGCTTCATCGAACATGTGGAAGAGATGGGCAAGGTCTTGGCCTGGAAACTGCAGCAACTGACGCAGAAATATCCCGACCTCGTGACCGAAGTGCGCGGCAAGGGACTGCTCGCCGGGGTCAAGATCACGCCGCCCGTGCGCGATTTTGTGGTGCGCCTGCGCGATCACAAGCTGCTCACTGTTGCAGCAAGCGACAATGTCTTGCGGCTCCTGCCTCCGTTGATCGTCACGGAAGCGGAGATCGACGAAGCCATTACCATCATCACCGATGCCTTGGCCGAATATCAGGCCGAGACGTCAAGCGCTGCCCAATAAGGGCAGCGTATCCCAAAATCATTGTTTCAGGACCGATCATCATGACCGGACAGGCCAGACATTTTCTGGATTTGAAAGATTTTTCGCACGAAACGCTGCGGACCATTCTCGATCTCGCCCATGACATCAAGGCGCGCCTCAAGGACGGCGAGCGCCCCGAACTGCTCAAAGACAAGGTTCTGGCGATGATCTTTGAGCGCCAATCCACCCGCACCCGCGTTTCCTTCGATGTTGGCATGCGCCAGCTCGGCGGCCAGACCCTGATGCTCACCGGCCAGGAAATGCAGCTCGCCCGCGAGGAAACCATCGAAGATACCGCGCGCGTGATGAGCCGCTATGTCGATGCGATCATGATCCGCATCCTTTCCCATGACGATCTGCTCGATCTTGCCAGCGCCTCCAGCGTGCCGGTCATCAACGGGCTGACCCGCCGCTCACATCCCTGTCAGGTGATGGCCGACATCATGACCTATGAGGAGCATCGCGGCCCGCTCGCTGGCAAGAAAGTCGTCTGGGTTGGTGATAGCAACAACGTGCTGGCCTCGTGGGTCCACGCGACTGCGCTTTTTGACTCCACCCTTGCGATTGCCTGCCCCAAGCAATACTGGCCCGATCAGGGGCTTTTGTCTGACATCGCCGAAGTCGGCGCTGCGGTAACGCTTGGTACCGATGCGGTCGAAGCGGTGACGGATGCCGATCTTGTAATTACCGATACATGGGTGTCCATGGGGGACACCGATGAGGGCGAGCGCCGCCGCATCTTGAAACCCTATCAGGTCAATCCCACTTTGATGGCTCACGCGCGACCCGATGCGCTGTTCATGCACTGCCTTCCTGCCCATCGCGGCGATGAAGTCACCGATCAGGTAATCGACGGGCCGCAATCTGTTGTGTTTGACGAGGCGGAAAACCGCCTTCACGTCCAGAAGGCCATTCTGTGCTGGGCCTTCGGAATCGAAAGCATCTAAATGTCTGAAAGCTCCCTTGAACAATTCGGGCTCGACCGGCCCGAAAGCGGTGATGATGTTGCGGTGCCCTTCACGCTTGAAGGGCTCGATTGCCGCGGGCGCGTCGTGCGCCTTGGCGCCGCGCTTGATGTCATTATCAACCGCCACAATTATCCCGAACCGGTGGCGCGCCTTCTTGGCGAAGCGATAACGCTTGCCGCACTGATCGGCACCAGCCTGAAATTTGAGGGTCGGTTCATCCTGCAATCGCGCACCGATGGTCCGGTCAACCTGCTGGTTGTCGATTTCGACACGCCGGATGGGTTGCGCGCCTATGCCCGCTTTGATGCTGAAGCGCTTGATGCGGCAATTGCCGCCGGGCACACCAAGCCCCAGGATCTTCTTGGCAAAGGTGTTCTCGCCCTGACGGTGGATCAGGGTGTCCATATGGACCGCTATCAAGGCATCGTAGCGCTCGAAGGGGAGGGGCTGGAAGAAGTCGCCCATACCTATTTCATGCAGTCCGAGCAGATTCCGACCCGCGTACGCCTCACCGTTGCCGAATTTTCCGAACGCGGCAAGCCTGGCTCAAGCTGGCGTGCCGGCGGCGTTCTGCTTCAGCATCTGCCGGAAAGCGGTATCGCCCAGATGCCCGATCTGCCCGGCGATGGCGATTATGAGAACGATGCGACAGCCGATCCCGATTTTGTCGAAAACGATGGCTGGACCGAAGCCAAGGCTCTGCTCGATACGCTTACCGACGCAGAACTGGCCGATCCCGCCCTTTCTTCCGAACGCCTGTTGTTCCGGCTCTATCACGAAACCGGCGTACGGGTTTTCGAACCTCAGAGTCTTACGGAGCGCTGCACCTGTTCACCCGAACGGGTTGAAGCCATGATCCTTGGCTTTTCCGCGGAAGAACGCGCGGACATGGTGGTCGATGGAGAAATTGAGGTCGTGTGCGAGTTCTGCTCGAGTCAATATACCTTCAATCCAAATCAGTTCTGATCGTTTGTGGGCGCCCGGAAAACGGGGAAGAAACCTGCGCGGGCGCCCAAACCTTTCCAACCCTTGCGAAAAGTTCATTTGAGCCATTGTCCCGACGCAGTTAAGTTTAACTGTAGCGAAGGGCCATTGGGCCCATAAGCCTTTCAGGTCTGTCCCGGAAACGTGCGTCCTCGCGATAATCGCACCTCCGGCCAGACGCCAGCCATATGATGTGGCAGCAAGGATTTGGCCCTTTGGATAAGTCGAGCGGTTCCAGCTATACGCTGAATCATACGCCCCCTTCACAGCCTCAGACCACTGAGGACCGACCGCGCCGGCGCTTCGGCCTGCTGAGCGCATTGGCGCGCATTCTTGTCGCAATTGCAGTTCTTGTCGGGACCGGGCTTTACGTCTGGTCGCTGGTCAATCAGCGCCCCGCGCCGCCCTCGCGTCAGAACATTGAGCGTACATTCACCGTTACGGTGCAGGATGTGGAGTATGACGCCCACACCGCCAGCATTTCGACCTACGGCCAGATCGCTGCCGCGCGTACGATCGATCTGCGTGCGCAGGTTCAGGGACGCGTTGTGGAAGTATCGCCCGATTTCACGCTTGGTGGACTTGTCGAGGCGGGGGATGTTCTCGCCCGCATTGACCCTTTTGCCTATGAAGGTGCCTTGCTTGAAGCGCGTGCCAATCTGGCCGATGCAGAACTTGCTCTGCGCGAGGCCGAGCAAGCCCATGCGCTTGAAGAGCGCAATATCGAAGCGGCCAGCGAGGCGCTTGAAACCGCCCGGACCGATCTTGAACGCGCCCGCTCGCTGCTCGCCAGCGGCTCGGTCACCCAGCAAACCGTCGATACACGCGCATTGACCGTGTCCGAGCGCAGTCAGGCACTCAACCAGCGCGAGACCAACCTTTTCACGCTTTCCGCCCAGATCACACGACAGACAGCACTGATTGAACGCGCCCGTTATCAGGTTGAAGTGGCCGAACGCGATCTCGCCAATACCGAAATTACAGCGCCTTTCACCGGCATCGTAACCGAGCAGTCGATCACCCCGGGCGGCTATATCAGCGCAAATGATGTGATCGGTGGGCTCTATGATACCGCTGCGCTCGACGTGAATTTCACGATTTCCGATCGGCAATATGGCGAACTTGTCGCTGCCGGTCTTGCCAATCGTCCCCTCGCTGTCACTTGGGATCTCGACCCGGAGCCCATAACGGTTTCCGGCACCATCAGCCGTACGGCACCGCAAGTCGATGCTGCGACCGGCGGCGTTACCCTGCTGGCCCGGCTCGATGCCGAGGGCGCCCAAATGCTGCGGCCTGGCACGTTCGTCTCGGTCAAGATCGAAGGCATCACCTACGAAAACACGCTGCGCGTGCCCGAAACCGCCGTTTACAACGACAACCATGTCTATGTCATCCGCGATGATCGCATGGCGTCGGTGCCCGTTCGCATCCTGGCCCGCGACAATGCGCAATTGATCGTCTCGGCAAATCCGGATGAGGGCGAGCGGATCATCACCTCCCGGATCTCGCAGGCGGGCAATGGCGTGGCGGTACGCGTGGAGGGTGAGGATGAGCCGCAATCGGGTGGTCCGGGTGGCTGGGGGGGTGGCCCCGGTGGCGGTGGGCGGCCAGGAGGCAATTGATGCGCCCATCTCCGGAAGCCTCGCGCGGGTTAATCGCGCTTTTTGTCCGCCATCGCAATGCCGCGAACCTGTTCATGATCCTGTTCGTTCTGTTCGGGCTCTGGGGTGTCAACAATCTCAACCGGCAGTTGATGCCCAATACCGAAACACGCTCGGTGACGATTTCAATCGGCTGGAGCGGGGCATCGGCCGAAGACGTCGAACGCAATATTCTTCTGCTTGTCGAACCGGCAATAAGCTCGATTGATGGCGTCATCGGCATGGAGTCCTTTGCGCGGGAGGGCCGTGCCAATATCACGGTCAATTTCGAGCGTACCGTTGACATGCAGACAGCCGAACGGCAGGTGCAAACAGCTGTCGCATCGGTCAACAATCTGCCCTCGAGCGCCGATACGCCATCGGTTTCCGCGCGTCGCTTTTTCGACCCTGTTGCCGCTATCGCCATTTCAGGGCCGTTCCCGGAGGAAGCCCTTCGCCAATACGCGCGCGAAATCCGCGATGGGCTGTTAGCGGCCGGGGTCGACCGGGTGGAGTTTACAGGCTATCGCGACCGGCAATTGCGCATTGTGGTTGACGATGCCCATCTGCGCCAATTGGGGCTGACGCTGGCCGACCTTGCCAATGCGCTTTCGCCCAATTTCTCGGACCAGCCCTCCGGGTCGCTTTCAGGCGATTTCGATGCCCAGATCCGCGCCGCAGCGCGCGAACTGTCGGTCCGACAGATCGAGCAGACCGAGGTATTCTCATCGAGCACAGGTCAAACGCTCACCTTTGGCGACATCGCAACCGTCACCGATACGTTCGATCCCGATACGCCGCTCGGCTATATGCGGGGCGAACCGGCGATCAAGCTGCAGGTGTCGCGTTCAGCAAGTGCCGATACCGTCACGACTTATGAGGCCGTGCAGGCTTATGTCGAACAGCTTCAGCCCACATTGCCGCAATCGCTGAACGCTGTCGTTTTCGATGCAGCGGCGGAACAGGTCAATCAGCGCCTTGCCTTGCTCGTCGATAACGGGCTTGCGGGCCTGATCCTCGTCTTGATCGTGCTGTTCGTGTTTCTCGACGGGCGCGTGGCGATCTGGGTTGCCGTGGGCATACCGGTTGCCATTGCCGGTACGCTTGGCGCGATCTACGTCATGGGCCTGACCATCGACATGATTTCCATGTTCGCGCTCATGATGGTCCTCGGCATTATTGTGGACGACGCCATCGTTGTGGGCGAACACACTTCGACGCTCTATCAACAAGGGCTATCGCGATCCGAGGCGGCCATTCAGGCGGCAGGGCGCATGGCCGCCCCCATTGTTGCGGCCGCGCTGACCACAATGGCGGCTTTCGCGCCGATCTGGCTGGTGGGCGATGTGGTCGGGCAGATCATGGCGACATTGCCGGTTGTCGTGATCGCCGTACTGGCCGCCAGCCTTCTGGAGAGTTTTTTCATTCTGCCGGGGCACCTCTCCCATGCGCTGCCAAAACAACGCAAGCGCCCCGGTCCTTTCCGACGCCGCTTTGATGCAGGCTTTGATTTCTTCCGGGACCGTATGTTCGGCACGCTCGCCCAATGGTCCTATTCATGGCGCTATCTCACGATTGCCATAGCGCTGGCATTCACCATGGGCGCTGCTGGCATCTATATGTCCGGCCAGCTCCGGTTCGATTTCTTCCCAACGGCGGAAGCGGAAAGTTTTAACGTCATTGCGCGCTTTCAGGCAGGCACCCCGCAGGAAGAAATGGCCAATATTATTCTGGACATTGAGGCGGCGGTGAACGACACCGAAGCCGAACTGGCACCAAATGGCGAACAATTGCTCGTCACAACCTATGCCAGCCTCGATCTGGAAGAAGGCCAAGCCAACTTCAATGTCTATCTGACGCCGTCCGAAGAGCGCACGGTCCGTACCCCGGCCATCACACAGGCGCTGCGCGATAACTTGCCGTCGGTCTCCGGCGTTGAAAGCATCGGCGTTCGGGAATCGCGCGGTGGCCCGCAAGGCGCGGCTGTCGATGTGCGCTTCATCGGGGCCAACCCGACAATTCTCAAACAGGCATCTGAAGACCTCCAGGATATTCTTGAGGGCTTCCCGGAAGTCGATTCCGCCTCCGATACCCTGTTTTACGGCAGCCCCGAACTCATCATGAACCTCAATGCGCGCGGTGCCGCGCTCGGGTTCGATCTCACCACGCTCGGCGCTCAGGTGCGCGATGCGTTCGAGGGACGCAATGTCGGCACCATAGCCGCCCATGAAGAAGAAATATCCGTGCGTCTCGTCCGCAACGATCTCACGAGCGGATCCGCCGCTTTACGCGACATGTGGGTGAAGGCACCGAGCGGCGCCTATGTGCCGCTCAGTTCTATCGTTACCTTCTCGGAATCCCAGAACTTCCGCTTCATCATTCGCGAGGATGGCCGTACAGCGGTCTCTGTGCGCGCCAATGTGGCCGAAGGTGTCGACAATGCCGAAATCCTGGCGCGTTTGGAGTCCGACTATTTGCCTGCCATCACCAGTCGCTATGGCATCAGCTATGAGTTCGGCGGACGCCGCGCCGAACAGAATGCAGCCTTTGCCGATCTCGGCATGGGCGCCATGTTCGCGCTGGCGGTCATGTACATCATCATCTCATGGATGTTTGCGTCCTGGTTTACTCCGCTTGCCGTCATGGTCATCATTCCCTTCGGCGTCGCCGGGGCTGTCTGGGGCCACTACCTCCTGGGCCATAACCTGACCGTCGTATCGATGATGGGCATGCTCGGGCTGGCCGGTATTCTGGTCAACGCCTCGATTGTGCTGATCGCGCGGATGAACGAGCGACTGGCCGAAGGGCAGGGGCTGCGCGAAGCGGCCATTGGCGCCTCGCGTGATCGTCTCCGCGCTGTGATCCTCACCTCCCTCACCACCATAGGGGGCCTATTGCCACTGATCTTTGAGCAGAGCCTTGTTGCCCAGTTCCTTATCCCCATGGCCGTCACCATCGTTTCAGGTCTCGGCGCAGCAACGCTTCTGGTCCTGTTCCTTGTTCCGGCGATGCTCGGGGTTGGGGCTGATGTCGGTGCCTTCTTGCGCTGGGCGTTCCTGACAAAGAACGCTCTGACATGGCGGGAAATGCTGGCAGGCCGTCACCATGACGCCAACCCGATGGCGCCAGCGGAATAGAAGCGCTTCCAGCAAAGGGCGCCGTTCACGCCTTCCAGAAGCGTGGCGTGAACAGGACGAGGATCACGAGCACTTCAAGGCGACCGACCAGCATCCCGATTGTCATCAGCCATTTGGTAAGATCGCTCAGCGCAGCGAAATTGCCTGCCGGACCGATCTGCGGCCCAAGGCCCGGCCCGACATTGGCGATTGATGTGGCCGAGGCGCTCAGGGCCTCCATAGGCGCCAGGCCGGACATTGAAAGCAGGATGGCCAACACGAAAAAGCTTGCAATGTAGATAAACACAAAGCTCTGCACCGATGTCGAAACGCTGTCGGGCAGGGGGCGGTTGTTATAGCGCTTCACGTAAACGATCGAGGGATAAACGATCTGGCGCACATGCTGATAAAGGTCGCGCGCAAGCACCTGAAAGCGGAAGATCTTGATGCCGCACGATGTCGAACCGGTGCAGCCGCCGATAAACATGAGAATGAAAAACAGCGCTATCGAAAACGTGCCCCAGGCCGAAAAGTCGGCGATCCCGAACCCGCTGCCCGTTATGATCGAAACCACCGAGAACAACGCCTGCCGGAACGCCAGCTCGCCGCCGGAAATATCGAGATCGATCTGGTAAAGCATCATGACAAGCGTTGCCGCGCCAATGATCCAGAGAAACAGGCGCACCTGGGAATCCTTCCACAGTGCAGAAAAACTCCCCTGCAATATCCCGATATAGAGGATGAAAGGCAGCGCCCCCAGAACCATGAACGCGATGGCCACATAATGCACCGCAGGTTGCTCGAATGCCCCAAGCGAGGCATCGCGGGTCGAAAATCCACCCGTTGCGACGGTGGAAAGCGAATGGGTGAAGGCGTCGAACGGCTCCATTCCCGCCACCCAGTAACTGACCGTGCAGGCAAAGGTCAGTAGCGAATAGATAATCGTCATTGCCGAAGCGATTGCAGTGGCTCCGGGCAAAATCTTGTCGGGTGTCTCAAAGGCTTCGGCCTTGAACATCTGCATTCCACCCACCTTGAGCATGGGCAAAACCGCAATTGCCATTACCACGACGCCGAGGCCGCCGAACCATTGCAGCAACCCGCGCCACAACAGCACCCCCGGCGGCGCCGTATCGAGCGTTGTAATGACCGTCGCGCCGGTCGTTGTGATCCCCGACATAGCTTCAAACATGGCATCGGTAATGCTCAGCCCCAGCCCCGACATGTAAAGCGGCAGCGCGCCGAATATGGTCAGCACCACCCAAATAAGCGTCGTCATCAGAAACGCTTGCCGCAGGTTCAACTCCGGCGTGCCGCCCGACGAGGAGGCCCAAAGGCCGGCTCCGATAATGGTGGTGAAAAGCGATGCGGTGAGAAACACCGTCCAATCTTCCCGGCCAACGGCCAGATCGGCAATTGCGGGCAGCAACATGGCCACACCCAAAGCCGCTGTCAGCGCGCCAATGGCCGAAAAGATAGTGCGAAAATCCATGGGCTGCCCGACCGGTCAGTGCGTCGTCTGGCGCAACCTAAACCTGTTCGAGCCCGAAGGCCAGATCGGCGATCAGGTCGTCCGCGTCTTCCAACCCCACTGAAAGTCTCATTAGCCCCGGCGTAATGTCCATTTCCAGCTTGGCCTCATCGGAAAAGCGCTGATGGGTGGTCGTTGCCGGATGAGAAATGATCGATTTCGCGTCGCCCAGATTGTTGGAAATCGCGATCACCGAAAGCCCATCCGCCATGCGGAAGGCGGCTTCCTTGCCGCCCTTCACGGTAAAGGCTGCTAGTGTCGATCCCGCCCCCATCTGGCGCTTGGCCAACGCGTATTGCGGATGGCTCTTGTGATGGGGATAGCTGAGCGATTCAACTTTGGGATGATCGGCGAGAAAATCGGCAACCTTTGCCGCGTTCTCGGTCATGGCCTTCACGCGGATCGAAAGGGTCTCCAGCCCCTTGAGCAGCACCCATGCGTTAAACGGGCTCATCGACGGCCCGGTCTGCCGGATGATCGTATGAATATCGGCTTCAATAAGCGCCTTGCTTCCAAGGATCACTCCGCCCATGGCACGGCCTTGCCCGTCGATATGCTTGGTGGCCGAATAGGTGACCAGATCGGCGCCCAACTCCAGCGGCTTCTGCCAGATCGGGGTAGCAAACACATTGTCCACGACCAGCAAGGCACCATTGGCATGGGCGATTTCGGCAACCGCCTTGAGGTCGACAAGCTCCAGCGTCGGGTTGGTTGGCGTTTCAACGAAAACCACTTTTGTATTGGGCCGCATGGCCCGCGCGAAATTTTCCGGGTCGCGACCATCGACCAGCGTGGACTCCACGCCCCAGCGCGGCAGGTAATCCTCGACCACGAACCGGCAGCCGCCAAACAGCGCCCGTGCCGCCACCACATGATCGCCTGCGCGCACCTGGCCCATCACCGCGGTCGTTACCGCAGCCATCCCGGTGGCCGTGCCACGTGCAGCCTCTGCGCCTTCCAAAAGCGCCGCGCGCTGCTGGAACATTTCAACGGTCGGGTTGGAAAAGCGCGAATAGATATGGCCCGGCTCCTCGCCCTTGAACCGCGCTTCGGCAGCGGCGGATGTGGGATAGACAAAGCCGGAATTGAAAAAGATCGCTTCTGAGGTTTCCCCGTGCTGGCTGCGTTCCATGCCGCCGTGAACCATCATGGTCTGCGCCTTGCGGCGCTTGTGGTCACTGAGCGGATTCTTTTCTTTGGTCATGGGACACCTCAAAAAACAAAAAATCCGGCACGCGTGTTGCGGCCGGAGCAAATGGTCGCTTTAGCAGCTTTTGTCCCCAAACCTTGGTTCGAGCACGTTCGGACCTTTGCGAGCAAAAATCCAGGTGGCCTGCAATCGGACCGGCCAAATCACCACCTGACTGCCATTTATTTGCAGTCACCTCTGACTTACTGCCAAATCGCGCTTGGCGTCAATCGCTCAGGTTGCCAGTGTGCGTGTCCAGAATAGGTGGTCGCCGGCTATTCGGTTCGGACACGCGCCAAAATAGGGGTTTAGAACAAATCCGCAATTCCATAGAAAGCGGATTTGTTCTAATCGTGAAACAAGCTTTGGAGGCACGACATAATGAGCCAGGTTTGGCCTAACGGTATTTTTTCGGCACGCTTAATCAAGAACCTCGCCAAGCAGGGCGCCATCGCCTCGGGCAAAAAGTTCGCTGCCGACCAGATACAGCCCGCCAGCCTCGATCTGCGTCTGGGCGAAAAAGCCTTGCGCGTCCGCTCCAGTTTTCTGCCCGGTCCAGACAAAACGGTTGCCGAGCGCGTTGAAAACCTCAAGCTGCACGAAATCGATCTGACCAAGGGCGCCGTGCTTGAGCGCGGCTGCGTCTATATCGTGCCGCTGCTTGAAAGCCTCGCGCTCCCCAAAGATGTTGCCGCCGCCGCCAATCCGAAAAGCTCCACCGGGCGGCTCGACATCTTCACCCGCGTCATCACCGATGGCGCACGCAGCTTCGATACGGTGCCGGCAGGCTATAAAGGCCCGCTTTATCTCGAAATTTCCCCGCGCACCTTCCCGGTTCTGGTGCGCACGGGTTCGCGCCTGTCCCAAATGCGCTTCCGCGTCGGCAATCCGCGTCTGACCGTCGCCCAGCACAAGGCCGTGCATAAAAAGGAAACACTTGTTTTCGATCCCAACATGGATGTCGGTGAAGGCGTTTCGCTTTCGATCGATCTGATGGGCGAGGGCCGGGGCGGGCTAATCGGCTTCCGCTCCAAGCGCCACACCGCCGTCGTCGATGTGGACCGCAAGGGCACGCTGGACGTCCTCGAATATTGGGAGCCGCTCTACAATCGCGGCGATAATGAACTGATCCTCGATCCCGACGAATTTTACATTCTTGTCAGCCGTGAAAGTGTTCACGTGCCGCCTGACTATGCCGCCGAAATGGTGCCATTCGATCCGCTGGTGGGTGAATTCCGCGTGCACTATGCAGGCTTTTTCGATCCCGGCTTTGGTCACACGGCAGCCGGGGGTACAGGCTCGCGCGCCGTGCTTGAAGTGCGTAGCCGCGAAGTGCCGTTTCTTCTTGGTCACGGTCAGACCATTGGCCGGCTGGTCTATGAGAAAATGGCCGAAAGACCCGATACGCTCTACGGCTCGGCAATGGGCTCGAACTATCAGGCCCAGAGCCTCAAACTTTCAAAGCATTTCAAGCCCTATGAGGGTATAGAGCATTACTCTCCGGCTGGTGTGGGCACATCGGGCGAATAGCGCGCCAGTGCCTTGATGACCCGTTTGGCCGTAATCTGACCGATCTGCTTGCCATCGGCATTAACGACGCCGATCCAGTCATGCTCGGCAAAATAGGGTAGCACGTCCTCGCAGCGCGCATCTTCGGGTACAGTAAGTACGCTGGGTTCGATCTTTGAGGTGTCCATGATCGTGCGCACATGAATGGCGCGCGCCTTGTTAACATCACGCACGAAATCCTCGATATGGGCGTTGGAGGGATTGAGCACGATATCTTCGGGCTTGCCTTCCTGTTGCACTGCGCCATCCTTCAAGACCGCAATGCGATTGCCGATTTTCAGCGCCTCATCGAAATCGTGGGTGATAAACAGGATCGTCTTGTGCAGCGATTGCTGAAGTTCCAGCAACTGATCCTGCATGCCAGACCGGATCAGCGGATCGAGCGCGGAAAACGCCTCATCCATCAGGATGATCTCGGTATCCATCGCCAGCGCTCGGGCCAGGCCGACACGCTGCTGCTGGCCACCGGACAATTGCCGCGGGCGTGAATTTTCATAGCCCTGGAGCCCGACTGTTTCGATCCATTGCGCGGCCTTTTCCTCGCGTTCGGCCTTCTTGACCCCGCGCACTTCCAGCCCATAGGCCACATTGGCGAGCACCGAGCGATGCGGCAACAGCCCGAACTTCTGGAACACCATGGCGATCTTGGTGCGCCGAAAATCCCGCAACTGCTCGAGATTCATGGAAAGCACGTCTTCACCACCAACTTCGATTTCCCCGGCGGTCGGGTCGATTAGGCGGTTTACGTGCCGGATCAGCGTGGATTTGCCCGAACCCGAAAGCCCCATCACCACAAAGATCTGACTGCGCGCGATATTGAGCGAAACATTGTCCAACCCGACCACATGGCCGGTTTCGGCCTGCACATCGTCCTTGGATTTCCCGGACCGCAGAAGGGCGAGCGCGATCTGCGGATCGGGGCCGAAGATTTTCGTCACGCCCCGCATTCGGATCGCAATATCGTTTTGCTGTGTCTGCTCGCCCATGTTCAGCGCGCCTCCGAAATGCCGATGCGCGCTTGCAGGCGCTTGCCATAGGCCTGGGTGATCCGGTCAAAGATAATCGCCAGCGCCACAATGCCCAATCCGGCAAAAAGCCCGCGGCTCACCTCCAGTCGGCCGATACCCTGCAACACCTGATAGCCAAGCCCGCCTGCACCGATCATCGAGGCGATCACCACCATAGCCAGCGCCATCATGGTTGTCTGGTTCACCCCGGCCAAAATTGTGGGCAGCGCCAGCGGAATTTGTACCCCGAAAAGTTTTTGCGTCGGCGTTGCCCCAAAGGCCTGGCTGGCCTCCATCACCGCCGGATCGACATTGCGCAGCCCGAGATCGGTCAGCCGCATCAGGGGCGGGGACGCATAGACGATTGTAGCGATCAGGGCCGGAATGCGGCCGGGACCGAAAATCATCACCGTCGGGATCAGATAGACAAAGCTAGGCATGGTCTGCATCAGATCGAGAACAGGGGTTACGATCTGGCGCACCCGCGTTGAGCGCGACATCCAGACGCCAATGGGGATCGAGATCACGATTGCTGTCAGCGTTGCGGCAATCATCAGCGCTGTCGTCACCATGGCATCGCGCCAAAGGTCCATCACGCCGAGAAAGATCATGGACAGGAAAACCACGAGCGGCAATTGCCAGCGCCGGGTAGCGAGCCATGCAACGCCAACCAGAATGGCAATGATCAGCCACCACGGCGTTGCCAGCAAAAGCTGTTCGATGGCATTGAGCAGGCGCAAGAGCGGCGAGGCAGCAGCCTCAAGCTCGGTGCCCCAATTGCGCACAACCCAGTTCAGGCCGTTATCGACCGCTCTGCGAAGCGGTCTCGTGTCTATCACATCAGGAAACATGTATTCGGGTCCTCATTGGGTAGCCCATACCCCCAAAGGCAAATGCGACCGGACGCATCCGCCCGGCCGCATGGTGCCCCATTATCGGTCTTTGTCAGTTAAGGCTTGAAAGAACCCGCTCTGCAACATCGTCGGGAACCCATGCCGTCCAGACATCCTGCTCGGTGCGCAGGAAGTTCTGGGCCGTTTCTTCGGCCCCGGCCAGTTCCTCCACGCCATAAACAAGCAGCCTGCTGATCTGGTCATTGGTCAGCCCGGCCTGTGCCAGATACTCGGCAACCTCGGGCGCTTCTTCGGGCACCCAGGCGGCAGCGCCGATTACGGCAGGCGAGGACGGATATGCGGTAATCCCGGCAGGCTCGTCGCATTCGATGTCGGTATTGCAGGTATAAACCTCCATATCGACTTCGCCGAGATCGAGCTGAACGGCATCAAACTGGCCAAGGATCGAGGTCGGTCCCCAATAATAGAAGAGGATGGGCTCTTCGCGTGTGAACTGGCGCGCAATCGACGCATCAAGAGCACCGCCGGAGCCGGGCGAGAACAGGTTCCAACCCTTTTCATCCATGTCATAGGCTTCAAAAAGCGCCGAGGTGGACAATTCGCACACCCAGCCCGGAGGGCACGAATAGAGGCGGCCGCGATTGGGGTCTTCAGGGTCGGCGAACAGGTCGGGCCGGGCGATCACATCCTCGGCTGTCTGCAACTCGGGATGTTCCTCCTGCACATAGCGCGGGATGAACCAACCCTCGACAGTGCCATCGGTAATCGCGTCGCCGAGTTCGACGACAACACCGTTCTCGATGCCGTTTGCCCACGGTTCCTCAATCGCGCTGGTCCAGAGTTCGGGCGCAACTGCCGGTTGTCCGCGGCTCAGCATGGATGAGGAGGTCGGCACCGTATCGCCCGTCACGATTTCAACATTGCAACCAAAACCCTCTTGCAGAATGACGGCGTGGATATGGGCCAATGCTGCCGCTGAGGGCCACGTCATTTCAGCAATATCGATTGTGCGGTCGGTTCCGCAGTTGGTTTCCTGTGCAACTGCCGGGATGGATGCTGTCGCGAGCAAAGCTGCCGAAAACGTGACAACACCCATCGCGGCGGCCTTGCCACCGGATTTCAAAAACATATGCATGCCTCCTGCTTATTCGTTGATTGATTTAATCCTACCAATCGGCTCATAGAGTGTCAAATTTGCCAATATTTGATAAATATCACAAGAATATTTCACTCAGGAAGAATACATCAATATATAAACTTGATTTTTATATGATTATTGAAAGGCAAAATTAAAATTGTTGAAATATTCAAACAATCCAAAATTAGGCTACAATTTGCTGTGAATAGCGCAAAAAAGGCCGGGTCTATCACCCGGCCTTTCCGTTTGTCGCTATTGCGCCAGACTTACTGTGCGGCGCGTGCAGCTTCGAGCCAACCGTCGACATCGGCGCGGTTGGTTTCAATCCACTCCGAAGCCTGTGCAACGATGTCGCCGTCGCCTTCGTTCATCGCTGCGTTCTGCGCGAAAATGTCTGCAAGCGGCACGCTGACTTCTTCAAGCAGGGTGCGGACGGCCGGATTGTCATCGAGGAACGCGCTATTGGCGACGGCCACGATGTCATTGGCCGGGAAGCCGAGCGTGCAGGGATCGGAAACGCAACCTTCAACGCCTTCCATGGTGGCGGCGTCGGCAAGATCCATCAGATCTTCGGGAAGGTTGACTTCCGGCACCTCGATCCACACAACATCTTCGCCCGGGACCAGTTCATTGACGGTCCAGTTTGGGGTCCAGGTGTAAAAGAAGATCGATTCCCCGCCTTCATAGGCGGCAACGGCGTCAGCCATTGAAGCCGAATAACCGGCCTTGATCGGGTTGACGTGATCGCGCAGGTCATAGGCGTCGAGGTGATGCTCGATGTTGATCTCGCAGCCCCAGCCCGGCGGGCAGGCAACAAGATCGGCAAGACCATCGCCGGAACGATCGAAAGCGGCCTTGACCTCATCGCGCTGGAAATCGGCCAGCGAGGTGATGCCGAATTCCTCGGCGGAGGCGCGATCCACCAGATAGCCTTCGAGAGCGCCGCCTTCGGCAACGGCCCCAACGATCTCCGCGCCATCTTCAAAAATCTCGCGATAGGTGTTGTGCAGTGGGAACCAGCCATCGACCCAAAGCGTAACATCGCCAAAGGCAACTGACTGGTAAAAGGCCGGGTTATCGAGTGTCAGGGTTTCGCCAACCGTGTAGCCAAGCTCTTCAATGAGTTGCTTATAGATCTCGGTGTGGAACCAACCTGTATCCCAGGTAGGTTGCGCCATGATGAGTTCGACACCCTCGCCGGGATTGTCCTGCGCAAGCGCAGTGGCAACAGGGCTGGCGCTCAGAAGGGCAGCAGCACCAATAGCAGTAAGGGAGGATTTGAGACTGAACATGATGGTTACGTCTCCTTTTTTGTTTTGGACAGGTAAGGCAGGAAAGCGGGCCTGCCATGCGAAAGGCTTGGGGCGACATCGCCGCCCGGGCCTTGGATGAGGCGGGCCGTGTTTAGCCCGCCTTTCCGGGTTCGCCCTGAGGTTCGGGTCCTCTGAGGCGGAAAAGATTGATGACGGCCTGGCGCAGCGAGACGGTCTGAACATTGTTTTGCTCGCCCATCCCTTGGGTGATGCGGTCCAGAACAATAGCAAGGATTACGATTCCCACGCCCCCGGCTGTCGCGCCGCCCACATCCAGGCGCCCCAGTCCGGTGTTGACCACAAGGCCAAGCCCGCCCGCGCCGATAAGCGCGGCGATCACGACCATAGAAAGCGCCAGCATCAGGGTCTGGTTCAGCCCGGCCATGATGGTCCGCAGCGCCAGCGGGAACTGCACGTCCCACAGCATCTGCCAGCCGGTCGAACCGAAAGCGTGGCTCGCTTCGATCAGATCGCCGCGTACATTGCGGATACCCAGATTGGTCAGCCGCACGATAGGCGGCAGGGCAAAGATGATGGTCGCAATGATCCCCGGCGTCATCCCGACGCCGAACAGCATTACGATCGGCACCAGATAAACGAATGATGGGATTGTTTGCATGATATCGAGCACCGGCCGCGTTACGGACCAGAGCCGGTCGCTGCGCGCCGCCAGAATGCCCAGCGGTATGCCAATCACGGCGCAAAACAGCACCGAGGTCACGATCATGGCAAGCGTCGTCATGGTCTGGGGCCAAAGCCCGATCATGTCGATAAAGGCAAAACCGAGCAGCGTGAAAATCGCAATGCCGCGTCCAGCATAGCGCCATGCCGCCAGCGCAAAGGCGGCGGTGGTTATCAGCATCGGCATCCAGAGGAAAAATCCGTTCAGTCCATTGAGCGTCATGGTGATCGGTACCTGCGCCGCCCGAAAGGCAGGACGGAAATTGGGTACCAGCCAGCCGCGCACGAAATCGTTGATCCAGCTATCGAACGGGATGGTCATAAGGTCGCCGGGGCTAAACATGGGCGCCCTCCTTGATTTTTTCATCCTCGACCGATGGAGGAGGCACAGCGTCTTGCTCACCATTCTCGCCCGAAAGCTGGGCAAACACCGCTTCGGGTTCGACAACGCCCACCAGCCGGTCTTTGTCGTCCGTCACGGCAATGGGCAGTCCGGCGCTTGCGGCCCCATAGAGGTCATAGAGCTGCACATCGGCGTCGACAGTGGGATACTCGGTCAGCATCACGTCTTCGAGGATGGGATTGGGTGCGCCATTGTCCAGCGTTGCCGCGGCAAGGTCCTGATAGGTCACGACCCCGGCCACTCTGTTGGCGCCATCCACCACATAAAGCGCGTGCCGATTGAGGTCTTCCATCGCCCGCATGGCGTCTTCCGCGCTGGCCTCGCCCAATGTCACAGCTTCTGCAGCGTTGGAAACGTCCTCGGCCGTAAACACCCGCCCGCGATCGATATCGGCAACAAAGGCCGCAACGTAATCGTCCGCAGGTGCGGAAACGATTTCCTGAGCCGTGCCCACCTGCACGAAGCGTCCGTCCTGCATAATGGCGATCCGGTCGCCTAAAAGCAGTGCCTCGTTAAGATCGTGGGTGATGAAAACGATGGTTTTCTTGAGTTCTTTTTGCAGGACAACCAGTTCGTCCTGCATCTCGCGCCGGATCAACGGGTCGAGCGCGCCAAATGGCTCATCCATCAAAAGGATTTGCGGATCGGTTGCAAGACCGCGGGCCAGCCCGACACGCTGCTGCATGCCGCCGGACAACTCCGATGGCAAGCTATCGGCGCGCGATCCCAGCCCGACCTTTTCGAGCGCGGCGATAGCGCGCTCGCGCCGCTCTGCCGCCGGCACGCCTTTGACCTTGAGGCCGTATGCGGCGTTCTCGGCCACGGTCCAATGGGGGAACAGGGCAAAATGCTGGAACACCATGGCGACTTTTTCACGCCGGATGCGCCGCAGAACGTCCTTCTTGCAGTCGGCTATATCCTCGCCATCGATCAGCACTTCTCCTGAAGTGGGCGGGATAAGCCCGTTGAGCATACGCACAAGTGTCGATTTTCCGGAACCTGAAAGTCCCATGACGACGAAGATTTCGCCTTCGTCGACATCGAAATTTGCATCCCTTACGCCGACAGTTGCGCCGGTGGCTTCAAAAATCTGTTCCTTTGATTCTCCCTGCTCGAGGCGCGACAGCGCTTCGTCAGTTTTGTCTCCAAAGATCTTGAAGACGTTTTTCACCGATAACTTGGCTTGCATATGCTCCCTTACTGTTTCTGTGAAAGGTATACAGTAGATGTCTCATAAATAGTTCAAAATATATTTATGACATACCAATGCAAACAGAAGCAGTCGCAATGACAATGCGATCTGTGAATCGGTAATCAATGGCATGTGTAGCGATAATAAGGGCAAAGATTCGATAATTCAACCGGCAGGATGGGCTATGGAAATTTCCTTGGCCGCATTTTGGTCAAAATTTCTGCATGAAAAGCATTCAGGAACCGGTAATAATACTGGAAAATATTGTCGTTGACGTCTCGCAATTGTGACGGATCGCCGCGCCCGCTACCCGGCTTGACGCAAGCATAAATTTGAACCAGATATGGCGTCTCGCGCGTCGCGAGGCCAAGGTGCCGCTTTCAAATCGAGTTGGCGTCAGGCGGGTGTAGCTCAATGGTAGAGCAGCAGCTTCCCAAGCTGACGACGAGGGTTCGATTCCCTTCACCCGCTCCATTCTTCTGAAGGTTCAAGTGTGGCTCATGGTGAGCGCCAAGTATGGGCGCCCGCCACGGTTGTTTCTAGAACTCGTCCCAGTCGCGACTGACAGGGGCGGCATTGCCCATTGTTGCAGCCGGTCGCGAAGGCGCGGGCTGCGAGGCGACAAGAGTAGGGCGGCCTGGTAGCGTACGCGTCCCCGATTGTCCGCCATAACCCTTCTCCAGAACGAAAATTTCAACAATGGAATCGAGTTGATTGGCCTGATTTTCAGTCTGTTCGATGGCCGCGTTTGTTTCTTCCACCAGGGCGGCATTGTGCTGGGTCATCTCGTCCATCTGGCGCACGGCGGCATTGATCTCCTCAATCGAGGAGGCCTGCCCCTTGCTGTCCTGCGCGATTGTTTCCAGCAGTTGCGCGTTTTCCTTGACCGCCTCGAGCAGCGTCACCAGTTTCGACGATGCGTCCGCCACCAGCTTTGAACCTGTTTCAACCTCTGTATTGGATTGCTCGACCAGCGCCTTGACCTCCTGGGAAGCCTGCGCGGCAGATTGCGCCAACCGCCGCACTTCTATGGCGACAACGGCAAACCCCTTGCCCGCTTCACCGGCGCGCGCCGCTTCCACAGAAGCGTTGAGTGCGAGCAGGTTGGTCTGAAAGGCAATGTTGTCGATCAGCCCGATAATGTCGGAAACCTTGGACGAGGATGTCGTAATTCGTTCCATTGCAGCGGTTGTTTCCGTCATTACCCGGCCACCATCCTCGGCTGTGCGAGATGCTGCCTGAGCCTTGATGCTGGCGCCCTCGGCATTTTTGGCATTGCTCATCACCGTCTGGGCCAACTGCTCCATGGCAGCCGAAGTTTCCTCAATCGTTGCCGCCTGTTTGGTCGTGCGCTCGGAAAGATCGTTGGCACCCGACAGGATTTCAGAGGTTGCGGTCTTGAGAGCATTTGACGTCACCCGCAACTGCCCGACGATTTCGCTCAGCTTGTCGCCGACGGCGTTGGTGTCATCCTTGATTTGCTGGAATTGGGGCTCGAATTGCTCATCGATTCTCACGGTCAGATCGCCATTGGCGTAAGCGCGCAGCGCATCGCCGGTCAGCGTCACGGCGCGATTGATCCGCTCCGCGTTCTCTTTTTCTACCCGCTCAGCTTCCGCAGTCAGTTTGTCGAAATAGGTGGAGACCGCAATATCGATGTCGATCATGATGGCCCTGATGATTTCGACGATCGCGCCCGCCATGATGTCGACTTGGGCCATCACGTCATCATACTTGAGCTTGCGCATTTGGCTCAATTGCTCGGCCATATAGTCATGCACGACATTCTTGACCAGTGTTTCGACAATTACCCCATAGCCACCGATATACCAGCGCGGTTCCAGCCCGATCTGCGCATGGCGCAGCCCGACCTTGGTGCTGGCCGCAAGATAGTCGGAGTCGAACTTGCCTGAAGCAATCGCCTTCCAATGTCCGACCTGCCGCCCTTGGGCACGGTTCATCTGCTCTTTGCCGGAGAAAAATCGTGCGACGTCGGGCACGGTCGCGATCTTGTCGTAAAACCGGTCCAGCGCCTTTGGCAGATGCAAGTCCACCTGTTTTTGAATTTTCTGCAGTCGGGAAACGGCTGCAGCATCGAGCCCGATAAAGTCGAGTCGCGTCTGAAGCTGAGAAAATGAAGCTGCCGCATCGTGTGTCATGGCGCATATCCAATCGCGTTGCCAATTGCCTGGAGAAAGAGCCATGCCCCCCGGCATGCGCCATTTCACGCAAGAAAAAGTCTGAAACTCACCGCGTCCATGATGGCCGATCATACCTAACGAGGCATTAAAATGGGGTTACGGGCTACCGCTTCGAACAAGTATTATTTATGTTGTCCGCACCCGGAATAATTGCCATTGCTGCAATTGAAGTTATCGCGCCACCGATTATTTAACCAAAATTAGGATCCTGCTGCGCATTATTGCGTATAGAAGCAATGGCTGTATTGAGAGGGGCGTTTGCAATGCAAGCGAATACGCAGGTCAAGCCAAGCGAAACCATCGAAGGCGGGCTGCGGGTGTTTGCCACGCTTGCAGCCAGTTATTCGATTGCCCGCAAGCAAAGCGATGATGCGCCCGCCAAGGTTCATCCGTGTCGCACCCGTTCCATCGCGCTTGACCGAATGGTGATCGAAGCGGACATTTTACCCGAGCAAGGCGACAGCGTTTATCTCAATATCCCAGGCCTTGGGCTGTGTTCGGGCAGGGTCAACAAGCTGCTATCCAACGGGTTTGTGGCCGCCATCACACTGTCACCGGATAAGATCAACGAGCTTATGCCCCGGCTCGATTGGCTCAAGCGCTATTACAAGCGTGACGCCCACAACAACCGGCGGCATCCGCGCCACCTGACGCCGCCCTATCAGATAAAGCTCAAGACGCCCGACGGTGAGAGCGTTGTCACTGTTTATGATCTGTCCTGCTCGGGCGTCGCACTTCTCACCGGCTTGCGCCCTGCCATCGGCAGCAGGCTCGTCATTGCCGGTTACGACGGTGTTGTGGCCCGGCATTTCGACGGCGGGGTTGGCATCGCGTTTGACGAACCCCATCCACTTGATGAACTCAAGGCCAGCTTGCGGCCTTGGCGCACGGCCTGATTTCAGGCGCTTTGAAATCTAGCCGGGCCATTAAAGCCTGGCAGCACCCGTGCATCGACAAATCTGGCAAAGGCCCGCAGCAGGTCCGGGTCCAGTTTGGTGCCCATCTTGAACATAATGTCGAGCGCGGTCTCAGGGGTATGAGCGGATTTGTAGGGCCGCTTTTCCAGCAACGCGCCAAAAATATCGCAGATCGTGATGATGCGCACGAAGTCGGAAATCTTGTTGCCGCGCAGCCCGTCGGGATATCCGGTGCCATCGAGATATTCATGATGGTGCAGGACAGCATCGAGCAGCCGTTTTCCCTCATATTTTTGCGCATTGAGCAGGTCCCACCCCAAAATGGGGTGTTGCTGCATGATGACAAGCTCGCGCTTGTCGAAGCGTCCAGGCTTGTTCAGAATGTCGGGCGGTACTTTCGCCTTTCCGACATCGTGAAGCATCGCTGCATGTGTCAGGTCCAGCCGGTCTGCGCTTGAAAACCCGAGATAGATGGCAAAAGCTGCACTAAACCCTGCGACCAGCAGGCAATGCTGGGTCGTTGCTTCATCGATCGACCAGCTCTGGTTCAGCCAGTTGGAAATCCCGGTTGCCTCGATCGCTTCGAGCATGATGCCCGAGCTTTCGATGATCCGTGCAGGCACGAGGGCCTGCCCATTTGCTGCGGCGGCAAATGTCTTTTCCAGTGTCGTGAGCGTGTCGTCGACGGCGCGTGTCACCGACGATGCGATGATCCGTGCGATAGTGGGAACAAGCAACTCATGGGCGCGTGTGCGTGGTACAATGATATCGGCGCCCAGTGCATAGGCTTGTGTGGTTTCGTGGAACGAGCCCGGCGTCAGCAGAAAAATGATCGGAACGTCTGCCCTGCGGTAGGTATCTATCGCCGGCTGGGCCAACTCGACCAGCGTTTTGTTTGTCGGGTCGAAGTCGCAGACGAGAACGCGCTGGCGAGGGCTCGCTGCCGGCAGGTGCTCGATTTGAACGACATGGAAATCGTTCAGCGGACCAAGTTTCCGCGCCAGGGCGCTGCCTTTCGCCATGTTATCGGTCGCGATAAACAATTTCCCGCCCTATATTTGCTTTGCTCTATAAATTTGTACTTCAAATTCTAACAACATATTACTTTTGTTTGAATGTGAGGCTAAGAAAAAATACAGATGAAAAAGAATGATGATGAAGGTCTTGGCTTGGCTACATCTCAAGCGGTTTCGCCCCCAAGAATGGTGCCGCACAATCTCCCTCTCCTTGAGCGGAGGATTAGGAATGCCGCATGACACGAAACTACAGCGACGATGACTTTGCCGAAACGCTGGAGGGCATGGCCCAACGCCTTACCCAGCTTGAAGAGCCATGGATGGTGTTTGGTGGCGCAGCTGTTGCCCTGCATGGTATCGATTGCGGCCCGATCAAGGATATTGATGTTGTCCTGCCACATCGTGCAGCGTTGCGTCTGAGTGCGATGTTTTCATGGAAGAACCACGCCGATGAACGATCCGATCGATTTCGCTCAGATGTGCTTCTGAGGCCTGACCTCGGCCCTGTTCCCGTTGAACTTCTTGGAGGATTCCAAGTCCGGGGCAAGTCTGGTTGGGTTGCAGTGGATTGTAGCGAAACCCAAGGCATTCAAGTCGGCGCACAGCGGGTATTCGTGCCGAGCCTTGAGCGGCTAGCGAATATTTTCCGTCTATGCGGGCGCGAAAAAGATATTCGGCGAGCGAAACTAATTGAGCGGCGCTGATCTTAAGCTTCGACCCTGATGACCGCCGCATGACCTTCAAAAGATTGAGGAGATCAAGCAATGCGGCGTTACTGCTCTTGTCGAGTGTTCTGCAAAGGGCGTTGGTCTTAGAGTGCGGATAGCTTGGGGCGTACGAATTTTCTCTGTCAGTAATGCTGACCATTAGTTTTGGCTGTAACTTTACAGAGGCGCTTTTTTGGTGGCCAGGACACGGAAAATAATCCCGAACTTTGCACTGAGAGAACCGGTTCTGCGCCAAATCGTGGCTTGCGCCGCCTCCACACATACAGTAGGTTCCGCCCTGTTCGCGCCACCTGATTTGTCGAGGCGGCGCCGGGCACCCGTAGCTCAGCTGGATAGAGCGCTGCCCTCCGAAGGCAGAGGTCACACGTTCGAATCGTGTCGGGTGCGCCAAATACCGCCGATTACCCTCCACAATACGCTATAGTCGCCGAGCGTACGCCCTTGCATCTGGTAGAGGCCGGCACGCGCGCAGAAAAGCGTAAAAACGGCGGCGTTCGGCGGCGAAAAAGTTCGAATCGCTTCCGGTCGAATGATTGCCACATGAATACGTTGTGGCTTGGTATGGCGGGAATGCGCCCTTTATGTCTGCCGTTGAGAGCGGCGTTGCCGCTGCCCAAAGACATGTTCAAAGGCGAGCGCTGGGGCGAGGCTATGCGAGGGTGCGCTCTTTCGATGCGCAACCTTGAACGGCCTTCCAAGGGCGCTGGTGGTCGCCTTCCAGCAGCATGTGAACAGCCTGAATTACGAAGCGGTCGTCGTCGTCCTTGAACGAGAGGATGTCCTTCATGCGCAGGATGTCCGTCCCGAAACGCCGCGTGATCATCTGCACCCGGGGCAGGAATCGTCTCGCATCGAGGGGCTGTTCTGTCACGAGCGAGAAGCTCGTGACGTGGTCGTCATGCTCATGGTCGTGATCGCCATCCAGAAAACCGGGCTCGATCTCGAGGATACGATCGAGATCGAAGGCGCTGCGATTGAGGACCTGATCGAGGGGAACGTCGCAGCGTGTGGAACGCATGGACGTGGTTCTTGCCGACGAGCCTGAAGACGTCTGCAAGGCCTATTGGAGCAGACCAAGCGTCATGAATTGACCGCCACACTTCAACCCTGCCGTTGCATCAGAGCTCTGCAAAAATCGGGTGGCCAGCCATGTTTCTTGATCCCTAAAGAGTACTGCGGCGATCGGAGGAACATGAATCATGCAAATCATCAGGCGGCTGGCGATTTCGGCCTACGGCATGCATATGGCTGACCAGATCGCTCTGGTATCTGTTCCACTAATAGCTGTGCTTGCCTTCGGCGCAAAAGCCGAGGTCATAGGAATCCTCGTCGCTTGCCAGTCGATGGCGCACCTTTTGGGCTCTCTCCCCTTTGGCCTTATGATCGATCGCGTTCAAGCGAAGTTCTTGATTGTGACGGCGGCTGTGATTTCCGTTCTTGGATTTGCGAGTGCCGCCGCCAGTGTCAACCTTGGAAGCGTCGTGTGGTTTGGCGTCGCGGTGACGTTTGCCGGTTTTGGCATCGTTCTGTTTGTCCTGACCAACCTGTCGATCCTGCCAAAAATTGCCAATGCGGATGAGATCGCCGGTGCAAATTCTCAGCTCGAGATTCCACGAGCACTTTCATCATTTGCTGCCCCGCTTGTAGTCGGTTTTATTATTACGGAAGAAGCATCAAATTTCATTTTCTTTGCGGCATCGTTGAGCGCGTTGTTTGCTCTCTGTTTTATCATAAAGGTGCCCCGGTTTCCTGTCCCGGAGTACAGGCAGGATGGCATGATCAGAAGGGTTCTGGAAGGCGGGGCCTTCGTATTCAGGCATGATCTTCTTTTGCCAATAACCTTATGTGCGATATTCTGGAACATGGCGTTTCCAGCCTTGCTCGTTGTGTTGTTGCCAATCATCGTTGAGGTCTATTCCCTCGATCCGGGCACCTTTGGAATCGCCCTGTCATCATTTGGCTTGGCAGCGATTGCGGGGTCTTGGGCAGCGGGTCGCTTTTCCACCCGCATACCACCCAACATTATCCTGCTCTTCGGGCCCGGAAGCTCTGTCGTCGCTTCCGCCATACTGCTCCTCATACCCAGAGAAGGGCCGGCGATCGCAGTTTATGCCGCATTTTTTCTGCTGGGCTTCGGTCCCTCGATGTGGCTGGTTGCGCAGAATTCCGTGCGTCAGTTGGTTACTCCCGGCTTCCTGCTTGGCCGCGTCAATGCCGTCATTCAGACTGCAATATATGGTGTGCGGCCGGTCGGAGCCCTGTTGGGCGGGATGCTCGCCGGGGTAATATCCCCGCATGCTGGATTGACCTTCGTTGTCCTGGCCTTTGCCTGCTCCTTCGCGAGCGCGCTCTTCACGCGCCTCCGGACGGTGAGGCGGTACACGGACCTGCAGCCTGCGATGGGCGCATGATCTGAATGCCCGCCGAAATCGGTGGTGGCCGGCCTGGCGCCCGTGCTGATTCCGGCGTCCGGAAGCAATTGGATCTGCTCACCTGGCCGTTGCCTCGGCTAGCATTTCTCATCGGGATCGGGGCGATTGACCGGAACACATATCTGTCGGAACACTCTATCGTCAGAGTCGATCCGACTGCCGTTTCGGTGATCGGTCCATGAATCACCATACTACTCGCCACCACCGGCACCGCGCGATCCAGACGCTCGCTCAAGCATACATGCCGCGAAGAATAGCTTGAAAGCCGAACAGTAGGAAACGCGTTCGTCTGCACGCCAATCCACGCGTCCGCCTGGCCCTTCAGCGCACAGTGCCGATGTTGTCCTCCGTAGCACGCTTTCAGCGCAGTCAGATCGATCGCTTGCCGCCCCGCGCCCGAGACGGGAGAAGCTCCGAGGGTCGGCAGAAGCGAAACGACCCCAACACTGGCCAGGAACTCCCACCGGTCAAAGGTTGATGGTCTTGGGAGAAGCGGACTGGTACTCAATTTCCTACGATTTGATCGAGTTCGCGCCGATATCGTCAGCTCCCTCGCCCGAACCGGGCGCGCAGACTCTTCGGTCCGCGCCCGGTTCTTCCGGCGGCCTCTGTCAGGTGATTACGATCTCAAGACATACCGGACGAGGATGACGCCAAAGCGGATGTGCAAAGCACGCGGAACGCTCTTACGTCCCTCCGCGGTGGCGCTCGACACTGGGCTGCGCCTCCACCACAACCTCCCGAAGCAATAGCAGCGCAATGATGGCGGCAACGGCGAGCACCGCGGCGGCGGTGCCGGCGGTCAGGGCCAGGCTCGAAACGAACGCCTGGTTGGCGGCAAAGCGCAGGGCGCTGCCCGCCTCGACCGGCAGGCGGGCGGCTAGGTCGAGCGCCGAGGCTAGGCTCTGCGCCTCGAGCACCGGCGGCAGACCATTGCGAAACACTAGGCTACCCAGACTGCCGAGCAGGGCAATGCCGAGGGCGCCGCTGAGTTCATTGCTGGTTTCTGCGATGGCGGCGGCGGAACCGGCGCGGGCGGCGGGGGCGACGCTGACGATCATGTCATTGGCGACGGACGCAACGAGCCCCATGCCGCTCGACATGACGGTCATGCCGGCCAGGAAGAACCAGAAGCTGGTGGCCATCGATAGCTGGCCGAGCATGCCAAGCCCGGCAGCAACCATGCCGAGGCCGAGGCTCATCACCAGACCCGGCCGCATCACGCGGGTCAGAAGCGCGCCGGCAGTGGCAGCAACGATCACTGCTACCGCCGTAGGCAGCGACCAGAGAGCGGCGATGAAGGGCGACATATCGAGCACGAGCAGCATGTACTGGATGTTGAACAGGCTGATGCCCAGCAGAGCGAAGCCGGCCAACGCGTTGGAGGCCATTGCTGCGGTAAAGGCCGGCACCGCAAACAGGCCAAGATCGATCAGAGGGTCGGCAAGCCGGAACTGGCGAGAGATAAAAACGATACCGAGCAACAGACCGGCGACCAGGGAGGCGCCCGACAGGATCGAGACGCCCTCGGCGGCAATCTCCTTGACGCCATAGATGACGGTGAGCACGGCGGCGAGTGATAGGACGGCGCTGAAAAGATCGAAGCGGCCGGGCAGGGGGTCGCGATATTCGGGCAGGACCAGCGGCGCCAGCGCCACCAGCAGGATCATGGCGGGGACATTGATCAGAAAGACCGCGCCCCACCAGAAATGCTCAAGCAGCAAACCGCCGACAATCGGGCCAAGGGTGGCTCCGCCCGCAAAGCCGCCGGTCCAGATGCCTATGGCGAGCTGACGCTGGCTGGGGTTGGAGAACATGTTGCGGATCAGGGCCAATGTGGAGGGCGCCAGCGTCGCCCCGGCCATGCCGAGCAAGGCGCGGGTGAGAATGAGCTGTTCGGCGCTGGCGGAGAAAGCGGCCGCGAGCGAGGCCAGCGCAAATAGCCCTGCTCCGATGATCAACAGCTTGCGGCGCCCGATGCGGTCACCAAGCGTGCCCATGGTGATCAGCAGGCCGGCCAGCGTGAAGCCATAGATATCGATGATCCAGAGCAACTGGGTGCCCGAGGGATTGAGCGCCTGGCTGAGCGCGGGCACGGCAAACAGCAGGACCGAAAGATCCATGGCCACCAGCAGGCAAGGCACAATGAGCAGGGCAAGGCCAATCCACTCACGCGCGGTGGCTTTGGCGTCTGGGTTGATGGGTTGGTCGATCATGGCTTCACCTCGCGGGTTGGATTGATGTGAAGCCAATCTATACATACGTATAATACATATGTATAGATGAAATTGTACAGATGTATGGATTTTCTCCGGCAATCGCGTTAGAAGCTGAGCATGGGACACAAGGAAGACTTGCTCGGCGGTGCCAAAAAGTGCCTGCTCGAAAAGGGTTACGCGCATACAACGGCGCGCGACATTGTTGCGGCCTCGGGCACGAACCTGGCCTCGATCGGCTATCATTTCGGCTCGACCGAAGCGCTGATGGGTGAGGCGATGATGGCGCTGATGGGCGAGTGGGGCGACAAGTTCGAGCCTCGGCCCGATGCGCCGCAGGAAGCCTCCTCGCTGGCGCGTTTCGAGGGGACTTGGCGCAGGCTTTACGGCCTCTTTGCCAAGGATCGGGCGCTGCTGCTGGCCAGCTACGAGATCATGGCGCAGATCGACCGACTGCCCCAATTGCGAAGCCTGCTCTCGGGCGCATATGAAGAGATGCGCGGCGACTTCGCCCGGGTCTTTTTGTTGCTTGAAGACGATATCGATCCGGCCGAGCTGCGGGCCATGAGTTCTCTGCTTTTGGCACTGATGACCGGCCTGATCACCCAGCACCTCCTAGACCCCGAACGCGCGCCCAGCATCGACGAGGTCATCCGCGGACTGCGGCTTGTGGTGGCAAGGATCGGGGAGTAGAGGAGGAATGGCGGTGCGCCGAGAGGTGGCTTACCCCTTCCCCAGCCCTCCCACAAAGGGCAAGAATATCGCATTCAGACAAGGGTCATCGCATGATTCCTCAGCCCTACGTCTCCTGTGGATTTCCTCGAGACACCGATGATTTCGACGTTGCGAGCCGCGTAGGCTTGACCGAAAGGTCGAAAGACAAAACTACGCTACAGGGCAGAACCTCCTTGTCGACGGCGCCGAGTTTGCCGGCACAGGCTCGCCCGTCCGGGACAGCCGCGGTCAGCAAGACGGCGATCGTCCCCTGTTCAGGTACTGAACTGTAGAATTGTTCTCTGGGAAGAACGCTTCGATCGCCAGTTCTGACAACAGCACATCCCGCGGGGTTCCGAAAACGGTTGTCGTCGAGATAAATGACAATGTCCCGTCCGCCGTCCTCAGCTTTAGAGGTACGAGCACGCTATCAGTGGCGGCGATATCTGCCGACGCCGCTCCCAGGTGCTCTCCGTAAATCAACAGTTCACCCCGAAGATCGATCAAAACCTGGTCCTGGGTGGCCGTAATCTGCCGATCCAGCCGATGCATGAGGTGGTTGCGCCATTCTGCGAGATTCTCGATCCGGGGCGCCAATCCTTGAGGGTGCAGACTCAGGCGCAGCACATTGATCGGCGTCTCTAGCAGCGCTTGGTTGGCTACGTTGGCCACAAGCGGCCCAACGGCATCATTGGCGTGCACCATGTTCCAGTGGCGATCGATGGCGAGCGCGGGAAAGGGTTCGTGCCCCTTCAGAATGGTGCGAATCGCCAATCGGGCAGCGTCCATCTCTGGATCATCAAGGCTTCGTTCGGAGTAGGCCGGTGCGAATCCGGCGGCAAGCAGCGCGGCATTGCGCTCGCGCAGGGGAATGTTCAACCTTTCGGCCAGGTGGATCACCATGCCGCGGCTCGGCCGCGACCGCCCGGTTTCGAGGAAGCTCAGGTGCCGCTGGGAGATGTCTGCCTCCAGCGCGCAATGTAACTGGCTGAGGCGATGCCGCTCCCGCCAGGCCCGCAGGTGGTCGCCAACCGTGACTGCCATTCCCATTGCCAGCTACTCCCAGGGTGCCGCTGAAGTTGGTCATTGGATCATGGGCGCCGCGACTGATATGCGCGGCGCCTGATTTACTACCCGTCAGTTCTGAATCATGTACTGATCCCAGAAGCCTTCGGCAGGCGCGATCTGTTCGACTACATCGACCAGAACACCGGCTGGATCGCGCGTCATGAAGCGGCGCTGTCCCCAGGCCTCGTCGGTCAGTGGATGGACCATGGGCGCTCCACCTGCCTGTAGGCGGTCGAAAACGGAAGCCGCGTCGCTGACCTCAACGGTCAGGATCATGCCCAGACCGTCGAAACTTTCCGGGCCGGGTGGGTTGGAGGGGTGGTCTGGGTGCATGAAGGCGAGCGTGGCACCCCGAGTGTCGTCCTCGCCCGGGCCGACAAGATAGAGGAACCAGCTTGCCTCGAAGGCCACCTGAAAGCCGAAATGGCCAACATAGAAATCTCGCACCTCTGCTAATTGCGAGGTTGTGATCAGCGGATAGAGGTCACGAACTTTCATTTCGGGTGCTCCGTGATTGGTATGGACTTGACCCAGGGCGGCAGGGGCAACTGAGATGGTGGCAAGTAGGCCAAATGCTGCCGCCACCATTGTGCGGCGGGAAAAGATGGTTCTCATCATGTCGCTTCCTACGCGATACTGGCCCTACGGCGGGCCACAGCCTTGAACTCTGCCAGGGCCAACATGGCGACGACCCCAGCCTGGAAAGTCAGAAAGACGGCGCCCAACATGTTTGGGCCGGTCGTCGCCAGCACGACGATGCTGGCCAGAACCCAGGCGGCGTTGCCCAGGATGACGAGCCAGACCCCAGTGGACCAGGGTTGGGCCTGCCTTGCCAGAATTGCCATGAAGCCGGCGATCGGAAGGAGCAGGAGACCGGCATAGAAGAGCAGGTCTTGCGGTAGGGTCAACAGCGGCGACAAGGTCGGGGCCGCCGCGGCAAGGGCGATGCCCATCAGCGCGCAGGTGGCTGCGTCCAAAGCGAGAATGTTTTTGAGAGTCATCGGTTTCTCCTTTCGTGAGAGGCGCAATAAGACTGCAACCGAAGAGGTAAATCGATTACTTGGCGGGTAATATCGAAGGGCTACTTGATGACGCGAAGGGGCTCGAGACCCTCGTCGGCAAGCGCGCAACGGACGCAGCGGCGCCGTTCGACATTTTCAATGAAGGCGTTCAGTCCGGAGGAATAGTTGAGCCAGACCATCTCGCACCAACGCGAGATCACATAGAGCATGGCGTCAGCGCCGGTGAAGTGCTCGCCAAACATGTAGTCTGCCCGTCACATGGCAACGAGCATCCTCAGGTCACTGTTGCCGTGCGATGGCGCGAATTTCGACAATTGCGCCTTCGCGGACAAAGCCCGTTACTTCAATCGCTGTCCACGCCGGAAATGGCTCACGCACGTAGTCAGATCGAACTGCTTTGAAAAGATCGAGATGATCTCGCAATCCGACGTGATAGGTTGTCATTTCCACAACGGAACTGAAGTCCAGGTCAGCTTTTCGCAAGACAAGCCCCATCTTTTCAAATGCATTGCGCATTTGAGTTTCCGGATCTTCCGATAGAGTTCCATCCGATCTGGCACCCGTGAATCCAGTCAGAAACAAGAACCCGTCAACGAGCAGCCCAGGCGACATTCGCCAATCGTCGTAGTATGATTGAAGTTCTGTCGGGACTATCGGCTTGGCTGTCACTGGCAATCTCCGATACGTTTGGTCATCAGACTGCCGGAAGTGACCCATTTGTATCCGAAAGGCAACGGCCGCTTCGGGGTCGGAAATCGCCTTCCGCATCGGGTACCAAGCGGCAGATGCGATGTCAAAGGAGTGCCCATACTCCAGCAAGCGTTAGGGTCGAGACTCAATCATAGCCAATATGCGACTGCGGCCGCGAGCATGACAGCGGAAAGGTAATTCCGGGCGAGTTTGTCGTATCGTGTTGCGACACGGCGGAAATCCTTGAGGCGGCAGAACGTGGCTTCGACACGCCAGCGGTCCTTGTAGCGCTTCTCATCGTAACGGATTATGCGCTTGCGGTTCTTGCGGCCAGGGATCACGGGGATAGTGTTCTGGCTGCGCAGAGTGGTCCGAAGTCGATTGGCATCATATCCCCGGTCAGCGATGAGCCGCTTCATGCCCATCGTATGAGTGATGAGCAGATCGGCACCCGTCATGTCCGAGGCGTTGCCGGGCGTCAGGATGAGGCGGAGCGGCCTTCCCAGAACATCGACGAGCGCGTGGACCTTGGTGGTCCGGCCACCACGCGAGATGCCAATGGCATTGGCTTTCGCCCCCCTTTTCCCCCGCCTGCACAGCGATGGGCCTTGATATAGCTGCTGTCGATCTGGGCTGTTTCGGCTATCCAGCCCTGTTCGGTTAACGCGGCCAGGATGCGTGCCCAGATGCCGCGACGGCTCCAGCGGTTCCAGCGATTATAAACGGTTGTCGCAGGGCCATACTCGACAGGGCAATCAACCCAGCGCCCGCCGCACTTGAGCATATGTATAATTCCCGAAATCACCCGCCGGTCATTAACCCGGCGCGCCCCAGGTTGGTTCTGAGGGAGGTGCGGCTCAATGGCCGCCCATGCTTCATCGCTCAACCAAAACAGTCTGCTCATCAACGCCTCCAGCTCAATCCAAAGCCAAAGAATCTGATTTGCAGCATCTATTCAATAAGCTGATTGGGTTTGGACCCTA
>NZ_RZMW01000008.1 GCF_003992625.1 Pelagibacterium lentulum | reverse complement strand
GGGATAAGTTTTTTGGCAATGCTTCTCTGTTTCGCCCGCGGGCTTGACCCGCGGGTCGGTGCCCCAAGCAAGCGCTGCAAAGAGAGATCCCCGGCTCAAGGCCGGGGACGATAGTGGAGGGGATGGGACAGGCTCATCATGGTTCTTTGGCTTACGTCGGCGGGTCACGAGCGAGAGGGGGCAATGGCGCGGCAGTGAGGCCAATGCCTAACGGGCATGCTGTGCTCGATGCCATGGCGCAAAGCCCATCAGAGGGATAAGATGAGAAAAGCGAGTCTACGAGAGAATACCCAATGGCCCATATGCGGAACATAGCCCTTTTGTCCGGTGGGCAAGCCATTGCCGGTTCATCCCAGGGTATGGTGATGGCAGTGGGGGCACTGGCAGCGGCCTCGCTGGTGATGGACATGACTTACGCGACCGTGCCAACGACCGTAATGATCGTGTGCCTGGCGCTTACCGCAGGTCCTGCAGCGATGATTTTGCATCGGGCCGGAAGGACGCGCGGCTTGGTGATGGGCATGAGCATAGCCGTCATCGGTGCGCTGATTGTTGCTCTGGCGGTCTATCTTGAACAGTTTATACTCTTTGTGGCCGGTTTCGGCCTCATCGGCGCGTCGGCGGCTTTTGGCCAGCAAATACGATTCGCCGCTGCAGACAGCGTTCCACCGGACTTGAAGGCCAAGGCCGTCTCATGGGTGATGTTCGGCGGTGTTCTCTCGGGCTTCCTCGGACCGGGACTGGCCGGGGCGACTGCCGACATGGTGCCAGGAGCCCAATATTCCGGTTCCTTTATTGCTTTGGCGGCGATGGTTTGTATCGGCATCGCTCTTGTGGCATTTACCGATCTGCCAAAAGGCCAGCCAAAGCCGGAGCCGGGCAAAAGCGGACGCGCATTTGGTCAATTGGTCCGAGATCCTGATATTTTTGTCCCGATGCTAACAGGCATGGCGAGTTTCGCGCTGATGACCTTTGTGATGGTCGCAGCACCGCTTGCAATGGTTTACTGGTGTGGACATACGCCCGGTGAGGCCGCCACGGCTATCCAGTGGCACATCGTTGCCATGTTCGCCCCAAGCTTCATCACCGGAACGATCATAAACCGTATCGGAACACACTTTACCGTTGCCATAGGCTTGCTGCTGATCCTGGCCAGTGCCGGCATTGCCTTGACAGGAATTTCGGTCCTGCACTTCAATATCGGTCTGATTTTGCTCGGCGTGGGCTGGAACTTCGGCTTTATCGGTTCAACGGTGATGTTGACGCGCGGATACAGGCCTGAAGAAGGCGCCCGCGCACAAGCGCTCAACGAACAGGTCGTATTCGGCGGCATGGCATTGGCCTCGATCGGGGCCGGGGTGCTGCTCAACCGGTTCGGCTGGGAAGCGGTAAACCTGATGGTCATGCCGATCGTTGTGGCGGTGCTGCTGCTTTTGGCCTGGACCGACTTGCGCGGTCGCAGGCTCAAGCAGGAGACAGCAGTATCAGAATGAGGACAGAATCGACTGAACGAACGTAGCGTCCTGACCAAAGGATGGTGTGCGCTGACCTTCGATGGTGAACACCGCGCCGTCTTCCAAGCCATAGACTGCGCGCTCGGCAACACGGTTATTATTATCGAAGTAAACCGCGAGAACCGTCCGCTCCTGGGCTGTCGTCAAGCCGAAAGCGGTCTGGTTCACCTTGGTTTCGATGTAATACCAGGCTGTCTGTCCGCCAAACGTATTGGTTGTTTGCGGTGAACCGAGAACTGCGCGTACCAGATCCATGCTGACGCCGGGACGAATCTGCTGCACGGCGTCATTGGGGATGACATAGCCCTGTGTTCGTGTGTTTACCAGACCTGTGCCGGCACATGCCGAAAGAGTAATCCCGAGGGCAAATGCCGCGGCAATTGGCGACAGGCGAACAAGTGCAGTACGCAGGGGCATGGAATTGACTTTCCTCATGGCTCTCGATTATAGCCTCGCGTCATAGCGCCAAGGACGTTGGTGTTGTTTAGCCGCCCAAGGCCGGTTCTGGCAAGCGAGCATTCAGATTTCACTCTGCTTGAGCTAGATTTCCTTTTGTTTCAAGGGGTCCTGTGATGATCTTGCCATTCTTTCGCAAAAACCGCCTCAGCGCGCCTGTTTACGCCGTCTATAATGCTATTGTGGCACAATCCCGGCACGAGATTTTTTACGCACAATGGAGTGTCCCCGATACACTGACGGGCCGGTTCGACATGATTTCGCTGCATATGGCCATGGTATTTCGGCGCCTCAGACAGGATGACAAGGCAACCAAGGAATTCGCACAGGCGCTGTTCGACTGCTTTTTTTTCGACATGGACCGTTCGTTGCGCGAGATGGGCGTCGGCGATCTTTCGGTGGGAAAGCGGATAGAGAAAATGGGTAGCCTGTTCTACGGTATGCTCGCCAATCTTAATGCTGCGCTGGACAGCGGCGATGCCAACGAACTGGAATCTGTGATTTCGCGCAATATTCTCGACGGGAAAACAAGCGAGACATCGCAGCAATTCGCTGCCTACATAAATCGGCTGGAAGACCAATTGCGGAGCCAGCCAGCCAGCAGCATAGTTGCCGGTGAACTGACATTTGGAGCGCCAGCATGAGTCACTTGCCAAGCGATCAGGACCTTGATGCCCGTATCCGCGTGGATAAAATCCCCGGCGCCGGTCGTGTCGTAAAAATCGATACCGACGAAAAACAACGTGAGGCTCTCGCCGAGCGCTTCGGCGTTACCGAAGTGCGGTCCTTCGCGGCCAATGTCACTGCTAGCCGGTTCCGTGGAGGCATACGGGCAACCGGAAATGTGGATGGCACAATCGTGCAACCCTGCATTGTTACGGGTGAGCCGGTGATACAAAACATTTCCGAGCCTATCGACCGGGTGTTTCTGCCCGGTCACGATCAGGCCAGCGAAGCAACGGCCGGTGCCGAAATCTTCGTCAATCTGGAACAGGACGATCTGCCCGACTACTATGACGGCGACGAAATCGATCTGGGCGAAACCGCGATGGAGATATTTGCCCTGGCGATTGACCTTTATCCACGCGCGCCCGGAGCTGAGCTCGAAGATGGGGTCGCGGGCGATGATCCCGCCGAGCTTTCCCCTTTCGCAGCGCTCAAGGCGCTCAAGGGAGACTGAACCGCCTTGGAAGAAAACTTGCACGACGCCGCTCTTTGGCTATGGTGTGCCGAAAGTGCGGGGAAGGCCCACCGATTGGCTAATAGACCTGGAACAGGCATTTGATGAGTGGGAATATTACAATCTCCGTGGACGCGATGGGCGGAGACAACGCGCCGCGAGCACCGATTGAAGGTGCGAAAATGCTGCTGCGCGAGCGGCCTGACGCTCGGTTCATTTTTCACGGCCGGCAAGAAAACCTCGCTCCGCTGCTCGAAGAGTTCTCCGAGCTGAAACCGGTCAGCGAAATTCGCCACAGCGAGACCGTGATTACGATGGAGGATAAGCCCAGCCAGGCCCTTCGCAAGGGCAAGGGCAATTCCTCCATGTGGGCCGCCATTCAGTCGGTCAAGGACGGGGAAGCGCAGGTTGCCATTTCAGGGGGAAATACCGGAGCCCTGATGGCCATGGCGACATTTTGCCTGCGGCCCATGCCGGGGATTTCCCGACCCGCAATTGCGGCGATCTGGCCAACACTGCGCAGCGATATTGTCGTGCTCGATGTGGGCGCCACAATCGGTGCTGACGCTGACCAGCTCGTCGATTTTTCCATTCTGGGTGCCGCTCTGGCGCGCGCGCTGTTCGACATGAAAAGCCCGACAATCGGCCTTCTCAACGTTGGCGTGGAAGAAGCCAAGGGCAATGAATGGGTAAAGGATGCCGGGAAAATCCTTTCGGAGACCTCCGGCGCGGGCTTTACATATCATGGCTTTGTCGAGGGTGACGATATCGGCAAGGGCACAGTCGATGTTGTGGTGACCGAAGGGTTCACCGGCAACATCGCGCTCAAAACAGCCGAAGGCACGGCACGCCAGGTTGCGACATACGTGCGCAATGCCTTGGCTATGAACTGGCTTACGAAGCTGGGCGCATTGCTGGCCTCTCAAGGGCTTCGGGCTATCAGAAGCAAGATGGACCCCAGGACCGTAAACGGTGGCGTGTTCCTCGGCCTTAACGGCGTCGTTATTAAAAGCCATGGTGGAACCGACGAAATCGGCTACAAGAGCGCGCTGAGCCTAGCCTATGACATGGCGCGCAACCAGTTGATCGACAAGATCGGCGATGGCATTTCCCGTCTCAAGCCAGGGGAAGTGCCTGATGTTGAAACAGTTTCGGAGACACCTTCGACGTGACCAGAATCCAATCCGTAGTGCGTGGCGTCGGGGGGTATCTTCCGGCGCACATCCTGACCAATGACGAACTTTCCAAACGAGTCGATACGTCCGACGAGTGGATCGTCCAGCGGACTGGAATCAGGCAGCGCCATATTGCCGCCGAAGGTGAAATGACCTCCGACCTCGCGCTCAATGCGGCCAAGAGTGCGCTTGAGAATGCGGGGCTGACGGCTGAGGACATCGATCTTATTATCATAGGCACGACGACCGCCGACCGCACATTCCCGTCGACCGCCGCGCTGGTGCAGCAAAAGCTGGGAATCAGCCACGGCATGGCGTTCGACATTCAGGCCGTGTGCTCGGGCTTCGTTTTTGCCGTAACGACTGCCGACACCTACCTTAAGACCGGACAGGCCAAGCGGGCACTGGTCATTGGCGCGGAAACCTTCTCGCGCATCATCGACTGGACCGACCGCACGACCTGCGTCTTGTTCGGGGACGGCGCCGGCGCGATCATTCTCGAAGCGCAGGAAGTAGCCGCCGATGCGCCAGAAAACGGCGTACTCGCATCGAGCCTGCGGACCGATGGCACTCATTGGGACAAACTCTACGTGGATGGCGGGGTTTCGGCCAGCAAGACCGTCGGTTTTGTGAGGATGGAAGGCCGCGAGGTGTTCAAGCATGCGGTTGGCATGATTTCGGACGTCATTGAAGACGTTCTGGAAAAAACCGGTAGCACAACCGAGGAACTGGACTGGTTCGTTCCTCATCAGGCCAACAAGCGCATCATCGATGGCGCAGGCAAGAAACTGGGCATTCCTGCGGAAAAGACCATTGTGACAGTCGATAAGCATGCCAACACCTCGGCAGCATCGGTGCCGTTGGCGCTTTGGGTGGCCAGCCGGGACGGGCGGATCAAGAAGGGCGACCTTGTAATGATCGAGGCCATGGGTGGTGGATTTACCTGGGGTGCCTCGCTCATACGGTGGTAAGCGTTGACCCGGAGGCCGGAAGGGCGTTAAGTATTTGATTTCAGGGGTTAGTGCTCCTGCTTGTCTGCGGTTTGAGGGGAATGCGATGTCGGGAAAAACAGTCACCCGGGCGGATCTGGCTGAGGCCGTCTATCAGTCCGTTGGTCTATCTCGCACCGAGTCGGCGGAACTCGTTGAGCGATTTCTGCAGGTGCTCAGCGATTCGCTAGCGACGGGAGAGAATGTGAAACTTTCGTCATTTGGCTCTTTTCAGGTGCGTTCCAAGAACGAACGGATCGGCCGAAATCCCAAGACTGGTGAGGAGGTTCCGATTTTGCCTCGACAGGTTCTTGTGTTCAAACCATCCAATGTCTTGAAATCCAAGATCAATAAATCTATGGTTCGTACCGGAAAATAATAGTTTTTTTAACCGGGACACTAGCGTTGGACAAGTCGCCAGACGCCTTCCGGACGATCTCCGAAGCGGCGGACGAACTCGACCTACCACAGCACGTACTGCGTTTCTGGGAGACGCGGTTCAATCAGATAAAGCCGCTCAAACGAGGCGGCGGGCGGCGCTATTATCGTCCCGACGATGTGCAATTGCTCAAGGGCATCCGGTACCTGCTTTACGATCAAGGTTTCACAATCAAAGGCGTCCAACGCATCCTGAAAGAGCAGGGCGCCCGGCATGTTGTTGCCATCGGGGAAACCGGTTCGATCCAGCCTGTGGCGCCGCAGACCGGCGCTGTTCCGGAATCAGCGTTGGAGTATTACGCGGAACCCGCATTGAGCTCGTCAAACGATATTGCGGTCGAGGCCGCGCCACATGTTCAGGCGGGTTCGAGAAGTCTCGATGCAGACCAAATGCAACGCCTCCAGGACGCGCTTGACCTGCTTGAGCGCTGCAGACTGACTTTGGATAAGGCACGGAACGCTTAGCCCGTGGAAACGGCATAATCCAATATCATGACTATTGATGTCATAAATGTTGACCTTGCTGGCTTGGCTCGTTAGGTAACATGATCGGAGCAGTCAGTTTAATTTGACTGATTGCTCGGTCATATCCAACTAGCAGGTTTTAACGTGACAATTTCCAAGCTTTCTCATGCCTTGATGGCAACGTCTTTTCTTGCTGCATCGCTCGCCCTCACCGCTGGAGCCTCCGCACAGGAAATTACAGTCACGCATGCTCAGGGCGAAACCACCCTTCCGGGTGTGCCGGAAACGGTTTTCGTAATCGATTGGGCAGCTTACGATAATCTGTCGGCCCTCGGGGTCGACATCCATGGCGCTCCCGGATCGAACATTCCCTCTTATATGTCGGACATCGTTGCCGATGATCTGATCAATGTCGGATCCTTGTTTGAGCCGGACTTCGAGGGCATTGCGGCAGAGCAGCCCGACCTCATCGTTGTGGCAGCACGTTCATCGACTTCATATCCAACGCTATCTCAACTCGCACCGACCATCGACATGTCGGTCGACAACAACAGCTTTGTCGAAGGCGTGAAGCACAATATTGAAACACTCGGTGAAGTGTTCGGTATCGAGGGTCGTGCTGCCGATTTGATTGTCGATCTGGATGCCAAAGTCATGCAGGCACGGGCTCTGGTCGAAGGGCAGGGCACAGGTCTGGTGATCGTTACCAATGCCGGAAATCTTGGCATATACGGCCCTGAATCCCGCGTTGCCTGGATCTACAACGATCTCGGTTTCCCCTCTGTGTTCGACGATGTCGACGACAGAGATCACGGCGGCGACGCAATTTCGTTTGAATACCTGCTCGAAACCGACCCCGATTGGTTGTTTGTTATCGATCGGGACGCTGGCGTGGGCAATGAAGGCGCTGCGCGCTCATTGCTGGACAATGAACTGATCCATCAGACAACATTCTGGCAGAACGATCAGATCATTTTCCTCGATCCACAGGCAGCTTACATTTCCATGCACGGCTATAGCGGCCTGATGCTGATGCTCGACCAGGTTATCGAGGGCCTGAGCAGCGCCCAGTAAGGCGGCCAATTAAGTTTTCGCCCGGCGCATCGGTGCCGGGCGTTTTTTTGTAATCTCCAGCTAGCCACGGAATTCCCCTTGCGCCTTCTTGTTCTGGCGATTGTTGCGACCTTGGGTCTGGCTCTTGTGAGCCTTTTTATCGGCGTCAGTAACGTTTCCATCGGTACGTTGCTGTCGGGGAGCCAAGAGGGGCGTGCAATGCAGGTGATGCTGGTGAGCCGCATCCCGCGTACGCTCGCAATTCTCCTGGCCGGATCATCTCTGGCAATTGCCGGTCTGGTTATGCAGATCATTGTACGCAATCGCTTCGTAGAGCCCTCGACTGCCGGAACGACCGAAGCCGCGAGTCTCGGGTTTTTGGTCGTCACTCTGTTTGCGCCGGCCTGGCCGCTGTTCGGCAAGATGATGGTGGCTGCTCTCTTTGCTTTGGCGGGGACTGCTCTCTTTCTGCGTATTCTACGTTTCGTGCCTTTAAGGGACGTTTTGCTGGTGCCGTTGGTCGGCATCATGCTCGGCGGTGTCATCGGTGCCATAACGTCGTTTTTTGCGTACCGGTTCAATCTGCTTCCGTCTCTGCTCGCCTGGAGTATGGGTGATTTTTCCGGGGTCTTGCGCGGGCGCTACGAGCTTTTGTGGTTTGGCCTTGCTGCTACGGTACTTGCCTATATCGCAGCGGACAGGTTCACCGTTGCTGGTATGGGGCAGGATTTTACAACCAATTTGGGCCTCAACTACAAGCGCGTGATGACGCTGGGACTGATCATAGTTTCGATTGTGAGTGCCGTGGTTCTGGTTTCCGTTGGATCCATTCCGTTCCTTGGCCTGATTGTACCCAATGTCGTGAGCCTGATGATAGGCGACAACATGCGGCAAACGGTTCCGTGGGTAGCCGTTCTTGGCGCAGCATTTGTCTTGGCTTGCGATATAATCGGGCGTCTGATCCGCTTTCCCTATGAGGTACCGATCAGCGTTGTGGTCGGGGTAATTGGCAGCGGTCTCTTCCTCTATCTTCTGCTCAGGAAGCGCCACAATGCTGCATAAAGCTGAAAGCGCCACAACGCGGCGCGACTTTAGTTGGTCGCGACCTACGATCGTTATCGTCATACTGGCGGCTCTGGCTCTGATTTCGGTTGCCTGTTTCATGACCTTGGGCGCCAGAGGCAACTGGAGCTTCATTATTCCCTTTCGGGGCAGGAAACTGCTTGGTCTGCTGCTCGTTGCCTATTCCATCGCAGTTTCAACGGTACTGTTCCAGACCGTCACCAACAACCGTATTCTGACGCCCTCCATTATGGGGTTCGATGCGCTGTACATCCTTGTGCAGACCGCCATCGTGTTCTTTCTCGGTCCGCAAATGCTGGTGCTGATCAACCCCTATGCCCAGTTCGGCATAGAGGTCGCACTCATGATGGGATTCTCGTGGCTGCTGTTTCATTGGCTGTTCCTAAGTGGGAACAGAAGCCTTCATCTGCTGGTGCTGGTCGGCATTGTCTTTGGCATCTTCTTCCGAAGCCTTTCCAACTTCATGCAGCGGCTGCTCGACCCCAACGCGTTTCAGGTGTTGCAGGACACATTTTTTGCCAGCTTCTCGACCATCGATCCAACCTTGCTCGGCGTTGCTTCCGCTACAATTGGCGTTGTTACACTTGTGCTTTTCAGGCTCGGGCATACATTCGACGTACTTTCGCTGGGGCGCGAGACGGCCATCAATCTTGGCGTCGAGTATAAGCGTACCGTCGTCACGATCCTGGTTCTGGTTGCCATCCTTGTGTCGGTATCGACTGCCTTGGTTGGCCCGATAACCTTTTTCGGATTGCTGGTCGCGAGCCTGGCACACGGCCTTATCGGCGAGTCAAGGCATAGGCACATTCTCCCAGCCGCGGTATTGCTGGGCGTAATCGCCCTGGTTGGCGGGCAGACACTGTTTGAGCGTGTTTTCGAGTTCGATACCGCTCTGTCCATCATTGTGGAATTCCTTGGCGGACTTGTCTTCATAATCCTGATCTTGAGAGGAGCGGCCCGATGATTGTTGCCGAGGGCGTCAGCAAATCCTACGGCGGAACGCTGGTCGTCGATAACGTGTCGATCACGCTGCCCCAGAAGGGCATTACCTCCATTATCGGCCCCAATGGGGCGGGGAAATCCACCATGTTATCCATTGTCAGCCGACTGCTCGGCATGGATAGCGGGGCGGTAACGGTGGACGGTATGGACGTTACCAAGACTCCCAGCGATGTGCTGGCAAAACGGCTGTCGATCCTGCGCCAGGACAATCATATGAGTGCGCGGCTAACGGTGCACGATCTGGTTTCGTTTGGCCGCTATCCCTATTCAAAGGGGCGACTGACGATTGAGGACAAAGATCATATCGAGCGCGCGCTCGACTATCTCAATCTCACGGAACTCTCGGGACGCTTTCTCGACGAACTGTCGGGCGGGCAGCGCCAGCGCGCCTTTGTGGCAATGGTGCTCTGTCAGGACACGGACTACGTGCTGTTGGACGAGCCGCTCAACAATCTCGACATGAAGCACGCCATGAGCATGATGAAACTTATGCAGAAGGCGTGCCGGGAATTGGGTAAGACCGTAGTGCTGGTCCTGCACGATATCAATTTTGCGTCGTGGTATTCGGACTACATAATTGCGATGCGCGACGGCAAGGTCCGCCGTCACGGAACGACCAGCCAGATTATAACGCCAGAGGCGCTAAAGGATATTTACGACATGGATATCAATGTCCATGAGATCGGCGGACATCGGGTTTCCCTGTTCTACGACTGATCGCCGGGAGGGCCTAACGCAGGCGCCGCAGAACCCACATGATCCCGACAACTACTGCTGCTGCCAAAATAAGCCAGAACAGCCCAATCAGCGCTACGGCACCGATAAGGGCGCCGAGCGCGTCCCAAAAACCGACGGTGCCAATGAGAAAGGCGAGCAGTATAATAAGAAGAATTGGCATGTTGGTCCTGCCTCGGAAGCTGATTTCCCACCACCAACGTTCCGCCTTTGTGGTCAGTTCCGCCATTGGGAAATTGCACCATTTTCATGGTTTTCCCCCCTTGCACATAACCGATAGTTTCTCTATGTCTCCTGCCAGTCGGGGCGTAGCGCAGCCTGGTAGCGCATTTGTCTGGGGGACAAAGGGTCGTCGGTTCAAATCCGGCCGCTCCGACCATTAAAAAGGCCATCCCGTGGGATGGCTTTTTTGTTAAAGGGGCATCGAATGACCGAATGGCACGAGTTGGAAAAGGCGTTCGGTCTGTGGCCGGAAACCGCTGGCGCCCGTGCCCATCTGCTTAACCTTTCGGAGAACCACACCTTCCGCCTCGATACGCCGGCAGGCAAAAAATTTGTGCTGCGCGTACATCGTCCGACATATCACTCCCAACTGGCCATTGAGAGTGAGCTGGCCTGGATGCGGGCGCTGCGAGCCGAAGCGGGCCTATTCACACCCCAGCCAATTCCGGGGCTGAACGGCCAGGATGTGCAGATCGCACCCTTCATAAGCGAATCCGATCAACGACATATGGTGCTCTTTGCCTTTGAAGAAGGCGAGGAACCCGAAGAGGACGAGGGGCTTGCGCTCGTTTTTGCGCAACTCGGCGAGCTTGCCGCCCGCTGCCACAGCCATGTAGAAGGCTGGACGCCGCCGTCTCGCTTCGAGCGCCAGATCTGGACCGAGGGCGCCATTCTTGATGCCGATGCTATCTGGGGCGATTGGCGAGAAGCACCGAACGTTAGAGATGACATCCGAGCGGTGCTCGACCGGCTTGACCAGCAATTGCGGAAGAACCTTGGCCAATATGGCCAGCAAAGCGACAGGTTTGGGCTTATCCATGCGGATATGCGTCTTGCCAATCTGCTGGTTGAGAACGGAACGACGCGCCTGATCGATTTCGATGACTGCGGCTTTTGCTGGTTCGGATACGATTTCGCCGCTGCGGTTTCGTTTTTCGAGGATTCCCCGCTTGTGCCGCAATTGCGCAACGCCTGGCTGCAAGGATACCGGAAATTCAGGGCCTTCGGCGCTGAACATGAGGCCATGCTCGATACGATGGTCATGTTGCGTCGGATGGCGCTTTTAGCCTGGATCGGCTCACATTCCGAGACGGAATTGGCACAAAGCCTCAGGGCGGACTTTGCCAATATCACGGCCGAAATGGCCGAGCGATTTTTGGTGACAGGTACAATCGATCGCGGTTAGGGCAGGGCGCGCTGCCCGGTACATTGTTCGGAAACGACAATAGAGCGTCCCGCAACGACGCCCCATACAAGTCCGGCCACCAAAAACCAGTGCCGCCAGTGATCGGTGTCAATGATGCCGGACAGCAGGACCAATGGCACAAACGTGGCATAGACAGGGATAAGCAACAGCCTGTTGGGCGTACGGTGCACCAGACCGGCGGCACCGCGTCCCAAAGTCCACAGCACGAGAACGAGATATGTGAGCCCGCCACCCCAGCCATAGGCATGGAATACGTTGATGTAGGTATTGTGGGGTTGTTCGGCAATTCGCAGCCAACTGAATTCGAGCGGTCCAAGGCCCCATGGATGAGTCAGCGCAAGGTCAATTGCATAGCCGATACGCCCAAAGCGCCCTGTCTCGCCTGTATCGTAGCTTTGGGTCACGGAAAAGCGTTGGGCAAAAAGCTCTGCGACCGGTTCGACATTCAAAAGACCGACCAGTGCGGCGCTGAGTGCCATGGCACCGCCAACGGCCAGTAAAAGCATGCGAACCTTGTCTTGGGTTCGCGCTTCGAGAAAGAAGCACAGCAGAAAAACCATAAGCGACGATGCGGCCAGATGTCCCCAGGCGCCTCGCGAAAAACTGACAAAGATGCCGACGAAAAGGATCATATAGGCCGCCCCTCCCCATATCGCCTCGCGTCGAGTTCCCAAAAGGGTGCGCTGCAATGCAAACATGGCGGGCAGAACAAGAAAGGGCCCGTAAACGTTGGGGTCCTTGAAGAAGGCCTTGGCGCGGCCATAAAGGAGAAGCAGATCTCCACCCGGAATGAGGTTGAGATAGGCGAGGGTGCCCACAAGCGCGGTTATGACTGCTGCTGCAAGGTAGGCTTTTGCCAGCAAGCGCATGCGCCGGAACGGCGATTGGGCGATGTAGTTGGCTGCGAAGTAACTCGTGAGAAATAGGAAGATCGTGACGAGATTGTAGATCAGTGCATGTACCAGCTCCATTCGGCGGACCTGAAAGGCGCCGATCAGGCCGAACGGTACAAACAACAGAAAGATATAGAGCAAGGGAAGTGTTTCCCGATGCAGCCGCAGCCCACTTGCCAGGCCCAAGCCCAGGGCCAGCAGAAATAGCAACTCATAGGGGGCCGGCTCGATCAGGACGAAAGCGCCAGAAAAAATCCACAGCACAAAGACCCATGTGAGAATGGCCTGCGTCTTCGACAGCAAGAACATGCGCCCCAGGGCTGGATTGCCAGGCGAGACTGTTCCCGTGACGCTCAAAAGGCATTCTCGTTTTTGCTGAAGAGCGATACCGGGGTCATTACGAGAATGTAGAGGTCAAGAAAGAGTGACCAGTTTTCAATGTAATAAAGGTCGTGATCGACGCGCTGCATGATTTTGTCGAGCGTATCGGTTTCCCCGCGCCAGCCATTGATCTGCGCCCAGCCAGTAATGCCTGGCTTGACCTTGTGGCGCGCAAAGTAGCCGTCCACAGCCTCGTGATACAACTTGTTGGCGGCCTTGGCCTGCAGGGCATGTGGCCGCGGGCCGACGATGGAAAGCTCGCCTTTGAGTACGTTGAACAACTGCGGCAACTCGTCAATCGAGGTCTTGCGGATGAAGCGGCCGACGGGCGTAACGCGCGGATCGTCTTTGGTAACGAGCTTGTCGGCAGCGCTATCGCTCATGTCCGTGTACATTGAGCGGAACTTGTAGATTTGGATCAACTCGTTGTTGAAACCGTGGCGTTGCTGACGGAACAGAACTGGGCCCTTGCTCGTAAGCTTGATGGCAATAGCTGTGCCGATCATGAGAGGGGACAAGACAACCAGCGCCGTTGCCGCAACGCATTTATCGAAAACCCATTTGAAAACCAGGTTCCAGTCCGAAATTGGCCGGTCGGCCATATCGAAAACCGGGAGATCTCCGAGATAGGAATAGGTCTTGTCGGTAAAGCGCAGCCTGCTCATATGCGCACTCAGCCGAATATCTACGGGCAAGACCCAAAGCTGCCGCAGCATGTCCAGAACGCGCGCTTCGGCTGAAAGTGGCATGGATACGATCACAAGATCGATCTTGGCGCGGCGGGAGAACTCGATGAGATCGGCAACGCGACCGAGCTTGGAAAGCCCGGCAACGACATCGGGCGAACGCTCGCCGACACGATCGTCGAATAACCCGATCATTTCGATGTCGCCAGCAGCGGAATTGCGAATGCTTTCAATAAGCGGGGCGGCATCCGGTCCGCCGCCAACAATGACCGTACGCCGCTTGAGGCGCCCCTGCCGGGTCCAGTGACCGATCAGTGCGCGCAACGCAAGACGGTAGCCGATAAGCAGGGCGCAACCCGACACGTACCAGCCTATCAGCCACACGCGGGACATCATGTCACCGGCCTTAAAGATGAAAAGTCCGGCGACAATAATCAGCATCACGATCGACCAGCCTGCAAGTACCCGCGAGCATTGCTTGAAAAGTGTGCGATAGGCCACGATGCGATGGGTGCGCGCAACATTGAAAAGAACGTTGGCGACAAGGACGCCCCCAAGGATCAGCGGACCGTAAAACAGCGGGTCGCTACCGCCCAGATAGAATGCGTAAATGGCGAACCCGGCCGCGAGCAGGATCAATGCTTCAACGATCTGGGCAACACCCGAAATAACGGTATGCGAGTAACCGGACTCTATCGGACTTCTGGCAATTGCTTCTGCCGCATTGCTGAGGTTAGACCGGGCATCGTCACCCTTGCCATGCAAATGGTCGATCACAGCCTGTTTGGGGTCAAGCCGGAACATATCTGGTACGCCTCAAAACGTGGAAATTATGCTTTTGGCGCTTAGTGTGACCGAGAAGGTATGAAAACTCGGTGAAAACTTGCGCGTACTCAGTGAAAACTTGCGCGTATTTCAGCTGGCGACAAGGCCGCGATAAACGGCTTCGATCTGGTCCGTCATATGGGAAATCGAAAATTGAGCTTCTATGTGCCGGTGCCGCAAAGCGGTGCTTGCCGCAAGGCCAGCGCCGTCGGCAAGATAGGCCGCCATGGCGTTTCCGAGCGCTGGAGCATTGTCCGGCGTTACGAGTTCCGATGACGTGGGGCCAAAAATCTCTCCTATGCCGCCTACAGCGGTCGCAATGACCGGGCGTCCGGCCGCGGCGGCTTCAAGCACGATATAGGGGAGCGACTCTGCACGGGAGGGCACAACGACACATCGACCACGCGCGAACATGTCGCGAGCGGGTTGAACGCCGACCAGAGTGACGCGCTGTTCCAGGCCTAGACGTTGGATTTTTTCGCGCAGGGCAGGTGCGTCAGGGCCATCTCCAGCCATGACAAGCGTTGCGGGCGAGCCATCGGAGCGGCGCAATGGCGCAAGCGCCTCGATAAGCAGATCGATACCCTTGAGCCATCGCAATTCGCCGACATACACAAAATCGGCAGCGCCTTGATCGGGCGAGATTTCCTCAAACTCCGAAGCTGCCAATCCGTTATGTATGACGTGATGCGAGCACCTGGGTTCTTTGACTTTCTCGGCGAAGACCTTCTGCGCGTGCGCGCTTTCAAAGATCAGGGCGCCGGTCTGCCCGATGAGCAGACGCTCGATGGCCATGAAGGCGGCGCCAGCGGGCTTGCGTTGGTCGAAATGCAATGCCCCGCCATGTGGCGTGTAGAGCGAAACGCACTTGCGGTTGAGCAGTTTGGCAAGGCGGGCATTAAAGCCGCCCTTGGCGCCGTGTCCATGCAGGACGTCAACATCCAGGGCCTTGGATAATCTGCTGATCCGGAAGGGAGTTATCAGGTCGTTTGAACCCAGCAGGCGCGGTATCGGAAATCGATGAACGCCAAGGCTGGCAACCGCTTCCAGTTTCAAAAGCTTCGATTCGGTTTGGGCATCGCCCGCCAGGCTGTCGGCCACAATGCCAACCTGATGACCGCGGGCCGAAAGCTCATGGGTCAGGTCGGAAACATGCCGGAACAGTCCGCCGACCGGCGCACGCATGATCTGCAGGATGCGAAGCGGGTGCCGTGTCACAACGGCTCCTAAAGCCAGCGTTCGGAAATAACGATCGTATCGCCGGGCATGATGGGGAAGTCGAGTTCGACATTACCGCGCACCATTTCATCGCCCTGTCTGCGATAGATGGTGGCGCTGTTGCGGTCCGCCGTCTCGGTATGGCCGCCTGCCGTGCTGATGGCGGCACGGACAGTCATGCCATAGACATAGGGGAACTGGCCCGAGTTTCTGATCGCGCCTTGAATGAAAAATGGACGGTATTCGGCGACTTCGAGAGCAACATTGGGATTGCGCATGAACCCCGACGCAAGGGCGCTGGTAACGCGACGTGTCGCAGTTTCCGTCGTAAGCCCGCGAACCGCGACGGCACCAACGAGCGGCATTGAAATCGCACCTTTGTCGTCGACCCGGTAATTGGACGTCAGTTCGGGGTCGCCATAAACGGTAACGCGGACGATATCGCCGCTGTCGAGGAGATAGGGTCCAGTGGGTTCGACAAGATACGTCGCCGGACGGCCCGTATGGGCACAGGCTGCGAGAAACACAAGCAGGAAAACAATTGGAACGCGCAGCCAGGTCATTTCTTCATCCGGGTATTCATTATCGAACTGATCTCACGCCGTGGTTAAGATTCTCCTTATTTTGGTATTTTCGCGCGTTCGGCTTAACGGAATTATTACCATGCGCGGGGCATAAGCGGACAAAGACTATGGGGACTTCTATGACCACTTCTGCGCCCGTTCCTGAGGTTGCCGACGCCAGTATCGATGCTGGAGTCGTGCTCATGGCCGTGCTCAGGCGCATTTTTCGCATTGGATTGGTGACGCTGCTCTTATGCGTTGCGACCTATGTTTTGCTGATGTTTGTGCCGCGCGTCTATGAGTCCACCGCCAGTATTCTCGTTGAGCCCCGGTCCAACATATTCACGCGCGCAACAAGTGACCTGACGACAGGATACATCGTTGACGATGCTCAGGTTTCCAGTCAGATCGAACTGATCAAGTCGCGCGGGACACTGCTGGACGCCATCGAAGCGACCGGGTTAAGGGATGTTTCCGAATTTGCGCCGAGCGGAGGACTTCTGTCGCTTATCGGGTTGGGACGTTCGCCGCAGGAAACCGACACCCAGATTATCTCCGCTGTGAACGATCGCCTTGTTGTTGCCAGAGAACGCGATTCGCGGCTGGTCACAATTGCATTCCGCTCTACCGATCCGGAACGCGCTGCTGAAGTGGCAAATGCAATTGCCGCGGCTCATCTGGCCCGCAGGGCAGGGCAGCAACTCTCCGATACTGCCGAGGCCACGGTCTGGCTCGAACGGGAAATCGACCGACTTCGCGGACGCGTGGTCGAGGCAGAAGGCCGGGTTGCCGAATTTCGTGTCGCCAATGATCTTTTTGTCGGGCAGAACAACACAAGTCTGGTCGATCAGCAGCTTTCAAACATTGCAACGCAGATCACATCGGCTGCCGAAAGGCGCAGCGCGGCACAATCACGTGCGCAGCTTATCCGGTCACTTCTGGACGCCGGGCAGTCCGTTGCCGGTGTTCAGGACGTTCAGGATTCGCCAGTCGTTCAGCAACTGAGTCAGGAAATGGCGCGGTTACAGGGCGAGCGAGCGCAGCGGTCTGCGACCTTGCTGTCCAACCATCCCACGATCCGCGCGCTGGATGCTCAGATTGGAGAGGTCAATCAGCAGATTGCCTCGGAGGGGCGCAGGGTTGCCGAGGCGCTTGAGGCGCAGTCCAGAATTGAAAGTGAACTGGAACGTTCGCTGCAAGAAGAACTCGACCGTCTGAAGGTCGCGGCGGGTTCGGCGACGCGTGAGGGCGTTTCCCTTGCGGAACTGGAGCGCGAAGCTGCCGCTCAACGCGATCTGCTCAATGCCTATCTACTGCGTTACAGCGAGGCGGCAGCGCGTACCGAGCAGAATTCGGCACTTCCCGATGTGCGTATCGTCAGCGAAGCTGCGCCGTCGGCGTCACCCGTGTCGCCGAAAACCACATTGATATTGGTGGCAATGCTTCTGGCGTCGCTAACGTTGCAGGTTGGCGCGATCATCTTTTCAGAACTGCTGTCGGGCAGGGCAATTGTTGAAAAGCGCCGCACGCGCGCCGAGGCGCCTAATAATGATAACCATCAGGCGCTTTCGATACATGGAAATGCACCCAAGGCGCAGTCCGAAACGATTTCCCCGATGTCATTGCGGATTACGCAGGCCGATACGACAAAGCTGGACGCATCGATCGATCGTCTGATCGACACGCTCCTGGCCAAGAATACGCGACGCCTGGTTGTGGCGTCCGTGGACGAATGGCGCGACAGTTCGGATTTTGCCGAGCGCCTGTCGGCAAGGCTCGTTGCGGCAGGCCAAAGCGTTGCCGAAATTGACGCTGCAAGCCATCAGAACGGAATCGAACTGGGTTTGACGGACCTGACGGCGGGCGATGCTGATTTTGGGGATATTGTTCATCGTGGCAATCAGGAACGCTTTGCATTTGTGCCATGGGGGCAGAATGCTGGCCTTGCGCCGCAAACCGACAAGCTGAAAACGCTGGTTGAGGCGCTATCGGATATTTACGAAGTGGTCATCGTGGTGACGGGTAAGGTTGGCATGCGGTCGACTTTGCCGCTATTTGCCGGATTGGAAGCCGGCTGCGTTCTGCTCGCGTCAAGTACGGCAGATGCGCAAAGGGCATCGGGAGACATTGAGGCTCTGGGATTTGCGCCTCTATCCATCGTGGCCACCTCCGAGTTGCGTTCCGAGGTCGCCTGACAAGGGGAAATCGGGTGTCGCGCTATCTGGCTTTTAAAGCAGCGTTTGAAATTCTGTCGGCCTCAAGGCTGTGTCCCATAATAAGGCGTCAATCGGCAGCGAAGGGGTTGATCTTCACGCTGCACCGCGTCTTGCCAGACATCCCGGCGGACTTCGCCCCGAACGCGATACTACAGGTCACGCCCGATTTTCTGGAACAGGCCATCATAAAGGCGCGGGCCGACGGGTTCGATATCGTCGATCTCGATGAAGCGGTCACACGGACCAAAAATCCTGACTCGACCCGGCCATTTGTGGTTCTCACATTCGATGATGCCTATCGCGACAATCTCGAGTTCGCGCTGCCTGTTCTCAGGCGTCACGGTGCCCCGTTCACGCTATATGTGCCCACAGGACTGGTGGATGCCAAAGGGGAGATCTGGTGGCAGGCCCTTGAAGATATTATCGCGGGAAATGAGCGGGTCCGGATACAGGATGGTTCGGTTGGTCAATACGCCGAGGCGGAAACTCTGGCGCAGAAGCATCAGCTCTTTTCCAAGCTCTATGCGCATTACAGAACCATTCCCGAAACCGAGCGTGTCGCTGCAATCCGTGCGCTGGCGGACGCCCACGATTTCGACCTCGCGGCGCATTGCCGTTCGCTGATCATGGATTGGGACGAGCTTTCGGCATTTGTAAGTGAACCGCTATGCACAATTGGAGCGCATACGGTGCATCACTACGAATTGGCAAAATTGCCGGTCGACGAGGCGCGAACGGAAATGGCGATGTCGGCAGATATCATCGCCCGAAAATTCGGCAGGCGTCCAAAGCATTTTTCATTCCCAATTGGCGCGCCCGTTTCGGCCGGGAGTAGGGAGTTTGAACTTGCCAAGGAACTGGGCTTTGTAACGGCCGTCACGACGCGCCCCGGCGCGATCTATCAGGAACACGGCGGCCACCTTACCGCGCTTCCGCGCGTCTCTCTCAACGGCAACTTTCAAAAACGCCGCTATCTCGATGTTTTTCTGACAGGCGCCGTCTTTTCGGCGCTCAACGGATACCGGAAGGTCAACGCCGCTTGAGACGACCTGCTACTTGGAATCGGGCTTTGCCATCCAGCGGATCACGATCATGGCCGGGAATATCCAGGCAAGGCCAAACAAAACGAAAAAGATAAGATGGGCCCAGTTGGGAGCATCGACCAGCCACAGCTCATAAAGCCACATACCGATAACGGCCCAGACGATAATCGAAACAATGCTGACGACCGTGCCGATTGCTTTACGTTGTCGCTGAGTCAATTGTTGCTCCTGCCTGCGGCGATTGGGAAACTTGCCTTTAAGAGTACCTCCCATTAGCACTTTGGGCAGTGTTGACAATATCGGTATCCAACGTGTCCGCAGTTTCCGCTCCCAATTCGCTTGATTACGATCGTCTGCGACCGGTTCGCATCTGGCTATATGTCCTTGCCTTAGGTGTGCTGCTGATGGTGCTCGTGGGCGGCGCCACGCGCCTTACCGAATCCGGCCTTTCGATCACAAGCTGGAAGCCTGTCTCAGGAATCATCCCGCCGCTGACTGATGCGGACTGGGCGGCCGAATTCGAGGCCTATCGGCAGATTCCGCAGTATCAGCAGGAGTTCGCCGGCTGGATGGGCGTTGAGGAATTCAAGCTGATCTTCTGGTGGGAGTGGCTGCATCGGTTCTTGGGCCGGATGCTCGGCTTTGTCTTTGCCATACCCTTTGCAATCTTTCTGGTTCAGAAGCGGATTCCGAAATCCTTGCTATTGCCTTTGGCCGGGCTGTTCGTTCTCGGCGGCTTTCAGGGCGTGCTCGGATGGTGGATGGTTTCGTCGGGACTGTCGGAACTGACGTCGGTATCTCAGTATCGGCTTGCGGTCCACTTGGCGGCTGCCTGTATCCTGTTGATGGCGCTAGTGTGGGTCGCGCGCAGCCTGGAGCGACCGATTGCAGCGGCCCGACACGCGAGCAAGGGATGGGGCCTCGCAATCTGGGGGCTCGTCGGTCTGTTGTTCGTCCAGATTGTGGCCGGTGCATTTGTCGCTGGGCTGGATGCGGGCAGTTCCCACAATACCTGGCCGCTGATGGAAGGCGCCTTGGTGCCTGATGGCCTGTTTGGCCTCGAACCCCTCTGGCGCAACCTTTTTGAGGACGTTATGACCGTGCAGTTCAATCACCGGATCATCGCGTACCTGCTTACAGCCTATATCGCAGTGCTTTGGTGGTGGGGCAGGGCGCATCCCGGATACCAGGGTGTTCATGGGTGGATGCCGCGCATAGCCATCATCACGCTCTTGCAGGTCGCCCTGGGCATCGCAACGCTGCTTACTGTCGTCAATATTCCCTTGGCGTTGGGGCATCAGGCACTTGCATTCATGCTCATTGCCATGGTGATCGCATATCTTGCTGATATGAAACGCGTTTCTGAGTGGTAATATAATACCGAAAATTTAAGATATTGTTTTTACAGCATAAATTCTTTCCGCTTGACGTGTTGTTTGGAGCGATATACACAGCGCCCCGAACAGGTTGCTTTATTGCAAGCAATCCTCTGGGAAAGCCGCCGGTTTCGGCGGCTTGATCCATTTCAGGATGTATCAGGGAAACTGACCATGAAAACTTACTCCGCCAAGGCCGGCGAGATCGAGAAAAAGTGGATCCTGATCGACGCGGAAGGTCTCGTCGTCGGTCGGCTCGCTGCATTTGTCGCCACTCGTCTGCGCGGCAAGCATCTGCCCACTTTCACGCCTAACCAGGACATGGGCGACAATGTTATCGTGATTAATGCCGACAAGGTGAAGTTCACCGGCAAGAAGCTCGATGACAAGCGCTTTTACTGGCACACCGGCTATCCCGGCGGCATCAAGGATCGCACCATGCGCGAACTGCTCGAAGGGCGTTTCCCTGAGCGCGTCGTGGAAAATGCCGTGCGCCGCATGCTGCCCGGCGGCCCGCTCAGCCGTGCCCAGCTCAAGAACCTGCGCGTTTATGCCGGTTCCGAGCATCCCCATGAAGCCCAGCAGCCCGAAACAATCGATGTTGGTGCACTTAACACCAAGAATGTGAGGGTGAAGTAATATGTCCGAGACCATCAATTCCCTCGAAGACCTCGGTACGGCAACCCAGACAGCAGCCTCCGACGCACCTGTCCGCGAGCAGAAGTTGGACCAGTACGGTCGCGCTTACGCAACCGGCAAGCGCAAGGACGCCGTTGCTCGTGTTTGGGTAAAGCCCGGTTCCGGCAAGATCACCGTGAACGGTAAGGAATTTACCGCTTACTTTGCCCGTCCAGTTCTCCAGATGATTCTGCGGCAGCCGATCGTCGCTGCAGAACGTGTCGATCAGTACGACGTGGTTGCAACGGTTGCTGGCGGCGGTCTTTCCGGCCAGGCGGGTGCTGTTCGTCATGGCATTTCCCAGGCACTGACACTTTATGAGCCGGAACTGCGCGGCGTCCTCAAGAAGGGCGGTTTCCTGACCCGCGACAGCCGTGTCGTTGAACGTAAGAAGTACGGTAAGGCCAAGGCTCGCCGTTCCTTCCAGTTCTCCAAGCGCTAAGCATTTTCTGCAAGTGTTTCAAAAGGCCCGCCTCGCGCGGGCCTTTTTCTTTTGCCACACTCTGGTCAAATATGATTGGACGCCTATATAGGCAGCCGGGGCTAGGTGCGGGACCAACTCGCTCGGAATAAATGCCTTCATACAACCGGAGGGCGGATTCATCATGAATCAGCAATTTACCGCTGCCGCAACGGCGGTGTCGATTTCCCATCTCGACAAAACCTACGACACAGGATTTCAGGCCCTCAAGAACGTAAGTCTGGAAATTCGCAAGGGCGAAATTTTCGCTCTGCTCGGCCCGAACGGGGCGGGCAAGACCACTCTGATCGGCACAATCTGTGGACTGGTTAGACCCACCGCGGGCAAGATATTGGTGGGCGGGCACGACGTCGTAACCGAGTTCCGCAAGACCCGGTCGATGATCGGTTTGGTGCCGCAGGAATTGACCACGGATCGGTTTGAAACGGTTTGGGATACGGTTGCCTTTACGCGCGGACTCTTCGGCAAGGGGCGCAATGATGCCGTTCTCGAAAAAATCCTGCGCGACCTCTCGCTCTGGGACAAGCGCAATGACAAGCTCATCACCTTGTCAGGTGGTATGAAGCGGCGCGTGCTCATCGCAAAAGCGCTCTCCCATGAGCCCGAAATTCTGTTCCTCGATGAACCGACTGCTGGCGTCGATGTCGAATTGCGTCGCGACATGTGGAATGTGGTGCGTGATCTGCGCGAAAACGGCGTCACGATAATTCTGACAACCCATTATATCGAAGAAGCCGAGGAAATGGCCGATCGTATCGGGGTCATTTCAAGCGGTGAGATCATTCTGGTCGAAGACAAGATGGCCTTGATGCAAAAGCTCGGCAAAAAGGACCTCGCGATCCAGTTGCAGGAGCCCATCGAAGCGGTTCCTGCTGCACTCGCGGCTTTGGGGCTCGAATTGCAAAACGAGGGCACCGAACTCGTGCATAGTTACGACAGCCATGCCGACCGGACCGGCATTGCAACACTTATTGGAACTTTGAACGAGCACGGCATCCGCATCAAGGATCTGAGTACGCGGCAGAGCTCGCTGGAAGACATTTTTATTGGATTGCTGAGGGACCGGTCATGAATTTTCACGCAATCAAGGCCATTTACGTGTTTGAGATGGCGCGCTGGTGGCGCACCATCATGCAGTCGATCATCTCGCCGGTCGTTTCGACTTCGCTTTATTTCGTAGTGTTTGGCGCTGCGATCGGGTCGCGCATCGAGTCGGTGGAAGGCGTCAGCTACGCATCCTTCATCGTGCCTGGTCTGATCATGCTGTCACTGCTGCAGCAATCGCTTTCCAATGCCTCATTCGGCATCTACTTTCCCAAATTCGCGGGGACGATTTATGAAATACTGTCCGCCCCGATTTCCCATGTTGAAACGATTATTGCCTTTGTCGGCGCCGCAGCAACGAAATCCATCGTGCTTGCGCTGATCATTCTCGCAACGGCAAATCTCTTTGTGGACGTGCAAATCCAGCATCCTGTCTGGATGGTGATTTTCCTGACGCTCACGGCCATAACCTTTTCGCTGCTTGGTTTCATTATCGGCATTTGGGCAGATGGCTTTGAAAAGTTGCAGCTTTTCCCGCTGCTGATCGTGACGCCGCTCGCCTTTCTTGGCGGCACATTCTACTCGATCACGATGTTGCCGCCGATCTGGCAGACGATTTCGCTTTTCAACCCAGTGGTCTATCTGGTGAGCGGGTTCCGTTGGAGCTTTTACGGCACGGCTGACGTCGATATTGCCATCAGCCTTGCGATGACGCTCGTCTTCCTGTTTGCCGCTCTTGGCATCATCGCCTGGATATTCAAGACGGGTTATCGCTTGCGGACCTGAAACCGTCCCAATACCTCATCAGGTTTCCAGAATAGGTGCCACCCACCTGTTCTGGAAACGCCCCAATCAGGCACGCTGACGATGGCGCCCGGTCTGATAATTGGCCATGACACGCTCAATAACCTTGATCGCGTTGGCGGTTCCATCTTCGGCGCGCAGCTTTTCGCCCAGAATTTGTGCGTTGCGCGCATAGCCTGCATTGGTGTCGAGCGCACGGAGCGCCTCGGCGAGCAATTCCGGGGTTAGCTTACGCAGGCGCACCGGCTTGGGCCCGCAACCCAGTTCGTAAATCCGCCGTCCCCAGAAGGGCTGATCGACCGCCTGCGGCACTATAAATGTGGGCAAGCCAAGATGGAGGCCCGCAGCGGTCGTGCCAGCGCCACCATGATGCACCACGCCTTTTACATGCTTGAACAACTGGTCGTGCGGGGCTTTCTGGATGGCAAATATGCTTGGCGGAAGGTCATCTGGGTTAATGCCGCCCCAGCCGCGCGCAACCACCGCCCGGCCACCCCAAAGGCGCATTGCTTCCTTGAGTATTTCGGTATTGCGCTCGGCCCCGAAGGGCATCGAGCCGAACCCTATATAGATGGGGGCATCGCCTTGGGCGAGAAATGCCTTGAATGCAGCGTCCGGTTGCCAGCCGGTATTGTCCGGCAGCATCCAGTAGCCGGAAACGATCGCGTTTTTCGGCCAGTCTCTGGGACGGGGCGAAACGTGAGCGGAATAGGCGTATAGCGTGGTCAGGTTCGTGCCGTCAGTATCCTTGAAGAAGCCACCCTTCTTGCGCGGCTCAAGGCCCATCAATTCCCGGCGTAACTTGTTGCGTGGCAGATTGTAGTAAATCTGCTGCACCGTCATTGCCGTATAGGTCACGCGGTTGAATGCGCGCCCGAATGAAGGGCCATAATACGCACACAACGGAAATTCGCTGGTCGAATTGAGCGGCTGCAAGGCCGACATAATCGAGGGGATGTCCAGTGCTTCGGCTATATCTATGCCGAAGCTGGTATTCATGTTCACGATTATGGCATCGGCGCCCTGGGCCATATCCCATGACAGCCGGGCGGCCGTGTCGACGAGTTGCTGGCCCTGCCGCAATAGCGAGGGCATGTTGACCAGCATGTTCTCACTCATCGCCTTTTCGAATCGCGTCTGCGTGAGAAATTCCTGGATTCGGCTACCCAGACTGGCAAATTCCAGATCATGGCTCGTCACCATGTCCTCAAAGTCGTCCGGCGCACCGACAACGACCGAATAGCCGCGGGCCTTGAGTGCTCTGGCAAGGGCCACATAAGGCTGAACGTCTCCCTGCGTGCCGATTGTGGCTATCGCAATGCGTTTGCTCATCAAAACCTCGCGCCGCAGCTCAAGCTAAAGCGACAAAACCGTTTAGCCATTCGATGCGACCCCATTTACTTTATAAACACGTACAATTATGACGGCACCTCGCAGACATTTCATATGCTTAAACGCCACGAAAGGGCAAGAGAGACATGACCACGCCCATTAAAGCCGCATTGCTTGGCGCTTCCGGTTACACCGGAGCTGACTTGCTGCGACTTGGCGTGCGTCATCCGGGCATCGAATTCGTCTATCTGACCGCCAATACCCATGCCGGGAAACCCATGTCGTCGGTTTTCCCTCACCTTGGCGGCGTCGGTCTGCCTGATCTCATCACCAACGAGGATGTCGATTTTTCCAAAGTTGATGTCGTTTTTTGCGGGTTGCCACACGGCACCAGCCAGACCTTGATTGCGGAAATTGTCGGCAAAAACGATCATCTTCGTGTGATCGATATGGGTGCCGACTTCCGCTTCCGCAATCCCGATCACTACCAATTGGCCTATGGCGCCAGGCACGTTGCGCCCGAACTGCAGGCGAAAGCGGCCTATGGCCTGACCGAACACAATCGGGACGCCATTCGCGATGCCAAGGTTATTGCGTGTCCGGGCTGCTATCCGACGGCAACCTTGCTTGCGCTGCTTCCGCTCGTGCGGTCTGGTGCGATGTCGACCGATGACGTGATCATCGACGCCAAATCCGGCGTGTCGGGGGCAGGGCGCGGGCTCAAGCAGAATACGCTTATGGCCGAAGCTGGAGAAAGCGTATCGCCCTATGCAGTGGGCACGCATCGGCATGCGCCGGAAATCGAACAGGAAATATCGCTTGTAAGCGGTGCCCCGGTCGCTGTGAACTTTACGCCGCACCTCATTCCCATGAGCCGCGGCGAGTTGATCACCGCTCATGTCAAACTCGGCAACGCCCAAAATGCCGATGAGGTGCGCGCGGTCTTGGCACAAGCCTATGCCGACGAACCGTTCATTCGGATCGCGGATAAGGGCGTCATCCCCTCGACGGCGCATGTGCGCGGTTCAAATTATTGTGTGCTCAATGTTTTTGAGGACCGCATCCCTGGCCGTGTCATCGTCATTGGGGTGATCGACAATCTCGTGAAGGGCAGCGCGGGACAGGCAATACAGAATTTCAATCTGGCGTTCGGGTTTGACGAAGCGGCGGCGCTTGAGGCTCTGCCACTGTTCCCCTAGAGCGCTGCGGGAACAGAGGGCAGGGCCGGTAAAGAACACGGCCCGCCCAGTCGGCTTTTCGCTTTCGGCGGCCCGTTCATAGTTTGAACATCATGTTATTGAGATAATTCTCTCCGGCTCATGGCGTCCAGTTTACGCCAAAGCCGCGAGCTAACAGGGGCACAGGCCAAGCCCCATCGAGGACAATATGAGCGAAGAGTTCCATCGCATCCGCCGTTTGCCACCCTATGTGTTCGAGCACATCAACCCGATCAAGGCGAAAGCGCGCGCTGACGGGGTGGATATTATCGATCTGGGCATGGGCAACCCCGATCTTCCAACCCCGCCGCACATTGTCGAAAAGCTCAAGGAGACAGTCAAGGACCCGCGAACCCATCGCTATTCGACGTCACGTGGCATTCCCGGACTTCGCAAGGCCCAGGCCTCCTATTACGGGCGGCGCTTTGGCGTTAAGCTCGATCCCAACACGCAAGTCGTTGCCACGCTGGGATCCAAGGAAGGCTTTGCCAATATGGCACAGGCGATCACCGCGCCCGGTGATGTGGTCCTTGTTCCAAATCCCACTTATCCAATCCATTCCTTCGGGTTCATCATGTCGGGCGGCGTGGTCCGTTCGATGCCGGCCGACCCCAATGAGGATTTCCTGCGCTCGCTCGATCGCGCTGTCCGGCACTCGATCCCGAAACCGATTGCACTGATCCTCAATTATCCGGCCAACCCCACGGCTTATGTCGCCACGCTCGATTTCTACAAGGAAGTGGTGGACTATTGCCGCGAACACGACATTTTTATCCTTTCGGACCTGGCTTACTCTGAAATCTACTTTGATGACGAGCCGCCGCACTCAATTCTTGAGGTTCCCGGCGCTATCGACGTTGCTGTTGAGTTCACCTCAATGTCCAAGACCTTCTCCATGCCCGGCTGGCGCATGGGCTTTGCGGTTGGCAATGAACGCCTGATTGCGGCGCTTGCGAGGGTGAAGTCCTATCTCGATTATGGCGCCTTCACGCCTATTCAGGTTGCTGCCGCTGCCGCGCTTAACGGCGACGATAGCTGCGTTGAACAGGTTCGCCAGATTTATAAGCATCGTCGTGACGTGATGGTTGAAAGCTTTGGACGCGCAGGCTGGCACATTCCAACCCCGGCAGCCACGATGTTTGCATGGGCGCCGATCCCCGATCAGTTCGCTGATCTGGGCTCTCTGGAATTTGCCAAACTGCTGATCAAGGAAACCGGCGTGGCTGTCGCCCCCGGCGTGGGCTTTGGTGAATATGGCGATCAATATGTCCGGTTGGCTTTCGTTGAAAATGAACAACGCATCCGACAGGCCGCGCGCGCGATCAAGCGCTTCATGGGTGGCGAGGCTGGAAGCAAGGGCAATGTCGTATCTTTAGGCAAAGCCTGACTTGTTCCAACCTGCAGGGTAGGCCCACCGATTGGGTGGGTCTGCCAACATCTCGTCTACGCAAATTTTGAAATTGCGTCTTGACCTGTAGGTGAATTCCTATTCATGTGCGCACATCCTAATCAGGTGCGTTTTCATGAGTGATATAGAAACTTTTCGCCAAGCCATAGAGTCGTTTATTTCTTCGCGTGGTTGGACCCCAACCCGTTTTGGCCGCGAAATTGCGGGCGACCCCCTTTTCGTTTTCGATTTGCGCGAGGGCAGGGAACCACGCACCGAAACCCGTCAGCGCATCGCCAAGGCAATGCAGACTCACGAGATTTCGATGGATGCGCTGGGGCGGCCCCTGCGCATAGGTATTGCCGGGCTGGGCACGGTCGGCGCTGCACTCATCAATATCCTCAACAATGACGGCGACGCCATCGCTCGCAAGCTAGGTCGCAGAATCGTCGTTTCGGCCGTCAGCGCGCGTTCGCGCCATCGGGAGCGCGGCGTCAGTATCGATGAATTCGCCTGGTTCGACGATCCGGTCGCACTTGCAAAATCGCCCGATGTGGACCTGTTTGTTGAGCTTGTCGGTGGTGAGGACGGGCCGGCATTGGCTTCAGTTTCAGCGGCGCTGGAACGGGGGTGCCCTGTTATCACTGCAAACAAGGCTTTGCTGGCGCGTCACGGTGTTGCGCTGGCCGCCATGGCCGAGAAAAATGGTGCCCAGTTGGGGTTTGAGGCCGCGGTCGCCGGTGGAATTCCGGTCATTAAAACTCTGCGTGAGGGCCTTGGGTCTTCTTCGATCACACGCGTTTATGGAATCATGAACGGCACCTGCAACTACATTCTTACCCGGATGGGTGCTGAAAGCATTTCATTTGAGGAATGCCTCAAGGACGCGCAGGAACTGGGTTACGCGGAATCCGATCCAACCTTCGATATCGAGGGCTTCGATACCGCGCACAAGCTCGCCATCCTCACAAGTCTCTGCTTTGGAACCGAAATCGCGGCCGATCAGGTGTTTGTCGAAGGTATTGCGCGCATAACGCAAGCAGACATCAAGGTCGCAGCCGATCTGGGATACAAAATCAAACTGCTCGGAATGGCACAAAAGCGAGCCGATGGCATCGAGCAGCGCGTGCATCCAACACTTGTGCGCAAGACCAGTTCGATCGCCGGGGTCGATGGCGTTCTCAATGCTGTGGCACTCGAAACAAATCATGTGCAGGAATTGCTTCTGGCCGGTCCCGGTGCTGGCGGCGAGGCCACCGCAGCGTCCGTTCTGAGCGATATACTGGACATTGCACGGGGAACGCATGTGCCACCCCTGGGCGTGCCGACCGACGATCTGGTGCCATGCACAAGGGCTCCCATGCGTGTGCATGAAGGTGGGTACTATATCAGGTTGAACGCCCGCGATGTGCCCGGCGCCCTGGCTGCCATTGCAACGCGCATGGGAGAAGGTTCCATTTCTCTGGAAAGCGTCATCCAGCGTCCCGATTTGCGTGCTAGTGAGCCTGGCGTGGAGCAGGAGACCTCGCGAACGGTCGTTCTGATCACCCATGAAACGATAGAAAGCGCGGTGCGTGAAGCGCTCAATCGCATCGCCAGTGACGGTTTTATCGTGGGGCAGCCGCAATTGATTCGTATTGAGGAGTTCTAAGGCTCATGGCTGACGCGCAACAGGTAGGCACTGCTTCGGTCGTCAATCGCAATCTGACGCTGGAGATTGTGCGCATTACCGAGCGCGCCGCGATTGCGGCGGCGCAATTGCGCGGCAAGGGAGACGAGATGCTGGCCGACACGGCCGCGGTCGCCGCCATGCAAGAGGCACTAAACCTTATCGACATAAATGGACGGGTTGTCATTGGCGAACCTTCCGATGCGGAGCGTCTTGGGCTCGGACATGCTGTCGGCACGGGGCAGGGCAGTCCGATAGACGTTGCCGTCGATCCGCTTGAAGGCGTTACCGGATGCGCCAAAAACCTGGCGGACTCGCTGTCGGTACTGGCATTTGCAGAGCGCGGTGGGCTTATGCAGGTTCCCCAATGCTATATGGAAAAGATCGCTATCGGACCCGGTTATCCACCGGGCATTGTCGATCTCGACAAAAATGCCACGGAAAATATTGAGGCTCTGGCGCAGGCCAAGGGGGTGGCCGTTACCGATATCGTTACCTGTGTGCTCGACCGGCCGCGCCATGCGCCTTTGATCGCCGAACTGCGCGCGCTTGGCGTTGCCATCAAGCTACTGCCTGACGGCGATATTGCCGCCGTTATTCATGCGGCCAATAGCGACGATACCGGGATTGATATTTACCTCGGCTCGGGCGGTGCGCAGGAAGGTGTGCTGGCAGCGGCGGCCATGCGCTGCATCGGCGGTCAGATGCAGGGACGATTGATCCTGGATACCCCGGACAAGCGGTCGGCGGCAGAAGACCTTGGGCTGAAGGATCAGAAAAAAAAATATTCCGTCGAAGACATGGCTCGCGGCGATGTGCTGTTCGCAGCGACTGGCGTGACCGACGGTAGCCTGCTCGGCGGCGTTCGATTGATGCAGAAAAAGACGGTTACATCCAGCGTTGTCATGCGATCCTGGTCCAAGACGATCCGCTGGTTCAAATCCGAATACTTCAAGTAAGACACGCCGCATATAGGTGCTTGCTTATATGCGGCGCGCCCAATGAATTTATTTAGATGTCGAGCGCCTGACGCACCCGCAATTCGGCTTCATCGCCTGCTGCTATGACTTCGGCTTCTGTGCGCCCCAATCCCCGAGCGGCCTGTTCGGCGGCAACACGCGCATTGGCCACAACCTCGAGCTTTTGCTCGTCGGTCATGTTGTCGTCGCGGAATTCCTCGGCGCTTTCCACGATAGCGTCGATCTGAGCCGAAAGACTGTCACCGGCGGCCTGCATTTGTTGCGTCATGGCATCCATCATATTGGAGCCCGCATCCATCAGGGATTCGCCAGCTTGCTGAGATTGCTGCTGGATATCCTGAAAGGTCTCCTGCGCTTCCTCTTGAACGGCATCGATCTGACGCTGAAGGTCTGCCGGAGCCTGTGTTTCAACTTCAACGCTTGCTGGGGTTTCATCCGGAGTGGTTTCGGCGGCAGGGGGTGTTCCTGCGTCAGGGTCGACAACACCGGGCGCCTGGGTTTGGTTGTCGCAGGCCGCCAGAGCGAGCACGGAAACTGCTGCAAATGGAAGAAAAAGCCTTTTTATCTTGATCATCTCACGTCCTGAAAATGTCTCATAGCCGAACAGGCCGATGCCAAGCTCTGCCTTGCCAATCAACGAAGGCAGGATACCAAAGGTTCCAAGGGCGTCTAAAAAAATCCACCAGCGATTTGAATCTTTTAAGCATTTCCGCCAGCTCAAAAGGCGATATAACCGGGCATATGAAGCCAGATGTCGAACCCTTTCTGAATGTTTCCAAATCCGTTACGGGGCGAACATGGATCGATCGCCTGGATCCGGTGGCCTCGCGCATGTCAGGTGCAATAGCTCAACAGACCGGCCTATCCGAAATTCTGGCGCGGATCGTTGCCGCAAGGGGCGTTCCGGTTGAAGAAGCGGAACGCTTTGTTGCGCCAGCGATCCGCGACCTGATGCCCGACCCCTCGAGTCTGATGGATATGGACGGGTTGGCCGAGAGGCTGGCAGACGCAGCCAGACGAGGGGAAACCATCGGCTTTTTCGGCGATTACGACGTTGATGGCGCTTGTTCCGTTGCCTTGATGTCGCGCTATTTCAGCCAGCTTGGTATCAGGGTCATTACCCACATTCCCGACCGCATTTTTGAGGGATACGGTCCCAATATCGAAGCGATGGATCGTTTGATCGCACAGGGTGCAACGCTGATCGTTACGCTCGATTGCGGCACGACCAGCCATGAGCCCATTGTCCATGCGCGCGCGCGCGGCGCCGACGTTCTGGTGATCGACCATCACCTTGCTGGTGACACTCTTCCGCCCGCCGGCGCTATCGTCAACCCCAATCGCAAGGACGATATTTCCCAGATGGGATATCTATGCGCGGCCGGGGTGAGCTTTATGGTGCTTGTTGCGGTGAACCGGCTCCTTCGCGGCGAACGCGCCGTTCCCGATCTTATGGCGCTACTTGATATTGTCGCTATGGCAACAGTCTGCGATGTCGTGCCGCTTGTCGGGCTTAACCGGGCGTTTGTGGTCCGGGGGCTCGAAGTGCTGCGTCAGGGCGGCAATGCCGGGCTACGGGCCCTGGCGATTGCAGCGCGTGCTGGTGGTCCTATCGGAACCTACCATCTGGGATATTTGCTTGGGCCGCGCATCAATGCCGGTGGCCGGATTGGCGATGCGGGCCTGGGAGCGAAATTGCTTGCTACGGAAGATGAGCATGAAGCCCTAAGCATCGCCGCAAAACTCGACGAACTCAACGCGGAACGCCAGCGGATCGAGGCCGAGGCGGTCGAGCAGGCCTGTGCGACGGCGGAAATGGAGATCGGCGAGGGCGAGGGACCTCCGGTTCTTGTTGCGGCGTCGCCTGAATGGCATCCCGGCATTGTGGGGCTGGTGGCGGCGCGACTGCGCGAGCGGTTTGAACGCCCGTCATTTGCAGTGGCCCTGCGCCCGGATGGTAGTGGCACCGGTTCGGGGCGCTCGATGCCCGGCGTCGATCTCGGAGCCGCCGTAATTGCCGCTGTCCGCGACAATATTATCGTTAAGGGCGGCGGCCACGCGATGGCTGCGGGGGTAACAATCGGCGCAGGCCAGATTGGCGCCTTCCGCAACTATCTCAGCGATGCCCTGGAAGCGTCAGTTCGAGAGGCGCGCAAGTCACGCGCGGTCAAGATCGACGCTGCGCTTACTGCGCGGGCAGCCTCTGCTGACTTCGTTCACGATGTCGAGCGTGCCGGCCCGTTTGGCGCAGGCAATCCAACACCGATATTCGCTTTCCCAGCCCATCAGGTACGTTTTGCCGACGTAGTGGGGGCTGGCGGTCATGTGCGGCTTACCCTGGCATCCGGCGACGGCGCAAACATTAAGGCCATCGCATTCCGGGCCGCAGGAACGCCGTTGGGCGACGCATTGCTCAAAGCGCGTGACACAGGACGACTGCATGTCTGTGGCGCGCTCAACATCAACCATTGGCAGGGCCGGGAAACCGCTCAATTGCGCATCATCGATGCAGCCATCCCGTAGAACAAATCCGCTTTTCATAGAATCGCAGATTTGATCTAAGTCTTTGATTTGTCGCGCGTCCGAACCGCAAAACCGTTTCCACTTTTGCTGGACACGCTCTAGCGACTGATTTCAGGACGATAAATGTGATTTTGCCGCAACCGGCGGCTGATCCAACCGTAAACCTGTTTCGTAACGCACCTATAACAATTTCAAGGTCAGGTGCATGCCGCAACAACATATCGCCGTCGTCGGTTCCGGAATTGCGGGTCTTTCCGCGGCATGGCTTCTATCCAAGTCACACAAGGTTACGTTGTTCGAGCGCGAGCGGCGCATTGGCGGCCATACCAATACGGTGAATGCGACGACGGCGGACGGGCCAGTGCCGGTCGATACCGGCTTTATCGTCTTTAACGAAACCAACTATCCCAATCTGACTGCATTGTTCGATCACCTGAAGGTGGCAACGGCGCCCGCGCATATGGGGTTTGCCGTTTCACTCGGCGAAGGACGGCTCGAATATAACGGCGAGAAACTCGTCGGCATGTTCGGCCAAAAGCGCAATCTGCTGCGGTTGGACCATTGGCGACTGGTTCAGGATCTCGTGCGCTTCTTTCACAGTGCGGAGCGCGATATTGTCGAAATGCCTGCCGATATGACAATTGCAGAGTTTCTGCACGAAGGCGGCTACTCGCAGAGCTTTGTTGAAAACCATATTCTGCCGGTCTCGGCGGCCATCTGGTCGACGCCATCGCGTGGTATGCTGTCATTTCCCGCGCATACCTTTGTAAAGTTCTTTGCAAATCACGGGCTGTTAAAAATTGTCGGGCGGCCTGCGTGGCGGTCGGTTATGGGAGGGTCGCAGGAATATGTGTCCCGTATCCTTGCCGACACGCGGATGGACGTCAGGCAGGGTGTCGATATCAAGGCGATACGACGCCATACCAATGGCGTGGAGATTGTCGATGAACAGGGCATTTCCCAGAGCTTTGACGAAGTTGTGCTGGCTTGCCACGCCGATCAGGCGCTCAAGCTGCTTGATGATGCCTCGATTAAGGAACGGAATGTGCTGTCTGCGTTTCGTTTTTCAAAAAATCGCGCAGTGCTGCATACCGACAGTTCCTTTATGCCGAAGCGCCGCCACCTATGGTGTGCCTGGAACTATCTTCGCCCCGACGTTGAACGTGACGATGCGCTGAGCGTTACATACTGGATGAACCGGTTGCAGCCGTTGCCGACACGAACCGATCTCTTTGTGACACTCAATCCGTATAAGGAGTTTGCACCGGGAACGGTTCAGTACGAAACCGAGTACGAGCATCCTTTATTCGATGCGGCGGCAATCGACGCACAATCATCCTTTTCGCGTATTCAGGGCGTCAATCGCACCTGGTTTGCGGGTGCCTGGCTTGGCTACGGATTTCATGAAGACGGTTTGCAAGCCGGGCTGGAAGTTGCCGAACGGATCGGCCTCCTCGAGCGGCCTTGGAAAGTTGCAAATGCCCGTGCGAGAATTGCGCATAACTGGATGCAGGGAGAGCCAGCCAAATGGGCGGCGGAATAGAACCTGACAAGCCTGCTCACGCGGGCGCAATCTATGTGGGTGAGGTCGTACACAAGCGTGCGCGACCCAAGATACACAGCTTGCGCTACAAAGTGTTTTCTCTGCTCGTCGATCTCGATGAGGTCGAGGCAATGGCAAAACAGTTCAAGTTCTTTTCCGTCAACAAATGGAACCTGTTCTCATTGAAGTTCTCCGATTTCGGAGCAAGGGATGGCTGCAATCCTGCCAAATTTGCGCGAAACAGGGCGGTTCTTGCGGGTATAGGCCATAAGGTTTCGCGGGTGAGAATGCTGTTTTACCCCCGCATACTCGGCTACGCCTTCAATCCTCTGACGGTCTATTATCTTGAAGATGCGAACGGCGCCCCCGTTATGCTTATCTATGAGGTTCGCAATACATTTGGGGAACATCATTTCTATCAGCAGGTCGTGGACGCTCGGGCCGACGGCGAAATCATGCACAACGCAAAAAAAGCCTTCTACGTCTCCCCATTCAATACGCTGGAGGGAAACTACCGGTTTTCGGTCAAGCCACCTGCTGAGACCGTGTTTAATGGGATAACACTGAGCACGGATCGTGGCGCGGTATTGACGGCATGGTTCTCTGGAGCGCGCCGGGAGTTCAGTGATTCCATGATCGCAAAGCTCAGTCTTGCATATCCGTTAATGACCATTAAGATTATGGCAGGCATCCATTGGGAAGCTTTCAAGCTTTGGTTGAAGGGGGTGCCGCATACTTTGGGTTTGCGCAAAGATCTCCATGCCGGGACGCAGGAGGTAAGCGCAAAAGAGTTGGACGCAGGGCGAGGGCGGTATGAGTAACGCCGTGGTACGGCGCAGTGGGCGGGGCGCAAGTCTCGGGACGCGCATTTCATCATTTGCACTTGAGAAAATCGGCGCGGCGCTGCTTGGAATACCCAGGAAGGGTGCCGTTACAGTTACCCTGCCTAGCGGGCGTTGCCGCACGCTAGGCGACGCGAGCAGTGGGCTGCATGCCTATCTCCGGCTTAAGAACTTCAACGTACTCGGCGAAGCGATGCGACGCGGTACCGTTGGATTTGCCGCGGCTTATATAAACGGCGACATCGAGATGGAGGACCTGACGAAGATGTTCAGGTTCTTCCTTCAGAACCGCGATATTTTTGATAATGCCAATCCTGGGCTTTTCAGGCGCGCCGCGCAGGATCTTGCCTATCATATGGCGCGCCCCAATACGCGCGAGGGCTCCAAGCAGAACATTTCCGAGCATTACGACCTCGGCAACGACTTTTATGCGGAATGGCTGGACCCGACCATGACCTATTCGTCGGCCTATTTCGGCGCCGAAGAGCAGAGCCTGGAGGAAGCGCAATACGCCAAATACCGGCGCATCATTGAAATGGCAGATGTAAAACCCGGTTCGAGCATTTTGGAGATCGGGTGCGGCTGGGGTGGATTTGCCGAAACGGTGGCCAAAGAGGTGGGAGCCAATCTGCGGGGTATCACCCTCTCACGCGAGCAGCTCAAGTACGGGCTGGAGCGGCTTGAGCGGCAGGGACTGAACGACAAGGCAAAGCTTGTTTTTGAGGACTATCGGGATACCAAGGGACAGTTCGACCATGTTGCATCGATTGAAATGATCGAGGCGGTTGGCGAAGAACACTGGCCGCAATATTTCCAAACGGTCCATGATCGGCTCAAGCCGGGCGGAACGGCCGCCATTCAGGCAATCACCATTCTCGAAAAAGAGTTTGAGACTTATAAATCCGGCCCCGACTTCATCCAGCGTTACATCTTCCCCGGCGGCATGCTGCTTACCAAGGCAGCAATGCGCGAGCATGCCGAAAAAAGTGGGCTGATTCTGGAAAATGTCGATTGCTTCCGTCACAGCTATGCAAAGACGCTCCGGCTTTGGCGGGAGCGTTTCGTGGACCGTTGGCCGGAAATCGCCAAACTGGGCTATAGCGAAGCGTTCAGACGCAAATGGATATATTATCTCTCATATTGCGAGGCTGGCTTTACCGAAGGCTTTATTGATGTCGGAATCTATCAGTATCGCCGCCCTGAATAGTCCCGTGAGGGACTATTTTCTGGCAATCAGCCGTTTCATTATGGCAAAGAATATAGGGTAGGGCATCAAACCGATCAGTTTGAGCAGCAGCACAAATCGCGTCGGAAAAGCGATTTCAAAGCGCTTGGAATTCAAGAGCCCGTCCGCGATTCTCTTGCCCGCCTTGTCGGCTTCCATGAGAAACGGCATCGGAAAGTCGTTTTTAGCCGTAAGATCGGTTTTTACAAATCCCGGACAGACAATCCGAACCGAAATGTTGTCAGAAGCCAGTTCGGTGCGCATGGTTTCTGCCAGCGTGATCATCGCCGACTTGCCCGAACTATATGCTGCGGAGCGCGGCAGGCCAAAATATCCTGCCACCGAAGCGACCAACGCGATCTCGCCAAAGCCTTGCTTGCGCATTTGGGCAACGACAGGATCGATCACCCGCATTGCGCCAAGCAGGTTGGTATCGATGATCCGGCGAAAGCTTTCATAATCATACGTGCCGGGCTTGGTCACTTCCCAGGCCGCTACGGAAAATACGACGAGATCGATTTTACCAATATCGGCAGCGATTTGCTTGACCGTGTCTTTGACAGCATCGAAATCGGTAACGTCAAGCCGATAGGGCCTTGCATCATGGCTTTCCGCCAGCGCTTGCAAGGGCTCTGTACGACGTCCGGAGATCGCGACCGTCCAACCGCGCGCGACAAGCTCTTTGACGAGAGCGGCCCCAATGCCGGAGCCGCCCCCGAGTACCCAGGCGGTTTTGCTCATGGATCACATTCCGATAAACGGCTGCAGCAGCTTCATGATCCTGCTGCGGAAGTTGAGCTTGGCATCGACCGCAACCAAACAAATGCAATCCTCGCCCATTTCTGCGATCGGCTGGTGATCGACATCCTGATCGTGATCCGCGATATCACCTGGACCAAAGCGCCCGAACCGATCCTTGTAGGCGCCTTTTAGAATCAGTGTGAGTTCATGCCCACCATGCCCATGCTCGGGAACGGCGCGGCCGGCTCCGACCTTGAGCAGCATCAGGCGCGACTGTGCATTGGCACTGACAGGCAAATCGCACGTCCATACACCACCGCCCCTGGCCTTCCATGGCGCGGCATCAAGTCCATCGGGCAGATAACGGACAAGAGGCGCGGGAACGTCCCGAACCTTGGGAATTACGTTTATCGTATCGCCTGCTTCCTTGGGGGTATCAAGGCGTGCAAACAGGCGATCCACAGCGTCATCTTCAACCGGGACCTCCTCTTCTGCGTCCAGAAGGGCTCCACCGATCAGATCGATTCGCTTGATCTGCTCACGGCACGCGGCGCACATGGCCAAATGCGTGGAAATAACCAGGGCATAAGGTTCATCCAGCGTACCGGCGCTGAAAGCCATAAGTGTCGTGATGTCGGGATGATGGACGACGCTCATTGGAGATCCTCCAATACTGGCCGCAATCGCCCATAGGCCAAGCGCAGGCGCGACTTCACCGTGCCCAGAGGAATTCCAAGGGCTGCGGATATGTCAGAATGCGTCATATCGTTCAAAAAGCTCAATTTTACCACTTGTCGCTGATCGTCTGGCAGTGTTTCGAGCGCAGACTTCACTCGTGACACCATTTGTTGCTGTTCAACGACTTGCAGGCCGGTGGGCGTGTCGTCAGTGGCGTCGATTCCGTCAAGATCTTCGTAGGGTTTGTTCGACAGACGCCGCAACTGATCGATGCGCAGATTGCGTGCAATAGTGAATATCCACGTTACGGGTGCACCACGCTCGGGACTGTATAAATGGGCCTTGCGCCACACAGCCAAAAGCGTTTCCTGCACCAGATCCTCAGCCAGAGCGGAATCAGCACCAAGCTTCAACATCATCGACTTAAGCCGCGGTGCCAGCAGGCGAAAAAGTTCCGCCAATGCTTGACGATCCTTTTGCTCCGCAATGCGCGAAAGCAATTCGGCTGGATCGACGATAGGGGCAGTGCCATGTGCCGGCTGGGGTGTGGTGTCACTCATCACTACTGCATACACCATAGCCTCCAATCGTTTTAGTCCTTTACGGAGCAGAAAAACGCCTGGATCACAAAAACAGTGGCGAGCGACAATGAAGGCCTCTCAAGCGCGGGACGCAGCGACCGTTGAGCCGCAATCGAGGGCATCTTCCCGAGGCTAGTGCGAGCGCCGCCACCGACTGGGATGTAACGGCCATACCGGCCGATGACGCTTTTGGCTTCTCACTTGGCATCCTCAATGATTAACGGGTTCTCTTGGTGACCCCATCAACGCTAGCCTGCGGCAGGATAGGGCAATCTTCAAATTCGCCGATGAAGTCCCCCGCGCCATGAGCAATCAGGACATGTCCACCTCCATTGTTGCAGCGCTGGCCAATGTACAGGCCTGTTTCGATTATGAAGCACCACTGCTCGCGGCCGTCGATGCCGCCGAGGACGAAGCTGCGCTCAATGCGATCAAGATAGAGACCGGCTGGCCCTGCGAATAGGAAAACTGGGCCAACTGCCGCCAGTAGCCCGGCCGGTTCCTGGACAATTTCATGGGACGCGGTGGCAAGATCAAATGGGCCGCCCGCTCCTTGGAGTTGTCGGGGTGAAGAACGGAACGGACGACTTCAGAGCGCGAAGGGCTTTGCTCTTGATTAATGCCGAATGCAATGGACGGTTGCGGCTGTAATCTACGTTAAGGCGGAGCAACTCAGTTCTGAAACAGATCTGAAGGTGCCGGTGCGTCGACAGCTATGTAGCTGAAATCGACCAAATGGTTGCGCAGATATATGCGCGCCGCCTCTTCGGCGATTTCAAGGCCGAGGGCCAACTGAAATCGGCGCAAGCCTGCTAGGGTTTCTTCACCGATGCGGACTTTAATTTCATAGGTTTTGTCGAACATGGAAGTATCCTTCTAGCCAGTTTCTGAAGGATAGCCATGCGCGTTGCTCATCGTCACCTTCGGTTTTCCGAAGTGCGTCGCCTCGCCCAAGGCGGCCTAGTCCATCAATTCCGGGGGCAATGTTCCGATCGTGAACAGAACACGCGGCTCATCATAGGAATCGGTTTCGATATCTACTTCCTGAGAAAAAGCCACGACGCCAGCCTTCGTTGGTGCCAGGCGCTCGGCCGTGGCGATGGCGCTCTCCGCTGACTTTGCGCGCTGCAAAGGATCGGACACGAGCTTGCGCCCGCGCTGTTGGAACGACTGAACGATGAACGTAGTGGTCATTGTGCCTCACTGGTCGAGGCAGACCCTAACATCTGCCTGCCGTTCTGTCGGGCCTTTATTTTCCGGCACAATAAGAAACCCGAAGGAGGCATCGACACAGGGCGCCGTCTTGTAAATGTCGACATTTGTGATGCTGCGCGTACGCCCGGCATCAAGACTTGCTGCTGCAGAGGCCTCTCTTTACGTTTATCTAGTCAGTTAGATTGATTTAGCAGCACCACAGGCTGAGGAGAGAAAGGATAAAAAGATTCAGGATCGCTTTATCAGTCCGCGCCGTTCCATTTCGTCTTCCAGCAGAGATATCCACTCTCCGCCCGCCAGAGCCCTTGAATGGAGCCGGGCGTGATAGGAAAGCAACTCATGATCTGCCAGTGCCGCAACACGCGCTGCCCGGTCGATTTCATCAGTTACATCGTCGAACTCGAATTCGATTTTCTTGCCCATGCTTGACTCCGGCCAGCGATGATCGCATTAGGCCGGAGTTACTGACGATGACATTGACATAAGTCAAGTCTCATAAGCTTCAACTTGTAAGCACTATACGAAGAAGATCGGCAGTATTTCTAGCGCACAATTTTTCCATGAGCCGCGCCCGGTGCACCTCTACTGTCCGTGGCGAAATACCGAGATCAAGTCCTACTTCCTTGTTGGACTTGCCCTCAACGAGATGTTGAAGCACTTCGCGCTCCCGTGGTGTGAGCTGGTGAAAGCCCCGGATTTCAACTTTGCGAAGACCGTCGCGGGCCGCGCTGACATGAACATCGCGGCGCAGCGCGTCGCGCACCTTGGTCATAAACGCATCGGGCTCGATCGGTTTTGCAGCGACATCGATCACACCAGTGCGCATGGCTTCGACGGCAAGGTTGATATCGGGTTCATCGATTGTCGCGAAAATCGGCGTGCCGCGGCGCGTGCTTTTGATCTGCCGCAGCACATCGATGCCAAAGGAGAGATTATAGATGAAGATGTCGGGCCAGCGCTTCTCCAGTTCGTCCTCAAGATGCGTGAGGCTGGTTGAGAAACCCGTGAGAAACCCCTCAAGGCGGAATAAGGCCGTGATGCCACCACAAGATGACATGTCGGCATCGACGATATGGACCAGTCGATTGCGATTGAAAACGGACAGATATACTGGTTCTTTGCTCCGTATATCTTTGTCCTTGCTGAATTTCGGTAAGTTCATACTAGCCCCCGCTACTATATAACATGGGGATTCTACACATGAATTTTCGCAATTGTAACTAAGTTTGACTACGTAAGCGCCAAGCAATTGCAGTAGTCATGGATGCGCGAAATGCATTATTTTTGCGCAGTCCCACACGTGCCCCCTGTGCAAGCAGTCTGCGCGAGAATCACTCAATCTTGCAAGAGCTTAGCATTCCGGTGTGTTGGGCAGCGCCGGCAGCTATACTTGGCCGACGCCGTCGCCGATCAGTTGGCCAGGTTGCCTATGTCGGCATCCTTGGAGAATCACCGATGAGCTTCAAAGGCGATGCAGGTGATTCTGCGCCTGGTCAAGGGTCAGCTCGCAAATGGGTTCATGGTGCCTGGCCCTGTGATCCGGTTGATATCCGCCGTGCCAAAATAAGTCACGGCAATAACAATCAGGAGTAGGAGGGCGGCGCCAATTATCATGGTTTTGGATGTCATCCTCGACCATAGGCCCAATTCTGCAAGGACGAAAGCAAACTTCTTGTGACCCGCCGCCTCCGGGCGGCTTTTTTGCATTCAACATATCGATAGGAGGCCATGATGGCCAAAGGCAACCTACAGCGCTGCCTCGAACACCTGTGGCCCTTTGAAGGTGGCTACCCAAGGCATCTCAGACATTTCTGCTGACTCAACGTCGAACCCATGAAATTTCAAAGAGCTCACCGCTGCTTCAAGTGCCTTGAACATTAAGATGATATCGCGAATCTCATAACCTACCTTGGCCTTGCCGTCGTGCATCCCGTTCCACAATCGTTTCCCCGAACATGAAAGACACGGCAGGTCGATGCAAGCGACCGTTCGTCTACGTTCGCTTCTGCGTGGTCCGGTATATTTGACGGATATATAATGACTTTGCCTAGGGCCGGTCTAAGTCCTTGAAATCGCTGGCGCGCCCTACGGGACTCGAACCCGTGTTTCCGCCGTGAAAGGGCGGCGTCCTAGACCGCTAGACGAAGGGCGCAAGCGATGGAGGGGTGTATAGGGGGGGCTTGAGAGATAGGCAATACCCAAAATTCAATTTTTTGATTTTTTAACAGCCACTGAATGTCACGGGCTGGTTGCGACCGCGTGGCCTGTCGCGGACATCGACATGGATAAAGCGCTGTCCGGGATAGCAGCCAAGCCCGCCTACAAGCGAATTGCGCATCGCATATGCAATCAGTCGCTGCTTCTCCACGCCCGGAATATAGAAATCGGCAGCCATGCAACGCGTGTGATAGGATGCTGCCGCACCGCCGACCGAAGCGTTGTGCCAAGGGGTTCGGAAGCCCGAGTTCATCACGACCTTCTGGCCAAAATGCCCCTCAAAATCCCAGATCAGCAGCCGCAGGGCAGGGGTTAGGCATAAGGCGTTGACATTGCCGTGAGCAACGAAAGTGCCCCAGTCCGTCTTCAGGCCGGAATAGCCATGGCCGCTGCTTGAGGCAAACATGGCCATAGGGGCGCAGGCTCCCAAAAGTGTGAGCATGAGCAGAACTGAAGAGATGAAGCGCATAATCTAACCTGTGGATTGTTTGGGAATTCCCGACCACAGGCAAAAAATAACCGGCGGTTGCCTAACCGCCGGTCAATCATCATGGTTAAAAAAGCGCTACCCGTTTACCACGTCCCGGTATTGGCCATTGAGGCCCAAGGCTCCTTGGCAGGCAGGCTGTCGCCCTCCTGAAGCAATTCGATGGAAATGCCATCGGGCGATTTTACAAACGCCATATGACCGTCGCGCGGAGGGCGGTGAATGGTGTAGCCCATATCCTGAAGGTGCTGGCAAAGGGCGTAGATGTCTTTGACGCGGTAGGCCAGATGCCCGAAATTGCGGCCACCCGAATATTCCTCCGGGTCCCAATTGTAGGTCAGCTCGACCTTGGCATCCTCGTCACCAGGGGCGTTCAAGAAAACCAGTGTGAATCGTCCCTTGTCGTTATCGATCCGGCGCGATTCCACAAGGCCGAGGCCATCGCAATAAAAGCGCTTGCTTTCGTCTATATCGGTCACGCGGACCATTGTGTGTAGATACTTCACGTCCTTAAAACCTTTCCGTCTCCGGCAAATAGGACCGGGGCAACAGCAATAACCGGTGCCGTTGCTCTAACATGCGTTACGCTATCAGAACCGCTTTTGCCGGGCCAGCGTTCCACGGCAGACAAAAAGGTTAATCAAATCCAACAAATTTATGAATGGTCCTTAACTTTTCCGTCTGAATCGGCCAATGTGTGACCGAGTAAGTGCAGTACCCGATATGTATGCGGGGTCGAGTTCAAAAAGGCGTGGATGATGGGGGTAAAGGACAGTTCCGGCACCGGGGAGACTGACCGCGACGCGGCTAAGGCAACTCGGTCGGACCAAGAGGGGCAAACCTTCGCCAATTCCGCCGCCGACCTTGATGTCATCGAGGTGGCGGGCGCGATTAAGTGGTTCGATGCCGGCAAGGGATTCGGTTTCATCGTGCCCGATAATGGCGGAGCCGATGTGCTGTTGCACGTAACCTGCCTGCGCAGAGATGGCTATCAGACTGCTTATGAAGGCGCACGCATTGTGGTTGAAGCCCTCAACCGACCTGGCGGCTTACAAGCCTTTCGCGTAATTTCCATGGATGAATCGACCGCCCGGCATCCTGCGCAGATGCCAGTCGCCAAGACCCACGTGCAGGTCGAGCCCACCTCCAAGCTGGAAAGGCTGGAAGTCAAATGGTTCAATCGCGTTCGCGGGTTTGGCTTTCTTTCGGCTGGTGAGGGGCATCCCGATATTTTCATTCACATGGAAACGTTGCGCCGGTTCGGCCTGACGGAATTGCGTCCGGGGCAGTTCGTACTCGCGCGGTACGGCGACGGCCCCAAAGGCCTTATGGTCGCCGAAATTCGCCCCGATGGTTGGGGCGACGCGCCATCTTCGCATTGATAATCCAGTGCATCATATTCGAGCTTTCATATTCGGTCGGCAGGGAATTGCACTCTCCGCGTTTCTGTTGCTGGTTGCTGCCGTCTTTGCCTACTGGGCGCTGGCGCAGGGTGAGGCGCTTGCCGGCGAGGATGTTGTCGTCATCCAGACCGGGAATGGAGCGCATCGATTCAAGGTGGAAGTTGTCGATACAGACGAAAGCCGGGCGCGGGGACTTATGTTCCGCCAGGAACTGGCACCAAATTCTGGAATGCTTTTCGATTTCCTGAGTGAGCGTCCTGTGTCGTTCTGGATGCAGAATACATATATTCCACTCGACATGCTTTTCGTTCTGGCAAATGGCGAAATCGTGCGGATTCACGAAAACGCCCGGCCGCACGATCAGACCCCGATACCGTCCGGACAGCCGGTTAGATTTGTTCTGGAGATCCCCGGAGGGCGATCTGCCGAGCTGGGGATTGCCGAGGGCGACCGCCTGGAGCACCCTCGGGTGAAGCGCTAAGCCTAGCGCACGACGAGTACCGGCACTGTACTCGCCGTCAAGACTTCCGTGGTCTGACTGCCAAGCAGCATTTTCCTCAGGCCCCGGCGTCCGTGCGAGGCCATGACGATCAAATCGCAATTGTTGTCCTGAGCTGTCTCGACAATTGCATCGGCTGCGTAGCTATTGGGTATATGCCGGGTCTCAAATTCAACGCCCGACTCGGTCGCAAATTTACTGGCCTGCGCCAGAATTTCTTCTACGGCCGCACGAATTGAAGCCTCGTAATCGGCAATCGTTGCCGGACCTGCTGCAGCAATGGCACTTGTGGCCCAGACATCGGTGACTGTGACGATCGTGACTTTGGCGCCCACGGTCTTGGCCAGTCGCAGGCCGTGATCGAGCCCTTTGGTGGACAATTCGGAACCATCCGTTGCGATGAGAATGTGCTTATACATAACCTTGTCTCCCAGTTGGTTGACTAACGCTATCACGCGCCAGAGGGTTCAACTTGACCTGCATCAAGCCGTATCGGGAGGTATGTGTCGGAATTGGCGACCCCGACAGGATTCGAACCTGTGACCAATAGCTTAGAAGGCTACTGCTCTATCCAGCTGAGCTACGGGGCCGCATCGGCTCCCTCTAGCGCATATTGCAGACTTTGTCAGGATGCTGAGGCATTTGACGGACAGAAAATACGTTGCCGAGGCGCGCGACCGACTTAAATTATTTGTTTGCTTGACTTTCTGCTTCATCAGCCCGATATGAGCGCAGTTGCCGGTTGGCTGCCGCGTGAGCAGTCCGCTTCCCGATTTCAAATCGGTTCTTAGCGTGCCCCCTACGGGGATGCGCTCAAGTGGCGCCCGGCCTTCCCTAACAGAGTTCCCAAATCACGCGGGGTTCCGACGATTCTGATGCACAAGGCAGTTCGGCCTTGTGAGTGGATCAGAATCGCAACCGCAACACACGACCTCTTGCTTAAAGGGCAGGGGCTGATGTGCATGTTCAAACGGCGCTAGGCAGACTGGCGCCGCATGAAGGATAAATTTTGAATAGATTTGAAGCCCTTGGGCTCAATACACAGATTCTGCATTCGGTCGAGACACTCGGCTTCGATGAGCCTACCCCCATTCAGACTCAGGCTATCCCCGTGGCATTGTCTGGTCGTGACATTCTGGGGCTGGCTCAAACCGGAACAGGCAAGACCGCCGCATTCGGCCTGCCGCTGATCCATCATCTGATGGCTCTGCCGGGACGCCCGGCACCAAAGACAATCAAGTCCCTGATTCTTGCGCCTACCCGCGAGCTTGTGAACCAGATCGCAGTGAACCTGCGCGGATTTACCAAAGGGACCCCCATCAAGGTCAATTGCGTCGTGGGTGGCATGTCTATACACGCCCAGATCAAGGCCCTGGCCTTCGGCAGCGACATACTGGTTGCCACGCCGGGCCGTCTTCTCGATCTGGTAAAACGGCAGGCTGTCAGGCTCGATAGCGCCAGATACCTGGTGCTCGATGAAGCAGACCAGATGCTCGATCTCGGCTTTATCCACGCCCTGCGCGAAATTTCCCGACTGGTCGGTCATCCGCGGCAGAGCTTTCTGTTTTCCGCAACGATGCCGAAACAAATGGCCGAAATAGCTGGCTCTTACCTTACCGACCCCGTCCGGATCGAAGTGTCAGCACCTGGTAAGGCCGCCGACAAAATCGCGCAAAGCGTGCATTTCGTTGACGCCAAGGAAAAGGCTGAACTGCTAAAGACGCTGCTCGCACAGGATACCGAAGCCCTTTCATTGGTTTTTGCCCGTACCAAGCACGGTGCGGAAAAGCTCATGAAGCAACTGGTTCAGGCCGGATTTGCGGCTGGTTCAATTCACGGCAACAAGAGCCAAGGACATCGCGATCGTACTTTGAAAGCCTTTCGCAACGGCGAGATTCGCGTGCTTGTGGCAACCGACGTTGCGGCGCGTGGCATTGATATTCCCGGTGTCAGCCATGTCTATAATTTTGAGCTCCCTGAAGTTGCCGAAAATTATGTCCATCGCATTGGGCGCACCGCCCGTGCTGGAGCTGAAGGCGAGGCAATAGCGTTCTGTGCTCCTGCGGAATTCGGCCTTCTCAGGGCTGTTGAGAAACTGATGAACATAGCGATTGAAACCGACAGCGGTGAGCGTCCTCAACGCGTTCCGAAAATCGAGCGCCAAGGACGAAATGGCAAGGCAAAGCCGAGATCGAAGAATGCAGGGCATGGTGGCAACAAACCGGCCAATGCGTTCGATCCGTTAAAGGCCGCAAGTCGCCATAGCCGCAAAAAGCAGCGGCCGAAATACGGGGCAAAGGCAGCCTGATTATCCTCAAGGTTCCTGTCCACAAAGACTGGGCTAAGCGCATTGCGTTTAGCCCTTTTTGTTTGTGCGAAATTCCTTAAAGCAGCCGTAGAGAGTTGAAAAAAACAAAAAGCATCTGCTCATCACCGGCGGTGAGCATGGGAGCTGTGCGGGCGGATTATACTTTTGTATTATTACCACTTGACAGCAAAGCGCATGATGCCCGATGCTGATGAAATCGATTGCAGAGCTGCGGATAGCGCTTACTGTAATCGATTACATTTTATGATCGGAGGAGGCCGCTATCAGGGCGGTTCGATCATTGAAAATGGGGCCAGCGATGGCCCGCTCAACCTTTTGGGAGGAAAATGATGAATCGTTTTGTTTTGGTGGGCGCCGTCTCGGCTGCTGCACTGCTTGGCTCAACCGCAATTTCAAATGCTGCGAGTGTCGAGGTGATGCACTGGTGGACTTCCGGTGGTGAACAGGCCGCAGTGTCTGTCTTTGCTGAAGAATTTGAAGCGCTTGAATCCGGCCATACATGGATCGATACGGCTATTGCCGGCGGTGACGCATCTCGTTCCGCAACCTTGCAGCGCATTCTCGGCGGCGATGCCCCCGGTGCCGCGCAGTTCAATATCTCCCGCCAATTTGAAGAACTCGCCGAAGCAGGTCTGCTCCTTGACCTGACCGATCTGGCGGAAGCTGAAGGCTGGCGCGATTTTATTCGTCCTGATGCGATTCTGGACGTTTGTGAATTCGATGGCCGCATCTACTGCGTCCCGGTCAATATTCATTCCTGGCAGTGGGGCTGGGCGTCAGTTCCGGCCTTCGAGGCCGCAGGACTGGAAGTTCCGACCAATCTGGAAGACTTCGTCGCTGCAATTCCTGCTCTTCAGGAAGCAGGCATTATCCCGCTCGCAATCGGCGGTGAACCGTGGCAGCACAACGGTGCGCTTGGCGTTACGTTGATGAGCGTTATGGGTCTGGAAGGGCATCTGCGCCTTTATCGGGACCGCGATGCCGACTATGCACGCAGTGAAGAGGTTGCGCGCGGCCTCGAAATCTGGCGCGAAATGACAGCCACCATCGATGACGGTGCCGCTAACCGCAACTGGAACGATACCACCAATCTCGTGATCACCGACCAGGCCGCCTTGCAGATCATGGGCGACTGGGCTCGCGGAGAGTTCGCATTGGCTGGGCTTGAAGCTGGTGTCGATTATGAGTGCCTTCCCGGTCCGTCCGACGATCCGTATCTCGATACGGGTGGCGACATCTTCCTTTTCCCCAAGCAGAACGATCCTGAAGTCGAAGCCGCCCAGCTTGAAATGGCATCGATGATGGTCAACCCACGCGTTCAGGCGTTGTTTAACAATGCCAAGGGCTCGCTCCCTGTACGCGATGACGTTGATTTCTCGCTTGCCGATGCTTGCATGCGGAAAGGGCTGGAAATTCTCTCAAATCCGGATCGTGTGTTCCAGGGCGCAGGGTTCTACATGCTGGAAGATGACGTTCAGCGCCTCAATGACCTTTGGGTAGAGTTCTCGTTCAATCGCGATATGTCGATCGAAGAGGCCCAGGAGCGCTTTGCCAACATCATTGCGACTGCTGCCGAGTAATCGTGCAACTTCGTATATCAAGGCCGGTGCGGCATTTTCGGCCGCACCGGCACTTCTTCCAATAGGTAAGCTTCGGCCAGTCTGGCGCAAGCTTATCGGCAACGCGAGGGCATGAAATGGCAAGGCGTCGCATCAAGATAAATCCAATGGCGCTGATCGGCTTGACGCCGATGATAGCAACCGCTGTTGGTGTCTTTGTCATCTGTATCATCTATTCAATTGTTCTCTCTTTCACCAATTCAAGACTGCTTCCGAATTTCGAGTTCATCGGTTTTGCGCAGTATGAGCGCCTGTGGGAGACACCGCGCTGGCTGATTTCAGTGCGAAATATCTGGCTGTTCGGATTCTTCTCGATCGCCTTCAACATGATTTTCGGCTACCTGCTGGCCGTATTCATGGATCAGCGCATCAAGCAGGAAGACGCGTTCCGCACCATCTTCCTTTATCCTTTCGCGATGTCGCTGGTGGTCACAGGCCTGGTCTGGCAGTGGATCATGGATCCCAATCTCGGTTTCCAGTCCGCCGTCCGTAATATGGGCTTTACCGATTTCCGGTTTTCGCCGCTTACCAACGAAGCGACCGCTATTTATGGCGTTATTGTCGCTGGGATCTGGAACGGCGTAGGCGTCACGATGGCCATTTTGCTCGCAGGTCTGCGCGGCGTTGACGAGGAGGTTTGGAAAGCGGCGAGAGTTGACGGAATTCCAACTTGGAAGACCTATCTGTTCATTACGCTGCCGATGATGCGCGGCGCGTTCATCACCGCCTTCGTATTGCAATGCGTCGGGGTGGTCCGGGTTTACGACCTCATTATCGCCATGACCCAGGGTGGGCCGGGTATTTCCACGCAGATGCCGGCGGTTTTTGTCATTCAGCATATTTCAGGGCGTTCGAATGTGGGCCTTGGTATGGCCGCTGCAACAATGATGCTTTTGCCGATCATCGTACTGATCGCAATCCAGCAATATTTCGCCTGGAGGAGTCGCCGCAGGGCGGCAGGCATTGGAGCGGCAGTCGCTACATTACCGCAGGCTCAGGGAGTTAAAGCGTCATGAGTGGTGCAGCAATTTCAACAAAACCTGCCGCGGGCGCGAAGGTGGTCGTGGAACCGGCCGGACCGAAACCCCGCAAGCTGACCATAACGCGCATTGGCGTCTATGCGTTTCTTGTAATCTCGGCAATATATTTCCTGTTGCCCTTATGGGTAATGTTGGTCACGTCTTTCAAGACGATGCCGGAAATCCGGGAAGGCTATCTTTTCAATTGGCCACGCGAGTTCACTTTCGAGCCGTGGATCAAAGCGTGGGCTACAGCCTGTACGGGCCGTGACTGCAACGGGATCAGCCCAGGGTTCTGGAACTCGGTGAAGATTACCGTACCTGGCGTCATCGTTTCGATAACCATCGCTGCGATCAATGGCTATACGCTGAGTTACTGGAAGTTCAGGGGTTCCGAGATTTTCTTCGGAATCCTGATGTTTGGCGCCTTTGTGCCGTATCAGGTCGTCATCTATCCATTGATCATTTTCATGCGTGAGATGGGCTTGTTCGCGACGCTTCCCGGTATCATCATCGTGCATACCATCTTCGGCATGCCAATCCTGACGCTGCTTTTCCGAAATTTCTTCGCGTCGCTGCCGGAGGAATTGTTCAAAGCGGCGCGCATCGACGGCGCCGGATATTGGCAGATCTTTTTCAGGATCATGTTGCCCATGTCCGTACCCATTGCCATCGTAGCGGTAATTCTGCAGGTCACGGGTATCTGGAACGACTTCCTGTTCGGTACTGTGTTTGCCGGGCGTGAGAACATGCCGATGACCGTTCAGCTCAACAACATCGTTACAACAACAACCGGCACCCGTGAGTACAACGTCAACATGGCTGCAACCATTCTGGCTGCTGCCGTCCCGCTGGCCGTGTACTTCATTTCCGGGAAATGGTTTGTCCGCGGCATCGCGGCCGGTGCTGTGAAAGGATAAAAAGATGGAACACAGCGTTTCAGTAAAAGACCTCTCGTTGAACTTTGGTGCGGTCAATGTTCTCCAGTCGATGAACCTCGATATTGCACCAGGAGAATTTCTGGTGCTGCTGGGGCCGTCCGGCTGCGGAAAGTCCACTCTGCTCAATTGCATCGCCGGCCTTCTCGATGTCAGCGACGGGCAGATTTTCATTTCCGGCAAGAACGTCACCTGGGAAGAGCCCAAGGATCGTGGAATTGGAATGGTCTTCCAGTCCTATGCTCTCTACCCGCAAATGAGCGTCCGCAAGAATCTGTCATTCGGCCTTCAGGTTGCAGGCTTCAAGAAAGAAGAGATCGACAAGCGTATCGCGCGTGCGTCGGAGATGCTTCAGATTGAGCCGCTGCTGGACCGTAAACCCGCCAATCTTTCCGGCGGGCAACGCCAGCGTGTAGCCATCGGCCGGGCGCTAGTCCGCGATGTCGACGTCTTCCTGTTCGACGAACCGCTATCCAATCTCGATGCCAAGCTTCGCTCGGACCTTCGGGTGGAAATCAAAAGGCTGCATCAGCGTCTCAAGAACACCATGATCTACGTCACACACGACCAGATTGAAGCTATGACGCTTGCCGATCGTATCGCCATTATGAAAAGCGGCGTCATTCAACAACTCGATGCACCAAACGTCATTTATAACAAGCCAGTCAATTTGTTCGTTGCCGGCTTTATCGGATCACCCTCGATGAACTTCATCAATGGGCGGTTTGAGAATGGTACTGTGACGCTAGGCGGCCACAATTTCGACGTGTCGCGATATGAGTTCGAGACGGGCCAAGGCGGAACGGCGCAAGATGTTATTCTTGGCGTTCGCCCTGAACATGTGGTTATCGGGCCGGGTGTTGAAAGCCAACCTTGCCAGTTCGAGGCCGAGATCGAGATTGTGGAACCTATGGGGGCGGAAACGGTCGCCTGGACCAAATTGGCAGGCGAGACCTTTACGCTTCGCACCAACAGTGAAACCGCGCCTCAAACAGGGCAAAAAATTCGGATTGGCTTTGATCCGATCCGCTCATCAATCTTTGATGCCCAGTCAGGCACACGAATATAGCAGGCTATTTATTATGACCGATTTTTCATTCCAGCTTTATAGCGCCCGAAATTTCCCGCCGATGTCCTTTGTCATCGACCTGCTGAAAAAGCACGGCTACGCACAGGTCGAAGGCTTTGGCGGGCTATACGACAACGCGCAGGAACTGAAAGCCTTGTTGGACAAGGCAGGATTGACAATGCCGACTGGCCATTTCGGGCTCGATCAGCTCAAGGATAAGGACAAGGCGCGCAAGGCTGCCGATACGCTCGGCATTACGGGCCTGTTTTGTCCAGCGATCCCGCGTGAACTGTGGGAACAGCCTGAGGATGATTGGAAGAAACTGGCAGATGAGCTTGCCGAGTTGGGCGCCTTTTACAAGGGGCAGGGCTACCGATTTGGCTGGCACAATCATCACTTCGAGTTCTGGCCGACAGCGAGCGGCGCATTGCCGATGAACATTCTTCTCGATGGCGCGCCGGACATTGACTGGGAAATGGACGTCGCATGGGTGGTGCGCGGCGAGCACGACCCCATGCAGTGGGTGGAAAAATACGGCGACCGCATTACCGCCATTCACGTCAAGGACCTCGCTCCTAATGGCGAAGCGCAGGATGAAGATGGATGGGCGGACGTTGGGCACGGCATTATGAACTGGCGTGAATTGCTGCCCAAGCTGAAATCGACGACCAAAGCCACCCATTTCGTGATGGAGCACGATAACCCCTCAGATCTGGAACGGTTTGCTTCGCGTTCGATCCAGTCTGTCAAAGATCTTTAGGACTTAAGAAAAATGACAAAGACCATGGGCGTCGGAATCCTCGGCGCGGGCAATATTTCTACGGCTTATCTCAAGCTGGCGCCCTTGTTTAAGGGGCTGGAAGTACGCGCGGTCGCTGACATCGTGCCGGAAGCAGCCAAGGCGCGCGCTGATGAGTTCGGCGTTTTGGCACTAACACCTGACCAGATGCTGGCAAATGACGAAATTGACGTCATTGTGAATCTTACAATCCCCGATGCTCATTATCGGGTGTCCAAGGACATCGTTTCCGCTGGCAAGCATGCTTATTCTGAAAAACCATTGGTTTTGACACTCGAGGAAGGTGAGGATCTTCGTGCTGCCGCCAAATCAAATGGCGTCGAAGTAGGATGCGCACCTGACACGTTCCTCGGTGGTGCACATCAGCAGGCTCGGGCAATTATCGACGATGGACACGTTGGGAAAATCGTCTCCGGCACATGTCATGTCATGAGTTATGGCATGGAGCATTGGCATCCCAATCCTGACTTCTTTTTCAAGCCGGGCGCCGGACCGGTTCTTGATATCGGACCATACTACATTGCCAATCTCATTAATCTGGTCGGACCGGTAAAGCGGGTTACAGCCTTTAGTGGCAGCGCGCGCGACAAGCGCGAAATCACAAGCGAACCGCGTCGCGGCGAATTCGTCACGGTGGAAACGCCGACAACGATTCACGCCGTAATGGAATTCCATAATGGCGCGATTATCACGCTTGGCGCATCTTGGGACGTGCAGGCGCATCAGCACGCCAATATGGAACTTTATGGAACCGATGCGTCGCTCTATGTCCCCGATCCGAACTTTTTTGGCGGTGAACTGGTAATTGCCCGCCGGGATGGCGAGCGCGAGATCGTTGAGCCTTGGGCGCACCCGCTCGGCGTGCCCAATTGGGAACGGCCTAATGGCCCTCCGTTTGCAAACTATCGTACCGCTGGCTTGGCCGACATGGTGCAGGCGATAGGCGAGGGCAAAAAGCCGCGCTGTTCGCTCGATGCGACACTGCATGGGGTCGACGTCATGACCTCTATCTTGAAGTCAGGCGAAACCGGCAACGCTATCGAGTTGACGACCACTTGTGAGCGCCCCGAAGCGCTGGGGCCTGAAAAGGCGCAGGCACTTCTCAAATAGGGCAGATGCGCTCGGCGGTGCCTAAAGTTCGAGCGCCGCCGTTCGCTGGATTGGAGTCGTCATCAGCTTGACAGGCTGCCGTGCAGCATTATCGTTGTAAAGAATTCTGACGTACGTGCATCATACGCGAACCTATCTATTTGCGGGCGATTTCGCACAACCGTCTAGATGACCAATGGAATCAGGAGGAGCGATTATGCGGACACTTAAAGGCCCAGCGATATTTCTTGCGCAGTTTGCGGGTGACAAAGCGCCATTCGACACGCTGGACAATATTTGTGCCTGGGCGGCGGGGCTAGGGTACAAAGGCGTGCAGATCCCAAGCTGGGTTTCCGGCTTTATCGATCTGGAAAAAGCCGCCAATTCCAAAGACTATTGCGACGAATTACGCGACATTGCGGGCAAGCATGGCATAGCGATCACAGAACTCTCGACACATTTGCAGGGACAACTGGTTGCGGTTCATCCCGCCTATGATACTGCCTTTGACGGCTTTGCGGCTCCAGAAGTGCGCGGCAACCCCAAGGCGAGACAGGAATGGGCGGTGCAGCAGCTGCTGCATGCGGCAAAGGCTTCCCGGAATCTTGGGCTGACCGAGCACGCAACATTCTCCGGCGCCTTGGCGTGGCCTTATGTCTATCCCTGGCCGCAGCGGCCTGCGGGTTTGGTCGAAGAGGCTTTTGACGAGCTTGCGCGCCGTTGGACACCCATCCTCAATGCTTTTGACGAAGCGGGTGTTGATGTGTGCTATGAGATCCATCCCGGCGAAGATCTGCATGACGGGATCAGCTATGAAATGTTCCTTGAGCGCGTGAACAATCACGCCCGCGCCAACCTGCTTTACGATCCGAGCCACTTCGTCCTGCAGCAGCTCGATTATCTTGATTTCATCGATATTTACAAAGATCGGATCAAAGCCTTCCACGTGAAGGATGCCGAGTTTAACCCGACCGGACGCCAAGGCGTATACGGCGGTTTCCAAAGCTGGGTGGATCGGGCAGGGCGTTTTCGCTCGCTTGGCGATGGGCAGGTGGACTTTGCAGCAATTTTTTCAAAATTGGCAGCGAACGATTTTGCAGGCTGGGCCGTTCTCGAATGGGAATGCGCGCTCAAGCATCCTGAAGATGGAGCAAGAGAAGGCGCCGAGTTCATCGCAAATCACATCATTCGCGTCACTGAGCATGCCTTTGACGATTTCGCCAGTGGCGGAACGGATAAGGCAGCCAATCGAAAGATGCTTGGTTTGGACTAAGAGGAGAATACAATGGCAGAGAACGGAAAGCGGCCAATCCGGCTGGGTATGGTCGGTGGTGGAACGGGTGCCTTCATTGGCTATGTCCACCGTGTCGCAGCTCGCATCGATGGCGATTTTCAACTGGTTGCCGGCGCGCTTTCATCACGGCCCGAAGTCGCCAGGGAAAGCGGCAAAAATCTCGGACTGGCAGATGACAGAATCTATACCGACTACGAAGAAATGGCCAGGGCCGAGGCCGCGCGTGAGGATGGCATCGAGGCTGTTTCCATCGTCACGCCCAATCACATGCATTTCGGACCGGCCAAGGCGTTTCTGGAAGCCGGGATTCATGTCATCTGCGACAAACCGCTGACATCGACCATCGAAGATGCCTATGCCTTGCAAAAAGTACAACCAAAGAACGGCGCGAAGTTTCTGCTGACCCACAACTACACAGGCTATCCACTCATCCGGCAGGCACGCGAACTTGTGGCTTCGGGCGTTCTTGGAAAAATTCGTGTTGTGCAGGCCGAATATCCGCAGGACTGGTTGACCGAACCCACCGACGACGACAACAAGCAGGCATCCTGGCGAACCGATCCGGCCCGGTCGGGGGCTGGGGGGTGCATTGGCGATATCGGCACACATGCCTATAATCTGGCGCGCTATGTGACCGGCCTGAAAACTGAAGCCGTTTCAGCCGATTTGACGGCGTTCGTGCCCGGCCGCAAGCTCGATGACAATGTGCATATCATGCTGCGGTTCGAAGGAGGCGCAAAAGGCATGCTTTGGGCCAGCCAGGTGGCTGTGGGCTGTGAAAACGGCCTGCAACTGCGTGTCTATGGCGATAAGGCTGGTATCGAATGGCGGCAGGATAACCCCAACTACATGTGGTTCACCGAGTTCGGCAAGCCCAAGCAATTGCTTACCCGCGGCGGTGCCATCGATGGGAACGCGGCCAATGCAATGGGCGTGCGCATTCCCGCCGGGCATCCGGAAGGCTATCTGGAAGCCTTTGCAACGCTCTATAGTCAGTTTGCGGCAATTGTGCGTGGGGAGGGGGCCGATTACGAAGGATTGCTGCCAACGCTTGATGATGGTGTTGAGGGAATGGAGTTCATCATGGCATCGGTCAAGTCGAGCCAGAACGATAGCAAGTGGACTCGGTTCGGCGAGTAAGGCGAGCGGTTATCTCACGAGCAGGGGCGGCATTGAGCCGCCCCTTTTTATTTGGGCAGTTACATGCCCATTGAGAGGAAGGTTATGTCGCGCAGCTCAACGTCGAGCCCGTCGATCATACCCCAATCGGTTGCCTCGCCCGTTTCCAGGTCAACCGTATAGAGTGTCATGTTGGCCACGAGGTAAGCGATGTTTTCGCCAACCTCAGGCGAATAAACATCAAAGGCAATCGCTTCCGCTGCGTCGATGCCAAGCGGTCCGACGACTGAAAGCGTCCCGTCATTGGGCGCAGTTTGCCGGACAAGCGCCATCATATCCAGGTCAATGTTGTACATTGCGGTTTCGTCTGGCGAGCCGATCGAGTTTGTATAGGCCGTCGCAACGGTATTTTGGTCGCCGCCGGCATTGTACCCGGCATCATCGAAATGCAACTCACCGTCGACGATGGTTTCTCCGGTATCGGCATTAATGCGCAAATTGGTGCCATCATTGCCCATAAACCGGAGTCGGTCGGCCACCGGATTGAAGTCAACCGATGCGATGGCGCCATCAGGAATTGTTTCGGTTATTGTGGATACGACGCTGGCGTCGCCGGTTTCCAGGTCGATTGTGACGATATTGTTCTCCGAATCGATACCGTAAACCCATCCGTCGGCAGTGCGACGGTCGATGCCGTGCAGCATATCGACGCCAGAGACCTCCATCATGCCCTCAACAGACAATGTTTCAGCATTGATCATGACCAGAGTCTTGTCCCCGGCCAGGCCTATGGCCGACTGTGCGAGGGCAGCACCCGAGAGTGCGAAAAGACTGGCGCCGGCGAGAAGGGTGGTGGCAAGCGTACGATTGTTCATTGCGGTTCTCCGTAATTGTAAGGGGCGAGAAACGACGCTCCCCCACGGCATCGTGGTGGAAGCTACGGAGCGCAGATCGGAAAAGTTTCGGAATCAGGCAGAAAAATTTGAATACTGACTTATTCGGCGCCAGCATGGCCCCGGAATCGATCACGCAGAAAATCTGCGTTCCAGTCCACGTGATTTATAAAACAATGATTTTCAGCAAATCCGCCAAGCACTGAACATAGTGCGTTTGCGCGCCAGTCTTAATGTGTCCAGGGCGCCTTGCGATCGTAACGGAAATTATCAGGATAGCTGACTTTTTTCACAGTTGTGTTCTGCGCTGGCTGCACGGAATAGGCAATTCCCTCGCGCACCGCGTAGGCTTCGGCCTCCTCGAGCGAAGAAAAGCGCAGACGCACCTGCTGCTTCATATCAGTTGACGAGGTGTAGCCCATCAAGGGGTCGATCGAACGAGGAGCCTCGGGTTCGTACACCAGAACCCATTCGTTGCTCTTGCCTCTGCCAGACTGCATGGCATTCGGGGAAGGGCGATAGATACGTGCGATCATGCAATCCGTCCTGTCAACAAAGCAGCCTTCGCTGCTATGGCTGGTCGGGGCAGCAAGATTCGAACTTGCGACCCCCGGTTCCCAAAACCGGTGCTCTACCAGGCTGAGCTATACCCCGACATGGCCATGCCCGCTCCGATACACATTCTTTCATGCGAGGGCAAGGCATGTTACCGCATATAAAAACAGGAGAATGCAAAAACGTGCTTGCACCGGATAGTTTTTCCGCTCGCGTCGGCCAGGCTCTGCGTCGTGGCCATGAGTCCCATCGAATTCTCTTCTGGTGGCCGATCCTCACGGTAGCAGGGTTCCTGCTTGCCGCGATATTCTTTGATGGCCCAGTCATTCACGCGCTTACCAACTGGCCGGCCCACGAACGCGCGTTCTTTGCTTTTGTTACTGGTTTCGGGAAATCGGACTGGATATTGATTCCGACCTTGCTCGGAATGCTGGTCGCCTGGGTTCTGGGGTATCTGCCACTGACCTATTCATGGCGCTGGGCGATGCGTGCGGTTGCAGGCGTCTGCGCTTTCGTCTTCGTTGGGGTTGCGTTGCCGGGTCTGATTGTCGTTATCCTGAAACGGATAATCGGCCGGGCACGCCCGATGTATATGGACGAACTGGGCGTACTGCATTTCGAGCCGTTCCAGCATCTTGTCGATTGGTCATTCCATAGTTTTCCATCCGGCCATTCGACAACCGCCCTGGCCTTCACAATTGTCTTGCTCACGCTGACCAACGACCGATTCCGGGGGGCGATCATCGCGTTTGGCCTTGCAATAGGCCTGAGCCGAATCGTTGTCGGCGATCACTTTTTTACCGACGTGGTTTCGGGCATTCTTCTGGGCACCGCCAGCACCATCGTAATCCGCGACTACTTTGCCACCCGCAATTGGGGCATGCGGATCGAAAAGGGCAAAGTGCGCTTCCGGCTCTTTACAGGCTTTTTGCCCCTTTGGCGCTGGCTACAACGGCGTCACATCCCCAAGATGCTGAAATAACGCTTCAATCCGCTATCAAGGTCCGCCTTCAACTCGCCCATATCTTCAAACCCAACGTGAAGCCGGAACAGGTTGCCCGGCTCACGCCATGGCACGGCTGTGCGAATCTTTTGCGGCCATGCGGGCAGTACCAGGCTTTCAAAACCGCCCCAGGAATAGCCCATACCAAACAAGGTCATATTGTCGACCATCGCGGCTTTGGCTGTGCGCGGTGCCTCCGGCAAAATGAACGAAAATAGGCTGCCCGAGCCACTGAAATCTCTCTTAAAGACGCCGTGATCGGGATGGCTTGGCAATCCGGGGTGCAGCACCTTTATCTTGTCGCTCCAGCCCTCCAGCCATTGAGCAAGCTCCAGCGCGCGCGCTTGGTGTTCCTTCATCCTTACCGCCAGAGTACGCATCCCGCGCATAGTTAGGAATGTATCGTCAGGTGAGGCGATCTGGCCCAGCGTACGGTGTGTCTTGATCAGGCCCGGCAGGGCCTTGGCATTGGCTGAGGCGGTGCCGATCATGGTATCGGAATGGCCCGCAAACATCTTTGTGCCAGAATGGATTACAATGTCGGCGCCAAGGGAAAGGGGCTTGCAATAGAGCGGTGTTGCCCAACTATTATCCACCAGAACGGTGATATCGCGACTGCCTATCGCTCCAGCGATTGCAGGAATGTCCTGCAGCTCAAATGTCAGCGAACCGGGGCTTTCCAGAAAAATCGCCCGCGTGCGCTCTGAAATAAACGCCGAGATCCCGTCGCCTATGCGCGGATCGAAATATCGCGTCGTGATTCCCTGGCGTTTCAAAACTGTCTCGCAAAACGCTCGGGTTGGCTCATAGACGCTGTCGGTTACCAGCAATTCGTCACCCGATGAAAGGCAACTCAATAGCGCAACACTGATAGCCGCTACACCTGAAGGACACAGCACAGTGCCCTCTGCGCCTTCCAATTCGCTTACGACGTCCTCAAGCGCCGACGTTAGTGGCGTGCCCTGACGTCCGTACCGATAGCGTATCTTATGGTCTTCCAACTCGTCGAGAGTGTCGAACACCACGGTGCTTCCTCGATAGACTGGCGTATTTACAAAACCGTACTGGTTTTTGGGTATGCGACCTCCGTGGGTCAGCAGAGTTTCCGTAGCACCGTTATGCTTTGAAGTTTCAAGCGAATTTGACATGAAATAGGGTCGTCTTCGTGTTGAATAGGTCAGCACTATTGCTGGTTATTTAGGCGGGTGGTTCGAAATGACTAATTTGGTATCGTTTTGGGCCTTGACGCAAGCGGCAGTTATGGGCTTCGATGCTGACTGGTATTCGGTTCGATGGCAATAGGACCAGATGCCGGTCATTTTTCAGATGGCTATGAGGGGCGCGGGCAAGAAATGCACCGGCTCACTTAAATTCAAGGGTTAGGAAACAAAGGCAAACCTATGCAAAAAAAACTTTTGACTCTCGCCGTCGCGTCCGCGATGGCGGCCACTTCGTCTGTGGCTTATGCAGATCTTCTGGACGATGTGATCGCTCGCGGCTATGTGCAATGCGGCGTGACAGAAGGTGTGCCGGGCTTCTCGTTCCCGGATGAGAACAACGAATGGTCAGGCCTTGAAGTCGATTACTGCCGTGCGTTGGCCGCAGCCATTTTCGATGATCCGGATGCTGTCCGGTACACACCGACGACTTCGCAGGCTCGCTTTGAAACGCTTGGCTCGGGCAATATCGATGTGCTCTCGCGTACCACAACCTGGACCATGACGCGCGACACCGATCTCGGTCTCACCTTCGTTGGCACCATGTTCTATGACGGCCAGGGCTTTGTTGTACGTGAGTCCGACGGAATCAGTTCTGCTTTGGAACTGAGCGGCGCAGCTCTCTGCATTGAATCCGGCACCACGACCGAACTCAACGCTGCCGACTATTTCGCTGCCAATGGCCTGGATTTGTCCAACGCCGTCATCTTTGTGACTCGTGACGAAGTGGTTCAGGCATATCTCGATGGCCGTTGTGACGTTTACACGACTGATGCCTCGGCCATCGCTGCTGAACGCACACAGTTCCCCAACCCGGATGAGCACGTCATTCTGCCGGAAATCATCTCGAAGGAGCCGCTCGGCCCCGTCGTGCGCTCTGGCGATACACGCTGGTTCAACATTGCTCGTTGGACATATTTTGCACTGCTCAATGCCGAGGAACTGGGTGTAACGCAGGCGAATGTAGATGAAATGCTCGGTTCGGATAACCCCGAAATCATGCGTCTTCTCGGCGTGGAAGGGGACTTTGGCGCACCGATTGGACTGTCGACCGATTGGGCATATCGTATCATCAAACACGTAGGCAACTATGGCGAAGTCTATGATCGCCATGTCGGCCCGAATACTCCGCTGGCGATCCCGCGCGGCATCAATGCTCTGTGGACAGACGGTGGTATCCAATATGCCCCACCGGTTCGGTAACTAGCTTGCAAATGGTCCCGGCAGACACCTCAGGTGTTTGCCGGGATTGTTTTTTCCATTTGCGCTTGGCTCGCCAGAAGCGATTTTTCGCATGGTCATGATACCGGGCAGAGGCTTACATGACGGACACGACAGAAAAAGGTGTGGACTCGCGACGAGTCCAGGCAAAGACTTCATTTATCAATGACCCGAAATTTCGGGCTTTCTTTTATCAAGCGGCACTTGTTATTGCCGTGCTCGGCCTCTTTTTATGGCTTTGGATGAACGCAGCGACCAATCTTGCCGCGCAAGGCAGGGCGACTGGCTTTGCGTTTCTCGGACAATCTTCGGGTTTCAATATCAGCTTCTCTCTGATCCCGTTCGACCGAACATCATCCTATCTGCAGGTCTATTTCGTCGGCATTCTCAACACGCTTCTTGTCGCGGCAGTTGGCATTGTATTGGCGACCTTTCTGGGCTTTGCCGTCGGCATTGCGCGCCTCTCTAAAAATGTACTGATCCGGGCTCTGGCCGCGGTCTATATCGAGATAATACGCAACGTCCCACTGCTTTTGCAGTTGATTTTCTGGTACTTCCTTTCGCTTAACGCTCTTCCCGTTGTGCGGGAGTCGCTGGCGCTTCCGGGCGGCATCGTCGCCAATCGGCGCGGTGTGAGCTTTCCGCAGCCAATATTTGACGATCGCTTCATTTGGGTCGCGCTGGTTGCGGTCGTTGCTTTGACCGTCGCACTTGTCATGCGCCGCCGCACATTGAAGCAGATTGAAACGACAGGTGACCGGCGTTCGGTCTGGTTACCCTTCTTTGGGGTTCTGATTGTCCCTGTCGTCGCAGCCTTTTTCCTCACCGGCACCCAGGTGCAGTTCTCATTCCCGGAATTGACGGGTTTCAATTACACTGGAGGCTGGACAGCCCCGCCCGAACTCACCGCGCTCATTCTAGGTCTGGTTCTCTACACTGCGGCCTTCATTGCAGAAATCGTCAGGGCAGGCATCCAGTCGGTCAATTACGGACAAACCGAAGCGGCGGCTGCGCTCGGTCTCAAGGATAGCGACCGGCTAAACCTTGTAATTATCCCCCAAGCCATGCGCGTTATCGTTCCGCCTCTGACAAGCCAGTATCTCAACTTGACGAAGAACTCTTCGTTGGGCGCGGCCATTGGCTTTCCGGAACTGGTCAATGTTTTTGTGGGAACGGCACTCAACCAGAGTGGCCGGGCCATCGAAATCATCGGCTTGACTATGCTGGTTTACCTGACGCTCTCGCTCGTCACTTCGATCTTCATGAATTGGTATAACGCGCGCGTTGCGCTTGTGGAACGGTGAGGGCGCGTCATGTCTGATTTGAGTTATGTTCGTAAGGAAATGCAGCCGGAACTCCCACCGCCGACACGGACCACTGGGCCTATCGCGTGGATGCGGGAGAACCTGTTTTCCTCGCCATCCAATACTATAGGGACCATTCTGGCGCTGGTTTTTGTCGCCTGGATTGTGCCGCCGCTTTATAGCTTCCTCATTGGGAATGCAGTTTTCAGCGACCCTGAAGGGCTAAGGGGCGAGGCCTGTCGTTTCGAAGGCGTTGGCGCGTGCTGGATATTTATCCAGGGCCGCATAAACTTCTTCATCTACGGCTTTTTCCCGTTCGATGAGATTTGGCGCATAAACTTGATGTTCGCCATCGGGGTGGTGTTGCTTATTCCGCTGTTGACGCCAAAAGCGCCCTTTGTGCGGACGGCAGCGGTCCTGTTCTTCCTGGTGTACCCGTTCGTGGCGTATTGGCTGATGGCGGGCGGGACATTTCTTGGGGTGGCGCTCCGCCCGGTGCCTACGGGACAATGGGGCGGGCTGACCCTGACCTTGATCATTTCGCTGATTGGCATCATCGTTTCAATGCCGCTCGGCATTCTGCTGGCATTGGGGCGGCAATCGAAGCTGCCGATCGTCAAGACATTCTGTGTCGGATTCATCGAGCTCTGGCGCGCGGTGCCCTTGATTACGGTGTTGTTCATGGCCTCGGTCATGTTCCCGCTTTTCATGCCGCAAGGTGTTAATCCCGACACATTGCTCCGTGCCATAATCGGCATATGCTTGTTCCAGTCCGCCTATATGGCCGAAGTGGTTCGCGGCGGACTGCAGGCAATGCCGCGTGGCCAGTTTGAGGCCGCTTATGCCTTGGGGTTGAGTAAGGTGAAAACCATGGGGCTGGTCATTTTGCCCCAGGCGCTCAAGCATGTGATTCCGGGCATCGTGAACAACTTCATAGCCTTGTTCAAGGATACCTCGCTGGTCTCGATCATCGGCATTTTTGAACTTCTCAACACTGTTCGTTCCGCAGGTTCGGACGCCAATTGGTCTTCGCCCACGCACGCGGTGACCGGCTATATATTTGCCGGTTTCCTGTTCTGGGCATTCTGTTTTGCAATGTCGCGCTACTCCATCTTTATGGAAAACCGGCTGCATACCGGACATAAGAGGTAAATCGTATGTCTCTCGAACTTGACGTAGATCACCAGCCCGACCGGACCAAGATGTCCGTTTCCAAAACGGACGTCGCTGTGGAAATCGTCGGCATGAACAAATGGTATGGCGATTTCCATGTGCTGCGCGACATCAATCTGAAGGTCATGCGGGGCGAGCGTATCGTCATCGCCGGGCCCTCGGGGTCGGGCAAGTCGACACTGATCCGCTGCATCAACCGCCTGGAGGAACATCAGGACGGTCAGATTGTTGTGGACGGGATCGAGTTGACCTCCGATCTCAAACGCATCGATGAGGTGCGGCGCGAAGTGGGCATGGTGTTCCAGCACTTCAATCTGTTTCCCCATCTCACTATCCTGCAAAATCTGACGCTTGCACCAATATGGGTGCGTGGCACGCCAAAGGCCGAAGCCGAGGAAATCGCGATGAAATACCTCGAGCGGGTGAAAATACCGGAGCAGGCCAACAAGTTTCCCGGTCAGCTTTCGGGCGGGCAGCAGCAGCGCGTCGCTATCGCACGCTCGCTTTGTATGAACCCCAAGATCATGCTTTTCGATGAACCCACATCAGCGCTCGATCCGGAAATGATCAAGGAAGTGCTCGAAGTAATGGTGCAACTGGCCGAGGACGGCATGACCATGCTCTGCGTTACCCACGAAATGGGCTTTGCACGGCAGGTTGCCAATCGTGTGATCTTTATGGATCAAGGCCAGATCATTGAGCAAAACGAGCCCGAGGCATTCTTTGACAATCCGCAGCATGAACGCACCAAGTTGTTCCTGAGTCAGATACTCCATTAGAGCGTGTCCAGCAAAAGCATACCCCTGGACTCGATCTGAGGGCGGAAACGGTTTTGCGGTTCGGGCACGTTACAAAATAAGGACTTGGAGCTCGGTCTTGATTCCATCAAAACCAAAACGGCTCCAGGCTCCGATGCCCGTTTGGGGGCAAAGGCGGCGAGGCTTTGTCTCGCCGCTTTTTTGCTCGCGTGCTCCGAGTGGCTGTACAGATTCAATAAGCGGGATATGAGGGCATACTTTGCCGGACACATTCCGGTTATCGTGTCGTTACTGGAATTGTTCTGTGGCATCGCGTTGCGATGCCTTGACCGTCTTCGGTTCAATGCCAATATGCGAGATAATTTCGGAGGGATGACCGCGAAAGGTCAGCGTCGGTTTGGATTTGTTGGGTTTCATAACGCGTTGCGCTGCATCGCTTGCATTTGTTAGTGCCGGAATGTGCGCGACCTTGGGGCCTGCGGCCGCTCAAGGCGATACTGAGGCGCATGTTCCTTTCCAGTTCTCGACACTCGATACAGTCCGGGCCCGCGGATACGTGATTTGTGCCGCTTCCCGGCCAACGCCCGGCTTTGCGCAGGTGAACGCCGAGGGGCTTTGGTCCGGATTTGATGTGGACATTTGCCGTGCGGTTGCCGCCGCCGTTTTTGGCGATCCATCTCGCGTTGAATTCCGGCCATTGTCGGGCGAAAGCCGCTTCGCGCATCTTGCGCTGGGCGATGTCGACCTCGTTGTGCGCAACGCGCCTTGGACCATGACGCGGGATACGGCCTTTGGCGGCACTTATGTCGCGAACAGCTTTTATGATGGGCAGGCCTTCATGGTGCCCTCCAGTATTGGCGTGGTCTCTGCCTACGAGTTGGAAAACTTGACCGTTTGTGTAGCAAATACAGGGGAATCCCTGCGGCGCGTGCAGAGTTTCTTCTTTTCCGGCCAGGTCGCTTATGAAGAATTGCTCTACGAGGATCGCGAAGATTTGGCGGTCGCTTACCGGATCGGGCTTTGCGAAGCCATTTCCGCGCCTGCGAGCTGGCTCCACAGCATTCGCCGCACATTGCCTGAACCTGCGGCTCACCGGATCTTGCCTGAACGGTTGAGCAAGGAACCATATGGCCCGGTGGTCCGTAGCGACGATCAGCAATGGCTCGTGATCGTGCGCTGGACATTGTTCGCTATGATCAATGCGGAAGAGCTCGGAGTGACTTCGGTCAACATCGAATCTATGTTGTCTGCGCGCACACCCGGCATACGCAGGCTGTTAGGCGTTGAATTCGATGCCGGAACAGAACTCGGTCTATCCCCGACATGGATGCGTGAAGTGATCCGCGGCGTTGGGAACTATGGTGAAGTGTACGAACGCTATTTCGGCGCCAGCAGCGGTGTCCCTCTGTTGCGCGGGCAAAATGCGCTATGGACCAATGGCGGGATGCTCTTCGCTCCACCGGTCAAATGAGGGCGACTTGCCAATCGCTCACAGAACGGGGGAAAGCAGTCGGGCTCCCTGACAGGCCAGACGGAACGGAAAACTGCGGCGTGCCAGATTTTTCGTGGTCGTCAGCCGCGACGCTTCAAAATCGATCTCTAGCATCTTTTCTACGTGCGAAATTATTTCTGCGCCCGTAAACCAGAGCGTGACCTCGAAATTGATGTTGAACGAGCGATAGTCGAAATTGACCGTTCCGATCCCTGCGATTTCGTCATCGCACAGGATAACTTTCTGATGCAGAAAGCCGCCTTCGTAGCGATAGACCTTGATCCCGTGTGAAACCATTTGATCGGCGTGGGCATAGCTGGCCAGCCAGACAATGGTGTGGTCGGCCTTTTCAGGAAGTAGAATACGAACGTCCACGCCGCGGAGCGATGCGGCAAACAAGGCGGTCTGCACCTCGATACCCGGAACGAAATAGGGGCTTACGATCCACAGCCGTTTACGTGCGCGCGAAATCACCTCCGTAAAGGCTATGGCGCAGTCTTCCAGCTTGTCGGCCGGGCCGGTCGGCATCACAAGAACAGGGTTGTCTCCAGGCGTAGGAATGTCGGTTGGATAGGCCGCAGGCAAGTCCTCGCCCGTCGCCCAGTGCCAATCCTCGCGGAACATGAGCGAACACGCGAGCGCTGCAGGGCCCTCCACTTTTACATGGGTGTCGCGCCAGCGCCCGAATTTTTCTGAAAGTCCCATATATTCGTCGCCGACATTGAGGCCACCGACCCAAGCTTCGCGTCCATCGATCACGACGTTCTTACGATGGTTGCGATAATTGATGCGGGTCAGGCCATAAAGGCGCAGAAGGCGGTGTCTGTGGTTGAAAGAGTAAATCAAAACGCCATTGTCCCGCAGCCGGTTCTTGTAGCTGCGAGGCAAGGCATGACTGCCTGCATCGTCATAGAGCAGACACACTTGCACCCCGGCTTGCGCGCGTTCAATCAACGCGTCGGCAAACCTTTGGCCGAGTGCATCGTCGCGAATAATGTAGAATTGGGCAAGCACATAATCCTGCGCGCGTGAAATGCCATCAATGATCGATGCGAATGTTTCCTCGCCATCGATAAGCAAGGTTGCAGCGTTTCCGTACAAAAAGGGAAGCTCGGCGACCCGTGTAAGGACCGGCCAATCATTGCCGGTGGCATGGTCCACGATCCGGATATCTTCGGAATGGGCCATGCGCCAGGCGCGGCCCGAATGGGTCTGGGCCTCGGCGTAATCGTCAAACAGCTTCCACCCGAAGACCAGATAGATGAAAGTCGTTGGAAAGGGCAGGACAGCGAGAGAGATGAGCCACGCAATCGAGCCTTGCGAGGTGCGCGAGTTCATGATCTCACGGGCAGCGCAAACGAATGCCAGCAGGTAGTTTGCAATATAAAGCGTCGCAATGACGCTGAAATTGTCCAAAAATGCGCGGCTTACATCCACTACAAAGACTTCAAATTATTGATCCGGCTCAAGTACGCCATTGATAACAACACTGGGAGCCGCTTCCAACCATTTCGGCACCGGTAGGTCGCGCGCCCGGAGAAATTCAGGATTGAACAACTTGGACTGATAGCGGTTTCCATAGTCACACAACACGGTAACAATGGTTTTGCCCGGCCCGAGTTCCCGTGCAAGTCGAACGGCGCCCGCTATATTTATAGCCGACGAGCCGCCAAGGCACAGACCTTCCTTCTCAATCAGGTCGTAAATGTACGGAAAGGCCTCGGCGTCTGAAATCTGATAGGCATGATCCACGCTCAGATCGGCGAGATTTGCCGTGATGCGGCCCTGGCCAATACCTTCAGTGATGGAAGTGCCAGAGGACTTAAGTTCACCGTGAGCATAATAGTTGTAAAGAGCGGCGCCTTCAGGATCGGCCAAACCTATCTGTATATCCTTGTTTCGTTCTTTGAGGGCCTGTGCAACGCCGCCCAGCGTACCACCAGAACCCACCGCGCAAATAAAGCCATCAACCTTACCATCGGTCTGCTCGAAAATTTCGGGGCCGGTCGTTTCTATATGCGCTTGGCGGTTGGCAACATTATCGAACTGGTTGGCCCAAACGGCGCCGTTCGGCAATTCGCCCGCCAGCTTTTCGGCCAGCCTTCCTGACACTTTCACGTAATTGTTTGGATTCTTGTAGGGCTTGGCTGGTACCTCAAGAAGTTCGGCGCCGGCCAGCCTGATCGCGTCTTTTTTTTCCTGGCTTTGGGTTTCAGGGATAACGATCACGGTCTTGAAACCCAAGGCGTTGCCCACAAGAGCAAGGCCGATGCCGGTGTTGCCCGCAGTGCCCTCAACGATGGTGCCGCCCGCTCGGAGTTGCCCCCGTGCAATGGCGTCCCGGATAATGTAAAGCGCTGCGCGATCCTTGACCGATTGTCCCGGATTGAGGAACTCGGCTTTCCCCCAGATTTCGCACCCTGTTGCTTCCGATACAGCATTGAGCCGGATCAGTGGCGTATTGCCAATTGCGGAAGTGATATCGTGATGACGGGACATGTTCTCTGGCACTTGAATTGTTGCGGGAGAACAAATGGTAGTGTCGGCGTCCGGGCGGGACAAGCGATAACACGCTCATTCGACATGGCTTTTCCCATTCCGTAGAAGGGGCGCAAAGCGGTCGCGCAAAATGCAGTTTCGATGGAATGGCTTGCCCGGCTACGCCCTGGTGCGTGTGCCGAGCGCTTCGAGCGCCCGTTCGCGGCTGGATTTGAGGTCCACAATCGGTTTTGGGTAGCTTTTGCCAAGATTTATGCCCGCCTTTTCGAGCACGTCGTCGCGTGCATCCCAAGGATTGTGAATATATTTTGCGTCCAGTTTCTGAAGTTCTGGCACCCAGCGCCGGACATATGCGCCATCGGGATCAAATTTTTGTCCTTGGGTTACTGGGTTGAATATGCGGAAATATGGCGCGGCGTCAGCGCCGCAGCCTGCAACCCATTGCCAGCTTGCTGGATTGTTGGCTGGGTCGGCATCTACCAGCGTATCCCAGAACCATGCTTCGCCTTTGCGCCAGTCGATCAGCAGATTCTGGCTCAATAATGACGCGGTGAGCATGCGTACCCGATTGTGCATCCAGCCGGTGGCCCAAAGTTGCCGCATTCCGGCATCGATGATGGGAATGCCTGTTTGCCCCTTTTGCCAGGCTTCAAGGCTTTTCGGGGCATTGCGCCATTCAATTTCGGAAAACCTTGCCTGCATCGGCTTTGCCGCAATGTCGTCGCGGTGATAGAGCAGGTGGTAAGAAAAATCCCGCCAAGCCAGTTCAGACAGAAACTTCTGTCCTTCATCAGCAAGGCTGTGCTTGGCTTCGATAATGTGCTGAACGGCATGCCAGATCTGCCGCGGTCCAATTTCGCCAAAGCGCAAATGTGGAGAAAGGCCCGATGTGCCGTCCTCCGAAGGCAAGTCCCGCTTCTTTTGATAGGTCCGCAAGCCCTGTTCGAGGAAGCCGGCAAGCTTATCGTGTGCAGCAGTTTCCCCGATCTTCCAGTTTCCGAGCAGCCTGTCAGCCCAGTCAGGATGTGGCTCCAGTTCAATATCTTCAGCTTTGATGCGGCCATGCCCCTTAGGCGGATTGATCGGGAAGGCAATGTTCTGGCCGCGCAAATTCTTCCAGAATGGAGTGAAGACCGAAAACGACGTTCCGGATTTGGTCTTGATCTCCCACGGCTCCATCAGCAGGCTGGCGTTGAAGCTGCTTACTGCAACGCCCAGACCGCTCAGGCTTTTCTTGATGGCAGCGTCATGATCGCGTTCAGCCGGGCCATAGCGCCGGTTCCAGAATACGGCTTCGACAGAGTGCTCTTGCGTGTATGCCGCGACCGCTTCGGCGCTTTCACCATTGAAAACATCAAGCGCCACACCAAGTCTGGCAAGGTCCTTGCTCAGTAGTTTCAGGCTTTCCTTGAGCCACGCAAGAGCGGCGCCACCCATTGGCCTCAGATTGGCGTCGGCCTCGATGATGTAGATCGCTCGAACATCATCGCACTTTTCCAATGCAGCCCATAGCGCTGGATTGTCGGAGGTTCTCAGATCGTCGCGAAACCAGACCAAGCCAGAATGGGACATGAAAAACTTTTCTTTTGTTTATGCGTATCGTTCACACGCCGTCCCGCGCAAAAGGAATCTGGCGCAACGGGCAGGCACCATATTTCTCTAACGCGAAAACAGGCGCATCAGATCAAAGGTTCGGGCCAGTGCGATGCCTTGTTTCAATCGATTTGAGGGCGTATTTCCCTCGGTTGAAACAAAGGTTCAGGATACCGAATGTCAAAAGCTGCTCCCGCGCTCACGCATCTGTCTCGTCTGGAAGCCGAGAGTATCGAAATTTTCCGTGAGGTTGCGGCCAGTTTCGAGCGCCCGGTCATGATGTATTCGATCGGCAAGGATTCATCGGTCCTGCTGCATCTGGCACGCAAGGCTTTTTATCCATCTCGCATTCCATTCCCCTTGCTCCATATCGACACGACCTGGAAATTTGCCGAGATGATCGGATTCCGGGACCGGATGGCAGAGGAATACGGGTTCGAATTGCGGGTGCATACCAATCCTGAGGGCCTGGCTGCCAATATCAATCCGTTCGAGCACGGCTCTGCACGATATACCGACGTGATGAAGACCCAGGCGCTGCGTCAGGCGCTTAATGCGGGGCAATACGATGCCGCAATTGGCGGCGCCCGTCGCGATGAAGAGAAAAGCCGCGCCAAGGAGCGTGTATTCTCCCATCGCAATGCCAACCATGCGTGGGATCCCAAGAACCAGCGGCCCGAGCTTTGGCGGACATTCAATACGCGGATCAATCCGGGCGAGTCGATGCGCGTATTCCCGCTCTCGAACTGGACCGAACTCGATATCTGGACCTACATCTATTCCGAGCAGATTCCGATCGTGCCGCTCTATTTTGCCAAACCACGGCCCGTGGTCGAGCGTTCCGGCACCTTGATCATGGTCGATGACGACAGGTTGCCACTCGAGGCAGGAGAAGCCCCGCGAGAGGAAATTGTGCGGTTCAGAACCCTCGGCTGTTATCCGCTAACCGGGGCGATCCGGTCCAATGCAGGCACCTTGCCTGAGATCATAATGGAAATGCAGGCCTCTCGAACCTCCGAACGGGAAGGGCGGCTTATCGATTCCGATCAGGCCGGTTCGATGGAAAAGAAAAAACAAGAGGGGTACTTCTGATCATGAGCAGCTTGGCAGAACTGACCCCAGATACCGAGATCGACCTCTGGCTCGGCCAGCAGACCGATAAATCCCTGTTGCGTTTTCTGACCTGCGGTAGCGTGGACGATGGCAAGTCCACCCTGATCGGGCGCTTGCTTTATGACAGCCAGCTTATCCTTGACGATCAGTTGGCCAGTCTCAAGAAGGACAGCCATAATCGGCATGTGGGCGATGAGGGGATCGATTTTTCCCTTCTGGTCGATGGGCTTGTCGCCGAACGCGAACAGGGCATCACAATCGATGTGGCCTATCGCTTTTTTTCAACCGACAAGCGCAAGTTCATCGTAGCCGATACGCCGGGCCATGAGCAATATACCCGCAATATGGCGACCGGCGCCTCAAACGCGGACCTGGCACTTTTGCTCATCGACGCGCGCAAGGGCATTTTGACCCAAACACGCCGTCACAGCTTTATTCTGTCGCTTCTGGGCGTCAAGCACGTCGTGCTGGTGGTCAACAAGATCGACCTTGTGGATTACAGCGCCGAAATCTTTGAAAAGATCGAGGCTGAATATCGCGCTTTCGCCGATGGGTTGGGCTTTGAGAGCTTCGCCGCCATTCCGGTTTCGGCGCTGCGCGGCGATAACATTGTAGCGCCCAGCGAGCGCACGCCCTGGTATGGCGGACAGCCACTTTTACCCTATCTTGAGACCATCTCGGTCGAGCGCGACACATCAGAAGCGGCTTTCCGCTTTCCGGTGCAATGGGTCAATCGGCCCAATCTCGATTTCCGCGGCTTTTCCGGCACGATCGCTTCCGGCACCGTGCGTCCGGGGGACGAAGTGCTCGTTGCCGCTTCGCGCAAGCCTGCAAAGCTCAAGCGGATTGTTACGATGGATGGCGATCTCGACGTCGCAGTTGCTGGACAAGCGGTAACGCTCGTGCTGGACCGGGAAGTCGATATCTCTCGCGGCGATGTTCTGAGCCAGCCGGGCCAGACGCCGGAATTTTCCAACCAGTTTCAGGCGGAGCTTGTCTGGATGGCTGATGAGCCAGCCTATCCGGGACGTTCATATCTCTTGAAGATCGGCAGTCAGATGGTGCCGGCCACGCTGACCGATCTCAAACACAGAACCAATGTAAACACGCTGGAAAAGAGCGCAGCCAAAAGCCTTGAACTCAATGAGGTCGGCACGGTTACGCTTGCGACTGATAAACCCATCGCCTTTGATCCCTATAGCCAGAACGGGCTGACGGGCGGGTTCATTCTGATTGATCGCATCAGCAATATAACACTTGGCGCTGGAACAGTGAGCTTTGGTTTGCGCCGGGCACACAACCTCACTTATCAGTCTTTCGACGTCAATCGCGACGTGCGAGCGCAGATGAAGGGGCAGACGCCGCGCATTGTCTGGTTCACCGGACTTTCGGGTTCGGGCAAGTCCACGGTAGCCAACCTGCTTGAAAAACGCCTGACGGCCGAAGGCAAGCACGCCTATATTCTTGACGGCGACAATGTCCGGCATGGGCTAAATAAGGATCTTGGCTTTACCGATGCTGCGCGTGTTGAAAACATTCGCCGGGTTGCCGAGGTGGCCAAACTGATGGCCGATGCCGGCCTGATCGTTTTGGTTTCGTTTATTTCGCCATTTATGAACGAGCGGCGTCTGGCGCGGGAAATCGCTGGCGATGTCGAGTTTATCGAGGCATATGTCGATACCCCGCTCGAGGTCTGCGAAGCCCGCGATCCCAAAGGGCTTTACGCGCGTGCCCGCAAGGGTGAGATCAAGAACTTTACCGGTATCGATTCACCGTTTGAGGTACCCCAGCGTGCCGACATCATTCTCCATGGCGCAGATAAGTCCCCCGAGGAAATGACAGTGCAACTCTATGAGAAGCTTTTCGGCTGAGCGATTAGCCGAAAAGGTCCAGCGTTAGGGGCGCATCGTCAATTTTCTGCTTTGCCGGGCGTGGCTTGGGCTTGGCTTTCGCTGCCTGTCCTTCAGAAGGCACGAGTTCCGGTGGCTGTGCCTTTGTCGGCGGGCCTGGGTGAAAACCCTCAACCCAGTTCCCGACGGCGCGGAGTTCATCGAGTTTGATACTGTAAAAGCGCTTTTGGCGGTCTGCTCTTACAGATACCAAGCCCGCGTCCCGCAAAACCTTGAGATGCTGGGAGATCGCAGGCTGGCTGATAGACCGAAATTCCGCAACAAATGCCCCTGCGGGCAGTTCGCCCGCGCGCATCATTTCCAGCATTTTGCGCCGGGTGGGATCGGCAATGACAAAGAAAATATCCATAAGCCAGCCATTATATGGGCTTGGGGAATTGGCAAGCGCTTGCGACAGTTGATCCCGGTAATCCTGTGGAAAGTCGGCTATTCCAACAATTCGGCAAGTTCGTTCAGCGCTGCGTCCCATGCCTCTATCGAGAAGATGCGCGATTCCGGATCAGCATGCGCCGGCGCATCTTCAATCAGCGTGATTTCAGTTCGCTCGTCATCGATAGCACGAAATGTCACAGTCAGAACGGAATCGTCGGTCGTGCCGTCGTCTTCTGAATACGACCATCGCTCTACCAGCAACCTGTCAGTCTCAAATTTGAGAACAGTCCCGTTGACCACATGAACGCGACCGGGCTCGTCCTCATCTGCCGTCTCGAAGCGGAACGCTCCGCCCTCAAATGGCTCAAAGGACACTGTTTCGGCCTGCCATTGCTCGAGCAGCGCCGGATCGGTCCAGGCAGCGAACAGCATTTCGACGGGTGCATCGATCACGCGCGTGAGACTGATGCTGGTTTCCGCATGATCGCTCATCGCTTTGCTCCTGGTCAGGCGTTTGTTTTCGGCAGAAATATCGTCAATAAACCAACAGCAGGCAGAAATGAACAGAGCTGGAAGACAAACACGATACTGGTTTTATCCGCAATGATCCCCATCAACGCCGCCCCAATGGCCGCCATGCCGAATGCGAACCCGAACATGAGGCCCGCCACGAGCCCGACCTTGCCGGGAACAAGTTCCTGCGCATAAACGAGAATTGCCGAAAATGCCGACGCCATGACAAACCCAACGATTGCGGTGAGCACGAGCGCCAGTTCGAGATTGGCGTAGGGCAGGGCCAGAGCGAAGGGCAAGGGCCCCAGGATCGACACCCAGATAACCTTGAGCCGGCCGATCCTGTCCCCGACCGGGCCACCAATGAATGTTCCTGCCGCAGCAGCGGCAAGAAACACAAACAGGCCGAGTTGGGCCTGGCTGGCATCGAGTGCGAACCGGTCGATCAGAAAAAACGCATAAAAGCTCGTCATCGACGCCAGATAGACGTTCTTCGACATCACCAGCATGCCAATGACGATAAAAATGAACGTCAGACGAGTACGCGAGATCGACGGATCGCGCTTTGTCACCGGTGCAGGTTTGGACTGGCGATTATGGTCGGAATACCAGCGCCCTACGGCCCAGAGCACAAATATGGCTGTCAAGGCCACAAGCGCATACCAGGACACACTGGATTGGCCGCGAGGAATGATGATGAACGCCGCCATGAGCGGCCCGATGGCGGTGCCGATATTGCCGCCAACCTGAAACAGCGATTGCGCGAATCCCAACTTGCCACCCGAGGCAAGGCGAGCGACACGCGAGGCTTCGGGATGGAAAATTGCAGAACCTATGCCGATCAGCCCGGCAGCGAGCAAAAGGCCTGGAAAACTGTCGGCGTTGGCCAGCGTCAGCAGACCGAACAGCGTAAAGCACATCGCAATCGGCAGCGAATAGGGTTTGGGGTACTTGTCGGTATACATGCCCACCAAAGGCTGCAGCAGCGATGCGGTCAACTGGTTGACGAGCGTAATCAACCCAATCTGGGTGAAATCGAGAGCATAAAGATCCCGCAACAGCGGATAGACGGCCGGCAGGATCGCTTGCTTGAGATCGTTGAGCAGATGCGCAAAACTGACGGCAAACAGGACCCAAAGTGATTTGTTGCGAACCGCTGGAGCCGGCGCGGCTTGAGCGCTGATGGACATCAGAAAACTTCCCGAAATATCGTCGCGCTATTCCGCCGACTAATATTTTAGGTCCTAATCCTGACGCATCATCGCGTCAAGCGCTGCCGTGCCTCGTAGATCAGGTCTTGTGAGCGTCTGCTTTTATGTCGTCCGTCTGTGGCGGTTCATTGTCGATGACTTCATGGCGTGTATTCCAAAGCGAATAGAGCACGCCCGTGGCAAGTATCGAGAGTGTGACAACCAGAGAAAGGCCGGTATCGATATGCACGTCGAGTGGAACAAGGAAAATTTTGACTCCCACAAGGACGAGAATGATCGCGAGCGCGGTCTGGAGATAGCGAAAGCGCGCAAGGGCCGCCGAGAGCGCAAAAAACAGCGCCCTCAAGCCGAGAACGGCAAAGACATTTGAGGTGTAAACGATGAAAGGGTCCTGCGTGATCGCAAAGATCGCAGGCACACTGTCGACCGCAAAAATAACATCGACGATTTCGACCATAATCAACGCTACGGCAAGCGGGGTCAGAAAAAGGACCAGCTTGCCGGTTTGCGGATGGGGCTGCTCGACGAGAAACTTGGTGCCGTGAAATCGCGGTGTGATTCTGAAATGCTTGCGCAGAAATTTCAGAATTTTGTTGTTCTCGATGTCGTTATGTTGCTCGACCTTGGAGAACATTTTAACACCGGTAAAAACGAGAAACGCGCCGAAGACATAAAGTATCGGCTCGAAGCTATTGACGAGCGCGACCCCGGCACCAATCAACAAAGCTCTGAAGAACAAGACCCCGATAATGCCCCAGAACAGCACGCGATGCTGATAGACGCGCGGCACGCCGAGGAACGTAAAGATTGTTGCAATGACAAAGATGTTGTCCATCGCAAGACTCTGCTCGATGACGTAGCCGGTAAAAAATTCAAGACCGGCCTCAGGGCCGCGCACGGCCCACACCCAGCCACCGAAACAAAGCGCCAGCGCCACATAGCATCCATAAAGGATGAAGCTTTCGCGCGCGCTTATTTCTTTTTGTTCCCGGTGCAGGAAGCCGAGATCAAAGACCAGAACGGCAGTAACGATTGTGATAAAGGCAAGCCAGAACCAGGCTGGTGTCCCCAGAATCGGGGACGCGAAAAATTGCGCGAAATCTTCCATCGCCGGACCATCTCCATTTCATAGACTGGAGCAGCTCCGACATCACGAAAGGCTCAAGGGCCATCCGCCAGAGGGGCCCGGCAACTGCGCGAGCAGATATACGCCTATCGAGGCGGCAATAAAAGTGCCGATACGTAAATTGAAGTAAAATGGCTCCCCGGGCCGGTCTGCTGGAAAAACCGGATTTTGAGCCGAAGGCGGTAAAAGCCCTTTAATTACAAAAGGGTAGGGACCGCTCCCCAAATCATGTTTACACGTTGCGTGTACCTCAAGGGGTAGCTTCGGTGTACCTCTGTGTCAAGCTGACATTGCGTTACCGCGATCCAGTTACACAGCGGTTGAACTTTTGCTTTCCAGTCTGTGGACCATTATTGACCTACTCGTTATCGCTGTACCGCTCCAAAGGGTCCGGTCCATAGCGGTTATAACCTTGGGTTCCCGGTATCGAGCAAAGGACTAGGGCAAACGCCAACGTTGCAAATGCACGTACCCCATCATCGAGGACACCAATAACTACCCATAGCAGAGCCAACCATCCCGTTAGTCCAAAGTCCCGCAATCGCTGAGCTGTCAAAAAGTAACTACAAATGAAGTAAGGGACAAAGAAAAACCAAAAAATTACAACTGCGACACGGCTCGGCGCGCCGAAAAAACCGATCCCGGCGCCTACTGCTAGTAATATTCCGTTCAATATAACCAACGCTAGGATGAAACTTTTTCGGTTTCGCCTAGCAGACAAAGAAAACCATTTCTCTGTAGCAGGAAGGCTCAATATGTTCTCCGGCTAAAAATGCCATCAGCTATAGCCAAAATCAAAAACACCGGCACATACCAGAAGAAAAGAAGAGACGCTTGCAACAGTGGCCAGTCCCAGACCGTAATTGCGCCATAGACTCCCAATCCAGCGCCCAAAAGCGGAATGTACGTAACAAACAGCGCAATCATGAACGCGAAAAAACCAGTAATGGAAGTGATCGCTGAAATTCCATCCATAATAGCGAATAGCTGGACCAGCCCCACAACCAAGTATGCAATACCAAAAAAAATCTGCATCTATTGCCCCCACAGCGAGTCGACGAATCAATTTTACCTGAAGTTCGGTTGCTGGCTAGTGGAAAAACCAATAGATGCACCCTGTCTCACTCCCACGCGCTCAATATCGTGTTTGCCTTGGCAGGGTCTTGCTTGATGCGGATGACAGTCTGCCGGGTAAGCCCCGTGGCCTTGGCAATTTCACTGGTGCCGTTCGTGCCCACTTCAATCATCGATAGCACGGCATCAAGCGCCTTGCGGTCATAGCTTGGTTTGCGTCCGAGATACTTTTTCTTGTCCGCTTTGGCGGCGTCTATTCCCGCTCGCTGGCTGGCCTTGGTGGCTTCATGGTTGGCTTGTGCCGTTGCGGCCATAAAGCCGATTAGCGCGTCCCTCACGGCCATCTGAACGGGGTCTTTGGTGGCACCATCAAATGTCATGTTGTTGATGACCGTTCTAACGATCACCCCGCGTTCCATGAACTCTCTGATCGTTTTGGTCACGTCCGCATAATCGCGTCCCAGCCGGTCCACCCAGCGCACCACAAGAGTATCGCCAGTCCTAAGCATGTCGAACAGGCGTTTGCCTTCTGGTCTTTCCCTGAGCCTTGTGGAGACGCCAGAAACACCGTGATCGGAAACCACATCGTCAATGACAAACCCAGCTTGTTCCGCTTGGGTCTTCTGATGGTCTAGGGTTTGATCGGTGGTCGATACGCGGGCATAGAGAATGGTTTTCACGGCGTCCTCAGTATGTTCACATGGGTAGTGTCCATATAAATACATGTACGCAGAGTCACGTCAACCCTTACGGTCACCCTTGTGGACTCAAGGGGCGCTGTACGCAGGGCTATACCCTAACGGTCGGTGTTGGCTGGTGATCTGAAACGTCCTATCGTTCATTCGCTCTGCAAGGTTTGGGGGACATGATGAGAGATATTGGGCTGAGGCATCGTCTATTCGTGCTTTTGGAACCTCAGGCTTGGCCGCATAAAGGTCTTTCACCCCTGAACAAGTTCATCACGGCGCTGATTTGCTTTGCAGCACTAATCGCGATCTTGGAGAGCGAGGCATCGGTTCTTCAAGAGAACACTCACCTGTTTCTTGGGGTGGAAGCTGTGCTCACCATCATCTTCACGGCGGAGTACGGTGCCCGTATATGGGTCGCAGGCGAGCAAGAAAAATATCGCGGGTTGATAGGCAGGCTGCGCTACATGGCTTCGCCATCTGCGCTGATTGATCTTATGGCGCTTCTGCCGCTGCTGCTTGGACTACTAGGCAGTCAAGCATTTCTCCTTCGGCTGTTCAGGCTCTTCCGCGTCCTACGATTAGCCAAGTTGGGGCGTTTTTCGCGGGCTACTACTGCCATAATTGAAGCACTGCATGTCCGCCGATACGAGCTTCTAATGAGCGTAGTAGTTGCCGCAGTGCTGCTCCTGTTTTCCTCCACCCTGTTATACATCGTTGAGGGAGATAGCCAGCAGGATGCGTTCGGTAGCATTCCCCGTGCGATGTGGTGGTCAATTGCAACGCTTACCACTGTGGGTTATGGCGACATTGTACCAGTCACCGCCTTGGGGCGTGCCCTAGCTGGGTTCACGGCACTGTTGGGTATAGGTCTAATTGCCATGCCTACAGGTATCTTGGCTTCGGCTTTCTCGGATGCAATACAGCGGCAACGCCAGTCCGAGCAGTCGACGGAAGACGGCAAATCTGATTAAGGTCATCTACCACGCTTTTGGGGGGAGCAATGATTAGATTTACCGCATTAGCTATCGCGCTATGCCTCGCGGGCTGTGCTGCGCCATACGCACAGCGGCCCGCAGGAACGGTTCCGACTAGCACTAGCGTCAGTACCGTATCCAGCCCAGTGTTCGTTCCAAGGACGAGTTCCTATCGTCAGTATTACCGGGGACCACGCGGAGGATGCTACTATATCAATTCCAGAGGCAATCGCACGTATGTCGATAGAAGCCTGTGTCGGTAGTGCCGGGCACCTAAGCCCCAACCAGAGTGGCACTGGCAAGAAACTCAGTGCCCTTCTTGGTCAGCTTTAGCCGTTGCACCCGTGGGTCTTTAGTGTCCATCCTTCGCAGGACAAGGTTCATCCCCGGTGCGCCCTGCCTATCGAGTTTGGATAGGGCCGACACGTTACGAGAGACCGATGCCTGACTAAGCCCCGTGATTTTCATAAGTTCATTGAGACGGATGCCGGGGTAGCGAGCAATCAGTAGAAATATGGCGGCAGTCTGCATCGGCAGCATGGGCCGCTGTTCTCGGAACAGGTCTATCACTTCGATCAAACGATCAATGTCCCGGTTGTTGGGCTTGTGGTTTTCATCAGTTTTGAGTGTCATTGGAGCGTCCTTTTCCTCATATAATACAATGAGTTAATGGCAAATCAAGAGGTTATTTTGAGGAAATTCAGGGGCCACGGGGGGTATTGCGGGTCATGTAGATTGATCTTGGCGGCTCAGATTTTTTCGGTATTTTTGCCCGGTACATTTCAGCCCACCTAAGGAATCTTCATGCTTCGCCTTGTATCCATTTCGGCCGCTCTTATTCTCACAGGCTGTGCAACTTCCACCGACCCTGAGAACGCAAATATCTATGGTGGCCCCTTTGGAAACAACGTAACGGGCAATGAGCATGGCGTGATAATTGGGAACGTGTGGAACGAAATGGACGCTTTTCCTGTAGCTGAAAGATTCTGTGGTCAGTATGGGAAAGCAGCGAAACATAAGAGTACTCAAGGGTATCGAGCGTCATTCGATTGTGTGTAGCTCAGGAAGGCATCGCGCAAGTGGTTCAGCTAAGCTGGTCCTTACCCACCGGCAACACTGGAGACCCCGCTCAGTGACTCCCTGAGTCCACTCTATGGGACACTGGCTCAAGAACATTATCCGCTACTCTGTCGGCCAATAGGCACCAGTGACGGCATCATGCGGATTGGCATCTGCGAGAGGGACGCGACGCTAATAGCAAGTCATACAGGTCGATCTTGGCGGCATTGATTTTTTCTGCACAATACACCGAGACCATCGGAAGGTTTGCATCGGGGGAACAGCTTGCCTCAGCGTTTATTCAATCCGTCACTTTATTTCTGCTTCATGTGTCTGATTGCCGGTTGGGCATTTCCCGTTCAAGCGGACTTAAACGCAAGTCGGCAGTGGTTCTACTCAATGAGTGAAGAAGACCGGGGACTGCTACAGTCCAAGCTGATCTTGGTTGGACAATACAGTGCGATTGCGGACAGCCAGTTCGGCCCCGCCACGTACCGTGCGCTGACCAATTTCCAAGCTGTGCGTGGTGACCAGCCGAGCGGCGTCCTCAGTTCAACAGCCCTGATTGACCTTCATGAACGTGCCAGTTTCATGTTTGCCGAAATGGGCATGGAGATAGTGGAAGACGCGCGCGGCCAAATGTCGATGCTTTTGCCGACTGCTTTGCTCAGTCAAACTGAGAACACCCGGCGCGGCATGGCCTATTTCGATCCATCAAACTCAATCCGGCTCGAAACGATTAGCAAGCCGTACGCTGACGAAAGCTACGAGAGTCTCTATCGGTCGCTATCTACCGAAAATGCCAGACGGCAAATTACTTACAAGACCTTCAATGCCAGCCGCTTTGTCGTGACAGGCTATCGGCAGGGCTTTCCATTCTACATCTATATGTCGGCGGCACCTCAAAGCAGCATTGGGTTCTCGATAGAGTGGGACAGTCAATATGATGAGGTAGGGGGGATGCTGGCTGTGTTCATGGCATCGCATTCATACCCTCTACTGGCAACGTCACAGTCACCAGAGGCGGTACAGACGCCGCAAGGTTTTACGCCAACCGTTCCTAGAGTGAGTTATGGCACCGGCTTTTTCGTGGCGGAGAATGGCGTATTGGTTTCCAACCATCATGTGATTGAGAACTGTTCAGCCATCGACGTGCCTGGATATGGCGCGGCCAGCGTCATTTTGAGCGATGCTGATCTGGACCTTGCCGTACTGCGTCTAGATGACCCGCATAGTCACGCAGTTGCGACGCTTCGTACTAGAGACATTGAACTGGGCGAGGCCGTGGTATCGGTTGGCTATCCTCTTGCCACTTATCTCAATTCCTCACTGTCCGTGGGCACCGGCATTGTCTCTGGCGAAACCGGCCTACGTGGCGAACAGCGTTGGTTCACAACCAATGTGGGTATTCAGTATGGCAACAGTGGCGGACCACTGCTTGACGAATATGGACAGGTGATCGGTGTGGCGGTAGCTAAGAGCGATGAACTCTATCTACTCAGTTCGATAGGAACGGTAGCACCCAATGTGGGCTTTGCCATTAAGACCGGACCATTGCTGGATTTTCTAAGCATATTTCGATTGCCGGACACCAAGCCCTCCAAAGAGGCAATTCCTGTGAGAGCTTCGGTGGAAATTGCGAGGGACTTTACCGTTCAAATCGTCTGCTCTACCCACGCCAATTAAGTGGGGTTCAAGATCATCATTCCGCTGCCCACCCGTCACCTGCTATTGGACAACGCTAGAGCCGTAATCACCCTGAAGACAGGACAACTGTGGTTGGTGAGGATGGGCAGGGGGATAATGACCTTTTGACCGAGGGCATTTACTCGCCGGTTGTGGGCATTGGTAATATACCTAGTCGATCAGCGTCAGCTACAGATTGTCGAACAGGCCGTTATTCTCTTGAGTGACCCCGGTGATCTCGGAAAGGAACTGCTTTCCCTTCTTGGTTAGCTTCAGCCGGTGTACTCGCGGGTCTTCAGGGCACAACGTCCGCTTGATGAGGCTCAGTCCCGATGAGCCGTTGCTGTCGAGCTTAGTCAGGGCAGCGACGTTGCGGGAGACCGAGGGTTGGCTAAGGCCGGTAATGTCGATCAATTCAGAAGCGCGGATGCCGGGGTATCGTGCAATCAATAAGAATGTATGGGCCATCTGCATGGGCATCATGGGGTGTTGCTCTCGAAACAGCCCTATCAACTCAAGCAGTTGATCGATGCCTTCAGCGGTAGGCTTGTGGTTCTGTGACAGTTTTTTGGTCATGTAGATTCCTTGCGGTTGTCGCATATGAAAAAGGCCCCAAGCGCGAAGCTCAGGGCCATGTGAAGTTGATTGAAGGGGGTATTCAGTCTCGGAGCCATTCAGGCGGGTCGGTGATCCAAGAGCCTTGGGCACCCCGCGTGGCAGGAACGAAGATTGGCTCTGTCGAACCATCCTCAAAGTCCACCCGGTAAACCTGATTATTCTGGTAGTAGTGGCCGGGAGCGCCACCCTGAGGCAGCATATTGAGATCGCGGGCCATGCTTCTGGCATTGATCTCCCGGTCCTGCCTGAGTGCCCGTTCAGCCGCCACGGTCTCCTGATGCTCCATCAGCGTCCTTGGGGTGATGTAACGCCGCTCAGGGTTGGCAACTGGTGCCATCATCGAGACGTCAAACAGCATCCAAGTGTCTGACCCCATAGGGGCAGGAATAAGAATAACGTCCTGCTCGTCCAGTACCTCTCCATCAGCCATCCAGTTCCGCACGTAATACCGGGCATAGTCACCAGCATACTGAGAGAACTGCGCTGGCACCGAACGCCCACTTGCGTGGACCGCCCAGCCATTGATGATCTGATAGTTATTGTTGAATGCCTCAACACCACGCCTGATCGCCTCGTCCTTGCCAAGACGACTGTAACGCTGAGCGTACCGAACGATAGCATCAGAGGCTTCACCGAGGTTCCGAACGTCACCCGGACCAAAACCCATGAATGAGAACTGGCGGGCGTTAGAGCCGCGTAAGGCGTCCTCAACGTCCCTGATGGTAATCGTGTGGTACGGATTGCCAGACTGGGTGCCCTGATCGGCCATCGCAAATGACAAGGCTTGGTCTCTGGTCATCCCCAAGTCCGCTTCAGAAACCCTGATGGACTCGAAGAACTCCTGTTCATTGGACCCGATGATGGTGTTCACGTACCGGGGGTCAATCGCCCGGAGACGATTATACAACTCGATACCCTCAGCGACCGCAGGAGGCCAATCACCGCCACCCGCAGTGGTCATGGACGAGGCCGCAGCGTACCCATGTGTGAGCGGGATTTTCCAACGGTCATTCGTCATGCCGCTCGTGGCATATGCGGTGACCTCAAGGGCGAACCTGTCATCCTCGGTGATCTCACCATCCGCTACCCGGTTGGCAAGTTCCATCGAGTAATAGTCCAGAACCTCAGCAGCCCGGTCATCGCCGGTAATTGTCTTGGGCTTTCCATCAGGGCCGATAACCTCAATGTCCTCAAGGTAACCGAGGCGTCCCGCTTCAAGCTCCTGAAGGTCATTGCCGAGGCGGGCACGGCGTTCACCGTTATAGGCCATCTGGTAGGCCGCTTCGGTCTCAGCCTCAAGCAGCGCGGCCTCCCGCTTCATCTGCTCACCTTCACTGATGCGCAGGATGGACTGGTACTGCTCACGGGTCATCAGGTTAGGGTTCTCTTCCCTGATCTCCCTCAGTTCCTCTTCAGTAATCGTTCCGTCACGGGCACGACGCTGAATGTCCGACCACAAATCCCATGTTGCATCATGGTCATTTCCTGCCCGGACATTCTGAGCGCGGGTGAGGATTTGATAGGCACGGGCACTGTGGGCACGGTTTTCCACCAAAGGGCCAAGTTCAGTACCATCAGCGCCCGTTCGGTTGCCTCTGAGGATTTCCTGAACAAGCTCGTAATGTCCCTCTTCGGCCAACTGAGAGGCCACCTTGAGCATTTCTTCGTCTTGCTCTCGGAAGGACATATGGAGGAACTGCTGGTTCCCTGAGAACAGCGCACGGATGGACTGGTGGATTTCTTCAGGGGTATGACCTTCACGGATGCCATCATGGGCAACACCGAGGAATGTGCCGAAGACATTCTCGCGGGCTTCGGTGTGCAGAAGCTCAGTCTGGTGTTCCGCCTGAGTGGCAAGACCACGGGTACGGTAGTTGTCCATGATAGGGCCGTAGCCCTCCATGAAGAACCGATTGTCACCATAGGTCTCAAGATCGGCGGCTGATTGTTCCGCGATAAGGGAACCGAAGTCGCCATTACGCTTATCGAAGTCGGTCTCGTAGATGCGGGACAATTGGTTCTGACGGTCGAAGGCGAGGCGCTGACCGAGGCTCTTCATAAAGGCAGCCTGATACCAAGGGTTATCCAAGTCTTGAAGCGAGCCTTCGCGATAACGACGCTCAGCCTCTTCATTGGTCATCCCGGCCAGCCTACGTGCCGCCAAGTCCTCGTAATGTTGACGCTGACGGTTTCCCTCTTCCTGCAAATAGGTGTTCAGGGTGGGACTGATCGCGGCCAAGGCGGAGGCCAGTTGGAGCATCGAGTTGCCCTCAGCGGGTGCCTGAGGCCGCGCGTAAGTGTCCACCGGGCGAGCGGTAGGACGAAGCCCCGGAGCCTGTATATCGCGGGGCGAAGGGGACTGAGCGCGTCCCCGGTTAGCAGCGCCTACGGATGGACGGTCAGAAGTATGAGGCCGAAGCCCCGGAACTGTGTTTGCCATTTATGTTCCTTGCGGTTGTCGCATACAGAAAAACCCCGAACCGCATTGGCCGGGGGCCTGATGGAATGATGGTGATGATAATGGGGCAGGGAGACTCAGTGAGCGGGGTTGCGGGCCTTTGCCTTGCCAAGCCTTATGGAAGGCCGAAAAGGACTCTCAGCGAGTCCCTGTGTGGATTTGCGGGGTCATGAAGATCAGGCGACCAAATGGCGCGGCATGAATGATGGTCATTATCCCCATGAAAATGGTTATAGGAGATTTTGATGACGTGACCTCTCACGGGCCACTGAAGTTGACCTAGGTTGGCTATGGTCAACATTAGTGTCCACTATAGCTGTCTTCATCATAATCTTCCCTCCATCCTTCAGGAGAAGGCATCGGGAATGAGCATGAAGAACCTATAATATCATAGGGCAGCTTATCCAGGTATGAGGGGTAATTATAAGTAATTGATTTTACTGGAATATTTAGAGTTTGCCAGAGACAAGGTAAGGATATATCCGTATCCATCTGTAATAACTTGTCTTTTTGCCATTCACTGAGTCTTATTATCAATATCTGTGATGAGCTATCAATTTCAGTGATGGAGGTCAGCGGAAACCGTAGTCCGGCTCATTGAGCTTCGGGAAACGGAAGGGAACCTTCGGGGTCGCAAGGTTTACGGCCTTGCGCTTCTTATTGTCGGCCATGTTATTCCTTTAACGTGGTCATAAATGCAAAAAGCCCCCGCACCGGAGAGGCACGAGGGCTGACGAAAGTGATTTTGAGGGTGACGGTTGTGAGCGTCCTATACTGAGGGGTAATTGGTCAGTGGTTCAGGGAGCGCCACTTCTTGACCGTGACCTCAACCGGTTCCACTGGCTCGAAGGTCAGATATTTAATGTCATAGAGGCCACGCCACAGCGTCCCATCAGGGAGCCGAACCACGCGCCTATTCATTCCGGGGGTGCAGGTGTGTTCCTCATCTATGACCTCAAGGGCCTTTGCCTTATTGAGCCGGTTCATTTCGTCGGGGCCGATGAACCGATGTGTGTGGACTTGGTATTCAGTGGTCATATTCGATCTCCTACGCGAAGACACCGGGAGCCACGATTTCAAGCACCCAGCGAGGGTAGCGGTTCGAGCGGTTGCCGCTTCCTTCCACAAAGTAGATGCCCCGGTCGTTGCAGTATTTTGTTGCTGCCCAGCCGAGGTCCGAGCTTGAGCAGCCAAGGCGATTGGTGCGGATAAACTCACGGGCAAGGGTCGGTGTTTCGTCCTTGACCTCAGGGGCCGGAGCGGGCTGGGACTGAAGAAGCTCAACCAGCTTACGGTTGGTTTCCACCAGTTCCTTGTTGATCGCGGTGATCTCAGCCAAATGCTGCATGACCTGAGCGAACTCTTCAGGCAACGGCATTCCCTGCCGGTCGTCGGCCTTGGCTGTCTCCCGTGCTTCCTCATTGAGAAGATAACCGCCTGTCTTGCGGATAGCGGGGAGGACTTCGCGGGTCACCCAGTCTTGAAACTTGCGGGCTTCGGGTTTGTCCGAGCGCATAATGAGCTTGTAAAGGCCAGACTCGGAGACCGCTGACAATGAAGGCTGCTTACGGCGGAAAAGTTCATTCACAGTATCCATCGTCAGGCGAGGGGTAGATCGGCGAAGAAGCTGTTTCTCATCCGTCCCAACGAACCGCGTCACGTTCGCGGTATTGACGCTCCCATCCTCTTGCACCGCAATGTTCAAGGCCAGTGCCACGTCTCGTGTGATGAACCACGGCTCGTCCTCAATCACCACCACGCGGATACCGTGAGCGCCAAAATCAAAAGTCTTCAGTTCAGTCATATTAAATCTCATTCCTAGCTATCAGGTGCGCTCAGTGCGTCATCGAGAAGTTCGTTCATGGCTTCGACCAATTCAGTCCAAGCCGCGTGAAGTGTCTGGCACCGGCCACAGTGAGCGGTCGGTACTTCGCCTTTGCCTTTGTAGGTGGGGTGATCGGGGCAGCCCTCACGGATGATGCGGGTCAGCCCGCGTTGTCTTCCGTCCAGCATCAGAACCACCGGCCCTTACGCTTGAGCTTGATGGAGGGGACGCGCCACGAAGGGCGGACACGGAAGGTGCGGGTGCGGGTATCAAACATCACCGTCCCTCCTGTGGCTCTCGCCCTGAGCAAGATTTCTTTCGAGGGTCCGAACTCATGGTCAGGCCAAGGGTTCTTGGAGTGCATACTGGGTAGGCACATCAGCGCCCCCCATGCTCATCAACGATGACGAAGGTGGCCCGAAGCCCACTTATGGCCTCGTTCAGTTTCCTCTTGTCCTTCTGAACGGCCACTGCACGGCCATACGAGGGGTTCTTGCGAAGGTCTTGCTGACTGGCTTTGAGCAGGTTGCGCAGCTTGATGACCTTGGTGATGAGGTCTCTGCTTCCTGCCCTCATACGACCACCTTCACGAGCAGATCGTGGTAGTACCAAGCGAGTGCAGGGACGCCATCGACTGTCACCGCGCGACACCGAAACTCCACGGTGCGAAACTCAACGTCTGCGGCATGGCTTGCCGGTCGTCAGCACCCACAGCCCTCACGGACGGAGCTATGACAAATAGGAATGAACTGCGATGCGGTTGAAATGATCTAAGGGAGCAGGGTGGTTCTCATCCTGTAGATGATTGCGCGAACAGACAGGCCGCCCCGCCTATACTCGCTCGGACCGGTCCTTGATGATCTTCAACACCGCGCCGTGAAAATCGTTGAGGAATATCGTTCCCCAAAGCTTGCAATAGGCATTGATCGGTGTCGCTATCCAATAGCGCGTTGTAAGCGAGAGCCGGGTGTTTCCGTTTGGCAGCAGTTCAAGCGTGTATTCGCCATTGGCAAGCTTGAGGTAAGAGCTATCGACCTCAATATGTGCCTCAACCGCGTCAGGGATAGAGTCTGGTCCGAAACGAAAATCCCAAGCCAGATGACGATCTTGATCCCAGCGCGTTACGACCTCCTCAAAGCGAACGCCCTTCGTCCAGCTTAACTGACGGACCGCCCCCACACCTTCTCCTACGATGACAGCATTTTCGGGGTGTGGAACACCAACAACGTGGTGGCTAAAGGTGAACGGCAGTTCCGCAGGGTCGATAGCTGGTATTTCCACCGTATTTTGCCAAACAGTCGATGGGGGTGCCGCGATCTCGATCACGGTTGTCACTTCGCCTGCGTATTCCGGGTAGCTCAAATGCGGTTCAATAGGAAATCCCAGCAAGGGCAGGACAATGACAAGTGTTGTTGATCGCGGCGACTGAAACTGCCGCAATAGCCATAATGTCAACGCAGAACCGGCAGCAGACCCTACAAGAAAGCAGGGGGCAGCCATGGCAACGCAAATCCCGCCTTCCCGAAAGAGAACCATGGTGATGACGACGAGCAATGCGATGACGATCCAACCGTTACGAATATGCGGCCAGAGCGGCCCCCGGCCAGTGGGGTCGGCTACACTCGTCGCCACTCCCGCAACAGCCATGGGCAGCAAGAAGAGGCCAGCGATGAATGACAGGCTCTCGGTATCGTTTACCCATATCAGAAGATAGAGCAGAAGCCCGTATGCCAGAGCGAAGACAAAGGCGATTGCGAGCCGCCGAATGATCGGCTGCGGGACTGATGAATTAGTCGTCATTATTCGTTGTCTGGCAGTGCCCTATGAGTGCAACGGAGATTCCGTGCCCTGCGTTTCCCGATAGCATGTATTAATTTGCGGACGATGGCAAAGCCAAGGCAATTGTGTCGTACAATTACAAGAAAATGATGCTTTGAAGCGCCACAAACTGCGCCGCACATGCCCCAAACCATGCACTAGCAGCCGCAGTCGGGGCGGTCTTTTCGGTGTATTTGGGGACTGGGGTAGCCCTCACGGACCGGGCTATAACAAGTAGGAATGAACTGGGGTGCGGTTGAAATGATCTGAGGGGGCAGGGTGGTTCTTGAAGCGCACGAAATGACCGTCTCGACTCCCCGTCCAATGACATGTTTTGATACCGGCGTAGGTTTGGGGGAACCGAATGAAACGCTGGATAGTGGCGCTCAGCATCACATTTGTGCTCGTGCAGGCTACTTATGGACAAAGCCGCGCGGAAATTGCTGAGCAGATAGTTCACGAAAGCGTGTCGAGTTACCTTCAGCGGCATGGAAACTGCCCTTGCCCCTATAATCGGGCAGCGAATGGTAGCCAATGTGGTGGGCGAAGTGCTTGGTCGCGTCCGGGCGGGCAGAGTCCAATCTGTTACGTGGATGACGTTACAGACGCGATGATTGAGCAATACCGATCAAGATAGGTGTCGTCCTAACGATCCACCTCACCCGCCGCCGGACGTACTGAAGCGAGACAGAACACCAGCCGCGGAGAAGTCAGGAGCGCCATCATCCTTGACAATTCCATCTTCAGTTGGGCGGAAGAGCGATGCTAGAACGATAGTTCGGTCCTCAGCGGATGCTTGATTTACGTTAGTGAGTGCAAGGTATGTTTGCACCATGGTCGCGCGCTCTTCCGCATCAACGGCTAGATGAGCTTCTGATAGGTATAGGCGCGTGATAACCCTACCGATCCAAAAGCCGATGGTTGTAATGACCACGCCAATGCCCGCATAAATCAGGAGAACGCTGGTGTGAGCCTCTTGTGAAGCCGCCTGAAGTGCGAACTTTGCCAAGCAAAAGAGCGCCACAACGACAACAATTCCTGCGCCTAGGGCATAACAGATAGCCACGTTTTTTAGTGTCCCCTCCCGCTTGCGATGTGATGCCGCCTTGGCCTGCCAATAGGACACCGGCGCACTGAGGGCCATGTATTCCATATAGACTCTGCGCGTTTCGTTGAGTTCACCAATTGCGCTCTCAATCCTCGCGTCATCACTCTTTCGCTGGAAACGAAGCTTGTGTTTAGCGTATCTACGGCCTAGCGAAACAACACGTGAGGTAGTCTGGCGGGACGCATCAAGCTCACTTTCCAGACGTTTTGCCCATCCGCGCGTCGCACTTTCACTGCGTTTATAGCGGGCTAACACCTCATCCAGCTGGGTGCGAATTGCTGCTGCGCTTTCTGGTGTAACACCCTCGCAAAAGGTCACTAGGGATGATAACGCGGCCAATGTCATAGGGTGGCCTAGTTTGATTTCAGCCATGCCCCAAGTGAGCCCCGCAATTGCGATGGCGAGCTTCTCATCGTTAGCTCGCACCGTTTCGATAAATTGAAACAGCGTGGAGCGGGACGTTGGAATGGTGGTTTTGGTGAACTTCACCTCAAGCTGAGAGAATTGATTTCGCGCTAAGCCTTGGTGTAAAGCTCTGAATTGACTTTGCACATATTGGTGGAGTTTGTCGGCGTCGGGCTCCTTGCTTGATTGAAGCCACTGCCAACAATTCTGCTCGCTATTCAAGAACTCTTTAGCTTCTGCTTTGTCTTTTAATATGATTGGTTCAGTTCCCATTGGTTGGAACTGAATTAGCGGCTTTGTTGCTTCGGACATTGTTTCCCCCAATCGCTTCGCCAAGGTAGCCACAATTGCCTTAAATTGCCAAGCAAGCTCGTTTTGCCCTCGCCCGATGAGGTGGAACGTTGGGGCTTTGTGCGGCTCGCGATTGCTGTGGCTATATTCGGTTGTCGCCGTTTGCCGTTCGAGCAAGCTTCATGGCGTACTCAACTTCGTCCTTGGTGAACTGAGGAGAGATTCTTTGGGCTTGCAGGGTTCTGAAGTGGCTTCGAGGGAAGCATTGACACCGGCTATTCGCACCAGAACCGCTCACCATCGGGCCATTCACGGGCAAGACCTTCATTCATCAGCATTTGGCCTGCTGTCGTGTCACCAATACGGAAATGCCCAAGGGTGCGCTGGTAGCGGTCTTGGCCGGACCTCACCAGTTCCCATTCGTGGCTATTGAGTATTTCTTGCAGGCGGTAGGTTGCTTCCATCGCCAGTTCAAGTTCGGCATCACAATCATACCCTGTGCGCTCAGGCGTATCGATTCCCTCAAGCCGTATGCGTTCCCCATAAAGGACCACGGTATCACCGTCCCATACGCAAACAGTTGCCTCGGTGCGCCGTTCACCGGCTGGGCATAGATCAAATTGCGGCTGTTCGGCCATAACAGGGGATGCAGAGAGCATCGGCGCTAGGGCTGCTGAGAATGATAGTGCAAGCGGTACGACAATGCTGGCCGCTCCAGCAGCAATCAGAGTGCCAACGATAATGCGGTGCTTGAGTGTCATCCGTCACCAATTGCCGGGTAAATCCCAAATGTAAAGCATAACCAAGGGCATGACGCGGCGTAGAATCGAGATATAAGCGCGATATGGATCAAGATGCAGTTTACAACGAGCGGCTTAAATTGTTCGCCACATGGCTGAACGCGCTGGGGTCTGGTATCGTTATCACTGGTGTGTTTGCCCCGCTCATTGCGGTGACGCTGGGGCTTTCAACGGCAGCCGATGTACCGCCGGTCAACTTTGTTCTTTCAAGCGTGATTTGGCTTTTGTCCGGTTTCGCACTAAATTGGTTGGCGAGACGTTCCTTAAGGAGCCTGAGATGACCGCATTTACGATCTACGCCCTCTATGGCGCTCCCTTGGTCATCCTTGCGATGGCCTATATCGCTATGCGCATTTACGGCTATGGCGACAAGAAGAACGGTCAGCATCACCCCGCCGAGTGACGCTTGCTACACTAGAATACCGACGATTGCGCTTGCGGGAAACTGTAGTGCGCCTCAAGTCCACTTTCGGGTGGCGAGTCATATAAGGCGATACCAAGCCCAAAGACTGACAGCCCTGCCTTTCGAGGCGGGGCTTTCTATTTCAGGTGCCCCACTCCCTTAGTGTGGTACGCGCACATGTCATATTCTGCTCAACCTCACCCGGGGGCGGTCTTTCCGGTGTGTTGCGTGGGGCTGGGACAGCCCTGAATCGGACAGGCCCTTCAACCGGCAATCTTTTAGTGCGGAAATCCCTCATTCAATGTCCCGCTTGTCTTTCTATTCATCGGATGAAGGGTAGTCTCATTTGCGTTTAGGTTGCGGTTCTCGACTACCGCAGAATATCTGAGGGTGTTCAGCATGGTGATGCGAACCCTCCCAGCACTCACTTTAATCCGATTAAACTGAGCCTCGTCTGCGTTGAGCATCTTCTTAAAGAGTCGATCCAGAGTGCCCCGCATCAGATGCTTTGTAGTCCTTCGGATACAATAGTCATTTGCTTGCCGGGACGCAGACCTAAACAGGTTCGATCTACATAGCGTTTTTCGTCCGAACCAAGACAGTCACCAAGTCCCGACCGAGTTTGAGACCTACATCGGTTCGGCAGATGTTGCTTATCTCGTCAGTCTTGAGGGTGCTGTGGGTAGGTGCGCGACTACCGGAGAATAAATCCGGTAGTTCGGTACGGGCAGCGCGGGCAACGAAAAAGGGCGTCCCGATGATCCACACCAGAACGCCCTCAGTCATCGTCAATGCCCTACGGGCTACATTCCGCCCATCGCGTCAAAGACGGACCATCCAGCCCATACCGCGACAAACCATCCTGCGCACCTGATCGGCACGGCAAGCGGTGAAAGATGCAAAATGATGCCTATGGCCGGGATGGAACCGCTGGCAATCGCCCGGACAATCCCAAGGAACGTGTTGACCACAAGAAAAGCGCCGATGCCCGAAATGGCCGCAACAAGGACAGTCATACCGCTTGCCCCTTCCGTTGGCGCTTGGTGAACGGGAGTGAACGCTTGATGCCGCTAATATCGCCCCGGAGACGCCCAAGGAAAAACTCACGGTCCCATCCATCGAGGCGGTTTGCCTCGCTTTTGTTCCATCCCCAACCCAAGTTCTCTTCGGTCCTCTCGATATAGACCTCGGTGCCGGTAAGGGGATTGCGGATGAACATGCTGACCACTTTCCCGTCACTGACGAAGCAATCGAGGTTTCGGTTCACTGCCTGTTTGATCGTTTCCTTAATCTCAGCACCAAATGCCGTAACCCGTGAAAAAATACCGCTTTGATTGAAGCTACCGCTCATTGTCTTATCCTGTTTTGGCGGTTGAAAGTCTGGCTCAGAAAGCCCCTAAACAGGACCACAGGCAGAATCGAACGCAGAGTCAGTGCGGCACTTGAGGGAAACCCCAAGAGAACCGAACGACGCTGAACGCGCACCTATGGCCCTGCCGAGGGGCTTACTGCGCGTTCGGCTGTATCGCTTTTAGCTGTGCTGTGATTTCAGGAGACAGGGCCGCTTCAAGGGCTTCTTTGGCCCTGAGCAAGTCAGCATACTCCCCGCCATAGACTTCACCGATTTTGCCGCTGGTATGCCCCATCACGCGGTCAATCGTGTACGGCTGAACCTTGGCGACCTCTAAGCGAGAATCAATGCGGTGACGAAGGGAATAGGTCACAACCTCTTTCCGGGTCACACATGCCCTTACGTGCTTTCCGAGTGCGGCTGACAGGCTATCTGCGCCACCTTCACGGAAATAAGCAGGGAACAGCCCCGGTCCATCACCAGCGGCATCAATGGCTTCTTTCGCGGCTTCGAGCGCGTCACCTATCAGGGGAACCTTCCGCCGTGATGAAAGGGTCTTTATGCGTCTGGCATCGTGCCATTCGACAACAATGTGAGGGATAGGGTGATTAAGAAGCACGTCCTCAACGCGAAGCCCTGACACTTCCGCTGGGCGGCAACCCGTGTTCTCCAATATGCGCCATATTAATTGAACATCGTCCCGTGCCATCGAAAGCACACGGGCGCGTGTTCTGCTCAGTTCAACCTCAGTGAAGGCATCCCGCTTGGTTTTGTCGGGCGTGGCTTCCTCTTTATTACTGACAGGCAAACTATCGAATGGGTTGTTTACGCCGGTCAGTTCATATTCCCTGATCGCGTGATTGACCAATGACCGAAGCGTATTGAGGTAGCGTTGGGCTGACTGGGGCTTTCTTCCGTCTAACAGGCAGTCCCTTATTTCCTTGGCGTCTGCCCTGCGCAATTCTGCCAAGGGACGGTTCAGCTTCACCACCGGCGCAATCAGCTTGAATATGTTCTCAAGCTGCTGGCTCTTTTTCTTGTCCCCGTTTATCTTTTCCTCAGCATAAAGCCTTCTGGCGTCCTCAAGGGTTGGGGCAGGGCGCGGGGCACGGCTTCCGCTCATCAGGCTTTGAATTAGTGCCTTATCGCGTGGCGAAAACTCTTGCCGGGCACCACTCTGGTACTCACGATATTTCGCAGCAATGCCTTCCGCAGTAACCGAACGGGCAAACGCTTCATCATCATCAGGGGAATCAGGGTCACCTTCACCGGCCCATTCAGGGTCCAGTTGCCATTCCTCAATTTGCCTTTGGGCGGCCTTGAAGTGATCTAAGGCTGTTGGGGTGGACTGTGGAAGGCTAGCGGTTATCAACAGCTTTTCAGCCTGAGCATGTGCCTTGGCGTAGTGCTTGAGCGCTTCCGGCTCAGACTTACCAAGTGGAATCGCTATCTCTCGCTTTCCGAGAATGTCACGTAGGTGTTCAGGAATCTTTCGCCTGTAGCGATAAGAATTGCCCCGTTTCTGTAGGAAAGGAACTGCCATAAGCATTACAGAGTGTACCCCTCGGTGTACCTTGTAGTGTACCTCTGAGGAGACGGAGACCCTTGAAATCCTTGTATTCTGGGGCTTTTAGACGTGCCAATGGCTCCCCGGGCCGGATTCGAACCAGCGACCAACCGGTTAACAGCCGGTTGCTCTACCACTGAGCTACCGGGGAACAAGGCAGCACTGCATTGGCAGGTGGCGATCATCTAGCCAATTTGATTGCGTTTGCCAACCCCCATTTCAAAATGAAGTGTGCTGTCCTGTGAAATTCCGAATTCCGGCCGATGCCGACAGCAAGTCGGCCACCGTATTGATACCCTGGAATGGATTGAAATGAGCATATGCCCGATAGTCGACAGATCGGCCTTTCGCTTTTTCCAGCAAGGCGAACAGGGAAGGGCCCTTGTCGCTGCTCATTTGACCATCAAGGACCGTCTCCAGCGCTTCGATCTGCCACAACGCGTGAGTCGGATAGATCTGCCCTTCATAGGCGCCAGCGACACAGCCCGAATCGCCTATGGCATCAAGGCTGCGCTGCGCAAAATCGAGGGGAGTGAACGGGCAATCGACGGTAACGGTGAGAATTGCGGCGTCGGGCGCATTGGCTTTCGCCCAGCATAGGCCGGCCCAAAGAGCTGCGGCAGGGCCCGCAGGTCCATCGCTTCTGTCCGGCAGCACCGAAACCGAATATTGTCTGAAAGGCGCCTCATCTGTCGCTTGCGCGACTGACAAGAGAATCGTTTCGCATTGCGGCCTTAATCGCGCGATTACGCGATTCGCCAGTGAAACGCCTTCAAGCCGCAGCAGGGCCTTATCCACGCCACCCAGCCGACTGCCTTTGCCGCCAGCCAGAACAAGTCCGACAATTCTTGAAGATGCTGTCACGACCGATGACCGACAAGCTGCGCAGGGCAATGCTGTAACCCGTAATGGGGCATGTTCAGTGTGCGGCAATAGGGGGAAAGTGGAGGCCTCGACCGGAATCGAACCGGTGTACACGGATTTGCAATCCGCTGCGTCACCACTCCGCCACGAGGCCTCTGGAGCGGGGTTCTATTGCACTGTAGGAAATTGCGCAAGCGCCAGTAAGCTGGTCCCGACAAATTTGTCTTCCGGTCGAACCGGTGCCCTGCAATTTTCGCTATCGTCTCAATCCCCCCAAGGCGTTGTACCGCTGTTAAAGGGAGAGCGGCTCTTGCTCGAGTGAAACATTTCCAGCGTTCCAGACCAGATCAGCCGCACCACGCCATCGGATTCGTTGGCCCAGAAATGTGAGCGGTTGCCGCGGAAATGGAAACTGTCTCCCGCGCCCACCTTCATCATGTCGCTGTCGACGGTAAGGGTTAGAACGCCGCCCAGCACATAGATTGCTTCCTCGCCTTCATGACTTGTGGGCTCGGACCGGTAGCCCGGTTGAATCGTGATGAGAAACGAGGAAAGGATATTGCCGGGAAATTCTGTATGCAGTTTCTCATAGGCAATAAGCGGATCGCTCACGGAAAAGCGCATCCTTTCACCAGCGCGAGTCAGCGCATCCTGCGCGCGCGGCGAGGCAATGAAATAATCGACCCCCACATCAAGCGCGCGCGCGATGGCGGCCAATGTGCTCAAGGAGGGCAGGGCCTGATCGCGTTCGACCTGGCTAAGGTAGCCAACCGAAATACCGGCCGCTTCTCCAAGCTGATTGAGAGTCCATTTCAGCTTATGCCTCCGCGCGCGAATAAGTGGACCAACCCGCGTGAGGCTCAAGTTGGATGCTTCGACATGCCGGTTCATCAATGACCGCCCCTTTTTTGTTTATGGCTAGGGTAGAGCACCGGGACCCGGAGAGAAAACCGGTTTTTGCGGTCCTGGGACGAAAAAGTGAGGCGTTCGATTGCTGGGCTGCGGCGCGGGTAAGCGCAACATCATGTCTTTGGGATGGACCATAATGCCAATCGCGTGATCCGCGATCGACAGCCGGCGCTCTCACTCAAAAGTGCTTTATTTACTAAGTGCTAACCATGATTGCGTTGCTTTTGAGCAACATTCGTCCTTTGCCTCAATCTTGCCACGGCGTGGCCCCACTTCGTCCGCACTCAGCCGTGAAGTTCGGCGCGTCGCGAAGGTCCCGTGAATCGATCGTGTGTGTTTTTTTAGCCACACCTCCCGTGGCAACGGAACGAGCACCCGATCGGCACAGGAACCAAAGCACACCGGCACTCTTTTTTCAGTACACACGCCGGTAAAAAGGAGAATACAAATGAATTCGCTTAAGACAGTGGCTGTTGCAGCCCTCTTGTCCACGACTGCTCTTGGTGGCGCGTTTGCTGCCGACGCTATTGGTATGCCCCCTCCGCCTCCGGCAGCCGAAATTCCGGTTTTCGATCAGCCTTCGGGTTTTGATTGGAATGGCTTTTATGCCGGTGGCCGCGTTGGCGGTCTCAACCAAGTCGATGGTGACACACACTGGACCCTCGGCGGTCAGGTTGGTGTCAACGCTGCCTTCGACATCTTCGTACTGGGTGCAGAACTCGGTATCGATGCGGTCTTCGACGAAGACGAAACCTATGCCTATGGTGAAATCCTGGCACGTGGCGGTATCATCGTAACCAACGAACTGCTTGCTTACGCTGCAGTTGGTTATGGTTCGGATTTCGATGCCACCAACGGTCCTGGCGATCACATCCTCGCAGGTGGCGGTCTTGAATTCGCAATGACCGACGACGTGACCGTTCGCGGCCAGTATCTCTATGGCTGGGACCAGACCAACGACGCCACTTCAACCGATGTGCACAAGTTCACCATCGGTGCAAACTTCCACTTCTAATCGCTTTACATTAGAGTTGGGTTTGACGGCCTCGCCTCGGCGGGGCCGTTTTTCATTTGTTAAGCATTATAAGTGTGTTGCATCGGCAACAGGTCGCCACGAAGACGCCAAATTTGAGCCTTGCCCTTGGCTAATTGCTTGGCAGCGGGCCCGATTCCAGCCATATTGCATCAACCCACTCTAGTTGAAGGTGTCATACTATGACTGTAATTAAAACCGGCCTGCTTGCTTCCGCAGCCGTTCTCGCTTTTGCTTCGGTCGCAAATGCTGCTGACCCGATCATGCCGGCTCCCGTTATGCCGGTCACTCCTATTGCAACCATGGCCCATGACTGGACCGGCTTCTATGCTGGTATCAATGCTGGCTACGGCTTCGGCAAGCTTTATGGCGATCCCGGTGTAGATGCTTTTGACAGCATTGACGGTCTCGTCGGCGGCGCTCAGATTGGTGCCAATGTTCAGTTCGACATGTTCGTTCTCGGCGTTGAAGGTGACATCCAGGTTTCCGGTATGTCTCAGGAAATCGCCCCCGTTACGGTTTCGCTCGATTACTTCGGTACAGTTCGTGCGCGTGCCGGTGTCGCCGTTGACAACTTCATGCCCTACGTAACCGGCGGTTTCGCTTATGGCGGCGGCAAGGTCGACAACGGCGTAGCCAACGAAACCAACACTCATTGGGGTTGGACGGCTGGTGCCGGTGTTGAAGTTGCGCTTGACGATTCCGTATCGTTCAAGGGTGAATATCTCTACACCGACCTTGGCGAAGAAACCTACTTTGGTGATAGCGCTGGTTTGCGCTTCCACACAGTTCGCGCTGGCGTGAACTTCCACTTCTAATCTGCCCAAAAGCAGATGGAAATGAATTCGGCCCCGCAACGCGGGGCCGTTTTCGTTTGTCGGGTCAATAATTGTGTTGTGTCGACAACAGGCGTCCAAGATGTAGTTCATTTCAACATTGGGGCGGGGTAATTGCTTGGCAAAGCGCTTGAATTGAGCCATGATGAAGCATCCAATCTATTTGAGAGTGTCCGCTATGACTTCGATTAAGACTGGTTTACTTGCTTCTGTGGCTTTTCTGGCTTTTGCGTCGGCTGCCAACGCCGCTGATCCGATACTGCCGCCGCCCGTTATACCACCAGCTGCTGTTGCGCCCTTGGCCCATGACTGGACCGGCTTTTACGCTGGTATCAATGCCGGTTATGGATTTGGGGAGGTCTATAATGATGCAGGTGTCACCGAGTTCGATCGTGTCAATGGCCTGATCGGCGGGGTGCAAGTTGGCGCCAATGCCCAATTTGACATGTTTGTCCTCGGCGTCGAAGGCGACATTCAACTGTCCGGCATGTCCCAGACCTTGCAGGTTCAGGACCCCAATGTCACTGCCGCCGTTATTCTTCTTGATGCAACCGCTTCGCTTGAATATTTCGGCACCGTAAGGGCGCGCGCAGGTGTCGCGATGGACAATGTTATGCCCTATCTGACCGGCGGTTTTGCCTTTGGCGGTGGGAAGCTGGACATTGAAGGCTATGGCAGCGACACGGCAAATCACTGGGGGTGGACAGTCGGTGGCGGTGTCGAGATCGCCATGGATGACTCGATTTCATTCAAGGGCGAGTATCTATATACCGACCTCGGACAATCAGAGTACACAATTCCAGGTATTGGCTCCGACGATCTCGGCCTGCGCTTCCACACCGTTCGCGCTGGCGTGAACTTCCACTTCTAATCTGCCCAAAAGCAGATAGAATTGATTTCGGCCCCGAATTTCGGGGCCGTTTTCGTCTGTGGCAAGGGCTTTGAAAAAGAAATACCGCTTACATCGCAGCGCGGATCATCTCGGCCAGCACCGCCAACTCGCTATTGTCAGCCATGTCGCCGGAATGCGGCTTCAGCGGCACGCCCTCATACATGGGAATCACGTGAAAATGCAGGTGAAACACGGTTTGGCCTGCTGCTGACTCATTGAATTGCGCAATGCGCACGCCGTCAGCCTCGGTGGCGATCATTACGGCGCGGGCAACTTTCTGCGTCTTGACGATGAGATCGCTCAGCACATCGGGATCGGCATCGAACAGATTGCGCGAACCTGTCTTGGGAATCACAAGCGTATGCCCCTTGGACTGTGGCATTACGTCCATGAACGCCAGGGTCGTATCGTCCTCATAGACCTTGTGGCTCGGGATTTCCCCTTTGAGGATCTTCGCAAAAATGTTGTCTGGCTGATAATCGTTCATAGTGCTCCCCGAAAGTGACCAGAGCGTATCCAACAAAAGCATGCCCTCGGACCTGATCCGAGGGTGGAAACGGTTTTCCGGTTCGGACACGCGACAAAATTAAGCATTTAGATCAAAGCTGCGATTCATTGAACAGCAGATTTGATCTGGTTTGCAGCACCATAAAGCATAATCATCGGCAAACCGAGGGCCTCCGGGTCAACTCCTGTCGTCTTTCCTGAACGGCGTATGGGCATCCAGAATCTGCTGATTGCGCTCAACGATGCGCCGTTCCTGCTCAAGGTAATCGGCAACGGCATGGCGCAGACCGGGATGCGTAATCTGATGGATGGAGCGCGTAACTTGCGGCGCATAACCCCGCGCCAGCTTATGCTCACCCTGCGCCCCTGCCTCGACGCTTTTCAACCCATGCGCAATGGCAAAATCGATTGCCTGATAATAGCAAAGCTCAAAATGAAGGAATGCGACGTCACGAATCGCACCCCAGTTCCGGCCATAAAGCGTATCGGTGCCGATGAAGTTGAGCGCTCCGGCAACGTATTCACCGCCGTCCTTTGCCAGAATCAGAACGATCCGATCCGCCATTACGGCCGAAATGCGCGAAAAGAATTCACGGTTGAGATAGGGGCGGCCCCATTTTCGACTGCCAGTGTCCATGTAAAAGTCATAGAACGCGTCCCAATGGCTTTCCGTCAGATCCGATCCAGTCACCCATTCAACCGTCAGGCCAGAACAGAGTGCCTCGCGCCGCTCCCGTCGAATGGCTTTGCGTTTGCGCGATTGCAGCGTGCTCAGAAAGTCCTCAAAGCCGGAAAACCCATCATTATGCCAATGAAATTGCGTGTCGTACCGCGCGAGCCATTTAGCTTGCTGTGCGATGGCCTGCTCGCTTTCGGTGACGAATGTGCCGTGAATCGACGAGGCGCCAAGCCTTTGGGCAAGTGTTTCCGCTGCCTGCAAAAGCAAAAGTTGTGTTTCCATGCTGCCATTGGCCACCAGCAACTTTGCTGCCGTTGCTGGCGTAAACGGCACTGAACATTGCAGTTTCGGGTAGTAGTGTCCGCCCGCACGCTCAATCGCATCGGCCCAGGCATGATCGAAAACATATTCGCCCATCGAGTGGGACTTGAGGAACAATGGCATGAGCCCAATCGGCTCGCCGCAGCGCTCGACAAGGATATGTTGCGGTTGCCAACCGGTGCCAGCAACCGCGCATCCGGACTCTTCCAGAGCCAGGAAAAAATCGTGCTCGAGAAAGGGACTTGCGGGCCGTTCCGCACCCATCGCTGCAAGCGTATTCCAGGTGCTCCTGGGTATAGAGCCTGTGGAAGGCTGTATCGATATGGTCAGCGGTTGGTCAGGCGCAGTCGAGCTGTTCACGAATCGGGATCGAACCCTTCAAATACGATTTGATCTGCGTGCTGCAGCACTTGCGGCACATGAGCTTTGTCCTTGACCGTCCAGCTCATGACCTTCATGCCCAGCGCGCGGCACAGACGAACCATAGGTAGTGTCAGCGATGTCCGCTCACAAGAGACGAATGTGAAGCGCGATGCAGGCCAGTGCAAGAGGTGGCGCAGAACAAATCTTTTTGTAGTGCCAAGCGAGGCATCCCATTCAGGACGCCGATAGTCGTAGGTGATTATGCCCACCGCACCGTTATAGCCTGCCTTTCTGACTGCAGACAAAATCGAGGGGTCGAAGGATTTCAAAACCAACGGCCCCTGGTAGTCCTTGATGGCTGCAGCCACCACTTTGGCCAGCCGTTGCCCGGCTTCGACGCTTTTCTGTCTCTTTAGTTCCACGACAAGCGGTGTTCGTCCGGCAATCTGCTCAAGAAAGTCGGAAAATAGCTGCGGACAATCCCCATCGGCGCTGCCGAGCAGCGGTGTCACGCAAATTTCGGTGGCGGCAATCTCATCGATACGCCCGTCCTTGCCAACCAGGCGTTCAAGGGTGTCGTCATGAAAAACCACTGCCTGATTGTCTTGCGTCAGTTGCAGGTCGCATTCGATGCCGAAGCCCTGGGCAATTGCCGCTTCAAAAGCGGAACGGGAATTTTCGATAGTTCCGGCCTGCCGATCATGGTAGCCGCGATGCGCCACAGGGCGCGCAAAAGGAGAGGTGTTCATTTATGCCTTTAACTCGATAACAGCGTCGATTTCGACGGCGGCGCCAAGGGGCAGGGAAGCTACGCCAAAAGCGGCGCGGGCGTGCTTACCTGTCTCCCCTAACACTTTTATGAACAGGTCGGATGCGCCGTTGGCGACCAGGTGCTGCTCGTTGAACTCAGGCGTCGAAGAAACCAGGACCGTCAGCTTGAGCACTGCGGAAATCGATTCGAGCGGGGCAACGGTTGTGACCTGGCCCAAAATATTGATCGCGCAGAACTCCGCGGCCTTCTGGGCTTCCTCAACGCTGATATTGCTGCCCAATTGCCCCTTGATCATGCCGTCGGGCCCGATGGAAAGCTGACCCGATACATAAAGCAGGTTGCCGCTGCGCGTCACCGGCACATAGCTGGCAACGGGCGCGACGGGCTTGGGTAATGTGTGCCCCAATTCGTTGAGTTTTGCTTCAACGGTCATCCTTTATCTCCGGCTTTCGTTGTATGGGTTTGGGCTCACGATACAGCTTGCCTCGAACAAGTGCATCTCTGCCAAAGCGTGTCCGAACCTTGTCCACAGCCCTCTCCGCGGCAGCCTTGCGCGCAACCGCCGGCTCGATCAGGTCCACTGGGTCCGTTCCATCGGCCATCGAAAGGCCAGAAACCCCAATCCCAAGCAGGCGAAACGACGTCCCGTCGATTTCCTTTTCCAGAAGGCGCAGTGCCGTCTCGTACAGCGTAAGGGCAAGTTGGGTCGGCATCATCAGGTGTTGCGCGCGGGTGCGTGTCTTGAACCCTGCCGTCTTGAGTTTCAAAGTTACCGTATCGCCGACGAACCCTTGCTTTTTCAGGCGTTCGGAAAGCCTTTCGCATAGAGCCAACAGTGAGGAAGAAAGTGAATCGAAATCCGATAGATCGGAATTGAATGTCGTTTCGGTGCTGACAGATTTCGTTTCCCGCTCGATTGAAACGGTTCTGGCATCCTGTCCGCGCGATAGTCTTGCCAGCCGCGCACCGATCTCGCCATATCGGCGCATCAGGTCTTCTGGAGCGATTTCCTGCAATTGCCCAATGGTCTCCAAGCCATCCCGTCGTAGCGTTTCCGACATGGCCTTGCCCACACCATAGATAAAGCTGATCGGCTTGGAGTGCAGGAAATCCAGCGTTTCCGCTTTGCCGATAACCGCAAAACCGCGCGGCTTGTCCAGATCGGAAGCTACTTTTGCCAGAAACTTGTTATGGCTAAGGCCCACGGATACCGAAACGCCGACCTCCTCCTCGATCTTTCGGGCAAACCGCGCGAGACTGACGGCAGGCGGTGCCTTGTGTACCCGTTCGGTGCCTGAAAGGTCGAGAAACGCCTCATCGATCGATAGTGGCTGCACCAACGGTGTCAGTGCCTCCATGGCGCTGCGAATCTGCCTGCTGACCTCAACATACTTCGCCATGTTCGGCTTGACGATCACCGCATCTGGGCAAAGCTGCCGTGCCTTAAACATTGGCATGGCCGAACGCACGCCGCTCATACGCGCAATATAGCAGCAGGTGGAAACCACGCCCCGTACGGCGCCGCCAACAATCAGCGGCTTATCGATAAGGCCCGGATCGTCCCGCTTTTCCACCGACGCGAAAAAGGCGTCGCAATCCACATGCGCGATTGCCAACGCAAAAAGCTCGCTATGGGCGAAAATACGCGGCGATCCGCAGGACGGGCAGCGCCGCGCGGCCCTTGTCAATTCCCCAAAGGCAAGGCAGTCCCGGCACATATAGGGGAGGGGAGGTGTCACCGGTAATCAGTCCTGCCGGTTCATGCGGTGCCACACGCGCATGACACGTTCGACCGGCATGCCCGCATTGGCGCACATTGCAAGCAACAGCGGCTCATTGCGACCGAAATAATCTACCAGGCCAGCCTCAAACGCTGAGGAGCCTAAGGCTTCACGCAGAGTTTGAGGGGTGTAGCCTGCCATCAGCATGAAACGCTCAAGCTCCTCGACATCGGAAACCAGCCAACTCAGGCACTGTTCCGCAACCGTGGAAATTTCCGCACTTTCAATTGTATCGCGCACGCCGCAGGACTCGCTTATTTCTTGTTTCGTAAGATATTGATGCTACCGCATACCGATAACAACCAAAAAGCATCACTACTGGATGCCAAGCGAGGTTTCATGGCCAAAACCGTGATGATTGTGGAAGACAATGAGCTTAACATGAAGCTCTTTCATGATCTGCTCGAGTCTCGCGGCTATGCAACCATCCAGACCCGGAACGGCATGGAAGCGCTCGATCTCGCGCGCGAGCATATGCCCGATCTGATCCTTATGGATATCCAGTTGCCCGAAGTATCCGGCCTGGTTGTCACCAAATGGCTTAAGGAAGATGAAGCGCTGGCACCCATTCCGGTGATTGCTGTCACGGCTTTTGCAATGAAGGGGGACGAGGAAAGAATTCTTCAGGGCGGATGCGAAGGATATATTTCCAAGCCTATCTCTGTGCCTCACTTTTTGGAAACGATTGAAAGCTACATTGGCAAGGCTGAATAACGCCTGACTTGTTTTCACGCAAAAGCTGAGAGGAACTTTTCGTGACGGCACGAGTGCTGATCGTTGATGATATACCAACGAATGTAAAACTGCTGGAAGCGCGGCTTATGGCCGAGTACTTCGATGTGGTTTCCGCCTCGTCCGGTCAGCAGGCAATCGACATATGCAGGACCAATGACATCGACATCATTCTTCTCGATGTCATGATGCCGGAAATGGATGGCTTTGAGTGCTGCCAGATCCTTAAGCACGATCCCAAGACATCTCATATCCCAGTGGTTATGATCACGGCGCTGGACCAGCCTTCGGACCGGGTACTTGGACTTGATGCGGGCGCTGACGACTTCCTGACCAAGCCAGTGGACGACGTGCAACTGATGGCGCGGGTAAAGAGTCTCGTGAGGCTTAAGGTTCTGACCGACGAATTGCGTTCACGGGCCGTCACGAGCCATCATATTGCGCTCGAAGACGCCAACCGATCCGCTGGCGGTGTACGCACGGATGACGGTAAGATCATTGTCATTGACACCGACACCGCTCGCGGCAATCGGGTCAGCGGATATCTTGGCGAAAAGCATGACGTCCATGTGCTCTCCCAGCCTGCCGATGCAGTTTTCCAACTGTCGGGTGGAGAATACGAACTGGCTATCGTCAGCCTGGATCTGGAGGGTTTCGATCCCCTCCGGATATGCTCACAAATCCGTACGGTCGAGCAGACGCGCAACCTGCCTATTCTGCTAATCGCCGACGAACACGACAAGCCTCGCGTCGTGCGCGCCCTTGATTTGGGTGTGAACGACTTCATCATGCGCCCCTTAGAGCGTAACGAGCTTGGCGCGCGCGTCAGAACACAGATCAGGCGCCAACGTTACACGGTCGAGTTGCGCGAAAGCGTCAATTCCACAATGGCGCTGGCCGTGATCGATGAATTGACCGGCCTCTATAATCGCCGATATTTCGAGCGCCATCTTTCCCTATTACTTGATAAATCTCAGGAGCAGGATCGCTTAATGGCGATCATGTTGCTCGATATCGATTACTTCAAGCCAATCAACGACACTTACGGCCATGATGTGGGCGATATCATTCTCAAGGAATTTGCACTGCGTTTGCAGCGCAATATCCGAGGCGTTGATCTTGCGTGCAGGTATGGCGGGGAAGAATTTGTTGTGGTTATGCCCGACATAGACAGGGGACAGGCAAATAATGTCGCTGAACGTGTGCGTGTCGCCATGTCGGACTATGGGTTTAATGCGGGCCTGGACTTGCCAATTAATATTACGGTAAGTGCAGGACTGGCGCTTAATGAATATCTTGATGATACACCCGAAACGATTATTAAGCGCGCAGATATTGCCCTGTATCGCGCTAAAAGAGCGGGTCGTAATCAGGTTGTATTTGATGCAGCTTGAACGCATTAGGGTTAATTTTTCATTATGATTCGCAGTACCCGCGCTCAACCTACCGGGAGTGCTTGGTTTTCCCCGATTTCCGCATTAGTGTCGTTTGTACTGATGCGGCAGCTTTAAGAGTTGCGGCATCAGCTTCAAACCCTACGGCTTTCAGGTCCGCCGCAACTCCTGATTCCGTAGGGTGGCTGGCCCGGATGCGGTCTAAGAGTGGCCTCTTCGACACCCGCGCCGGGTCAGCCTTCCCTTCTTTTCATGAAATAGTAAAACAGCTTTCCAGCCTCTTGGGCGGCATGTTCTTTTACTTGCGCATCCAAACAAAAAACCCCGCTGAAACCAGCGGGGTTTTTGTATAGGCAGTCTGCCGAGAGATCTTATTTGATCTTGGCTTCCTTGAATTCTACGTGCTTGCGAACCACAGGGTCATACTTGCGGAACGAGAGCTTCTCGGTTGCCGTCCGGGTGTTCTTCTTGGTCACGTAATAAAAGCCGGTGTCAGCGGTCGAAACGAGCTTGATTTTGATCGTGTTGGACTTTGCCATCGCGGTAGCCTTTGGAAAAAATAGGCCGCGCGGCGATATTGGCGCACGGCTCGGAAATCGGTTGGCCGCAAACTATGCATTTTGCGCCAATTGTCAAGCGGACTTAGCCGCGCGTGTCATAATCAAACTCGTCATCTGGTCCATTGGGGTCAAAGCCATGCATATACTTGGCCCATTGCAGCCCCACGACTGCGCCCTTGACCACTGGCAAGAGCAATAGCGAGAGAACGATGGTCGCAGGAATCATCGTCCAGATATAGATCATCGGATGCAGCGAGTGGATCATTTCAATATGGAGAAATATGCCCACCAGCAGATGACCGACAATCACGATAACCAGGTAGGGTGGGGCATCGTCGGCGCGATGATGATGTAGTTCCTCGCCACAGCTTGGGCAGGTGTCGGCCACCTTGAGATAGGCGCGAAACATCTTGCCCTCGCCGCAATTCGGACATTTGCAGGCCAGCCCCTTTTTCATCGCAGGCCAGATTGCGCGATGCGGGCGATAATGTTCTGTATTGTCCAATACCGGCATGTTCACCTCTTGCCGCGCCGCCCTCTCGATGTAGGACGGGACTTGCGTTGCGCGCGGCCCTGTGGCGGCTTTACACGCTCACCTTCAGATAAGATCTCAAATCGCAAAGCACCAGCCATTGGCGCTGCTTCAAGCAGTCGCACTTCGACCCGGTCGCCAATACCGAATTTCTCACCGGTACGCTCTCCGATCAAGGCCTGTTGGTCTTCCATGTAGCGGAAATAGTCTTTTCCAAGGGTAGAGGCAGGCACGAAGCCGTCCGCGCCCGTTTCCTCCAGGCGCACAAACAGGCCAGCACCAACGACTCCAGCGATCTTGCCCATGAACCGCGCGCCGATGTGACCGGCCAGATATTGCGCAAGCAGGCGATCTGACGTTTCCCTCTCGGCCGCCATAGCGCGCCGCTCGGTTGCAGAAATATGCTGGCCGATAGCGCCAAGCCGGCTTTCTTCCTCATGGCTCAACCCATCGGGACCCAAATCGAGGACGCGGATCAGCGCCCGATGCACAATCAGATCTGCATATCTGCGGATAGGCGATGTGAAATGCGCGTAGCGATCCAGGTTCAAGCCGTAGTGGCCATAATTTCCGGGCGCATACTCCGCCTGCGCCTGGCTACGCAGCACCATCTCGTTGACTTGCTCACTCTTACCGGCCTTTTCCGCCTTGAGCAGGATTTGATTGAAATCCTTGGGCCGCATGGCTTCGCTGCGCGGCACCGGTAAATCGAGCGATTGCAGGAAGGATCCCAGCGCAGCCAGTTTTTCGCGGCCCGGCGCATCATGCACCCGATAGAGCAGGCCGATCTTGTGCTTTTCCAGCGTTTCGGCCGCGCAGACATTGGAAAGCACCATCATCTCTTCGATGAGCTTATGGGCCTCAAGCCGTTCCGGAATATAGACGCCCTCGACCATGCCGTTGGCACCGAGCCGGATGCGGCGTTCGGGCAGGTCGAGCGCAAGCGGGCTGCGCTTCTCCCTTGCCTTGCACAAGGCGCCATAGGCCGCCCAGAGTGGCTTGAGAATGGTCTCGAGCAGCGGCCCCGAAGCATCGTCTGGCCGTCCATCTATAGCCGCCTGGGCCTGATTGTAACTCAACTTGGCAGCCGAGCGCATGACAACGCGATGGAATGAGTGGCGCTTCTTATGGCCTTCGGCGTCGATAACGATACGAAGACCCATTGCCGCACGGTTTTCACCCTCCCGCAACGAGCAGAGATCGTTGGAAATTCGCTCGGGCAGCATCGGCACCACCCGATCCGGGAAATAGACCGAGTTGCCGCGCAGATATGCTTCCCGATCCATGGCCGATCCAGCCCGGACATAGTTGGACACATCCGCTATCCCGACATGGATGATGTGCCCGCCGGGATTGTTGGGATCGCTGTCGGGCTCTGCATGGACGGCATCGTCATGATCTTTGGCATCAGCCGGATCGATGGTGATGAGGGCAATATCGCGCCAGTCTTCACGGCCTTTAAGCGTCGCTTCCTTGGCGCTTTCCGCTTCCTTGAGCACGGAGGCGGGGAAACGATAGGGAATGTCGAGCGCGTGCAACGCAATCAGACTTACAGCGCCTTCCGAACTGGGATTGCCAACAATATTGACGACGCGGGCACGCGGGATCATCAGGCGCCCGGACGTCGTGATTTCCACTTCGACAAGATCGCCGTCCTTGGCCTCGCCGAGTTCTCCGGCCGGAATACGCATCTCGCGCGCCTTGCGCTCCACCGGCACCAGACGGGCTCCGTCTTCGTCCATACGCACAATTCCGATATCGGCCTTGCGTGGCTTATCGAGCACCTTCATGGGGCGAGCGGTATAAATGGGCGCCAATCCCTCGCCACGGGAAATCCGCGCCAGAATGCGATCGCCCGGTGCTGGAACCACGCGCGCGTCCTTGCCGATAACGAGGGTTACGCGGGGCTTTTCGCCGTCGTCTTCATTCCATTTGGCCGGATACGCGTGCAACGACTCGGGATCGGCATCGGCGGGAATATCCAGCACGGTTACGGCAGGCAGTTCGTTGGCCACTCGAATGGCCTTGCGGTTGCGCGCCAGCAGCCCTTCCTTTTCCATGTCACGCAGCATGACCTTAAGAGGAATGCGGTCATCGCCCTTGATCCCGAAATGCCGCGCGATCTCGCGCTTGGAACTGATTTCGGGAAAATCCGAAATCGCTTCCATAATGGCTTCTCGCGTCGGCAATTGGCCGGGCTGATATTTTGCGGAAGGCTTGCCCTTTCTGCGAGAAGGCAGGTCGTTCTGCGGGGCACGCCGCGTTTCTGGGCGCTTGGCCATCTGTGTCCTTTATGCCTCGGCTTTTTTCTTGGCCGCTGCCTTGGATTTCGCTGTGGGTTTGGCCTTTGCCTTTGCTTTGGGTTTGCCTTTCGCCGAAGACCCGCCTTTTGCGGCAATCAGTTCCAGCGCCTTTTCCAATGTCACAGCTTCCGGTGCGAGATCCTTGGGTAAGGTAGCATTGACCTTGCCCTGATTGACATAAGGGCCATAGCGCCCCGAGCGCACCGTAATGGGGCCGTCATCATGCTCGAATGTCGCAATTGCGGCCGGCGTTGCCCGGCCTCCACGGCCACCATTCGCCTTCTTTTCAGCAATCAGCGAAACGGCGCGATTCAAACCTACAGAAAAAACTTCTTCCACATCGGGTAGATTCGCATAGGTGCCATCGTGGAGCACGAATGGACCGTACCGTCCGATACCAGCGGTGATCGGCTTGCCAGTTTCAGGGTGCTCCCCGACTTCTCGCGGCAATGACAGCAGCTTGAGAGCCTTTTCGAGGTCCATCGAACCCGCATCCCAGCCCCGCGGAAGGCTGGAGCGCTTGGCTTCCTTGCCATCGCCCAATTGGACGTAGGGTCCGAAGCGCCCCGTCTTGAGGAAAATGTCCTCGCCACTTTCAGGATCGGTGCCCAGAACACCATCGCCATCAATCGATTCGCTCGATTGTCCAGTCGCACTTTCGGAGAGCTGTTGGGTATGCCGGCAGTCCGGGTAATTCGAGCAGCCGATAAAAGCACCGAATTTGCCGAGTTTGAGCGAAAGCTGCCCCTCGCCGCAGGTCGGGCAGAGCCTCGGGTCAGAGCCGTCTTCCTTTGCTGGGAAGATGTGATGTCCCAAAAGATCGTTGAGCGCATCGAGCACTTCGGATACGCGAAGATCTTTGATTTCCGTGGTATGCTTGGAAAAGTCTGTCCAGAACTGCCGCAAAACATCTTTGTAATCGATGTCCCCGGCAGAGATTTCGTCCAGTTGCTCTTCCAAGCTGGCCGTAAAGCCGTATTCCACATATTTGGAGAAAAAGCTTTGCAGGAACGCGGTTACAAGCCGGCCGCGATCTTCGGGATAAAGCGTGCGCTTTTCCAAGCGTATATAGTCGCGGTCCTTCAGGGTGCCGAGCGTGGCTGCATAGGTTGAAGGACGTCCGATCCCGAGTTCTTCCATTTTCTTGATCAGCGAGGCTTCGGTGAACCGGGCAGGGGGTTGGGTGAAATGCTGCGCGATATTCACCTTCTCGAGCTTGGGAGAATCGCCTTCCGCAAGCGCGGGTAATTCACGGCTATCCTCGTCATCTTCTTCCGTCTTTTCAATGCCATAGACGCCAAGGAAGCCGGGGAACGTGATAACAGAACCAACCGCGCGCAACATGATCTTGCGCTCCGCCGTATCGGCGTCGATATCCGCCGTTGTCCGTTCGATCTCGGCCGATCGCATCTGGCTGGCGAGCGATCGCCGCCAGATCAACTGATAGAGCTTGTGCTGATCGGGGTCGAGGTTGCGCAATGTATCGGGGTGCTTGCCGAGATCGGTGGGCCGAACGGCTTCGTGCGCTTCCTGCGCGTTCTTGGCTTTGGAGCTATAAAGTCTCGGTTTCTCAGGAACATAGTCGGCGCCGAACTCTTTGGCGATGACGCGGCGGGCTGCTTCGATCGCTTCGGGCGCCATTTGCACCGCATCGGTACGCATATAGGTGATCAGCCCGTCTTCATAGAGCCGCTGCGCAATTTGCATTGTGCGGGAAGGGCTTAGACCCAGGCGGCTGGATGCATCCTGCTGCAGCGTGGAGGTCGTGAACGGGGCGTAAGGGTTGCGTTTGGTCGGCTTTTTGTCGACAGAAACGACCGCTAGACGAGAAGTTTCGATGCTCTTTTTCAACAGTTCTGCGTCTTCGCCTGCCTTGACGGCAAGTTTGTCGACCTTTTTTCCGTCGACCGCATAAAGCCGCGCATCAAAGCTTTTGCCAGCCTGATTCAAGGTCGATATGACCGACCAATATTCCTCGGGCTTGAACTTTTCGATCTCTTCCTCGCGCTCGCAAACAAGCCGCAATGCAACCGACTGCACACGGCCAGCCGAACGCGAACCGGGCAGCTTGCGCCATAGGATGGGTGAGAGCGTAAACCCCACCAGATAGTCGAGTGCGCGCCGGGCGAGATACGCATCGACCAAAGGCCCGTCGATCTCGCGCGGGTTCTTCATAGCCTGGGTGACGGCATCCTTGGTGATGGCATTGAAAACCACCCGCTTGACCGGCACGTCCTTCTTGAGCGCCTTCTTCTCGCGCAGCACATCGAGCACGTGCCAGGAAATCGCTTCCCCTTCGCGATCAGGGTCAGTCGCCAGAATCAGTTCATCGGCGCCTTTGACGGCCTTGGTGATATCAGCCAGCCGCTTTTTGGACGCAGCATCGACGGCCCAACTCATGGCAAAGTCCTCGTCGGGACGCACCGAACCATCCTTGGCAGGCAAGTCGCGCACATGGCCAAAACTGGCAAGAACTTCAAAGTCCTTGCCCAGATATTTGTTGATGGTCTTTGCCTTGGCCGGGCTTTCGACGATGACGACTTTCATGCCTTTTGAGGCTCCGCAACTGACTAGAACATGCCTTGATTTTAGGGGAACTGGGTCAGAAAACGTGACCATCAAGGTGGGGGCAACATGGTGAAAGCCCCGCGCCGTGTCAATTGCCACACGCGCAGTTTGCGGTAACAAGCTGTTGCAACTCACAAGCCAGTTCAGCCGCGCAATGCCACCATCTGATTGGCAGAACGTTCGATTCTCCCTGCCAGTTCAAGCTCAAGCAGGATCATTTGCACACTGGCAGCCGATAGCCTTGTAACCTGGACGATCATATCGATCGATGTGGGGACATGGCTCAGAGCCTCGATCAACTGTGCCCTATCGTCGCCATCTGGTTCTGGCATGGCGATGTCGGTCATGTCTTCGGCATTTTCCTCAAAAAGGTTGGTTTGCTTTGGGGCGGAATGCTTGAGCTCTTCGATAATGTCATCGGCGCTGGTAATGAGCGTCGCTCCTTGGCGAATAAGTGCATTGCCGCCTTCCGCACGGGGATCGAGCGGCGAGCCCGGCACGGCAAAGACTTCGCGATTTTGCTCCAGCGCCAGCCGCGCCGTAATCAACGATCCGGAGCGCTTCGCCGCCTCAACGACGACGACGCCAAGGCTCATTCCGGCGACGAGACGATTGCGCCGGGGAAAGTCTCGCGCCCGAGGCTCCCAGCCCAACGGCATTTCGGTAACAAGACAACCGCCATGCTCAACGATCTGATGCGCTAAGGTGATATTCTCGCTGGGATAAATATGATCTAGCCCACCCGCCATCACGGCTACAGTTCCTGCCTCAAGCGAAGCGTGATGAGCTGCGGCATCAATGCCGCGTGCCAACCCCGAAATGACGACAAAGCCCTGCCTGCCCAAATCCCTTGCAAGAATCTGAGCCATCCGGCGTCCCGCTGCCGACGCGTTGCGGGCTCCGACGATACCCACCGTCTGCGCATGGGAAAGCGCCGCCCCGCCAATCACGGAAAGCAGTGGCGGGGGATTATCGGCATGTCGCAAATTCTGCGGATAATCAGGTTCAGCAGTCGCAACCAGTCGTCCGCCAAGCCGCTCGGTCTGTGCGATCTCATCTTCCGCTTCGGAGCGTGAAGGAATTGCACCATGCCGCCCGCCGCCCCGCTTGACGAGATCGGGCAAAGCATCCAGCGCTGCATCGGCAGAGCCAAACCTGTTAATCAGGCTGCGAAAGGTGGACGGTCCGACATTGTCCGATCGAATGAGCCGAAGCCAGGCAACACGCTGATCGGAGGTGAGGCCTTCGCGTGTCTCCATCCCACTGGCGTCCTCAAGCGGCTTTCTTGTTGCCAATACGGGACTCGGTCCCGTTCAACAACCGGGCGATGTTGCCGCGATGGGTGAAATACAGGACCGCAACCAACGCAAAAGAAGCCAATGCCAGTGCTGGTCCAGAAAAAAAGAACGCACTTATCGGGGCAATCGTGGCGGCAGTCAACGCGGCCAGCGACGAATAGCGTGTGACCAGCGCAACCACCAGCCATACGCCACAAAAGCCGAAGCCGACGGGCCAGCTTAGGGCCAGCAATATGCCGATGAAGGTTGCGACGCCCTTGCCGCCCTTGAAACCCAGCCAGACAGGAAAAACGTGACCGAAAAATGCCGCAACGCCTGCTATCATGGCTGCTTCGGCATTCCATAGTAATGCTGCGATCAGCACGGCAGCCGCGCCTTTGCCCGCGTCACCGATCAGTGTTAGCGCGGCAAGGTCCCTCCGGCCCGTGCGCAGAACATTGGTGGCCCCGATGTTGCCCGAGCCGATATCGCGAACGTCCCCAAGCCCCGCAAGTTTTGTCGCCAACAATCCGAAAGGGACTGAACCCAGCGCGTACCCAATTATAAGTGCCAGCGCATATTCGATCATGCGTCGGCTTCCTCCCTAAAGACGATTCTGCCGCCAACGACGGTCGTCATAACCTTACCCATCATTCGCGCATTCTCAAATGTTGTATTTCGCGAGCGGGATCGGATAGCCGTTTCTTCCACAATCCAGGGATAATGCGGATCGAAAAGGCAGATGTCCGCCAGCGCGCCTTTTGTCAGCCTTCCGCTATCAAGTCCCAGGATTTCCGCTGGACGACTGGTCATCGCGCGCAATAGCGTCATAAGATCGACGTCACCGGAATGATAAAGCCGCAGTGCCGCAGCCAGCAATGTTTCAAGCCCGATCGCGCCAGAAGCGGCGTCGGCGAATGGCTGGCGTTTGCCTTCGCTATCCTGCGGATCGTGGTCCGAATGAATAACATCGATTGACCCGGACTTTAGGCCCTCGATAACAGCCTGTCTTTCGTCTTCATGGCGCAGGGGCGGGGAGAGTTTGAAGAAGGTCCGGTACGAGCCGATGTCATTTTCATTCAGGCAGAGATTGTTTATGGAAATACCTGCCGTTACCGTTCCGCTACGCTCTTTATAAAACGACATGATTTCTGCAGATCGGCCCGTAGAAATTTGCGCCGCATGATAGCGCGCACCCGTCATCAGAGCCAGTTGCAGGTCCCGGTCCAGAGCAATGGTCTCAGCCTCGCCAGGAATGCCTTTAAGGCCACGGAATGTCGCAAGGGGTCCTGCATTCATCACTCCATCAGCGGCAAGGCTCGTATCGAGCGGCTTATGAATGATCGGCGCATCGAAATTTGTGGCATAGGTCATGGCCGCACGCATAACCGCCGCGCTTTGCAGGGAATGTCGTCCTTCTGAAAATCCAATGGCACCGGCCTCACGTAACAGCCCGAACTCGGTCAGTTCCTTGCCTTCAAGTCCCTTGGTTATGGCGGCGGTCGGCAGGATGTGGACACAAGACGTCGCTTGCGCGCGGCGCATCAGAAAGTCGACAAGCGCTCCATCGTCGATAACCGGCACGGTATCGGGCATTACAAGTATAGACGTCACGCCCCCCGTCGCAGCGGCTTCGCCTGCGCTGGCCAGCGTTTCCCGATATTCATGGCCCGGTTCGCCCGTAAAGACCCGCATGTCGATAAGGCCGGGCGCTGCGATGAGGCCTCTGGCATTTATGCGCTCGGCCTTTTCAGGGGCGCCCGGTGCCGCGCCTTCGACGATTTCGGAGACGACGCCGTTTTCGACCAGAATGGCGCCTGTCACATCCGTGCTGCTGGCCGGGTCCATAATGCGCGCATTTTCGATAAGGAGGCGCTTATTCATGGCCGTTCTCCTTGTTCAGCAGTGCATCGAGTACCGCCATTCGCACGGCAACCCCCATCTCCACCTGCTCCGTTATGACCGATTGCGGACCATCGGCGATGGCCGGATCGATTTCAACGCCGCGGTTCATCGGCCCTGGGTGCATGACAAGCGCACCCTTATTGGCATAGGACAGCTTTTCGGCATCCAGGCCGTAAAAGCGATAGTATTCGCGCACAGATGGTATGAGCCTGCCCGACGCCCGTTCGTTTTGCAGCCGCAGCATCATCACGACGTCGGCGCCCTTTAGGCCGTCCCGCATATCGGTGAACACTTCAGAAGCCATCTGTTCGACACCGCGTGGCAGAAGGGACTTCGGTGCGATCACCCGTGTACGCGCTTGCATGGCACCCAAGAGGATCAGGTTGGACCGGGCGACCCGCGAGTTTGCGATATCGCCACAGATGGCGACCGTCAGCCCGTTGAGCCTTCCCAGATGTCGGCGGATCGTCAGAGCATCGAGCAGAGCCTGGGTTGGATGCTCATGGGTGCCATCGCCTGCGTTCAATACTGCGCATTCGACCTTCTGGCTCAAAAGCTCGACTGCACCGGACGAACCGTGCCGCACAACGATTGCATCGGGCTGCATGGCGTTGAGGGTGGCTGCGGTGTCGATAAGCGTCTCGCCCTTGGCAACCGACGATGTTCTGACAGCCATGTTCATGACCGTGGCACCCAGCCGCTTGCCAGCGATTTCAAAGCTCGCCTGCGTCCGGGTGGAGTTTTCAAAAAAGAGATTGATCTGCGTCTTGCCCGCAAGGTTCGGCAGCGTCTTGCGCTGGCGGGAGATCGGGATCATTGCCTCGGCGCGATCCAGCAGATCGACAATCTCGACCGGGTCCAGTTGCGCAATGCCCAAAAGATGCGGGTGACGGAATGGAAGGAAAGAACCGGACGCGCCGGTTTCGGTGTCGGAAGTGTCTGGCTTTCGTCGTACCATAATGTATCCCAATCGCGACTAGCGGTCCCTATCGCATGGGCGCGGGGGCGGCAAGGGTAGCGGGAGAGTTTTCTGTGACTCATCGTCACTACCGGTATCGGGAACGTGCTGCTGTCCCGATCCCTCCCCGGACACGAAAGGGGAGGGATCGAATGTTTGGCTGCGCTCAGGCCGGTCGTAGCTTGCCACGGCCGACCGGCAAGGACAGGCTGGTTTCTAGCGCGACCATACCCGCCGGCTTATCTAGGTCGTTTCAAACGACTGCATCATGCCGCCTGCTGCCAAGCGCCGCTGGCGACCGCCGAACGCACATAGTCCGAGAAGTCGCGCGGCGCGCGGCCAAGGACTTGCTGCACGCCATCGCCGAGCCGCTCGTTCCGGCCGTCGAACAACTCATCACATATGCTGGCCACAAGATCAGCCAGGTCTTTGCCGAACTCGGACACCATGACGGCGTGATAGTCCTCCACGCTCAATGGTGCATAGGTTATCGATAGCCCGGAAGCGGCAGAGATCTCGCGAACCGCGTCGGCAAATGTCATCAGGCGGGGCCCGGTGACTTCGTATGTTTTACCGTTGTGGCCGTCATCGAGAAGGGCGGCGACCGCAACATCGGCGATGTCGTTGGCATCCACGAAAGGCTCGCGTTTGTCGCCAGCGGCAATCTGCAGCTTGCCTGCGAGGATTGCAGGCTGGAGCAGACCTTCATCGAAGTTCTGGTTGAACCAACTGGCGCGAATGACTGTGAAATCCAGCCCGCTGTTGCGTAGGCGGTCCTCGGAGAGTTCTGCGCCGTGCTCGCCGCGGCCCGAGAGCAGCACGAGCTTGCGCAGACCTGAGGTTTTGGCGGTGGCAGCGAAGCGTTCGATGATATCTGCCGCGCCGGGCATGGCAAGATCGGGAACGAAGGACACGAAAGCTGTGTGCATACCCTCCATCGCAGGTGCCCAACTGGTTGGCTCCTGCCAGTCGAAAGCGGGCGAGGTTGCGCGCGATACGGCGCGATGTGGCAATTGAGCATCCGCCAGACGTCGAGCGACACGCGAGCCAACTTTGCCTGTCGCGCCAATAACCAAAATGGGTTTGCTGTTTGTCATCTTCTGTCTCCTGTTGATGATGGAGACAATATCCTTGCGTTAAGGGAGACGTTCAATCACAAGAAGTCCCCAAAAGATTGCATTTCGTCCAAATCAATGGACTAATGGCAAGTCTTGAGATAAAAGCGGGGCATGGACGATTGCTTTCAACCCGCGCCGCTATCGGATCCGCTCGGCGAAGTGCTGCATATGCTGCGGCTTACTGGCACCCTGTATTGCCGGGCTACAATGACGGCGCCATGGGGGCTCGATATGCCGCGCCTCATCGATTCGATGATTTTCGTCATCGTCACGGCCGGACAATGCGTGGCGGAAATCGACGGAAAACCCGTAACGCTGCCCGCTGGCACCATGATACTCCTGCCGCACGGGGATAGTTTCCGCCTGCTTAGCGATGCAGGTGCGGCGTCACGGCCTCTGTTTGAACTCCCGGTCGAAAAAATCAGCGAACGCTACGAAATAATGACGCATGGTGGTGGCGGTGAGTTGACACGCGCGATGGCAGGCGTCGTGCAGTTTGACAGCGTTGCCGGCAAGCGGCTTATAAACGTGCTGCCATCGATGATCCGTATCGGCGGTTGGGATGAACCTCTGGGGGAATGGGTGCAGAGTACGCTCGGTTTGATCGCCAGGGAAGCAAGTGCGCTCAAGCCAGGGGGCGAGATCGTGATGACAAGGCTGGCCGATATTCTCGTGGTTCAGGCCATTCGCTCCTGGCTCGATACCGCCCCGGAGGCCGATCAGGGCTGGCTGGCCGCTCTCCGCGATCCGCAACTGGGGCGGGCGCTTGTGGCAATTCATCGCCACCCGCAATCCGATTGGACGCTTGAGCGGCTGGCGCGCCAAGCCGGTATGTCCCGCTCCGCCTTTTCAGCCCGGTTCAGTGAGGGGCTTGACCAATCGGCCATGAGCTATCTTGCGCAATGGCGTTTGCATTTGGCGCGCGCGCGCCTGATGGATTCGAACGATCCACTGGCTCAGGTAGCGCGGCAATCAGGATATCGTTCCGAGGCCGCGTTCAGCCGGGCATTTCGACAGCAATTCGGGATGCCGCCCGGTGCAATGCGCCGTTCAACCCCGCCGCAAGCGCTCCAGAGCGCCTTGTAGGATGTAGCTTGCAGCCAGCTTGTCAACGACTTCGGCCTGCCGCGCGCGGGATAGATCGGCTTCAATCATTGTGCGGGTAACGGCCATTGTCGACATGCGCTCATCCCAGAAGGCGATAGGCAGACCGGTCTTTTGCTTGAGGTTGCGCGCAAAGGCGCGGGCCGACTGCGCGCGCGGACCCTCGGTTCCATCCATATTGAGCGGCAGCCCAATCACGATGCCGGCGATATTGTTCTGCGCGATAAGCTGCAAGAGCCGCTCCGCATCGGCCGTGAACTTGGCGCGTTTGATGGTTTCAACCGGGCTTGCCGAATACCGCATGGCGTCACAGATGGCGACGCCAATGGTTTTGGTGCCCAAATCGAGCCCCATCAGCTTGCCCGATGGCGGCAGGTCCGCGAGGGGATTTTCGGTTTCAGTCATTTGCATCGCGCTTTTGGCAGTTGTGCTGGCGCTGCTTATCGGATTGATAAGAGGCAATTGCAAGCGAGGGCAGCACCCATGAAATTCACATGGTTTGGTGAAAAGACAATCCGGTTGCAAATGGCTGGCAGAATTATCGTTGTCGATCCCGACAAGGCACCGGAACAAATCGATAAGGCTGAGCTTATATCGGGCGCCGATAATGTGCTGGCGTTCGCCGATCCATTGACAAACGAAATCGATCTGGCCACCTGGAAGTTACCCAGCCCGCGAGCGCTTATCGATCAGGGCGGCTCAGCAGATGTCGAATTTCAGCGGGTAGCAAGGGCAGGTATGATTGCCCAGTCCAGCGAGGAGGGCGGCCTGCTGCTCGCCGATGCCCGGCAACAAGTAGCGTGGGGGCGCTGGGCCGACGGGCTGGTCGTCATCCTGCTTGGCAACGCAGACGCATGTGCGTCCGCTGGTCTTGCCATGCTGGAACAGTCACGACCCAAAATGATCGCGCTTGCCTGCGGCGAGGATGGTCTTGATGATGCAATTGCACGGTTGCGTCCGCATGTTGGGCGCACACCGTTGCAGGTGCTTGAGCCCAATCTGGCCGTCGAAGTTTGACGTTGATGGGATCAACCTTGCCGATCCCTGTAATAAAACCACTTTGTTGCATGGGCCGATTTGGCATTTGGCAATTGCCAGCAAGCGATTGCCATTGTTAAAAGGCCCGAACCGTAATTGATCCCCGCACTATTTTTGGGAGACTTGCATGTCGGTAGATGCCGATACCGTACGCCGCATTGGGCGCCTTGCCCGCATTCGCATTGCCGAGGAAGACGTGAGCGCTTACGAGGGTGAGCTTAACGCGATTTTGGGTTTTGTCGAGCAATTGGATGAAGTCGACGTTTCCGGCGTCGAGCCGATGACCTCGGTTACGCCCATGGTGCTGCGCCGCCGCGAAGACAAGGTTACCGATGGTGGCTATGCCGACAAGATCGTAGCGAATGCGTCGATCTCGGAAGACAATTTCTTCATGGTCCCCAAGGTTGTGGAGTAGCCGGTGAGCGTTTCCGTCGCCATTGAAACGCCGTTGCAGGACGATGTCCGAGCGCTGATTGACGCGCTCAACGATCACCTGTTGCCGCTTTCTCCGGAAGAATTCCAGTTCAAGATGACCGTCGAGCAAATGGCAGAGCCGCACACCACCGTATTCATCGCGCGGGACGGTGAGGGCAGGGCCGTCGGCTGCGGCGCATTGAAGATGCACACCGGCGATATGGCCGAGGTCAAGCGCATGTACACCATGCCGCATGTCCGCGGGCAGCGGGTTGGCGTGCTGCTGCTGGACGCAATCGAGAATCTTGCGCGTGAGAAAGGTGTGATCACGCTCATGCTGGAAACCGGCACCGGTGAAGGCTTTGCTGGCGCGTGGCGGCTCTACCAGCGTTCCGGCTTTGTCGAACGCGGCGCGTTTCTCGATTACCCCGAAAGTCCCCATTCAGCATTTTTTGAAATGGCGCTGAGCCGAGTTGCGCTGGCACCATCGACCGACGATGCTGCCGTAAGCACTGCGCGCTAACGCCAAAAAGGATATGTCCGTGACTGATTTGACCCGTTTGAGCCTCAAAGCGCTGCGTGATGGCATTGCCAAAAAGGATTTCACGTCCCTGGAGGCAACCGATGCCTACCTCAAAGCCATCGAATCGGGAAATGACAAGCTCAACGCTTATGTTGCCGTGACCGCCGATCAGGCGCGCGACATGGCCAAGGCTTCCGATGCGAAAGTAGCAAAGGGGGAGGCAGGGCCGCTCGAGGGCGTGCCGCTCGGCATCAAGGACCTGTTCGCAACCAAGGGTTCGCATACCCAGGCGGCCAGCCACATTCTCGATGGCTTCAGGCCGGAGTACGAATCGACAGTCACAAGCAATCTCTGGCGCGACGGCGCCGTGATGCTGGGCAAGTTGAATATGGACGAGTTCGCCATGGGCTCGTCCAACGAGACGTCCTATTACGGTCCGGTCATCAATCCCTGGCGCGCTGAAGGCGGTAATAAGGACCTGGTGCCCGGCGGATCGTCCGGCGGTTCTGCCGCTGCTGTGTCCGCGTGGCTTTGTGCGGGTGCAACCGCGACGGATACGGGTGGCTCGATCCGCCAGCCTGCAGCCTTTACAGGCACTGTCGGCATCAAGCCAACTTATGGACGCTGCTCGCGCTGGGGCGTCGTTGCCTTCGCATCCTCTCTCGATCAGGCAGGGCCGATCGCGCGCACGGTCGAAGACAGCGCCATCATGCTGTCCTCGATGTGCGGGTTCGATCCAAAGGATTCTACGAGCGTGGATATGGCCGTTCCCGATTTTGCGGCGGCCGTCCAACGCGGTGTCAAAGGGCTGACCATCGGTGTCCCATCTGAATACCGCATGGACGGTATGCCCGAAGAGATCGAAAAGCTCTGGCAGCAAGGTCTTGAATGGCTCAAGGCGGAAGGCGCGACGGTCAAGAATATTTCTCTGCCTCATACCAAATATGCGCTTCCTGCCTATTATATCGTAGCGCCGGCCGAGGCGTCATCGAACCTTGCGCGCTATGACGGTGTGAAGTACGGACTGCGGGTGTCTGGTAAGGACATTACCGAAATGTACGAGTTGACTCGCGCCGAGGGTTTCGGTCGCGAGGTCAAACGCCGTGTGATGATTGGGACCTATGTGCTGTCGGCAGGCTATTACGACGCCTATTACGTCCGCGCGCAGAAAGTCCGTACGCTCATCAAACGTGATTTCGAGGATGCCTTCAACGCGGGCGTCGACGCTATCCTGACACCTGCCACGCCATCTGCCGCCTTTGGCATCGCCGATCAGGACATGAACGCTGATCCGGTCAAGATGTACCTCAACGACATCTTCACCGTTACGGTCAATATGGCGGGTCTGCCGGGCATTGCAGTGCCTGCTGGCAAGGACGGCCAGGGGCTTCCACTCGGCTTGCAGTTGATCGGCAAGCCGTTCGATGAAGAAACACTGTTTGCGGCCGGACGCGTGATCGAAAACAGCGCGGGCCTCGATCTTGCACCGGCAAAGTGGTGGTAGAAATGTCATCCGATTTCTTTTCGACACTCGATTGGGCCGAGCCGCCCAAAGACATGAGCTTGCCGCTCCAAGCCCTTTGGTGGGTTAAAAAAGGTGAGTTTCGTATGGGCCCCGAATGGGAACAAGCTCATCGGATCGTTCAACAGATGGAAGGCGTGCAGGCATTCGACTGGGTGCATGCACTGCTCCACTGGATCGAAGCCGATATGGGCAACGCCGACTACTGGTACCGCCGTGCAGGCAAGCGCCGTTCGGCGCCCTCGGTTTCCCAGGAATGGGAACATATGGCATTGAGTCTGAGCGATACCGTCAAGCATTGAAACAAACTCAGGGCGGCCAACAAGGCCGCCCCTCTGCTCTCAGGCCTGCCTTGCGGCCTGCAGCGCCTCTATGCCCCGTCGGGTGATCCGGTAGGGACCGCCATTGTGAGACACGATCATGCGTTTGGACCGGAGCTTTTTGAAAAGGCTCATGTCAAAGCCGTCGAGGAACCAGCCCTCGCGTGTGATGCAGTCCAGCGTTTCGATCTGGCCGTTCTCGTCTTTCTGAAAGGCAATGTGCCCGCCAAGCGCCAGCGCGTTCAAAACGCGCCGTTCGACTTTCGATATGTTCATGGATTGAGTCTGTCTGCTGTCGGCAGATATGCCGAAGGTCAAACGAAACCATGCGGCCCGCGTCGCGCCAGGCAGCCGGTTGGTTCGATCTATCAGCCCCACCCCAATAGGGTGAGGCCTCAGCGGGTCTCAGACAGAGTAAACATTGCTGCTTTTTAGCCCCTGGAGAGGTATGGAGCAACGGGGTTTTGCAACCACGAGGTAGAATTGGCGCAATTTTAGTAAAGTCTTAGGCACGTTTGCAGCCTTTGGTTGTCCTGTTGCCCACGCGCGCCATAATGGCTGCAAATTAACCTTAACGGAGTGACACGCCATGCCGGTCGCAAAGAAATTGCTCATTGCCTGCGCTGCTGTTGCTGCTGCAGTGATGCCCGCTTCCGCTCAAGATTATGGCCCTTATGGATATGGCGGCTACGGCGCCGGCTTTAACTGGGACGGCTTTTATTCAGGCGTTTATGGGGGTGGTATTCCCTTTGGTGACGATACGTCCTGGAGCGCCGGTATCTTTACGGGCGTGAACGTTCAGATGGACTCACTTGTTTTCGGTGCCGAAGCTCAGCTTGGCGGCGATTTTGGTAACGACTTCTCGATTGACGCCCTCGTGCTCGGCAAGGGCGGCATGTCGCTCGGCGACGCGCTGGTTTACGGCACGGGCGGTATAGGCCTTGTTTCTGGTGATTTCGGCTACGCGATCGGTGGCGGCGCTGAATATGGCTTTACCGATTATATGAGCGTGCGCGGCGAAGCGCTCGGCTTGGGCGAATGGGGTAAGGGACCAAGCGACTTCCGGCTGACCGCCGGTGTCGCCTTCCATATGTAAGACCGGGTAAACCTCGTTCGGATGACCGCTCACCTTCCTGGTGAGCGGTCATTTTTATGTGTTCATGTGCCATAGATCGACGCTGCAACTCAAACCGGTTGCGTCTAAATGTCCTGACGTGCTTACAGCCCGTGCTACCCCGCAAACGCAGGTGCGTGTTCCATGGCATCAAATATGATAAAAACAGTCAGTTTTATCACCCCTTGAAACCGGGTTAGGGGTGGGATAAGCCCTCACCAAAGTTAAATGGAGATAAGCGCGTTCGCGCGCCAATGCTCCCGCCCGGACGGCCCCTTCCGGGTTCCATCGACAAGGCATGGCTGTCTTATGAACGAACTGCTGAGCGAATATCTGCCAATTTTGATTTTTGTAGGGCTTTCTGCGGTTATCGGGCTCGCGCTTTTGGTTGCGCCGTTCCTGATTGCGGTCAAACGTCCCGATCCGGAAAAGGTTTCTGCTTACGAATGTGGCTTTGAGGCTTTTGATGACGCGCGCATGAAATTCGATGTGCGATTCTATCTGGTGGCGATTCTGTTCATCATTTTCGATCTCGAAGTCGCTTTCCTGTTCCCATGGGCCGTCGCCTTTGGCGAAATCGGCTGGTACGGGTTCTGGTCGATGATGATCTTCCTTGGCGTTTTGACCATCGGCTTTATCTATGAATGGCGGAAAGGGGCACTGGAATGGGATTGAGCGGCAACAATACGCTGGTCGCGCCGGCTCCGCGCGGGATCATCGATCCGGCGACAAACAAGCCCATCGGCGCGACGGATCCATATTATGTGGAAATCAACAACGAACTGGCCGATAAAGGCTTTCTCGTTACCTCCACCGACGAACTCATCAACTGGGCCCGCACCGGCTCGCTGATGTGGATGACCTTCGGTCTGGCCTGCTGCGCTGTGGAAATGATGCAGATGTCCATGCCGCGCTATGATGGCGAACGCTTCGGCTTTGCCCCGCGCGCATCCCCGCGCCAGTCGGACGTGATGATCGTGGCCGGCACGCTCACCAACAAGATGGCGCCGGCGCTTCGCAAGGTTTACGACCAGATGCCAGAGCCACGCTACGTCATTTCGATGGGCAGTTGTGCCAATGGCGGCGGCTACTATCACTATTCCTATTCGGTGGTACGCGGGTGTGATCGCGTTGTGCCGGTCGACATTTATGTTCCGGGCTGCCCGCCTACGGCCGAAGCCCTGCTTTATGGTGTGCTGTTGCTGCAAAAGAAAATTCGCCGCACCGGTACGATCGAGCGATAAGGCCGTTTTCAGCATGGACGAAGCTCTGAAAGAACTGGGCGAATATTGCGCTCTCAAGCTCGAGGCCGCCCTTACCGGTTTTAAGGTCGCCTTTGGCGAACTGACTCTCGAAGCGCGGGCCGACGACATCGTATCGGTTATGCGGTTTCTTCGCGATGACGCACGTACGCGTTTCATCTCGATCATTGATGTTTGCGGGGTGGATTATCCCGAACGCAACCAGCGTTTCGATGTTGTCTATCACCTGCTCAGCCCGACACAGAATATGCGTATTCGCGTTCGCGTTCTGGCCGATGACGTGACGCCAGTGCCCTCGATCACCGAGGTGTTTCCGGGCGCAGACTGGTTTGAGCGCGAGGCTTACGACCTTTACGGTATTCTGTTCTCCGGCCATCCCGATCTGCGTCGCATTCTGACGGACTACGGTTTTGACGGACACCCGCTGCGCAAGGATTTCCCACTGACCGGCTTTGTTGAAGTTCGCTACGACGAAGAGCGCAAGCGTGTGGTCTATGAGCCGGTAAAGCTGGCGCAGGAATTCCGTGATTTTGACTATCTCTCTCCCTGGGAAGGCACTGACTACGTGTTGCCCGGTGATGAAAAGGCCAAGCAATGACCGAACACGACGTACGGACATTCAATATTAATTTCGGTCCTCAGCACCCGGCAGCCCACGGCGTGCTGCGTCTCGTGCTTGAGTTGGACGGAGAAGTTGTCGAGCGAGTCGATCCCCATGTCGGTCTTCTCCATCGCGGCACAGAAAAGCTCATCGAAGCCAAGACCTATCTTCAAGCCGTGCCTTATTTCGACCGTCTCGACTATGTGGCGCCGATCAATCAGGAGCACGCTTTCGCTCTGGCCGTCGAGCGGCTTTTGGGCATCGAAGTGCCGTTCCGCGGTCAGTTGATCCGGGTTCTCTATTCGGAAATTGGCCGTATATTGTCGCATCTGCTCAATGTTACGACCCAGGCCATGGACGTCGGCGCGTTGACTCCGCCGCTCTGGGGCTTCGAGCAGCGCGAAAAGCTCATGATATTCTATGAGCGTGCAACCGGCGCCCGCATGCACGCAGCCTATGTGCGTCCAGGCGGCGTGCATCAGGACCTGCCGCAGGCCCTGATCGACGACATCGAAAAATTCACCGAGACCTTCCCCAAGGCGCTCGACGATATCGATAACCTGATTACCGAAAACCGCATCTTCAAGCAGCGTAACGTGGATATTGCCACTGTCTCGCTCGAAGACGCCTGGGCCTGGGGGTTTTCCGGCGTCATGGTGCGCGGGTCGGGCGCGGCATGGGATCTGCGCAAAAGCCAGCCCTATGAATGCTACGATCGCCTCGATTTCGATATCCCGGTCGGCAAAAATGGCGACTGCTACGACCGCTATCTCATCCGCATGGAAGAGATGCGTCAGTCCAATTCTCTCATGAAGCAGTGCATCGATCTGCTCAATTCCGAAGAGGGCAAAGGGCCAGTCTCAACGACCGACGGCAAAGTCGTTCCGCCCAAGCGTGGCGAGATGAAGCGTTCGATGGAAGCGCTCATCCATCACTTCAAGCTCTATACCGAAGGGTATCGCGTCCCGGAGGGTGAGGTTTACGCCGCCGTGGAAGCGCCCAAGGGCGAGTTTGGCGTCTATCTGGTATCGGATGGGTCGAACAAGCCCTATCGCTGCAAGATCAGAGCCCCTGGGTTCGCGCATTTGCAGGCAATGGATTTCTTGTGTCGCGGACATATGCTGGCTGACGTTTCGGCCATCCTCGGTTCGCTCGACATCGTATTTGGAGAGGTTGATCGCTGATGAGTGTGCGTCGCCTTGCAGAAGAGTCCGTGCAGCCCCAATCCTTTGCCTTCTCGAAGGAAAATGCTGCTTGGGCCCAAAAACGCATCGCCATGTATCCCGCAGGTCGCCAGCAGTCAGCGGTTATCCCGCTGCTCATGCGGGCGCAGGAACAGGATGGCTGGGTATCGCGTGCGACTATCGAAAGCGTCGCCGACATGCTCGACATGCCCTATATCCGTGTGCTGGAGGTGGCGACGTTCTATACCCAGTTCCAGCTTCAACCGGTTGGAACCCGCGCCCATATTCAGGTTTGCGGCACTACCCCCTGCATGCTGCGCGGCGCCGAAGATATCCGTGCCGTTTGTCAGAAGCACATTCATCCCGAGCCGCATCATCTCAATGAAGATGGAACGATGAGTTGGGAAGAAGTCGAATGTGCCGGTGCTTGCGTCAACGCGCCAATGGTGACGATCGGCTTTGACACCTACGAAGATTTGACGCCGGAACGCTTTGAAGAAATCCTGATTGCCTTCCAGGAAGGTAAAGGGGACACGATCCAGCCCGGTCCGCAGAATGGCCGCAGGTTTTCTGCGCCGATCGACGGGCAGATCACATTGCTCGAAACACCCAAGCCTTCCAAGCCGATTGAAACAACCGATGAAGGCGACAGCGCAGCAAATAAGGCCACAAGCCCCGGCCGCAAGCGCAAGGTGACGGTTGAATCTGCACCGGCAATCGATAGCCCGGCACCGGCAGAAACCAAGCCATCTGTCGCAGAGGCGGAAGCGGAAAAGAAAAAGGCAACTGGCCGTGCGCGCCGAAAGCCTGACCAGGCCATGCGCGAAGGAGCAACCGGTCCGGAATCTCCCGCGATTGAAGAAACTGCCCCCAAAAAGCCTGCGCGCAAGTCCACCCCGCGCAAGCCGAAAGAGTAGTGCGACATGCTGACGGATAAAGATCGCATCTTTACAAATCTATACGGTCAGGACGACTGGGGCCTCGAAGGCGCCAAACGTCGCGGTTCGTGGAACGGCACCAGGGAATTGCTCGATCAGGGCAGGGACTGGCTGACCAATGAAGTCAAGGCATCTGGTCTGCGTGGCCGTGGCGGTGCGGGCTTCCCCACGGGCCTCAAATGGTCTTTCATGCCCAAGGTCAATGATGGCCGTCCGCATTACCTTGTGGTCAACGCCGACGAGTCTGAGCCGGGTACGTGTAAAGACCGTGAAATCCTGCGCCATGACCCCCATCATCTGATCGAAGGCTGCTTGATCGCCGGCCGCGCGATGGATGCTCATGCTGCCTATATCTATGTGCGCGGCGAGTTCATGCGCGAGCGTCAGCGGCTTGAGGCAGCCGTGGAGCAGGCCTATGACGCTAAACTGATCGGCAAGAACAATGTCCACGGCTGGGATTTCGACATCATCGTCCATCACGGCGCGGGCGCCTATATCTGCGGTGAAGAAACAGCGCTTCTGGAATCACTGGAAGGCAAGAAGGGCCAGCCGCGCCTAAAGCCACCGTTCCCGGCGGGCATGGGCCTTTACGGTAGCCCCACCACAGTCAATAACGTGGAATCGATCGCGGTCGTGCCGGAAATCCTGCGTCGCGGCGCAAGCTGGTTTGCTGGTCTTGGCCGGGAAAACAACACAGGCACAAAGCTCTTCTGCGTCTCGGGCCATGTCAATCAGCCCGCGACCTTTGAAGAGGAAATGGGTATTCCGTTCGAGGAACTGATCGAAAAGCATTGCGGCGGCATTCGCGGCGGCTGGGACAACCTGCTCGCCGTTATCCCCGGCGGCTCATCGGTTCCTTGCGTGCCGGGCGAGAAAATCCGCACCGCGCATATGGATTTCGACGGCTTACGCGAAGTCGGCTCATCGCTTGGCACCGCGGCCGTGATCGTCATGGATAATTCCACCGACATCATCAAGGCCATCTGGCGTCTTTCGGCCTTCTACAAGCATGAAAGCTGCGGGCAATGCACACCTTGCCGCGAAGGCACCGGCTGGATGATGCGCGTCATGGAACGCATGGTGCGTGGAGAAGCGCAAAAGCGCGAAATCGACATGCTGTTTGCAGTGACCAAGCAGGTCGAAGGCCACACGATTTGTGCCTTGGGCGATGCCGCTGCCTGGCCGATCCAGGGCCTGATCCGCAATTTCCGTCATGTGATTGAAGAGCGGATCGACGCATACACCTATAAGTCCACCTCCGATGGCGCAGTGCCCTCGGTTGCGGCGGAGTAAGAGACTATGGCGCAAATCAAGGTCGATGGCGAACTGATCGAGGTTCCCGATCACTTCACGCTGATGCAGGCTGCTGAAGCGGCAGGCGCGGAAATTCCGCGCTTCTGCTATCACGAGCGTCTGTCGGTTGCCGGCAACTGCCGCATGTGCCTCGTCGAGGTTAAGGGCGGACCGCCAAAGCCGCAAGCGAGCTGCGCGATGAGCGTCCGGGATTTGCGTCCTGGTCCCAATGGCGAAGCGCCCGAAATGTTCACCAATACGCCGATGGTCAAGAAGGCCCGCGAAGGTGTGATGGAGTTCCTGCTCATCAACCATCCGCTCGATTGCCCGATCTGCGATCAGGGCGGCGAGTGCGATCTGCAGGACCAGGCGATGGCCTACGGTGTGGATACATCCCGCTATTGGGAGAACAAGCGCGCGGTCGAGAACAAGCATATCGGCCCGCTTGTCAAAACCATAATGAACCGCTGCATCCACTGCACGCGCTGCGTTCGCTTCACCACCGAAGTTGCTGGTGTCTCCGAGCTTGGCTTGATCGGTCGTGGTGAAGACGCCGAAATTACCTCCTATCTCGAACGCTCCATGACCAGCGAGTTGCAGGGCAATGTCATCGACCTCTGCCCGGTCGGCGCGCTGACCTCCAAGCCCTACGCTTTCCAGGCGCGTCCGTGGGAGCTTTCCAAGACAGAATCCATCGACGTTATGGATGGCGTTGGGTCCTCCATTCGCGTTGACGCCCGCGGCAAGGAAGTTATGCGCATACTCCCGCGTGTCCATGAGGGCGTGAATGAGGAATGGATTTCCGATAAAACCCGTTTCATTTGGGATGGACTGCGCACGCAACGTCTTGACCGGCCCTATGTGAAGAAGGGCAAAAAGCTTCAGGCCGCAAGCTGGGCCGAAGCCTTTGCCGCTGTTGCGGCGCTCGTCAACACGTCCGAGGGCGCACGTATTGGCGCTATCGCGGGTGATCTGGCCGGTGTTGAGGAAATATATGCGCTCAAGCAGCTTATGACGGCGCTCGGCTCGGCCAATATCGATGCGCGTCCGGCTGGCTCGGCGCTCGATCCGAAAAAGGGCAGGGCATCCTATATCTTCAATCCCACCATTGCCGGGATCGAAGAAGCCGATGCCATCCTGCTTGTCGGCACAAATCCACGCAAGGAAGCTGCCGTTCTAAACGCGCGTATCCGCAAGGCATGGCGTACTGGCAATGTCGAAATCGGCGTGATCGGCCACGCCGCCGACCTGACTTACGACTACACCCATCTTGGCGCGGGTATCGATACCTTGGCAGAAATTGCCTCAGGCAAGGGCGCGTTTGCCAAGGTCCTCAAGAAAGCCAAAAAGCCGATCGTTATTGTTGGTGAAGGCGCGGTAACTGGCGCCTCGGGCAAGGACGTGCTGGCACTGGCCGCTGAAGTCGCCAAGACCAACGGCGCGGTTGCCAAGGACTGGAACGGTTTTTCCGTATTGCACAATGCGGCGGCCCGCGTCGGCGCGCTCGACATCGGCTTCGTGCCGGGTCGCGGCGGCCTGGATACAGCGGGAATGGTCAAGGCGGCCGGAAGCGGCAAGCTTGATGTTCTGTTCCTTCTCGGTGCCGATGAAATCGATATGGGCGCCTTGGGCGATACCAAGGTTGTCTATATCGGCACTCATGGTGATGCCGGTGCGCATCGCGCCGATATCATTTTGCCCGCAGCGGCCTACACGGAAAAGTCCGCAACCTACGTCAACACCGAAGGCCGGGTCCAGATGACCACCCGCGCAATTTTTGCTCCGGGCGAGGCCAAGGAAGACTGGGCCATTCTGCGCGCATTGTCTGGCGTTCTCGGCCAGACCCTGCCATTCGACTCGCTTACCGCTCTGCGTGCGTCGCTTTACGGCGAATTCCCGCATCTGGCCCGGCTCGATGCGATTGCAGCAGGCAATGGCGATGATGTTGGCAAGCTGGCAAATGCCGCAGCGGCTAAGAAAAATTATGCGCTGGTCTCTCCGGTCAGCGATTTCTATCTCACAAACCCGATTGCGCGGGCATCGGCCGTGATGGCCGAGTGCTCGCAGCTCATGGCGGGCCTAAAGCAGGCAGCAGAGTAAGGCAGCGATATGGATTCGATTTTGTTCGCGCTCGATTACCTCTTCGGAGCCCCGATCTTCGGATTGGGCACGATGATTGGTTTTGTTTGGAAGGCGCTTCTGCTGCTGGTCACGCTGCTGGTCTTTACAGCTTATGTCCTGTTGGCGGACCGTAAGATCTGGGCTGCCGTCCAGATCCGGCGCGGCCCAAACGTGGTAGGCGCGTTCGGCCTGTTTCAGAGCTTTGCCGATCTGTTGAAGTTCGTCTTTAAGGAACCTGTCATCCCGGCAGGTGCAGACAAGGCCGTGTTTCTTCTCGCGCCGCTGGTCACTGTGCTTCTGGCACTGTCGGCTTGGGCCGTTGTTCCTGTTGCCGAAGGCTGGGTGCTTGCCGATATCAATGTCGGCATTCTCTATATCTTCGCGATTTCCTCGCTTGGCGTTTATGGCATCATCATGGGCGGCTGGGCATCGAACTCGAAGTACCCGTTCCTTGGCGCGCTGCGTTCTGCCGCGCAGATGGTGTCCTATGAAGTATCGATCGGCTTTGTGATCATTACCGTTCTGCTGTGCGTCGGATCGCTCAACCTCACCCATATCGTGATTGCGCAGCAGGAAATGGGGCTGGCCCATGCTCTGGGCGTGCCCTGGCTGACATTCCTGAACTGGTTCTGGCTGCCACTCTTCCCGATGTTCGTGATCTTCTTCATCTCGGCATTGGCTGAAACCAACCGGCCGCCATTCGATCTGCCGGAGGCGGAATCTGAACTGGTTGCTGGCTTCATGGTTGAATATGGCTCCACTCCCTACATGATGTTCATGCTGGGCGAGTATGTCGCGATTATCCTGATGTGCGCCCTGACCACCATCCTGTTCCTCGGTGGATGGAGCGCGCCGATCGATCTGCCGCCCTTCACCTGGATTCCAGGTGCAGTCTGGTTCGTTCTGAAACTTTCGCTGGTCTTTTTCATGTTTGCCATGGTCAAGGCTTTCGTCCCCCGGTATCGCTATGACCAGTTGATGCGTCTTGGCTGGAAAGTGTTCCTGCCGATCTCACTGTTCATGGTCGTTGCTGTTGCTGCCGTTCTCCAGCTTACGGGCTGGGGCTGGCATGGCGGCATGGCATAAGGAGAACAATCATGCAGGCATTGAGGTTTCTCGACGCGCTTCTCCTTAGAGAATTCGTTTCGACCTTCTTTTTGGCAATGCGCTATTTCTTCGCGCCAAAGCCAACCATCAACTATCCCTTTGAAAAGGGTGCCATAAGCCCGCGCTTTCGCGGCGAGCACGCCTTGCGCCGCTATCCCAACGGCGAAGAACGCTGCATTGCGTGTAAGCTCTGTGAAGCCATTTGCCCGGCTCAGGCAATCACCATCGAAGCGGGCCCGCGCCAGAACGATGGCACGCGCCGCACGCTTCGCTATGACATCGACATGGTCAAATGCATCTATTGCGGCTTCTGTCAGGAGGCCTGTCCGGTTGATGCAATCGTAGAAGGGCCGAACTTTGAATTTGCAACCGAGACGCGCGAAGAACTCTACTTCTCCAAGGAGCGTCTTCTGGCTAATGGCGACCGCTGGGAGCGTGAGTTGGCCCAAAACATCGCGCTCGACGCGCCGTATCGCTAGGAGCCCGATGTGACGTTACCGCTCTTTTTCTTTTACCTGTTCTCGACGATTGTGATCGCGTCGGCACTGATGGTTATTGCATCGCGCAATCCAGTCCATTCGGTGTTGTTTCTGATCCTTGCTTTCGTCAACGCCGCAGGGATATTCATGCTGGCGGGCGCTGAGTTCCTCGCGCTTATTCTGATCGTGGTCTATGTCGGCGCTGTCGCGGTGCTGTTCCTGTTCGTCGTAATGATGTTGGACGTCGATTTCGGCGAATTGCGCAGGGGCATGCTGCAATATATGCCAGTGGGCGCCCTGATCGGGATCATCTTGCTGCTTGAATTGCTACTTGTTGCTGGCGCTGCCTATCTGGTACCGGAAGCTGCGGGAAGCGGAGCCTTGCCAATCGATGGGGGAATCGAGAATACCCGCGCTTTGGGCTTGGTGCTCTACACTCGCTACATCTATCTGTTCCAGGCTAGCGGACTGATCCTGCTTGTCGCGATGATCGGGGCCATCGTCCTGACCCTTCGCCACAAGCCCAATGTCAAGCGCCAGGACGTCGCAAAGCAGACTGCACGCAACAAGGCTACTGGCGTGGAAGTCGTGAAGGTTGAGAGCGGGAAGGGTTTGTAAGGGGGCATATGATGACACCAGTTATCGGGCTCGGTCATTTCCTGACCGTCGCAGCCATACTGTTCACCATCGGGGTGTTTGGGATCTTCCTCAACCGGAAGAACATCATCATCATTCTGATGTCGGTCGAATTGATCCTTCTTGCGGTCAATATCAATTTCGTTGCGTTTTCCGCGCACCTGCAGGACCTCGTGGGGCAAGTATTCGCCTTGCTGATCCTCACCGTTGCGGCGGCTGAGGCAGCAATCGGGCTGGCGATCCTCGTGATCTTTTTCCGCAACCGCGGATCGATCGCGGTCGATGACGTCAATATGATGAAGGGCTAAGGGGCAATGATTCAGGCTATTGTCTTTCTGCCCCTGATCGGGGCGCTGGTCGCGGGCTTTTTCGGCCGCGTTATTGGCCACAAGCCAGCCGAAATCCTTACAACGGCACTGCTGATGATTTCGGCGCTGCTCTCTTGGGCCGTCTTCATCCCGTTCTTCCTTGGCAATGCCGAGGCCTATCAGGTCGAGGTCATGCGCTGGATCAATTCTGGCGATCTCGATCTGCGCTGGGTGCTGCGTGTCGATACGCTGACTGCAATCATGCTGGTCGTCGTCAACACGGTTTCGAGCCTGGTTCACCTCTATTCGATCGGCTATATGCACGAGGATCCGCATCGCGCGCGGTTCTTTGCCTATCTCTCGCTCTTCACCTTTGCAATGCTGATGCTGGTGACGGCCGATAACTTCCTGCAGATGTTCTTTGGTTGGGAAGGCGTGGGCCTGGCATCATATCTGCTTATTGGTTTCTGGTACAAAAAGCCTTCGGCCAATGCAGCGGCGATGAAGGCGTTCGTCGTCAACCGCGTTGGTGATTTTGGCTTCGCGCTAGGTATTTTCGGCACGTTCTTCCTGTTTGGAACGCTCGGTTTTGACGAGACCTTTGCCGTGCTGTCGGGCGCTGAAGGCATGACAATTCCGTTCCTTGGCGCCGAGTTCGATGCCATGACGGTCATCTGCCTACTGCTCTTTATGGGTGCGATGGGCAAGTCTGCCCAGTTCCTGCTCCACACCTGGTTGCCGGATGCCATGGAAGGCCCAACGCCGGTTTCCGCGCTCATTCATGCCGCAACAATGGTGACAGCCGGCGTATTCATGGTCGCGCGTCTCTCGCCCATGTTTGAAATGAGCGAGACGGCAACGCTCGTCGTTATATATATTGGCGCGATTACGGCGTTCTTTGCTGCAACAGTCGGTCTGGTTCAGAACGACATCAAGCGCGTTATCGCCTATTCGACCTGTTCGCAGCTCGGCTACATGTTCGTCGCACTTGGGGTAGGCGCATATTCCGCGGGCATATTCCACCTGTTCACGCATGCCTTCTTTAAAGCACTGTTGTTCCTTGGCGCGGGCTCGGTCATTCATGCCATGCACCACGAGCAGGACATGCGCAACATGGGCGGCATCGCCAAGAAGGTTCCGCTGACCTACTGGATGATGATCATCGGCACGCTCGCGCTGACCGGTGTGGGCATTCCCGGCACAATGTTCGGGTTCGCAGGATTCTTTTCAAAGGATGCCATCATCGAAGCAGCTTACGCTTTCGGCGGCCCGGCAGGCACACTGTCCTTCTGGCTTCTGGTCGTGGCGGCGCTCTTCACCAGCTTCTATTCATGGCGGCTGATTCACCTGACATTCCACGGCAAGACCCGCGCAGATCATCATACGTTCGATCACGCGCATGAAAGCCCCAATGTCATGCTGATCCCGCTCTATGTGCTGGCGGTCGGCGCGGTGCTCTCGGGCGTCATCTTCTACGATGTCTTCTTCGGCCATGCAGAGCATGTTGAGCACTTCTTCCACGGTTCGATCGTTGTGGATGCGGCGATTATCGATGCGGCGCACTACGTCCCTACCTGGGTAAAGTGGTCTGCCACTGTTGCTATGCTCGCCGGTTTCGTCGGTGCCTGGTATTTTTATATCAGGAGCCCCGAGACCCCCAAGCAACTGGCCGCAGAGCATCCGCACCTCTACAAATTCCTTTTGAACAAGTGGTATTTCGACGAGCTTTATCACCACATCTTCGTGCGTCCGGCCCGCTGGCTTGGAAACGCATTGTGGAAGGGCTTTGACGACTGGTTCATTGATCAAACGGTGGTCGAAGGGCTTGGCCGCCGGGTCAAGCAGGTCACCGCACAGGTGGTCAAGCTCCAGTCGGGCTACCTCTATCACTACGCCTTTGCAATGCTGATCGGCGTGGCTGCGCTCATAACCTGGGCAATCGCCGCCGGGGGACTTTTGGGATGATCCTCAATAACAACATTCTGACCATCGTTACATTTCTGCCGCTGGTCGGAGCCTTCTTCATTCTGCTGACCCCGGGGCGCGACGACGTCGCCGTGCTCAACATCAAGCGTATCGCGCTGGCGACCACGACGGTTACCTTCCTGTTTACGCTGGTCATGTGGGGCATGTTCGATCCCGATACCGCCGAGTTCCAGTTCGTCCAGAACTACCCTTGGGTGGGCGATGTCATCGGATATCGCATGGGTGTTGACGGGATATCGATCCTGTTCATTGTGCTGACAGGGCTTTTGATGCCCATGTGTATTCTTGCAAGCTGGGAGTCGATCAGCTTCCGCGTGCGCGAATACATGGTGTTGTTCCTCGTGCTCGAAACATTGATGATCGGTGTTTTCGCAACGCTCGATCTGGCCATGTTCTATGTCTTCTTTGAAGGCAGCCTGATCCCGATGTTCCTCATCATCGGTATCTGGGGCGGCAAGAAGCGCATTCAGGCGAGCTACAAGTTTTTCTTCTATACTTTCGTTGGCTCGGTCCTGATGCTGCTCGCGATCATGGCAATGTACTGGTATGCCGGTACGCTGGACATCTCGCGGCTCTTGCAGGTCGAGTTTCCGGAAAGCATGCAGATATGGCTGTGGCTGGCGTTCTTCGCTTCGCTCGCCGTCAAGATGCCCATGTGGCCGTTCCACCGTTGGCTACCCGAAGCCCACGTGGAGGCCCCGACTGCCGGTTCAGTCATCCTTGCCGCAATCCTCTTGAAGATGGGCGGCTATGGCTTCCTGCGGTTCTCGTTGCCAATGTTCCCGGACGCTTCGGTCTTTTTCGCCGATTTTGTCTTCGTGCTCTCAGTCGCTGCCATCATCATCACGTCGCTGGTGGCACTCGTTCAGACGGATATCAAAAAGCTGATCGCCTATTCTTCGGTCGCGCACATGGGCTTTGTGACCATGGGCATCTTCACCGGCAACGTTTATGGCGTACAGGGCGCGATCTTCCAGATGATTTCGCACGGTATCGTCTCCGGCGCGCTGTTTCTCTCGGTCGGCGTCATCTATGACCGCATGCACACCCGTGACATCGCGGCCTATGGCGGCCTTGTCGAACGTATGCCCAGATATGCCTTCGCCTTTATGGTCTTCACCATGGCCAATGTCGGTCTGCCCGGAACGTCGGGATTTGTCGGCGAATTCCTGACGCTGCTTGCGATCTTTCAGGTCAATACGTGGTTTGCGATCCTTGCGACGACCGGCGTGATCCTGTCGGCATGTTATGCGTTGTGGCTCTATCGCCAGGTGATTTTTGGCGGTCTTGAGAAGGAAAGCCTCAAAGGCATTCTCGATCTCAACGCTCGCGAAATGCTTACGATCGTGCCACTGATCATTCTGACGATTTTCTTTGGCTTCTACCCCGCACCGCTGCTCGATGCGACGGCTGTTTCGGTACAGGCGCTGGTTGACCAGTACGCCGCCGCAAGCGGCCTTGCCGGCGCAGTGCAATAGGAGGTGAATATGGTTTCCGAATTTGCCGGTTTCGCCTCACTGGCGCCCGCTTACCCTGAGATGCTGCTGGCCGTCTGTGCGATGGCACTGCTCATGATCGGCGTCTTTGCGAAAAAGGAAATTGCTCCCAGCATTTCCGGCATCGCAATTGGCGTACTCATCGCGGTAGGCGTTCTGATCGTTTTCGGCGGTACCGAAGGCACCATCTTTGCCGGCGGTTTCATCAATGATGGTTTTGCACGCTTCATGAAGGTGCTCATCATCGCAGGTTCAGTCTTTGCGCTGATCCTCACCGTTTCGACAGCAGCCGATAAAGGCCTCAATAAGTTCGAATATCCCGTCCTGATCGTCCTTGCCACGCTTGGCATGCTGATGATGGTTTCGGCCAACGACCTGATGAGCCTCTATGTAGGCCTCGAGTTGCAATCGCTTTCGCTTTACGTGCTTGCAGCCTTCCGCCGTGACAGTGCCAAGGCTACCGAAGCCGGGCTGAAATATTTCGTACTCGGCGCGTTGTCCTCAGGCATGTTGCTCTATGGTGCCTCTCTGGTTTACGGCTTTACCGGCCATACTCAACTCGACCAGATTGCGCAGGCCGTGGCACTGGGCGAGCGCAACGTCGGTATCATCTTCGGCCTTGTCTTCCTGCTCGCAGGCCTTGCCTTCAAGATTTCGGCTGTGCCGTTCCATATGTGGACGCCGGACGTTTACGAGGGTGCTCCGACACCAGTAACGGCCTTTTTCGCTTCCGCGCCCAAGGTCGCGGCGATGGCACTGCTCATTCGCATCGTGTTCGACGCCTTCGAGCCGATTGCGCGCGACTGGCAGCAGGTCATTATCTTCATCTCCATTGCATCAATGGTCCTTGCCGCCTTTGCAGCTATTGGCCAACGCAATCTCAAGCGCCTTATTGCTTTTTCCTCGATCGGTCACGTTGGCTTTGCGCTTGTGGGGCTTTCTGCAGGCAATCTTGTCGGTGTTGAAGGCGTTGCAATCTACATGGCTGTTTACCTCACCATGACGATTGGCCTTTTCGCCTGCATTCTGGCACTCAAGAACGAAGACGGTTACGTCGAGAACATTGACGATCTTGCCGGACTCTCACAGAATCGGCCTTTCGTCGCGGCCATGATCGCCATGTTCATGTTTTCGTTGATAGGACTTCCGCCGCTGGCCGGGTTCTTTGCCAAGTGGCATGTATTTCTGGCTGCCATCGAAGCGCGTCTGTTTATCCTCGCTGTGATCGGCATGTTGGCCAGTGCGGTCAGCGCGTTCTATTATCTGCGCGTCGTCAAGGTCATGTATTTCGACGAGCCGGTAAACTCCTACGCGACGCCGGCAATCGAGTTGCGTTTCGTGATGGCGCTGACCGGCTTTCTGGTCCTGTCCTACTATTTCACTGTAGGCGCACCCTTGGCCCAACTTGCTCATAACGCTGCGGGAAGCCTTTTCTAACGTGGTTGCCTTTCCGCTCGGTCCAAATGCAAGCAAAGCCGGTTACAGGGTAATCGGCTTTGACTCTATTGGATCGACCAATGCCGAGGCAATGAAAGCCGCTGCTGCCGGCGATGCGCCCAACATCTGGTATGTCGCACTACAGCAGACCGAGGGCAGGGGGCGTCGCGGTCGTCAATGGGAAAGCCCTTATGGCAATCTGGCCGCTAGCCTGATGATTGCCCCTGAAGCCGAGGCGCACCATCTGGCAACGCTGGGCTTTGTTGCGGGGGTGGCGCTCAACCGTGCACTCAATCAATTAGTGCCTCAAATGCGAACCAGGAGCGGTCTTGATGGTGCCGATGGCGTCTCGCAAGAAGGGCCGGTCCGCATTGCGCTCAAATGGCCAAACGACATTCTGGCTGATGGTGCCAAGCTCGCTGGTATTCTGCTCGAAGTTCAGCCGCGGTTTGACGGCAGCAAGGCGATCGTGATCGGCTTTGGCGTCAATGTCGTTGCTGCACCCGCTGGTCTGCCCTATCCGGCAACGGCACTGAGCGCATTCAATGGCGCACTGGATGCCCAAGCGGTTTTTGAAGCACTGGCCGAACACTGGGTGGAGTGTTATGCCCTTTGGAACAACGGCGCTGGCACACGGGAAATTCTCGCGGGCTGGCGCGAATTTGCCACCGGGATCGGGACCGAGGTGGCAGTAAAGCGGAACTCCGACGTCATTCGCGGCGTCTTTGAAACGATTGATGATGCCGGGCGCCTTATTGTGCGGGACGCAGAAGGGCACAGAACCGCGATTGCAGCGGGCGATGTGCATTTTGGCACGACTGCAAGCCTTAAGGCCTGAATTCCGGCGAGTGAAATGTGAAGAAGAGAGGGTGCCCGGACGGCTTTTCCGTCACACGGGCATAATTGGCTTATGGCAAGAAATAAACGCGGCGGCGATGAACTCGTCTTCGTGCCGCTCGGCGGCGTTGGCGAAATCGGCAAGAATATGGGCCTATACGGCTTTGGCCCGGAGAATGACCGCAAGTGGCTTGTAGTCGATTGCGGCGTGACCTTCGGCGGCCCCGATCTACCCGGTATCGAACTGATCATGCCCGATCCGCGCTTTCTTGAAGAAGAGGCCGACGGTGTCGTGGGGCTGGTGCTAACCCACGCCCACGAAGATCATTACGGCGCGGTTCTCGATCTCTGGCCTGGCTTTGACGCCCCGGTTTATGCAACGCCTTTTGCGGCCGCCATGCTCAAGGCCAAGCGGCTCTCAAATGCCATCGAGGAAGATGTCGAGGTCAAAATCTTCCAATCGGGCAAGCCATTCGACGTCGGCCCGTTCCACGTTGAAGCTATCGACATGTCTCATTCGATCCCTGAAAGCTGCGCGCTGCTAATCGATACGCCAGCGGGTCGCGTGCTGCATACCGGCGACTGGAAGCTCGATCCTGGCCCGGTTGGTACACCGCATACCGATATCGAACGTCTCAAGGCCATCGGGGCAGAAGGCAAGCCGCTCGCTCTGATCTGCGACAGCACCAATGCCATGAAGGACGGCGAGAGCCCTTCGGAGGCCGAGGTGGCCGTAAATCTCGACCGGCTGATTTCCGAAGCGCCGTATCGCGTTGCCGTCACGATTTTTGCGTCCAATCTGGGACGCATGATTTCGGTGGCCCGCGCTGCAAAAAAGGCGGGTAGGGAAGTCGTTGCTGCCGGCCGGGCCGTGCATCGTGTTGCCGGCATTGCGCGCGAGCTCGGGCTTATGGAGGGCATCCCCGATTTTCTCGATCAGGATGCCTACGGCTATCTCCCGCGCGAAAAGACGGTTCTGATATGTACCGGTAGCCAGGGCGAGTCCCGCGCAGCCATGGCCCGCATTGCGGCTGGCAATCATCCGGTCATTGACCTTTCGCCGGGCGACAGGGTGATCTTTTCTTCGTGGTCCATTCCGGGCAACGAAAAGGCCGTCATCGACATTCAGAACCAGCTTGTTGACCGTGGCGTGGAATTGATCACAGGCCGCGAAGAGATGGTACACGTATCGGGTCATCCGCGTCGGCACGAACTTGTCAAGCTTTACGATTGGGTCAAGCCCAGCCTGCTGGTGCCTGTCCATGGCGAGCCGATGCATCTTGAAGCGCATGCCAAACTGGGACGCGAAAACGGCATCAAAACCGCCTATTCGGCACGCAACGGCGACATGGTGCGCCTATTCCCCGAACCGGCCCACTACCCGTCCGAGGTGCCGACCGGCATCCTTTATCTCGATGGCAACATTCTTTGCACACCAGAGGAAAGCCGCGTGCGCGATCGTCGCAAGCTGGCATTTGGTGGTCTTGTCGTGGTGTCGCTGGCCGTCAACGGGAAGGGGCAGATCGTCTCAGGCCCCGTATTTGATCTGGACGGCATCCCTGAACTTGAGGAAGATGACGACCCATTGAGTGATGTTATTCATTCTGCCGCGCATGGGGCAATAAAGAGCTTCCCTGAGAAGCGGCGTACCGATACGGCGCGGTTTGCCGAAGCTGTTCGGCGCGCAGTCAGGTCGGAGACCAATGCGGTCTGGGGGCGGCGGCCAATTGTTAAAGTGTTCGTACACAAGGTTTGAGCAATGCAGTGGCTGACATATGTAGCGCTTTATTTCGTGATTTGGTGGACAGTGCTGTTCGTTGTGCTGCCCTTTGGCGTACGTGGCCAGCATGAAGACGGCGTTGTTGCAGACGGCACTGAGCCAGGCGCGCCGGTAAATCCGTTTACACTGCAAAAAATGATCGCTACGTCCGTGCTCGCGGTCGTCGTCATGCTGCTTGTGTTGTGGGGGCTGTCGAATGAATGGCTCCAAGCCTACTGGAGTTGATCTTGGCGCCAGCGCCAAATTAATGCAGAGCAAAAAAAAGCAGGGCTAAAGCCCTGCATCTTAAATGAGTTTCGCGACAATCCACTGGTCTTACGGCGCGTAAAACGGGCGGCCAGTGCTCCTCCCTTGACGTTGTCTGCGTTAGGCGAATTTTAGTCTCGCCCTTAATTTTATGGCCGGACACTAACAGGGTGGATTATGTCTGCCAAGGGAAATTTGCGGTCTTTTGTCACACTTTCTGTCAAAAAACTGTCACGTATGCACTTCATCGCTTGCCCTTGCCTTTCGGGGGTGGTTTGCGCTTGATAGTGCCGCCTGCCATCCAAGGTGAGTCGCCCCTGGAGGACCCGGAGTTATCATGCGCTTATCCAAATATTTTCTGCCCGTTCTCAAGGAAACGCCGAAAGAGGCCGAGGTCATATCCCATAGGCTTATGCTGCGCGCGGGCATGATCAGTCAGCAGGCTGCAGGTATGTATGCCTGGTTGCCGCTCGGCTATAAAGTCTTGCGCAAAATTCAGACGATCATCGAGCAGGAACAGAACAGGGCCGGCGCAATCCAACTTCTCATGCCGACCTTGCAATCGGCCGACTTGTGGCGTGAGAGTGGCCGTTATGAGGATTATGGCAAGGAAATGCTGCGCATGCAGGATCGGCACGAGCGCGATATGCTCTACGGTCCCACCAATGAGGAGATGATCACGCACATCTTCCGAACCTATGTACGCTCCTACAAGGACTTGCCGCTCAATCTCTACCATATCCAGTGGAAGTTCCGAGACGAGATCCGTCCGCGCTTTGGCACCATGCGCAGCCGCGAATTTTTGATGAAGGATGCTTATTCCTTCGATATCGACAAGGACGCAGCGGTAAAGGCCTATCAGCGCATGTTCGTCGCCTATCTGCGGACCTATCACCGCATGGGCCTGACCGCGATCCCGATGCGCGCTGAAACCGGCCCCATTGGCGGCGACCTTTCTCATGAATTCATCGTTCTTGCAGAGACCGGCGAAAGCGGCGTCTTCTGTCACGCGGATATGCTCGACAAGCCGATCCCCGGTCCCGATACGGATTTTGATGGCGATCTCTCGGGCATCGTTGCCGATTGGACCTCGCTTTACGCCGCCACCGAAGACATGCACGACGACGCCGAGTTCGGCGCGAAAGTGCCAGAAAACAAGCGCATCGCTGCACGCGGCATCGAAGTCGGCCAGGTCTTTTATTTCGGCACCAAATATTCCGAGCCCATGGGCGCGACGGTAACTGGACCGGATGGCAAGGATGTCGCGGTGCATATGGGTTCATACGGGATTGGCCCCAGCCGCATCGTGCCTGCGATCATCGAGGCCTATCACGATGAAAACGGTATCATATGGCCGGTATCGGTTGCGCCTTTTGAGGTCTCACTCATCAACCTCAAGTCGGGCGACGCGGCCTGCGATGCCGCCAATGTCAAGCTCTATGATCAACTCCACGCTGCCGGGCTCGATGTGCTCTATGACGACCGCGAAACCGGTGCAGGCCAGAAATTTGCAACAGCCGATCTGATCGGCATTCCCTTCCAGTTGATCGTCGGTCCGCGCGGGCTCGCAGCGGGAGAAGTCGAAATCAAGCACCGCAAGTCCGGGGAGCGCGAGACCATCGGCATCGAAGATGCGGTTTCCCGTCTCAAGGCCCTGATCGAACCCGAACGCAGAGACACCGTGTGAGCGCCTCCGCACCAACCAGCGTCAAAAGGGATAAGGCGCCGGGACCGTTTTCGCGTTTCGAGATTATGGTCGCCGGTCGCTATCTGCGCGCGCGCCGCCGGGATACGTTTATCTCGGTCATCGCCGCGCTGACCATGATCGGCATAGCCATCGGCGTTGCAACGCTCATTGTGGTGATGAGCGTCATGAACGGTTTCCGGGACGAGCTTCTTTCAAAGATTCTCGGTCTCAATGGGCATTTCACGGCCTTTCCCATCGATCAGTCTTTTACCGATTACGAGGATGTAAAGCTCCGGCTCGAAGAGGTGGATGGCGTCATCAGTGCCGTTGCCTTTGTGGAAGGGCAGGCGCTGGCAACCGGCGCGTACAATTCCGCCGGGGTGGCGGTACGCGGCATGTCGATGGAAGACATTGAAAAGCTGCCGCTCCTGGTCAGCAGTGCTACGCTGGGTGGCTGGGAAGATTGGAACGCGCTCGATGGTGTCGCAATTGGCTCGCGCATGGCGCATCAATTGGGGCTCAGTCTTGGGGATCCGATCACCATTGTAACGCCGCGCGGCATACAGACCCCGTTCGGATCCACGCCACAGATCCGCTCTTATCCGGTCAATGTCATTTTTGACGTCGGCATGGTTGAGTTTGATTCCTTCTTTGTCTTCATGCCGATCCAGGCGGCGCAGGACTATTTCCGCATGTACTCCGAAGTGCTGCGGGAGGGCTTTGACGAACTGCCCCTCATGGCAACGGATGAGGAAATCGACGACGCCTACGAACGGCGTTATCAGGCAACCGCAGTCGAGGTTTTCCTACGTGATCCCGATGCGACCTGGGCCATCCAGACGCAGCTTGAGATGGCAGCAGGTCGGCCCATGATCTTTACGGACTGGCAACGGCGCAACGAAACATTCTTCTCCGCGCTGCAGGTCGAGCGCGTCGTAATGTTTGTCATATTGTCGATGATCGTACTTGTCGCCGCGTTCAATATCATTTCCAGCCTGGTGATGCTTGTCAAAGACAAGGGGGGCGATATTGCCGTTTTGCGAACGATGGGGGCAACGCGGGCTTCGATCATGCGCATCTTCTGCATGACGGGGACGGCCATCGGCTTTGTTGGTACGCTTGCCGGCTTTGTTCTTGGTTTGATCCTTGCCATCAATGCCGAATCCATCCGGGCGTGGGTATCGGAAGTTCTCGGCATCGCCTTGTTCCCACCCGAAGTCTTTTTGCTCTCGTCGCTGCCATCGCGCGTGGATGCGTTCGAGGTTTCGGTAGTGCTTGTTCTTGCTCTCACGTTATCGTTCCTGGCGACGCTTTATCCGGCCTGGCGCGCAGCCCAATATGACCCGGTGGAGGCGCTGCGTTATGAGTAATGTGCTTATCAATCTCAAGGACGTCAGCCAGACCTACGGGACAGGCGGGGCTGCCGTACATGTTCTAAAGGGTGCCGATCTTACGGTTTCCAAAGGCGAACTGGTGGCCTTGGTTGCGCCATCCGGCGCCGGAAAGTCGACTTTGCTTCACATCTGCGGTCTGCTTGAACGCCCGACCGGTGGTGCTGTTACAGTTGTCGATCAGGCCACCGAAAAACTGACGGACCGGCAGCGCACGCTTTTGCGTAGGCATCGCATTGGCTATGTCTATCAGTTCCATCATCTGCTGCCCGAGTTCAGCGCCATTGAGAATGTGATGATGCCGCAATTCATAGCTGGTGCCAATGAAGACAAGGCAAAGGCGCGCAGCATCGAACTTCTCGAGATCATGGGAATTGCCCATCGGGCGACCCATCGTCCGGCCGAGCTTTCAGGCGGCGAACAGCAACGTGTAGCCATCGCGCGGGCGGCTGCCAACGGCCCAAGCCTCATTCTAGCAGACGAGCCGACGGGCAATCTCGACCCCGCCACCAGCGACAAGGTTTTCGATGCGTTGTCCGCTCTGGTCAAGGAGCACGAGGCGGGCTGCATCATCGCGACCCATAATCACGATCTCGCCCGGAAGGCGGACCGCGTGGTGACGATCGTCGACGGCAAGGTTACTCCTGCGGAACTCTAGCCTCAGTAGTATTACGCAGCACAGCACCAAACTTTAGCAAGTCAAGCAGCGCACCACCAAAAGGCTTGCCAAATGGCAGCCGCAGCCGGGTCGTTTGGTTCTCCCATAAAAAATACAAACAATATCAATGCACTGTCGGGATCCTGTACCCGAATTGCGCGCATGCATTGGTCGCGAAGACCCTGTAGCTTAACTTTGCATTAAGCAAAATGGCCCTGCGCGTTGAAAATATATAGACGAGAACAAAATATGAACTTATAAGAACAAATATGGAACAACACCAAGGAGAACCGAGATGCTGGCCTTTGTGAAAGATTTCATGGCACTCTTGTCTTTGACTGCGTTCGGCGCCATTGCCCTGCTTTACGTCGATATGCTCGCCTATATTGGTTGAGCGACCTGTGCAAATCGAGCAGGGACTGTTGGCCCCCGCCAAAAGGAATGGCACAAGAAAAGTCTCGGCAAGGAGCAGTCATGTCCGGACCAGGTTTTATCCATCTTCACGTTCACTCGGCGTTCTCTCTTCTCGAGGGCGCGCTGCCCTTGGGCAAGATTTTGGACATGGCCATTGCCGATGGGCAACCGGCGCTGGGAATTGCCGACACCAACAATCTCTTTGGCGCGCTCGAGTTTTCCGAGAAGGCGTCGGGCAAGGGCCTGCAACCTATTATCGGATGCGAACTAACTCTCAACTTCGGCGCCGATGAAGAAAAGCCTAACGAGCGCATCAATCTCGGCAAAGGCAACATCGTTCTCATTGCCGCCAACGAGAAGGGCTTTGCCAATCTCTCCACCCTTGTCAGCCGGGCCTATCTTGAAGGAGTAGAGAACCGGACATCTGCTCATATCGACTGGTTCGATAACGGCTACGCCGATGGATTGATCTGCCTGACGGGCGGCCCTGAAGGGGTGATTGATCCTTTGCTTGCGGCCGGTATGGATGGCGTTGCCGCCCAGCGACTGTCGCGACTTATGCAGATTTTCGGCGATCGGCTTTATGTTGAGATCCAGCGTCACGATCGGCCGATTGAAAATGCCGTAGAGCCGCGGTTGATCGATCTGGCCTATGCCAACGATCTGCCTCTCGTTGCGACCAATGAGCCATATTTTCCGGCACAGGACGATTTTGATTCCCACGACGCGCTCTTGGCCATCGCAGCGGGATCGGTCGTAGCGCAGACTGAACGGCGGCGCCTTTCCGATCAGCACTATTTCAAGACGCGCGCAGAAATGATGGCCTTGTTTTCCGATCTGCCCGAGGCATTGGAAAACACGATTGAAATAGCAAGGCGTGTCAGCTACCGCCCGCGCACCCTCGATCCAATCCTTCCCAAATTCGCTGCCGCCGAAGGCGTGGGCGAGGAGGAAGCCAATCATGCAGAAGGCGAGGAGCTCGCACGACAGGCCAGGGAAGGGCTAGACCGGCGACTGGAAAGTTACGGTCTTGCACCTGGCAAGGCTCGCGAAGAGTACCAGGAACGGCTGGAGTTCGAGCTTAAGGTTATTCGGGACATGAAATTTCCCGGCTACTTCCTGATCGTTGCCGACTTCATCAAATGGTCCAAGGCGCACAATATACCTGTGGGGCCAGGGCGTGGCTCGGGCGCTGGCTCGCTCGTTGCCTATGCCCTTACCATTACTGACCTCGATCCCTTGCGGTATAACCTGCTGTTTGAGCGCTTTCTAAATCCTGAACGTGTGTCGATGCCGGACTTTGACATCGACTTCTGCCAAGAGCGGCGCGAAGAGGTCATTCGCTACGTTCAGAATAAATACGGCTCCGATCAAGTCGCTCAGATCATCACGTTTGGAACCCTTCAGCCGCGCGCTGCGCTGCGCGATGTCGGCCGTGTGCTTCAGATGCCATACGGGCAGGTGGATCGCATCTGTAAGCTCGTGCCCAACAATCCCGCCAATCCCGTAACATTGGCCGAGGCCATTCGCGACGAACCGCGCCTTCAGATGATGCGCGACGAAGATGAAACCGTCGCCGAACTGCTCGCCATAGCCGGAAAGCTCGAGGGCCTTTACCGCCACGCGTCAACCCACGCCGCCGGTCTGGTAATCGGCGATCGACCGCTCCATGAATTGCTGCCGCTTTACCGCGATCCGCGCTCGGATATGCCCGTCACTCAGTATAATCTGAAATGGGTCGAGCCAGCCGGTCTGGTCAAGTTCGACTTCCTTGGTCTCAAGACACTCACAACCATCCGCTATGCGGTCGAGATGATCAAAGAGCAGGGCATCGATGTCGATATCGACGCGATCCCGCTCGATGACGCGCCGACCTATAAGCTTTACGCCGATGGCGATACTTACGGCATCTTCCAGTTTGAAAGTCCTGGGATGCGCCGCGCGCTGGTCGAGCTCAAGCCCGACCGCATCGAAGATCTGATCGCGATGAACGCGCTCTATCGGCCTGGTCCGATGGACAATATTCCGAGCTTTATCAATAGAAAGCACGGGCTGGAAAAGGTCGAATACCCCCATGAGATGATCAGGGCCGTTCTCGACGAGACCTATGGCATTATCGTCTATCAGGAACAGGTGATGCAGATCGCGCAGCTGTTGTCCGGCTATTCGCTGGGTGAAGCCGACATGCTGCGCCGCGCCATGGGCAAGAAGATCAAGGCGGAAATGGACAAGCAGCGCGTCCGTTTCCAGGAAGGCGCGCTCAAGAACGGCCTCAGCAAGGGCCTTGCCGACAGCATTTTTGACCTTCTGGCCAAGTTTGCCAATTATGGCTTCAACAAGAGCCACGCGGCGGCCTATGCTTGGGTGTCTTACCAGACGGCGTGGCTCAAGACCCATTACCCGCACCAGTTCTATGCCGCCTCGATGACACTCGATATGGCACAGACCGATAAGCTCTCCGACTTCCGCCGCGAAGCGGAGAAAAAAGGGATTGAGGTGCTGCCGCCTTGCGTCAACCGCTCGGAAGTCATCTTCTCGGTCAAGGACAACAAGATTCACTATTCGCTTTGCGCGGTCAAAGGCGTAGGGCGACAAGTCGCCGAGCATATTGTCGAGGTGCGCAAGGCCGGCGGCGTCTTCAAAAGCCTTGCCGATTTCGCCAGCCGCATCGATCCCAAGGTCATCAACAAGCGTACGCTCGAAACTCTGATCAGCGCTGGTGCATTCGATCGGATCGTCAAGCGCCGCGAGCAGGTTATGGCGGTCGTAGATACGATCATCAGCACTGCCCAGCGCGAAACATCGGGCAGGGCGGATGGTATCACCGACATGTTCGCCTCCACCCAGCCACAGGAAATTGCGCTGCCCCAGACCATTCCGGCATGGAGCCTGACCGAGCGGCTTGCCAAGGAGCATGCGGCCATCGGCTTTTATCTGTCAGCGCACCCGCTTGACGATTATCTTGAGCTTTTTGACAAATTGCGGGTGCAGCAATGGTCCAACTTTGAAAAAGCCGCGCGTCAAGGTGCTGTTGCCGGACGGCTGGCAGGCACAGTCATTTCGCGGCAGGAGCGCAAGACCCGCAAGGGCTCGACCATGCTCATCATGATGCTGTCCGATCCTAGCGGTTCATATGAATGCATCGCCTTTTCCGAACAGATCGATGATTACGGCCATATGCTTGAACCGGGCAAATCGGTGGTTATCGAGGTTGGTGCCGACTCACGTCCCGATGGCGTGCGCTTGCGTCTGCTCAAGGCCGACCCGATTGAAGGCTCGGTCGAAAAACTGAGCCGTCGCCTGACCATATTTGCGGGCGATCCTAAATGTCTTGCTCCTATTCGGTCCCAGCTCAAGTCCGGCGGGGAAGGGGTGGTTAGTCTGGTTCTTATCCGCGATCAGGGCGAGCGCGAATATGAGATCGAGTTGCCGGGGCAGTTTCGTATCAGCCCGCAATTGGCCGGTGGCCTGAAGTCGATCGCGGGTGTCATTGACGTCAGTCTTAATTAGGCTGGAATATATATTGCGCGGCACTTATATAAGTTGCTGCAAGATTAGTGCGTCGCCGCAGCCTGCGGCGCTCTTGCGCTTGCCAAGCGTATGGGCCTGCTGTATAGCCCGCACGTCAAATCCACATGCAGGGAATGGCACCGCGTTCGCGCGGCACCGATCCGGTGACGGTTTTCCGTCTCTTAAACGCCCTGCAGAGGCATAACCGGTAAAGGAGACTACCCAATGGCATTGCCAGATTTTTCCATGCGCCAACTGCTTGAGGCCGGCGTACATTTCGGCCACCAGAAGCACCGCTGGAACCCCAAGATGGAACGCTTCATTTTCGGCGTTCGCAACGATATTCACATTCTTGACCTCAGCCAGACTGTGCCGGCGCTTTATCGCGCGCTGCAACTCGTCAGCGATACTGTTGCCGATGGCGGCCGCGTTCTTTTCGTTGGCACCAAGCGTCAGGCCGCTCCGGTCGTTGCCGAGGCAGCCCGTCAGAGCGCGCAATATTACGTCAACTCGCGCTGGCTTGGCGGTATGCTGACCAACTGGCAGACGATTTCCAACTCGATCGCGCGCCTGCGTGAACTCGAAGCCCTGCAGGCCGAAGGCGCACAGGGCCTTACCAAGCGTGAACGCCTGCAGCGCAGCCGTGAGCAGGAGCGTCTTGAGCGTGACCTCGGCGGTATCAAGGACATGGGCAACATCCCCAGCCTCCTGTTCGTGATCGACACCAACAAGGAAGCGAACGCGATCAAGGAAGCACGCCGTCTCGGCATTCCGGTCGTGGCTATCGTCGACACCAACTGCGATCCTGATGTCGTCGATTTCCCGATCCCGGGCAATGACGACGCCGCCCGCGCGCTTGAACTGTACTGCTCGCTCATTTCCAAGGCTGCTCTGGACGGCATTTCGCGTTCGTCCTCTGCCATGGGGGCTGACCTCGGCGCTTCGGTTGAAGCTCCTGCCGAGCCTGCTCTGGAAGCAGAGCCTGCCGCCGCGGAAGGCGAAGCCGCCCAAGCCTAAGGCTTGCGACAAGCCGGGCTGGCGTTCTGCCTGCGTCTTTTGGGTGCTGAAAGTCTCAGCACCCAATTTGCGTAAAAGTCTCTCGGCTTCATAAACGCGACATATCAAAGACATAGTGCTCATTCCCCGGTCCGAGTGGAATGGCGCCCATCGATAAAGAGGTATTCTCATGTCAATCAGTGCAGCAGACGTAAAAAAACTCCGCGAATTGACCGGGGTCGGCATGATGGACTGCAAAAAGGCCCTGACCGAAACCAATGGCGATATCGAAGCCGCCGTCGATTGGCTGCGTTCCAAGGGGCTCGCCAAGGCTGCTAAGAAGGCTGATCGCGTTGCCGCAGAAGGTCTGGTTGGCGTTGCGCTTGCCGGCAACAAGGCTGCCATCGTTGAAATCAATTCGGAAACCGACTTCGTTGCCCGCAACGAACAGTTTCAGTCCATCGTTTCCAATGCTGCCAAGCTCGCGCTGGAAGTGAACGGCGACGTTGCGGCGCTGGCCGAAGCCCAGTATCCCGGTACGGGCCGCACCCTGCAGGGTGAGTTGACCGAAGCCATTGCCAAGATCGGCGAAAATATGACCCTGCGTCGTTCGGCCGTTCTCGAAGTGTCCGAAGGCGTTATCGGCTCCTATGTTCACTCGGCTATTGCCGAAGGCATTGGCCGCATCGGTATTCTCGTTGGTCTGGAATCGAGCGGTGACAAGGCCACTCTCGAAGCTCTTGGCAAGCAGATTGCAATGCACATTGCTGCAACCAATCCGCTTTCGCTTTCAGCCGACGATCTCGATCCCGAGGCCGTCGAACGCGAACGTGCCGTTTTTGTCGAGCAGGCAAAGGAATCGGGCAAGCCTGACAACATCGTTGAAAAGATGGTCGAAGGCCGCATTCGCAAGTTCTATCAGGAAGTAACGCTTCTTGAGCAGACCTTTGTTATCGACGGCGAAAACTCAGTGGCTCAGGCAGTTGCCAATGCCGAAAAGGACGCAGGCGCCCCAATCAAGGTCACCGGCTTCGTCCGCTTTGCCCTCGGCGAAGGCATCGAAAAGCAGGAATCCGATTTCGCTGCTGAAGTTGCTGCCGCTGCAGCTGGCGCATAATCGACTCTGACAGGCGGTAGCGCCTCATCGCCTGCACGCACTTGTTTCCCGCTTCGATGTTCCTCGAAGCGGGAAATTTTGTATCTGGCTGCACTTGACGGAAAACCGGCCTGTAAACGCGAAAAGACTTGCGCTAAAACAAAGATTTAGAGCATGTTGGGTATCTGTGAAATGCCTCCACGCGCTGGAGTTCAACTGTGGCCCTCACGACCGAACTCTGATACTGCGCTAGTTCAGATTCGAAGCGTAGCGCGCGGGCCGAACCGGGGCCGTTGTGCGCCACTCAGGTTTGCGTAAGATAGGGCCGATTTTCCATGTCCAGTTCAGGTTATTCCCGAGTTTTACTCAAGGTTTCCGGCGAAGCTCTGACAGGCGAACAATCCTATGGCATCGAGCCTGAATTCCTCAATGCCGTTGCTCGGCAGATCGTGGATCTCACGCGTCTTGGCGTGCAAGTTGCCATCGTTATTGGCGGCGGCAATATTTTTCGTGGCATGGCCGTGGCTGCAAAAGGCGGCGACAGAATTATCGGTGACCACATGGGGATGCTGGGCACGGTGATCAACTCGCTAGCCCTTGGCGATGCCATTCGGCGCGCTGGCGGGCGTCCGCATGTCTTTTCCTCGGTGCCCATGCCCTCGATTGCCGATACTTTTACGCAGCGCGCAGCCATTGCCGCGCTTGAGAGCGGTGCCACGGTGATCTGCGCGGGCGGCACCGGAAACCCATTTTTCACCACCGATACAGCGGCCGCACTCAAGGCGATCGAGCTGCGCTGCGACGTGTTGCTGAAGGGTACGAAAGTCGATGGCGTTTATTCCGATGATCCGGTGAAAAATGCCGATGCCACCCGTTTTGAAACCATCAGCCATGAAGAAGTCATTACGCGCGATCTACGGGTGATGGATACCGCCGCCTTCGCTCTTGCGCGCGACAACCGCCTGCCGATAATCGTTTATGCCCTTTCCGCACCCGAAGGCCTTGTTGGGGTGCTTGAAGGCAGGACGCCCAGCACCAGGGTAGGCTGAAATTTCCGCTTCTTGAATGTGCTTGATTGCGTTCTGGAAGCATAGACAAACAATTAAGACGGTTCGGACCAATATGTACGAGTCTGATCTGTTTTCTGGAAACCGACCAGTTCAGGGGAGTTGCTGATGTCAGAAGCGTTTTCACTTGAAAGCCTCCGCGCACGCATGAAGAAGTCTATTGAATCCATGCAGCATGATTTGTCCGGCTTGCGGACAGGGCGTGCCAGCGCGAGCCTGCTCGATCCGATTATGGTTGATGCCTATGGCAGCCCCATGCCGCTCAATCAGGTCGCCACCGTTTCGGTGCCCGAGTCGCGTATGCTCAGCATCCAGGTCTGGGATCGGTCCATGGCTGGTGCGGTTGAAAAAGCTATCCGCGAATCCGGCCTGGGTCTTAACCCAATTGGCGAAGGTGCTCTGATCCGCGTTCCGTTGCCGGAACTCAACGAAGAACGCCGGCGCGAGTTGTCCAAGGTCGCCCATCAATATGCCGAGCAGGCGCGCGTTGCGGTGCGGCACATTCGCCGTGACGGAATCGAGTTGCTGCGCAAGCTGGAAAAGGACGGCGAGATGGGGCAGGATGATGCCCGTGCGCAAACCGACAAGGTTCAGAAGGCAACCGACGATGCGATTGCCGAAATTGATACCTTGGTGGCAGCCAAAGAGCAGGAGATCATGCAGGTCTAGCCACCCGCACCGAACCTCACCCTCAACTGAGAGATGTAATGTCGAGCACCCAGGCGCTTGTTTCCAAAGAGCCCTTACTTGAGAACATCAAGGTTCCCAAGCATATTGGGGTCATAATGGATGGCAACGGGCGTTGGGCCAAGGCGCGCGGCCTTCCGCGTTCGGAAGGTCATCGTGCGGGCGTTGAATCGGTTCGCCGGATTGTCGAACTGTCGATTCGCTATGGAGTTCAATGCCTTACGCTCTTTTCTTTCAGTTCCGAAAACTGGCGCCGACCACCGGAAGAGGTCAACTTCATCTTCGGTCTGTTGCGTCGCTTCGTGGCATCCGATCTTGCGCGGCTCGCTGCGCAGAACGTACGCATCCGGATCATCGGTGATCGCGACAGCCTCGAAGCCGGGATGAAATCGATCATAGCGGAGGCAGAAAGCAAAACTGCTGCCAATACCGGGCTCGATTTGATCATCGCGTTCAATTATGGCGCCAAGGCGGAAATCATTGACGCCGTAAAGCGCATTGCCGCCAAGGCCAGGGCCGGCGAAATCGATATTGCCACAATCGATGAGGCCACGATCTCCCAGCATCTACACACCCAGGACTTGCCTGACCCGGACCTTATTTTGCGAACCAGCGGTGAAATGCGGCTGTCCAATTTCCTGTTGTGGCAATCGGCTTATTCGGAACTCGTCTTTGTGGAAGAGAGTTGGCCCGATTTCGATGAGGCGGTCTTTTTAAGAGCGCTCCAGGAATTTACCGACAGAGACAGACGGTTCGGCGGTGTGGAGTCGTGAAGGACGCAAAGGCCAAACCTGAAAAAAAGGGGAAGGGGCTGTGGCCATTCGGCCCGGACCTCATTCCGCGTCTGCTTTCGGCAATGATTCTTATCCCCTTTACGATAGTAGCCCTGATTGTCGGCTGGATTCCCTTTGCTCTTCTGATTGCGTTGGTCATGGCCGGTGCTTATCGCGAATGGGAAATCATGATCACAGGCCGTAAATCGAACTGGCCCATGGTCCCGATCATGGGGCTTATCGCTATGATCGCAATTGCCTATCCGATGAATGGCGCCTGGGCGAGTGCTGCGATTTTTGCTTTCGCTCTTTTGGTTGCCGCGTTCATTCCGGGCCCCAACAGACAATGGCGCATTGCAGGCTTGTTTTATTTTGGGCTGATAACAATGGCTTTCATGGCAATCCGGGGCAGTTCGCTTGCCGGCATCTGGGCTGGCGTTTTTCTGCTTGCTGTGACGTGGCTCACCGACACCGGCGCCTATTTTGTCGGACGCATTGTCGGTGGCACCAAGCTTTCGCCTGACGTCTCGCCGTCCAAAACCTGGTCGGGAGCCGCCGGGGGGCTGGCTGCGGGCACATTGGCCGGCTTGATCGTTTGGTTCCTGGCGGGCTGGGCCATGGATACGCCTTCACCTTTTGTAATCGGACTGCTGATTTCTGTTATTGTCTCCATCGCCGCTCAGGCTGGCGATTTGTCCGAGAGTGCGGTGAAGCGTCGCTTTGCGGTAAAGGACAGTGGCGATATTATTCCCGGACATGGCGGCCTGATGGACAGAATCGACAGCCTGACCATGGCAGCCCTCGTGCTTTGGTTCATCGGCTTGACGCACCGGGGATTTGGCGCCGTGCCGCAAGGCATTTTGTTCTGGTAACGCAACGCATCGCTCTGGCATAAGGTTACAGCGCGCCGCGTGAGAGGAAAAAGAACGTATGATCGGTTCCTTGCCGTTCTTTCTCAATTACATAATCCCGTTTCTGGCCGTGCTCACGGTTATCGTGTTTGTCCATGAAATGGGCCATTACCTTGTCGCGCGCTGGAACCGTGTCGCTATCGACGCCTTTTCCATCGGATTTGGGCCGGAATTGCTGGGCTGGAATGATCGGCATGGCACGCGTTGGCGCATTTCTGCCATTCCACTTGGCGGATATGTGAAATTCCGCGGCGACATGAACGCTGCCAGCGTTCCGGATCCCGATGCCGCAAAGGACCTGAGCCCGCAGGATGCTTCCCGATTGTTTTCCAACAAGACTGTCTGGCAACGCATGGCAATTGTCGTTGCGGGTCCTATGGCAAATTTTCTTTTCACCTTCGCAGTGCTTTACATCATGCTGGTCAGCTACGGGCAGCACACGCTGGACCCAACAATCGGCGAGGTTCTGCCTGGCTCGGCTGCCGAAGAGGCAGGCTTTCTGCCCGAAGATCGCATCCTTTCGGTTGATTCCTATGCCGTGCGTGGCTTTTCCGATTTCCAGCGTCTTGTTGCGACCTCACCAGACAGGCAGGTCCGGATCGTGGTTGAGCGCAACAGCCAGCCCGTCGAGCTTTTCGTAACCCCGCAACCGCAGTCGTCGATGACCAATTTCGGACGCGAGATCAAGATCGGCGTCATAGGTGTGTCGCGCAATGTGGGTGAGGACGATATCTTCCTTTATCATCCTGGCCCGATTGAGGCGGTCGGCATGACCTTTGAAGAAATGCGCTTCATCGTGGACCGTACGCTGGCCTTTATCGGCGACCTTTTTGTCGGTCGTGGCGATCTCGATCAGATTGCCGGGCCTGTCGGCATGGCTCAGATCTCAGGCGAGGTTGCGACCATCGGGCTGTTAGCATTGGTTAACCTAACTGCACTTTTGTCGCTAAATATTGGCTTAATTAACCTGTTTCCAGTGCCAATGTTGGATGGTGGTCATTTGTTGTATTACCTTTTCGAGGCTATACGCGGTCGCCCCTTGAGCCAAAGGGTTCAGGAAATCGGATATCGAGTTGGCTTTGCATTGGTGTGTACATTGATGGTGTTTACGCTGGTCAATGATCTTGTCTAGCAACGAAGGATCAAGGGCTTAACAGGTGTTGCATGATTGCATGACAGGGCGGATTTCCCGTCCAAATCGGGTGTTACACCTTGCTCGTTTGCCAAAAACAGGTAAAACGGGTCATCGGAAATCAGGGGGAAACCGTGCGTAACAGCGATTCCCGAACACGTCTCAAGGGCAAAGCAAGAATAATCATGACGAACTCTTCAAAGCTTTTGCACAGCGTTTCTCTCGCTCTGCTGCTCACTACTGCCGCACCGCTGATGGGAAATGCCGGGTGGGTGTTCGGCGCCAGTGAAGCGCAGGCCCAGACCGTTTCCCAGATTTCAGTCACGGGCAATGTCCGTGTCGATGAGGCTACCGTAATTTCGTATCTGACGATCCGCCCCGGCCAACAGGCGACTCCTGCCGCCATCCAGGCGTCGACTGCAGCGCTTAACCAGAGCGGGCTGTTCCAGGGTGTATCCATTGCCATGTCGGGCAGCACGCTGGTGGTTCAGGTTTCCGAGCAGGCCGCTGTTTCTTCCGTGCAGTTCCAGGGCAACCGTCGCTTTACCGACGCCCAGTTGAATACGATGGTCGAAGTGGCCAGTCGCCGGATTTACACTGCGGACGTCATCAACAACGACGTGCGCATGATCCAGAGCGCTTACGACCAGGCTGGCTACACCAATGTCAGCGTGTCGGCGCGCACCGAGCCGACGTCCGATGGTCGCATCCGCGTCATTTTCGATATCAACGAAGGCGATCGCGCCGGCGTTGCCGCCATCAATTTCACCGGCAACAATTCCATCAGCTCGTCCGCGCTGAAAAACACGCTCATCACCAAGGAATCACATCTACTAAGCTTCCTGTTCCGTGATGACATGTATGATGAAGACCGTCTGGCCGTGGACCGTGAGCGTATCCGTGTCTATTACGCCAATCGCGGCTTCCCCGATGCGCGCGTGCTTTCGGCTGTCGCTGAATTCGACGCTGAGCGTAATGCCTATTTCATCAACTTCACGATTGAAGAAGGTGAGCGCTACGACTTTGGCAATATTGCTATCGAAACCAGCATTCCAGGCCTGAATACCGATGCGCTGCGCGGAGCCATCAAGACCAATCGCGGCGCGCGTTATTCGTTGTCCGATCTTCAGGATTCGACGCAGGATCTCGCTGTTCGGGCCACTCAGCAGGGCTTTGCCTTTGCTGAAGTTCGGCCGCGGATCGATCGTGACATTGCCAGCAACACTTTCAATATCACCTATCTGGTTGACGAGGGTGCGCGCATTTACGTCGAGCGCATCAATATCACCGGCAACGACAAGACACGCGATTATGTGATTCGTCGTGAGTTCGATTTTGCTGAAGGCGATCCGTTCAACCGGACTCTGGTAACGCGCGGTCGCGCCGCTATCGAAGCGCTCGGCTTTTTCTCGAACGTGCAGATCACGTCGGCTCCGGGCAGTGCACCGGATCGCGTTGTCCTCAACGTCGCCGTTACCGAGCAGAGCACCGGTGAATACGGAATTGGTGCCGGCTATTCGTCGCAGGATGGCCTGTTCGGCGAAATCTCGCTGACCGAGCGCAACTTCCTTGGTCGCGGCCAATATCTGCGTCTCGCCGTTGGTCGTTCGGAAACCGGCGAAACCTACGATTTCAGCTTCACCGAGCCACGCTTCATGGGCTTGCGGATTTCGGCGGGCGTTGACGTATATCGCCGCGTCGTTTCGGAAGGCTCGCGCTTTGACTATGGTATCGAAACGAACGGCGGACGCCTTCGCTTCGGTCTTCCGATCGTTGAAAATCTGACGTTGCAGACGCATGTCGGCTTTGAACAGAAACGCTTCACTGACGAAGATACGCCTGCTGCTCCTGCCTATATCTCCAACACGCCAGAACTCGATAAGCTGACCGTTGGCTATACGTTGACCTACAACACGCTCGACAATCAGCAACGCCCGTCTGAAGGCATGGTTCTCAGCTTCTCGCAAGAATATGCAACGCTGGACCATAATTTCCTGCGTTCTGAAGCGCGTGCTCGTGCTTACTACCCACTTTGGGAAGAGATGGGCGTTATCGGCAGCATCCGCGGCCAGGCCGGTCTCATAACCGATCTTGACGATAGCGGCATACACCCGTCCGAAGCCTATCAGCTCGGTCCGAACTTCGTGCGCGGCTTCCGCGCGGCCGGCGTCGGTGCGCGAACCGACGTCGGAGATAATGCTGTTGGTGTTCTCGCCTACGCGTCCGCTTCTGCCGAAGTTGATTTCCCGATCCCGGTCCTTCCGGAAGCATGGGGTATCCGTGGCGCCGTCTGGGGCGATATCGGCTGGATCGACGACACGTTGCCAGACGTTGCTGGCGTAGCTGTTGGCGGCATCGGCGGCGATATCAAATCGTCCATAGGCGCCTCCTTGATCTGGCATTCGCCCATGGGACCGCTGCGCGGCGACTTCGCCCACGTCATCGACAAAGCGGAGCAGGATCGCACTTCGGTCTTCCAGTTGACACTTTCGACTCTGTTCTAGAGACGGACTGGACACCAGCCTTATACCAGCTTAGAACCGCGGTGCTTTTGCTCCGCGGTTTCTTTTTTAGGCCCTCAAATTGCCCGGTCAAAAGTGTAATTTATGCTGGAACTTCTCGTGCAGCTCATATCAAAGTAAGTTTGAAGTTGCCGTGATCGGCTAGAGCGTAACATATTAAATTGACGCCGATTTGCGTGATGCAAATTCGGTATTTTGAAATGGTCAGATGATCGATACACGTTTTCATAGTTTCACTGGCCCCATTTCTCTACCCGATCTTCTTTTGAAAAGTGGCCACGCCGATTTGGCTGAAAAGGCGGGCACAGAAGTAAAAATAACCGGAGCCAGTGATCTGGCCGAATCAAAGCCCGGCACCATCTCCTTTATTGCCCGCGCGGCCTTTGCCAGGAAACTCGCCGATGCCGCGGCGTCGGTTGTGCTTGTTCCTAATGGTTTTGAGCATCAACTTGCTCCCGGAACGGCCATTTTGCGCTGTGAGGACCCCTATGGGGTCTTTATCGATATTCTTAATGTTCTTTATCCTGACGATACACGGCGCATTACCGAAGCAACAGGCGCTTACCACGACGAGAACTATAAGCTCGAAGACAATGTGGTCATCGGGGCCGGCGCTGTCGTCGGCAAGGGCGCCGAAATCGGTTCGGGTACCGTCATTGGCGCCAACGCCGTTATCGGTTCTGGCGTGACCATCGGGCGCAATTGTGTGATTGGAGCAGGGAGCAAGATCGAATGTGCCCATCTTGGCAATGAGGTCGTTCTGCAACCAGGCGTTGTCATTGGCGCAGAAGGATTCGGGTTTCAACTCAAAAGCAATCGGCACAAGAAGATACCGCAATTGGGGCGCGTTATCATTCAGGATGCTGTGGAGATTGGTGCCAATACCACTGTTGATCGTGGCACCTTATCGGATACGGTTATCGGTGAAGGCACGAAAATCGATAATCTCGTTCAGATCGGACACAATTGCCGAATCGGGCGCAATTGCGTGATTTCCGGTATGTGTGGACTGAGCGGGTCCACAATTTTGGAAGATGGCGTCGTTATGGGCGGCGGCGCTGGAACCGCCGGACACATGACAATCGGAGCAGGCACAATTGTGTTGGCGAGAAGCGGCGTTTCGCATAGCTTCCCGGCAGGCTCCAACATCGGCGGCGCACCGGCACAGGACGTAAAAATGTGGAAGCGCGAAATCGTCGCTCTGCGGCGATTGTCTAAAGAAGGGGACAAGAAGTGAGTGGATCGTCTGACGACTCTATAACCACCAAAACTGAACTCTCAACGATGGAAATCGACGCCGTTCTCGCGGCGTTGCCGCATCGCTATCCCTTCCTGATGATCGACAAGATCATTGATATCGACGGCGATGAATCCGCTGTGGGCATCAAGAACGTCACCTACAACGAGCCTCAGTTTACGGGCCACTTCCCAGGCGAACCTATTTTTCCCGGTGTGCTGATAATTGAAGGCATGGCCCAGACTGCGGGCGCCATTGTGATCAATCTCGAAAACAAGGGTGGCGAAAAGCACATCGTTTACCTGCTGACGATCGACAATGTGAAGTTCCGCAAGCCCGCCAAGCCAGGCGACAGGCTCGAATACCACATCAAAAAGATACACCGACGCAAGACGGTCGGTCGCTACGAAGCAAAAGCCATCGTAAATGGCGTGGTCTATGCAGAGGCAGAAATTGGCGCAATGATCGTCAGGGATACCGCGTGACCTCTTCAGTTCACCCTTCCGCTATCGTTTCACCGAAAGCCAAAATCGGGAATAACACGACGATCGGGCCATTCTGCACGATCGGCGACAATGTTGTAATCGGCGACGATGTAACGCTCGTGTCCCATGTGTCGCTTGATGGGCGCACGACGATAGGCGACCGCACCAAACTCTATCCATTCGCCTCTATCGGCCACCCGCCTCAGGATTTGAAGTACGATGGTGAGTCCAGCACGGTTACTGTTGGCACCGACTGTGTGCTGCGCGAATACGTGACCATCAACCCTGGCACCTCCGGGGGTGGCATGGAAACGCGGGTTGGCAACAACTGCCTTTTGATGGTTGGCGTGCATATCGCGCATGATTGCCGCCTCGGCAATCACGTTGTCATGGCCAATCAGGCAAGCCTTGCCGGGCATTGTGTCGTCGACGATTATGTGCGCTTCGGCGGCCTTTGTGGCGTCCATCAGTTTGTTCGTATTGGTGCCCATGCTTTTGTGGGAGCAATGAGCTTTGTCGAGAACGATGTCATTCCCTATGGCTCTGTACTGGGCAATCGCGCTCATCTGGGCGGACTCAATCTCGTCGGCCTCAAGCGGCGCCAGTTCGACCGTAGTGCCATTCACGCCCTGCGCGCAGCTTACCGCATGATCTTTTCCAATGAGGGCACTTTGCGCGAGCGCATTGAGGACGCCGCTGAAATTTTCAAAGGCGAAAAGCTCGTCGAAGATGTGATCGAGTTCATTCGCCAGCCCTCAGAGCGTGCTCTGTGCATGCCGCGCAACGAGGCTGGATCGGAAGGCTGATATGGCAGGCCGGCTTGCACTCGTGGCCGGGGCAGGGGCCCTGGTGCCAAGAGCCATCAGCGCGGCACGCGCTGCGGGTTGGGAGGTAAGGGTGCTTGCCCTGCATCCGCGAGACGATCTTGCCGCCGAGAACCCGTTCCCGATCAGGGTTTCGCGCCCCGATCAGGTGCTGCGTGAAATTCGAAAGTTTAAGGCCACCCATGTTTGCGCGGTTGGCGGCATGCATATGTCAGATCGCGACCGCGAGACGCTATCGGAATTTGCCGGAGCCGAGAAAAAACAATCCCAGGGTGATGCCAAACTCTCCCAACTGGGTTCCATGTTGCTCAAGATGCTGGGCATTCCCTTCATCGGTGTGCATGAAATCGTCTCCGACCTGCTCGCCCCCGAGGGTATCATCGGCGGGGTGCAGCCCGACGAAGAGACGCTCGCGACCGCTCGTTTTGCGCTCGCCAAAGTTCGTGCCGCAGGTGAACTCGACCTTGGTCAAGCGCTTGTAGCCTCAGGCGCCCGCATCGTCGCGCTTGAAGATATCGGTGGCACTGATGCGTTGCTCGCGCGCTGTAGCCAATTGCGTCAGCGCGGGCTAATCGGCGATGGCCAGGCGCGGATCGTGCTCGCCAAGGCCTCAAAGCCCGGCCAACCGCTCCATGTCGACCTGCCCGCCATCGGTCCCGATACTGTAACCGGCGCACAGGCCCTCGGCGCTCAGGCTATAGTGGTCGAAACGGGCCGCACCCTGCTTATCGAGCGCGAGCAAATCATTGCTCGTTCCGATGCTGCCGGTATTGCGCTCATCGGGATCAGGCCCGATGACCAATAACCCGGCCAAACTGTTCATCCTTGCCGGCGAGTCGTCCGGCGATGCCATTGGCGCAGACTTGATCGCTGGCCTTAAGGCCCGCCAGCAAGTCGAGATTATCGGGGTGGGGGGCGAAAAGATGCAAGCCGAAGGGCTGGCTTCGCTCTTTCCCATTCATGATCTTGCCGTCATGGGCTATCGCGATGTGCTGTTGCGATTGCCGCTGTTGCTCTGGCGTGCGCGCCAAACAGTCAACGCGATCCTCGCGTCCCAGCCCGATATCGTCGTGCTGATCGATGCTCAGGTTTTTTCGCAGGTCGTAGCGAGCCGGCTGCGTAAGCGCAGCTTTGAAAAGCCGATCGTTCTTTATGTTGCCCCGTCCGTTTGGGCTTGGAAGCCGGAACGCGCCAGGAAAATCGCTCCACTGTACGACGAAGTGCTCGCGGTATTGCCATTCGAACCTTCCGCGATGGAACAGCTCGGCGGTCCGAGAACGAGCTATGTCGGGCATCCAGCGCTGGCCCGTATCCCCATGCGCGAGAAATTGCCCGCCAACGGCCCGCTTTTGCTATTGCCCGGCAGCCGCACCGGCGAAATCACCAAACATCTGCCGCTCATGCGCGCCGTGGGCGAGATGGCTCTCGCGCACGCGCGCGTCGATGAGCTTGTCATCCTTAGCACACGGGCGCAGCACGCGCGTATCGAGGCCGCTGTCGCCAAATGGCCAGTGCCCGCTCGCATCGTCAGCGAGGCTAATGCACGGCAGACCGTATTGAATGAAGCTGTCGCGGCTTTTGCGGTCAGTGGCACCGTAACGCTCGAACTGGCGCTCGCGGGCATTCCGCACGCCATAACCTACATTGCCGAAGGCGCCCAGGTCCGCATGTTCCAAAAGGCGATCACGCGCTTTGTCGGCCTGCCCAACATTCTCGCAGGCGCTGAAATCGTTCCGGAAATCCTTTTTGCCCACCGAGCCGAGCCTGAACGCGCCATCCATGCCGTCAAAGACCTTCTCGACAACCAGGCGCAGCGGCAAAGCCAACTCGAGGCCTTCAAGACGATCCGCGCCACAATGGAAAAAGGGGCGCCAGAGGCACCCCTTTCAAATCCAGTCGACCGGATTGGCGCGTGGATCAACGCTCGCTGATCGGCGTGTAATCGCGGGCAGCGACACCATTGTAAAGCTGACGCGGACGACCGATCTTCTTTTGCGGATCGCCGATCATTTCTTTCCACTGTGCAATCCAGCCAACGGTGCGGCTCAGCGCAAAGATCGCGGTGAACATCGATGTCGGGAAGCCGATCGCATCGAGAATGATGCCTGAGTAGAAATCCACGTTCGGATACAGCTTGCGATCCACGAAATAGGGGTCGCTTAGGGCAATCTTTTCGAGTTCCTGAGCCACCTGGAGCGTGGGATTGTTCTCGACGCCGAGCAGTTCAAGCACTTCGCGCGCAGATTCCTGCATGACGGCAGCGCGCGGATCGTAGTTTTTATAGACCCGGTGCCCGAACCCCATAAGGCGGAACGGATCGTTTTTGTCCTTGGCCTTTTCGATATATTCGGGGATGCGGTCGACCGTGCCGATTTCGCGCAGCATGTTGAGCGCGGCTTCGTTGGCACCACCGTGGGCCGGGCCCCACAGGCACGCAACACCGGCAGCAATACAGGCGAACGGATTGGCGTCCGACGAGCCCGACAGGCGCACTGTCGAGGTCGAAGCGTTCTGCTCATGGTCGGCATGAAGCGTGAAGATCCGGTCCATGGCTTTGGCGACAACCGGGTCGATTTTGTATTCTTCGGCCGGAACGGCAAAGCACATGTGCAGGAAGTTGGAAGCGTAATCGAGATCGTTACGCGGATAAACGAAGGGCTGGCCAACTGAGTATTTGTAGGCCATGGCCGCGATGGTCGGTATTTTTGCGATCATGCGGATCGATGCGATCTCGCGCTGCACCGGATCGGAAATGTCGGTGCTGTCGTGATAGAAGGCCGCCATTGCTCCTACAACGCCGGTTACGATTGCCATCGGGTGCGCATCGCGCCGGAAACCGCGATAGAAATAGTGCATCTGCTCATGCACCATCGTGTGTCGTGTTACGCGATTGGAGAAATCGGCAAGTTCGTTCTTTTTGGGCAAATCGCCGTAAAGCAGCAGAAAGCAGACTTCGAGGAACGAGCTTTTTTCGGCCAGTTGATCGATCGGATAACCGCGATAGAGCAGTTCGCCCTTGTCACCGTCGATATAGGTAATAGCGCTGTCGCACGCGGCTGTGGACGTGAAACCGGGATCGTAGGTAAACATGCCGGTCTTGGCGTAAAGTGACCTTATATCAATGACATCTGGGCCGACGGTGCCGTTGAGGACCGGAAACTCGAAGGTTTCTTCACCAATGGTCAGTTTCGCAGTTTGATCGCTCATATGGCGCCTCCCGACTAGCCATCCCGGCGGGTCAAAGCGGTCGCTCTCACTGGCACGGGGACTGTTTTGTTGAACCGTAAAAAATGTCGCCTTTCGGTATCCGATTTATGTGACGTATGCAACTACGTCATACTTCTTGACGTATAGGTAAAACGAATATCTGATCGGAGATCAGGCAGCGACTTTCGCGGCCTGATCCTTCAATCGGCCGAGACTTTCGCTCTTGCCGATCAGCACCATCACCTCAAAAATGCCGGGCGAAACCGTTCTGCCTGTCAACGCCGCGCGTAACGGCTGCGCCACCTTGCCCAGCTTGACGTCCGATGTTTCTGCATAGGCTCTTACGCAGGCATCGATCGAGGAGACCGACCAGTCCTGCAGCGCCTCAAACTGTGGAACCAGTGCGGCGATATGCGCCAGCCCCTCCTCGCCCAATAGGGCGGCTGCTTTTTCCTCAAGGGCCAGCGGGCGCTCGGTATAGATGAACTGTGCGAGGTCGATGAGTTCAAGTACCGTCTTGGCCCGTGGCTGCAACTCGGGAATTGCGGCCAGGGCAGTAGTCTTATTGTTGACCAGCCCCAGATAATCAGCATTCCGCCCCAGTTCCGAGGCTGTATCGACCATCACTTCATAAAGCCGCACAGGTTCGGCTTCCCGGATATAATGTCCATTGAGGTTGCCCAGCTTCACGAAGTCGAAGCGCGAAGCGCCTTTGTTGAGTGCCTCAAGCGAGAACCACTCGACCATCTGAGCGGTCGAAAAGATTTCGTCGTCCCCATGCGCCCAGCCCAGCCGCGCCAGATAATTGCGCAGTGCTTCGGGCAGGTATCCCATCTGCCGATAGGCCTCTACGCCCATGGCGCCATGGCGCTTGGAAAGCTTTGCGCCATCCGGCCCATGGATCAGCGGAATATGGGCCATTACGGGGACGTCCCAACCCAGGGCCTGATAGATCACGATCTGGCGCGCCGCGTTGGTCAGATGGTCGTCACCGCGAATGATATGGGTAACACCCATGTCATGGTCGTCCACCACAACGGCGTGCATATAGGTTGGCGTGCCGTCCGACCGCAGGATAATGAAGTCGTCAAGATTCTGGGCCTTGAACACCACACGGCCCTGAACCTGATCCTCAACGACGATTTCACCACTCTGAGGTGCCTTGATACGAATAACCGGCTTAACGCCCTCGGGCGCTTCGCTTTCGTCCCGATCCCGCCAGCGTCCATCATACCGGGGGGGCTTGCCCGCTGCACGCGCCGCCTCGCGCATTTCAGTCAATTCTTCGGGCGAGCAATAGCACTTATAGGCCTTACCCTGTGCCAGCAACTGCATTGCAATTTCGGCATGTCGGTCTGCACGTTCAAACTGGGAAATGGGCTCGCCGTCCCAATCCAGGCCAAGCCAACTCATGCCATCAAGAATAGCGCTCACGGCGGCCTCGGTCGACCGCTCCCGGTCGGTGTCCTCGATACGCAGCAGCATTTTGCCGCCCAGCTTGCGCGCATAGACCCAATTGAAAAGAGCCGTACGGGCGCCGCCGATATGCAGATATCCGGTAGGTGAAGGAGCGAAGCGCGTAACGACAGGCTGTGACATATTAAAAGGACCGTTTGGAGAAATTGTGAGCCCGTGTGTACCATAGCAAACGGCAAGCGCAAGGGCGGGGGCAAGCGCAGCGATGGTTCATGGCATATTGATCGGGGATAGCGGCTCGAAAACGCCGCCCGGTTGGCGCCATCGCATGGGCGATCTATCAAGAGGTCTGGCCATTTCGATTGCGAGGGCGGCCGATTTTGCGCTCGAACAGCGCCGCTTCTTTCTGCTCGTTCCTTTCGCATTGATCCTGGGCCTGATTGCCTATCGGATAATGCCTGGCGAGCCAACGGGAACTGTGTGGATTGCAGGCACCATGTTTGTCACGCTGTGCGCCATCGCCTTCCGGTCGTCGGGCGTCTCCCGTCGCCTTGTTCTGTTTCTCACCTGGATATGGATCGGAACACTGGTGCTGCCTTTGCATGGCGCCCTGTGGGGCACCAAAATGCTCGAAGCGCCACGCTACGGTATTTATGAGTTCACGATCGACCAAATCATATTTGACGATGGAAACAGCCAGCGCTGGATTGTTTCACAGATTGTGGCCGACCAGCCGCGCAACGATCCGGGCGTCAACCGGGCACGCCTTGCAACCCGCGATATTTTTGCCGTGGAGCAGGGTGATACAATATCGGCCCGTGTTCGGTTCTCTCCAGTTCCGCCGCCAATCGTACCGGGTGGCTATGACGCACAATTTGTCAGCTATTTTCAGTCTATTGGCGCCTATGGCTCTGTGCTTGGAAATGTTGAAGTCCACCATACTATTGATACCGGCTTTGCCGAAATGGTTGCCTGGGTTCGTGCCGAAATCGGTGCTCGTATCTTGACGGTACTCGACGATCGCATTGGCGGGGTCGCAACAGCTTTGATTACCGGCGATCAAAGCCGGCTCGATCCAGATGAACGCGCTGTGATGGCATCAGCGGGCTTGGCCCATGTGCTTGCGATTTCCGGGCTGCATCTCACAATCGCTGCCGGTAGCGTCTTTGCTGTCTTGCGTCTGGTTCTCAGTGCCATCCCAGGCATTGCTGAACACTATCCGATCAAACGTATTGCAGCATTTGGTGGCATTACGACCGCTTTTGCCTATCTCTTCATTTCCGGCATGGGCATATCCGCCATCCGCGCAACCATCATGCTGTGTCTGGTCTTGGGAGCGGTCATGGCCGGTCGCCACGCTCTGACCATGCGCAATGTCGCCATCGCTGCAATCCTTATCGTGCTGGTGGATCCGGCCAGCATTTTTCGCGCCAGTTTCCAGCTTTCATTCGCTGCCGTTATTGCACTGATTGCGGCATTTGAACTCGCCCGCGATTCACGTGAGAAAAAGACATACGAAACCAGCAAACTGCTGCGCTTTTTCAAGGAGATTGGCGTCACCAGCATTATTGCCGGGGCTGCTACGATGCTCTTTACCGCCTATCATTTCCAGCAGACTGCGCCTTTCGGCCTTCTAGGCAACCTCATGGCAATGCCTATCGTCACACTTGTAATGATGCCATCTGCTTTGATCGCAACGCTTATGATCCCGTTTGGCCTTGAAGGACCGTTCTATCTCATCATGGGCTGGTCGATCGAAGCAGTGCTTTGGTGCGCACATTTCGTGCAAACGGTGAGCTTCGGTTTCGATCCAAGCCCAATACTCGCGCCCTCTGCGCTTGTCGTCGGCCTTGTTGCATTGGCCTGGTTAGCCTTTTTCCAATGCAGAATACGCATCTGGGGACCGGCCCTCGCCGTCCCCGTCATCTTCGCCTTTTGCACGGAACCGTCTCCGAATGTCCTGATCGCCGATTCCACCCAAGCGACCGTCGTACGGCATGAGGGCGCTCTTGCCCTGATTGCGGGACGAAACAACACCTTTGCTACAAATGTCTGGTCGGAGCGCTATATAGAGTCCATCGCATCCCGCCATGACGTCACCAATTGCGATGGCCTAGGCTGCGTGATTTCTGCTTCGGAGGGCTATACCGTAGCGCTGGTACGCGACCCTGCTGCCTTCAATGAGGACTGCGCGCTGGCCGATCTGGTCATCACAAGAATGCCGGCGCCGCCTTCATGTAGCGATATGGCCTCGGCCGTTATCGACGAAACAGCACTGTCAACCCATGGAACTCATATGCTCTATTGGAACCGGGCAAGACAGACCTTTCGCATCAAGCCAACGGTCCCAGACCCGAACCGGCCCTGGCGCCCGACCTACGTTCCCAATGGGCAAGAATAAGATCGACTCAGTACCGACACAGTTCAATAACGGCGGATAAGCCCCACGAGTCGGCCCTGAACACGCACGCGATCGGGCCCGAAAATCCGCGTTTCATAGGCCGGATTGGCCGCTTCCAGCGCCACGGCATTGCCCCGCTTGCGCAACCGCTTGAGGGTGGCTTCCTCGTCATCGACAAGTGCAACCACGATTTCGCCATTGCCAGCCGAATCCTGCTTGCGGATCAAAACCGTGTCACCATCGAAGATTCCGGCATCAATCATTGAATCCCCGCGCACTTCCAGCGCGAAATGCTCGCCTCCACCCAGCATTTCAGGTGGTACGGAAATCGAATGGGAATGGGTCTGGATGGCCTCAATGGGCACACCGGCAGCAATCCGTCCCATGACCGGGACTGTAACTGGGGCGCTGCTGTCTTCCGAACTGCGCAAAACCGGCCGCGGCGGCACCTTACCCAGGGTTCCCTCAATAACGCTCGGCTCGAACTTTGCCTTGCGTCCGCCGAGCGAGGGATTCATCGAGTCAGGCAACTTGACTACCTCCAACGCCCTTGCCCTGTTGGGCAACCGCCGGATAAAGCCGCGCTCCTCCAGCGCGGTGATCAGCCGATGAATGCCGGACTTGGACTTGAGATCCAGCGCTTCTTTCATTTCATCGAAAGAAGGAGGAATGCCGCTTTCCTTCATGCGCTCATGAATAAACATCAGCAGCTCATGTTGTTTGCGCGTCAGCATTGTCGGCCTCGCTCCCGGAGTTCAAGAGAATCGGAACAAATATTGAACACTTATACATGTTCCACTATTGTTCCGCAAGTCATGTGGCCATAACCGCTTCTCAGTTCTGCTCGATGTCGCCGATCCGCCGTGATGCTGTCGACCAGGCAAGTTCTGTTGCGCGCGCGATAATGGCCTCAGCCAGCGCGAACAATACCGTGTTGGCGTCCCACACCCGCTCCACTGAAATCCGGCATGGCAGCACAATTTTCGCATAGCGTGACAACGGTGAAATCCACTCGTCGGTAATCAGGATAGGAAACGCCCGCCGCGCCGCAAGCGCCTCCGCAGTCTCATACAGATCGGTATCGTAGCGCCGCACGTCGAAAAACAGCACCGTATCGCCCGCCTTGATGTCAAGCAACTGATCCTGCCGTGTCGCCGGGCGCCCATCGAGCCGTCTGATGCCGGGGCGCACCAGCCTCAGATGCGCTTCCATGTAACGCGCGATCGCGTCGGTAAAGCGTCCGCCCACAAGGTGGCACGCGGTGCGCTGCTCGGCAATCCGGGCACATGCGGCCTCAAATTCCGAAAGCGGAATACCGCCCACAGAGTTGCGCAGGTTCTCTATTGTCTGATCGAAGAAGCGGTCGAGAAAATGGTCCGGATCGCGTGCAGGCACCTCATGGCTGCGCTGCAATGGCGATTTCGTGCGCTCTTCAAGCTCATCGCGCAGCGCCCGCTGAAACTGCGGATAAGACGCAAAGCCCAGCCGCGAGACAAACCGCAAGACGGTTGCCGGGCTGGTGCCCGCAGCGTTGGAAAATTCAGCTACCGGCGCAAAACCCAGCATGGGGTAGTTGCCCAGCAGCGCCCGTGCCGCGCGCTTTTCTGCAGCGGTCAGCGCAATCATCGCATCATGGATGCGGATTTCGACGCTTTTCGGCACCATTTTCGCCTCGCATTCTGAACCATACGTTTCAGTATTGACATATATCGCATTTCCCGAACAAATATTACAAGCGTTAACAACGCTGACGTGTTGCAGAGGGGATGTAACCGGTGCAAGAGGGAACTGCCGTTGCGGTAATCAACGCGGAAGGGTGTTCACCATTCGTTCTGGTGTGCGATCATGCTTCCAACTTCATTCCGCCCGAGTTTGGCGACCTTGGTCTGACCCAGGCCGAGCGGGAAAGTCACATTGCCTGGGATCCTGGCGCACTCGCTGTCTGCGAAAGGCTTGTCGAACTGCTCGATGCGCCGCTCGTTGCTTCAAAAGTTTCCCGAATCGTCATCGATTGCAACCGCGACATCGATGCGCCAGACCTCATCTGGACGCTATCCGAGGCAACCCCCGTTCCTGGCAACCTCAATCTCACTGCCGCCGAGCGCCAGTCCCGGATCGATCGGTTTCATACGCCGTTTCATGCTGCAATCGACGATCTGCTCAACGCCCGCGCGAGCAGCGGGCAGCGTACGGTCCTCGTCTGCATGCATTCGTTCACACCGATCTATCTCGGCATTGCGCGTCCATGGGAGATCGGACTGATCCACGGTACGGGCCAGCGCTATTCGCGCGCCTTGCTGACACAGCTTGAACAGATCGCGCCAGAGGTCCTGATCGGATGGAACGAGCCCTACGCGGCGCTCAATGGTGTCACGCTCACGCTTGAAAAGCATGGCGATGGGCGTGGGCTGGATGCCACCATGATTGAAGTTCGCAATGATGAAATCGCAGATGACGCGGGTGTAGCGGTTTGGTCAGAGCGCCTGGCGACGGCGCTTGTGTCCGCCCTTGCGGTCATCGATTCAGCTAGCGCGTCGGTATCGGCGGGAGGGGCGCAGCATGCTGAAGGCGGTTAGGGGCTTTGTCCGTACGGTCGATGCGATCAACGCCTTTGTTGGCAAGTTCGCCATGTATCTGCTCTTCGTGCTGGCGGCCATTCTGCTTTATGCGACTGGCTCCCGCTTGTTTCTTGGTGTGCCCATCAACTGGTCGCTGGAGATGAGCCAGTTCGTCCTTTCGGCCTATTATCTTCTGGGTGGCGCTTACTCGGTGCAGATGGGGTCGCATGTCCGCATGGACCTGTTCTACAGCCGCTGGACGCCGAAAAGCCGGGCTGCAATTGATGCGTTCACGATCATTTTCGTTATTATCTATCTCGTGCTGCTGCTGCGCGGCGCAATTTCCAGCACCGAATACTCAATTACCTATAACCAGCGCAATTATACGTCCTGGGCGCCGGTCCTCTGGCCGATCAAGGTCATTATGACCACCGGCATCTTTCTGATGCTGCTCCAGATGATTTCCCAATTCATCAAGGATATTGCCTTGGCCAGCGGGAAGCCGCTGACATGAGTTCCGAATTCATCACCCTTTTCATGTTCTCGACGATGCTGGTGCTTCTTGTCACCGGCCAACGGGTCTTCGGCATCATCGGCTTTGTCGGTGCCATCGCTGCCATGTGGCTTTGGGGGCGCGGCGCGGTTGAAATGCCTTTCAACGCGGCATTTCAGGTACTCAACTGGTTCCCGCTGATCACCGTGCCCTTTTTTGTCTTTATGGGGTTTATTCTTTCCGAAAGCGGCATCGCTTCCAATCTTTATCGCATGTTCCACATTTGGTTCGGCTCTATGCGGGGCGGACTTGCCTTGGGCACCATTGGCCTTATGGTCTTGATTTCCTGCATGAATGGGCTGTCGGTTGCGGGTATGGCGATCGGCGCTACTGTTGCGCTCCCGGAGCTTTTGCGCCGGGGGTATGACAAGCGCATGGTCACGGGCGTCATTCAGGCGGGCTCATCGCTTGGCATTCTCGTTCCACCCAGCGTCGTTCTCGTGCTCTACGCAATGATTGCGCGTCAGCCTGTCCTGCAACTTTGGCTTGCAGGCATCGTTCCGGGTCTGATGATGGCCGGGCTGTTCAGCCTCTATATTTATCTGCGCTGCCGCATTCAGCCAGAACTGGCCCCCGCAATGCCGGAAGACGAACGCGCCGCGATCACCACTGCGGATAAAATCAAGGCCCTTGGGGCAGGGCTGTTGCCGCTTGCGGTGTTCGGCACCATGATGGGATTGTTTTTGACCGGCGTAACCAGCCTTGTGGAAAGCTCGGTTGTCGGCGCCACAATGGCCGTTCTGGCCGCCCTAGTCACGCGACGTCTCACGTGGGAGGTTTTCCAAGAGTCCACGCGTCGCACACTTGCCATTTCCTGCATGTTCCTATGGATCATCTTGGCCGCATTGTGCTTCAGCGCGGTTTATGACGGGCTGGGCGCCATCCGCGCCATCCGCGGGCTGTTGCTCGATACCTGGGTCCTCGATCCCTGGTTCATCCTGATCATGATGCTGGCCAGCTTTCTCGTGCTCGGCATGTTCCTTGACGATACCGCCATGCTGGTCATCGTGGCACCGCTCTATATTCCGCTGGTCATCACGCTCGGTTTCAACCCGATCTGGTTCGGCATTCTCTACACGATTACCTGCCAGATCGCATATATCACGCCGCCCTTTGGTTACAATCTGTTCCTCATGCGCGCCATGGCGCCGCCAGAGATCAGTCTAAGCGATATCTACCAGTCCATTTTCCCGTTCGTGATGCTCATGGTGCTCACGATCGTCATTCTGATGATCTTCCCTGATTTGGCGCTCTGGCTGCCCAATCTCTATGCGGGGCGCTAACGGCGGGACGGACAATGATCTGTAAATGCAATCAACTGACGGAGGCCGAACATAGGCAAGACTGAAGGTGGGAAAGCAATCGCGGTCTGAGTGGGAACGGCAGGGCTGCCGGATGAGGCCGCATCATGACTCAAAGGAAGGGAATGCATCATGACTGACAAGATAAAGACGACACGTCGCGGCTTTTTCAAAAAAGCCGGCGCTGTAACGGCCGGTGCCGTTGGCACCACGGCTCTGGCTATGCCTTACGTAAAGGCGCAAAGCCCGATCCGTTGGCGGGTTCAGACCTATGCCGGCCCGGCATTGGCCGAACACGTTATCCAGCCGCAGATCGAAGCCTTCAACAAGGCCGCGAACGGCGAAATGGAAATCGAACTCTATACAGCCGACCAGCTCGTGCCGCAGGGCGAGCTTTTCCGCGCCGTTCAGCAGGGTACGTTGGACGGAGCGCAGTCGGACGACGATTCCATGGCATCCCCGGTCGATGTCTCCGTATTCGGCGCCTATTTCCCGTTCGCCTCACGTTACGGACTCGATGTGCCGGTCCTTTGGGAATGGTACGGCCTCAAGGAAATCTGGGAAGAGGCCTATGACGAGATTCCCGGCGTAAAGTGGCTCAGCGCCGGTGCATGGGACCCCTGCAACTTCGTAACCACCCGCGCCATCAACTCGCTTGAAGATCTGCGCGGTCTGCGCGTCTTCACCTTCCCGACAGGCGGACGCTTCCTTGAGCGTTTCGGCGTCGTTCCGGTCACTCTGCCATGGGAAGACATCGAAGTTGCGATCCAGACCGGTGAACTCGATGGCGTTGCATGGTGCGGTGCCACCGAAACCTACACCGTAGGCTGGGCGGACATTACCTCGCACTATCTGACCAACAACATTTCCGGCGCCTGGGCGGGGTCGTATTTTGTCAATGAGGACCGTTGGAACGAGTTGCCCGAGCATCTCCAGACGCTCTACAAACTCACGATCGACTCCTCGCACTATTACCGCCAGCACTGGTATTGGTGGGGCGAAGCACACTACCGCACCACCGGCGGCAAACTGGAACTGACGACAATCCCCGAGTCCGAATGGCAGACCGTCGAAAACGAAGCGATGGCCTTCTGGGACGAGGTTGCCGAAACATCGGATCGCAACCGCCGGGTCGTCGAAATTCTCAAAAACTACGCGGAAACCATGCGCGCTGCCGGCGCGCCATATCGCTACTCTTGATCCTTTGGGGGATGCCGGTCGCGCAACCGTTCAAATGCGCGGCCGGTTCTAGAAGCCAACAATAACAAAACCGGGAACTTCAAATGACCGCCTATAGTCTTGACGCGCTCAAATCCGATGTCGCCCTGGGAAGGATCGATACCGTCCTTGTCTGCTTTCCGGATATGCAGGGGCGGCTGATTGGCAAGCGGTTTCAGGCCGAATTCTTTCTCGACGGTGCGCTCGAAGAAACCCATGGCTGCGACTATCTACTGGCCAACGACATCGACATGGAACCGGTGCCGGGCTATGCGGCCGCAAACTGGAAGCAGGGCTATGGCGATTTCGTCATGCTGCCTGATCTCTCAACCCTGATGATTGCATCATGGCTTGAGGGCACGGCTCTGGTGCTGTGTGATCTTGTCGATCACCATCATCGCGAGCCGGTGCCCCATTCGCCACGCGCCATCCTCAAAAAGCAGCTTGCGCGGCTTGAGACGATGGGCCTGACCGCCCATTTTGCATCCGAGCTCGAATTTTATCTTTTCGATGAGGATTTCCGTGCGCTCTATGAGCGGGGCTACACCAACCCAAAAACGGCGGGCTATTACATCGAAGATTACCATATCTTCCAGACGACCAAGGAAGAGCCGGTCATGCGCGCCATCCGGCGGCAACTTCAGGCATCTGGTATTCCGGTTGAGAACTCCAAGGGCGAGTGGGGCCCAGGGCAGGAAGAGATCAATGTCAAATATGCCGAGGCCCTCACGATGGCCGACCGGCATGTCGTGATCAAGAACGCGATCAAGGAAATCGCGCACGCGCAGGACAAGGCCGTAACCTTCATGGCCAAGTGGAATTATGATCTCGCCGGATCGTCGAGTCATATCCACATGTCGCTGGCCAAGGACGGGCTGAATATATTTGCCGACGACACCGACGAGTTCGGCATGTCACAGCTCATGAAGAGTTTCGTTGCCGGGCAGATCAAGTACGCCGACGATATCACTTGGTTCCTCGCGCCCTATGTCAATTCATACAAGCGCTTCCAGGCTGGCACGTTTGCACCAACCAAGGTGATCTGGAGCCGTGATAACCGGACGGCCGGTTTCAGACTTTGCGGCGAGAATACCAAGGGCGTGCGCATCGAGTGCCGTATCGGGGGCGCGGACCTAAATCCCTATCTCGCTTATGCCGGTCTTATCGCCGCTGGCCTCAAGGGCATCGAGGACAAACTCGAACTCGATCCGCCCTATGCAGGCGACGCATATATCGGCGAAGATCTTCGTGATGTTCCCAAAACGCTCCGCGCTGCAATTTCAGCACTCGAGGGTTCGACCATGCTGCGTGAAGCCTTAGGTGATCAGGTGGTCGATCACTACGTTCATACCGCGCGTTGGGAACAACTCGAATATGATCGTCGGGTCACCGATTGGGAGGTAAAACGCGGCTTCGAGCGCTACTGACATGCCGCAATCAAAATCTTGCCGCATAATTTTCCGTTAAGCGGCGATTTTGAGAATTTAACCCGAGTAAATTGGTCGAAACTTTCCGTTAAGCGAAGGAATTCCAGCCTATGACCGATATGGTCAAAATCATCTCTCCCATCGACGGCAGCGTCTATGCCGAGCGTCCTTATGCCGATGGCACAGCAATCGATGCGGCGGTTACTAAAGCCAAAAGCGCCCAAAAAGAATGGGCTCACACGCCTATCGCCGAGCGCGCAAAACTGGTCGGCGCCTTTGTTGATGCGCTGCTGGCCCAAAATTCCGAGATCGTTCCTGAACTTGCCTGGCAAATGGGCCGTCCCATCCGTTTCGGTGGGGAATCGCGCGGCATGGAAGAACGCGCGCGGCACATGATTGCCATTGCAGAACAATCGCTTAGCCCGATCATTCTACCCGAGAAATCCGGCTTTGATCGCAAGATAGTCCGCGAACCGCTGGGACTTGTCCTCGTCATAGCCCCATGGAACTATCCTTACATGACCGCAATCAATGCCATCATCCCCGGATTGATGGCTGGCAATGCGGTTTTGTTAAAACACGCCAGCCAGACGCTTCTTGTCGGCGAGCGCATTGCTATTGCAGCAAAAACAGCCGGTCTGCCCGAAGGAGTGTTCCAAAATCTTGTTCTAAGTCACGGTGATACCGAGAAACTCATAGCGTCCGGATTAATCGACCACGTCCAGTTTACCGGCTCGGTTGAAGGCGGACGAAGGATCGAAAAAGCCGCCGCGGGCACATTCGCCTCGCTCGGCCTTGAACTTGGCGGCAAGGACCCCGCCTATGTCCGTGCCGATGCCGATCTTGATGCCACGGTCGACAATCTAGTCGATGGCGCGTTTTTCAATTCGGGGCAAAGCTGTTGTGGAATTGAAAGAATCTATGTTCATTCAGAGCTTTACGACAACTTCCTTGAGCGTTTTGTAGAAAGTGCAAGGGGTTGGACCCTCGGCGATCCACTGGACAAATCCACCCTCGTCGGGCCGATGGCGCGCGCCGATTTCGCAGATCACGTGCGCAGCCAGATCGCTCAGGCCAAACGCAGTGGCGCCTCAACCTTGCTCAACGGCGAAGACAGGGGCGAAGGCTCACCCTATCTCGCCCCGGAAGTCATGGTGAACGTCAATCATCAGATGTCGGTTATGCGGGATGAGAGCTTCGGGCCTGTTGTCGGGATCATGAAAGTTGCCGATGACGCCGAAGCCATCGGCCTGATGAATGATAGCCCCTATGGTCTGACGGCTTCCGTCTGGACTCGGGATCTCGATGCTGCTGCCCGACTGGCGCTCAAGATCGAAACGGGCACTGTGTTTGCCAACCGGTGCGACTATCTCGATCCGGCGCTCGTCTGGACCGGGGTAAAAGACACAGGCAGGGGCGCGGCACTGAGCGAACTTGGCTACCATAGCCTGACACAGCCAAAATCATTGCATTTCAAGGCGGTATAGAATGAACTATCAATCGAACTGGAACTATCCGACCGCTATGCGCTTTGGCGCGGGCCGCATCGCAGAACTGCCGCAAGTGCTTGCAGACGCGGGCATCAAAAAACCTTTGCTCGTCACCGATTCCGGCCTTGCAGACCTGCCAGTAACCCGAAAGACGCTGGATTTGCTGAAAGCCGCAGGCATCGAAACAGGCCTGTTTTCAGACGTCAAACCCAATCCAGTTTCCGCTAATGTGGAGGCTGGCATCAAAGTGTTACGAGAAGGCGGCTACGATGGCGTCATCGCCTTTGGCGGCGGTTCAGGGTTGGACACTGCCAAAGTCATCGCCTTCATGGCCGGGCAGACCCGCCCCATGTGGGATTTCGAGGATATAGGCGACTGGTGGACGCGCGCCGATCCCGACGGCATCTTACCGATCATCGCAGTGCCCACAACGGCCGGGACCGGATCAGAGGTCGGGCGGGCAGGGGTCATCACCGATGAGACGACCCACACCAAGAAAGTGATCTTCCATCCGCTAATGATGCCCAAAGTCGTTATCGCCGACCCGGAACTGACGGTCGGAATGCCGCGCTTCATCACAATCGGCACCGGTTTTGACGCACTTGCCCACTGCCTTGAAGCCTATTGTGCGCCCGGCTATCACCCGATGGCGGATGGCATAGCCCTTGAGGGCATACGCCTTTCAATCGAAAACCTGCCCAAGGTGGCAGAAACACCTGATAATCTGGAAGCGCGTGGCCATATGATGAGCGCTGCGGCAATGGGCGCAACCGCTTTCCAGAAGGGACTCGGTGGCATTCATGCACTCTCGCACCCGGTGGGAGCGCTTTACGACAAGCATCACGGCATGACCAACGCGGTCTTCATGCCTTATGTGCTGGCCGCCAACAGAGGAGTCATCGAAGAACGGATTATCAGGCTGTCGGCTTATCTGGGGCTACAGCCCGGCTTTGACACCTTCATGGACCTTATCCTGAAATTGCGTAAAAGCCTCGAAGTACCGCATAGCTTGGCGGAATTTGGTGTGGATGCAAACCAGCGCGACCTGATCGGCGACATGGCGATTGTTGATCCCACGGCGGGCGGCAATCCTCAAAAGTTCACAAAGGAACTCGCGCTGTCCATCTTCGACAATGCCTTGGCAGGCAAAATCTAAAGCGGCAGCACGTCAACGAGCGTTCCGGCCCCCATGGCCGGGGCGTTTTCTGGCTGAATGATAAGGCAATCTGACTGAGCGAGGGACGATAGGTGCCCGCTATCGGTCTCGCCGATTGGCACCGCGCATGTCTGTCCATCCGATCCGCGTTGCAGTCGAGCGCGAACATAATGCCGACGGCTTCCGTTTTCAGGCAGGTCGGCGCCCAGCGGTATAGTCAAAGGGGTAGTTTGCTCCTGCCCCAACATCGCTCTTATCGCGGGCAGGACGAAAACCTGCGCAGTCACCAGTGCCGAAACCGGATTTCCTGGCAGTCCGAAAACGAGCGTGTTGCCTTTACGACCGAACATCAGCGGCTTTCCAGGCCGCATCGCGAGCCGCCAAAACCCGATCTCGACGCCATTGGCAATCAGCATTTCCTGCACAAAATCATGCTCGCCGACACTGGCGCCACCGGTTGTGACAATAACATTGGGCTCGCGTGCTAGCATCGTCTGCAAAATAGAGCCGAGCACTGCGCGATCGTCAGGCGCGATGCCAAAATCAGTCACGTTACAAGCTCCGCCAAATACAGCGCTCAAACCGGTCGTATTTGAAGAAATGATCTGGCCTGGTGCGGGCGCAGATCCAACCGGCAGAAGCTCATCGCCTGTTGCAAGTAGGGCAACATGTGGGCGCCTGCACACGATGACCTGCGCATTGTTTCCGGCCGCGACAAGCGCCATCTGCGCCGGCCCAAGCGCTGTTCCGGTCTGCAACAGCACATCGCCAGCCTGGAAGTCATTGCCTTTCTTGCGGATGTTGCGCCCGGCGGCTGCACTTGTTTTGAACAAGATGCCTGCGGCAGAGGCTTCTGTGTCCTCCTGCATAATGACCGCATCAGCGCCATCAGGAACCGCAGCACCGGTAAAAATGCGAACACATGTGCCGGGAGCGACCGTGAGGCCGATTGGCAAAGCGCCCGCCGACACCTCTCCGATCTGCTTTAACACCGCTCCTTCAGTCACATCTGCTGCGCGGACGGCATATCCGTCCATCGCGCTTGCTGGGAAGGGGGGATTATCGAGCTTGGCGACAACAGGTGCGGCCAACGTTCTGCCCGAGGCGTGGTGCAGATCGATTGTCTCCGAGGGTAGCGCAGCGCTGGCCTCGACAATCGTTGCGATAGCCTCATCAACCGGCAGCAGCATCATGCACCCCGTGTGAAATCGCCGGATTTCCCGCCGCTTTTTTCCAGCAGAGCGACGTTGGTTATGGTCATCGATTTATCGAGCGCCTTCGCCATATCGTAAAGCGTGAGCGCAGCAACCGATGCCGCAGTCAAAGCTTCCATCTCAACCCCGGTGCGGCCAGTTGTTTCAACGCGCGCCTGCACCACGATGATGTCTCTCGACTTACCTTCAGCAATATCGATCGCGATCTTGGTAATCGGGATAGGGTGGCAAAGCGGGATGAGCTCCGATGTCTTTTTGGCCGCCATAATACCCGCGACGCGCGCAACCGCCACTGCATCGCCCTTCTTCAGCCCACCCTGCAAAATAGCAGCGACGATTTCAGATGTTGCGTTAAGCTCCGCCTGCGCGACAGCCACGCGCCGCGTTTCATCCTTGTCGCCGATATCGACGATATGGGCTTCGCCCCGCTCATTGAGATGGGTGAGGGGTTCAGCCATCAGTTCTGGCCTGTCAAAAGCAATCGGGTTGCGGCGCTCACATCGTCCTGCCTCATGAGACTTTCGCCCACAAGAAATGCTCCGACACCGCATTCGCGCTTAAGAAACTGCACGTCTTCATGGGTGAAAATACCGCTCTCACTGACCAGCAGACGATCCTCAGGAACCATCCTGGCCAGCTGTAACGTCGTATCCAGCGTTACCTCGAAAGTGCGCAAATTGCGGTTGTTGATGCCAATGAAACTGGCGCCCAGCTCTAGCGCGCGCACCATTTCCGGCTCATCATGCACCTCCACCAGCGCGTCCATGCCCCACTCGGCCGCAGCATCGAGCAAATACCGCGCCGCTTCGTCGTCGACGGAAGCAAGAATAATGAGAATGCAGTCGGCGCCCCACGCTCGCGCTTCTGCAACCTGATACGTTTCAAACAAAAAGTCTTTCCGCAGAGCCGGTAACGACGTTGCAGCGCGCGCTTGGCCGAGAAATTCGGGTGCGCCCTGAAAAGATGGCGTATCGGTGAGCACCGAAAGGCATGCGGCCCCGCCTTCCTCATAGGCCCTGGCAAGAGCGGGGGGATCGAAATCAGGTCGGATAAGTCCTTTGGACGGGCTGGCCTTCTTGATTTCTGCAATCAGACCGTAGGCGCCTGCACTTCGTTTCGCCTTGATGGCATCGACGAAGCCGCGGGGCGGCTCCTGATCGTGTGCGCGCGCGACGACTTCCGCCCACGGCTGCGCAGCTTTTGCCGCCGCAATCTCGTCGCGCTTGTAGGCTTCGATGCGCCTTAAAATATCGGTCATGCCATACCTTGCGAAACAGAAACCAGTTTTTCCAGCGTAGCCTTTGCCTTGCCGCTATCGATGCTCTGGGCACCTAGTGCAACGCCTTCTTTGAGTGTTTGCGCCTTATCCGCAACAATAAATGCCGCAGCGGCATTGAGCAGCACAATGTCACGATAGGCGCTAAGTTTGCCGTCCAGCAGCTTTTGAAGCTCGCGCGCATTGTGTTCGGGATCGCCACCAATGATGTCGTCAAGCGTTGAGCGCGAAAGGCCCGCTTCTTCCGGTGTCACTTCAAAGCTCGTCAGGTTGCCGTTCTTGATCTGTGAGACAAAAGACGGCCCCGTTGTCGACAATTCATCAAGACCGCTATCGCCATGAACGACCCATGCCGACTGGGCTTGATTGGCAAGCAGTGCTGCAGCCACCGGCTCAACCCATTCGCGATCGTAAACTCCGAGCACGTAACGCTTAACACCCGCAGGGTTGGATTGCGGCCCGAGCAGATTGAACATCGTGCGCACACCCATCTCCATCCGCGCCGGACCGACATGGCGCATGGCAGGATGGTGGTTGGGCGCAAACATGAAGCCAATGCCTGCTTGGGCAATGCAGGCTTCGATTGCGGATGCTTCCAAATCAAGGTTGATGCCAAGCGTCTGCAGCGTGTCGGCGGACCCGGCCTTTGACGAAAGGGCGCGGTTATTGTGCTTTGCCACAGGAACGCCAGCGCCAGCGACGACCAATGCAGCGCCGGTCGAAATATTGAGCGTTCCAGCGCCATCGCCGCCCGTGCCGACAATATCGATTGCATCAACCGGAGCGACGACCGGCACCATCTTCTCACGCAATATCGATACGGCTGCGGCAATCTCACCAACGGTTTCGCCTTTTACTCGCATCCCCATCAGAAATGCGCCGATCTGAGCGGGCGTAGCCTCACCTGACATGATGATGCTCATTACGGCGCGCATTTCCGTGCCGGTCAGATCCTTGCCCAGGGCAATGCGATTAAGGGCGGTTTTTATGTCCACTGGCGTCCCCCTCCGGCACCGTCAGGCTGCACGGTCTTTATTGAAATCTCGGGCGATATTGAGAAAATTCTGCAAGATTGCGTGGCCGTTTTCCGACGAAATACTTTCGGGATGAAATTGCACGCCGTGAACCGGTAGCGACCGGTGTTGCAGGCCCATTATCTGGCTGTCGCCGGATCGTGCGGTAACTGTGAGTTCGACCGGCAGTTTATCTTCGCGCACGACAAGCGAATGGTACCGCGTTGCCTCAAACTGCTTGTTGAGTCCTCGAAACACGCCCCGACCATCATGTGTAATAGTTGAAACCTTGCCGTGCATCGGCACCGGCGCGCGCACGACTTCGCCACCAAACGCCGCGCCAATCGACTGTAAGCCAAGGCAAACGCCGAAAATGGGAATCTCATTCGCGAAGCGCGATATCACCGGCATACATATGCCCGCTTCGTTGGGAGTGCAGGGGCCGGGAGACAGAACGATCGCTTCCGGTGCCTTTTGGGCGATATCGTCGAGGGTGATCTTGTCATTGCGCACAACTTCAGTGTCAGCCCCAAGCTCGCCGATATAGTGGACGAGATTGTAGGTAAAACTGTCGTAATTATCGATGACGAGTACGCGCATTATTGGCCAACCTTCGCTTCGCCTGCGTAGCGTAGCGCTTCTTCCGCCGCACTGAAAAGGGCCCGTGCTTTGTTCTCGCATTCCATCTGCTCAAGGTCCGGCTTGCTATCGGCGACAATACCTGCGCCTGCCTGAACGTAGAGCTTGTTGTCCTTTAGAATTGCCGTGCGCAACACAATACAGGTGTCCATACGGCCATCGGCGCCGAAATAGCCCACGCATCCGGCATAGACACCGCGCCGGGCCTTCTCAAGTTCGTCAATGATCTCCATTGCGCGTACTTTAGGGGCGCCAGACACCGTGCCTGCTGGGAAACCAGCCGAGAGCGCATCGATGTAGTCATATTTAGGATCGAGCTCACCCACGACATTGGAAACGATGTGCATGACGTGGGAATAGTATTCGAGGAAGAACTTGTCTGTAACCTTTACGGTCCCAATCTTTGCAACGCGTCCAACGTCGTTACGCCCCAGGTCGAGCAACATCAGATGTTCGGACAACTCCTTGGGATCGTTCAGAAGTTCGTCGGCCAGCTCCTTGTCACGTTCCGGCGTAGCGCCACGTTTGCGCGTTCCGGCAATCGGCCGGATCGTTACCTCACCATCATCGACTCGAACCAGAATTTCTGGGCTCGAGCCAGCGACGGCAAAATCGCCCAACTCAAGAAAATACATGTAGGGGGACGGATTGGTGCGGCGGAGCGCACGGTAAAGAGCAGTGGGCGGCAAGGAAAAGTCCGCCTGAAAGCGCTGGCTGAGAACGACCTGAAAGATATCGCCAGCGGCAATATAATCCTGCGCGATACGAACCATGTTGAAATATTCGTCACGGGTCGTATTGCTCTTGATTTCGATGGCATCGAGATCGGGCAAATCGATACTGCGGGGCAGGGCACGTCCCAAGCGCGCGATTGCGTCTTCGATCCGCTCATTGGCGGATTCTAACGCTTGCCGTGCCGTAACACCTTCGCGCGGATAAACCGGCGCGGAGAGGAAAAGTTCATCCTTGAGCGTGTCGAAGACAGCCAGGATGGAAGGGCGCATCATGATGGCGTCGGGCAGTCCGAGGTCATCTGGATTGTTATCCGGCAGCACTTCCATGAAGCGCACCATATCGTACCCGAGATAGCCGAAAACACCCGCCGAGTTGGCTGGCAGAATGTCAGGCATGTCGATTTGACTTTCGGCAATGAGATTCCGTAGCGCGTCGAGCGGCAGACCGGGTTCAGGCTCATAGCTATCCGGATCTAGCCCTGCCTTGCGGTTGATTTCGGCCTTGCCGTTTTTAACGCGCCACAGCAGATCAGGCTCAAGACCGATAATCGAATAACGGCCACGAACCGCTCCGCCTTCCACCGATTCGAGAAGAAAGCTGTATTTGCGCCCCTCGGCCAACTTCAGATAAGTGCCGATCGGCGTTTCAAGATCGGCAACGATCCTCCGGAACAACACCTGCCCAGCGCCGGACTCATAGATTTTAGCAAAGGCGTCAAACTCGTCACTCATAAATAACGCCTTTGTGTCCTATTCGAGCCCAATCAAGCGATTGAGCGTTGATTCATTGATGCGGATAGGCGTGTCTTCACGCAAACCTTCCACGAAGCTACCAAACATCTGATCGGGGAAATTCGCTGAAAGCGCCGCTGCGATATTGGATTGTGCGTCGGCATCAGCTTCCATGACCTCGGTTACTTGGAAAACTACCACTTCTCCCGAGGCTATGGGCGCATAACCTGCGGCTCCCACCGTGCCCATAAATGCGGCCCGCGCTACATCTGCACCGATCGTAGCATCACCCGAACCGTCACGACTGAATGCCTGGGATACCTGCGGGATCTGGCCAGCCTGAGAGGCGGTCATGAACATATCCGCGCCGGAATCGAGAGAAGCAACCATATCTTCAGCGGCCGCGATCATGCTCAGTTCGGACTGCAACTCCTGCCATGCCGCAATTGCCTCGTCACGAACCTCGTCAAGCGTTTGATCGCGCACCGGCTGCACGTTCTCGATCTCGAAAAAGACCGTACGATTAGAGCCCAGATTAATCGCGGGTGTTATGTTCGCGGTTTCCGATGCATCAAAAATCTGTTGTGTGACATTGGAGCGCGCATCGGCTGGAATAGCGTCAATTTCTGCAAGAGCATCGCCCGAACGCGTTAGATCAAGCTCATAAATCGCCAGCCCGAAGTGAGCAGCCACGTCATCAATTGGCTGAAAGGCTGCTCGCGCTTCATCGATTGCATCAAAGGCATCGAGCAAAAGTCCCTGTGCCCGGCTTGTAGCGAGGCTGCGCTCGATTGCATCGCGAACCTCGTCAAGCGGCTGAACGCCGCCTTCAATGATTTCGGACACCCAGATGGCGCGCGGCCCCTGTGCGCCGGAAATGATCGCAAACTCGCCTTCCTCCAGGCCGAACGCGGCATTAGCCAGAGAAGTATCGGTCATCTGCGATTGCTGAAGCGTCCCGAGTGCCTGCACCCGACCTTCCGCACCGGCCTCAGCAACAAGGTCTTCAAACGAAACGCCATCTGCCAATCCTTGGGTAAAGATTGTCTCGATTTCCTCATTTGCCAACACGAGTTGATGAACTGAACGGCGCTCGACAGTCTGATATTGACTGGAGGTGCGTTCGTACTCGGCCTCTATTTCCGTGTCAGAAACTTCAATGCCGGCGGCCAGCGTCTCGGCGGTAAGTGGCAAAACACGAACGCGACGGGTTTCCTCAGTGCGAAACCGATTCTGGTTTTCCTCGAAAAACTGAGCGAGTTCCTCCTCGCTTGGTTCGTCGATAACGGCAAACAAAACGGGGTTCAGCTCGATAAACTCTATCACGCGCCGCTCGTTCTCATATGCGCGGGCGATATCGAATGCCGTTTGAGGCAAGGCAAGACCGTCAAAGATTGCGCCAACCTGCTCACGCTTTGCTGCGCGGCGCTGAAGATTGAGATACTCGCTTTCCGTATAGCCGGCCTGCCGCAGAACGGCGACAAACTCACTGCGATCAAATGCTCCAAGCGCGCCGGCAAAAGAGGGGTCCCGTCGAACAAATGCGGCAAGCCGCTCGTCGGATGCACCAAGATCAAGCCGTTGCGCCAGCGTCTCGATAGCGGCATCGTTCGCCAACTGCCCAAGAACGGAACCCGGTACACCGAACGCAAGCGCTTGCTGCGCGGTTAGCGATTGACCTGTCTGAGCCGCAAACTGATTGAGCTGGCTACGATAAAGACGATCAAAATCGCGCGCGGTCACATTCTGATCCCCGACACGCGCAACTGTATTTGCGTTGAGATCCAGAAAAACACTTGGAATACCAAAACCTGCCACGGCGAGAATAAGAACACCGATCAACACTTTGGCTACCCAGGACCGGCCTGCATTACGAAGACTATCGAGCATCTTTTTCCGTTCTAAAACCCAGTGGCATTTGAGGCGCGCGCATAATAGACAGGGACCATTGAGCGTCGCAAGGCGTGTCAGAAGCCGGGGTAAGCCATTCGATTGGCCATAGCAAGATGTAGTTGAGGAGAATTCATGAGCAACGCGTTGCGTCCGCTGATCGCGGGAAACTGGAAGATGAACGGAACCGGGGCCGCATTGAGCGAAGTTACTAAATTGCGCAATCACCTTTCCGGCGCCGACCTTGCCGATGTGGATATTTTGATTGCCCCGCCCGCCACACTTGTCGAACGCTTCTTTCAAGCGGTTAAGGGTACGGCAATTGCCGTCGGTGGGCAGGACTGTCACGCCAGCGAGCAGGGAGCCCATACCGGAGACGTCAGCGCACAAATGCTCGCAGACGCCGGCGCAACCTATGTCATTGTTGGCCATAGCGAGCGTCGCTCGGATTACAGCGAAACCGACAGTCAAGTTAAGGCAAAAGCAATGGCGGCGCTGCGTGCCGGTCTGACGCCTATTGTATGCGTTGGTGAAACCGAGGCCGAACGTGAGACTGGGCGGGCGAATCAGGTTGTTTCCGAGCAACTTGCCGGATCGCTACCTGAAACCGAAAGCCCAGATCGGGTTGTTGTTGCATATGAGCCTGTTTGGGCCATCGGGACCGGGAAAACACCCACGCTGGCAGACATTGCCGCAATGCACACCCACATTCGATCTAAGCTGACAAAAAGATATGGAGCGGCCGGGCCAACGCCCCGCATTCTCTACGGCGGTTCGGTAAAACCCGCAAATGCCGGGGAAATTCTAGCGATTGAGAATGTCGATGGCGCCTTGGTCGGCGGCGCAAGCCTGCTTGCAGACGACTTTTTCGGTATTATTTCCGCTGCTTGAGCGGTATGTCGAAAAGTGGTGCTGACATCTGGCATTTGGATATTTTTCCGTGTAGAACGCGCCACAACACCGTCGTTGTGCGAAGCCAAAAAGCCAGTTTGGCTTGTATCAGCGGTCCGCAATAAAGATATAAGGCTCGGTCGCGCTTTGCGCGGCCCTTTTGGCTTTGAAGACCTGAAGGACATCCCTGACCTATGGCAACGGTACTGATTGTCGCCTATCTGCTGATTGTGCTCGCCATGATCGTCGTAATCCTGCTGCAGCGCTCCGAAGGGGGCGGGCTGGGGATGGGCGGTGGTGGCGGCGGCGGACTTATGTCCGCGCGCGGCTCTGCAAATCTGCTCACCAGAACGACAGCCATTCTTGGAACGCTGTTCATGCTCACGGCAATTGGCCTGACTATTGTAAGCCAGGTTGAACGTGGCTCGGGCACTATTCTTGATCGTGCGGTGCAGGGCGATGGCTCGCCGGCATCGGTTCTCGATGCGCTTGATGCAATGGGAACTGGTAATGATGACTTGAGCGTTCCTGCTCTGCCAGCGGCGCCAACCGATGATGTCGAGGCACCCGCTGCTCCCGCTGGAGGGGAAGATTTGCTGCTTCCCGGAGAGGCGATGACAGCGCCAGAGGCTCCTGCCCAAGAGGAGGAGGCACCGGCAAACTAGCCGGGTCTTGAATGACCAGAAGAATGGGGATGGAAACATCCCCTTCTTTTTTGTGTGCGTTTCCTGCATTCGTGCAAAAACGCGCTTCGATTTTGACTGATCTTATGTAAGGTGAAATCCCATGACTCGGTACGTTTTCATAACCGGTGGCGTGGTGTCCTCTCTTGGAAAGGGACTCGCATCCGCAGCGTTGGGCGCTGTGCTGCAGGCGCGTGGCTACAAAGTCCGCCTGCGCAAGCTCGACCCCTATCTCAATGTAGATCCCGGAACCATGTCGCCGTACCAGCATGGCGAAGTGTTTGTGACCGATGATGGTGCGGAAACCGATCTCGATCTAGGCCATTATGAACGCTTCACAGGTCGTTCCGCCAATCAGCAGGACAATATCACGACCGGCCGCATCTATTCCGATATTCTGACCAAGGAACGCCGGGGCGACTATCTCGGCGCGACCGTCCAGGTGATCCCGCACGTCACCGACGAAATCAAGAATTTCGTCGTGTCCGATAACGAGGAGTACGATTTCGTGCTTTGCGAAATCGGCGGCACGGTCGGCGATATCGAAGCTATGCCTTTCCTCGAAGCAATCCGCCAGCTTGGCAACGAGTTGCCCAGGGGCGACGCCGTTTTCGTTCACCTTACCCTGATGCCTTTCATCCCAAGCGCGGGTGAACTCAAGACCAAACCAACTCAGCACTCTGTAAAGGAGTTGCGTTCGATCGGTATTCAGCCGGATGTATTGCTGGTGCGCTGTGATCGACCGATCCCGGAAAGCGAAAAACGCAAACTGTCGTTGTTCTGCAATGTCCGCCCGACAGCGGTTATTCAGGCACTTGATGTCGCCTCGATCTATGACGTGCCAATTGCCTATCACGAGGAAGGACTTGATGCGGAAGTGCTTGCCGCCTTTGGTATCAAGGACGCGCCGGAGCCCAAGCTTGAAGGCTGGCGCGAGATTTCGCATCGCATCCACAACCCCGAAGGGCAGGTCAATATTGCCATTGTCGGCAAATATACCGGCCTTAAAGATGCCTATAAGTCACTTTCCGAAGCGCTCTTTCACGGTGGCATCGCCAATAGGGTGAAGGTCAATATCGAATGGATCGATTCTGAAGTGTTCGAGCGCGATGATCCCGCGCCATATCTGGAAGGTATCCACGGGATTCTGGTACCGGGCGGCTTTGGCGAGCGCGGTGCGGAAGGCAAGATCAACGCTGCCCGATTTGCTCGCATACGTGATGTACCATATTTTGGCATTTGCTTCGGAATGCAGATGGCGTGCATCGAGGCCGCACGCAACACAGCACGTATTGAAAAGGCCAGTTCCACCGAGTTTGGGCCAACCAAGGAGCCCGTCGTTGGCCTGATGACCGAATGGGTCAAGGAAAACGAAAAGCAAAAGCGCGGCGAGGATACCGATCTCGGCGGCACAATGCGTCTTGGTGCGTATCCAGCCCAGCTCGTGCGTGGCAGCCGCGTAGCCGACATTTATGGAACCAACCGGATTTCGGAACGCCATCGGCATCGCTATGAAGTCAACATGAAGTACCGGAAGGTGCTCGAAGCCAATGGCCTGCTGTTTTCAGGCCTTTCACCGGATGGTCAGTTGCCCGAAATTGTCGAGCGCACCGATCACCCCTGGTTTATCGGGGTACAATATCATCCCGAACTGAAGTCTCGCCCGTTTGAGCCGCACCCGCTGTTTGAGTCTTTCATTTCAGCGGCAGTCGAGCAAAGCCGGTTGGTTTAACAAGCATTATGGCCGAGATCGTCAATCTGCGAGCGGCTCGCAAACGCAAAGCCAAGGCGGAAAAAGAGAAGCAGGCGGACGAAAATCGTCTGCTTTTTGGGCGTACAAAGACCGAGAAGCAGAAAATCGAAGCAGAAAAAGCGCTGCAAATGCGGCGCCTTGACGGGCATCTTCGCAATGAAAGCGAAGAGACCTGATGGTTCGCGCCTGCTGCGCCTCAGTTTGCAGACACTTTGGCGGGCTGGAACCTCGTTGACCTCCTGACGTTGTTCCTGTGCAAACAAAAGACCAACAGGAGGTTCTCATGCCCACAGCGTCCGGTCATACAACGGCAATTCGCGCAACAAAGGCCGTTGGCACAAGCGTATACAATATGAACGGCGAAAAAATCGGATCTGTTGAGGACATCGTCCTCGACAAGACGGATAATTCGATCATGTTCGCGGTCGTCGGTTTCGGTGGCTTTCTTGGGATGGGAGAGAAATATCATCCTCTTCCCTGGTCCAGCTTGGATTATTCCAAGGATGCCGACGGTTATGTCGTGCCCTATTCCAAGGAAGAACTTGAAGCGGCCCCCGCGAAATCGATCAATGAACTGACCCGTGATGACGGGCTGATCGCTCGTCAGGAAGCCTACAAATACTATAACGTGGATCCTTACTGGAATTAGTCTGACCAGCAGGCTTCGGTTTGCGGGTAGGTGGATCGTCATCTGCCCGCAATATTTTTGCCCCAAACCCTTTCATCACTGCCAATCCTCAAATAGAAGTGCGGCTTGGTATTCCCATTTGAAAGATGAGGGGCTTTTCCTATGTCCGCTATTGTTGATGTCATCGGCCGTCAGATTTTTGATAGTCGCGGTAATCCCACCGTCGAAGTTGATGTTGTGCTCGATGACGGCAGCTTTGGCCGTGCGGCGGTGCCTTCAGGCGCATCGACCGGCGCACACGAAGCCGTGGAATTGCGCGATGGTGGCCAGGCCTATATGGGCAAAGGCGTTCTCAATGCGGTCGACAACATTAACACCCTGATTGCCAACGAAATCGAAGAAATGGATGCGCTCGACCAGATCACGATCGACCGTGCCATGATCGAACTTGACGGCACGCCCAACAAGAGCAAGCTCGGTGCCAACGCCATCCTCGGCGTGTCCCTGGCCGTGGCACGCGCGGCAGCCGAGTCCAGCGCATTGCCGCTGCATCGCTATATCGGCGGCCCGAACGCTCGCATTCTTCCGGTTCCAATGATGAACATCATCAACGGGGGCGAACACGCGGATAACCCAATCGATATTCAGGAATTCATGATCATGCCGGTCGGCGCGGATTCGATTGCCGATGCTGTGCGGATCGGGTCAGAAATCTTCCACACGCTCAAGAAAAACCTTGCGGCTGAAGGTCACAATACCAATGTCGGCGATGAGGGCGGTTTTGCTCCGAATCTCAGTTCAACCGAGGACGCCCTGGGCTTTATAATGCGGTCCATCGAGAAAGCCGGCTATACGCCTGGCGACGACGTTTTCCTCGCACTCGATTGCGCATCGACCGAATTTTACAAGGACGGCAAGTACGATCTCAAGGGCGAAGGCAGAGTGCTCGGCCCAGACGAAATGGTCAGTTACCTGGCGGATCTCGCAAATCGATTCCCGATCATTTCGATTGAAGATGGCATGGCCGAGGACGACTGGGACGGTTGGAAGGCATTGACCGAAACTATCGGCAACAAGGTTCAGCTTGTTGGTGACGACCTGTTTGTGACCAATACAGAGCGCCTCGTATCCGGCATCAAGATGGGTGTCGCCAATTCGATACTCGTTAAGGTCAACCAGATCGGCTCGCTCTCCGAAACCCTGGAAGCTGTCGAAACAGCCCACAAGGCTTCCTACACTTCGGTCATGTCACATCGCTCCGGCGAAACAGAAGATTCAACGATTGCCGATCTCGCCGTTGCACTCAATTGCGGACAGATCAAGACAGGCTCGCTTGCTCGTTCCGACCGGCTGGCCAAGTACAATCAGCTCATCCGTATTGAGGAGTTTTTGGGGACGGCAGCGACATATGCAGGCCGCTCTATTCTCAAAGCCTGAGATAACGACAGGCATAGGGGCAGTGTCTCTGCCCCTCATGCGTGAGGCGACATAATGAGACACGTCAGCATCGGTGGACAGGTGATCGTCGTTGTTGACGACAACGGGCTACAACTGAACGACGAGCAGGGCGCCCTCGATTTGCTGGGCGAAATTTATGGAAGCGAGGCGGAATGGGTAGCCATTCCAGTCTCGCGCCTGGCCCCGGATTTTTTCGAGCTTCGCAATCGCAAGGCAGGCGGCTTTTTTCAGAAACTGACCAATTACCGAATGAAGGCCCTGATCGTCGGTGACATTTCCGAGCACCTTGCGAACAGCAAAGCGCTTCAGGATTTTGTCCGCGAATGCAACCGGGGCGGCAGTTTTCGCTTTCTCAATTGCTTGTCAGAATTGGCAGGCTCGGCAACCAGTCCTTAAGCTTGATGCGCTATTAACAGTATAAAGTACCTTGTGAGTGTCGAGTCATCATGCCCACCCGCATCAAGCGTCCCTCAATATTGCTTAAGCTATCGGTCACCGCGGGGTTGCTGGCTTTTCAAGGCTATCTTGGCTACCATGTTTTGACAGGTGCGTTCGGCATTCAAAGCCAGAAGGCTATGGTTGAAGAAATCGCGGTACTCAACGCTCGAAAAGCTGCTCTTCAAATAGAAGCTGATGCCTATCGGCATAGAATTGCGCTGTTTAATCCACGCAAACTCGATCCAGATATCCTCACCGAACGAGCACGAGCATTGCTGGGGCTGGTCCATCCCGACGATATTGTCATCGTCATCGACACGGACGCATAACTTGATATAGGTTAACATCAAGAGTTAACTGAAATTCAGGTAATTTTATTTTTCTGTTTAATATCATATAATTGCGTGTCGAAAAGGGATGCGTTTGCCACTTTTGCGATAGCAATCCAGCCTATAATGTGCATCACTGCTGTTCAGTATCCGCGCACCTTCTGGTGTCGGATTTGATCCATTTCGACTGGAGACGTCCGCATGGCGCGTAAAGCGACGGCCACAAAGGCCAAAGCCAAGACCAATGCCCCTCAATTTTCCAAGGAAGACGAGCTTTACGCATTCCGTGAAATGCTTCTGATCCGGCGCTTTGAAGAAAAGGCCGGTCAGATGTATGGCATGGGCCTCATTGGCGGTTTTTGCCACCTGTATATTGGGCAGGAAGCTGTTGTTACAGGCATTACCATGGCCTCACGCAAGGGCGAAGATGCCCAGATAACTGGGTATCGCGACCACGGGCACATGCTCGTCATGGGACTTGATCCTAAGGGGGTCATGGCGGAATTGACCGGCCGCCAGGGCGGCTTGTCCAAAGGCAAGGGCGGCTCGATGCACATGTTCTCCAACGAGCATCGATTCTATGGCGGTAATGGCATCGTTGGCGCGCAGGCTTCACTCGGTACTGGCCTTGCCTTTGCATCCAAATATCGCGGTGAGGACAGCGTATCGCTTACCTATTTCGGCGATGGCGCAGCCAATCAGGGGCAGGTTTATGAGAGCTTCAATATGGCCAAGCTCTGGAACCTGCCGGTTGTCTATATAATCGAAAACAACAAATACGCCATGGGGACATCGCTTGAGCGCGCGGCATCGACCACGGATCTGTCCCAGCGCGGCGTGTCGTTCGGCATTCCCGGCGAACAGGTCGACGGCATGGATGTGCGGCTGGTCAAGGAAGCGGCGGAGCGCGCGATTGAACACGCGCGGTCTGGCAAGGGGCCGTACATCCTTGAAATGCTAACCTATCGCTATCGCGGGCACTCTATGTCCGATCCGGCGAAATATCGTTCCAAGGACGAAGTGACTTCTATGCGCTCCGAGCGCGATCCTATCGAACAGGTGCGTCAGCGCATCCTTGCTGAAGGTCATGCTACCGAGGACGATCTCAAGGAAATCGAGAAGGAAATTCGCGCCATCGTCACCGAGGCGGCAGACTTTGCGACCAACGATCCTGAGCCGGATACATCCGAGCTCTATACCGACATTACGCTCTAAGGGCAGGGAGAACATTCGCAATGCCAACCGATATTCTTATGCCCGCCCTGTCTCCGACGATGGAAGAGGGTACACTGGCCAAATGGCTCGTCAAGGAAGGCGACAAGGTTGCCCCAGGCGACGCAATTGCCGAGATTGAAACCGATAAGGCCACGATGGAAGTCGAGGCTGTGGACGAAGGAACGATCGGTAAGATTTTCGTTGCCGAAGGCACTGAAGGGGTAAAGGTCAACACCCCGATTGCTGCCTTGCTCGGCGAGGGCGAAAGCGCCGATGACGTTTCTTCTTCGCAGACCGGTACTGATGAGCCCAAGGAATCGGAAAAGCCGGGTCCCGATAGCGCGGCGGCCGAGCAATCCCAGCCAACCACCAAGGCAACAGATGCTCCGGCAGCGCCGCAGTTCAAGCCACAGGACGACCCCGATATTCCCGGTGACGTGGAGATGGTAACGATCACGGTTCGCGAGGCTTTGCGCGACGCAATGGCCGAAGAAATGCGGGCGGACAAGGACGTCTTTGTCATGGGCGAAGAGGTGGCCGAGTACCAGGGCGCATATAAGGTGACCCAGGGCCTGCTTCAGGAGTTTGGTGCGGAACGTGTTATCGACACACCGATTACCGAGCACGGCTTCGCCGGATTGGCGGTAGGTGCCGCTTTTGCCGGCCTTAAGCCAATTGTCGAGTTCATGACTTGGAACTTCGGCATGCAGGCCATCGATCAGATCATCAACTCTGCTGCAAAACAGCTTTACATGTCTGGCGGACAGGTCAGTGCGCCGATGGTGTTCCGCGGCCCCAATGGTGCTGCGGCGCGCGTTGGCGCCCAGCACAGCCAGGATTATTCCGCGTGGTACTCCCATGTACCGGGTCTGATCGTTATTGCGCCTTATACTGCCGCCGATGCCAAGGGGTTGCTCAAGGCAGCAATACGCTCGCCCAATCCGGTTGTGTTTCTTGAAAACGAAATTCTCTACGGTTCAACCGGCGAAGTGCCGAAGATGGATGATTTCGTTCTGCCTATCGGCAAGGCTCGTGTAGCCCGAAAGGGCAAGGACGTTACCATCGTGTCCTATTCGATGGGCATGCGCTACGCGACCCAGGCGACTGAAAAGCTGGTCAATGCCGGGGTCGATGTCGAACTGATCGACTTGCGCACGCTGCGTCCGCTCGACATTGAGACGGTAATCGAATCGGTCAAAAAGACCGGTCGCTGCGTCACCGTCGAAGAAGGCTGGCCGCAGGGCGGTATCGGCTCAGAAATTGCGGCGCGCTTGATGGAGCAGGCATTCGACTATCTCGACGCGCCGGTGACGCGTGTGACGGGCAAGGACGTTCCGATGCCATATGCCGCCAACCTCGAGAAACTGGCGTTGCCAAGCGTCGATGAAGTCATCGCGGCGGTAAACGCCGTGACCTACCGGAGCTGAGGGAGCAACGAGATGCCCATCAACATCACAATGCCTGCCCTGTCGCCGACCATGGAAGAGGGCACGCTAGCCAAGTGGCACGTCAAGGAAGGCGACAGCGTTTCCGCAGGCGATGTCATTGCCGAAATCGAAACCGACAAGGCGACTATGGAAGTTGAAGCCGTCGACGAAGGCACAATTGGCAAGATTCTTGTCTCGGAAGGCTCCGAAAACGTCAAGGTCAACGCCGTGATTGCCGTGTTGCTGGAGGAAGGCGAAAGCGCAGGCGACATCGGCGACGTCGCTCTGGCCCCTGCCGCAAAAGCAGAAAAAGCAAAGCCGGAAGTTTCCAAGGACGAGGAAAAGGCCGCTCCTGCACCTGTGCAAGCCAAAGTAGAATCAGCGCCATCGCCTGCACCAAAGGACTCTGGCGGCCGCGTTTTCTCTTCGCCGCTGGCCCGCCGTCTCGCGAAAGAGGCCGGTATCGAGCTTTCGGATCTTTCCGGCACAGGACCCAAGGGGCGCATTGTCAAAGCCGACGTTGAGAAAGCCAAAAAAGATGGCGTGCCGTCCAAGGCTTCGCCGGCTCCCGTCGCCGGTGCTTCTATGGCTACCGGGCTTTCCAAGAACCAGGTCGTCGCGATGTACGAGGAAGGCACATACGATCTCGTGCCTGCCGACGGCATGCGCAAAACCGTGGCTGCGCGGCTTACAGAATCCAAGCAGACGGTGCCACACTTCTATCTCACACTGGACTGTCGTATCGACGCCCTGCTCAAGGCCCGTGCCGACATCAATGCAGCAGCTCCGAAAGACAAGGAAGGTAAGCCCGCCTATAAGCTTTCGGTCAATGATTTTATCATGAAGGCCTGGGCCCTCGCGCTGCAACAGGTTCCGCAAGCCAACGCAACCTGGGCTGGTGATGCTATCCTTTACCACCATCGTTCCGATGTTGCGGTTGCTGTCGCTGTTCCGGGCGGGCTGTTCACACCGGTCGTAAGGTCTTGTGATACCAAGACTCTTCGTCAAATTTCCGATGAAGTGAAAGATCTGGCCACCCGCGCCCGCAACAAGAAACTGGCTCCCCATGAGTATCAGGGCGGTGCGTCCTCGGTTTCCAATCTCGGCATGTACGGCATCAAGCATTTTGGAGCCGTGATCAATCCGCCGCATGGAACGATTCTTGCGGTCGGCGCCGGCGAAGAGCGGGTCTATGTCGAAAAGGGCGAGATCAAGTCCGGCAATTTCATGACGGTCACTCTGTCCTGCGATCACCGCTCGGTCGATGGCGCACTTGGTGCAGAACTCCTTGGAGCCTTCAAGACTTTGATTGAAACGCCTGTAATGATGCTGGCCTGAACCGGAGGCGCGGCGCATGAAGACGATCCTTGCCTATGGCGATAGTCTGACGTTCGGTTCCGATCCGGTCGTCGAAGGTCGGCGCCATGCCTACCAGGATCTCTGGCCAACCCGGCTTGAAGTCGGGTTGGGCGGCATGGCCCGCGTCATCGCGGAGGGCCTGGGTGGTCGCACTACCGTGTTCGACGACCACAGCGCTATGGCAGATCGAAACGGTGCGCGCATTCTGCCAACGCTGCTCGCGTCACATAAGCCGCTCGACGCCGTTATCATCATGCTTGGGACAAACGACCTCAAATCCTATATCTGCGGGTCCGCGCTCGGCGCTGCGATGGGCATGAAACGCCTGGCGGAAATCGTGATGACTTTCCCTTATGGCGAAGGCATGCCGGTTCCCAAGGTCGTGCTGGTCTCTCCACCTTACGCAACGAATACGACTCACGCCGACCTTTCACCCATGTTTGAAGGCGGCGTTTCGGAATCGCGCGAATTTGCATCGCATTATGCGCGAGTCGCAAACGACATCGGCGCCAGCTTTTTTGACGCGGCGACGGTGGCAAAGGCCCATCCTGCAGACGGTGTGCATCTCGACGCGCAGAATACGCGCGCGATTGGCGACGCGCTTGCGCCGCTTGTTTCCGAACTTCTAGGGCTATAGGCCCGGCAATTTTAAAGAGGTAAACCAATGGCGGATCAATACGATGTTCTGGTGATCGGCGCCGGCCCTGGTGGCTATATCGCGGCCATTCGTGCATCGCAGTTGGGCCTCAAGGCTGCGATTGTCGAGCGCGAGCATATGGCCGGCATCTGCTCGAACTGGGGATGTATCCCCACAAAAGCGCTGCTGCGTTCGGCCGAAATCTACGGCCATATGGGTCATGCCAAGGATTACGGACTTAAGGCCGACAAGTTCGGCTTCGATATTGCCGAGATCGTCAAGCGCTCGCGCGGCATTGCTGGCCGGATGAACGATGGCGTGCAGTTCCTGATGAAAAAGAACAAGGTCGATATCATCTGGGGCGAAGCCACGATTACGAAACCCGGCGAGGTCAAGGTCGAGGCGATGAAAAAGAACCCAGTCGAGCCGCAGCACCCCAAGCCGAAAACAACGTTGGGTGAGGGGACCTACAAGGCCAAGAACATTATCATCGCAACGGGCGCACGGCCCCGTGTTCTGCCTGGGATTGAGCCCGATAGCGACAGGATCTGGACCTATTTCGAAGCGCTCAAGCCCGAAACGATGCCTAAATCAGTCGCAGTGATGGGATCGGGCGCAATCGGCATCGAGTTTGCGTCTTTCTATCGCTCGATGGGTGCCGAAGTGACGGTAATCGAGTTGCTGCCTCAGATTATGCCGGTTGAAGATGCGGAAATCTCCGGTCTTGCACGCAAACGCTTTGAAAAGCGAGGCATCCAGATTCTGACCGACGCCAAGGTTTCCAAGGTCGATAAGTCCAAAGACGGTATCACCGCTCATGTTGAACTCAAGAATGGCGACAAGAAAGAAATCAAGGCCGATGTACTGATTTCCGCGGTCGGAGTTCAGGCCAATTCGGAAAATCTCGGGCTGGAAAATGCAGGCGTTAAGATCGATCGGGGTATCATCGTCGTGGATGGCCACGGTCGCACTAATGTCGAGGGCATCTGGGCCATCGGCGATGTTGCCGGCCCCCCGATGCTGGCGCATAAGGCCGAGCATGAAGCCGTCATTGCCGTCGAAACCATTGCCGGCAAGAAGGTACACGGCTTGGACAAGAGCAAGATTCCCGGCTGCACCTATTGCGAGCCACAGGTGGCCAGTGTCGGCTTGACCGAAGCCAAAGCCAAGGAAGCGGGACGCGAAATCCGTGTGGGGCGTTTTCCCTTTGTCGGCAACGGCAAGGCTATCGCCTTGGGCGAGCCCGACGGATTGGTAAAAACCATTTTCGACAAGAAAACCGGCGAATTGCTGGGCGCGCACATGATCGGAGCGGAAGTAACGGAACTTATTCAAGGTTTCGTCGTTGCGATGAACCTCGAGACGACAGAAGAAGATTTGATGCACACCATCTTCCCGCATCCAACGCTGTCTGAAACCATGAAGGAAAGCGTTCTGGACGCTTACGGACAGGCGCTCAACATTTAAGGGGCACCTTATGGTCAGAGCAATACAGGTCGGACTTGGCAATTGGGGCTTTTCCTGGGCCAAGGATGTTATTCCGACGGTAAGTGCAATCGAACCGGTTGCTTATGTCGATGCCAGCCCCGACACGCTCAAACGGGCGCAGGACGAGTTGGGTATTGCGCCCGCAATGTGCTTTGCCAATCTTGCCGAGGCGGCAGCGTCGACAAAGGCCGATCTCGTGATCGCCACACTTCGTACCGAGGCCCATTTTCCCGTTGTCGGGCAGGCCTTGGACCTCGGCTTGCATGTGCTTGTCGAGAAACCGTTTACATCGACGATGCGGGAGGCACATGCGCTGGTCGCCAAGGCCAAGGCGAAAGACCGCATACTGATGGTGAGCCAGAACTACCGCCATCATCCCGCGCCCATCGAAGTCGCCAGAATGGTGGCCAGTAAAACGCTGGGCGACGTCAATCTCGTATCCATCGATTTCCGCAAGCATGCACCTTCGGTCGGCTATCGCTTTTGGGATATTCCCGATCCATTGCTTGCGGATATGTCGATCCACCATTTCGATCTGATGCGGATGGTTCTGGGCGACAATCCAAAGCGTGTTTCCTGTCGCACCTGGAACGTTAAGGACAGCCAGTTTGTCCATCATCCCATAGGCGTTGCGACCATCGAATTTGAAAAAGGCACGATTGTCAGCTATCGCGGCTCATGGATGAGCGGTGCCAATGACACGTCTTGGTCAGGTGAATGGTCCATGGATTGCTCAAAAGGTGAAATTTCCTGGTCATCGCGCGACCATAAGCCAAACGGAAGCTACCCTGATATTGTCCGGGTTAGCCCCCTTGGCAAGAAGCCCGCGAACCCGAAACTTGGAAAGCTTGAGCATCTTGATCGAGCGGGCGCACTCAATGCAATCGCCAGTGCAATAGTTTCCGGTGGCGAACCGAAGTTCTTCAGCTCCGGCGCCGATAACATCATGAGCATGGCGCTTGTCCGGGCAACTGTGACCTCAGCGGCCAGTGGCGGCGACTGGATTGAAATAGAGGATATTCTCGACACACCATCAACTTGATTTAGGAGATGAAAATCCCGACATCAATGAAATTAGATTTGCAGTTCACGACTAGGAGGCTACGTATTTTCTTTACAAAGAATTGACCCAAAGATCACCGCTCGCTTTATGTTTGGGTCAATACATCTAAAATCGGCACTATTATCGTAACTATCGTTGCACGCATCATTGCCTGATGACGAGGGACGTCAATGAATACGATTGCATCGCACCCCATGATGGTGTGGCTATTGGTTGGTTTCGCCACTGGCCTGTTTGCCACGTTTGCTTTTACACAAGGAAGTGTATGGCGTTATCTTGCAGCGGGGGTTGCTGGAGCTGTGATCGTTAGCTATCTCACCCTATGGGCGGGAATTCAGGTGCCGATTTCCGACTGGCTTGTGCGCCATATAGCGATTTCTACGCTTGGCGCGTTATCTGTCATTGTTGTGGCGCGGGTCTTTGACTAGAAAGTGCCCGGCTACACCGGAAAGGCTACATGGTTACTCTGCTCGATACGGCCGCGCGCTCGACTGCCCGGCACCCGGAAAAGGCCAATCGTCCCGATACGGAAATGCTACGCAAGCCCGACTGGATTCGGGTAAAGGCTCCCGGTTCGCCGGTCTATCGCGAAACGCAAGAGATCGTGCGCCAACATGGGCTGGTCACTGTTTGCGAAGAGGCAGGATGTCCCAATATCGGAGAATGCTGGTCCAAAAAACACGCGACCATGATGATCATGGGCGAGATATGCACACGCGCTTGCGCGTTTTGCAATGTTCGCACCGGCCTGCCCACACCGCTTGATCCCAATGAACCTGAAAATGTCGCCAAAGCCGTCCATAAATTAGGCCTCGAGCACGTCGTTATCACTTCGGTGGATCGTGACGATCTGCCCGATGGCGGCGCCCAGCACTTTGCTGATGTGATTTTGGCAATTCGCGCGCTCAATCCCAAGACAACCATCGAAATCCTCACGCCGGACTTCCTTCGCAAGGACGGAGCACTTGAAATCGTAGTGGCAGCCAAGCCCGATGTGTTCAATCATAATCTGGAAACGGTGCCATCCAAATATCTGACCGTGCGGCCAGGCGCCCGCTATTTCCATTCCATCCGGCTGCTGCAGCGCGTGAAGGAGTTGGATCCGCAGATGTTCACCAAGTCCGGAATCATGGTGGGGCTGGGAGAAGAGCGGAATGAAGTGCTGCAACTCATGGATGATCTGCGCATTGCTGATGTGGATTTCCTAACAATCGGGCAATATCTCCAGCCAACGCGCAAACACCACAAGGTCGATCGTTTCGTAACGCCTGAAGAGTTCAAATCCTATGCGACCATTGCCAAGACCAAGGGCTTCCTATTGGTCTCGTCCAGTCCGCTGACGCGCTCGTCGCACCATGCGGGCGAAGACTTTGCGCAATTGCGAGCAGCACGTCAGGCGAAACTCGGCCAGGCCTGATGCAGCGAACCTTTGAGCGGATTGTTCCGCATTCAGCGGACCAGATGCTTGCGCTTGTAGCGGATGTGGAGTCCTATCCCGACTTCATTCCCTATTGCCAGAAGATGGAAGTGACCCGTAGCACAAGCGCGCCAGAGACCCGGTTCTCGGCGCGCATGCACATTCGTTTCGGCCCGGTCTTTCAGGCTTATACCAGCGCGATCACGATCAATCCGGAAGCCAAAACGCTCAGTGCACGCGCCACCGACGGCCCATTCAGTTATCTCTCGAGTATCTGGCATTTTCTGCCAGCGCAGCAGGGGAGCCATATCCGGTTTGAGATCGACTTCAAGATCGCCAACCCGCTGATCCGTTCGGTGGCTGAACCGGCATTTGCCGCCAAGCAGGAAGAGATTATCGACGCCTTTGTCGCCGAGGCGCAAAAACGCTTCGGCTAATCGTTACCCGCGTCAATTATCATTTTCAGGGCAAATCGCACCGTTTCCTGACGAATTTCATCGCGGCCCAAGGCTCCAAAGCGATGTTCGCGATGCATGGTCGTCTCGCCGGTAGTGAGCGCGAAATGAACGAGGCCAACGGGCTTGTCGGCACTTCCTCCGCCCGGTCCGGCAACGCCGGTCACGGCAATTGCAAGGTCAGTACGCGATGTGCTGCGCGCGCCCTCGGCCATGGCAATTGCGACTTGCTCCGATACTGCGCCGTATTGATCGATCAGGTCGTCTGGCACCCCGATCATTTCGATCTTGGCGCGATTGTCATAAGTTACATATCCACCGAACAGAATGGATGACGAACCGGGAACCGATGTCACCGCACTCGCAATTAGACCGCCCGTGCAGCTTTCCGCTGTGACCATGATTTTCCTGGCGATGAAAAGCCGTTCATTGACCTTTCGGGCCAGCGCCAGAGTTTCATTATCAAGCATCATGGAGTGCCTCACCGGGCAGTTCGATCGTCGCCGCCGCCTGCGCCGCAATACCTTCTTCTCGTCCGGTAAAGCCCAATCGCTCCGAAGTGGTTGCCTTTACTGCAACCCGACCGATATCGATCGCCGCGATTTCGGCAATGCGCTTGCGCATGGCCTGGACATGCGGTCCGATCTTTGGCCGCTCACAGATTATCGTGACATCAAGGTGCAGAATCCGACCGCCTCGCTCGGCGACACGCTGGGTAGCATGTTTAAGAAATATGGTCGAATCCGCCCCTTTCCATTGGTCGTCGCTAGGGGGGAAATGGGCGCCGATATCGCCGTCGGCGAGAGCGCCATAAAGAGCGTCGGCAAGAGCATGCAAAACCACGTCGGCATCCGAATGGCCTTTAAGCTGCGCTGAGTGCGCGATTTCGATATTGCCGAGAATTACATGATCGCCCGGCTCAAAGGCGTGGACATCAAAACCTGTGCCGACCCGAACCTCCATGCGCCTATTCCCCAATATCATCCGCTCTGCTCGCGCAAAGTCTTCCGGTAACGTGATCTTGATATTCCGGGTGCTGCCTTGCGACAGCGCGACCCGAAGATTGGCCCATTCGGCAATTGCCGCGTCATCGGTGAAACCGTCGCTAAGCTCCACGGCCCGGCGATGGGCCGCAAGGATAGGCTCATAGCGAAAGCCCTGCGGCGTCTGAGCTGCAAACAATTGGGTGCGGTCTTCGGTGCCACCGACCGTTTTCCCATCAAGGGAACGCTTGATCGTATCGGTGACAAGCGTGACGGGAATAGCACCGTCAGCGTCTGCAAGTGCGGCGGCTACCCCTTCGATCAATGCCGCATCTACAAAAGGGCGGGCTGCATCGTGGATCAGAACGAGGTCAGGCTTTTCCGATTGCAAGGCCTCAAGACCGGCAAGACACGACAATTGCCGTGTCTCGCCGCCAATTACGGGCCCGCGCAGCTTTGCGTGCGACAAGCCGAGGTCGTTGTAAAAGGACTGATGATCGCTACCAATCACGGGAACAACCACGGAAACCGCGTCAATCTCCAGCAACGCCGCAAGTGTTCGCGAGAGTAGAGGAATTCCGGCGACAAGGCGGTACTGTTTGGGCAAGCTCGTGTCCGACGCCGAGTTTGCACGGGCTCCTACGCCACCGGCCACAACGATAACTGCTATGCGACTCCCGGTTGACATGTTAGATGACCTGAACCTTGTTTTGGCTATGCGACTTCGGCAACCTCTAGCCTTGCATCGCGATCTATACAAGGTCAGCACGATTGACTTTAGCAAACTGATCCGCTTTGCCTTCTTGAATTGGCGGCCATTTTGACTAATCTGTCACCAATACATTCTGATTGAACAGTTTTGAGGCAAAAGATTGTCGCAGTTTGCCTGCGGAATAAGCATTGGAAATATACGACTACCTAATCGAGCATTTCTCGCTCCCATGGCCGGGATCACAGACCGGGCGATGCGAGAATGCGCGACGCGCTTCGGCGCGGGTATGGTTGTGTCCGAAATGATTGCCAGTGCCGCCCTTGGCACGGGGCAGGCGGAAATGCTTCGCAAGACCCATAAAAGCGAAGGCCTGCCTCACGTAATACAATTGGCGGGCTGCGAAGCGCATTGGCTCGAGGTTGGGGCAAAAATCGCGCAGGATGCCGGTGCCGACATAATCGATATCAATCTTGGCTGCCCATCCAAGCGCGTAACGAACGGGTTTGCAGGCTCGGCGCTGATGCGTGTGCCCGATCAAGCTCTGCGGTTGATTGAGGCTACCGTCAAGGCAACCACGTTACCCGTTACCGTCAAAATGCGCCTCGGTTGGGATGATGACAACCTCAACGCCGCTGACATTGCTAGGCGAGCGGAAGAAGCGGGCGTTCAGATGATCACAGTTCACGGTCGCACACGGCAGCAGTTCTATAAGGGCGATGCGCGCTGGCAACTGGTCCGTCCGGTCAAGGATGCGGTCTCGGTTCCTTTGGTCGTCAATGGCGACATCACGAGTTTCGACGCGGCACAAAAGGCGCTTCAGCTCTCAGGAGCAGATGCGGTAATGATAGGGCGCGGCGCACAAGGGCAGCCGTGGCTCGTAGGGCAGATCGGAGCCCAGCTTGCGGGCGCGGCCGTTATTGAAGCGCCAAAGCGACAGGACCTGTTGAACCATATCTTCGCCCATTACGAAGCGATTTTGAGCGATTACGGCACCGAATTGGGCATTCGGGTCGCTCGCAAGCATCTGGGTTGGTATCTTGATGTGATCGGCCAGACCGATGCAGATCTACGCCGCCCCATAATGACGGCGGAAACCACTGATACCGTTTATCAACGCCTGCCAGAGCTTGTTCTGGAATCGTGGGGCAAGGCAGCATGACTACGGCTGTAAGAGAAATTGATCTTCATTTCGCAATCGTGCAATCCCTGCCGCAGCCCGTGCTGGTTTGTGCTGGTGACTACAGCATTGCATTTGCCAACTATGCGGCCGAAACCTTCTTTCAGGCTTCGTCAAGCATCCTGACCCGCCAGAAGCTTTCCGATTTCATCGCGTTCGGCTCCCCCATTCTCAGCCTTGTCGACAGTGTAACGGCGCGACAGGCGCCAATGATTGAGTACCGCGTTCATGTTGGAACGTCCCGCTCTCAAGAAGACCGCGTTGCGGACGTGTATGCCAGTCCGATCCCGGAACTGGATGGCTATGTCGCGTTGACGTTCCAGGAGCGCACGATGGCTGACAAGATCGACCGCCAAATGGTCTCCAGAGGCGCGGCGCGATCGGTAACTGGTCTTGCTGCGATGCTGGCGCACGAAATCAAAAATCCGCTGTCTGGTATTCGCGGCGCCTCACAGTTGCTGGAGCAGTCTGCCACGGGTGACGACCGCGCTCTGGCCCGCCTCATACGGGACGAAACCGACCGCATTGTCGATCTCGTCGATCGCATGGAAGTATTCGGCGACGAGCGCCCGGTCGAGCGCATGCCAATCAATGTTCACGTCATTCTTGAACGGGTTAAGCTCCTTGCCGCCAATGGCGTGGCAAAGAACATTACATTTTCCGAGGAATATGACCCGAGCCTGCCGCCGGTTCTTGGCGACCGTGACCAACTCATCCAGGTCGTGCTAAATCTGATCAAGAACGCTGCCGAAGCGCTTGAACGGACTGCAAATCCCGAAATACGGCTTTCCACCGCGTTCAGACCGGGTATCAGGATCAGCGTCAGCGGAGTATCGCAAAGGATTTCGCTACCGCTTGAAATCGTCATTGAAGACAATGGACCGGGTGTACCTGTTGATATCCTGCCTTTCCTGTTCGATCCGTTCGTGACGACAAAACTGACCGGCTCGGGGCTGGGCCTTGCCCTTGTCGCCAAGATCGTCGGCGACCATGGTGGTGTCATTGATTGCGACAGCCGGCCCGGCCGAACCCGCTTCCGTATCCTTCTTCCCGTGGCCTCTGGCCAGCAACATGTATCGAGCGAAATCGAAGAGTAGCCATGTCCGGACAAACAATCCTTCTTGCCGACGATGACGCAGCAATTCGCATGGTGCTCAATCAGGCTCTCTCACGCGCTGGCTATGAGGTTCGGCCTACCGGCAATATTTCGACCATGTGGAATTGGGTAACGCGTGGGGAAGGGGATCTGCTCATCACCGACGTTTCCATGCCGGATGGCAATGCTTTCGATGTGATGCCGAAAATCCGCAAGATGCGGCCCGAACTCCCCATAGTTGTAATGAGCGCGCAAAATACGTTCATGACGGCCATCCGAGCGTCCGAACTTGGCGCGTATGAATATCTGCCCAAGCCTTTCGACATCACCGAAGTACTAGCCGTTGTCGGTCGTGCACTCGCTGAGGCAAGTCGCCCACCGGAAACCAACCGGCGTGGCGAAGATGGCGGCGAAAACATGCCGTTGGTCGGCCGTTCATCGGCCATGCAGGACATTTACCGCGCCCTTGCCAGACTTATGCAAACCGACCTCACGGTCATGATTACTGGCGAGAGCGGAACCGGCAAAGAGCTTGTTGCCAAGGCGCTTCACAACTTCGGCAAACGCAAAAACGGCCCATTCGTTGCCATCAACATGGCGGCTATACCGCGCGATCTTATTGAGGCTGAACTCTTCGGTCACGAGAAAGGCGCGTTTACAGGGGCCACAGCACGCTCTTCAGGCCGCTTCGAGCAAGCAGAAGGTGGCACTCTGTTTCTGGACGAAATCGGTGACATGCCGATGGATGCTCAAACCAGGCTGCTTCGTGTCCTTCAGGAAGGCGAATATACAATGGTTGGCGGGCGGACCTCCATCAAGACCGATGTGCGCATCGTCGCGGCAACGCATCGCGACCTGAGCCAGTTGATCCGCCAGGGCCTCTTTCGCGAGGATCTTTATTACCGCCTTAATGTTGTGCCGCTGCGACTACCACCGCTTAGGGAGCGTATTGACGACGTACCTGATCTCGCAGCCAGTTTTCTCAAGACTGCTCAGCGGGAAGGCGAAGCACCAAAGGTGCTGTCAAGCGACGCGCTGCGGCTCATGCAACAATATCATTGGCCCGGAAATGTCCGAGAGTTGGAGAACCTCGTTCGGCGCCTTTCAGCGCTATATGTGGACGAGATCATCTCTGTCGAAATCGTTCAGAATGAACTCAATCTCACCGACAAGACGACCTTCTCGCCCCAAGCCGGCCCGGCCGATATCACTACGGTGATTGAAACCGAGCTGGCCCAATTGTTCCGGGAGCATGAGCCAAACCTGCCGCCGCCCGGCGTATATCAACGGGTGCTCGATAAGGTTGAGGTGCCTCTCATCTCGACGGTCCTGAACCTGTGCAGCGGCAACCAGATTAAGGCCGCCGAACTTCTGGGTCTGAATCGAAACACGCTGCGAAAGAAGATTCGCAATCACGGCATCGAAATTGTCAAGCAATCCCGTTTGGGATAGAGCAGGTACAGCCCCGGACAGGTTGCGGACGAAGATGCCGGCGAAAACCCGCAAAACCTGCCATTCGGCATCCGAACGGGCGTCACTGTCACATTTTGGCAACAATTGTCTTGAACCTAGCGATGAGATCGGTCAGACTCTACGGTAGGGTCACGACAAAAGGGGCTGCCACCCGGCAGGGTATATGACGCAAGCATCGACCAAAGCCCGGACATTGAGCCCGTCTGCGCAATCATCTGCCAGATCGCTGTTTCACAGCAACAAGATGATCCGTCAGGTGGGGTTTTTCATCGTCCTGCTTGCGGTGCTTGTCGCTTCCGGCTCGTTCCTGATCATGAGCGGTGCCACGCCGCTCGAGCCTGCACCAGAAATCTGGACACTGATCTGGGTCGCGAACGCGGTCCTCGTATTGCTCGTCATTGCGCTCGTATTGACCGAAATCGCCATGCTGGTGCAGGCGCGGATCAAAAAGCAGGCCGGTGCGCGCCTGCAGGTCCGCATCGTTGCCATGTTTGCTATCATTGCGGCAGGACCAGCATTCATTGTTGCGATTGTAGCGACAATTGCGCTGAATCAGGGACTGGACCAGTGGTTTTCCGAACGCACACGGTCGATGGTGGAAAGTTCTCGACTTGTGGCCCGGTCCTATATGCTTGAGCACGCACATGTTCTGCGTGATGACATTGTCTGGGTCGCCGGCGAACTCGAAGCCGCCCGTGAGACCTACCAGACCGACCAAACGCGCTATCAGCGCATTCTGACCGCGCTGGCGTCCACGCGCTCTTTGCCCTTTACGAGTATCGTAAACAGTCAGGGCGAGACGATTATGCGTGCTCAGATCAACGTTCAAATTCCAGCTCCACCCGTACCGCTTCCCGCGCTTGCCGCCGCTACCGTTGGCGCGCCCACCTTGATTGCGCCGGGGGCAGGCAACCTTGGCGCGGGAAATCTTGTTGGCGCCATTGTCCAGTTGCGCGGCTATTCCGACGCTTATCTGTTCGCGGCCAGGCCCGTTGACCCCGAGGTGCTCGAATATGTGCGCCTGACCGACGAAAACATCACTGAATATCGGCTCTATGATTCCAACAGGCTTGTGTTCCAGATCACCTTCACACTGATGTATGTGGGCGTAGCGTTTGTCTTTCTGCTTGCGGCTTTGTGGATCGGGATTGCGCTCGCCAACGGTTTGGTCGATCCAATACGAAATCTCATGATCGCCTCAAATCGGGTCTCCAGCGGAGACCTCGATGTACGCCTCCCGATTCCAGGGCGAGGCGGCGACATGCATGACCTGACCGTGCGCTTTAACAAGATGACGCAGCAATTGCGGAACCAGCGCGATGCGCTGGTCGCGGCCAGTCGCACCAACGACCAGCGTCGCCAATTCACCGAAGCGGTCGTGGAGGGGGTGTCGGCTGGTATCATTGGCTTGGATGCCTTCGGCGCCATTACGCTCGTAAACGCGAGGGCCTGCGAAGTGCTTGGCAAGGACGAACTCGACCTGATGAATGCGGACCTGGGAAAGGCCGTTCCTGAACTCGCTCCTATTATCGATCGGGCGCGTTCGGCCCGCCGGGGACGTGCGCAAGATCAAGTTCAGTTGGCAACAGGATTTGACCGTCGTACCTATCAGGTGCGCTTGACACGCGAAGGTACGATTACCGAGTCCAAAGGCTACGTAATCACTCTCGATGACATTACCGAACTTGTCGCCGCGCAGCGCAATAGTGCATGGGCCGACGTTGCACGTCGTATAGCCCATGAGATCAAGAATCCATTGACGCCCATCCAGCTTTCGGCAGAGCGTTTGCGCCGTCGCTACGCAAACAAGCTGGTCGACGACTTCGATGTCTTCGATAAATGTGTTTCTACGATTGTCCGGCAGGTAGGCGACATAGGCCGCATGGTGGACGAGTTTTCGTCCTTTGCGCGTATGCCCAGCGCTGCAATCGTACAGACAGATCTCTCCGATACAATCCGTCAGGCGGTGTTTCTTGAAAGCGTCCGCCAACCCGCGATCGAAGTCACTGCCGACTTGCCGGACGAAGCACTCTATGCGCATTTCGATGGCCGCCTGATATCGCAGGCGCTTACCAACCTGATCAAGAACGCCGTCGAAGCCATTGAATCCGTTGGCCTCGACCAGATCGAGAAGCCTGAAATCCGAATCCACGCGAGCCAGCACGGTGACGAAGCAATTATATCGGTAAGCGACAACGGCAAGGGATGGCCTGCCGAAAACCGGCATCAATTGCTCGAACCCTATATGACCACCCGCGAAAAAGGCACAGGGCTCGGCCTTGCTATTGTCGCAAAGATCATCGAGCAGCATGGCGGACGGATCGATCTGCGCGATTCCGAACCCGATATGCAGGGCAGGGTGGGTGCGTGTTTTGCCTTCACATTGCCGTTGCAAGAAAGTGGAACACACCTTCCCGAGACCGAAGCGCAAGCGGCGGAGAAACGGTCTCAAATAGGACAACAAGAGGAGACGTCGCCCGTTTCGGCGATGGCATTCAAGTAATGGCCCGTGACATACTTATCGTTGACGATGAAGAAGATATCCGCGAACTCATAGCCGGAATCCTTGAGGATGAAGGTTATGAAGCGCGGCAGGCCAGTGATGCCGACTCTGCACTTGAGGCCATCGCACAGCGCAGACCCAATCTGGTTTATCTCGACATCTGGATGCAAGGTTCACGCCTTGATGGACTGCAATTGCTCGACCTCTTGCAGACGGATCATCCCGACCTGCCCGTCGTCATGATTTCCGGTCACGGAAATGTCGAAACGGCGGTTTCGGCCATTCAGCGCGGCGCATACGACTATATCGAAAAGCCATTCAAGATAGATCGGTTGCTGCTCATCACGCAGCGGGCAATCGAGGCAAGCAAGCTGCGCACCGAAGTGGCTGATTTGAAGGAGCGCACCGGCGGTGACGAGTCCGAACTTGCAGGTGTTTCTTCTGCCATAAGCCAGGTGCGCTCGCTCATTGACAAGTCAGCGGGCACACGCTCGCGTGTCTTCATTTCAGGTAGTGCAGGGACCGGCAAGGGCCTTTGCGCACGCCTCCTGCATCTGAAAAGCCCGCGAGCAAACGGCCCGTTTATCGAAATCAACGCATCGCTTTACGCGCCCGAAGAAATCCCAGTTGTCCTTTTCGGTCGCGAAATACGCGATAAGAACGGCCTTAGAACCGAAGTCGGCGCGCTGGAGCGCGCGCATGGCGGCACACTGTATCTGTCCGAAGTCGCCGGTCTTCCAAGCGAGGCGCAAACGGCGCTCTTGCGTACACTCGTTGAGAACAAGTTCACGCGCGTCGGCGGCAATGGGGCCGTTCCTATTGATGTGCGGATCATTTCATCCAGTTCGCAAAACCTTGCGTCTCTTATCGAAGATGGCAAGTTCCGCTCTGACCTCTTCCATAGGTTGTCGGTCGTTCCGCTGCAGCTCACCTCGCTGCGTGAGCGGCGCGAGGACATTCCAGCTCTCGTGGGCCTTTTCGTCACCCAGATTTCACGCATGCATAACCTGCCGCGTTTCAGCTTTGGAGACGATGCAATTGCGGTTCTGCAAGGACAGGAATGGCCCGGAAACGCGCGCCAGTTACGCAATGCAATTGAACGGTTGCTGATACTTGTTCGCGACCAGAAGCCTGAAAACGGCGTCATTACAGCGTCCATGCTGCCATCCGATATTAGCGAAGTCCTGCCAACCATCGGGGACACAGATTCCTCAGCTCATCTGATGAGCCTGCCACTAAGAGAGGCCCGCGAGGTTTTTGAGCGGCAGTATCTGATCGCCCAGATCGAGCGTTTCGGTGGCAATATCTCAAAAACCGCAGAATTTGTCGGAATGGAACGTAGTGCCTTGCACCGCAAGATAAAATCTCTGGGGCTTTAGTGCATCCGCGCGCCGTGTTAACAGGGCAAATCTGACTTCAGAGGCTAAAGCGGATGCGTGTAATAATTTGCGGTGCCGGACAAGTGGGCTATGGCATTGCCGAGCGGCTCTCTTCCGAAGGCAACGAAATTACTGTGATCGACAACAATCCCACCCTCGTTCAGCGCGTCCGCGATACGTTGGATGCCAGGGGATTGCACGGTCACGGTTCGCATCCTGATGTTTTGGCGCAGGCCGGCGCGCGAGACGCCGACATGCTTATCGCGGTAACGCAGGTCGACGAGGTCAACATGACGGCCTGCCAGGTTGCACACTCGATTTTCGAAGTACCCACCAGAATCGCACGCATCCGCTCGCAGTCTTACCTCAACCCGGAATGGAGTGACCTGTTCACGCGCGATCACTTGCCGATCGATGTCATCATTTCGCCCGAGGTCGAAGTCGGCGATCTGATTCTGCAACGCATGGCTTATCCGGGCGCCAATGAAATCGTAACCTTTGAAGACAATCAGGTCGTCGTCCTGGAGATTGACGTGCGCGCCGATTGTGCCGTGATCGATACACCGCTGCGCCACCTCACAGATCTTTTTCCTAATCTGCAGGCAACTGTCGTCGGCGTCCGGCGTGACGGCGTGATGCGGGTTATCCATTCTCACGAACAAATGATTGCCGGCGATCAGGCCATCGTTGCCGTTGCGCGCGATCAGGTAAGCCGCGTACTCGGTCTGTTTGGTCGAGATGAAACGCCCCCGTCGCGGATTGTCATTGCCGGCGCAGGCAATGTAGGGCGCTATGTTGCCCGGCGCATTGAAGAGCAGGGACAAGGCGTCTCGGTCCGGATTATTGAATCCGAGCGCTCCAACGCCCAGCGCGCCGCTGAAGCCATGGACCATTCGATCGTTGTTTTCGGTGACGCGCTGCAGGAAGATATCCTTCGCGAGGTGGACATTCGCGACGCACATATGTTTCTCGGGCTCACCAATGATGACAAGACCAACATTCTCGCTTCGGTCATGGCCAGCGAAATGGGCTGTCGTGCCAACATCGCGCTGGTCAATCAGGGGCACTATCCGCGTGTCGCACGTCGGCTCGGTGTCGATGCTTTTATCAATCCGCGCTCGATTACTGTCTCGAAGGTCTTGCGCCATGTGCGCCGTGGACGCATACGCGGTGTCTATACGCTCGCTAACGGCGCCGCGGAACTGCTCGAAGCCGAGGCGCTGGAAACCTCGACATTGGTTGGACGCCCCTTACGCGAGTTTTCCATGCCGGACGGTGTGAGGATTGGTGCGATCATAAGGGGCAACAAAGCCATTATGCCAAGCGGTGACGCCATCGTGCAGGCCGGAGATTTCGTGATCGTGTTTGCGCTTGCAACCAATCTGCGCCAGGTCGAACAAATGTTCCGGGTCAGCATCGACTTCTTTTAACGAACCGACGAGCAAAGGCATCCTGCACAGTGCCCACAATCGGAATCCTTGCTTCTGGTGTCTTTGCGCTTTTTTCCTGCGTGATGATCTTGCCGGCAATCGCCGCCGCCTTGACCGGAAATGCGCGCGCGCTCGAAGCGATATTGCTGATCATGGTCGCTTACGGATTTCTCGCATCGATAACAATCATGGCGCTCAATTCAAAGCGCCGTCGCCTCAATCGCAGCGGTGTGTTTGTCTCGGCTATCGTTATCTGGCTGGCTCTCATTGCAGCCGCAACACCGATTTTCATGCTGGTTGAGCGCCAAAGCCTCGTTCACGCGATATTTGAAGCAACGTCTGCCTCAATCACTTTGGGAACCACGATCAGGCCGCTCGAAGAAATTTCCATCGCTATGGCGTTCTATCGGGGAACCGTCGCTTGGCTCGGCGGTTTGGCAACGCTTATGCTGGCAGTCTATGTCATCGGTCCTTATCAGGTGGGGGGCACGCCCAACAACAACCTCCGCCTTGTTCAGCACGCACGCACCGAGTCCCACCCAAGACTTTTTCTGACTTTGAAAGCGGTACTGCTGCCATATCTGGGATTGACGGCGCTTTGCGCCCTATTGCTGGCGCTGGCGCGCGTGCCGGCTTCCGATGCGGTCGTCGTTGCCATGAGTATGCTTTCTACCAATGGCTTTGTGCCCTATCAAAGCGGAGGCACGGTGCTTAACAATGTGGCCGCAGAAACCGTGATGATCGCATTTATGGTGATCGGCGCCACCTCAATTGTCTGGCATCGCATGCTTGTCGAGCGGCGCTGGTCGATAGCACGCGAACAAAGCGAAGGTATGCTGTTCGTTACTGCGGTTCTCGTGCTGGTTGCGTTTGGGGCACTGACCTCGCTGTTTCAACCTCATGTGCTACACAGCAATGTCCAGCATGCGTTTAACTTTGCTTTCGACACGATCGCGATTGCAACGACCACGGGCATTACACATGATCAACGCTTGGGAATAGGACTGCCGCTGGAGTTGATTCTGTTGATCTCCTTTGTGGGCGGCTGTTCCTATTCCACGGCGGGAGGCATCAAGGTGTTCAGGCTTGGCACGATGCTTCAGCACCTTGGCAACGAGTTGAACCGCCTGGTGTATCCCAATGCAATCCTGAAGGATGACGTGCAACACACCGATCAGGCACGGGAAATCGCCAAGGCGGTATGGAGCGCGTTCTTCCTGGCAATCCTGACTCTGACCATAGGCATCATCCTTTTTGCTGCCCAAGGATATGAGCTTGGGGCAGCAATGACACTCGCCAATGGCGCCTTTGCCCAGGTCGGTAGCCTTGTATTTGCCGCAGCGCCCGGTATGTCCGATGGCGCAGTTTCGGATTGGACCTTGATGACGATCGCAGCGCTGGGAACGATCGCCCGCATCGAAATTCTTGTATTCCTTGCCGCTTTCGCCGGAAAACGCTGGTAACGCCAGTAGGCATCAGCAAATACTTATGCCATAGTTACCATTGTGAACACGCAACAGCGTCAGAGTTTGAAGCGGGAACGACCAGTTTACCTGTATGTCGCAGGAGACGACCTTCTTCATCACAACCGACGCGAAAAGAGGCCGAACAATGCCCAGTGAAAAGGTGCAAAACCTGCAGGATTCCTTCCTTAATCACGTACGCAAGCAGAAAGTCCCCGTCACTATCTTTTTGGTGAATGGCGTAAAGTTGCAGGGTGTCATTACCTGGTTCGATAACTTCTGTCTGCTTCTGCGCCGCGATGCTCAGTCCCAACTGGTTTACAAGCATGCGATCTCCACGATCATGCCTGGCGCGCCGATCCAGCTTTTTGATCCCGAGAGCAATACGGATTGAGTCAAGACCACCCCGATGATGATGACGACCATGCACTCGGCGAGGGCAAGGGCTTCATCGATCTTGAAAAGAAGCGCACGCGAACCGGACTCGTTACCCCGGATGCGCGGCACCACAATTATGGCCGCACGGCAGATGCGCGGCACGAGGAATTCATTGGTCTTGCGGCGGCCATCGATCTTGAACTGATCTTCACCGAGATTCTGCGCGTTCGCGAAATCAAGCCCTCGACCTTTCTTGGTGGAGGGCAGGTCAGCCAATTGGCGGAATGGGCCAAGGCGCAAGATGTCGAATTGCTCGTTATCGATGCGGCGCTGTCGCCAATCCAGCAACGCAACCTCGAACGCGAAATCGGCGTCAAGGTGCTCGATCGCACGGCGCTGATTCTCGAAATTTTCGGAGAACGCGCGGCAACGCGGGAAGGCGTTCTGCAAGTCGAGTTGGCCCACCTTAGCTATCAGAAGGGCCGTCTGGTTCGATCATGGACGCACCTTGAACGCCAGCGTGGCGGCGGCGGTTTTCTCGGTGGTCCTGGTGAAACTCAGATTGAATCGGATCGACGCCAGATTCAGGATCGAATTCTCGTTCTCGAGCGGCGCCTGGAAAAAGTACGTCGCACCCGCCAGCTCCAACGCGGCCCTCGAGCGGCAATCCCATTTCCCGTGGTTGCACTTGTCGGTTACACAAACGCAGGCAAGTCCAGCCTTTTCAACGCAATGACCGGCTCGGAGGTCATGGCAAAGGACTTGTTGTTTGCAACACTCGATACCACGGTGCGTAAAGCAAAGCTGCCCCATGGTCGTGATATCATTCTTTCCGATACCGTGGGCTTCATCTCCGATCTGCCGACCGACCTGATTGCGGCTTTTCGCGGCACGCTGGAGGAGGTGACTGACGCGCGCGTCATTCTGCATGTGCGCGACGTCTCCAATCCCGATCACCCCGCGCAGGCCAAAGACGTGCTTTCAGTCCTCGCCGATCTGGGGGTCACTGGAGAAAACACCCCGATCATCGAAGTCTGGAATAAAATCGACAATCTTCCCGAAAATCCCGATGAAACGGGCAGGGGACTGGCAAGCGTGACGCCGGTTGGCAAGGTTGCGGCGAGTATTCCGGTCTCTGCGGTCACGGGACAGGGTCTTGCTGACCTTCTTGGCGTAATCGAGAAAACACTCGCGGCCGATGCGCGCCATTATAGCGTTCTCGTCTCCCATGATGCGGGCACCGATACCGGCTGGCTTTACGCAAATGCGGAAGTGGTCAGCCGTGATGAGCCCGATGAAGAGGGAACCCGCTATACTGTTCGGGTGCAACCCCGCCATCGGGCCGAGTTTCTGCAACGGTTTGCCGGACGGCTAACGGCTCTGGATTCCTGATTTGTCAGCCGTGCGTATTTCGTTCCAGTAGCCATCGAGACGCTCAAGCCCGGCTTCCGCGATGGCAATGCCATCCTCGCGGCAACGGGCCTCTACATGCTCAAACCGGCGCACGAACTTGGCGTTGGCTTCTCGCAAGGCTGCCTCGGGATCGATACCCGCATGGCGCGCAAGATTGGCAACGGAAAACAGCAGATCTCCGATTTCTTCTGTCATAGCGGCGATGTCGCCGCCATTCATCACCTCAGAGGTTTCATCGAGTTCTTCCTGACATTTGGCCAGAACCGAAGCCGTGTCGGGCCAATCGAACCCTACACGCGCCGCGCGCTTGGCGAGTTTTCCGGCCCGCGCCAGCGCCGGAAGGCCAACAGGTACATCGTCAAGCAGAGAAGGGGGCTTTTCACCGCCGCGCTTTTCGGCCTTTTTAGCACGCTCGGCCGCCTTGATATTTTCCCAGCGCTTTTCGGTGGAAACCGAATTGCCCGGATCATCATCGCCAAAGACGTGCGGATGGCGCCGGATCAGTTTTTCTGTGACCGAGAAAATCACGTCGCCAATATCGAATAACCCTTCTTCCTTGGCCATTTGCGCGTGATAAACGGGCTGCAGAATCAGATCTCCCAACTCGTCGCGCAAATCCTCATAGTCTTCCCGCTCGATCGCATCGGCCACCTCATAGGCTTCTTCGATCGTGTAATGCCGGATCGAGCGAAAATCCTGCTCAACATCCCAAGGGCATCCATTTTCCTTGTCGCGCAAGCGCGCCATGATTTCGAGAAGAACCGAGATATCGCGAGAGGGCTGCATGAAAAACCTGTGTGAGTCGGGAAGGGCATTGGCGCCCAGTTTAGCGCCGGGCATACGGGAATGACCAGAGAGCAATGGTGCCGCGGTGACATTAGAGTTTGGAGCAGACCTTGCGAACAAACTGAGAGCGGCACGCATAGCTTGCCCCGGTTCAAAGCCGAGGAGACAGACTTTTTTGCAACGGACCGGCCACACTTCCAACCATCAACCCGGATCCATTGTCAGGGTCGGTTTGTTGATCTTGCCGGAAATACGCCCTTTGATGTCGGGACAAGAGCAACGGCTTCGTCTTATATTTTGGCACGCGCTTAGGACGCCAGAAACACAAGGAAAAGGGTCATGTCATTTCAGGCATATCTGGATGCGGTTGAGAAGAAAACAGGACTAACGCCACGGCAACTGATTGAAGTCGCTAGAGAAAAAGGATTTAATAACGAGTCCGTGAAGGCCGGTGTAATTCTGGAGTGGCTGAAAAGCGATTACGGCCTTGGGCGCGGCCACGGCATGGCAATCGTGCATGTCATCAAGAACGGGGCAAAGATCGACGCAAAACACGTCGGCACCACCGGATCGCATCGTCACGAGACGGATACGCTCTGGCTCGACGGCATTGCGAGCAGGCCCGCATGATTACGATTACGACGCGCACCGAAAACCAGCTGTCACAATCCAGTACAGCGCGGTTTGACGGTATAGATCACGGCGCAGGCGTATCGATATTCTGGGTGAACGCAAAGCCCAATACAGGTCCTGGCTTGCATTGGCATCCCTATGCCGAAACCTGGGTAGTCATAAGCGGCGAAGCTCTGGTCCGCGCGGATGGCGACGAACTGCGCGTCGTTGCGGGGGACATCGTAACCGTTGGTCCCAGAACGATTCATGCTTTCAAGAACTGCGGAACCGATCGCCTCGAGATGGTGTGCATCCATGCCTCGCCGGAGATCATACAAGAGTTCGTGGATTAAGCCGCTCCCCTTGCCCAGGCCCCCTTATTCGGTCAACCCAGAAGTAATTACATGGGCTACCGACACACCGGTCGGAATACGGCAGTTCTTGTTCGCAGGCATCACCACAATGACGAGAGTATCCATATCGAAAGTCCTTTTTTTGACCGGGTAGGTTGCGACTGGAAATCTCTCTAAGTCCGGTCCAGCGCAGTCGGAGAAAAAGCAAAGTGAGAATGGCGGGGGGAGACAGCGCGAGCTCAGGCCATGGTTGACGACAAGGTGTCAAATTGGAGTTATAGTTGAAGCATACAGGTCGCGGTTGCGTTGCCGGACCGCATAATAGCTCCGGTATATCCCGCAGCCGACGGCCAGATCATGGCTCGCCAAGGAGGACCGGTTATGACGCAGATCAACGCCGCGGATCAGCACACACTCGATCTGCAAATCCGCGATATCTCAATATCCGACGTGAACGACGCCCTGCGTCACGGCTTTGAAGATTTCTGGGAACATCCCTCACATTACGCCTTTGCGGCGCTGATCTATCCGGTCGTGATGGTGGTGGTCGGGTTCTGGGTCTCCGGCCGCAACGTGCTTCCGCTGATCTATCCTCTGGCTTCGGGCTTCGCCCTATTAGGACCATTCGTAGCGCTAATCTTTTATGAAATCAGCCGAAGGCAGGAGTTGGGGCTCGATACCTCCTGGAAGCACGGATTTGGCGCGATACGTTCGCCTGCCTTTCCCGCCATCCTGGCTGTCGGTCTCCTGCTCTGCGCACTGTTCATCGCGTGGCTGGTTGCGGCGCAGTTGCTGTTTACCAGCCTGTTCGGATCACAAGCGCCGGAGTCATTCATGGCCCTGTTTTACGAGGTGTTCACGACCACACGCGGCTGGATGCTGATCATCTTCGGTAATTTGGTCGGCCTCCTGTTCGCGCTGGCCGTGCTGTCGATTTCTGTAGTTACCTTCCCGCTTCTGCTGGACCGAAACGTCAAGGCCGGCGTCGCGATCAGGACCTCGGTGAAGGCGACATCGATCAATACCGTACCGGTTCTTTTCTGGGGACTTTTGGTGGGCGTGCTTCTGGCACTTGGCATGGTGACGCTATTCGTCGGCCTGGTCATCGTGATGCCGGTGCTCGGTCACGCCACTTGGCACCTCTACCGCAAGATGATTGCGCCCCAACCTGGCAGGGAGGTGCGCAAGCGCCGTTCGAATCGATAAGCCCTCTCAGTAGCCAGCCGCGCCAATATCTCCCGCCAGAGCGTTTGCGTCCGCCTTGTCGAGGAACACGAGGCGCATCCACTCAGTGTAGCCGCCTTCAAATATCATCATGACGACAAAGACAAGGATCAGCACCGGCGGCACCAGCATGGCATAGGTCAGCGCCAATCGCTCCCACGCCATGTGCATAAAGACTGCCACAATCAGACCTGCCTTGAGCATCATCAACGTGACCACCAGGCTCCAGCGCAGAAGTCCCCGAAAGTCGATGATGTCGACCATGTAGGAGAAGATACTGAGGACGAACAGCCAGCCCCACACGACGAGATAGAGCTTTATGGGATGCTGTTGGTGGGTTTCAGTGTGTGTTTCGCTCTGATCCATCTTTCTCACCACAGGTAGAAGAAGGCGAAGATGAAGACCCAGACGAGATCAACGAAGTGCCAATAAAGGCCCATGATCTCCACGACCTCATAGCGTCCCTTGCGGGCGGTAAAGAAGCCCGGCCTCCCGTTGTCGAAATCACCGCGCCAGACCTTGCGTGCGACGATCAGAAGGAAAATGACCCCGATGGTGACGTGCGTGCCGTGAAAGCCGGTGATCATGAAGAAGCTGGCGCCGAACTGCTCCGCGCCGAACGGGTTGCCCCAGGGCCGGACGCCTTCCTGGATCAGCTTGGTCCACTCGAAAATCTGCATGCCGACAAAGGTTGCCCCGAACAGCGCGGTGACAAGCAGCATGAGCGTCGTCTTGGCCTTGTCGCGCCTATAGCCGAAGTTGACGGCCATGGCCATCGTGCCGCTCGAAGTGATGAGCACGAATGTCATGATGGCGATGAGTAGCAGCGGCACTTCCACACCAAAGACGTGCAACCCGAACACGTGGCTGGGGTCCGGCCAAGCGACCGGCGTCGAGATGCGGGTCGTCATGTAAGAGAGCAGGAAAATGCCGAAGACGAAGGTGTCGCTGACGAGGAAGATCCACATCATCGCCTTGCCCCATGAGGCCGTCTTGAACGAGCGCTGATCGGACGCCCAATCCGCGACGACTCCCTTAAGGCCGGGTTCGAGGGTCTGCACCGGCTTGTTCTCGTTCGCTGTTGCCTCGCTCATGTCAGTCCACTCCCCGACAAAATCTGCCCGCACAGCGCAAGAAACGCGCCAGCCCAGCCCGACAGCACCAGCAGAAGGACTACCCAGACGAAAAGCATGAACAGCCAATATGTGGCTGCCAGATCGACGCTTATGCGCACCAGGCCGGCTTGTTCTTTGCGCTCTTGCCACCCCAGATTGTCCTGATCGGCACGCCTGATATGGCCGAGCGTGCGGCCCAGCGCAAAGATCCCGCCAACGACGTGCAGCCCATGCGCCGCCGTCATGAGGTAGAAAAAGCTGCCCGCGGGGCCAGAGCTGATATCATATCCACTCTCGGTGAGGCTTGCCCACGCCACCAGCTGCCCGGTCACGAACAGCAGGGCGGCCCCGCTGCCGGCAATGACGCCGGTTCGCGCAACCGCGAGCGCGCCGCGTTGCGCTGCCGAACGAGCCCACTCCAGCGCAAGGCTGGCGGCCAACAGGGTCAGGGTGTTGGCCCAGACGATCCAGGGCAGGGGGAAGCCGCGCCAATCGCCCGCCTCCGCCCGGATGATGTAGGCGCTGATCAGCAGAGCGAACAGCGAACCGACAACGGCAAGGAATAGGCCAAGGCCAAGCTGGGCGGGGGAATGGCGCGACGGCCCCGGATCGGCCACCGTGCCGGCGTGATCCACCTGCAGCCAGGGCTTGACGGTCAAGCCCTGCCGGGACAACCACCAACCCGCTCCCAGCGCAAGCACAGTCAAGAAGATGAGGATGGCACTCATGACGGTGCCCCTTGGGTCGCGGCGGCCGGCTGGTTCTGTGGCACGAAGTCCTCGGGCGCGCCGGGCACGCTGTAGTCATAGGCCCAGCGATAGACGATCGGGAGTTCCTTGCCCCAGTTGCCGTGCTCCGGCGGCGTTTTGGGGGTCTGCCACTCGAGCGTCGTTGCGCGCCAAGGATTTCCACCGGCTTCCTTGCCGTTCTTCAGGCTCCAGACGACGTTGAAGATGAACACCATCTGCGCAAAGCCGACGACGAAGGCCGCAATCGACATGAAGGCGTTGAGCGTGATGGCCGAATCCGGAAGCACCATGATGTCCGAGGTTTCGAAATAACGCCGCGGCGCGCCCATCAATCCCACATAGTGCATGGGGAAGAAGATGAGATAGGCGCCCACGAACGTGACCCAGAAATGGAACTTGCCCAGTGCCTCACTGAGCATCCGGCCCGTCACCTTGGGATACCAGTGATAGATCGCGCCATAGATCACGAGGATCGGGGCGATGCCCATCACCATGTGGAAGTGCGCGACGACGAACATGGTGTCAGACAAGGGCACGTCGACCACCACATTGCCCAGGAACAGGCCCGACAATCCGCCATTGACGAAGGTTACGATGAAGCCCAGCGCGAACAGCATAGGTGTCGTGAAGTGGATGTCGGCGCGCCACAGCGTCAACACCCAGTTATAGACCTTGATGGCGGTCGGTACGGCGATGATGAGCGTGGTGGTGGCGAACCAGAACCCGAAATAGGGGTGCATGCCGCTGACATACATGTGGTGTGCCCAAACGACGAAGCTCAGCGCCCCGATGATCACGATGGCCCATACCATCATCCGATAGCCGAAGATGTTGCGTCGCGCATGGGTGCTGATGAGATCGGACACGATCCCGAAGGCGGGTAGGGCGACGATATAGACCTCCGGATGCCCGAAGAACCAGAACAGGTGTTGGAACAGGATCGGGCTGCCGCCGCCATAACTGAGCTGCTCGCCGAACTCGACCAGCGTCGGCATGAAGAAGCTGGTGCCCAGCAGCTTGTCGAACAGCATCATGACCGCTGCAACGAACAGCGCCGGAAAGGCCAGCAACGCCATGATGGTGGCGACGAATATGCCCCACACGGTCAAGGGCATGCGCATCAATGTCATGCCGCGCGTCCGGGCCTGCAGCACGGTGACGGTATAGTTCAGCCCGCCCATCGTGAACCCGATGATGAACAATATGAGCGACACCAGCATGAGGATGATGCCGCCCTCGTCGCCGGGTGTGCCCGATGTGATCGCTTGTGGCGGATAGAGCGTCCATCCCGCGCCGGTCGGCCCTCCGGGCACGAAAAAGCTGGCAACCAGTACCAGCACGGCGAGCAGATAGATCCAATAGCTGAGCATGTTGGCGTAGGGGAACACCATGTCCCTTGCACCCACCATCAGCGGGATGAGGTAATTGCCGAAGCCGCCCAAAAAGAGCGCGGTGAGCAGGTACACCACCATGATCATACCGTGCATGGTGATGAACTGGTAGTAGCGCTCGGCGTCGATGAAGGTAAATGTGTTGGGGAAGCCGAGCTGCAGCCGGATAAGCCAGGACAGGACCAGCGCCACAAAGCCGATGGCAAGCGCCGTCACCGCATACTGGATCGCTATGATCTTTGCGTCCTGAGAGAAGACATATTTGGTCCACCAGCTCTTGGGGTGGTAAAGTTCCATTTCCCCGAGCTCTGCGGGTGGCGCTGTGTTAGTCGCATCGTGGGGTATATTGGCCATCAAAGTCTCCTCATTGCCACGTGGGCTACACGCTGGATCGCAATCAGAATTCGGCGAATGTGCGCTGCAAAACCAACCAATCGTCGTATTCCTCCTGCGTCACGACGTGGACGATGCCGCGCATATACGAATGACCGACACCGCACAGTTCGGCGCACAGGATTTCGTAGGTCCCAACCTTGGTCGGCGTTGCCCAGAAATAGGTCGACGATCCGGGGATCATATCCATTTTCGCCCGGAACTCCGGGACATAGAAGTTATGCAACACATCGACCGAGCGCAGCGCGAACCGGATGGGGCGATCGACTGGCAGATAGAGATCGCTGCCGATGACAACCAGATCATCCTGCCCGGCCGGATCGTGCGGGCTGATCCCGAGCGGATTGTCGAACGTGACGAACCGGTTGTCGGCCGCGCCGAGCCGCCCATCCTCTCCGGGCAGCCTGTAGTTCCACAGCCATTGCTGGCCGATGACTTCAACCTCCATGGCGTCATCGGGAACCGATATGAACTGCGCCCATACGAACAGTCCCGGCGCCAGCATGGCGATCACGCCGCCCGTGGTCAGGCTGATCAGCCACACCTCCAGACGCCTGTTCTCGGGCTCGTAGGTGGCTTTGTTCCCCTCCTTGTGCCGAAAACGGTACAGGCAATAGGCCATGAACAAGACAACTGCGGCAAAGACTGCGCCGGTTATCGCGAAGGTGAGAACGGTCGTGTCGTCGATATAGCCCCAGTTCGATGCCAGCGGCGGAAACCACCAGGGACTGAGAAAATGAAAAACAATCGAGCCGACAACAACCAGCACCATCATCAGTGCAACTAACATCGTGCCCTAACCTCTCTTCCGGAGTGGGCATGGCGCGCCAGGATCAGACCATTAAGGTGAACCCTAGCCGGCTTTGGCAGCCGTCGTGTGGCGATGTGGTCGTCTGCATGGCCACGCTCCGCGCATCACCCCTCCCGGTGACCTTACATGCTTGGAACCGACTCTACGCAACTCGCTAATCGGCGCCGATGGTCGGGCGCCGTCCATAATGTTGAATAGTCCCATTGACTTGGCCAGATGTCAATAAACCCGGCCCTCTTAGATACTTGGCATATCCGGCTACCCCTGCGGCCTTCAGTCCTCGGAGACCGGGTTGCCTTCGCCATCGAACTGCGCAAGGAACGCGACAACATCGGCCCGGTCTTGCTCGCTCGAAAGCCCCGGGAACACCATCCTGGTGCCGGGCAGGAACTGCCGCGGGTTCTCGAGATAGGCCATCAGCGTCTCGGCATCCCAGACGATGCCGGACTCTTTGTTGGCATTCGAGTAGTTGAAGCCGGGATTGGTTCCGGCCTCCTGGCCGATAATCCCGTTGAGATGAGGACCAGATGGCCTGTCCCGGGCGCCGGGGCCGACGGCATGGCAGGCCATGCACCGCCTGAACACCGCTTCGCCGCTCGCCGGATCGCCTACCATATCCTGGGCTATTGTATAGCCGGGTGCCAGCAACAGCAGGGAAAGTCCGGCGACACCAAGTCTTTTCTTCCAGTCCACTCGCATGTTGTCCTCCCTTGTGCGGGCGACATACCGTCGAGACCGGCCTGTCGGCCCTCGCTACGCAGGATAGCCGAGAACACACATTTTGCCAAAGCTGAACTTGAAGGCGCTTCGGATTGAACCGTCATGACATTCTGGTTCGCTCAGAGGGACCAAGCGCAAGAGCCGCAAACGGTATTCGGCGGAGGAGAAGATCAGGATCGTCGTTACCGGCTTGTCAAGCGAGGAGAGTATTGCTGCGCTGTGCCGTCGTGAGGGTATTGGCGAGAGCCTGAGCTATTCTTGGCCGAAGGAATTTCTGAAGGCTGGACCGCTTGCACTCAACTGAGCGAAAGTCTTGGTCAAAATATTCTCCAGAAAAGCAGCCCGGACGGGCGCGGGCAGGGGGAGTGCAACTCCAATTCACGCGCACCGCTGTGAATTGCAGGTTCCGATCTCATTGTAGTCGTTCACGCTTCCCTTCCAGACCGACCGTTCGAGCCCTCAGCGGACAGTGCCATCACTGGGTAGGCGAGCGATCACTTGCGATCACGTTCACGGGTGTCTAGAACAAGTTGATTGGTGTTTAAAATGCTTTTTGCGGCCGCTAGTTGAAGGAACTGAGATGTTTGACGGATTGCTGCCCTGGTTGCCTGGCTTTGCGGCGGCCTATGCGATCCAGGCTATCGGGGTCGCTTCACCTGGTCCCGGAGTCGCGATGCTGCTGGGGTTGGCGCTGTCACAGGGACGGGCGCCTGCGCTCGCCGCCTCGTTGGGCATCGCAGTCGGGGCGGCTTGCCTTGCGCTTGCCACCACTCAGGGATTGGGCTTATTGATGGAGCAAGTGGCCTGGCTATCGACCGTGATCCGCGTCGTCGGAGCGTGCTACTTGATGTGGCTGGCGATCAATGCTTGGCAAAGAGCGTTGACCCCACCCGTCATAGGGATCGCACCGGCGGTTGGCGCAGGAGGGTTTGCGCGATCCTTCGGGATTGGGCTCGCCATGCAGTTGACCAACCCCAAGGCCATCGTCTTCTGGTTGGCCGTCGCCGCCGTCGGGGCCACCCAGAACGCGCCGACGGCCGTGGTCGCTCTCTTCGTGGCTGGCGCCTTCTCTATATCGCTGTTAGGCCACGGGACCTATGCTGTGCTCCTGTCGTCGCGCCCTTTCCGGTTGGCCTATGATCGGGCACGGCGGTGGATCGAGGCTGGCGTCGGCGGCTGCCTGACCTGGTTTGCCATTCGACTTGCGACCGAGAGGAACTGAGATCATTTCCGTCAGTCAGCCTCTGGGTTGTTAGAACGGCCAAACGAGCCTCCTGATCGAAGGGCGAGGGCTAGGACTGTACAATGACTGCCGACACCGCGACCGGCTGCTTATCTATAACTTGCTCAACTGTCTCGATACCAAATAGCCGCCATATCAGTAATTCGCATAATATATATTATGGAACTTTTTGAGATGTAGGAATGCAATCGTTCTGGCGAAAACGCCGGTCGGCAAGCCAAAATCAGCCGCGCACCACGATCTCCATGCCATCAAATCCCGGCTCTACCGATTGTGGTGTTTCGGCGTTGAGCACATTGTAATCGAGATCCACGTGCAGGTTCGTCAGAACCGCCCGTCCAGGTCTATAGCGCTCGATCAGAGCCAGTGATTGCTCCAGATTGAGATGGCTGGGATGCGGTTTGTAGCGCAGCGCATCGAGCACCCAGGTCTTGAGCCCACTGACTGCCGCAGCCGACTGCTCTGGAATGTCCGAAAGATCGCAGGAATAGACGAAATCGCAAACCCGGAAGCCGAGCGAGGTAATGTTGCCATGGACTTGCTCAAAGGCCGTGATCTCGATAGCGCCGCCAGCGCCTTCGATAAGTGTGGTCTCACCAGCAGCAATGGAATTGGCATTGAGGATCGGCGGATACGGGCTGTCTTCAGGCGCCGAGAAGCAGTAACCGAAGGCCTGACGCAGCCGCCGCTCGGTATCGAGACTCATATAGACATCGACGCGACGGCGTGAATTGAGCGCCAGAACGCGCAGATCGTCGATCCCATGCGTATGGTCGGCATGCTCATGCGTGTAGAAAACCGCATCGATCTCGCTAACCTCGGCATCGAGTAGCTGTTCACGTAAATCGCAGCCGGTATCGATCAGAATCTGTGTCTTGCCCGGCATATCGGCACAGGTTCCCGTAATCAGCAGCGAACAACGTCGCCGGCGATTTTTCGGATTTGCAGGATCGCACGCGCCCCAGTCGCCACCGACACGCGGCACGCCGCCCGACGAGCCGCAGCCCAGTATCCGCGCGACAATGCGTGTGGAAGGCGCCGCGCGGTCCATCAGTCCATCCGGGCTTTTGAGAACAACCGGAAGAAATTTTCGGTCGATTGCCCGGCTATGCGCTCGAAACTTTCTCCGCGCAATTCCGCCAGCTTTTCAGCCGTATGCCGGACGAAACCCGGCTCGTTGGTTTTGCCGCGAAACGGCACCGGCGCCAGATATGGTGCGTCGGTTTCCACCAGAAACCTGTCGGCTGGCACAAATTGTGCAACCTCCTGAATTTCAACCGCATTCCTGAAGGTCACAATGCCGGAAAAGGAAACATAGCCGCCAAGCTCAAGCCCGCGTCTGGCCAAGGCCACACCGGAGGAAAAACAATGCAGAACAAAGGGAAAGGCCCCCTGCTCTGCTTCTTCTTCCAGTATTGCGATCATGTCGTCGTCGGCTGCACGCGCGTGGATCACCAAAGGCAAACCAGTCTCTCGCGCTGCCGCGATGTGCTTGCGGAAGCCTTGCGCCTGCGCCGCGCGTGGCGATGAGTCATAATGATAATCGAGACCGGCTTCACCAATAGCAACGCATTTTGGATGTTGAGATAATTTGATTATTTCTTCGGCACTTATATCAAGTTCCTCATGCGCGTTATGAGGGTGCGTGCCGACCGAGCACCAGACATTTTCATGGACCTGAGCGATGGCGGAAATGGCATCAAAGCGACGGATGCGCGTGGAAATCGTAACGCAGCCGACAACCTGATTGGCGCGCGCACGCGCCAACAGGCCTTCGAGATCGGCCGAAAGCACATCGAAATCGAGGTGGCAGTGGCTGTCGATCAGCATTATGAAGCGGCCTCGCCATCCTTTTCGACATAGCGCGGGAAAACGCCTTGCGGCGCGGGCAGATCGACGCCAGAAACCAACCGGTTATCCGATCCCAGATGCGCAAAATCACGCTTATCCGCGTCCAATCCGAGTAGATCGAGCAGTTTTCCGCAGGAGTCCGGCATTACCGGCTGGGCAAGAATGGCGATCTGGCGCACAACCTCTATCGTAACGTAAAGCACCGTTTGCATACGCTCGACATCGCTCTTGCGCAGCGCCCAAGGCTCCTGCGCCGCAAAATAGCGGTTGGCATCGGCGACCACCTGCCAGACGGCGCCAAGCATGGCGTGGATCGCCTGTTCGTCCATGGCCGCGCGCGACTGAGCAAGCAGCGCATCGGCAGCCTTGAGGATAGCGTCGTCATCGGCAGAAAACGCGCCCGGCACCGGTACCTTGCCTTCGCAATGCTTGGCCACCATGGACAAGGAACGCTGCGCCAGATTGCCCAGATCGTTTGCAAGATCGGCATTGATCCGATTGACGATTGCCTCGTGATTATACGAACCATCCTGCCCGAACGAGACTTCGCGCAGGAAGTAATAGCGCATTGCGTCAAGACCGTAGCGCTCGACCAGATCGAACGGATCGACGACATTGCCGACGGACTTGGACATTTTCTCCCCGCGATTGAACAGGAAGCCATGCGCAAAGACGCGTTTAGGCAGTTCGATACCGGCGCTCATCAGGAAGGCCGGCCAATAAACCGCATGAAAGCGCACGATATCCTTGCCAATCATGTGAATGTCGGCAGGCCAGTATTTCCAGCGGCTGTCGGCCTCGTCCGGATAGCCGATTGCCGTGAGGTAATTGGTCAGCGCATCGACCCAGACATACATGATGTGCTTGGCATCATTGGGAACCTTTACGCCCCAATCGAAGGTCGTGCGCGAAATAGAAAGATCTCTAAGCCCGGATTTGACAAAGCTCATAACCTCGTTTCGGCGCTCGCCTGGGGCGATGAAACCGGGATTGGCCTCGTAATGGGCAAGAAGTTTGTCCTGGTAAGCCGAGAGCTTGAAGAAATAGCTTTCTTCCTCAACCCACTCAACCGGCGAACCGAGCGGCTCGCGGCGCACGCCATCTTCGCCGACGGTCGTTTCCTTCTCATCGAAAAAGGCCTCCTGACGAACCGAATACCAACCCGAATAGGAATCGAGATAGATATCGCCGCGATCGGCCATTTTGTTCCAGATCGCTTGTGAGGCATCGTGATGGCGCGGCTCGGTCGTTCGGATATAATCGTCGAACGAGATATTAAGGACAGACCATAAATCCTTGAAAACCTGCGAGTTCTTCGTCGCGAGATCGAGCGGATTCATGCCCTCTTTCTCCGCCGTCTGCTGCATCTTCTGGCCGTGCTCGTCTGTGCCGGTCAGAAAGAAAACATCCTTGCCATCCAGCCGGTGAAATCGCGCAATGACGTCCGAGGCCATCGCGGTATAGGCGTGACCGATGTGAGGAACACCATTGGGGTAAAAGATCGGCGTGGAAATATAAAATGTAGAGCGACTCATCAGCGGAACTAACCTTGAGGGACTATTTTGCGCGCATGGTCACGGATCAGATCGAACACGGCGACCAAGGTCTGCCTGCGATCCAGATTGTAGATATCGGCATCGGCAAACAGGGCGTTGGCCTTGTCCCACAGCACGTTGGCCGAAGCAAGCCGGAAACGCGCGCCCCGCCCTGCCCGCGCGGCTTGCTCGGCTTCTCGCGCCATCCAGTCTCGGATCATATCCTGCGCGAACAAGAGTTCGGCCCCTTTTGCGCCAGCCAAGGCTTCCGCAATTGCCAGTTGAGCACGGGTAGGTTGGTTATGGGGTGATGCCAGCCAGGCCATCAGGGCATCGAGCACATCGCCTTCCTCAAGCATGAGGGTCTCAAACCCGCGCCTGGGACGTCCTGCTGCAAGCTGCGTTGCGCGTTCGATGGCATCAGCCGGAATGTCGGGCCGCGCACGGGAAATGACTTTCGCAACATCATCCGGCGCCAACCCCCGCAAGCCAAAACTCTGGCAGCGGGACTTGATAGTGGCAAGCATGCCGCCAGGCCGGTGCGAGAGAACAATGAACAGCGTTTGTTCAGGTGGTTCTTCAAGTGTTTTAAGTAACGCGTTGGCCGAATTGATATTGCAGTCATCCACACTGTCGATGATGCAAACCCGATAGCCAGCACGGCCGCGTGTGCGCTGCAAAGCGTCGCGCGTGGCGCGTACGTCATCGACACGAATGGCAGAGAAGAATTTCTGGCTGTTGATCGGGTCCTTGGCCTTGCGCAAGACGAAAAGGTTGGGATGCGACAGCGCTTCAACCTGCGCAGCAATGCGCGCGGGCGTTTCGTCCGAAGTTGCTTCCAGAACGTGTCGCGCCACGGCAAAGGCAAGGGTTGCCTTACCGATCCCTCGCGGACCATGCAGCAGCACCGCGCTTGGCATCCTGTCCGCCGTCAATGCGGCAGCGAGACCCGCGAACGCCTCGCCATGCCCAACAAGCTTACCAAACTCAGGCGCGGCAACGCCTTCAATCTGATCCGCCTCGCGTTGCTCGAACACCATTGCGGTTAAATCGCCCGCCGGTTTTGCGTCAACTCCGGAAACCGCTCCTCGACCACCTGCCAGATAGCCGCAGCGAGGGCCTCCTGGTCCTTGTCGGCGTCCAGAACGATCACGCGCTGCGGGTTGGCTTTTGCAATGGCGAGGAAATTGTCGCGTAGACGATGATGAAAGCTCAGGTCTTCCTTCTCGAACCGGTCGATGATGCCGGCGAGCCCGTCTTCGGCAGCACGCTGGCGAACACGTCCGAACGCGGTGCCTGGGTCCATATCCAGCAGGATTGTAAGATCAGGCGCGTGGCCGTCAAGCGCAAGGGCCTCCAGCGAGTCGATAAGCTTGCTATCGACCCCGCCGGTAAGTCCCTGATACGCGCGCGTGGAATCGGCAAACCGGTCGCAGATCACCCATTTTCCTTCTTCCAGCGCGGGTGCGATCAATGCGTTGACGTGATCGAGACGCGCGGCCGCAAACAGCACAGCTTCTGCACCGACGCCCCAGCTTTCGGGCTTGCCTTGAAGTATGAAGGAGCGAATGGCCTCGGCCTTGGGTGTGCCGCCAGGTTCACGGGTCCGGACGGAGGAAATGCCTTGGTCCGAAAGGCGCTCACATAGCTTTCGCACCTGCGTCGACTTGCCGACCCCTTCCCCACCCTCAAAGGTAATAAACCGCGAGGAAACCGGCGCGCGAGTGTTGTCGTCCATGCTGCTCATATCAGCCGTTCAAGATCCCGGATTGCGAAGCGAGAGCCAGCCGCTAAATCCAGCCCAGCGCGAGTTCCCATAGCGCATCGGTAGCCTTACGCACCAGATCGCCATCAATCACAGACTCGGCCGCATAGAGCGGCGCCGTCTGAATGATCTGGTCATCGCAGAGTATGTTGAGTTGCGCAAGTCTCTGTCCTTCTCGCACAGGTGGCCTGATCGGAGCATTGTAGGTGATATTTGCCGAAAGGCATCGGCGGCTGCCACGGGGAATATAAATGTCGATACTGCCCTCCCCAACCAGACCGACATGCGACACTTCCCCGCCATACACCCGTACGCGCCCGACGATCTCACCTGCGCCATAGGCCGGAATGCGCTCGAAATTGCGCGCACCCCAAGTAACAAGCCGCCGCGTCTGTTCACTGCGTTCACGCGCGCTTTCCATGCCGTGAAGGACCGCTACAAGCCGCCGCCCACCGTCATTGTTGGAAACAACGATACCATAACCCGCCGCTCGCGTGTGGCCGGTCTTGAGCCCATCGATACCGATACTGCTGCCCAAAAGATCGTTGCGATTGGATTGTCTTATGCCGTTCCAGGTAAAGTCAGGCACCGCGAACCAGTCGTAATACTCAGGAAATTCACGAATGATATAACGGGCCAGTTGTGCCAGATCACGGGCCGTCGAGTACATGTCCGGATCCGGCAAGCCACTGGGATTGGTAAAGTGGGAATTTTCCATCCCGATCTCGTAGGCCAACTCGTTCATTATGGCCGCAAAGGCAACCTCCGATCCGGCTATGCCTTCGGCCAGCGCTATCGAAGCGTCGTTACCGGACTGGATGATGACCGAGTGGATAAGATCGTCGACACTGATTTCGGAATGAATTTCGGCAAACATCGTCGAGCCGCCAGAAGGCGCACCGCCGGTGCGCCAAGCGTGCTCGCTGACATAAAACATGTCCTCAAGATTGATAATGCCGCGCCTCAGCAGATCAAAAACCACGGCCAAGGTCATGAGCTTGGCCATGCTGGCTGGTTCAATGCGCGCGTCGGCATCGCGCTGAAACAGCACTGTGCCGGACTCGTAATCCATCAGCAGAGCGTAGGGGGCCGATGTTTCAAAATTGAGCTGCGCACGGGCTGGCACCAAGGCCAAGCACATAATCACGGCGACACCGACAGCCAACCGGAAAAAACGTGCCCAAACACTCATTACAAACACCTGCGCGCCGAAACGCCTCCCCAAAAGAACTGCAGGTATTTTATACTAAAATGAACCAGTTAAGCCAAGCTGATCCGCCAGCAATCGTACATCGTTTTCTGTAACACCTTCGCGAAGGTGGCTGAGTGTGAGTGTAATGCTGGAGCCATGCTCGTAGGTGTATTCGACTTGATCCACGGCACCAAGCACAGCAAACTCGCGTGCGATCATCTGTGCGTGCCCGGCGTCCGAAAAATTGCCAAGATCAAGGCGAACGGCCGTTCCTGACGGCTCGCTTTCGATGTCAGCGGCAATATCTAGGCTTGCGCCTTGACCGTAAGACAGAATCTGGAACGGCACGTCGGCGGGCGGGGCATCGACAGCGCCGGCGACCGCGTCTACGGCAGTCGGCGCCGGGGTCTGAGCTACTTGAATATCCTGATAGGCCATCCGCGTGCCCATGTCGCGCTCATATGGCGTCAACTGATTTATTGCGCCGACCAGAAAACGCGTATCATCGCCGTTAAGTGGTGCTGGACCGACATACTGTACGCGAACATTGGCGATACCCTGCTGCTTGAATCCGAGCACTTCCGCTGTGCGGCGCGAAAGATCGATCACCCGGTTACGCGAGAACGGCCCGCGATCGTTGATCCGCACCAGTGCGGATTGCCCGTTGGCGACATTGGTGACACGCACGTAAGAAGGAAGCGGCAGCGTCGGATGCGCGCCGGACAGATGATATTGATCGAAAATCTCGCCATTTGCTGTCAAGCGCCCGTGGAAAGCCGGGCCATACCACGACGCCTGCCCCACGACATCAAGATTGGGTTGCTCGCGTGGAACAAAGGTCTGACCAGCCACCGTATAGGGTTGGCCGACTTGATGGCGCCCGCCTCCCTTGGGGACGTTGCGCGAACTGGTGACACGCGGAGACGCAGAAACGCCCATCGATCTTTCGGAAAACTTCGTTCCGTTGAATATGTCGGCCATCGGCCCGCCGCATCCGGCGAGAAACAGTGCGCAGCACGCAGACGCGACCGGCAAAAGCCCCTTGGAAGACTTACGCAACACTAACGAACGCAAACTCATACAACCAGACCTATCGGTAAAACTTGTGTGACGGCTCAGCCCCCTCAAGCCTCCGAAAAACCACAGCTTTGTGTATAGTCCGTTAATGAGAAGTGAATTCGCTCATGAAAATCCGTCCAGAAATCCGGCCTGCTCAAGCGACTTTCTGATGTCCGCAGCAATTGCGACAGCACCCGGCGTATCGCCGTGAAGGCAGAGAGAGCGGGCGTTTGAATGGAACGGCTTGCCACCAGCAGCAACGATCTCGCCACGCTCGGCAAGCCGCAGGCAACGGCGCACGATTTCTTCGCTGTCATGCAACACGCTACCGGCAACACTGCGCGACAAGAGGCGACCCGGCCCTTGGTAAGCGCGATCTGCATAGGCCTCGGCAATGACAGCCATGCTCAGTTCCAATGCTGCCTTTTCCTGCTCGGAGGCCTCGAGCGCTAAAACCGCAAGTTGGGGGAACTCCTCCTTAACTGCAGAAAATATCGCTACTGCAAGCGCGCGGTCTTCGGCAGCCATATTGGCAAGGGCACCGTGGATCTTTACGTAAGCCACACTACTCCCTTCCTCCGCAGCCACGGCAATCAGCCTCGCGACCTGCTCGACCATCTGGCCAGCAATGACATCGTGTGGCAAATCGAGGCGGCGCCTGCCAAAATGATCTGGATCGACAAAGCCGGGATGCGCGCCAATGGTGACACCATGGGCCTTCGCTGACCGAATGGCCGCCCGCATCGTCGCTTCATCGCCCGCGTGACCGCCACAGGCAATCGAGGCGCTGGTTACAATGGCGAGCATGGCAGCATCGTCGCCGACACCCTCTCCAAGATCGGCGTTGAGATCAAGCTTGCCCATTAGACACCACCTACCCTTACTAAACGCTGCGCGACCTCAACCCGAATAGGCTGGAACTTGATAGTCGCGCCCGGTCTTTGTTGTGCCAGCCGGTCCATATCGGCATCGATCACCGTTCCGATCCGAGGATAGCCGCCGGTTGGCTGATGGTCGCGCATCAGAACGACGGGCGTTCCATCGCCCAGTATCTGGATGTCTCCCGGCACAACTGCGTCCGAAACGAGCGACAAAACTTGCTGACCGGCAAAAACGCGGGTCTTGTCAATAAGGCGTATTCCCATGCGATCGATCTGCGATGAAATGGTGAAATCAGCTTCACAAAAGGTAGCCTGCGTGCCCGGCGCAAAAACATGAGCATGAATACCCCAGATAAATCGAATGGAATCGCAATCGGGTTGCGATGGCTCCGTCGCACCTTCGCCGCGCGCTTTCGATACGCGATCTTGCGAAAATGAAATGAAATCGCCCTTTGCAAGCGGTCGCCCTTCAAATCCACCCAAGCCAGCGGTTATGTTTGTAGCCTTGCTACCCATAAGGGTCCGAACCTCTATAGAGCGATCGAACCGGACATAGCCGTAATTGCCCTGCGCACCCATGGAAATCGTAACGCGATCTCCGTCCTCTAACGTAGCGCTGCCTGGCCAAGCGACGCGCTTGCCGTTGATCGCAAGCAAGAATTTCCCGCCGGAAAAGCCCACAATGGTTTCCGCTGCGCCATGATAGGTGAAATCAAACCCCAGAACGCCAAATTCAATCGCGGCATCTGCGCTGCCGCAGGCGCACCCGGCTGCGAAATACCCCTGCCGATCCATTGGACCGGATGCCGATATTCCATGTGCCAGCAAGCCAGGACGGCCATGATCCTGGATGCTCACAAGCGGCCCTGCTCGTGTGATTTCAATACCGTGGGTCATAATATGCCTTCTGCCGCTGCAAACACGATTGTGTCGCCAGCCCGCAGCCGTGTGGGCGGCATGACGCCGGGATCGAAGTTTCTGAAATCGGTTCTGCCGATCACATGCCAGCCCGTTGGAATATCCGTTGCCGCGATTGCGGTTTGCCCGGCCGCGAACAGAACCGACCCCGCCGGAACGATGCGGCGAACCTGCGCACGACGCGGCACCACCAGTTCCGCTTCGTGCATGCCGCAATATACAAATCCCGGCGCAAAACCAGTGGCTATCACCCGCAGAGGTGCGCTGTTGTGCGCCTCGACAAAGGCTTCAGGTTCCAGGTCCAGCAGCTTGGCGACTTCGTTCAGATCAGGCCCGGACTCGCCACCGAAAACGACGGCAATCTCGTGGCGCCCCCCCTCAACGGCCAATGCGTCTGGTTGGTTTTGAAGCGCCATGCGCACTTCACCGGCAAGTCTTGAAAAACTGATCTCGATTGGATCATAGCGTAGCAGGACCGACACCAGATTGGGAACGACTTCGACAACACCGGGCAGTTTCTTCGCCTCTGCGAGGCGTGAAAACCCAATGGCCCGCCGGTTCGCCATATCGCTCAGAACATTGGAAAATTTCACCAGCATCCCGGCATCGCCCAATGGCATGAGCGTAGGAACGATGTCGTTGCTAATACTGTCAGTCACTCGTTGCGCCCTTTGACCCAAATCAACCCGCCACATACATGCTGGATTGATATCGCCTTGCCAAGCCGCCACTTGCCAATCGAGACATTAAGCTTCAGCATGGCGGAAAATCGGGCGAGGATATTTATGCAAAACAAGAGGATATTTGCCATTGCCGCCATGATCCTGCTGGCGGTGCTGCTTATGCTGGGCGCAGGCCTGGATGCTGCACAATTCGGGGCGGTCATGCTCGTAGCCGCACTGATCGTCGCCGTCCTTATGTATATCATTACCCGTCGGCGCAAACGACGCTCCACACGCATGGACCCGGAAGATCGCAAGCCACCAAAACTCTGATATTTCAAATATTACGCGAGTTCTGCCTTGCTTTGCTCACGATTGGTATGCAAAATGCGCGTCATACGTTTCGAAGCTCTTGGCTACCCTAACTGCCCGGCTTGCCGGTTGATTTGGATACCCTGATTTTGCGAGCGTCTAGGTTCGGAAACATGGTGTTTCCGGAAAATTCTGCCCACGTTCCTGGACGGTGGGCTCCACTAAATGGGATATCCAATATGGCTACCGGTACCGTAAAGTTCTTCAACACCACCAAAGGTTTTGGCTTCATTACGCCTGACGATGGTGGCAAAGATGCCTTCGTGCATATTTCCGCTGTAGAACGTTCGGGTATGTCGACCCTGGTTGAAGGCCAGAAGGTAAACTTCGAACTCGAAGCTGGCCGTGACGGCCGCACTTCTGCAGTCAATCTTTCTGACGCAGCATAAGGTTTTCGGCGCAATTTTCGCGCCGCCATTCTGATATTAAGGGCGTCCAAGCGGCGCCCTTTTTATTTGTTTTTGCTCACTTTTTCAGAACAAGTTTAACTTAAATCCTCGCACCGTTTTTTGCCATGCGTTTGTAGGCTCATGCGATCATCCAGCCATGGCTCAAAATTCTCCCATCGATGGACAAGCACGCACAGTCTGCAATCAGGCCGATGTGCTGCTTGATACTCTTTTCCGCACTTCGGGCTTGCCGGCGCCGTTGAGCCTGTCGATCGAAGAGCTTTTGGAAAACGCTTGGGAAATTGCTTACCGCAAATCACCAGAGAACGCGCAACCCAACGTCATTGCATTCACGCCCAAGGTACGAAATACCTGACACTGGCTTTCAATCCTTAAACCCTATCATCCGCTTCACGATCGAGCGGACCGACCTGTCAAAGCGCGTTAACGGCAGCTTTTCAACGGCGTAGTCAGCGTATGGATACGGCTCGGCGCCAAACCGCTTCTTGAAATGCGCCAGTGATGCAGATGGCCCGGTCTCCCCGAGATGGTATAGCCCCGCCCCGCGTTCGCAGGCATGGGCGATAGAGTGATGTAGCAGCAAATCGTTTGCGCCGCTGGTGCTGGCGATTTCCTTGTCCATGACGCAGCGAATGTCGTTGGCGTTGCGCCCGTAAAGAACGATGGACGCTGCTGCGGGCCGACGCCCGTCCCAGGCAACCCAAACCATACAAGCCTCGCCCATGTGCCGTGCGAGCGCTTCAAACTTGCTGGGCGGATCCCGAAAATATCCGCGCAGATGCGTAAGCATTCTCGGCTCGTTCTGGCTCTTTGCCCACCGATCGAGTGAGAGCTTGAGCAAGTCGCAAAAAACCGGCATCAGGCGCCCGGTATTATCAGCCTCTACATGCAGGCCGTGCCGCATTGCCTTGCGTATGCGTGAACGTGTCGTCTTGCTGAACTTTTTTGCCCACACATGATCGTACCCCTCGGCAACATCAATGGCATGGGCAAGGCGCTGTGTGGTCACAACATTGGGCGGCACGGCGTCTTTCCAAACGGAACCAACCCGCGGATTGGGGCTGATGACAATCTGCAAATAGGGCAATCCTGCCAGATCCCCGAAAATCTGCGAAACAACGGCCGGGTCGACCGGTCGCGTGCCGATGATTCCGCCTGTACCCCATGCAAGCGGCAATGAAGCGGCCATACCAAAGTGCGTTGGCAGCTTCCGGGAACGAACCATTGGCAATATGAATTCGGCACCGTCATCGGCGCGATAATACCGGCTGGCATCCCGAAACCGGCCAGCTTCACAAATCCAGTCCGTGATTTCGGGCGACTGGTCCGGCATAGCCTCAGGATCGAGATCCAGGAGCCGCCGCCAATGGTCACGCGGTGCCGGCGTTTGCACCTCTAGAACAACAGGCTTGCTTCTAAAAAATGGGACAGCGGCAAAGACGGCTTGTGGCCCCAGTCCTCCTGAGCCCAATACCCCCCCTTGTATCAACAATGACGCAAACTCCGTCGGCATCGTTGGAGCACCGTTCTTGCTTGTCGACCATCTGGAACAAGATTGTTGAAAACAAACACTCTCGTCAAGTAAAAGCAAAAGATAACAATTTCAATGAAATAGCTGAAATTGTACCACCTACCTTAAACTTACAGTATAAAGTAGTCAAAAGTTCTTGGAGCACGGTGTATTTTGAGGCTTATTGAGGTTGATCCTATTCGCCAGTATGTGTTGGGATGCCTGGAGGGGCGCACATGTACGCCGTTTACAACAGACTGACCGCAAGCACACCTGCTCCCCGGACAGCTTGGGTCCAGGCGCTAGAAAATGATCCTGAAGCGGTTGCCTACCATCTCCCGCAATGGTTCGACAGCATTTGCCAATCTGGTAGATTTCTCGATTGCAGCCGCCTTTACACGGCTGAAGACGGTGGCGCGTTCATTCTCCCAATGGTTCGCCCGAAAGGCGTTCCGGAACGGCTGGCAACAGCCGCTTCGATGCCAAGCGCTTGTGGTCAGGGAGGCATAATCGGCACGCGCCCCTTTACGATCGAGGTCGCCGAAGCAGTCTGGAAAGACCTTCTGCAACTGCCGTATTTGCGTATCCAACTGCGGCCCAATCCACGGCAGGGACCAGTTTGGGCAGCAACACGACCGCCAGGGGTCCATGCGATCCCACGTCGCTCCCACATACTCGATCTATCGGGGGGCTTCCAGACCGTGTGGGAAACACGATTTAATGGTCCGAAGCGGACGGCAGTACGCAAAGCCGAAAAGCTGGGGGTCGAGATCGAAAGCGATACAACCGGGCGTCTGGTTCCAGAATTTTATGGCCTGCTGACAGAATCGTTCACTCGGTGGGGCAGCCAGCAAAACGAGCCTTTGTGGCTGACGCGGCTGCGCGGAGGAATGCGGGATCCAATCTCGAAGTTCGAGATTGCTGCAAAAAAAATGGGCGGTGCCATGCGCATATGGCTCGCGCGTTTTGAGGGTATCCCGATTGCCGCAATCGTCGTGCTTGAAGCGGGCAATGCCAATTATGCCCGCGGTGCCATGGACAAGGAAAGGGTCGGGGCAACCCGCTCAAATGAGTTGCTGCATCGAATGGCGATCGAACATGCGGTCAACGCAGGATGCCGCTACTATCACATGGGCGAGTCCGGTTGGTCCAAGTCCTTGAGTCAGTTCAAGGAAGGGTTTGGCGCCATGCCGTATGAGTACGAGGAATATTTTATAGAAAAACTGCCGATCACCCGCATCGACGCGACTGCGCGGGGCCTCGTCAAGCGCATGATCGGCTTTAAGGATTGAGCGGATTTCGCATCCTGATGCAGATTTCAAAATCGTGTAACCTGCCCATAATACAATCCAAGTAAACTTCCCATGACGCCGCTTTTCAATATCCGGGAAATACCATAGAGTCGGATATTGCGGCATCGCCATGAAACAGCTTTCTCACGTCGTTGCGATTACAATTGGCGATATATTTTAAGGCTTTGCAGCTTGGCGAGCGGCAGGGCGTAATTGAGCCGTCGGAGGCAAGAATGTCTCGGTTGTTTGCTGTGTTTTTTCTATCCACCCCAACCCTACCCTCCAATATCGGCGGCAAGAGAAAAACATTAAACCCGGCCAATGAGGTCGGGCAGTGAGCGACAAAAGCACCCGTCTTGACGCCATTCTGGAAGACGCTCGTGGCCCGCGTGGCGCACTCCGCCGCCTTTTGGGCTCGTCTCTTACCCGTAATGGTTACGCCCTTATGGTCAGCACCGTGCTGACATCCGGGTTAGGCATGGTTTTCTGGATATTGGCCGCCCGGCTCTACAGCCAGACGGAAGTGGGGCTCGGCGGCATTCTGATTTCGACCGTCGTCACCCTGTCCAGCGCTGCAAGGATGAGCTTCAACAACGTGTTGCAGCGCTTCCTGCCGGTCTCAGGTAACAACTCGAAAAAGCTGCTCTATTCATCCTACGGATTCGGCATTATTTGCGGGCTTGTGCTGGCTGTCGGCTTCATCATTTTTGCCGACCACTTCGTTCCCGAACTCGCCTTTCTTGCCCATATGCCTTTGCTGGCGCTGGCCTTCGGCGCCTCCATCGCGATCTGGACAATTTTCTCGCTTCAGGAAAGCGCGCTGAGCGCCTTGCGGGAATCGGTGTGGGTTCCGCTCATCAACGCGCTTTATGCGATCAGTAAAATCCTGATGCTGGTCGCTTTTATTGGCGTCGCCGGCTATGGCATGAGCCTCTTGGGTACGTGGATGGTACCTTTGGTTCTATCCATCCTCGTAACGCAGTACTTCCTGATGCGGCACCTTCTACCTCCAAAGCCGATGGCCGGACAGCAGACTGCACCGATTTCGCGAACCCATATATTGCGGTTCTTCGGCTGGGATTACCTTGCCGGCCTCTCGATGACGATTGCAGTTGGGATTGCGCCTATACTCGTCATCAATACTGGCGGCCCCGAATCCAGCGCGCAATATCACATTACCTGGACAATCACTTATTCCCTCGTGATGCTCGGGCGCGCAATGGGTGTATCCCTGCTGGCCGAGAGCGTAGTGAATGCAGAGCGCATTCCTGCTCTCATCGGAGAAGCGATCGTACAATCTATACTTCCGGTCACTCTGGCCGCATTACTGATCAGCATATCCGCTCCATGGTTGATGGCCCTGTTCGGCGCTGAATACACTGTTGAGGGCACCCACATGCTGCGCGTTCTGGCGCTATCGGCCATCCCTTGGGGATTTATTTCCATCTTCCTCGCGCTCGCACGCGCCAAGGACTGGGTGCGTGCCATGGCCGCCGTTCAATGGCTCACCCTTGTGTTCGTGGTTGCCGCCAGCTTCCTCCTGCTGCCGGTCCTGGGTCCGGTTGCCGTCGCCTATGGCTGGCTCATCGCGCAAACGCTGGTTGCGGTGATCATCTGCATCGTCGGCGTTGCGCTTTATGGCCGGGAACGCTCCCTCAATGCCAGCCTCAATCTTGCAACTGCCGCGGCTCGTTTCCTGCGCGGCATTCTGGGAAGCAAGCCCGCTGCCGATCACAACGTGGAACTGGACGAATTCATTGCCAGTGCGACCAACAAACTCGGGGCCTCTGATGGGCAGGAATGGCGCGTTCTCAATAACGAGATACGCAGTCAAGATAGCCTTACTCTCACACTTGCCCGGGTTCAAACTGGTGCAGAAGTTCCCTCGCAGCCCAATGTCTGTCTCAAGATTGCTTGGAGCACCCCCGGCATTGACGCATTGACGCGCGAAATGTTCATGGGCGAAAGCCTGCGCTCCAATCCACGCCTGCAGGATTTAAAACATCTGTTGCCGCAAACGCTTTTCAGCGATCGCCATGCCAGCGCCTTGATGTGTGCCGAAGCAGTATTACCTGGACGACGAGGCAGCAGTGTGCTGTTTTCACCCGACGCCAACCGCATAAGCAGCCTTGCTGATGCTGCACGCGCGATAACGGCAATCCATCACGCGACAGCGACCGAAATCGAAATCGCGCAGGATTGGAAGCGGCGGTGGATAAATGCGCCCCTGGCGATACTGGGTGCACACGGCACGCCCCGCGCCCGCACGTCAAGGCAACTCCTGCTGCCGGCGCTCGAAGCGCATATGTCCGACTTCTGGCTCGGTCGCACGCTGCCGCTCGGCGCCAGCCATGGCAATTTCTCGCCCGGCAATCTTCTGTTCGAACACAACGCCAAGAAAGACGCACGCGGTCTGACTCATTTGCGCCTGACAGGCATCCTCGATTGGGATCATGCCGAATATGATGCACCGCAGGGCTTCGACATCTGCACGCTGGCACTCATCACCAGAACCATGGCCGAGGGGCAGGAACTGGGGCCTATTGTCCACGAGTTGCTCGGGAAACCCTCCTGGCGTCCTGCCGAACGCTCCTGGTTTGGCCCCCCGCCCGATGGCAGCTTCGATTGGCACGATGATCCACAGACAATCCGGCATCTGGTGATCCTGGCCTGGCTCCACCACGTCTCTGCCAATCTCGACAGATCGGAGGCCAGCCGCAGCAACAAATTGTGGCTCGGGCTCAATGTGGATTGGGTGCTGCGAAAAATCACCAGAACGAAGGCATAGACTGTCGGCAGGCCGGGCGACAGTTCAACACAATGTCGGCCCCAAGCCTGTTACGCCGCGAGGCAAGCCAGCCCGGAGCAGATCATTATGGAGCAGTCCTCATCCCGGTAAGGGCGGAGGCAAATGGCGGGTGGGGGGAGATTCGAACTCCCGAGACGCTCTCACGCCCGCCGGTTTTCAAGACCGGTGCAATCAACCACTCTGCCACCCACCCGTTAATGCGTGCCTTTGGCGTTGCAAGCAGCCGTTTAGCCGGTTGTGCCGGGCCTGTCCAGTACCACCGAAGTCGAATCCGGCTTACGCTTTATGAGCATGTCCTTGGACGCCAGCAACGCACCAAATGTAATGAGCAGACATGCCAATGCAACCGGTACGGTCATGACAGCGGCTCCCGCCACAATCAGGATAAGGGTCGACAAGAGCGGCGCGGCATAGCTGGACACCCCGAGTACCTGAATGTTTCCGTGCTTGACCCCATAATCCCAGACAAAGAATGCTCCACCGACCGGCATCAGTCCAAGCCCCAGAACGGCCAGCCAGGCAGTCGGGGAGGCGGGCATCACCGTCTGTTCCAGCAGGAGATGGCATACGAGCGAGAGCATCGATGCCGCCGCGCAGAACCATGTCACCATGCGCGTGGGGACCTGAGAAAACCGGCGGGAGATCAGCGAATAACTGGCCCAGGTTATGGCCGCACAGACCGCCAGCCCATAGCCGGCGAGATATTGCATTTCAAAGGTGAATCGTCCGCCGTCGGAAACGATCAAGACTGTCCCGGCGAGCCCCAGCCCTGCTCCGGCAATATGATGCCAGCGCAACCCCTCGCCCGGCATCAACGCCGACCCCACCACGATCAGCAACGGCCAGAGATAGTTGATGAGGTTTGCTTCAACGACCGGCGCGTTCTGAACGGCCGAGAAATAGAAGAAATGGTAGCCAAACAGGCCCAGAACGCCCACACACCAAGCCGCAACCGGAACCTTTGCTTTGGCCGCGGGGTTGCGCAAACCCGTGGCAAGAAAGCCAACCACCGTCGCAACAGCAAAGGAAAGCGCGCATAAAAGGAACGGCGGTACGGCCCCAGCATAGCTCGAAAACAGCGCAAGCAGCGACCACATCAAAACGGCGCTGAAGCCGACCAGAGTTGCGCGGTGCATTGGAGGGATCCTCACAATAAAGCCAGTGAACGGTCCGCATTGGGCCGGTCACTTTGCGTATCAGCGATACAGCGCCGAAAACAGCATAATTATGGCAGCAAAATCGTCGATCCTACGGTTTTGCGCCCTTCAAGCGCACGATGCGCGTCCGCGGCCTCCTCCAGCTTGAAGCGCTGTCCGATATGCGGCTTGATAGCGCCGGATTCGACGGCTGCAAACAGCGCCTTGGCGCCAGTCAGCAACGCTTCGCGCTCGGCAAAGTAATGCGCTCCGGTTGGCCGCGTGACGAACAGAGACCCCTTACGAGCCAGAATGCCGAGATCGGGCACCGAGACTGGGCCGGTTGCATTGCCATAGCTGACCATCAGGCCCATGGGGCGCAGGCAGTCGAGCGATTTTTCAAACGTGGCCTGTCCGACGCCATCGTAAACCACGTCGACGCCCTTGCCCCCCGTAAACTCACTGACGCGCTCGGCAAAATCCTCTTCACTGTAGTTGATGACCTCATCGCAGCCATTGGCCTTTGCCAGTTCAACCTTCTCCGGCGAACCTGCCGTACCAATGACCCGCGCGCCGATCGAATTGGCCCATTGGCAGGCGATAAGCCCCATGCCCCCAGCAGCGGCATGAAATAGAATGGTCTCTCCGGCCCGAACCGGCCATGTCAGAAAAAGCAGATAATAGGCAGTAAGGCCCTTGAGCATGATCGCCGCGCCGGTTTCATAATCAATACCGTCGGGCAAAATTACGGCCCGTGCAGCCGGCAAAACACGCTCCTGCGCATATGCTCCGATTGCGCCTTGATAAACGATTCGATCCCCCGGCTTGAAACCAGCAACGCCGGGTCCAACAGCCAGCACTTCCCCCGCCCCTTCCGAACCGGGTGTCACGGGCAACGGGTTGGGATAGAGACCAGTCCGGTGATAAACGTCGATAAAGTTGACCCCGATCGCGTGGTGACGAATCAAGAGTTCGCCCGAACCGGGCTTTCCCGCTTCGGCATCGCGCACGGTCATTGCCTCGGCGCCACCGAATTCATCGACAAATACTGCTTTCATGAGGTTGAGATCCTTCCCCTTGGTCTTTTTGTGCCGGGTACGAAAAACGGACGAGCCATTGAACGAACTTTGCATACGGCGCCGGAAAACACCAAGAGGAACATTGGCATCAATTTGTCGCAACGGATCCGAACTTGCCCAAGATCGCGCCAGAGCCTATCTCTGAAACCAATAAGGACGCGAGGCGAAGATGTCAGAGCAATCCACCGAACATGTCGACATTGCGGTTATCGGCGGCGGTCTTGCCGGCATTGCGGCCGCACATGTCGCAACAAATAGCGGATTTTCAACCGTGCATGTCGCCCCGTCGGGCGCACCTGATGCCCGCACATCGGCGCTGATGATGCCGAGCGTGAAATTCATGCAGGACGTCGGGCTGATAGGTGAACCGTCCAGCCTTGGCACGCCTTTGGCGCAGATTCGCATCATCGATGCCACAAACAGAATGCTGCGTGCGCCAGAGACGCTTTTTACGGCACAGGAATTCAACCTCGACGCGTTCGGATGGAATTTTGCCAATACCGCCTTGAGCGCGGCTTTTCGCAAGTCGACGCCCGATGGCGCACCCCTACAGATTCGGAACACAACATTATCCGCCGCCCAACGCACTGACGGCATTTGGCACCTGAAACTCAAAGATGGCACCACGCTCAGCACCGAATTGGTCGTCGGTGCCGATGGCAAGCAATCGAAAACCCGCCAGATTGCAGGTATTGCGACACGCGAACATAGCTATGCCCAATCCGCGCTTGTCTGCGACCTGGCGCTAGAGCGGCCCATTGGGAACTGTTCGATAGAATTTCACTACCCAAACGGACCATTTACGCTTGTGCCAGCCGCAGGAGACAAGGCCAATCTTGTCTGGATTGATACCAAGGAAAACCTCCTGGCTGCACAGGCCGACCCGGAACGTTTTCAGTCAGCACTCTTTGAGAAGTCCCAGAGGCTGTTCGGAGCGATCGAGCCGCTAACGAAAAGCCATGTGTTCCCCCTGTCGGCGCTCTCGGTGGCAAAGGCAGGAAATAATGGCATCGTGCTCGTCGGCGAATCGGCACATGCGTTCCCGCCTATAGGGGCCCAAGGACTCAATCTCGGACTGCGCGATGTCGCCGATCTTGCCGCGTGCCTGGCGTTGGTCAATCGCCAGTCGTACGGCTGGGCCGATCGGTTGGTCGCTCAATATGCTGAAACCCGCGCGCATGACCTGATGCGAACCGGACATTTTGTTGACGGACTCTTCAAGTCTTTGCTTTCCGACCTTCTGCCAGCGCAAGCCTTGCGTTCAGTCGGACTATGGGCACTCAAGTCATTTAAGCCATTGCGCAAATTTGCCATCGAGTTCGGCATGGGGCGCAACTGACAGCAAAAAGGCGAGCCAAACGGCCCGCCTCTTATCTCTGTATATGGCAATGATTACTGCGCCGGGGCTTCCGCTGGCGCTTCGCCCTCACCTGAAAGCTGCTGACGCAGTTCCTCGGCACGATCCTGCAGAACCCGCTCCAGAACATTCTCAGTCGTATTAGCCTGATTGAGTTGTTCGATGGTCATCGCATCTTCGCTGTCATAAACGGCTGTGAAACCTGCCAGCGTGATATCGACATTCAAATCTTCATTGCGGCGGTTCTTCGCCGTCAGACGCAGTGTGCCGCCTCGTTTGAGGCTTTGAATATAAGCTTCATTGACAACAAGCTGTGCCGCGCAGGACTGCGGGTCACAGGTCATGAAGGGAACACGAACAGGCTTGCTGCCGTCGATCTGCCATGTAAGGCCGAATGGCAGCAGAACGCCGAGCGGCACCGCCGCGACGGCAAGCAAGCGGCTTTCCTGGCTGGGATCGTCACGCAGCAGGAACGATCCTGAAAATACGCCGCCATTGGTCACGACCTGGCGCATGATGCAGGCCTGACGTCCATCATCAAGTGTGTCGCAAACCTTGAGCCAGTTATCTTCCGGGCTGCGCTCCGAGGCTGCGGTGGCAGCGGTTTCGATCATACCCGCTTCCTCTTGCGCCAAGGCGATTCCCCCTGTTGAAAGGGCCAAGCTCGTCGCAACAAAACCAGCAACAAGTGCATTTTTAAAAGTCATTGAGTTTCCCGTTGTTTCTGGGCGAAGCGCACCCCGCCGAATCCGGTGATATTTATTACTTCAAGAACCGCAAATTCGGGCAATAACATGACACCTTTCCCTTTCCAATGCGTTATGGCATCGGCGTGTGCCTCAAAGTCCTCGCCCTTCACCCGCCAACGCCGCCAACCGCGATAAAATTGCCGCACTGCCCTTGAGCCGCTGGTCTGCGGTCGGCCAATTGCGTGCGAACATGATTTTCTGGTCCGGCCGCAGTTTTGCGGCTTGAGCGCGATCCCCAATATGACGCACCAACCCGGCAGGATTGGGGAAGATTCCGTTCCTTAGTGTGATCAACGCTCCCTTCGGGCCCGCATCGACCTTTTCGACATTTGCCGTGCGGCAAAGCGACTTGACCAGCACCACCTTAAGCAGGCCTTCGACTTCTTCAGGCAACGGGCCGAATCGATCGATCAATTCCGCACCGAAGGCATCAATTTCTCGTGCTTCGGTCAATTCGCCCAGGCGTCGATAGAGTTGCATACGCACCTGCAGGTCCGGAACGTAACCTTCGGGAATCATAACAGGCATACCAAGCGAGATTTGCGGCGACCATTGTCCTTCGGACTCGCCCTCGGCTTCGCCGCTCTTGAGTGAGGCTACTGCTTCTTCGAGCATCGATTGATAAAGCTCAAAGCCGACTTCGCGAATATGGCCCGATTGCTCGTCGCCCAGAAGGTTGCCCGCGCCGCGAATATCGAGATCGTGGCTTGCAAGCTGGAACCCTGCCCCAAGCGATTCGAGCGATTGCAGCACCTGCAATCGCCGCTGTGCCTGATCGTTGAGCTTACGATCCGCTGGCACCGTGAAAATCGCGTAGGCCCGCGTTTTGGAGCGACCGATACGTCCGCGTATCTGATAAAGCTGCGCCAGACCAAACTTGTCGGCACGATGCACGATCAGCGTATTGGCGGTTGGCACGTCCAGCCCCGACTCCACGATCGTCGTTGCAACCAGCACATCGAACTTGCCATCATAAAAGGCATTCATCGTGTCATCGAGCTGGCCGGGCGGCATCTGGCCATTAGCCACGACAAAATTGACCTCGGGAACATGATTGCGCAGGAAATCTGCAATATCGGCCTGGTCAGAAATCCGGGGACAGACATAGAAGGCCTGCCCACCGCGATATTTCTCGCGCAACAGCGCTTCGCGCACCACCAAGGGATCAAAGGGCGAAACGAAAGTGCGAATTGCCAGCCTGTCCACCGGGGGCGTTGCCAGCAGTGACAGATCGCGCACGCCTGTCAGTGCCAGTTGCAGCGTCCGCGGTATCGGCGTCGCTGAAAGCGTCAGCACATGGACGTTGGCCTTGAGCTCCTTGAGGCGCTCCTTGTGACCGACGCCGAAATGCTGCTCTTCGTCGATCACAAGAAGGCCCAGATCCTTGAATTCGATGGACTTGGACAATAGGGCATGAGTGCCCACGACAATGTCCACGCTGCCATCCTTGATGCCTTCTCTGGTGGCCTTAAGGTCCGCCGCCGACACCAGTCTGGAAGCCTGCCGCACGGTAACTGGCAACCCAGCGAAACGCTCCGAAAAGGTCTTGAAATGCTGGCGAGAGAGCAGTGTGGTTGGCACCACGACGGCCACCTGCCGCCCGCTCATGGCCACAACAAACGCCGCCCGCAGCGCAACCTCGGTCTTGCCAAAACCCACATCGCCGCAGACAAGCCGATCCATGATCCGGCCCGACGTCAGATCGTCGAAAACCACATCGATGGTGGTAAGCTGATCTTCAGTTTCCTCATAGGGAAAGCGCGTACAAAATTCGTCGTAGGCCCCGGTTTGCACCTCTACCGGATCAGTGGATGCCATATGGCGAGCCGCAGCGATCTTTATAAGCTGTTCCGCCATGATGCGGATGCGCTGCTTGAGCTTGGATTTCTTGGCCTGCCAAGCCGCTCCGCCCAACCGATCAAGTTCGGCGCCTTCCGAACCATAACGAGAGAGCAGTTCGATATTCTCAACCGGCAGATAGAGCTTGTCCCCACGCGCATATTCGATCTCAACGCAATCATGGGGTGCACCGGCAGCCTCAATGGCCTTAAGGCCGATAAAGCGTCCAATGCCGTGATCCACATGCACGACCAGATCGCCGGCCGAAAGGCTGGTCGCTTCTGTCAGCGCATCCGATGCCTTTTTGCGGCGCGTGGAGCGAATGATCCGCTCGCCTAGAATATCCTGCTCGGAGATAACCGCTATGTCGTCGGTCACATAGCCAGTTTCGAGCGGCAAAATTGCAAGTCCGAGCTGCCCGACCTTAAGGGCAGATACCGCGTGCCAGTTTTCCAGCTTGCGTATCGCTTTCAGCCCGTGATCGCGCAGCACCTGCCCCATGCGATCACGCGTGCCCTCGCTCCAGCAAGTGATGATAGTCTTGCGCCCTGCCCGCGCTTCGGTCTTGATCCTGCTGATCACCGCTTCAAAAAGATTAGTGTCAGTTGCCTGCCTTTCGGCTGCGAAATTGGGAGCAAGTCGGCCGGCGCAATCGATGACGGGCAGGCTGTCATCGGCCGGCAGGAACGGCGAAAGCTCTGCTATCTCATGGCCGAGTGCCAGTTCGTACACAGATTGATCGACATGATAGAGCAGATCCGGCGCGATAGGCTTATAGGGCGCGCCGGCCGCAGCGGCACCGCCCTGCTCGCGCGCCTGAACGCGGGCGTCGTAATAGTCAACGATCTGCTCGCGCCGCTCGGCAAAAGCCTCTTTCGCCTGATCGTCGAAAAAGAAGGGCGCGTCGCCCACATAAGACGCCAAGGTATCGAGCCGCTCGTAAAAGAACGGCAGCCAATGCTCCATACCCGCGAAACGCTGACCGGCGCTGATCGCACCATAAAGCGGGTCATCCGCAGTATTACCACCAAACGCTGTTGTATAATTGCGCCTGAACCGTCGGATTGTGTCCTCGGTCAGCAGAGCCTCGCTCATAGGCACCAGCGTTACACGCTTGATATTGCCGGTCGTGCGCTGGCTTTCGGGATCGAAGGAACGGATCGTTTCAAGCTGTGAGCCAAAGAAGTCGAAACGCAGCGGCGCATCACGTCCTGCTGGAAACAGGTCAACAAGCCCGCCGCGCACGGCAAATTCACCGGCTTCCCGCACGGTCGGCACGCGCAGATACCCGTTATCAGCCGCCCATGCGACAAGCCTGTCGCTATCGACCATGGCACCGGCCGCAGCAGAAAAGGTCATCGCGGCCACGATGTCTTTGGGCACGACTTTCTGGATCAGCGCATTCACTGCGGTGAGCACCACAGCGCCCTGCACCGATTGATCCGTCAACCGGCTGAGCGTTGCCATGCGCGACGCTATCGTTACGGCATTGGGCGAAACACGATCATAGGGCAGACAGTCCCAGGCAGGCAGTGTCAGAATCGGATGACCGGGAAGCATCTGCTCCAAAATCTCGGCCATACGCAATAGCCGCCGCCCGTCACGCGCTACAAAGACCAGTGAAACCTGGGCTTGCGGAGCTTCCTTTAAGCGTTGTTCGATCTCACGCGCCAGCACCGCCGGCTGCATACCGTCGGGCAGGTTGGCCAGAACGCGCGATGGTCTGTCCAGCATCGCTGCGGCGTCGATACTCACGTGCCGACCCGCTTGATCTGATGCTCACGAATAGCGTCGATCAGGCGATGATCGGCATCTGCGGGAATATCGCGCTGCCCCATGATCCAAGCCTGAAGGTCAGTCTCCTCGTTGTCCAGCAGCGCTTCGAGCCGATCAAGCTGCGCATGATCGAGCGAATCGAGATGGTCGGCAACATATCCGCCAATCAGAATGTCGAGTTCCTGGGTTCCGCGATGCTCGGCCCGGTAGAGCAGACGCTTGCGCCGGACTTCCACGTTTTCGAGGTCAGTCATGAGAGTCTTTTTCGCTGTTGGAGGGTTTTCATAAGACCTTGCGCCGCATTTGTCACCACACCCGATTGCCGGGCACGCCAACGCCGGTTAACCTCGCCCAAGCCCAGTCCACCACCGGATCGATCGTGCCGCGCCCCGATATCCTCAACCCGCTGTTTCGCTCTCTCAAGTCGATGAAAGGCGTCGGCCCGCAACTTGGTGTGCTTTTCGCCAAGTTTTTCGGCGCACCTGACGGACAGGATGCGGTGGTTCTCGATGTCCTCATGCATATGCCATCCGGCGTCATCGACCGGCGCAGCCAAAACGGCATCGCTTATGCGCAGGTTGGCGCCATTGCAACGCTGAAGCTACATATCGACGACCATATCTTGCCCCCGCGCGGCAACAATCGCGCGCCGATGCGTGTTAAGGCGCATGACGACACGGGCGAAATCACCCTGACCTTCTTCGGCGCCCAAGGAGGATGGGTCGAACGCGCGCTGCCGATCGGCGAAACTCGTTACGTCTCAGGGGAAATCGGCTTTTTCGGACGTGAAAAGCAGATGACCCACCCCGACTACATCGTCGAGCCAGATAAACTCGCGACCCTGCCGATGGTCGAACCGGTCTATCCCTTGACGCATGGGCTTTCGTCCAAGGTTCTGCGCAAGGTTATCCTCAACGCTCTCGATACCGTGCCGATCATCCCTGAATGGATCAACAAGGATCGGCGCACGCTGATGGGCTGGCCGGGCTTTTCCGAAGCCTTGAAACACATTCATGCGCCCCAGCGGCCTGCAGAAGGCGATATCGTTTCGCCCTCACGCATGCGGCTTGCCTATGACGAATATCTGGCCGGACAATTAGCGCTGAACCTCGTGCGTTCCACGTTGGTGCGCGATACTGGCATAGCGCGTACCTTTACAGGACTATTGACCGATAGGGTTCAAGCCGCCCTACCCTTTGCCCTAACCGATGGCCAGCACGAAGCGATTGCCGCAATCAAGGAAGATCTGGGCAAACCCAAACGCATGTCACGCTTGCTTCAGGGCGACGTGGGATCGGGCAAAACCGTGGTTGCGCTCATGGCAATGGCTGCCGTAGCAGAAGGCGGTGCGCAATCGAGCCTGATGGCGCCAACCGAGCTTCTTGCCGCCCAGCACTTCAAAACGCTCAAGCCGCTTTGCGACGCTGCTGGGATTGGCATCGTGCTAATGACAGGGAAAATGCCGGCTGCTGAACGCCGCAAGGCCCTCTCAGGGCTGGCCGATGGACAGATCACAATCGCGGTGGGCACCCATGCGCTGTTTCAGGCTGACGTCGAATTTAAAAATCTCGGCCTGACAGTGGTTGACGAACAGCATCGGTTCGGCGTCCATCAGCGCCTCGCGCTCTCGGGCAAAGGCCATCGCACAGACCTTCTTGTCATGACGGCAACGCCCATCCCCAGAACGCTCGTACTGACCCATTTCGGAGACATGGACGTGTCGGTGCTGCGTGAGAAACCCGTGGGCCGGCAGCCGATCGACACCGCGACCTTGCCCATATCCGAATATGAGCGTGTTATTTCACGCCTCGCCTCCCGTCTTGATGAAGGCGCGCAAGCCTATTGGGTTTGCCCGCTGGTCGAGGAGAGCGAGGTACTCGACGTAGTTGCCGCCGAAGACCGCTTTGCCGATCTCAAAAAGCACTTTGGTGACAAGGTGCAGCTTGTCCATGGCCGCATGAGCGCAAACGAAAAGCAAAATGCCATGGCGCGCTTCCAGTCGGGCGAAGCGCAGATATTGGTTGCAACGACAGTGATTGAAGTGGGCGTGGACGTTCCCAACGCCACAATCATCATTATCGAGCATGCCGAACGCTTTGGCCTGGCTCAACTGCACCAGTTGCGCGGCCGCGTGGGACGCGGTTCGGCGCGCTCCGCCTGCCTGCTGCTCTATTCTGAGCCTTTGAGCGAAACGGCAAAAGCGCGGCTGGAAACCATCCGCAAGACCGAGGACGGTTTTGAGATTGCCGAAAAAGACCTTGAACTGCGCGGGCACGGCGATCTTCTGGGCACGCGCCAATCCGGCATGCCCGGCTACCGCATCGCTGTACCGGACGTTCACAGGCATCTTCTGGAAATGGCCCACGAAGATGCCCGCGCCGCGCTGGAGCGCAATCCTGGCCTGACAGGGCCGGACGGTGATGCGCTACGTGCGCTCCTCTACCTTTTCCGAAAGGACCTCGCCATCCCGCTCATCAAGGCCGGATAAAGGCTCGGCGGTAGCTCCCTGCTCTTCCAGGTTGCGCTTGTTCATCGCCTCTTCGGCCAGTTTTGCTACCTTCGGATGATAAACAGGCGCTACAAGGCCCGCCGAAATAATCAGCTTTGCGCCCTCTTCGACCGACATATCCAAAACGATAACGTCCTTACGCGGCAGGAACATCAAAAACCCCGTTGTTGGGTTTGGGGTCGTGGGCATGAAAACACCGATCAGATCCTCACCCGGTATTTTGTACGCGACTTCGCCACGCGCTTCCGAAGCAATCAAAACGACAGCCCAGACGCCTTTGCGGGGATATTCGATGAGCCCGACATTCTTGAAACTCGTACCCCGCTGCGTGATCAGCGTATCGAAAATCTGCTTGAGCGCTCCATAAACCGACGAAATTACCGGCACCCGCGATACGATCCGCTCTCCTAGATGGAACAGGCGGCGCCCGACAAAATTGGCGGCAAAGAAGCCGACGAGCGTGATGGCCACGATCGCAACGATCAATCCAAGGCCGGGAATACCAAATGGCAGATATCGCGACGGGTTGAGCCATTGCGGCAACAGGGGCACCACCCAGCCATCAACCAACCCGATAAATGCCCAGGCAAGATAAAGCGTAATGGCAATCGGCCCTGCCAGAACCAGCCCGGCGAAAAAATAGTTTACAATCCGTCGGCCAAAGGATGGCTTTTCAGGATGAATCAAGGCCTCGAGAGGGTTTTCAGGTGTTTGGTCCTGGTCCAATTTTTGCTCCACCACAGAGAATCGCTGCGTCGAATTGTATAGGTGGCAAGCTTGACAGTTTTTTCAACAGAACAAAGTTGCAACCATTATTCCACAGTGACCGATTTTGCCAGATTTCGCGGCTGATCGACGTCGGTACCCATGAACACGGCTGTGTGATAGGCCAGCAGCTGCACAGGGATTGCGGACAGGATTGGCGCAACGAACGGATGCGCCTTGGGCATTAAGAGGATATCGGTAATGCCGTCGCCCGCCTGGACCGCACCTTCGTCGTCGGTAATCAGGATAATCTTGCCCCCTCGCGCTGCCACTTCGTGCATGTTGGAAAGCGTTTTTTCTATAAGCTCATCCGATGGCGCGACGACCACGACCGGCATATCTTCATTCACCAGCGCAATCGGGCCGTGTTTGAGTTCGCCCGCCGCATAACCTTCGGCGTGGATGTAGGAAATTTCCTTGAGCTTGAGGGCACCCTCCAGCGCCAGAGGAAACATCTGGCCCCGTCCGAGATAAAGTACGTCCGAGGCGCGGGAAAGACCGCGCGAAATTTCCTCGATAGCTCCCTCGCTACGCAGCGCTTCGGAAACGGCGCTCGGCAACTCGATCAACGCGCGCACCAGCGCATGGGCCTCGGACGGTTCAAGAACGCCGCGCGCCTGCCCGGCTGCAATGGCAAGGCTGGCCAGCGCGGTAAGCTGGGCCGTAAAGGCCTTGGTGGAAGCCACGCCGATTTCCGGACCGCAAAGGGTCGGGAAAACAACATCAGCCTCTCGGGCGATCGTTGACTCCTGCACGTTGACCAGCGCTGCGATGTGCTGACCTTCCTTTGCCGCATAGCGAAGTGCAGCCAGCGTATCGGCGGTCTCTCCAGACTGAGAAATCACCAGCATAAGTCCGTTTTCCGGCAACGGCGGTTCACGATAACGGAATTCGGAAGCCACATCGATGTCCACGGCCAAGCGCGCATAGCGCTCGAACCAGTATTTGGCGACAAGACCCGCATAATAGGCTGTGCCACAGGCCGTTATGGTCAGCCGTGAGAGCTTTGCAAAGTCGAAAGGCAGTTTCTCACGCAACGAAACCTGTTCGGCTGCCAGATCGACATAATGAGCAAGCGTGTGGGAAATGGTTTCGGGCTGCTCGTAAATTTCCTTGGCCATGAAATGGCGGTGGTTGCCCTTGTCCGCCAGCGCGGCAGAAGCCGAAGAAATCTGCGTCTGCCGCTCGACCGGGTTGCCATCAAAGTCCCGGATAACAACCTTGCCGGGGGTCAACACCGCCCAGTCACCCTCTTCGAGATAGGTGATGCGATTTGTGAAAGGCGCGAGCGCGAAAGCATCCGATCCCAGATACATTTCCTTTTCGCCATGCCCGATTGCAAGTGGCGAACCCTGGCGTGCCGCTATCAGCAGATCGTCATGCCCGGTGAAAAGGAAAACCAGCCCGAAGGTGCCTTTCAATCTCGGCAATGTATTGGCCACAGCCTCTTGCGGGGTTGCGCCACGGTCAATTTCGCGCGTTACCCATAGGGCAACTGACTCTGTGTCGGTCTGGCTGGCAGGTTTATACCCATCACGCGCAAGATCGGCCAGAAGATCATGAAAATTCTCGATAATTCCATTATGAACAACGGCGACTTTTGGCGTCGTATGGGGATGTGCATTGCCCTCGGTAGCGCCACCATGGGTAGCCCAGCGCGTATGCCCGATGCCAATGACACCGCCCAGCGGGCTCTCATCGAGACGCTTCGCGAGATTGGAGAGCTTGCCTTCGGCGCGTCTGCGATCCAGTCCGGCTTGACTCAGCGTCGCAATACCCGCGCTATCATAACCGCGATATTCAAGGCGCCGCAACGCTTCGACCAGTCGCTCGGCAACGGGTTCGACACCAATGATCCCGACAATACCGCACATAATTCTAACCCTGCTTGCTCTGCTTGATTGCGCTGAACCGGTCATGCAGCTTCTTGCCGTAACCGGGCTTGTTGATCTGGCGCGCACGGCCAATTCCCAACGCATCAGGCGCCACCGGCTCTGTAATCACCGAGCCAGACGCCACATAGGCATCGTCGCCAATTTCAACTGGCGCGACCAGAGCAGAATTGGAGCCGATAAAAGCCCTCTCTCCAATCACGGTCAGCGACTTGTTATGCCCGTCATAATTGCATGTTACCGTACCGGCGCCGATATTGGCCTTGGCCCCGATCTCGGCGTCCCCGATATAGGTCAAATGATTGATCTTGGCGCCGGCACCGATTTCGGCCTGCTTGATTTCGACGAAATTGCCGACCCTCACGCCTTCACCAAGATGCGCACCGGGGCGCAGCCGAGCAAATGGTCCAACCGAGACGCCCGTACCGATTGTTGCCCCTTCAATATGGGAAAAGGCATGGATTGTTACGCCGCTTTCAATGCTGACCCCCGGCCCGAACACGACGTTTGGCTCGACGGTAACATCCTCGGCAATCCGCGTATCGTGCGAAAAATACGTGCTGTTCGGGTCTTTTAGCGTCACGCCACCAAGCATCATCTCGCGGCGGCGGCGATTCTGAAACAACCCTTCGGCCCGCGCAAGCTGCACGCGGTCATTGACCCCCATTACGTCATCTTCCGGCGCAACCACATAACCGACATTGCCGCCCGTGGCATTTGCAAGTTCGATGAGATCCGTCAGATAATATTCGCCCTGAGCATTATTGTGACCAACCTTGTCGATACAATCCCGGAAAATATCGGCCCGGAAAGCGAGAATGCAGGCATTGCAGAGCCTGATTTCGCGCTCGGCATCGGTGGCATCCTTATGCTCTCGAATCGCAAGTAGCCGGTCGCCATCTGTGATCAGACGGCCATATCCTGTCGGATCCTTAGCCTCAAATCCCAGAACCACAGCATCCGCCCCGGCATCGAGCCGCTCGATGATCTGCTTGAAATTGTCCGCACGCAACAGCGGATGATCCGCATAAACGACCGCTATATAGCCCTCGGCCCTTTCATAGGCCGGACGGGCCATCATCGCGGCATGCGCTGTACCACGCCGCTCGATCTGCTCAAAGAAAGCAATATCGGGATGGATACTGAGCATAGCCTTGCGAATGGCGTCATGCCCCGGCCCTGTAACTGTCGCAACGCGTGATGCACCGCCGTCGACTGCAGCCCGCAAGACATGTCCGGCAATCGGCAATCCGCCAACCTCGTGCAGAACCTTTGGCTGGGCCGACTTCATTCGCGTACCTTCGCCAGCAGCCAATATGATTGCCAATAATTCTGTCATTCTGCATCTCCTGCTGCGCGCGCCCGCGCAATCGCGCAACTTTATGGCACCAAGATGTTGGGAAAACCATAACGACTTGTTCGGATAATAAACGCCAATGTGATTCGGAATCCGGAAATGGGGGTGTCATTGTCCGACAAACGCGATCAAGCGGACTACAATGATTTGACGCGCTGGGGCGTAGTGGCTCTCGTGAGCAGTGCTGTCGCCATTATGAGCGTAAATCTCATTGGCCTTATTCCCGAAAGCACCCTTTCCGGTCTCCATGCTTCGCGGTTGCATGGCGGCTCTTTCAACCAAATGCGTTCGCAGGTGATCGAATTGCGGCAAGAATCCGCCCGGCTTGCGCGTGACAATCGGGCTTTGGTCAATCGACTCGATATAATCGACGACAACCGCGGAGAAGTGACCCGGCGGGTTTCCGCGCTTGAACACTCGATCCCCCTGCTGGTCGAAGTGATTCCTTTCGGCACCGATGTCGATCGTTCACTTCTCACAGCGTCTTTCACACGCGCCGGTCTCGAAATTCAGGAGGTCGATGGCGGTGCCATGGCGCTTCGCCAAATGCCCCTATTTCCGGCTGCTGCTCCGGAGGCGACGGAAATGGTTTCTCTCGAGCAACCTATGCCACCAGTGATAACGGAAAGGCCTTCTACCGATTCTGAAACGCACCAGGTACACCAAGGCATTGCAATCGGTCCGGTCATTTCCCATTCTCAGGCACCCGATGAATGGAACACCATATTGACCAGGGTTGGTTCTCTACTGGTTGGCACCGCGCCGCTGCTTATCGATTCCGGGCGTGAAAGCGAAACCCGTCTCATTGCTGGACCGTTGCCCGACAAGGCATCGGCCGAAGCATTATGCGCGCGGATTATCCGGCAGGACATGCAATGTGACCTCATGGCCTATGAAGGATTGTCATTCCTGTAGTAGAATGCACGAAAAGCGGTTGACACCACGTCGCCAGCAACTATGTTCCGCGCGTCGCCAACCAGCATATCGGCGACAACCCCTTGGTGAGGGCTCGTAGCTCAGCTGGTAGAGCACTCGACTTTTAATCGAGTTGTCCCGGGTTCGAGCCCCGGCGAGCCTACCATTTTCTTTCTGAAAAGGTCGCATTCCACGCGCAATTCCAATCGGTTATGCGCAATGTGGCCTGTTTATCGGATCGGTCACATGCTAAATCGGAACGCAAATCGAGCTTGTTTGACTGATAGGAACATATCGATGTTACGGCATTCAGCAGCATTGGGGATCGCATCGCTGCTTGCCCTTTCGGGCACCTCCCCTTCGCTCGCACAAAACGTGCATACATCCAGGCTATACGAACAAGTGCTTGAAAATGTCGAGATTGCCCTGCCCGGCCACGTACTTGATTCCTTCGGCATAGTTCGCCTCGACAAAAACCAGTCCTCAAGAATCACAATGGACGTGCCAGGCGGCATTTCAGTGCAGATCATGGGAGATTGCGATAAGGACTGCGTTGATCTCGATCTCATGGTCTATGGCGCCGAAGGCAAACTGCTGGGCGAAGACCGCCTCGAAGATTTCTACCCAATCGTCAATTTCCAGTCTGGACAAGGCGGACGGATAGAACTGGTGCTCGATCTGGTCGATTGCGCAGCCACCTATTGCTACGCTGCCTACACAGTATTTCTCGAAGAGCAGTAGATCCTTATGAACTCGCTTGGAAGCAGATTGCGCGCCATCGGCATTACCGTTGGCTTTTTCGCAGCAAGTGCGTTCGTGCTTTTAGGCACCATCTGGGCACTCGCAGCTTTGCCATTTACGATACCCGGATTGGCAGAACTTGCCAGCTATCGCCCCCATGACAGCATCGGCGCAGTCAGCGATTTCCGCATCATTGCGGTCCTTTCCGCCGCTTACCTTGCAGCGATGGCACTCGTCGTCCTGATCGATATGCCCTATTGCGACAAGATGCTGGCTATTTTCGCCGATGTCCTGTTGATGGCCGTCGCGGCGATCTGGGGCTTCATATTCGGCTATTGGCTGCTTTTGCGGTTGGCCGGTTACGAAAACTTCCTCGACCTCAATTATATCCTGGCGTCGCTTATCGCACCGTTCGTCGTTTTTGTTGCAAGCCTGGTCCCGCTGCCACGCCTTCGACATCCTTTCATATTGCGACTGCTGGTTGCCTTGGTGCTGCTTGCCGGCGCTCCATTCCTGCTCCTACACCTTGGAAGCTGAGCATTATTGTTGCAGTCCTGCAACAACGCCAGATGCGCATGGCTCTGCCCTGCCCTCGCCGAACAAGTGCCCCACTTGCGTCGCAAATCAGGGATCAACTAAGGGCAGTTAGTCTGGAGTATCTGAAATGTCTGCCCTTTCTCGCACGCTTGCGCCGCTTGCCCTGTTTCTTATGATTTCAGCGACAGGCCCTGTTCATGCAGAAACCTTCAACGACATGAGCATCGATAGGTTACGGGCCAGTGTGACCAACGAGCACCCATCGGCATATTACATTCTTTCATCGAAACTCTTTGATACCGGGCAGCGCGATGAGGCCGTTTTCTGGTTCTATGCCGGACAATTGCGCTATCGCACCCACCTTGTCTGCAATCCCGACCTTCCCGCGGATGCCGATCCAGCGCTTTTCGGTGCTCTGAGCGAAGTCATTGGCGCAGAGATCAACGCCTACGCATTTGGCGATCTTGCCATGCTTGAAGAAACCATCGACAAAGTTATCGCCTGGGACAATGACACGCCCAACAAATTCACCAATGTCCGTGATTGCGCAGACGCTTATCATGCAATCCTTCAAGGACTTAAAGAACTCAAGACCTATGTTATCGAGAACGCCGAAGAGGTTCGCGCACAGCGTGCCGCCAACGGACTGGAAAACCGATAAAATACGCCGTTCACGAAGAGCATTGGTAAAATTTATGCAAAAACTGCATTAGGCTTGGGGATTGCACGAGGAACGATTTCGTTTAATCCGCGTTTGATCTGTCGCCGCAGCCGCTGGCCATTGTTGCAAGCAATATCAAGTACGACCCATGCGTATCACCCATTTCATTATCGCTTTATGCGTATTTTCGTCGCCTGCCTTTGCACAGAGCAATGGTACGACGCTCATACCGACCGAAAGCGAACAGTCGCTTCTTGATCGGTACGTCTTTCTTTTCGGTGGCCGCATGGGCGACGACCACATGTACTCTTTTTTTAATCCGTTCGATGTCACTTACGACAACACGCTTGTTATAGGGGGCGGCTATCAGCAGTTCATGCTGCAACCGGCCGAACATTTCCGTCTGGGAACAGAGATCGGCATCGCGGCGCGGATCGGCGAGGAAAAGACCACGGCTGAAATCTGGGGCGGTGTGGTCGGACGCTACGATGGTTTTGTCATAAACGACACATTGCGCATTACACCGTCAATCACCTTCGGTATGAGTCTTGTCACCGATACGATGGGTGAAGAAGCAGCCCGGGAAGTCCATGATGGCCGTTCCGCAGGGATGGTTTTCTATCTCAGCCCGGAAATCAGTGTATCGCTTGCAGATAATCCCAATGCTGAAGTCTTTTGGCGTTTACATCATCGTTCATCGGCATGGCGCACGATTGGCGGCGGCAGTGCGAATGCAACCACAGTCGGCATCCGTTACGGATTTTAGAGCGTCAGTTCGCCAACGTCACGACAACCGCACCGCGCTTAGTGGCGACAATCGTATGTTCGTACTGAACACATAAGGCTGGTGGTACGCTCACCAGCGTCCACATATCGTCGAGCGATTTTTCTTCAGCCATCTTGCCACCAAGCGAGAGAAACGGTTCGATCGTAAAAACAAGCCCATCCGCAATCCGGCGGCGTTCGGACCGGTCCGGCCAGGTCGCAATTTCGCCCGGCTCGTCATGCAGGCTATAGCCAATCCCGTGGCTTGCGAGATTGCGGATCAGCGTATAGCCATTCGCGCCTGCAAACTTGCCGATGGCCTGTCCTACATCGGCCAGCGCTCCACCAGATTTGACAGCCCGGATGCCTGCCCACATCGCCTTTTTGCCGTCGCGGCAAAGTTTTTCAACCTGCCTTGTTGCTGGTGGAACGACGAACGACGCTCCGGTGTCGGCAAAAATGCCATCCTTTTCGGCCGAGACATCGATATTAACCAGATCGCCGGCCTCGATCACGCGATCGCCCGGAATGCCGTGCGCGATTTCCTCGTTGACCGAAATGCACGTCGCGCCAGGAAACTGATAGGTGACTTCCGGCGCCGATTGCGCTCCATGCGCGTCAAGGACACCACGTCCGATATCGTCAAGTTCCTTTGTTGTAATACCGGGTTCGAGCGCAGCAGCCATGCTATCGCGCGCAATCGCGCAGATTCGGCCAATGGCCTTGAGCCGCTCCAACTCTTCCTCGGTCGTTACCGTCACCCGGCGCCTATCCTTTCAGGTTATGAAAATGAGCAAGCAGGCCGCGGGTGGAACTGTCGTGCCCTTCCGAGCCTTCACTGCCTTCAACCTTGGTCAACAGAGCCTTTGCAAGCTGTTTTCCAAGTTCCACACCCCATTGATCGTAGGAATTGATGTTCCAGATCGTCCCCTGGACAAAAACCTTGTGCTCATAAAGCGCGACGAGCTTGCCAAGCGTCGCCGGGTCGAGCTTTTCATAAACGAGCGTATTGGACGGTCTGTTGCCGGGGAACACCTTATGAGGCAGCAGTGCCTTGATCTGCGATCTGGAAAGGCCGGTGCCCTTGAGATCGGCCATAACCTCGTCCTCGGTCTTACCCAGCATCAAGGCTTCCGATTGTGCTAGGCAATTTGCCACCAGTTTGGCGTGATGGGGTGGCAAATTTTCATGCGGCTTTACTGCAAGGAGGAAGTCGCACGGGATCACGCTCGTACCCTGATGGATCAATTGATAGAACGCATGTTGCCCATTTGTGCCCGGCTCCCCCCAGATGATCGGCCCTGTTTCCCACGCCACATCCTTGCCATTGAGCGTTACGGATTTCCCATTGGATTCCATATCCTGCTGCTGCAGATAAGCCGGGAAACGCGACAGGCGCTGGTCATAGGGAAGCACGGCATGGGTCGCAAAGCCCCAGGCGTTGCGATACCAGACCCCGAGCAGTCCCATGATCACCGGCAGATTTTCTTCCAACGGCGCTGTGCGGAAATGCTCGTCCATCTCGCCGGCTCCACGTAGGAAGGCCTCGAAATTGTCGTATCCGACCGCAATCGCCACCGGCAGCCCGATAGCAGACCAGACCGAGTACCGCCCGCCGACCCAATCCCAGAAACCGAAAATCCGGTCTTCGCGGATACCGAAATTCTGGCACCCTTCAATATTTGTCGAAACGGCGGCGAAATGATCGTTCACTGCCGCTTCACCCAGCGCCTCGGCCAGCCACTTGCGCGCCGTGTGCGCGTTGGTCATCGTCTCGTCGGTCGTGAATGTCTTGGATGCAATGACAAACAGGGTTTTTGCCGGATCCAGTGCTTTGAGCGTATCGGCCATATGCGCGCCGTCGACGTTGGAAACGTAATGGGCACGTAGATCAGGACGCGTGTAGGGCTCAAGTGCCAGTGTTACCATCACCGGCCCGAGGTCGGAGCCGCCAATGCCAATATTGACGACATCGGTGAATTGATCACCGCGATTGCCACGGATTTCACCGGTCCGGACCGCTTCGGAAAAGCCCTTGATCCGCTGGAGAACCTCCCGCACGTCAGCCATGACATCCTTGCCATCGACCATCACAGGGCTATTGCCGAAATAACGTAGGGCCATGTGCAGAACCGCACGATTTTCGGTTACGTTGATCGCCTCGCCCGACCACATGGCATCGCGGCGCCCTTCGATATCGACCTCGCGCGCAAGCTCGAACAGGGCTTTCATCGACTGGCTGTCGATGCGGTTCTTGGAATAGTCGAGCAACATATCGCCAAATCGCGCGGAGTAGGATGCGAAACGGTCCGGGTCGTGCGCGAACATTTCACGCATCGTCGTACCCGACAGCCGCTTTTTGTGCTTGGCAAGATCAGCGAAGGCTGCTTTGCGGGCCTTATTGGACATGTTTGCGCACCCCTTGTTTACTCTATTGTCGGCAGATCGCCGCGCGCCCATCCCTCACGGATTGCAGCGCAATGGTCATCGAACCGCGTGTCTTCAATCGCACTTCGCATCCCGGCCATCAACTCCTGATAATAGGAAAGGTTTATCTGGCTTAAGATCATGGCCGCAAGAATTTCCTCGCAGCGTACAAGGTGATGCAGATAAGCTCGCGAAAACCGCCGCGCTGTCGGATTGGGCGAGGTCTCATCAAGCGGGCGCGGATCGTCCTTGTGACGCGCATTCTTGAGGTTGATCACACCGAACCGCGTATAGGCATGTCCGTGCCGTCCGGCACGCGTGGGATGCACGCAATCGAACATGTCGATGCCGCGGCCGACCGCGCCTAAAAGATCGTCGGGCTTGCCAACCCCCATAAGGTAACGTGGCTTTTCCACCGGCAGATGTGGGGTAATGTCCTCAAGCACCTTGAACATCACCTCTTGCGGCTCACCGACCGCGAGACCACCAACCGAATAGCCGTCAAAACCGATATCGATCAGCCCCCTGGCAGATCGTGCCCGCAATTCGGAATTATCGCCGCCTTGCACGATACCGAACAGCGCTCTGCCCTTGGCGTCGTCGAACGCTTTTTTCGATCGCTCCGCCCAGCGAATGGAGAGTTCCATTGCCCGCTCAAGCTCGGCATATTCCGCCGGCAACGCAACGCATTCATCGAGCTGCATGATGATATCGGAATCCAGCAGCTTTTGAATTTCGATGGAACGCTCTGGCGTCAGAGTGTGCGCCGATCCGTCGATATGGGACTTGAAGGTAACACCGTCCTCATTGAGCTTGCGCAATTTGGACAGGCTCATCACCTGAAAGCCACCGGAATCGGTCAGGATTGGCCGCTGCCAATCCATGAAATCGTGCAGTCCGCCGAGCCGCGCGACGCGCTCGGCACCAGGCCGCAGCATAAGATGGTAGGTGTTGCCCAGCAGAATATCGGCGCCGGTCTCGCGCACCTGTTCAGGATAGAGCGCCTTGACCGTGCCGGCGGTCCCCACCGGCATGAAGGCAGGCGTTCGGATTTCGCCGCGTGGCGTATCGATCTGCCCCCGCCGGGCCATGCCGTCGGTGGCCTGAAGGGTGAACTGGAAATCTTCGGTCATGGATCGGCCCGGAAAAGCAGCGAGGAGTCGCCGTAGGAATAGAAGCGATATTGGTTTTCGATCGCGTGCTTATAGGCTTTGTGCATAGTCTCCAAGCCGGAAAAGGCCGAAACCAGCATGAACAGGGTCGAACGCGGCAGGTGAAAATTGGTCATCAGCACATCGACAACGCGAAACTGGAAACCCGGCGTTATGAAAATGTCCGTCTCATCGGTAAAGGGCGCCAGGGCGCCCGTAGCCCGTGCTGCACTTTCCAGAAGGCGCAGACTTGTGGTGCCAACCGCAATCACGCGACCGCCCTTTGCCTTGGCGGCCATGATGCTGTCCACAACCCCGCGCGAAACCGTGCCCCATTCGGCGTGCATCTTGTGATCTTCGGTATTGTCGGCCTTCATCGGGAGAAAAGTCCCGGCCCCCACATGCAGCGTCACACGCTCAACGCCGACACCGAGTTCATCGAGCTTTGCCAAAAGTTCATCGGTAAAGTGAAGGCCGGCTGTCGGCGCTGCTACGGCCCCATCATGACGGGCATAGACCGTTTGATAATCCTCGGAATCCCGCGCTTCTATGGTGCGCTTGGCGCCTATATAGGGCGGTAAGGGCATTGCTCCGCGCGCCTTGATCGCTTCATCGAGAGCCGCGCCGGAAAGATCGAAAGCAAGCGTCACCTGCCCGTCCTCAACCACCTTGACGGTGGCTACAAGGTCTTCAAGCATGCAGACGTCCGATGTCGCACCGAAAACCACGCGATCTCCGGCTTTCAGGCGCTTTGCAGGCCGCGCGAATGCCTGCCAGGTAAATCCATTTACCCGTTTGTGAAGGTTGAACGAGATATTGGCTGCAAATTCACCGCGATGCCGAACACCTTTGAGGTCGGCCGGAATGACTTTTGTGTCGTTTACAACCAGCACGTCGCCAGGGCGCAGAATTTCGGAAAGATCGCGCACAACGCGATCGGTCAGATTGCCGTCCGGCCCCACCACAAGCATTTTCGCGCTGTCGCGCGGCGAAACCGGATGCAGCGCAATCCGGTCCTCGGGTAAGTCAAAATCGAAAAGTTCGACTTTCATGAATTCGTCCCAAGGACCGGCAAAACATTACGCCAGATCGGCAGCAACGCGCATGGTAACGATCTTGTCCGGATTACGGACGGGCTCGCCACGCTCAAGCAGATCGACATTTTCCATGCCTTCGATCACCTTGCCCCAAACCGAATATTGCCGGTTGAGCCACGGCGCCTCGGTAAAGCAGATAAAGAACTGGGAATTGGCCGAGTCCGGAGCGGACGAACGCGCCGCAGAAACCGTTCCGCGCACGTGCTTTTCGTCCGAAAACTCGGCCTTGAGGTTCGGCTTGTCCGAACCGCCCGTGCCGTTGCCGCGGGGGCAACCGGCCTGCGCCATGAAATCTTCGATCACGCGATGGAAAACAATACCATCGTAAAACTTCTCGCGCGTCAGTTCCTTGATACGTTCGACGTGGCCGGGAGCCAGGTCAGGACGAAGTTCGATTACGACATTGCCCTTTGTCGTTTCCATGATGATGGTGTTTTCCGGATCGGCATAGGTTGCCATGAACCATTCCTTCTTATTGAAATACTTTTAGAAATTACTCTTCGATCACGCGCAGCGAGATCATCTGGTCGGGATTCTGCACCACGCCGTTTGCGCGCGGATCGCCCTGCTCGATGTTGTCGACGAATTCCATGCCTTCAACCACCTCACCGAACAACGTGTACTGACCGTTCAGATGCGGGGAGTCCGCGGTCACGATGAAGAATTGCGAATTCGCCGAATTGGGGGCCATGGACCGGGCCATTCCGAGCGTGCCGCGAACGAAGTTCTCGTTTGAAAACTCAGCTTCAAGATTAGGCAGATCGGAACCGCCGGTGCCGTTGCCAAGAGGATCGCCGGTCTGAGCCATAAATCCTGTGATAACACGATGGAAATTCAGCCCATCGTAAAAACCGGAATTGGCAAGTTCGGTAATGCGCGCAACGTGATTTGGCGCGAGGTCGGGCCGTAGCGCAAACACCACTTCCCCGTCCTTGAGGGTCAGCACCATGCGCGGCGCGTCTGCAGGAGCCTGCGCCAGCGCCGCATCGGAATTGCTTCCCTGCGCGACCGGCCATGCAACCATTGCAACGAAAAGCGCAAGAAATGCGAGTACCATGCCGCCAACCACGCGGTTGACGGGCTTTTGGGCATGTCCAGCCATTATTTCTCCAGAGCTTTGAGTACGTTTCTAGGAACAAAGGCGGTGATATCGCCGCCCATTTCGGAAATCTGCCGCACAAGCGTCGCCGAAATATGGCGAACATATGGGCTTGAGGGCACAAAAACCGTTTGCAGATCGGGAACCATCTGGGCGTTCATACCCACCATCTGCATTTCGTAATTATAGTCGGTCGTATCGCGAAGCCCACGAATGACGATGTTGGCACCTGCCTTTTGCGCCGCATGCACCATCAGGCCGTCGAACTCGATGATTTCGATTGGCGTATTGTTACGCTGGGCGATCGGTCCCGCAACTTCGGCAATAAGGTTTCGCCGCGTTTCAGGATCCAGAAATGGCCGCTTGGCGTTATGCACGCCAATGCCGACAATAAGCCGGTCAACAAGCTTGCACGCGCGCTCGATAACATCGAGATGGCCATTGGTCACCGGGTCGAACGAGCCGGGATAAAATCCAGTACGATCACTCATGGCAGCGGTTTTGTCATGCCCGGCGCTGGAGCGCAAGCCGGTTGATCGGGGCGAAGGTCACGCAAAGTGCCTGACCTACCCTGACAAATCGATAGCCTCGCTCTTATTCAGTCTGGCCCTCAACAGGCCCCTCGGACTCGCCATCTTCATCCGTTTCGTCGGATGCCTCCGGCTCAACGATCCTCTCCACGGAAACCACTTTTTCATCAGCGGCCGTACGGAAAATCGTAACACCCTGACTTGAACGTCCGACAATTCTGATACCATCGACCGGAACGCGAATGACCTGCCCGCCATTCGTGACAAGCATGAGTTGGTTGTCGTCCTCGACCGGGAACGACCCGACAAGATTGCCATTGCGGTCATTGACCGCCATGGCAACGATACCTTTGCCGCCGCGACCGGTGATCCGGTACTCAAACGATGACGTCCGCTTGCCGAAACCATTCTCCGATATCGTCAGGACGAATTGCTCGGATGCGCTCATCTCGGCATAGCGCTCCTGGCTCAATGTCGAGGCGATTGCCGTTTCGTCATCGCTTTCGCCATTCGCGTCTTCAGCTTCTCCGCGCACTGCGCGGCTCATCTTCAGATATGCGACACGCTCTTCCGAAGTCGCATGGAAATGGCGCAGGATCGACATGGAAATCACCTCGTCGCCGTCACCAAGATTGATGCCACGGACACCGGTCGAGTCGCGTCCCTTGAACACGCGCACGTCGGTAATCGGGAAGCGGATGCATTGCCCGCTTCGCGTCGTCAGCAACATGTCGTCGGTTTCGCTTGCAGTCTCCACGCCAACGATGCCGTCGCCCTCATCGAGCTTCATGGCAATCTTGCCGTTCTGGCGCACTTCAACGAAGTCGGAAAGCTTGTTTCGGCGCACGTTTCCGCGCGTTGTCGCGAACATCACATCAAGGCTGTCCCAGCTTTCCTCGTCCTCAGGCAATGGCATGATCGAGGTGATACGCTCGCCTTCTTCCAGCGGCAGGGTATTGATAAGTGCCTTGCCACGGGCATTGGGCGCCGCGAGCGGCAGCCTCCAGACCTTGAGCTTGTAAACAATCCCGCGAGACGAGAAAAACAGCACAGGCGTATGGGTATTGGCAACAAACAGCCGTGCCACAAAATCCTCATCGCGCGTGGACATGCCAGAACGGCCCTTGCCGCCGCGCCGCTGCGCCCGATAGGTGGATAGCGGTACCCGCTTTATATAGCCGCCATGCGAAACGGTAACGACCATATCCTCGCGCGCAATCAGGTCCTCGTCGTCCAGATCACCGGCAAACTCATTTATCTCGGTCTTGCGCGGGGTGGAATATTGATCGCGCACATCTTCGAGTTCCTGACGAATGATGCCCAAAACACGCTCGCGGCTGCGCAGAATATCGAGATAATCCTCGATCTGGGCGCCCAGACCATTGAGTTCATCGCCGATTTCATTGCGGCCAAGGGCAGTCAAGCGCGAGAGCGTCAGCGCAAGAATGGCACGCGCCTGCTCGTCGGACAGCTTGAATGTACCATCGGCATTCGTCGTGTGTCGCGGATCGTCGATCAATTGGATCAGATCCATGACATCGCCCGCGGGCCAGTCACGCTCCAGCAGCTTCTCGCGCGCAGTCGCAGGGTCCGGCGACGAACGGATCAGCCGGATCACTTCATCGACATTATTGACGGCAACCAGCAGCCCGACCAGAACGTGTGCCCTATCGCGGGCCTTGTTTAGCAGGAACCGCGCACGACGCGTGACCACAACTTCACGGAATTCCAGAAACAGTTGCAGAATCCGCTTGAGCGGCATCAATTCGGGCTTGCCGCCATTGAGCGCAACGAAATTACAGCCGAACGAGGTCTGCAGCATCGAGAAGCGATACAACTGGTTCAGCACGACGTCGGCCACCGCGTCACGCTTGAGTTCGATCACGACCCGCATGCCTTGTCGGTCGGATTCGTCACGAATATCGGAAATCCCCTCAATGCGCTTGTCACGCACCATCTCGGCGATTTTTTCGATCATCGTTGCCTTGTTCACCTGATAGGGAATTTCGGTAACGATGAGCGCCTCGCGCTCCTTGCGGACTTCCTCAACCGTGACCCGACCACGCATCAACACCGAGCCGCGCCCGGTTTCATAAGCTGAGCGAATGCCCGACTTGCCTAGAATAATGCCCGCAGTCGGGAAATCCGGCCCCGGCATGATCTCCATGAGCTCGTCGACGGTGATTTCCGAATTGTCCAGAACCGCCAGCGTTGCGTCGATCACTTCGCCCAGATTATGGCTGGGGATGTTGGTCGCCATGCCGACAGCGATACCGCCGCCGCCATTGACCAACATGTTGGGAAAGCGCGCCGGAAGAACAGTCGGTTCTCTTTCGGAATTATCATAGTTGTCGCGGAAATCGACAGTATCCTTGTCCAGATCCTCGAGCAGATTGCCGGTTGCCTTTTCCATGCGCACTTCGGTGTAACGCATTGCCGCAGGCATATCGCCGTCTATCGAGCCGAAATTGCCCTGCCCGTCGATCAGGGGCAGCCGCATGGAAAACTCCTGCGCCATCCGCACGAGCGAATGGTAAACCGCCGAATCCCCGTGCGGGTGATATTTACCGATAACGTCACCAACCACGCGCGCCGATTTGCGATAAGGCTTGTTATATTCGTAGCCCTGTTCGTGCATCGAAAAGAGGATGCGCCGATGTACGGGCTTCAGCCCGTCACGCACGTCAGGCAATGCCCGGCTCACGATCACGCTCATTGCGTAATCGAGATAGGAATTGCGCATTTCCTCGGTTATCGAAATTGGGTTGATGTCTGAGGGCTGCTTGCCCCTGACGTCATCTTCTGGCGTATCTGTCACAATACTCGATCTGCAACGTTTCTGCTGGCATGTGGTTTAATCGATTCCGCCAGCTAATGCCATGCGTAGCGGCAAGAGATGGCACTTTGGAGGCACACCATCCACATAAAAGGTGGGCTTGATGCTTAAAAAGGATGAAAACGTGTTGCCGAAATCGTTTTTGTCCCTTCAACTCGCCATCAAACATCCGCTTTCGAGTCTGTTTCCTATGAGTGACACCCTGATCGTCGAGCGCACGCCGGACCTTCCCTTTGGCCTGCGCGCCGACCGCGTCGCGGTATCCTTGCTGTTTCTGGCCAATGGCTTTCTGATCGGCAGTTGGGCGCCCAAGATTCCGCTGCTCATGGCCCGCCTCGGCATAACCGAAACCACAATGGGACTGCTGATCCTTGTTTTCGGTCTCGGTTCGATCCTCATGATGCCCGTCATCGGCGCCTTGACGGCCCGATATGGCTCCGCGCCAGTATTGCGCATCGTTTCGGTCATCGTCCTGCCCTTGCTGCTTGCCGTCTCGATCCTGCCCGAACTCTGGATGATCGTGGTAGCCATATTCCTCTTCGGCGGCTTTGTCGGAGGGATGGATGTGGCAATGAACGCCAACGCCGTTGCCGTTGAAAAGCGCATGAGAAAGGCCATCATGTCTTCCTGCCACGGGTTCTGGAGCCTTGGGGGCCTGATCGGCGCTGGCCTTGGCGGCTTTATGGCCAGCCTTTGGGGAGAAATTGGGCATGGCGTTGCACTGACAATCCTTGCCAGCACCGCAGTATTTCTTGCCCTGCCGATGATTGCCCGCGACCATACGACTGCCGCAATCCGTGCCGCCCAGCCGCTGCGCATGCCGCGATCGCCACTGCCTTATCTTATTGGCATAATGGCGCTTTTTTCCATGGTCCCTGAAGGCACGATACTTGACTGGGCAGCACACTATCTGCAAAGCGAAATGAGTGCCGATATTTCTATCGCCTCGCTTGGCTTTGCTGCCTTTTCCGGCACCATGGCCATTATGCGCTTTCTCGGTGATGGCATTCGTCAGCGCCTGGGCGCCGTAACGACCCTGCGCATCAGTGCCGCCTTCGCCATAACCGGTCTGTTTGTTGGAGCGCTGGCTCCAACACCGTTCGCAGCAATCGCTGGCTTTGCCTTCGCTGGCATTGGCATCGCAAACATGATCCCCATCGCCTTTTCAGCCGCCGGTAACATTCCGGGCGTGGCGCCAGGCATTGGCCTGTCGGTGGTTACAGTCATGGGCTATTCTGGTATCCTTATGGCGCCCGGCGTTATTGGGTTTATTGGGGAACGGACAGGATTTTCGCCGGTCTTTATGGGGGTCGCCAGCCTGATTCTGGTAACGCTCGCCCTCTCCGGGCTGGCCAGACACGCCGACTTCAAGCCAGACTGACGAACAAGGAACCCAAGCGTTCTCAAAGAGTTCCCCGATGAACCACCGATTTAGGGAGAACCTTCATGCAGGAAATGGATTTCAGGCTCGACGCAAAGGTGTGGGTCCTTGTCGCCGACGGTGAGAAAGCCCTTTTCTTTGAAAACAAGGGCACAAGGAAGAACCCCGTTTTTGAGGTGGTTCGCGAACTCGAGCAGGACAATCCGCCAACCCGCGATCAGGGAACGAGCGCGCCGGGCCGCATGTACGACTCCGGACAAAACCAGAAAAGCGCCATGGAACAGACGGACTGGCATCGGCTGGCCGAAGAGCGATTTGCCAAGGACGCTGCGGCGCTTCTCTACAAGTATGCCCATAACAACCGATTCAAGCAGATCGTGCTTTGTGCCGCCCCAAGAGTGCTCGGCGAACTGCGCAAGGAATTGCATTCCGAGGTGATGGACAAGGTTATTGGCGAAGTTCCCAAAAACCTCACCAACCATCCCATCGATCAGATCGAGCGCATCTTGAGTGCGAGGTAGGCTTGTGAGCGGGAGCGCACATGAGCCTCGTAGCCCTGTCGCACTGGGACCGCGCGATTGGAAAAATGTCGTCGTCCATTGCTTCAGGACGATGAGCGAAAAAGACATGGGGCTACGCTGTGCGGGCGTGGCCTTTTTCGGCTTTCTCTCGATATTTCCGGCGATCGGTATCGTTGTATCGCTCGTCGGGATATTTGGCGATCACTTGGCCATACGCACGGAGATCGAAACTTATTCCGATATCATGCCCGATATTGCATTCGCACTCTTGGTCAACCAGCTCGATTCCTTCATGGGGCAACCGGAAACCGGCTTGGGCATCAGCCTGGCGATCGCTATTGTCGTCATCCTCTGGAGTAGTTCGCGCGGCCTTGATGCGCTGATCCATGCCGCCTCGGTAGCCTATGGTGACAAGGGAGACCGCGGCTTCATCATGTCGGTTTTTGTATCGTTTATCGTGACCATTCTTGGGGCCTTTTTCATGGTGGTAGCCCTCGCTCTGGTAGCTGCAATACCAATAATTACGGGCCTTTCGCCAATCCCTGGCACCGGAGAGCGGCTTGCGCTGCTCTTACGCTGGCCAGCCCTTCTCGCTATCGCAATCGTAGCATTTTCCCTGCTCTACCGTTTCGCACTCTATCGCCGCGGGCCAAAACTTCGCTGGATCTGGCCCGGAGCAACGCTTGCCGCCATTGTTTGGATTGCCGCCTGCCTGTTGTTCTCACTCTATGTCGAAAACTTCGGCGAGTTTGAAGCCACCTTCGGCTCACTGACCGCCGCAGTGGTTCTGCTTTTCTGGATGTTCATCTCGGCACAGATTTTCGTTTTTGGCGCAGCCTTCAATGCCGGTATTGAATTGCAGACCGCAGTGGACAGTACAGTCGGCCCCGACCGCCCCATGGGGAAGCGTGGTGCCTATGCGGCAGATAACGTAAAGCGCTAACCGGCAAGCACCTTGTCGAACTCGGTCAGCGCGTCATCGATCTGCGCCTTGGTAATTACCAGCGGCGGAGCGATACGGATTGTATTGGTATGCGTGTCCTTTGCCAGAATCCCCCGATCGCGCAGCCTATAGCAAAACTCCCGCGCGCCTCCAGCTTCGGGATGCAGATCGACAGCCAGCATCAACCCCCTACCCCGAACCGACCTGATGTGATTGGACCGGATCGACTTCAACCCTTCGAGAAAATACGGGCCAAGTGCCGCGGCATTTTCGATCATGCCTTCTTCAACCAGCACCTTGAGCGCCATCCGCGCGACCGCACAGGCCAATGGATTGCCGCCAAATGTGGAACCGTGCTGCCCCGGTTTCAATACGCCCAGCACCTCCGAATTGGAAAGCACAGCCGATACCGGATAAAACCCGCCTGAAAGCGCCTTGCCAAGCAAAGTCACATCCGCCTCGATGCCTTCGTGCTCTTCTGCCAGCAGCTTTCCGGTACGTCCCAACCCAGTTTGAATTTCATCCAGTATAAGCGTGACATTATTTGCGGTGCAAAGTTCCCGCACCTTGCGAAAATAGCCTTCAGGCGGAATGACAACCCCGGCCTCACCCTGGATGGGTTCGACGAGAAAGCCGACCGTATTGGGGGTAATGGCGCGCTCGAAGGCCTCCGCATCGCCGAAAGGAACAATTACGAAGCCTGGGGCGAATGGGCCGAACCCGCCTCGTGCGTCGGGGTCAGTCGAAAACCCGACAATGCCCATTGTACGCCCGTGGAAATTGTTGGCACAGACGATAATCTCGGCCTTATCCGTCTCGACGCCCTTGACCTCATATCCCCATTTGCGCACGGCCTTTATCGCGCTTTCGACCGCTTCGGCGCCCGTATTCATGGGCAGTATCTTGTGCGAGCCGGTCAACTCTGCAATTTCCTGATAGAACAGTCCCAACTGATCGTTATGAAAGGCACGCGAGGTCAGCGTCAGCTTGCTGGCCTGATCGATCATCGCCTTGAGAATTTTCGGATGACAGTGCCCCTGATTGACAGCCGAATAGGCGGAAAGACAATCGAGGTAACGCTTCCCATCAACATCATGAACATAGACGCCCTCTCCACGCACCAGCGCCACATCGAGCGGCTTGTAATTATGGGCGCCCAGACTGGACTCCAGGGCAATCAGTTCTTCGGTTCGCATCATTGTTTTCTCCCTAGGCCGCCTGGGTCGGCCGATCGAATATGCGGCGCCCGAAGGCGCTGGCCGCAAGTTCCACCATCAGTCTTGCGCTCTTGCCCCGATCGTCGAGAAACGGATTCAACTCCACAAGATCTAGGCTGATCATCCTTCCGGTTTTCCCGATCATTTCCATCGCCAGATGCGCTTCGCGAAATGTTGCACCGCCCGGCACCGTTGTCCCGACGCCTGGTGCGGTATCGGGATCGACGAAATCTATATCGAAGCTCACATGCAAAAGAGCATCATCGCGCTCGACCTCACCGAGAATGCGGCGCATGACGGCCCCTATGCCCTTATCGTCGATCTCACCCATGTCGTTGACGTCGGCGCCGCGCTCTTCGAGCAGCACCACTTCCGCCGGGTCGATGGAACGCGCGCCCACGAGATGATAACGGGCCGCGGGCAGTTTGGGGCATTCCAGCATTTCGCCAAACCCCGGCTCGCCGCAGAAAAACGCTGCCGGCATACCGTGCATATTGCCGGAAGCCGACGTTTGCGGCGTATTGAAATCCGCATGCGCATCCAGCCAAAGAACATGCAACGCGCGCCTAAGCGCATCGGCCCGCCGCAATGCAGCCGCAACCGAACCGAATGACAGCGCATGGTCCCCACCAAGATAGACCGCCGTATAGCCGTCATTGAGCGCCGTTTCTCCGGCCTTCGCGATTTCCCGGGCAAAGCCGGTAACGATTTCCGGGTTATTCGCTGTACCGTCAAAAGCGATCTCGACAGCGCGCGGCGAGACATCACCGTTGTCAGCAACGTCATGCCCCAACGCCGTCAAAGCATCTTGAATGCCGGCAACACGCAATGCCTTGGGCCCCATTGAGCAGCCCTGACGTCCGGCCCCCTCTTCGATAGGCGCCCCGATCAAGGCAATGGACTGGCCTTTCCGCTGCGGCATGCTGCACTCCCTTTGCTATGCTGCTCTGCGCAGAATGAACCAGCAAATCAGCTCTGAAAAGAGAATTTTTTACTCCGCTAACCGCAAAATCAGCGCCTTCATTTTAATCGGCCCGCGTTTATGCGATGTACCGGCAAGAAAAAGGGCGGCCCGTGGTACCGCCCTCGCATTTGGAAATGTTCCGGACAAAAATCAGAACGGAATATCGTCATCCATGCCGCCCGGCTCGAAAGCCGGGGCGCTGGACGGTCTGCGATTTTCCGTCTGGCGCTGCCCGCCATACCCGCCACCCATGGAGTCTCCGCCGCCTTCGCCGCGGGCATCGAGCATTGTCAGGTTGGAATTGAAGCCCTGGAGCACGATCTCGGTCGTATATTGATCCTGGCCGTCCTTTTCCCATTTGCGCGTCTGCAATTGGCCCTCGATATAAACCTTGGACCCCTTCTTGAGGTAATTCTGCGCGACCTTTGCCAGTCCTTCGCTGAAAATGACGACCCGATGCCATTCGGTGCGCTCCCGCTGTTCGCCCGTATTGCGATCCCGCCAGCGCTCGGACGTCGCGATGCGCAGATTGGCGACCATGCCCCCGCTGGGCAGTGAACGGACTTCCGGGTCCGCACCCAGATTGCCAACCAGAATGACCTTGTTCACACTTCCCGACATTTGAATTTTCCTTGTCTCTTGTCCGCCGGATAACCCGGCCAGTCACATGCGCGCACTATAGGGCAGTTAAACGGCCTTTGGCATCGGCCGATGACGATTTGCACATCTAATCGGCAAAACGGCAGAAGCATGCGCGTTCTTTATTTGTTCCTCCATTTTGCCTCCTGTCAATATCTGTCAGCAGGGTGATGTCACATTGAACATTGATGCTTGACGGCCTGCAATTTGTTCCTAATATGTTCCACACGCTACGGTAGCCTTGCGATCAACAGTCGATATGCTTATGTGAACCGGGCACGTCGCTGCGGCGTTTTCTTGTTTGAATGTTTTCATCGTCTCCTTTTAGGGGCGCAACTTCCTTGGACCGATCTATGGCGGATATTTCCAATCCCAACAAAGACATCGTCATTCGTGGTGCCAAGGAGCACAATCTCAAGAATGTCGACGTGCGCTTGCCACGCGACAAACTGATCGTGATGACGGGGCTGTCTGGTTCTGGCAAATCCTCGCTTGCCTTCGATACGATCTATGCCGAAGGCCAGCGCCGCTATGTCGAAAGCCTTTCGGCCTACGCGCGTCAATTCCTTGAGATGATGCAAAAGCCCGACGTCGAGCAGATCGACGGGCTTTCACCCGCCATTTCCATTGAGCAGAAAACCACCTCGCGCAACCCACGCTCGACCGTCGGCACCGTTACCGAGATTTACGACTATCTCCGCTTGCTCTTTGCGCGTGTGGGCATTCCTTATTCGCCAGCAACGGGCCTGCCCATCGAGAGTCAGACCGTTTCCCAGATGGTCGACAAGATACTCGATCTGGAAGAAGGCACTCGGCTTTACCTGCTGGCGCCCATCGTTCGCGGCCGCAAGGGCGAATACCGCAAGGAACTCGCGGAGCTGATGAAAAAGGGCTTTCAGCGCGTCAAGATTGATGGCGAGTTCTACGAGATTGAAGAGGCGCCTGCACTCGACAAGAAACTCAAGCATGATATCGAAGTGGTCGTGGATCGTGTCGTGGTCAATGCCGACATATCTTCGCGCCTTGCAGAGAGCTTTGAAACCGCGTTACGGCTTGCCGATGGCATTGCCATTGCCGAATACGCCGATCGGAAGGATGAGAAAGGCCTGCCCGAACGTCTGACCTTTTCGGAGAAATTCGCCTGCCCGGTTTCCGGGTTCACCATAGCCGAAATCGAGCCACGGCTGTTTTCCTTTAACAATCCGTTCGGCGCCTGTCCGGTCTGCTCGGGCCTGGGCACTGAAGCCAAGATCGACGCCGATCTTGTTGTTCCCGACCCGAGCTTGTCTCTGCGCGATGGGGCAATTGCGCCTTGGTCGAAAACGTCTTCGCCCTATTACATGCAGACCCTGCAGGCCGTGACCCGGCACTTCAAGGCGTCGACGGGCACCGCCTGGCAGGATTTGCCCTTCGAGGTTCAGCACGGCGTTCTTTATGGCACGGACAAGACAGCAATCGAGTTCGTCTATGATGACGGCCTGCGCAAATATTCGACAAAAAAGCCGTTTGAAGGTGTGATCGGCAATCTTGAGCGCCGTTATCGGGAAACCGAAAGCTCGGCCGCACGTGAGGATATCGAGCGCTATATGTCGGCTGCGCCCTGCCCGGCCTGCAACGGCTATCGCCTAAAGCCTGAGGCGTTGGCAGTCAAAATCAACGGTAGCCATATTGGCCAGGTGGCAGAATTATCTATCCGCGCTGCTGCCGAATGGTTCGAGGCCCTGCCTGACAATCTCAACGAAACCCAGCGGGCCATCGGCGAACGTGTACTCAAAGAAATCCGCGAACGACTGGCGTTTCTCAACGATGTCGGACTCGAGTATCTGACGCTTTCGCGCAATTCGGGTTCGCTTTCCGGTGGTGAAAGCCAGCGAATCCGCCTTGCCAGCCAGATCGGTTCGGGCCTGACCGGCGTGCTTTACGTTCTTGATGAGCCTTCGATCGGCCTGCATCAGCGCGATAACGCGCGATTGCTCGATACCCTGCGCCGCCTGCGTGACCTCGGCAATACCGTGATTGTCGTCGAACACGATGAGGATGCGATCCTTACCGCAGACCATGTGCTCGATATCGGCCCCGGTGCTGGCGTGCATGGCGGTCAGATCGTTGCGCAAGGCGCGCCAGGCGACATTATCGATCATCCCGACAGCCTTACCGGGCAGTATCTATCCGGCCGGATGGGTATTCCCGTACCCACAGAACGTCGCAAGGCCAAAAAGGGCCGCAAGCTGTCGCTGACCGGTGCTACGGGCAACAATCTCAAAAATGTTTCCGTCGATATACCTCTGGGCATGTTCGTGGCCATCACTGGCGTTTCCGGTGGCGGCAAATCAACCCTGACCGTGGATACGCTCTATCGGGCTATCGCGCGGAGGCTCAACGGCGCGCGCGTTCATCCCGCCCCGCATGAAAGCCTGACCGGGCTGGAATTTCTCGACAAGGTCATCGATATCGACCAGAGCCCTATCGGGCGCACACCCCGCTCCAATCCGGCAACCTATACCGGTGCATTCACCCATATTCGCGAGTGGTTCGCCAACATGCCGGAGGCAAAGGCCCGTGGCTATGCGCCGGGCCGGTTCTCGTTCAACGTCAAGGGCGGCCGCTGTGAGGCCTGTCAGGGCGATGGCGTCATCAAGATCGAAATGCACTTCCTGCCAGATGTCTATGTAACATGTGACGTTTGCAAAGGGCACCGCTACAATCGCGAAACCCTCGAAGTTCAATTCAAGGGAAAGTCGATTTCTGATGTTCTTGAATTGACCGTGGATGAGGGCGTTGAGTTCTTCTCGGCCGTCCCTGTCATCCGCGACAAATTGGTTACGCTCCAGCGTGTGGGATTGGGCTATGTGAAGATCGGGCAACAGGCCACCACACTTTCCGGTGGCGAGGCCCAGCGCGTTAAATTGGCCAAGGAATTGTCCAAGCGCGCAACCGGTCGAACACTTTACGTTCTCGACGAGCCGACAACTGGCCTGCATTTCCATGACGTGGCCAAGCTGCTCGAGGTTCTGCAGGAACTCGTTGAGTCCGGCAATACCATCATTGTCATCGAGCATAATCTGGAAGTTATAAAGACCGCAGACTGGATCATCGATCTGGGGCCGGAGGGTGGCGATGGCGGCGGTGAGATCGTCGCGGTCGGAACACCTGAAGAGGTTGCGGAGAACCCGCGGTCCCATACCGGTCGTTTCCTCAGGGAAATCATGGAACGCCGCCCGCTGTCTGTCAGAACCGCAGCTCAATAGGGCCGTCGCCCCCATTGTGTTATTATGATGAAACGCCCATGCATTGCTTGCATGGGCGTTTTGCATTGTTCCGATAACAAAGTGTCTCGATTCTAGATTATCCTGCGTGTCGTTCAATGAGCATTTGGAGACCTCCATGTTCATACGCATCGTCTGGAACACTGCAACTAGCCTGCACCACAACCAGCCGCGCAACCTGCGCAGGATCAATATATTGGGTAAGCGTGATACCAACGATCTTGGCATTCCATCCTGTGATTTTCACAGAATGACCCGCAGCCTTTTCGACCGGCAGGACTAAAGCAAGTCCTGACCACAAGGCTCGCTTCAGCGAAAAGTGGGAACCGGATTTCCAAAAGATTTGCGATAAAACAAATGGTTGGAACAGGTCGGCGATTGAAAGAAGCGCTGACCTGGCCCAGGCCAAATGTTACCCAATTCCTACCCATGCGAAAAGCGCATATCGGGATTGAACAAAACCCTAGTAGCCAAGTCGTCTTTCGCGACCTACATAGAGCGCATCGAAACGAAAGGAGAATTCAAATGGGTATCCGCAAGACGCTTAAGAAGTGGTCCGCTTACCAGCAGACAGTTCGTGAACTCAATGCACTGGGCAACCGCGAACTGAACGACCTCGGCATTTCCCGCGGCGATATCGAACGCATCGCTCGCGATCATGCAAACCAGCTTTAAGTTCGAGACGACCTCCAAAGTCCGAGCACGAAAAAAGGCATCCATCTAGGGATGCCTTTTTTGATTCTGGCATTCTGGTGCGTGTCCAGCAAAAGCATGCCTTTAGACTTGATCCGAGAGCGCAAACGGTTTTGCGATTCGGATACGCGACAAAACAAGGACTTAGAGCCGGGTTTTGATTCCATCAAAACCTGAACGGCTCTAAAACGCTAATCGCCCGACAAGCTCATCGTAAGATACGCAAACCCCCTTTATAAAGCCAGGCCGCTGTTTGAGCCTTTCATGCCAAGCCTCGACACCGGACATCGATGGCCGCTCGATCTCCATTGTGAACCAGCGATAAAGCGAGGCGCCAGCTACGATGTCGGCATAGCTGAAATCGTCTCCTGCCAGATAGGCTGTCTTTTGCAATTGCGCATCCATGATACGCATCGCCCTAACGCTCGCCTCGAGCGCAGCATCGATTGCCGCGGCGTCACGCTGAGCCTCGGGCGTTCGGACCAATGTCCAGAAAAGCCGGAGCCAGGCAGGCTGAAATGTAGTCGCCGTCCAGTCCGTCCACTGATCGATAATCGCCCGTTCAGCCGGTTCATTGGGCCAAAGCGTGTCCGTCCCGAACTGCGCCGCCACGTAGCGGACGATAGCATGGCTTTCCCACATCGTAAGGTCGCCATGCGTCAGCACAGGCACAAGCCTATTGGGGTTCATGGCAATGAATTCGGGCGTATCGGTTCCACCGAATCGGCCTGCTACATCCGTGCGGATGAAGGTTGTGCCGGTTTCTTCCAGCGCCCAGACCGCCTTTTGAACATTGGCTGAACTTGCCCTGCCCCAGAGCACCACCTTACTCATACTGTGCGTCCAAACCCTTAAATCTTAACAAAACACTACTCAAAACGTTGCCAGTCATGCGATTTCCGCAAATCGGCGTTGAAGAAAATGCCACTGCTCAACACAGCGGCTCTGTCTTATATCAGGAGCGTCGAAGACAAAGGAGAGAGAATATGAACCTTCGCAAGACTTTCAAGAAATGGTCAGCCTATCAGCAGACCGTGCGTGAACTCAATGCACTCGGCAATCGTGAACTGAGCGACCTCGGCATCGCCCGCAGCGACATCCAGCGCATTGCCCGCGATCATGCAAGCTCGATCTAATAACGACCTGACCGCGGCATCAAAGTTCTGAAAGGCACCCGATCCAAGGGTGCCTTTTTTTCATGTCCATAGCCCTGCCGCCACGAACCCGCGGCTGCACATATCCCCGCATTTTCCCAAGTGTGATCAAACGAAGCGCGTGGCGATCTTGGATTGCCTGGCGATTTTCGTTTATAGCCATGCGAACCAAACAGAACAGCGGAACAACTTATGAGTGTGGTGCATGTAATCGGCGGCGGCCTTGCCGGATCGGAAGCGGCCTGGCAGGCCGCACAAGCGGGCGTAGAGGTGGTTCTTCACGAAATGCGCCCTGTCCAGCCAACAGATGCGCACCATACAGATGGATTGGCTGAACTCGTCTGTTCCAACAGCTTCCGCTCCGACGATCATGAGCACAATGCCGTCGGTCTGCTGCATGAAGAAATGCGCCGATCCGGTTCGATCATCATGCGCTGCGCCGACGAGCATGCCCTACCTGCCGGCGGCGCCCTGGCCGTCGATCGCGATGGCTTCTCCCAAGCCGTAACCAAGGCAATCGAGAGCCATCCCAACATCGGCATCGCGCGCGAAGAAGTCGCGGGCCTGCCCCCCGCCGATTGGGAGAACGTGATCGTCGCCACCGGCCCCCTGACATCCTCCGCGCTTGCCACAGCAATTCAAGAGCTAACCGGCGAAGACTCGTTAGCCTTTTTCGATGCCATCGCCCCGATCATCCATTCCGATAGCATCGATATGGATATTGTCTGGGCGCAGTCGCGCTACGACAAACCCGGCCCGGCTGGCACTGGCGCAGATTACCTCAACTGCCCGATGAACGAAGAGCAATATAACCGTTTCATCGATGCACTGCTCGACGCGCCGCTGCATCAGTTTAAGGACTGGGAAAAAGTACCCTATTTCGATGGCTGCCTGCCAATCGAAGTCATGGCCGAGCGCGGTCGCGAAACCCTGCGCCACGGCCCGATGAAGCCGGTTGGCCTGACCAATCCCCGCGATCCCGAAACCAAGCCCTATGCAATTGTGCAATTGCGGCAGGACAATGCGCTGGGCACGCTCTGGAATATGGTCGGCTTTCAGACCAAAATGCGCTACGGGGTCCAAACTGAAATCTTCCGCATGATCCCAGGGCTGGAAAGTGCCCAGTTCGCGCGTCTTGGCGGTCTGCATCGCAACACATTCCTCAACTCCCCCAAAGTGCTGAATGCCGACCTCACCCTCAAGGCCGATCCGCGCTTGCGGTTTGCGGGTCAGGTAACGGGCGTTGAAGGCTATGTGGAAAGCGCCGCAATGGGGCTTATAGCCGGTCGTTTCGCGGCAGCAAAGGCCAAAGGTGAAACGCTGGAGACGCCGCCGGTCACGACCGCTTTTGGCGCCTTGATCCAGCACATCACCGGAGGCCACCTCGAAGCCGAAGCCTATTCAGGTGCCCGTAGCTTCCAGCCCATGAACGTCAATTTCGGGTTGTTTCCACCGGTAGCGATAACCAAGCCCGAAGGTCTCAAGGGTCGTTGGCGCGGGCCGGAAAAAGCGAAAGCGAAGAAAAAGACAATAACCACACGCGCCCTCAAAGATCTGGACGCCTGGTTGACACGTGTCGGCCCTGCTTGATCGACCACCACATCATGCGTAGCAACTGAGCGAAGGGTGAGGCGGTTCGCGTTGGTTGAAATGCGGCCTCGCCCTTAAGAGCGCCATGCTGTGCCATGGCATGGGGCAAAAGCGCAATGCTTGCAAAGGCCGGGCGGATGTCTTGCGGCAACGCAGCGATGGCAGCCTGTGCCTTGGCGTGATGCTCGGCGCAAAGCTCGCTGATTTGCATCAGGCTGGCATCGAGCGCTTCGGACGGCTTTCCGGCATATATCTCACGCTCACGCACGCCATGAGCAGTAAAAACCGAGAGTGGCAAGAATAATTGTCCCCGCGCGGCATTGTAACCGAACGCGCGCAGATGTCCCGCAAGCGCCAGCGCAACGCCTAGATGCCCAGCCGCATCCCCCGACTGGTCGGCTGCTTCACGGTTAAGGATCATCGCCATATACTGGAAAAGGATCGAAACCGTCTCCCCGGAATAGCCTTCAAACTGGGAAAGATCGATCATCGGATCGTTATAGAGATCGAACCGGCGCGCCGCCAGCAATCGCACTAGCGGACCAGTTGGCAAGTCATGGCGGTCAAGCGTTTGAAACAGAGCGTCGGCCACAGGATTGCTGCGCACCGCACCGTGGCCCTGCCCTTCGAGCGCATCAATCCACCATTGCAACCGGATTTCGCCGGTGGACGGCTCCGACACGCGTTCACGGACCGCAGCAACTTCGGAGGCAAAAGCCAAAATGGCCTGCGCTGCACCGCGCCGATCTGCCGGAAGCATCAGGCTCGCAAGGTAACGCTCATGATCAAGCGCACGCAACTCATTGGCCGCAAGCGCAAAACTGCCCGATTGTTCCATCGCTCAGCGGGCCTTTTCGACGGCAATCAGAGCTGCAGCCACGGCGCGCCGCTCATTCATCAGCACGTTGTATGTACGTACCGCGCTGCCGGTAGATACCGCCTCGACAATAATGCCCTTGTCCCGAAAAGCGGCTCGTATCTCAGGATCAAGCGCCACAATATCGTTGCCCATACCGATCAGCAGAACGTCAATATCGGACGCCTCAAGCACACGCATGAGGCTTTCCAGCGTGACACCCGCCGCTTCGGTCACATCCCAAGCATACATGCCGCCCGGCAAGCAAAGTACCGAGCCGCGATGCGACATCTCGGCAAACCGGAAGCCACCACTGCCATAGGCGTCGATAGCCACCTGGTAAGGATAATGCCCCTTGCCTGCTTCCCAGTGCTCAACCAAAGGCTACACCGCTGCGCCGTCGGTCCGCTTTTCCGGCTTGGCTTGTTCGGCCTCCGCTTCACCGCGCGTCTTGATACCAAGATAAAGCAGGATTGGCGCCGAAACGAAGATCGAGGAATAAGTACCAACGAAAACGCCCCACGCCATGGCAATGGTGAAGCTGCGGATCACCTCGCCACCGAAAAAGACCAGTGCCAATAGCGCCATCGCGGTTGTTCCGCCGGTGATGATGGTGCGGGCCAGGGTCTGGTTGAGCGAAAGATTGATGATTTCAGCAAGCGATATGCGCTTGTATTTCATCATGTTCTCTCGAATCCGATCGTAAATCACCACCGTATCGTTGAGTGAGTAACCAATAACGGTGAGAACCGCCGCGATACTTGAAAGGTTAAACTCCACTTGCAGCAAGGCAAAAAGGCCGACGGTCATTATGACATCGTGGACGAGCGCAAGAATAGCACCGACACTGAACTGCCACTCAAATCGGATCCACACATAGATTACGATACAGATCATGGCAGCGATAACGCCAATGATCCCGTTCATCGCCAGTTCGTTGGACACGGTGCCGGAGACAGCTTCCGTACGTCGCACTTCATAGTCTTCCGATACTTCGGCAAACACCTGCGATACGGCCACCTGTTGCGCTGACTCATCGCCGTCCTGCATACCTATGCGCACCAAAACGTCCCGCGGCGTGCCGAACTCCTGCACCTGGACGGCGCCGATACCGAGTGCGCCAAGGCGGGTTCTGAGATCACCGATATCGGCGTCGCCTTCCAGCGCCTGCAATTCGATGGCGCTGCCGCCAGTAAAGTCGATCCCGAGATTCAGCCCGCGCGTCAGTTCCAGTCCTACCGTGCCGATCAAAAGCACCAGCGAGAAGATGAATCCGGCCTTGCGCCAGTTCATGAACGGAATCTTGGGTTCAAGTGGAATGAAAGACAGCAGGTTGACTTTGAGTGTCTTGGGGCGCTGCCACTGGAACCAGTAGCCAACCAGCAATTGGGTGACCAGATAGGCAGTGAACATAGTGCTCAGAACGCCGAGTGCCAGCGTTACGGCAAAGCCCTGCACTGGTCCCGAACCCAAAAAGAACAGAACTACAGCGGCAATCAATGTCGTGACGTTCGCGTCAATAATCGTTGTCATGGCGCGTTTGAAACCAGCCTCCAGCGACTGGTAGGGCGTTCGGCCCGCAGCAAATTCCTCGCGTATGCGCTCGAAAATAAGCACATTGGCGTCAACGGCCATGCCGACGGTCAAGACGATCCCTGCAATGCCCGGCAAAGTCAGGGTTGCGCCCAGCGTCGATAGCGCGGCCAGGATCATGCCGACATTGAGTGCCAGAGCGATTACGGCAAATATGCCGAACACGCCATAGGTCACGAGCATGAAGATTGCCACGCCCACCGTGCCGATCAAACCGGCGGTCAGACCCGCTTCGATGGAGTCCGCGCCAAGGCTCGGCCCAACGGTGCGTTCCTCCACGACATCCAGCGTCGCAGGCAGAGCGCCGGCGCGCAGAAGAACTGCAAGGTCGCTGGCGGATTCCGGCGTGAAATTGCCCGAAATCTGACCCGATCCGCCAGTAATCGGCTGCTGGATTACCGGCGCAGTGATCACCTGCCCATCGAGCACGATCGCAAACCGGCGCCCCACATTCTGGGACGTGATTTCGCCGAAGGTGATGGCGCCCTGGGTGTTGAAACGGAAGGTCACGACCGAACGATTGCGATCATCGAATGCCGGTTGGGCATCGGTGAGTTGCTCGCCGCCAAGGCTGATGTCTTCATAAAGCAGTTCATCCATCCCGTCCGCAGATGGCATGATCATGGTGCCGGCGGGCAGTCCCTGTGCTCGCGCCTGTTCTGCCGTCATGGCAGGATAAACCATGTGGAAGGTTAGACGCGCGGTCTGGGAAATAAGGTCCTTGAGGCGTTCGGAATCGTCAAAACCCGGAACCTGCACCAGAACGCGATCTTGCCCCTGGCGCTGAATAACGGGCTCGGTTGTGCCCAGTTCGTCAATACGATTGCGAATGACTTCGACCGATTGCGCCACCAGTGCGGACATACGTTCGGCAATCGCCTCGTCGGTCAACGTGATCCGAATCCGGTTCGAGCCTACAATGTCGATAATTGTTTCCGGCGTCGACGACACCTGGAACATCGGCCCTTCAAGCATAAGCTCAAGTGGGCGCAGCGCTTCGCGAGCAGCTTCTAGCTGCTCTGGGTCCGTAATTTCAATAGTGAGGTTGGCACCCTGCGTCGTGATCAGGCTGCCGATACCCTCACCGATGAGAATCGAGCGCGCGTCGCGGCGAATATCCCCAAGTCGCCCCTCGATAATATCGCTCCGATTGACCTGAAGCAGCAGATGCGAGCCGCCTTGCAGGTCAAGTCCGAGTACGATTTTCTGCTTGGGCAGAAGATCTGGCCATCCGGCGACGTCCTCGTCGGAGAAGAAGTTCGGCAACACCATGAAGATGCTTGCGACCGCAACAAGAACGATAATTGCTGACCGGATGGGATTGAATTTCATAGTTTAACTGTCCTGAGAACGCTTGCGCGGCAACGCATCATACACGCCGCCGCACAAGTGCTGGGTGGTTCAATTGCCGCACTATACGGGCTGACCGTGGCACATCTGAGGAACTGTCCTCAAAGGCTGGTCCTATTTGGTTTCCTTCTCGGCACCGGTCTCGGTTGCTTCAGCTTCTACAGAATCTGCTTCCGGGGCAGCGGTATCGGTTTCGGCAGGCGCTGCTTTTGCTGCTCTGCCGCGACCGCCCTTGGCCTTGGAGGACTTGGTGTTGGCCGACTTGGTCTCGACTGCCTTGTTGTCGTTGACAGGCTCGGTCTTGGACCGAACGTCTGCGATCATGCTCCGCACGACCTTTACCTTCATGCCCGCAGCAATTTCAACTTCAAGGTCCTCGTTCTCTACAGCCTTGGTCACCTTGCCGACAATGCCGCCATTGGTCACAATCGTATCACCGCGCTTGACCGCGGCAAGCATGGCGTTATGCGCCTTCATGCGCTTTTGCTGCGGCCGAAAGATCAGAAACCAGAAAATGGCGATCAACAGGATGATGGGTATGAAGCTGGAAACGAAGTCCATACCCGAAGGGCCTGCTGCTCCTTGCGCATAAGCGGGCGTAACAAACATTAAAAACGACTCCTTGCGGTCTGCTTGTCAAAGCATATCGGAATGCCCCATATAAGGGCGTTTGTGAATTCGGGTAGCCTAAAAGCCCCCTAAAAATCGCGCGGACTATACAAGCCACCCTTTACAAACGCAAAGCCTATCGGGCCGAATACGGAGCCTTTCCAAAGTGGATCAAACCCAGACGTTCACCTCTCTTCTTGCCACGCTTGAAAAGATTTCCCAGTCGCTCGATTCTGTTGCGGGCATTCACCGTACGCTACCGGAATTGATTGATGGCGTTAACGCATACCTCTGGGATGGCCAAAATCAGGCACTTTTGCCCGTTCGCAAGGTCAACCGGGTTCCACTGGAGCTATTGCTGGGTGTCGACAATCTAAGAAAGATTCTGCTCGACAACACGCTTGCATTCGCGCGAGGCCACGGTGCCAACAATGCCTTGCTCTGGGGCGCGCGCGGTATGGGCAAAAGCTCTATGGTCAAGGCAATCCACGCCCATATCGAAAATCTCGATGAAGCTGGAATCGGCAGATTGATTCTGATCGAGATCAGCCGGGAGGACATCGCGTCGCTTCCTGCCCTGCTCCGTTTCGTAGTCGACCGTGCCGAACGCTTTATCATCTATTGCGACGATCTCAGCTTCGACCGGGACGAATCGACTTATAAGGCCTTGAAATCGGTCCTTGATGGCGGCCTTGAGGGCCGCCCGGCCAACACGGTCTTCTATGCAACCTCGAACCGTCGGCACTTGATGCCACGGGACATGATTGACAACGAGCGGGCCACAGCCATCAATCCAGGCGAAGCTGTCGAGGAAAAAGTGTCCCTTTCGGACCGCTTTGGCCTCTGGCTCGGCTTTCACAACTGCGACCAACCCACCTACCTCGAAATGGTCAATGGCTATGTCGCCCATTATGGCATCGAAATTGCGCCGGATGAATTGCGCGCCAAAGCGATCGAGTGGGCAGCAACCCGTGGCGCACGCTCAGGGCGTGTTGCCATTCAGTTCGTCCGGCATCTCGCAGGCGAAAAAGGCCGCCCGGTCTGACCGGACGGCCCTTCAAATTTTTTCCTCAGACCGAGATTAACCGGCCAGATGCGGCATCGGGTCAATCGGGGTCGCGCCACGACGCAGTTCAAAGTGCAACTGCGGCCGGCTGACCGATCCGGTCATACCAACGGTACCGATTGCGTCCCCACGCGTAACCTGATCGCCCTTGACCACGCCCATATTCTGCAGGTGCGCATAGGCCGAGACAAAACCGTTTGCGTGCTTGATCAAGATCAGATTGCCGTAACCCTCAACAGCGTTGCCGACGTAAATCACTTCGCCATTTTCCGCGGCCCGAACCGTTGTGCCCTCAGGCGCTTCGATATTGATGCCAGTGCCGCGCGACGCTGCGAAATCAGTGATCACACGGCCGGAAAGCGGCCAGCGGAACTTGTCGCCCGAACTCGAAGCGCTCGCTGCCGGCGTCGCTTCTTGTGAAGGCGCGCTGGCCACCTGGGTCGGCTCTGGCTGGGCAGGCTGCTCTGCCTGCTGGGCTGGCGGCGTTGGTGTTGTAGCGGCCTGTCCATTCGGCGTGGTAAGCGTTTGCGATCCGCCGACGGAGGCAACTTGCTGATTCTGCTGCCCACGCTGGGCCAACAAGTCAGGACGCCCTGGAATGATGAGCTGCTGACCAACCCGGATACGATCGGGCGCATCCAGATTGTTCGCGCTCACGATGTCCGTTGCGCTGACATCGTAACGGCGGGCGATGGTATAAAGCGATTCACCCGAAGCAATTGTATGCCGGTAAGTATCATTCTCAACCACCGCGAGTTGGGGTGTCTGCTGCACTGGAGCGGACGTCGTTGCGGGCTGCTGAACGGTGGCCGGAACTTGCTGAGACGTAGAGGCTACTGCTGTTTGAGCGGGCATGGCAGGGGTACTCGTTACTGACGATGACTGAAGAGCAGGCAGGTCCTGAGTGACGACGCCGGACGATGCTCCCATTGGCTGCGCCGTCGTCCGGTCTATAATGCCAGGCGCGGACGCAACGTTGGCTCCACCACCGATATTTGCAGGCGGCACATAGGCAGGCATTGACTGCCCCCAGGCTGCACCTGCGGAATTGCTGGTGGAACTCGTCATGGTAGGATCGCTTCCCTGCGAGCCCAAAGTGGCACACCCTGCAAGCACTAGTGCTGCTGTGGTCATGGCGATACCGGAAGCGGCATTGCGAAGACTTTGGCCAGATACGCGGAAACTCATGGGACTGCTCGTCAACTCAACTACTCGATAAAATCAAGATAGACTCGTTAAGGTAAAGACGACCTTAAAGCCCAACCGATTGCGCGTTTTCTATGAAGTTCGAGAGCGGCCCTTGGTTAACGGCGCCAGCCGCACACTGCCGAATTCTGTCTCAATAAAGCTGTCATCGGCCCTTTCAACCCTTAGGATGACCTGCTTGTCATTGGGCGCTCCCAGCGCCATTACGGCGACTCCGCCATCGGCCAACTGGTCAATGACGGTATCGGGGATTTCGCTCACCGAGCCAGTAAGAAAGATTCGATCGAACGGCTCCTGCTGCACCAATCCGATAAACCCGTCCTGATGAAGCCCCACAATCGTATTGGCCCCTATCCTGCTCCAGCGTTCTTGAGCCGTGCTGGCCAGAGCTCGATACCGCTCCAGCGAAAACACCCGTCTCGCCATCCGCGCCAGAAGCGCTGCCGAATAGCCCGACCCGGTGCCGATTTCGAGTACCTTGTTGACGCCCTGTGGCGCCAGCACATGAATCATGCCCGCTAGAATGGTGGGGGACGTTATCGATTGCCCGCACCCAATCGGCAGTGATGCTTCGCGATAGGCGTATTGTTCAAAGCCAGCTGGCACGAAAACCTCGTGCGGCACCGTCTCGAAAGCATTGAGGATGTCGGTATCGGTAATCCCGCGCTGGCGCAGGTGCAGAATCAGGGAGGCGCGTGCTTCGATGAGGTCGTAGCCTTCGCCCCCTTCAATCATCCCTGCCCGCGCGCCATACCGTTGAACGGCAATCGCCCATCGAACCGTTCAAGCAGTTCAAGATTGGTCTGCTGCAAAAGCAATGGCGTCACCGTGATTGCATTTTCCTCATGCAGAATATGGAAATCCGCGCGCGGGTCCAGTGGTTTCGGCGTTTCCAGAATGGTGACGAAATGTTTGCCTGCGTTGTCGCTGGGGTAAAGCTCGAACGGCGAATGAGCGAATCGCTGGTGTTGCACCATGCGAATCCCGCTCACCTGCTCAGGCGTACACATGGGAAAATTGACATTGAAATAGGTATCTACTGCCCCCTTCAACTCCAGAATGGCGCGTACCGTTTCCACCCCATGCGCAACAGCACAATCCCATTTGATCTCGTCATGGCCAATGGAGTAATCCATTGCCTGGCTCAACGCGATCCCAATTGCGCCCTGCAGCGCCCCTTCCCGCGCACCTGCTGCGGTTCCCGAGCAATGCAGGATATCGCCCAGATTCTGGCCGCGATTGACGCCGGATAGCACCAGATCGGGCTTTTTATCTCTCAGAACATGGGTGCATCCGGCAACAACGCAGTCTGCGGGCGTACCATCGAGCGCGAAGACCCGACGTTCGCGCTCGTCAAGCTCGATTTCATAACCGAACGTGAACCGGTGCCCGGTGCCACTCTGGTTCGCCGCTGGAGCAACGACCCAGACATCATCGGAAAGCACATGCGCAATTTCGCGCAAGACGGCCAGCCCCGGCGCATCCACGCCGTCGTCATTGGTCAAAAGGATGCGCACTGTAAATTCTCCTGTCCGTCTAGCCGCCGATTCGGTCGATCCCACCCATATACGGAACCAGCGCCGACGGAATTGTGACAGAACCGTCTTCGTTCTGGTAATTTTCCATTACTGCGATGAGCGCACGTCCAACCGCAACGCCCGAACCATTGAGTGTATGCACAAATTGCGGCTTGCCATTGGCATCGCGGTAGCGTGCATCCATCCGGCGGGCCTGGAAATCACCGCACACCGATACCGACGAAATCTCGCGATACGTGTTCTGCCCCGGCAGCCACGCCTCGATGTCGTAAGTCTTTTGCGCACCAAAGCCCATGTCCCCGGTACACAGCGTCATGACACGGTAGTGAATATCGAGGCGCTTGAGGACTTCTTCCGCGCAAGCGAGCATCCGCTCATGTTCATCAATCGAGGTTTCAGGCGTCGTGATCGAAACCATTTCGACCTTGTTGAACTGATGCTGGCGTAGCATCCCGCGCGTGTCACGCCCCGCCGACCCCGCTTCCGAACGGAAACAAGGCGTCAGCGCGGTAAAACGTAGGGGCAATTCTTCTTCCGAGAGAATCGACTCGCGCACGAGATTTGTCAGCGGAACTTCAGCGGTCGGGATGAGCGCCAAGCGACCATCGCCATGACCCGCAAAAAAGAAATCGCCGTCGAACTTTGGCAGTTGCCCCGTGCCATACATCGGCTCATCACGCACCAGCAGCGGCGGCTGCACTTCCAGATAGCCATGCTCATTGGTGTGCAGATCGATCATGAACTGCCCGATGGCGCGCTCCAGCCGCGCGATCTGCCCCTTGAGCACCACGAAACGGCTGCCCGAAAGTTTGGCGGCGGTGTCGAAATCCATGCCGCCCATGGCCTCGCCCAGCTCGTAATGCTCCTTGGGCGCAAAGCGCAGACTCGGCTTCGCAGGCCGGGTGGCATCCGACTCGTTGGGACGGAAATAGACGACATTGTCACCCTCATCCGCGCCCTGAGGCACATCGGAATGCGGAATATTGGGCAATTCGGCCAATGCCGCGCGCAGCTTTTCGGTCAGAACCTTTTCCTGCGCATCGAGTTCGGTGAGCTTATCCTTGAGCCCCGCAACCTCGGCCATCAACTCTGCTGCGCGTGCCTCATCCTTTTGCGCCTTGGCCTGCCCGATCAGCTTGGACGACGCATTGCGCTTTTCCTGTATGGCATTGAGTTCGGAGACAACGGAGCGGCGTTCATCATCGATTGCGACAAGCCTTGCGGCTTGCGGTTCCATTCCGCGCTTTTTCAGCGCAGCGTCAAAAGCGTCCTTGTTGGCGCCAATCCATTTGATATCGAACATGATGCGATCCGGTCAGACTGAAGGCCGCCCGGTTGGCGGCCTTTAAGGGAACTCAGGATTCCAAGTCTTTTTGAAGGGCAGCTTCCTTGGCAAGCCGCCGTTTCTCGACATGGCGTACAGCGATAATCGAGAGTTCGTAGAGCAGCAGCAAAGGCAGTGCAAGACCGATCTGGGAGATCGGGTCCGGTGGGGTGAGGAATGCGGCCAGCGCGATAACGGCGACAATCGCATATTTGCGCCATTTCTTGAGGTGCTCTTCCCCGATCAGCCCAACCTGCGCAAGCAGCGTCAGGATCACCGGCATCTGAAAGCAGATACCGAAGGCCAGCAGCAAAGTCATGATCAGGCTGAGATATTCGGAAACGCGCGTGACCATTTCAATGGAAACGCCACCGGGATCGACCTGCTGCATGCCCAGGAAAAAGCCCAGAGCCAGCGGCATTACCCCGTAATAAACAACCCCAGCGCCAATCAGAAAACAGATCGGGGTCGCGATCAGATAGGGCAAAAATGCCATCCGCTCGTTCTTGTACAGCCCCGGCGCAACAAACCCGTAAATCTGCGTCGCGATGACCGGAAAGGCGAGAAAGATCGCAGCGAACAAGGCCACGGAGAGCTTTGTGAAGAAAAATTCTTGCGGTGCGGTATAGATCAATCGAACCGCTTCTGGCGTACCGGCAGCGGCGATAAACGGCCCCAAAAGGAAATTGTAGATCTGGTCGGCGAAAAAGAAGCAGCCCACAAAAAGGATCGCGATTGCGATCACTGTATAGATCAGGCGTTTGCGCAACTCGGCAAGATGTTCGACAAGCGGCGCTTCACTGCCTTTGAGTTCATCGTCCGAATCCGTTTCATTCCCAAGCGTCTTGGGATCGGTATCAGCACTCATTGATCGCCGCTCCCTGCTTCGGCTGAGGCCTTTGCCGGAGCCTTCTTTTTTGCAGGTGCCTTTTTGCGCGGCGCTTTTGCAGTCGCGACATCGGCGGCTTTCGCTGCCGGCTTACGCTTTGCAGCGGTTACCTTTTTTGCTGGAGCTGCCTCGACAGATTCCGCCGCTTCGGCCGTGGCCTGCTTTTTCGCCTCAAGCCGCGCATGTTGGGCCCGGACTTTTTCCTTTATCGACTCCGCAGCCTTCGATTGGGTTATGTCGGCCTTCTTTTCCGGCAACCCCGCCTGCTTGCGAATTTCGTCCGCGACGCTTTCTTTGCCTGGCTCGGACGGTTTCAATTTGCCGCTTGGCTCGTACTTACCGTTCTTGAGCGTATTGAACTCGCGCGCGATTTCGTCACTGGTCTGGCGCAACGGGTCGGTGATGGCCTTTTTCGCTTCCTTCACCTCGTCCAGCGCAATCGCTTTGTCGATCTCGCGCCTGAATTCATTACTCATCTTGCGCACGCTGCCCATCATGCGTCCGAGGTTGCGCAGCATCATTGGCAGGTCCTTCGGACCCACCACGATCAGCACAACCACTGATATGACAAGCATTTCGCTCCAGCCGAGGCCAAGCATATGGCTATTCCCTTACCGCCGTCACAAAGAGCAGAACTTAAGCGTCTTTGCTGCGGTCAACTTCTTTGGCCTGATTGAGCGTCGTATCGGCCTCGCTCTTTGGCGCCTGATCGATTTCAGCGACCGGCTTTTCTTCTTCTGACATGCCTTTGCGGAACGCTTTGATGCCGCTGGCCACTTCACCCATCATGTTGGCAATCTTGCCGCGTCCGAACAACAGCAGGACAACGAGAGCGATAATCAGAAGACCCCAGGGACCTGGATTCATGTGTACCTCCTAGGTGCTTTATCGAGAACGTCAACTGCACGTCCTGAACTCTAAAAGCACGGTAAAACCATAACGACGCAAACCGCGTTTCATTCCCTCGCAGATGAAGAACGGTTTTCGATTGACCGGACGCCACACCGGCCAACGTGTTGAATGAGAGATATTGATAAACCGCGACGAAAACAAGGAGGAGATCAAGCAAAACACCGCGCAAATGGGTAGGGATCACACATTTGAGTGATCGTCATCCTCTCCACGCGTGTCCAGATCGAGTTCGACCTCGCCCATATCATCGGGATCGAGCGGCTCTTCGTCGTCACGCAGCGCCCCATCGAAAGGCACCGGAATCTGAAAGCTCGGTGGCACCTGGCTTGAGAGCAACCCTGCCCCCTTGAGTTCATCCAGACCCGGTAGATCACCCAAGACCTCCAGCCCGAAATGATCGAGAAAGGCCTCGGTTGTGCCATACGTCACAGGGCGCCCTGGCGTCCTCCGCCGCCCCCGCATTTTTACCCATCCCGCTTCCATCAGTACGTCAAGCGTACCCTTGGAAATGGAAACGCCGCGCACTTCTTCGATTTCCGCGCGGGTCACCGGCTGGTGATAGGCAATCACCGCAAGCGTTTCGAGCGCCGCGCGCGAAAGCGGTCGTGTGTCGGTTTCCTCGCGCCTTAGCAAAAAGTCGAGATCGCCTGCTGTGCGAAACGCCCATTTGTTGCCACGCCGCACGAGATTTACCCCGCGATCGGCATAGCTGAGCCGCAGCTTTTCGATCAGCACATCAATATCGGCCGCATCGGAAAGATATGGCAAAACATCTTTAGGATCGACAGGCTCGGCCGAAGCAAAGATCAGTGCCTCAAGGATGCGCAGATTGCGCGCCTCGACTTCCAGGTGCTCATGCTGTTCTGCCTGCTGTTCCATCATGCTTCTTCGCCTTGGCGCCGCCTGACATGCAGCGGTCCAAATGCTGTCGTTTGGCGCAGCTCTACCTTGCCCAGACGTACAAGTTCAAGCGAGGCAGTAAAGGTTGAAGCAAGCGCGGTCGCGCGCTCCTCTGGCCGCGCTAGATATTGCGCAAGATAAGAATCAAGTGCCACCCACTCGAAACTCTGCCCGATCAGCCGCTCGAGAATTTCGCGGGCTTCCTGCAAAGCCCATACCGTACGTTGAGCGGGCGCATATTCTGCGGGAATGCCGCGCTCTCGCTGCGCCGCATAGGCCCGCAGCAACTGATAAAGGTCGGCTTCCCAAAGGCTGTGCCTGGTCGTTGAAACAGGTTCGGGCATCCCTCGCCCGAACACTGCGATTCCCAGTCTTGACCTGTTCATCAAAGTGGAAGCCGCGTCCCGCATCGCTTCGAGGCGAGCGAGACGAAATTGCAGCAACGCCGCCATTTCTTCACCGCTCGGCTCCTCGTCATTATCCTGCTGCGGCACCATGAACCGACTCTTGAGATAAGCCAGCCACGCCGCCATCACCAGATAGTCGGCAGCAATCTCGATGCGCTGCTTGCGGATTGTTTCAATGAAGGCCAGATATTGCTCTGCCAGCGCCAGGACCGAAATTCCGCTCAAATCGACCTTCTGCTTACGCGCCAATTCCAGTAGCAGATCCAGCGGACCTTCATACCCGGCAACGTCAACGATCAACCGCTCGTCGGGGACGGGCTGTGGTGGCGTATCGTCTAACCAGTTCTTGGTCTGCTCGTTCATGAGCAAATGAAACCTGCGGGTAAAGTGGCAATATCACAAGGACCATTGCCACTCTGTTGCTTCCCGTCAAGCGCCGCTTTGGCGCTTAGCCTAGTTGTTCAGGACGAAACAGTCCCCGCCCTGAGCCCTTATGGCATTGCAGACGCTATTTGCTTCCGCAACGCTGGGCTGGCCGAGCCGCACGCGGTAATAGATACCGCGATCGTCAAGATCGACCCGGCTGACTTCCAACTCGCCACCATTGAACAGTGAACCGTATCGTGTCTGCAATTCGGCCATGCCTGCGCGCGCAACCTCCTCGCTGCGCTGGGACGAAAGCTGTACCCACGCCGCGATAGGTGCGTTAGACGCCGTGGTCGCCGGCGGCGGAGCCGGCGTTGCCGCAGGCTGCTGCAGCGTCGCAACTTCCGTTGTCGACGGCGGCGTGAGGGTCTGCGGCTGTGATACAGCCGGTTGCTGGGCTGAAAGGCCCTGCGGCCGCGCAATCGGGGTCGGGGCATTTCCGTTCTGTGAAGTGTTCTGGCTGCTCGGATCGAAAACGCCCACACCTGTCGGCGCTTCTTCACCGACGGCAATTGTAGCACTCTGGCCGCCCGCATCGCTTGCTGAGGCCGCTGGCTCGGGCGTCGCTGCACTCAAGGATTCAGCTCCCATCGCCGAAGCAATCGCTTGCCCGATCGGGTCATTGGCCAGCGCACTATCGGGCATGGCCGGGACATCCGGTCGGTCCACCGGCAGAACCGTACCACCCGCCATACTGTCTTCGCTGGTTACGATTGTGCCATCCGGGCGCACGGTAACGGTACGAACAGCCCGGTTCGCCAGTCCGATCTCGCCGTCTTCCGAACTAATGATCTGCGAAATCGTATTGCCGCTCGCGCCGTTGGTCTGATCGCGCGAAACCAGCACCTCTTCCCCGGTGGGGGCGTTGCCATCCAATTCGTTGAAAACGACGGATTGGCTGGCCGTGGTGGTATTGGTGGTCTGCTCGGGCTCAATACGGATCGGCTCGCCGTCTGCCGCGAGCACCGGCGCTTCGCCAGTATCTCCTTCACCGGAAAAGAACGTGAAATAAATCCCGCCAAGCCCGGCAATGATGAGCGTTCCCAAAAGCGCGGGCACGACCAAGCCGACAATACCGTCGCGGGAACGGCGGCGCGGCTTTTCCGAAACGTCCTCATGCTCGAAATAGTCGCCTTCCCCCGGCTCTTCCGCGACAGCGCGTGCGTGCAGGGGCGCCGCCTCAAATGCTGGCTCTGGCGTATAGAGAGGTTCCGGCTCTGGGACTGGCTCAGGTTCTGGCTGTGCCTGATGCTCTGGCTCCGGCGCTGGCTCGAATCGCCAATCCGGTTCCGGCGCATGCGCTGGCGAAACGGGCGCTGGCGCCGGTTCCGGCTCAAAAGCAGGCTCTGGCCGATACGCTGGCGCGGAGTTGACCGCCGCCGCCGCCGCTTGGGCTGCCAGAATGGCGGCCTCGGGCGATGAGGTCGTCTCAGGCCACTCCGTCTGGTCGTCGGAAAGAAAGCTCGATTTCACGCGGCGCTCGCCTACAGGCCCCGCTGCCGAACTCACATGAGCGGCCTGCCCGATCAGCGCTTCGATCTCGCTCAGCGGATCGCGCTCTGCAGCCTCAGGACGCGCACTGCGACCACTGGTGATTTCATCGGCATCGAACGACCAGTTCTCTAAAGCGTCTGCCGATACACTATTTTTCTCTGGCTCGGCTGAAGTGGACTCGCTCTCGAAATATGCGGCTTCATCAATGGGCGCAGCTTCAAAATCCTCATTGCTGTCGTCTTCCGCATTGGCGATCAAATCAGCGATAGGATCATAGGTGCTGTCGGCGTGCGGTGCGGCCTCCACCTGCTGCTCGGAGGCAAACAACTGCGGCTCGGGTGAGCGCTCTTCAGGCTCGTCCCATTCAGGCTCTTGCCGGGAGTGCCCCGCATCGTAAGCCTGCGGCTGAGGAGCAAATCCAAAATCGAAATCTGGAAGAGCCGCATCGCTTACCGAACGCTCATCACGAAAGCCAGGGGTTGCTTCAACATCCGGCTCTCGCCTTGCCTCAAATGCGGGCGCGCGCTCCCCCGAAATATCGGGCGACCATGATGGTTCCGGTCTAGCCGGAGATGCCTGCTCTTCAAGATCGCCTGCGGAAACAACCGGCTCGGCTTGCGTCGCTGGTGCATCCAGCGTCGGTTCCACTCTGCGCGGCGCGAGGCTACCACCGGAGGCATTGCGTGCATCTTGCGCGACGAGCCGCGCCAGTTCGGCAATCAGGTCATCGGAATCCTGATTGTCCGGCTGCTGGTCCTGCTTTGTCGTATCCATAGAGCCATGCCCCAAAACGTCTTGGTGTTGTCTTGCTGTCCTTTGAAAGGACAAATGAGCACTTGTCCACAGCAATGCGCCTTAATTATGAAAGTTCGTCAGGGGCGCTGACGCCAAGCAGCCCAAGACCGTTGAGCAATACTTGCCGAACACTATCCACAAGTGCGAGTCGTGCAACTGTCATTTTCGGGTCTGCTTGGTTAACAAAGCGTAACTCGGGATTTTCCTTACCTTTCGCCCAGAAGGCGTGGAACGCCGCAGCAAGATCATGCAAGTAAAACGCAAGTCTATGTGGCTCATGCGCCCGCGCGGCCGCGGCAACCTGACGCGGCCAGCCAGCAACCATTCGGACGAGCTCCAGTTCATCTTGCGAAGCAATAAGGCTCAGATCTGCCTTTGCCAGCATGTCAGGCGACAGATCGAGACCGGGCAAGTCGCGCGCCGCATTGCGGAACACCGAATGGGTCCGGGCATGAGCATATTGAACGTAAAAGACCGGGTTGTCCCTTGTCTGCTCCTTGACCAGTGCGAAATCGAAATCCAGCGGCGCATCGTTGCGGCGGAACAAGAGCATGAAGCGGGTTGCATCCGGCCCCACTTCATCCACCACTTCCGCGAGCGTCACCAGATCGCCGGACCGCTTGCTCATCTTGACCGGTTCGCCATTACGCAGCAGCTTGACGAGTTGGCAGAAGCGCACGTCCGCTGTTGCCTTGCCGCCGGAAACCGCCTTGACCGCCGCCTGAATCCGCGAGGCATAGCCCGAATGGTCAGCACCAAGAACGTCAATGATCGTTGTAAAACCCCGCATTACCTTGTTGCGATGATAGGCAATGTCGGCCGCAAAATAGGTATAGCTGCCATCTGACTTGATCAGGGCACGATCGGTGTCGTCGCCGAATAGGGTCGCGCGGAACAGGGTCTGTTCGCGATCTTCCCAATCTTCCGGCGCCTTGCCTTTCGGCGGCTCCAGCCGCCCTTCATAGACAAGCCCTTCCTCGCGCAGCCAATCGAGCGTCATATCGATGTCTCCGCCCTGCCCGTGCAGAGTCTTTTCGGAAAAGAACACGTCATGCTCGATATCGAGCTTTTTGAGATCGGCCTTGATCAGTTCGAGCATGGCCGCCAGCACATGCTGTTTGACCGGTGCCATCCAGGTGCTTTCGGGCTTGTCGAGCAGGCTGTTGCCGAATTCCGCCACGAGCGCTTTGCCGACCGGAATCAGATAATCACCAGGGTATAGCCCGGATGGGATCTCGATGGTTTCACCGAGCGCTTCCCGATAGCGCAGGAACGCCGAACGGGCCAGCGTATCGACCTGCGATCCCGCATCGTTGATGTAATATTCCTTGGTAACATCGTAGCCGGCATAAGCGAGAAGACTGGCCAGCGCATCGCCGTAAACCGCGCCGCGCGTATGGCCCACATGCATCGGGCCCGTGGGATTTGCCGAAACATATTCGACATTGACCTTTTCGCCCTGCCCCACATCGGACTTGCCAAAATCGCCGCGCAATTGGCCGACAGTCGCAATAACGTCCTGCCACACCTTTGGCTCAAGCCGGAAGTTCAGAAAGCCCGGCCCTGCCACCTCGACGGAAACCACGTCTGCGTCATCGGCGAAAGCCTCGACCAGTTTGTTGGCGACTTCACGCGGATTGGTCCCCAGCGGCTTGGCGACAACCATTGCAGCGTTGGACGAAAGGTCGCCATGCGCAGTATCGCGCGGCGGCTCAACCACAACGCGGCCCAAAAGCTCACGATTTTCCGCAAGCTGGGGATAGGATGTAATCAGCGCATCGGTGACGCGCCCTTCAAAAAGGGCAAAAATATCCATTGGGAACTCTGTAAACTGCCGGAAAAAAGCGCAAGGCTGCGGGTTATCGGAAATCCGGCCTTTCGTCAAACAACCGCTCATGCTCCTCAAGCGCAAACGGGTCTGTCATACCGGAAACGAAATCACGGACGGCACCGGCCCGCCCAGCGGCATCGGGCGCGTCAGCGAATATCTGGCGCCAGCGACCGGGTAGTGCGCCTTTGGAAAGATAAGCATCGAACAATCGCCCGACCACAGCCTCACCGGCTTCAACCGGGCCCATCACCCGGTCATGGCGATAGACGTTGGCAAACATGAAGCGTTTAAGCTCTTTTTCGGCCTCGGCCATGTCGGGCGGAAACGCGATAAGCGTTTGCCCGCATGTCCGCACTGCCTCCACATCGCTTGGCGCCACCTCGGCAATCTTGCCTTGGCTGAAGGCAATCACCGCCTCAATGGTCTGGGTAATCAGGCGGCGTTGTATTTCATGGGCCTGCCGGTTCTGCTCAAGTTTCGGCCAGAGCGTCAGCACTTCTTCGGCGATCGGGCCAACGAGCGGCACTCCGGGGAGATCGGAAATGTGCAACAGCCCTGCCCGCACTGCATCGTCTATGTCGTGAGCATTATAGGCGATGTCATCGGCAATCGCGGCCACCTGTGCTTCAAGGCTTGCATGAGTGGAAAGCCTCAAATCGCCCGGAGAAACGATTTCATCGAGTCCAGCGGGCAAGCCTTCTCTGGCATATTTGCCAAATGGTTTCCCATCAGCATCAACGATGGGACCATTATGCTTGAGAATCCCCTCAAGCGTCTCCCAGGTCAGGTTCAGCCCGTCATGGATCGCATAGCGATTCTCCAGAACCGTCACCACCCGTAATGCCTGAACATTGTGGTCAAACCCGCCCCATTGGGCCAATCGTTCGTTCAGCACCCGCTCACCGGCATGGCCGAACGGGGTGTGCCCAAGGTCATGGGCCAGTGCAACCGCCTCTGCCAGATCCTCGTTGAGCCTCAGCGCGCGCGCAATCGAGCGGGCAATCTGGCTTACTTCCAGCGTATGGGTCAGCCGCGTGCGAAAATGCTGCCCCTCATGCTGGAGAAAAACCTGGGTCTTGTATTGCAGGCGGCGAAAGGCAGTGGAATGAATGATCCTGTCGCGGTCGCGTTGAAACTGGTTCCGCGTAGGGCTGGCCCCGGTATCGAACAACCGCCCCCGCGACTGACTGGATATGGATGCAAATGGTGCCATTGCACGCGAGGAGAATTCATTCTCCATTGGCAGCCCCTTTTCATCGTCTTCAGACGATCTTATGTTAGAGTGCTTCCAGCAAAAGTGAAAACGGTTTTGCGGTTCGGAAGCACGACAAAACAAAGACTTAGAGCTTTCTCGATTTTGATACCATATAATAGGGAAAGCTAATATTTCAGATTTTCAGGCCACCAAATGTGGCAAACCGGAATTGCATGGATATGACGCAAGCCCAATTAGCACCAAACAACGTCGTTTTGACAGAGCGCGCGGCAAAGAGAATCCGCCGCATTCTTTCAAAGGAGGAGCCTGGCACCGTATTGCGGATTTCGGTATCCGGCGGCGGCTGCTCTGGCTTTCAGTACGAGTACGATCTGGTCAGGGAAAAACCGAATGACGACGACCTTGTTTTGACGCGCGACGAGGCGACTGTCTATATCGATTCCATGAGCCTTGAATTCATGGATGGTGCGGAAATCGACTTCGTTGATGATCTCATCGGCCAGTCCTTCCAGATCAAAAACCCCAATGCCATTGCCTCATGTGGCTGCGGGACCAGCTTTTCCGTCTGACCCGTAAAAATCGGGTGGCCGGGCCATCCATTCTGATGTGACCTCCACTTGAGCCAGTTTGGCTCGGCTTGGAGGAACCATGAGCATCGAATTCATCCTGACGGCAATTGTCGTCTGCCTTCTGCCCGGCACCGGGGTTCTCTATACGCTTGCTATCGGCTTGGCCCGAGGCTTTCGCGCCAGCATTTCGGCAGCCTTTGGCTGTACGCTTGGCATTGTGCCCGCCGCCTTTGCGAGCATTATTGGCTTGGCGGCGATCTTTCACACAAGCGCGCTAGCGTTCCAGACGTTGAAATATCTCGGTGTCGCTTATCTGCTATATATGGCTTGGGCGATGTTGCGGACCGGCGGAGCGTTGAGCATTTCCGAAAAACCTGTCGCCTCATCCCATATCCGCATTGCTGTCAGTGGCGCGTTGCTCAACGTCCTCAATCCCAAACTGTCGCTGTTTTTTCTCGCCTTCCTGCCGCAATTTGTGCCCGCGACGACGGAAAACGCGACCGAAGCCCTGGTCACTCACGCGGCCGTTTTCATGGGGCTCACCTTCATTACCTTCATCGGATACGGTGCCTGTGCAGCACTGGCGCGGGACTATGTTATCTCGCGCCCAACTGTCCTAAAGTGGATTCGGCGCAGCTTTGCCGGAACCTTCGGATTTCTCGGCCTGCGTCTCGCTTTTTCGGAACGCTGAGAGAATCGAGCATGCGCATCGCGACCTGGAACATCAACGGCATCAATGCACGCCTGGAATCGGTGCTCGCATGGCTCGATGAGGTCAAACCGGACATTGTCGGGTTGCAGGAAATCAAGACGATTGACGAGAAATTTCCGCGCGAGGAAATAGAGGCGCTCGGCTACAACATCGAAACCCACGGCCAGAAGGGATTCAATGGGGTTGCTTTGCTCTCGCGTGTGCCTTTCGACGAAGTCCATCGCGGATTGCCCGGCGATGATAGCGACGAGCAAGCGCGCCTGATCGAGGGTGTTTTTTCCACCGAAACGGGCGTCGTTCGCGTCTGCAATATCTACCTGCCCAACGGAAATCCGGTCGACTCGGAGAAGTTTCCCTACAAGTTAGGCTGGATGGACCGGCTCAATACCTATGTGGCCGAACGGCTGGAACTGGAAGAACCCTTTGTGCTCATCGGCGATTTCAACCTGATCCCCACCGGGCACGATACCCATGACGCAAAGGCATGGTGGGGCGACGCGCTGTTCCGGCCTGAAAGCCTCGAAAAGTTCCGCATACTAGCCAATATGGGCATGACCGACGCGCTGCGCGCCACCTCCAGCGAACCATCCTATACATTCTGGGATTTTCAGGGGGGCGCATGGCGCCGGAATGCCGGCATTCGCATCGATCATCTGATGCTGTCGCCGCACGCCGCAGATCGGCTAGAAGGCGTCAGAGTCCATAAGGACGTGCGTGGCCAAGACAAGCCATCCGATCACGTTCCTGTGGAGGGCACATTCGCCTTCGCTTAAATTCAATATTCTGCAAATTGCGGGCCGAGCGTGTCGGCAGCACGCAAAGCTGCCTCTATATGCGGTTGCTGGGCGGCCGACATCGCATATTCGGCCATTTCGCGAATCCAGCCCTCATCGCCCGTGCCGGCCGCACGCCGCGCTGCAATATTGAGCCACATCAGACCTTCAACTGGCTGCGCTTCAATGCCCTCGCCATTGAACAGCAAGGCACCGAGCCGTGCCTGTGCCCCCGGATGCCCCTTGCGGGCCGCCAGAGAAAGCCAACGCGCGCTTTGTAGTGGATTTGTACCCAGTGCTTCGGGATCGAGGAACATGACGCCAACACGATATTGCGCATCAGCGTCGCCGAAATAGGATGCGGCATGCATCATCAGCGCATGAGCGCGGTCGGTATCTGCATAGATTCCCGCATCGGGCACGCCATGCAGATAATAATCGCCCATCTTGACGAAAGACTGTGCCACGATATCGGCATCGAGCGACCGCGGAGGCGCGTCCGCGTGGTTATTGGCAATCTGAGAGAAGTAGTGGAACGCTCGCGAGGGGTCTTTCTCAACCCCTACGCCGGATTCATACATCAGCCCCAATTGCCACATTGCAATGGGCTGTCCGGCTTCGGCGGCATCCTGCAAGGCATACAAAAGATTATCGCTGCTCAGGTCCACTGACGCGCCATCGAGCATATGTGCAAGTTCTTGCGCAGCATCGACAGCACTCTGCCCCTGCGCGAGCGCTGGCTGTCCTGCCATCGATATACCCGAGTAAGCCGCAGCACATATCACGGCCAAACTGCAAAGATTTGGCATCACATACCTTCTCAATCCCTGCCGCAACGCCAGACCAACATTGGCCCGATACCGGCTGGATACTTTTACCATCTCATGTATCGCGACAGAAAAGCTGCCTGCCGCCAACCTGTTTATTTTATTCTTATATAAGCCCGGCTTTTTGAGCAGCGCTTTGTGCATCACCAACATGGCTTCGTGCTGATGAGCGGCAAAAATGCCACTTTTCCGGGTCTCTGAGCCATCATACCGCGGCATTGTGTCTGGATTAGAGCAAATCGGGCGCACCGTCCGCTCACCATCGGCATACTTCCTATCCGCAGCCGCAAAGCCTGCCGGATAAGATGCTCTTGCCAATTGGTTCATACCCTGCTCCTTCCTGGCGCCAACGAAGATTTTCGCTCTTCGCAACGTGCCAAGCTCACAGGACAGGCCAATTTGTGATTGCGCATTGGGCATACTTGCCCATTGCATCAAAAATCCGCCCACCCGCACAACGTTCTCCGGCGCGTTTAGGGTAAGATTGTGGCATTGCCGGTTAGCGAATTGTGACTCGCGGCCAGCCTGTCGAGACTCTTCGACAACTGTAGTAAATTTGCCACAAATGCGTTCGGGACCTGCGCCGTTCTGGCACAGGTCCCGATCAATTCATCAATGTTGGAACAGGATCGTTAACGCAAACGCTCGAGCGCCGATTGGATCTTGTCGCGCCGTGCTCTGGCTTCCTCCAGACGCTCCCGCTGCTCGGCGACAACCTCGTCTGGCGCCTTGGCAAGAAACTGCTCGTTGCCCAGTTTTTTCTCCAGCCCGGTGATCTCTCCATCCAACTTTTTGAGATCCTTGCCCAGCCGCAGCTTTTCCGCCTCGATATCGATAACCCCGGCAAGCGGCAGCGCCCACGTCGCTTCACCGACAACAAACTGCGCGGAGCCTTCCGGCACAGCATCGTCAAGCGCAATGGTTTCCACGCGCGCCAATCGCCCTATGGCTGCCCGATGCGTCTCAATCCGGTTTTCGGTCGTCTTATCCCCACCGACAACTGCGAGTGGCACCTTGGCGCCCGCAGGGACATTCATTTCGGTGCGCACCGATCGGATCGCGGAAATGACCTCAAGCAGCCAACCCATTTCCGCATCCGCTTCGGCAAACTCGAGCCCCTTTAGATCGGGCCAATCCGAAAGCATAAGGAAGCCGTCGCGCGCCGGGCCGGCCTTACCAGTCTCTGCCCAGAGTTCCTCGGTCACGAATGGCATGAAGGGATGCAAGACCTTGAGAATCTGATCCAGCGCCCAAGCTGCCGTTGCCCGCGTTTCCGCTTTAGCGGCCTCATCCTCGCCCATGAACACCGGCTTTGCCAGTTCGACGAACCAGTCGCAGAACGTGCCCCAGACAAAGTCATAGGCGGCATTGGCCGCTTCATTGAACTTGTAATCCTGAATCGCCCGCGTCACATCAGCGACGGCCTGAGCGGTTGAGCCCGCGATCCACTTGTTGAGCGAACTTGTCACTGCATAAGGATCGAAGCCTTCAACGCGGACACATTGGTTCATCTCAAGAAATCGGGCGGCATTCCAGAGCTTGGTGACAAAATTGCGATAGCCTTCGACCCGGCTCATAGAGAGCTTGAGGTCACGCCCCTGCGCCGCCATCGCGGCCAGTGTAAACCGGGTTGCATCGGCACCATATTCCTCTACCAATCCAAGAGGATCAATCACGTTCCCCTTGGACTTGCTCATCTTTTGCCCCTTCTCATCGCGAACGAGAGCATGGACATAGACATTGGCAAACGGCTCTTCACCCATGAAATGCATACCGAACATCATCATCCTGGCGACCCAGAAAAAGATGATGTCAAAGCCCGTCACGAGATCGGTCGTGGGATAATAGGTTTTCAGCTCCGGTGTTTCGTCCGGCCAACCCATTGTTGAAAAGGGCCACAGCGCGGATGAGAACCAAGTGTCCAGAACGTCAGGATCGCGCTCCAGCGCCGTTTCTGCACCATAATGAGCCTTGGCGGCGGCCAGTGCCGCCTCTTCGCTTTCCTCGACGAAAATATGCCCGTCCGGCCCATACCATGCAGGGATCTGGTGTCCCCACCACAACTGCCGCGAGATACACCAGGGCTGAATATTGTCCAGCCACGCAAAATAGGTGTTTTCCCAATTCCTTGGAACGAACCGTGTGCGGCCTTCGCGTACGGACGCCAGCGCCGGCTGCGCCAGAACCTCGGCATTGACAAACCACTGATCGGTCAGAAACGGTTCGATGACAACCTTGGACCGATCACCGAATGGCTGCATGATCTTTTTGTCCTCGACCTGTACCATCAGCCCTTCGGCATCGATATCGGCAATAACGCGCTTGCGCGCAACAAAACGGTCGAGTCCCCGATACTCATCGGGAACAAGGTTCATTTCCGAGACCATTTTGGTATCGAATTCGATCTTACCCTCTGCAATCTGCCGCGCGATTGCCGCCTGCTCCGCGTAAGGCGCGCCGTCCGCGCGCATTGAGCCTTTAGCATCCATCAGCGAATACATCGGGATATTGCCCCGCCGCGCAACTTCGTAGTCGTTGAAGTCGTGGGCGCCGGTAATCTTCACCGCACCGGACCCGAACTCGGGATCGGGATATTCGTCGGTGATGATCGGGATCAGCCGTCGGTGCTCTTTTGGCCCAACCGGAATTTCGCAGAGCTTGCCGACGATTGGTGCATAGCGCTCGTCATCGGGATGCACCGCGACGGCGCCATCGCCAAGCATGGTTTCGGGCCGCGTCGTTGCAATCGAAATATAGTCGCGCTCTTCGTCGACAATGATATTCCCATCCGCGTCTTTTTCGACATAGCGATAGGTTTCGCCGCCAGCCAGCGGGTATTTGAAATGCCACATATGACCCTCGACTTCGAGATTCTCGACTTCGAGATCGGAAATGGCGGTTTCAAATTGCGGATCCCAGTTGACCAACCGCTTGTCGCGATAGATCAGTCCTTCCCTGTGCAATTGAACAAAGACCTTGAGCACAGCCTTGGACAGGCCCTCATCCATGGTGAAACGCTCGCGTGACCAATCACACGATGCACCGAGGCGCTTGAGCTGATTAAGAATGGTGCCGCCGCTTTCGGCCTTCCATTCCCAGACCTTTTCGACAAAGGCTTTCCGTCCCATATCGCGCCGGGAGGGCTGCTGGGCTTCCATAAGCCTGCGCTCGACAACCATCTGCGTTGCAATCCCCGCATGGTCCATGCCTGGCTGCCAGAGAACATTCTTGCCCTGCATACGGGCAAAACGAGCGAGAACGTCCTGAATGGTATTGTTGAGCGCGTGCCCGATATGCAGCGAGCCTGTCACGTTCGGGGGTGGAATTACGATAGAATAGCTTTCGGCACCCGGCTTGCTGCCTGCTCCAGCGGCAAATGCGCCCGCTTGATCCCATGCCTCATAAATGCGCCCTTCAACCGATGCCGGTTCGTAGGTCTTTTCAATCATCGTTTCCACTTACCCATAACGTGAACAACCCGCCCCTGAACGGAGCGGGTTGGCAATTTACGCTCGCTTTAGCTGTAAAGCCAAGCACGGCGGGTGAGTCAACCCGGCGCAATCAAGTCTCGATTATCCGCCGCGGGAAACCCGCTCGATTTCCTTCTCGACCATCCGCTCTACCATGGATGGCAGATTTTCTTCCAGCCAGTCCTTGAGCATCGGACGAAGCATCTCGCGGATCATATTTTCGATTGTCAGGCCGCTGGCGCCGAGCGCCATATCGGATGTTTGCTTGGAAGGCGTGCCCAGCTTGGCAAAAGCGCTGTGCACCGCCGCCTTTGTAGCCGGTTCAAGCAGTTCGTTGGCCATGTCGGCGCTTAGCGTTGCATCCGGCATGGGTGCTGCATGGGCAAAGCTGGAGGGCTTTTCGGACTCGGGCTTGGCAGCGACTGGCATAACATCATTCTTGAGTTCGGATTCATCGAATGCCAAATCATTACCTTGGGCAACTTCGTTGGCAGCTTCAAGGCTGGCCGGAGACGGCATTTCCGCCTCGGGAATATCAAATCCGGCCGGCCCCTCTTCGGCTTCGTCATCATCGGCGATAATCTGCTCGGGCGAGAGCGCCAAAGGCTGCACTTCGTCGTCGTCATCGCTGAACGGATCGATCACTGCCACAGGCTTTGGCGCAGTGGTCTCGGCCTTGGCCTCTGGCTCAGATATGGGCGCCGGTTCCGGCTTGGCTGCTGCTGGCACAGCCTTGGCCGGCGCGGGTTTTGCCGGGGCAGCAGATGCAACCTTGCGTGCAGCAGGTTCATCGTCATCGGCGATAATCTGCCGGATTGACGAAAGGATTTCGTCCATTGTCGGTTCTTTGGAAGCCGGCTGACTCATGATTGCCCCTTCGATATTCAACGCGCCCTTACGGCCTAAACTCTATACAAAAAGCGCTCATCGCCAAACCTGGCGCGATTGATTCGCTTTCCAACACATTAACGCGACTGACTACGGCAAGAAACGGGGCAATTGCTTGCTCGCCCCCGTCTTCCACGGAAATCAGAGCGAGATCGTCCTGACATTGGTATTATTACGAATGGATCTGACCCTGAGCGGACCTTCCACGAAAAGAGCCGACCCAGCTTAACGCAGATTGCCCCACGCGTCGGTCGGAGCGGCTTGTACCGGCGTTGCAACCGGAGTGCCATCCACATTGCGCGGCTGCACGGCAAGGCCCAAGGACTGCGCGCTAAGATTACCGGTCGCCGCGATTAGCGAGAAGCCAGCGATTGACCGTTGCGCCTGCGCTGAAACCAAAGTCTCCTCCACATTGCGCAAACTTGCCCGTGCATCGAGCACGTCGAGCGTGGTCGCCTGCCCAACCTCGTTCTGGTCTATTGTTGCCTGCAGTGCCAAGCGACTTGCAGCAACCGCAGCGGTCGCAGACTCGATCTGAGATGTCGATGTCTGGACACCTGCCCAAGCCTGCCGCACTGCCTCAACAACCTGATCGCGCGTCGCAAAAGCTTGAAGCTCCGACTGTATCTGGCCGATATTGGCCAATTCCATCGCCGGGCCGCGCTGGGGCGTGTAGATGGGCACAGAAAGGCTTACGCCTACACGTGCCTGTCCCGCCACGGCATCACCTGTAAACCCGCCGGCACCAATTGAACCACTGAGCGAAATATTGGGACCGAAACCGGCGCGGGTTTCGTCGGCTTCATGCTGTGCGGCGCGAATTTGCGCCTGCGTTGCAAGCAGAGCCGGATGTCGGGACGTGGCATTGGCAAGCGCGCCGTCGAGTGAGCCGGGAAGCAGGCCGCCGAAATTGTAAGAGCCAGAAAGCCCGCTCGGTGGCCGCCCTACGTAGCGCTCGAAATTGGCTTCACTGGTCCGCAGATTGTTGATTGCCGCAAGATGCGCAGCCTCGGCCTGAGCCAGCCCGGCCTGCGCCTGCGCAACGTCGAGCTGCGTACCTTCGCCCAGTTCGAGCCGGTCGCGAGCCGATTGAAGCTGCGCACGGACAAAGCCGATATTTTCCTGGCGAATCTGGACGATCCGGCTGTCCCTTACGACATTGAAGTATGCTGTAGCCACCGAGAGCAGAATGTTCTGTTCGGTGTTACGCGCCCCCTGCACGGCTGCGTCGTACTTGGCCTCGGCGGCACGGATCGCTGCGTCGGTGGCATAATTGTCAAACAATGTCTGATTGTAGTTCAGGCCGATCTGATCGGTTGTTCCGTAATTGACATTTCCCCCGCCTGGAAACGTAAAAGTCTGCTCAAAAGAGGCTCCCGCCCCAATCGTAGGCAATCGCCCGCCCTGCGCAACGCGAATGGCCTCGCGCGCAGAACGCACAGACATAAAGGCTGAGGCAATATCAGGATTATTGGAATAGGCATGCGCCAGTGCGTCGTTAAGCGACTGCGCTTGCGCCCCCGCTGGCATGACCGTCAACACAAGCGCAACAGCGCCAAAACGAATGAACTTAAACAATGACATAACTGACCGCCTCCAGCGCGAGGCCAACTTAGTGCTCGCCCATCACGCTTTCAACGCCGAACACGCTAATTATACAAATTTTAATGTCCGGGCGGATCGGTTCGTTGTGTCGCGGCAACACTTTGGCTTTGGCAACCCAGCCAATGCCCGATTTTGCATCAGAACTGAAATTCTGCCGGCCGGGAAAAACCGGCAATAGCCGGCAAGCTGGCATTGAACGCGGTGCGCGAGAAAATTTCGTCCCCATGCCGAACATAAAGATGGGCGATCGCAGCATTACCCTGCCCGACGACGGCAACAAGCCGTCCGCCATCGCGCAATTGATCGAATAGCGTCTGTGGGACGATTTCCACCGCGCCTTCAACGATAATCACGTCGAATGGCGCTTCCTTTGCCACGCCCTGGTCCAACGGCCCGGCGACCACGGCGGCATTGCCTATATCGAGGGATGCCAGCGTATCGTTGGCCGTTGCGACAAGAGCCTCATCGCTTTCCAGCCCGACAACGGCATTGCCGAGCCCGGCAAGCACGGCGCAGGAATACCCGGTTCCGCAGCCCACATCGAGGATCACATCGTCACCGCCGATTTCCGCAAGCTGGATAAGCCGTGCAAATTCGGCCGGCGCGAGCATCGACCGCGTTTCGGACAGAGCGATTGCATCGTCAATATAGCTCAGCTCCCGGCGCGCTTCGGGCACGAATATTTCCCGTGGCACACGATTCATGACGTCCAGAATCCGCCAATTGGTTATCGCGCTGGTCCGCAATTGATTGTCCACCATGGTCCGGCGTGCGCGTGCGAAATCTTGCATTGTCTGGTGCCTTCTTCGTGCGTCTCGTGAGAGTCTGTTCGCCCTTGGTCAATAGCGCTGCCCTCGGGCTTTCGCAAGCAGTTTGGTCGCCCTCTGCAGGCAGGCTCAGTCCTTTGCGGCGGAACCTTGCCTGCAATTTATGCATTGTTCTTGAAAATACCGTTTTGGTATCATCATATATTAACCATGGCGACGACGAGGGAGGGATGCGTATGACCCGGATCAATTCCGCACGGCAGACCAACTCCATACTTCAGAAACAAGACGTGAAAGATATGGAACCCAGTAAACCGTTCCGCACGGCAATGCTCGAACTGTTTGAGATGGTTTCGGGCATCTATCAGGATTTGCGCGGCGACATTTCCGATACAATCGCCGACTTTTTCCGCCCAATGCGCAATTCATGGCGCAAGTTCCGAAACTGATGTCTTTCGGCATCTTGAAATAGTTATTGAAGCGCTGCCATATCCGGCGGCGCTTTTTTTGTACCGGCAGCGCCCAATTGCGCACAATGTGTGTTTATCGCGCAACAAACCTGAAGCTTGTTGGCCATGTCGTGCCCATACTCCAATAAACGGGACAATTATAGTTGCACCGTTTTGTCGCCTGCATTCTACTATTTGCAAAGAAACAATCTTAGGGTCCAAACCCAATCAGCTTATTGAATAGATGCTGCAAATCAGATTCTTTGGCTTTGGATTGAGCTGGAGGCGTTGATGAGCAGACTGTTTTGGTTGAGCGATGAAGCATGGGCGGCCATTGAGCCGCACCTCCCTCAGAACCAACCTGGGGCGCGCCGGGTTAATGACCGGCGGGTGATTTCGGGAATTATACATATGCTCAAGTGCGGCGGGCGCTGGGTTGATTGCCCTGTCGAGTATGGCCCTGCGACAACCGTTTATAATCGCTGGAACCGCTGGAGCCGTCGCGGCATCTGGGCACGCATCCTGGCCGCGTTAACCGAACAGGGCTGGATAGCCGAAACAGCCCAGATCGACAGCAGCTATATCAAGGCCCATCGCTGTGCAGGCGGGGGAAAAGGGGGGCGAAAGCCAATGCCATTGGCATCTCGCGTGGTGGCCGGACCACCAAGGTCCACGCGCTCGTCGATGTTCTGGGAAGGCCGCTCCGCCTCATCCTGACGCCCGGCAACGCCTCGGACATGACGGGTGCCGATCTGCTCATCACTCATACGATGGGCATGAAGCGGCTCATCGCTGACCGGGGATATGATGCCAATCGACTTCGGACCACTCTGCGCAGCCAGAACACTATCCCCGTGATCCCTGGCCGCAAGAACCGCAAGCGCATAATCCGTTACGATGAGAAGCGCTACAAGGACCGCTGGCGTGTCGAAGCCACGTTCTGCCGCCTCAAGGATTTCCGCCGTGTCGCAACACGATACGACAAACTCGCCCGGAATTACCTTTCCGCTGTCATGCTCGCGGCCGCAGTCGCATATTGGCTATGATTGAGTCTCGACCCTA
>NZ_RZMW01000007.1 GCF_003992625.1 Pelagibacterium lentulum | reverse complement strand
TGACGTGCTCCCCGACTTTGGACCACCCGGATTGGGAATTTCCGGGGATAAACGATCAGGGTGGGCCGGCTGCCCCTGATGCGTTCATAAGCGATATCGGGGGTTTGTTCCCGATTGCGCTGTGCGGGCGGACTTCGTTGTAGTCTCTACGCCAATCCTCCATTTTCGAGCGGGCGTCGTCAAGGCTCATGAACCAGTGAGCGTTCAGGCATTCGGCTCGGAACTTGCCATTGAACGACTCGATAAAGGCGTTGTCGGTTGGCTTTCCAGGGCGGGAGAAGTCGAGCACGACGTCCTTCTGATACGCCCAGAGATCAAGGTCGCGGGAGATGAACTCCGAGCCTTGGTCGACCCGGATCGTCCTCGGATATCCTATTTCCCTGCAGACCTTTTCGAGTGTCATAACCACATCCTCGCCCCTGTAGCTGAACCGAGGGTCCACGGCTGGTGCGTAGCGTGAGAAGGTGTCCACGATAGTCAGGATACGGATCTTGCGGCCGGTGGCCAACTGGTCATGCACAAAGTCCATGGCCCACACTTGATTGGTGCTCGTGGCAGCCATCCGGTCATCACGCAGCTTTGCCCTAACCCGCCGCTTGGGCGTCTTGTTGCGCAGCTGAAGCCCCATCTCTTTGTAAAGCCTGTAGATTCTCTTCGGGTTCACATCCCAGCCCTCCCGGCGCAACAGGATGTGAACCCGACGATAGCCATAGCGGACACGGGTCTCGCAAATCTCCTTGATCCGTAGCTGCAGATCAGCCTGCTCGCCGCGCCTGGACTTGTAGTGGTAGAGCGACCTGTCGACTCTCAAGGCATCACAGGTCTTTCGGATCGAGACCTTCCAGGTCGCTCTGATCTCATCGACAAGCGAGCGCTTGCGAGCAGGCGTCAGAGCTTTTTTGACAGCACATCCTGAAGCATGGCCTTGTCCAGGCTCAGATCGGCGACGATCCGCTTGAGCTTGCCGTTCTCTTCCTCGAGCTGACGCAGCCGTTTCATCTCCGATGGCATCAGCCCCGCATACCGCTTGCGCCAGTTGTAAAACGTGGCTTCCGAAATGCCTGCCTTGCGACAGACTTCCCCGACCGCCGTGCCATCCTCGGCCTGCTTGAGCACGAAGGCGATTTGGGCCTCGGTAAACTTGGACTTCTTCATGAGCATTCTCCATCTCCCGACCACGGGATCATAATTGGAAAATTCCAGTTCAGAATGGTCCAAATTCACGGCAGCAGGTCAGCCTATCGCAAAAGGATCTTTAGGCTTATTGACCAAGCCGACATATTGAAGCTCTCCGACGAAGATCTGGTCTATCTCGATCCTTGCGTCTCTATAGACGCCTTTATAAACGACCGGCTCGAGCAAGGTGTGAAACTTGTTGTTCTGACGCGCGGCGAGCGCGGGGTTTTGCTCCAGACCGTCGCTGACCGGATCGTTCTCAAAGCCCAACCATGTGTTGTCAAAGATACGATTGGGGCCGGTGACAGTTTTCACGGCGCACTCCTGTCAGAGCTTGAAAACAGAGGGCTGTTGAACAAGGCGGCACTCGGCGCGCTCAAAAAGCATGATCTCGAAACCATCGGGGAGTTTGCCACGCGAGCAGCAGCTATCACATGTAGCCGCGATGGAGCCGATCCGCCTTGGGCAAGCGAGGTTCGGATACTTTAGAACGGCTTAGACAACGGGTCGACTATTGACTTGGCACACCTTTATCAAGGAGTGCTCGTGCTGCACCTTCATCCGTAATCAGTGTATTAACGTCCAAGCGCTGCATCGTTGCGCGCAAAGCCCCGGCCCTCTCTTGTCCGCCGGTTGCCAATACAACGTGCCCCGCTTTGCCCATAGTATCGAGATCAACTGACATTACCCGCTGGTTGACAGGATGATCAACTGTCCGACCTTGAGCATCGAGAAAATTGCACATGACATCGCATACACTGCCTGCCGCGATGAGCTCGCGAAGTTCGTCAGCAGTGACAAAGTCGCGCGCCAGCGAAGCGCCCTCTCGCGTGACATTGCCACAACTTATAACGGCAACGTCGAGCTTGGTCGCAATATCGATGAGCGTCTCCAGCCCGCATTTCTCAATGAGAGTCCGTTTTGTATCAATCGAGTCAACGATCAAAGGAGCGAGGAAGAAATAACACTCTGCATCCATAAGACTGGCAAGTCGCCAAGAGTATTCGACCGGATTGGTGTGACGTGGATGGATCAACCCACCAAGGAGCGAGACAACCTTAACGCCGTCGCGACGCATAGGCGCGAAGGTGTCCAGCGATGCAGTAAGCGTCCGTCCCCAACCGACCCCTAATGTCATATTCTCGGCTACCGTCTCGGAAAGAAAGCGCCCGAGAGCCGCCCCCACCGCGCGGGAGGGATCATCCGTTTCTTGGGAAGTCGGTACGACAACGGCTTCGTCAAGCGAGAAGCTCTTTTCGAGTTCGATCGCAAGCGCAATGCACTCGTCAATGCCTTCGCTGATCCATATCTGAACTTCGTTACGCCGCTGAGCCTCCTCAAGCATTCGCATAACCGTCGCGCGTGAGACACCAAGACGGTCGCCAATCTCTTTTTGCGTCATCTTCTGGTTGAAATAGAGCCACGCGGCGCGCAAACGGAGCGACGCGGCACTTGAGAGCGTCCGGTTGGTTTCTCCACGTAATCGCGCCATTACAAGTCTCCATATCCAACCACAATGCGACCCGCTTATACCTGCAAAAAATCATTCGTGGCTAGCAACGCGAGAGCGCCAACCTGATCAATCGGTTTACTTTTGTCGCGCTTTCGATCTGTGGCATATGGCCAGCGTCGGGGATGACATTGATACTATCAACGCTAGCGTCGAACCCGTCGGCGTCGAGCGGGTTCATCGAATCGAGCGCTCCCCAGATCCAGGTGGCTTGAACTTGAGGGACATCACGGCGTTCGAGGCCCGAAAGTATTCCGGCATAGGCACGCAAGTCGTCCCTGCGTCCGGGCACCTCAAGGCTCGCCAAAAGATGCTGGGCCATGGGCAATCTGATATGGCGGGGCAGCGCAACAAGTCTTTCAAGAAGGCTTCTGGCATCTTCAACGGTCTTAAGGTCGGGCAGACAACGCAGAAATGTCTGATCGAGGTTCCGCCCAAGCCCGGCCGGAGCAATTACGACAATTTGCGCGATCCTTTCAGAATAGCGTTTCCCCATGCTAAGGGCGACTGCTCCGCCCAGAGAGTGGCCGACCAGGCAATAGGGGGTACTGAATTTCGGTTCGAGCGCTGCCGCCACATCATCAGCGAGCAAAGGCAAGTCAGCATTGTCCTGCAGGCTCCCTGCGCTCCCGTGGCCGGGTAGATCGACCGCGTAAACTGCGTAGCTATCGAAAAGCGCTGGCCCATTTGCCGCCCAAGCGTAGCGGTCCGCGCCCAATCCGTGGATGAATACAACTGGCATGGCTCGTTCGACGCCACCTAGCCAATGAATGGCCGTGGCCGGTTTGGCAAACGCCTCGGTCATCGCTTTTCCTTACCGGCTTTCGATCATTGTAAGGGCTGCTCCGACTTCAGCAAGTTCACCCTCGGGTACGAGAATTTCCCCAAGTTTGCCCGCTGCGGGCGCCTCAAGCTCCATGCTCATCTTTGTTGTGGTGATGATGACGACAAGTTCATCCTTTTCTACCGTATCACCGGGCTGCTTGAGCCACTCTGTGACCTCGGCTTCAGTGATCTCATTGCCCAATTGGGGCATCAGCAATGGCGTGGAAGTCATGGTTTCTCCGTATTGGTGTTCAGAGCGCCATGCGCGCAAGATCGCGGGCGTCCCAGTTGCGGCTACCTTGGGCGGGCGTCTTTTTCTCAGGAAAAAATTCGCCGGTGACGACGTCGATGATATCGGCGACCTGAGGGAAGTAGGTCGATTCCATTTCCGCGCCCGGCACAATCCAATTCGGCGAGCCAAGAACTCTGGGCGCGGCTTTAAGATCGCCAAAGGCGAAGCGGGATACATTGGACGAGAGCGTCATGGCAAAACTGCCGCGTTCGGATGCCTCAGAAACGATGAGCAGGAAACCGGTCTTTTTGACCGACTCGAGGACTTTGTCGTAATTGAACGGAACGAGCGAACGAGCATCGATCACTTCCACCGACAAGCCTGCGCTCTTGTCTAGCGCCTCGGCCGCCGCAAGTGCGGGATAGAGTGAGGGGCCAATGGTGAGGATAGTTAGGTCGTTGCCCGACCGTTTGATGTCGGGCTCACCGATTGGTATGCGGTAGTAGTCTTCGGGCACACCTTCGGGTTGGAATTTTTCCACGGTGTCATAGAGACGCTGGCTTTCGAAAAATACCACGGGATCGTTGCTCGAAAGAGCCGAAGCCATGAGCCCCTTGGCATCGTAGGGCGTTGCCGGATAGATCACTTTGAGGCCTGGGATATGCGCGATCAAGGACGACCAGTCCTGAGAATGCTGGGCTCCATATTTGCTGCCCACCGAACATCGAAGGACGACCGGGACGTTGAGCATTCCGCCCGACATGGCATGCCATTTGGCCATTTGATTAAAGATTTCGTCGCCTGCCCGACCGATAAAGTCACCATACATCAATTCAACAAGAGAACGCCCGCCTTCGAGCGCGTGACCGACTGCAGTTGCAACAATAGCAGCTTCAGAAATGGGAGAGTTGAACAGCCGGTGATAAGGCAAAATTTCGGAGAGGCCACGATAGACGCCGAAGGCCCCTCCCCATTCGCGACATTCCTCGCCATAAGCGACCAGCGATTCATCGAGAGTCATGTGATGCAGGATGGATTCGGTGAGCCCGTCACGCAGGGTGATCGCACGCATGCCGGAAAGGATATTGCCGTCGGCATCAAGACCGAACCGAGATTTACGCTTGAGCTGGCGGAACGCCGCCACGTCTTCAGGCTGCTTGATCAGAGGTACTGGACTGGAGGGCGGTGCGATATCGTTGTGGGTAAACATCAATTTCCCGATCAGCGTCGGGTCGCCTTCAACGTTGACGATTGGCGCTGCCTCCGGGTCGACCGCTGCACGCGTCACTGCCTCGATCGTACGACCAACGATCTCGCGCATTTCAAGAACATCGCCTTCAGTCATGACGCCGTCTTCGACCAGTTGGGTCTGGAACCGAACGATCGGGTCAAAGGCCTCCCATGCCTTGAGTTCGTCGCGCGAGCGGTAAACGTTGGCGTCTGTGGTTGAATGACCAGCACTGCGGTAGCATTCGACATCGAGTAAGGCGGGCCCCCGACCTTCAAGCAACAGAGCCTTCTTGCGAGCAACGGCGTCGGCAACGGCGAGCGGATTGGTACCATCGATGGTTTCCGCGTGCATCGAGTCAGCGTTGATGGCAGCACCAATTCGCGAGAGGCGCTCCCAGCCCATGGTTTCTCCGATCGTTTGGCCACCCATGGCGTAGAAATTGTTGCTAAAGAAGAAGAGAACCGGCAATCCTCCCTTGCGGGACTCATCCCACAAGGCGTTGAACTGGGCCATAGATGCGAAGTTCATCGCCTCCCATACTGGTCCACAGCCTGTCGACCCGTCGCCTGCATTGGCAACGCATATGCCGTTTTCGCGCGCGAGCTTCTTGCGTAGTGCGGCGCCTGTCGCAATCCCTGCCGAACCGCCAACGATTGCGTTGTTGGGATACGCACCAAACGGAGGAAAGAAGGCATGCATGGATCCGCCCATGCCACCATTGAACCCGTTGGAGCGCATGAATATCTCCGAGAGGAGTCCAAAGAGCATGAAGTTTTCGGCGAGCGCCTTTCCTTCCCCGCCGATATGGGCTGCTGTCCCATCGCGCAGTCGACCATCTTCGTGCTCGGCCATGATGGCCTCAAGAGAGGCTGGATCGAGCTGGTCGATGGCCGCGAGGCTCTTGGCAATAAACTCGCCATGGCTTCGGTGCGACCCGAAAATGTGGTCATTGGGAGCAAGGGCGAGAGCAGCACCAACGGCAGCACCTTCCTGCCCGATCGACAGGTGCGCGGGCCCTTTATAAGTAAAGGGGATGTCACGATATGCGCCCGTTGCCTTGAAGGTGCCCAGCATCGTTTCGAATTCGCGAACGATCATCATATGGCGCAAAATGTTCTTGAGTGCGGCGTCGCCACGCGCTGCTCGCTCTTCAGAAAACGCTCGATCATAGCTGTGAACGGGAATCGAAGCGAACTTGATCTCGCCTTTCCGGCGCATGTGTTCAGGCTCGATTACGAGTTGTTTAGGCATAACTCTCCCCCTATTCCGAAGATCTCGTTTCGGGTCAGCTATTGCGCCTTATGCAACATTTGTCAAATTAAATACGCAAATGTACTTGCTATTGAGACTGTCATCGAGCCGCGGTTGCCGGGCCTGATCGCGCACGGTCCCGATCGGACAACCCATGGATGTTTCAGGGCGCACTGTATGTCGAGCGCCCACTCCATCGAGTCCGACGGACGCGTTGCATCCGGGAAAGTTCGATTTTTCAAGTCAAGCGCGCTGGAGTTCCAGCTATGGACGCATCATTGGCGATCATTTAGCGCAGGCCAAAAAATGGCCTGCGCGTATTTGGATATTGGCTTATTCGCCAATTCCCTGTTTCCTTCGGCGGTAATTCTGATAGGCGACTGCCGCAATAAGCAGTGCGCCGATCAACACGCGCTGGAGGTGGAAGTCTGCGCGGATTAGCACCATTGCATTTTCAACAATGCCAATGGTCAGAATCCCCAGGACAGTCCCGATGATCGAACCGACACCGCCATAGAGAGCGGTTCCGCCAAGCACAACGCCTGCAATGATGTGCAACTCATAATTGAGGCCGAGATCGGGTGATGCACCGTTAAGGCGACCGATCAGAACTGCGGCCGCCACAGCCACGCAGACGCCCTGGAACATATAGATCTTGATCTTCATCCAATCGACCGAAATGCCGACAAGACCGACTGCGCCCTCATTTGATCCGATAGCAAGCGTGTAACGGCCAAATCGCGTGTGGAAGAAGAGCCAGTAGCCGACTATTGCGGCCATCGCTGCAATAATAGCGGGCATGGGTATACCGAAAACAATACCCTGTCCCAGATATTGCACCGCAGCGGGAAGCCTTGTCACCACTTGGTCGCCCATCAGATAATGCGTTGCACCCCGCAAAGCGACCATCATGCCGAGCGTTGCAATGAGCGGGTTCACCTTGAGCTTTGTAATGACCAGGCCATTGACTAACCCAATGGCCATTCCCATCAAGACGCCCAACAGCAATGCAAAAGGCACAGGAACGCCCCAGGCGATCAGAGAGGCCATAAAACATCCTACGGCACCCACCGCAGAGCCCACCGAAAGATCGATCCCCCGGCTACCGATAACAAAGGTCTGGCCGATGGCAATTATCAGAAAGACTGATGCCTGCCGCATAATGTTCATCTGATTGAAAAACGAAAAGAACCGGTCACTCATAATCAGCATCAGGATGTAGAGGGCCAGTAGGACGAATATAAGAGGATTGATTTTGCCCAAGACAGCCAGAATACCTGTTTCCTGCCCGGATGGACGCGTGTCGTTTGTTGAACTGGACATCAGGTGTTCCCTCCCATGATAAGGCTGACAACTGTCTGCTTGTCGACTTCATCGGTGCGGACGATTCCCGCAATTTCTCCTGCACGGAACACAATGATCCGATCGCAAACATCAAAGACATGTTCGAGGTTGTGGCTGACCACCAGAATGGTCATTTCCTGTGCCTTGAGAGTCTGGATCAGGTCGAGCACTTTCCTCTGCTCTTGAACGCCCAGTGCTGCGGTCGGCTCGTCCATGATAATCAGACGTGCCCGCTCAGAAAGCAGAAACCGAGCGATGGCCGCGGCCTGCCGTTGCCCACCCGACAATTGGCGGACGGGGCGATCCAGGGACGGCAGGTTGATCCGCACGCGCTCAAGTAGCTTACGCGCTTCTTCTTCCATTTTCTTGCGGTCGAGCACCGGAACCAGTCCGAGCAGCCGCTTCATCGGCTCTTGGCCTAGAAATACATTACCCGGTGCATCGAGATCTGGAATCAATGCTAAATCCTGATACATCGTCTCGATGCCTAGCCCGCGCGCAGCGTCGGGATCGTTGATCTCTGCGAGCGATCCGTTCCACCTGATTTCCCCTTCATCGCGTGCGTAGGCGCCCGAGATCATTTTCACGACCGTTGACTTTCCGGCACCATTGTCGCCGACGACAGCGACGGCCTCACCAGAAAACAAGGAGAAGCTCACTCCCTTGACGGCCTGCACGCCGCCGAAACTCTTCTTTAGATTTTGCACTTCAAGCAGTGCGTTCTGACTGGTCATAACAGTTCCAATTCTTTGGATGGGCGGCGACATCCTGCCCAATTGGGGCAACACCTCGGAATGGCAAATGCCATTCCGAGGTAGGTCGGGGATCTAGCCCAAATGATCGTTGAGGAAATCGGCCACATCGAACATTTCACGCGGCACTGACTTTCTGATGCGATAGGCGTTTTCGAGAACGGGGATTTCAGCATAAACAGTCCGCTCGATTTCGCTTTCGCGTCCTGTCAAATGAGCGAGCAGGGCTTGCGCCGAAGCTCGTCCCATCGAGCGTGGATCCCGGAAAGGTGCAACACCGATTTCGCCCAAAGCGATGCCCTGCAACTCGTCTATTGTTCCACCCATGCCGCAAACCACGATGTCACCGCTGCGATTATTCGCGGCGATTGCGTTGGACGCCGACACCGACATGTAACTGTTGAGACACATTATGGCATCGAAGTCATATGCGGCGATGGCCCGCTCGGTCTCATCGTATGCAAGTCGACGGTCGAAATCGGCATTTGCTTCGTAAACGATTTCGAAATCGAGATCGTCATGACTGTTCATGCCAGCAATGGCCCCTTCCCCGCGCTGCACCGAAATTTCCGAAGCGGCCGGTCCCCAGAGCATGACGACTTTGGGGTTACGGATGCCCTTGGCGCGCATTTGGTCGCCCAGCCATTCACCGGCCTTGAACCCCATCTCTTCGTGGCTATAAACAACCCAGTTCAGTACGGCGTCGTCATAGGACACGCCTTCTTCGGGCCGCACATAATCGGTCATAAGCAGCTTGGCACCAGATTCGGCGATAAGCCGTAGCCCCGGTTCATTGAGCTCAAGCGAGGTCGGCCCTACAAGAACGTAATCGGGTTGCTGGGCAGCCATATTCTCCAGTATCGACAGCATTCCAGCGTGATCTGAGCTCGTATTGGGGGCGGCTTCGACATATTCGTAGTCAAGTCCCGCTTCATCGAGTGTTCCTCGGAAACCTTCACGCAATTGACCGAAAAGGGCTTGAAGGTCGATACTGTGCGCCGCAAACCCGACGCGAATGCGCCGATCAGGCAAGGTCTGCCCCAGTGCACTGGAAACCATGGCACCGGTAGCGACTACGGCACCTGTCGTCCTTATAAAGTCTCGTCTGTCCATTTTTTCCTCCTCCACAGATGTATCCGCTCATTCCAGATTGGCGTGCTGCCGGCGGATGACGGCATAGCCAGGATCACGCTTCTGCGCGATTTCGAAAATCGTTTGCTCTAGAAAACAAAACAGCATCTGTTCAAAAAGCGAGCCAGGCGGCTGGATCGAATGTAACTGCGCGTCGATATCGTCCTTGCTGACGCCCGGCAGGATGATCGGAATGCCTGCGATTGCTGCCAGCCGTGATTGTGGCGACGCGGTCATCACCAGTAAATCCAGTCCCAGATCCCGGGCTTTTTGCGCAATAGCGACGCTTCCACCGGTCTCGCCAGTCCCAGAGCCGATCACCAGCAAATCGCCGGGTCGGGCCGCCAAAGCACTTGGTTCCCCAACAACATGGACAGATATATCCATTTGTGCGAGCCGGATTGCAAAAGTACGCATGATGTGCCCGCACCGCCCCAGCGCCTGAATGTATACGCGCGGTGCGCCCATGACCGTCGCAGCCAACCGGGTCGTTTCGCTGAACGGGATGCTTCTGGCCGTTTCGACCATCTCATCGAGAATGCGCGCGCCGATATCAGCCACGAGATTCGGCCTCCCGAACAAACTCGCGGGTTGCGACCAACAGGTCGTACGGGGTGGGTGGGATCGGATTTGCACCAAACATCATCAGTTCGGCAGACAAATACCCATCGTAATGCACAGCCTTGAGTTGCGAAAAAGCGGGCTCGAAAGCGAAACTGCCCTCCCCGGGCACCAGATGCGCATCAAGGTCGCCGAAATTGTCGCTCAGATGGATATGAACAAGTTTGTCGCCAAGAGCCTCGATATGTGTTCTGAAATATTCCGTACTGTCGCGGCCAAGTGACCGTGCAGTGACATGGATATGGCCCGTATCGAGCATAATCTTAAGATTGTCCGACCCAACCCCAGTAAGCAGCGCGCCGACTTCATCGAGCGTCTCAACCCCCGTGGTTTCAAGATAGCTGAGCGGTTCAAGGACAATCTCAACGCCGTAGCGTTCAGCGTGGCGGTTGATCTGGCCGACCGCATCGATCACCCCCTCCAGATCGTGCTTGCCGTGATGGCGCCATTCTCCATTCGACTGAACCCAGCCCCAGAATGGCGTCGTTACGCACATGCGCGGAAATTCTAGTGCCGCTGTGACCTCGACTGCCCGACGAAAATAATCCAGCGAACGCTTTCGCAGCGAGTGCCCCTCGAATGGGGGCGCATCGCCAATCGCATAATTGACTGGATAAAAGCATTGCTCGGGCAGAAACTGCACCGGTTTTAGACCCGCGTCGTCCACGAGGCGGCGGCAGGCCTTTATAATGGCGGTATTAATCCGGCCGTTGTCGAAAAAATCCTCGATATACCCATGCGGCAGGCCGCCCCAGAGCTCCACCCCCTCGTATCCAGCCCGAGAGATCTGGTCGAGCGCAACTGGCAGGGGATAATATTTGAATAGCGATGTTACGGCAGCAAGTTTCATTGAACGACATCCTGACTGGTTCTGGAATCGATCTCGAAAAGGGCATGCATTGCGGATCGGTTCGCAGGATAGAGACTGCGAAACACTTGATAGAGATCCTGATAAATCGCCTGAGCCGTCATTTCCGGTTCAACCGGTGGCGCTGTTTTAACCCAACTGGTAGCAAGATCGCCGATTGCAATATCCGTCCGATGGCTCATGGCAAGCATTGCCGCACCAAAGGCCGAGGCGTCAGGCGTTTCGGTGGCCATGACTGGGCGTCCCAGGACGCTGGCAAGTGTTGTCAGCCAGATGCGACCGCGCGCTCCGCCGCCGGCCACCCGAACACCCGACACAGAAACATTCATGCCTTCGATGATCTCCACGAGATCGCGCAAGGCAAAACAGACCCCCTCGATAACAGCTCGAGCCATATGGGCGCGCGTGTGGCGATTGCTCAGGCCGATGAACGCCCCCCTGGCCCGCGGATCGTTATGCGGTGAACGTTCGCCTGTTAAGTACGGTAGGAAGACCAATCCGCCAGCACCGGGGGGAAGTGTATCGAGGGACTGCACGATGCCCGAGAATCCACCTTTTTCGGCATCGCTGGCCCCGATAGTATCATGGTACCACTGGAAGGAGCCTCCAGCAGCCAAGACGCCAGCCATCGCCATGAAGGTGCCGGGCACTGCATGGCAGAATGTGTGAAACGCTCCGGTTCGATCGAGCGCGATTTCGGGGAGCTGCACATAAACGACACCGCTGGTCCCGATGGTGATCGATAGGGTTCCTGACTCGACAATGCCGTTTCCAATCGCCGCGCAAGCCTGATCGGCGCCGCCACCCACGATGGGCGTTCCAGCATTCAAGCCAGTACGTTCCGCGACGATCCGGGTGACGGCGCCCGCGCGGTCCACGGACTCGACAAGATCAGGGAGGAGCGACCTTTCGATTCCGGTGGCCGTGAGCATCGGCTGCGACCATTCGCGATTGCGTACATCGAGCAAATTGGTGCCCGATGAGTCGGTGACATCGGAAAGTCTCTCGCCTGACATCCGAAACCGAAGGAAATCCTTGGGCAAAAGTACCGAATGCAACCGCGCGTAAATTTCAGGATAGTTGTTGCGAAGCCAAAGAATTTTGGCGGCCGTAAATGCAGTCCTGGGTTCGTTGAGCGTCCAGTCGACAGCTTTGTTACCGGTCATCTCAATCAGTTGGGCACACTCGGCTTCGGTGCGCTGGTCATTCCAAAGAATGGCAGGGGAGATGGACTTGGCGGCAGCGTCGAGAAACACCGAGCCATGCATCTGGCCTGACAAGCCAATAGCATCGGGCGCGCCGGCCTTTTGGACAAGCGCTGCAGCACACGCGATAAATGCTGCCCACCAGACTTCCGGATCTTGCTGCGACCAGCCAGGACGCGGAACTGAAGGGGCGTATGGGATCGTAGTCTCGGCAACGATGCTGCCGTCGCTATCGACGATAACGCCCTTTAATCCGGTCGTTCCGACATCGAAACCTGCGACCTTCATCCCCTCCTCCAAACTGCAATTTTTTGCATTATGGAATTTATTGCATTCAGTTAAACCCGAGGTTAGGTTCTCGTCAAGACGGATTTTTGATGCGACTTCGCCAAACCGCGAGCGGGAGGAGATGGATGGGTACAGTTATATCTGTGTGGCCGGACAACGGCAGACGCAAAGCGGAATTTGCCCCACCCCTGGTGTTGCCGAGCCTTTATGCCGCCGATCAATCCCAGTTAGCCCGAATGGTTCAGTGCTGCCTGGATCTGGGTTTGAACCACTTCCATTTCGACGTGATGGACGGTCTATTCGTACCAGCGCATGGATTGTCGCTTCAGACTCTGGATGAACTGGGAGCGCGCTTTCCACAATGCCAGTTCGATGTCCACCTCATGGCCTGGAATCCACAGGCTCATATCGAAGATGTCATCAACAAGGCTGGAGCGCTGGCCTTTCATCCCGACTCTTGCGATGATCCGAGAGCCATACTGGAACGAATGCGGAGAGAATCGGTCTTAGCAGGAGTTGCGATTTCGCCGGCATTGTCGATCGAGGCGATATCACCCCTTGTTCAATGGGCGGATTACCTGCTCGTCATGCTTATAGAACCCGGCACCAGCGCGCAGTCCAGCCGCCCCGAACTGATAGCGAAACTGCGAGCAATGCGATTGCAATGGCCGGATATTGCCATCATTGCCGATGGCGGAATTGACACGTCCAACATTGTCGATGTCATATCGGCGGGCGCAGACCGCGTTGTTGTGGGTGGAGCCCTATTCAAACCGACGCCGGATGTGGGATACGAACCATTGCTTGACGCGCTCGGCTGCCGCAATGCAGCTCTATAACAAATACAATGGAGCAGCAATGGCCCGGAGACTGAGTCGGCAGGATGAAATCGTTATGATCGCTCGTATGCACTACGAGGATCGCCTCCCTCAGAATGAAGTTGCGGCGCGTCTGGGCGTATCGAACTCGACCGTCAGCCGCGCACTTAAAAAGGCGCTCGAACTTGGGTTCGTGGAAATACGTGTTGTACCGCACGCCCTCCGGGCGCGGGAGCTCGAAGAACAATTAGAAGACCGATACGGGCTCCAAGATGCCATTGTCGTGGAGATGCGAACAACGGCCGAGGAGACATTGCGCGTTCTGGGCGGCGCCGTTGCTCATTTCGTAGAAAGCCGCCTTTCAGACGGAATGAATATCGGCATCTCAGACGGACGATCAGTCGCTTCAGTTGCCAATGGCCTGCGCACGGCCGCCTACAAAAAGATTAATGTGTTCCCTCTCATAGGCGGAGTGGGAGTCCGGCAGCTGCCCACACATCCTTCCGAGATCTGCAGAGTCATGGCGCTACATCTTGGCGGCGATGCCTGGAACCTGCCTGTTCCGGCTATGGCTGACGACCCTGCAAGCGCCAAGGTGTTGCGACAAACATCTTCAATCCGACCGATCTTCGAAATGATGCAGAAGCTCGATATGGCCATAGTTGGTCTCGGAGCGCTCGATGATGAGGCACCGATATTCCGGCATGGTGTCATCACGCTTGAACAGATGCGCTCAGCAACGGCCAATGGAGCTGTCGGAACCATTTGCGCGCGGTTTTTTGATGCCCGGGGCCAAATTATTTACACAGAACTTGAGGATCAGACGATTGCGATCCATCTCGACGAACTCATGCAATGTCCGCGCCGCGTTCTGGTGGCTAACGGCGCCGTCAAGGTTCCAGCGATACGCGGCGCCCTGCTAGGCGGTATTGTCAACGCGTTAGGAACAGATGCGCAGACGGCACAAAGCTTGCTTGAAGCGTAGTCACGCCGCGAGTGGCACGAGTGCCATACATTGGTTCAGCGCAAATCAGGATCGATGAATACTTGAACTATGGGTGATCGGTCTGTTCCGGGGTTTGACCTCTGCTTGTCAGTTGTCAGGACCAAAGCGAACTGAATCGATCAAGTCCCCTGAAATCCCCGCTTTGCTAAAATTCGGTGCTTCGAACTTCCAAGAAGTCGTGACTTCTATTTTCGGAGGTTGCCCAGAACTCTCAAATCGATTTCTCGCACCCCGCGGCATCTACCTGGTAAGCGGCGGGCCACCGCATTGACCGTCGCTCCTTCCACCAGCGTTTCAGCTACAAACTAAGCCTTCAACATATCGAGCCAACGGCGTTGGCCACGAAGGACAATGAACCATGTCAACTGAACCGCACCGGGTTTGCCGGAGGCTGTTTGGTTTAAGTTATGCGGCTATGACTGATGCGTCCATCATGGCGTAGTAGTTTTCCTCGGCTTCAGCCAGGCGCTCGGAATATCTGATCGACACATACTGAACGCCCCTGTCCGAGTGATGGACAAGGCCGTCACCGTGAACAGGGCGTCGGTCATGAAGGGTCTCTGCTCAAGAGCATTGAGGATGAACCCGGCATGTGCTGTCCGGCTCACCCGCCAGCCCACAATCCGACGTGCGAAGGCGTCGATGACGAAGGCCACATAGACAAAGCCCTGCCAACTGGCCACGTATGTAAAGTCCGAAACCCAGAGCCTGTTCGGCGCAGGAGCCTTGAACTGGCGGTTCACCCCATCGAGCGGGTTCGGAGCCGCTTTATCCGAGATGGTCGTGCGCATTGGCTTGCCACGAATGATACCCTGCAAGCCCATCGAACTCATGAGCCGAGCGACGGTGCAGCGGGCCACACCAAACCCCTCACGCTGCTCATCGATAAAGGAAATCATCGCTTCAGTGGGCGGTCGAGCTCCGCCATCGCGAAATATGCAGATGCCTTGCGCAAGAACTCGCTGACGCGGACCTTCGGTTCATTGGCTTGCCGAAGTTCGCGGTTCTCACGCTCGAGAGCCTTCATCTTCTCAGCCACATCGCTGGGCAGGCCGACCCTCTTTCCAGTGTCGACCTCGGTCTTTTTAACTCAGTCGTGCAACGTGGCTGGTGAACATCCGATCTTGGCAGCGATGGAGGAAACTGCGGCCCACCGGGACGGATATTCCGCTTGGTGGTCCAGAACCATACGAATGGCCCGCTCGCGCACTTCAGGTGCAAATTTGTTCGTTGTCTTGCTCATATCGGCTCCACCTTCTCAGAAGTTAGAGCCTCCGGCAAACCCGGTGCAGTTAAATCCGCATCGGCGTCGCCCCTCACAACGAAGTCGCAGGGTAGTTGCCCTTGAAGTCGGGGAATATGGTGCTCCGTTCCACATCCCGCCCGGCTCGTCTTGGGCCCTGGATCGCGAGGCGGCCTGCGAAGGTTTCCTCGAACTAGTCGAAGAAGGTTTCGGTGAGTTGATAGCCCTGCTGTCCCCGCGTGTCGTATTCGCCGATGAGGGCGGCCAGCGCCGCCAATTCGTCCTCTGAGAGGCTGGCAGCGTGCGGCCTCAGCGCCCGAAAGGTGCGGACGATCACGGAATTTGGGTTGCTGCATCGGTCGAGCCCTGAACGTTTCGCTGGATGGGGGGAACTCGCGTACGAAAACCTCAGGGGAGAGGTTCGGGCCTTCTGGGGGGTGTCCGACTGAACAGCCGAGATGCTGGCCATCTTCCACTTCGGCCATCCCGACGTCTTTCCCTCGGCCGACGGAAGCATCGCCCGAGCATCTGCCTTGGTGACCGAGCACCTCGCGCCGACCTTTGATCCCGGTCGCGCCGCGTCGAACAGGACGCTTCTTGCGGCCTACCTCTGGGCTTCACTTGATCGCGGCTATTGGAGTCGAGGCAAAGGTGAGGCTTCTCCGGGGCGTGGATGAGCGTTGGTGCGGGCGGCGGGACTCGAACCCGCACGAGGATACCCTCTCAGGATTTTAAGTCCTGTGTGTCTACCATTCCACCACGCCCGCGTGTTCTTCAAAGTTCACAATCCGTTCGGGTTCTAACGCCCCTTACGAAAAACGCAAGATGGCTCACTTCGCAATCCGGTCAAACACCGCCTGCCCACGCGGGGAAAGCCTGTACCCAGTGTCAAGGCTTTCGGTGAGGCCAAGTTCCTTTAACAAGCGCACCCGCGGCTTAAACGCAGCCTTTTCCATTGCCACGGCTTCCGCCAGCGCCTCCGCGCGCTCCCCTGGCCGTTCCGCAATCAAGGCCAGAACGTCCCGGCTCCAGCCCGGATATGCTCCACTATCGATCTTGTCGAGTGCATGACTGATCTGGGCCAGTGCTGCGTTATCGAAATTGGTATCCATGCGCAGAGCGATTCGTGGATCTTCGCCCAAGTAGCTAACCTCGATCCGATCGAGTTCGCCCGGCTTCATCATATCGAGCCATCGCAGAAAATCGGCCCTGTCGGCAAACCCGGCATCTCGGGCATCGGCGTCTGTTACCAGGTCAGCCGAGGTCGGAGTGATTGCGCCGATCTGCAACATGCCCACCGCGGTCTTGAGCGTCCCGCCTGGCCGGATCGTACGCCGACGCCAGCGGCGAAATTGCAGCTTTATCTCGCCACACTTAATTCTTTCAAGAATCTCGCGCTTGATAAGCATCGCGGAAACGCTTTCGCTGCACCGTCAGTCCGTGCCGCCAGTGATCGGGGGCGCATAGGTGAAATCGAGATCCCACGGGAAATATATCCAGGTGTCCTGGCTTACTTCCGTAATGAACGTGTCCACCAGTTCCCGTCCGAGCGGCTTTGCATAAACGGTAGCGAAGTGCGCATTCGGCAGCATGTCGCGGACGGCGCGCGCGGTTGCGCCCGTATCGACAAGATCGTCGATGATCAGCAGTTTTTCGCCAGTAGCATCGGCGGTGACAAGTTCTGGACTGATCGACTTGAGTACGCGCACTTCGCCTTGGGCCTGATGGTCGTATGACTTGACCGAAACGCTTTCCACAACACGGATATTGAGTTCGCGCGCGATGATGGCCGCAGGCACCAGTCCGCCCCGCGTGATGGCAACGATCGCATGAAACGGACCTTCGCTGGTCAGGCGCCAGGCGAGCGCGCGCGAGTCGCGATGGAACTGATCCCAGGATACCGGAAAGGACTTGTTGGGTTGGCTCATGGTTTTGCCTCCTCGGGCAAGGTAATATTTTTGTCGCGATGAATTTTATCGACCAGCGCCTGCACCTCGGCAGTCGCGGTATCAAGCCGGGCAATGTCGTGGCTGCGCAGGACAAGATAGGTCATAATGTGGCCATACCCCATTTGCGGGTAAGAACCGATCTTGACGTCATCGTACCGGCTCTGGATTTCAGCCAAGGGGTCGCCGAGCGCGCCCTCGCCCACTCCGGCACTGACAGACCGGCTTTCGACCTTGCGGCCACCCTCAAGCGTGGGCGCTATCGCTTCGAGCATGGCCTTCATGATTACCGGCACACCGGCCATCACATACACATTAGCTATCCTGAAACCGGGCGCAGCGGAAACGGCATTGACCACAAGATCGGCGCCTTCAGGGATACGCGCCATGCGCAACCGGGCGGCGGTGACTTCAGTGCCCGATTCCTTCCAGCGCGATTCAAGCATTTCCCGCGCCACCGGATGGATAGGCAGCGCAACGCCAAATGCCCTGGCAATCGCATCGGCGGTAATATCGTCATGGGTCGGACCGATCCCGCCGGTCGTAAAGACGTAAGTATAGCGCTTGCGCAGGGCGTTGACCGCCTCAACGATCGTATCGATGACGTCCGGCACCACCCGAACCTCGGAAAGCTCGATCCCCAGGTCAGTGCAGAATTGTGCAGTGGCGTTGATATTGACGTCCTTGGTCCGCCCCGAAAGGATTTCATCCCCAATGACCAGCAAACCGGCCGTCACGATCTTTGCATTCATTGGGTTGACCAAGCCTGATGCGTTGTCCAGAACACGATGAAATTTTCCTTGCGGTTCGACAATGAGCCAAACCGCAAACAAGGGACGTCATGGATGCCCTTACCGCCTGAAAAAATCAAGCAAGTCTGATCGAATATGCAGTTTCCTTCCACCCTTATCCCCGGCACGTTGATCAAGCGCTACAAGCGCTTCCTCGCAGACATAACGCTTGGCGACGGTTCTGTGATCACTGCCCATTGTGCAAATCCCGGCGCCATGACGGGTCTGGCCATGCCGGGCCTGCCGGTCTGGCTTTCAAAATCGAACGATCCCAAGCGTAAACTGGCCTATTCGCTGGAGCTTGTGGAACTGCCGACAGGCCTGGTCGGCATCAATACCGCCCACCCCAATCGCATTGTCGCAAAGGCATTGGCCGAAAAGGCTATTCCCGAACTTGCAGCCTATTCCAGCGTCCGGCCGGAAATGAAATATGGCGAGAAGAGCCGGGTCGATTTCTTCCTCTCAGGCGAGGGCCTGCCCGATTGTTACCTGGAGGTCAAAAACGTGCATCTGGTGCGCCAGGAGGGGTTGGCAGAGTTCCCGGATTCGGTGACGGCACGCGGAACGCGGCATTTGGAGGATCTCGGAAAAATGGTCGATGCTGGCCATCGCGCGGTCATGCTCTATTTGGTCCAGCGCACCGACTGCACGCAATTTGCCCTCGCCAGCGACATCGATCCAGCCTACGCGCGCGCCTTCGAGGGCGCCCATGCACGCGGCGTTGAAGCGCTGTGCTATGCAACGCATCTGAATATGACTTCGATTACCATTGCGCACCCCCTTCCCTTTGTTAAGCGCGATGACTAAATTCCGGTGCGTAGTCTGGAGAATTTGATGACCACTTACGTCGACGCTACCGCCAAGAAAAAGCGCATGCCAGGGGTAATTCCCCTGCATGGCGAGGAGGGCTTTGCAGGGATGCGCAAGGCTGGCGCGCTCACGGCGCAGGCGCTGGATCTTTTGGTGCCAATGGTCGAACCCGGCGTTCCGACCGAAAAGCTCGATCGGATGGTTTATGAGTTCGCGCGCGACAATGGCGCAATCCCGGCAACGCTCAATTACCGTGGCTATCGCTTTTCCACCTGCACATCGATCAACCACGTCGTCTGCCACGGCATGCCCTCGGAACGCCCTCTGCGCGAAGGCGACATCGTCAATATCGACGTAACGCTCATTCTTGACGGGTGGCATGGAGACTCAAGCCGAATGTACCCGGTGGGCGAAATCTCCCGCAAAGCGGAACGGTTGATCAATGTCACCTATGAATGTCTGCGACTGGGCATCGAAGCGGCAAAACCGGGCAATACGACCGGCGATATAGGGGCGGCGATCCAACGCTATGCCGAGGGCGAACGCATGAGCGTTGTGCGCGATTTCGTGGGGCATGGCATTGGCAAGCTCTTCCATGACGAGCCTAACATCCTGCATTTTGGAAATCCGGGCACCGGCGTGGAACTCAAGCCTGGCATGATCTTCACCATCGAACCGATGATCAATCTGGGACGTCCGCAAGTCAAAATTCTAAATGACGGCTGGACGGCTGTAACCCGCGATCGCACGCTCTCTGCCCAGTGTGAACATTCGATCGGCATTACCGAAACCGGCGCCGAAATCTTTACGCTTTCGCCAGCCGGTCTGTTCAATCCATTGGCTGCCCGGACCGCATGAGCAAGACGGGGGGTCTGTCCGAGAGCCAGCCTGCCCGCCCGCATTATCACGGGCATCGTGACCGCCTGCGTGAGCGCTTCGTAACGAATGGAGCCGCCTCGCTCCAGGATTACGAATTGCTCGAACTCATTCTGTTCCGCATTCTGCCGCGCCGCGATACCAAACCGATCGCAAAGGCGATGCTGGACCGTTTCGGAAGTTTTTCCGAAGTGCTGGGCGCGCCCGCGCATCTGCTTGAAGAAATTGACGGGCTTGGTCCAACCGCCATCATCGATCTCAAGGTAATCCTTGCCGCAGCCCAACGCATAGGGCGCGACGCCATTCAAGAACGGCCAGTGCTCGCGTCATGGACGGCCGTTATCGAATATTGCAAGGCGCAGATGGCCTACGAGACCAAGGAGCAGTTCCGTATCCTGTTTCTGGACAAAAAGAACAAGCTGATCGCCGATGAAGTCCAGCAGGTCGGCACCGTCGATCACACGCCGGTTTATCCTCGCGAAGTCATCAAGCGCTCGCTCGAGCTATCGGCAACCGCACTGATTCTCGTGCATAATCATCCCTCGGGCGATCCTCAACCCTCCACCGCCGACATTCAGATGACACGTCAGATTGCCGATATTGCCAAACCGCTCGGCATCGTTGTCCACGACCACATTATCGTCGGACGGACGGGCCACGCATCGCTCAAGGGCATGAAGCTGTTCTGAACGTGCGACGGTGGCAGCTCAGTAAAGCCCCATCCGCATGATGACCATTATACCCAGAAGCAAAAGCACACCGCCCGGATAGACCAGAACATCGACCTTGAAACTTTCACGCATTGCCGGGCGCGGGTCCTCGCCCCGTTTCAGCGCCTCTCCGATTCCCTTGCCGCTATGCTTGCCGTATAGTCGCATGCCGAAAAAAACGCCCAACGCTGCCAACACCCAAAGGCCATAGGGACTCCAGAGATCCTCCAATGACCGGACGCCGCCGCCTAGATATGCCCGGAGCAGTCCGGTGATTATGACCGTCATTCCGGCAAGGCCGATGATCCTGCGGGCCCGTTTACCGGCAGCGGAGAAGAAACCCGATATGGAATCGGGCGGCAGCGCCTGCATTGCCGGTATCCAAACCAGCGTCGCCATGATTGCCGCACCGCCCCAGGTCGCGCCTGAAACTATGTGCAAATAGTGGACCAACTCCAACATCTCCTACGGTCTCCCATACACTTGAATTCTCACCGCAAACGGCACTTTCATAACGGCTTGCAATCGTTGCGCTGCGCAACCTACAATCTCAACCTAAGTTTAGGTCAAGGTTTGATTTCCAGTATCCATGAAGAAAAATTCGATGCAGAACACTACAGCACGCGCATCATCGCAGCCCACATTGTCCGTCGGAGAACTGGCGAAGCGCGCAGGCGTTGCGGTTTCCGCCCTGCATTTCTACGAACGCAGGGGCCTGATTGCGAGTTATCGATCGACAGGAAATCAACGCCGCTTCCCACGCAGCATGTTGCGTCGCGTATCCGTTATCAAGGCCGCCCAGTCTCTCGGTCTTTCGCTTGATGAAGTTGCCGATGCACTTGCCGTCTTGCCGGAGGATCGTGCGCCCTCTTCTGCCGAATGGGATGCCATGGCCCAACATTGGCGTGCAAATCTCGACATGCGCATCAAACGGCTGGAGCTTTTGCGTGATCTGCTTTCAGGATGTATCGGCTGCGGATGTCTCTCGACCGAAATCTGCCCCCTGCGCAATCCTGAAGACAAACTGGCCGCCTATGGTGCCGGACCGCATTTCCTCGACCCGGACATTCTCGCGGAGGAAGTTGCCAGAGTCATGGCTGCTTCCGAGCGAAACCGACCTGGTTGAGCGCGACAAAAACTTCGGGGCACCACAATGAGATACGAGTGATGTTCTCGGTCAGGAATTAAACGCCTACGAAAATAAGAAACACAACAACCCACATTGTCCACGACCACATTATCGTCGGACGGACGGGCCACGCATCGCTCAAGGGTATGAAGCTGTTCTGACCTATCCCAACCGCTTGCGCACCTGACGGAACATGTCGAACAAGATGGAATTGTTCTTGATCATGCCCTTAGCCTGCATGCGCGCCTGGTGACCAAGCATCATCATGTGGCCAAGCGGGGTTCGGGCATGATGATAGCAATCGAGGTCGATCACCTTGTTGCACCAGAGCTTTTTCTCGTCGGTGAGCCCCTTGCCCATATCAAATGACGTCCAGCCCTCATCGAACACATTCTGCATAACATGCAGCAGCGCTTGCTTGCCTGGCGAACCGGTCTGAGTGACTTCGCACCAACTCATCGATGAAATCAGGCAATGCAGCCTGTCCTCGGTCGGTATATTGTAGCGCACCGCCACAGGCTCTCCATTGAGCCGCAGCACTTGCAGCACACCACCGGCGGCTTCAAACAAGTCCATGTAGAAGGCGCGAACTTCAGGCGCGGCAAAAGGATCGGCAATGCCCTGCATTTCGAAACGCCGTGCCCTTTGCGCGAACATGATTTCAATGATGGCCCGCCCTTCGGCACCGGGCCCGACACTCTCGAAGCTGACGGCCCCCAGCGCTTCGAGCTTGGCCCTTTGCTGGCGATCGATCTTGCGCTTTTTCTTGTCGCGACGCTCGAGATCGCATTGAGCCCAGTCGGCAAATTCCGCGCGATAGAGGAAATCAGGAGCCGCGGTGCGGGAAAAAGCGGCATCAAGGCCCATTTCCCGGCCATGCTCGGCAATGATGTTGGGCATCAGCACAATATCGACGCCGACCGCCAGCTTGAGCATACGGCGCCACACCGATGCCTTTTCTGCATGGGTCAAGGCGCCAAACGCTGCCCGATCGAACAGAGGCCCGTTGCATCCCACATGATCGCCCGCGAAAAAACACGCCGCCTGTCCGCCCAACATTGCGGTCCGCACCAACGGCAACAACGCCAAAGGGCGTTCATTGATGCGTGCGGAAATAAACAGGCAGTCCTTTTCAGCAATCCGGTTACGGGCGATCCAGCAACGGACGAAATCAAAACTCTGGCCCGGCGAGTCGATCCCTTGCGCCTCAAATCCACGCCAGTTCTCCGCCACATCGGATAGCTTGCCGGAAGCCGAGACCGAAAACGCGTTCAGCGCATTTTCGTTTACAACGGGTAAATCACCCTGTCGCGCCTGCGCCAACGCTCTCGCGGTCATATCGTCCCCCAAACTTTATGGCACAGGAGCTTTGACCGCTATTGGTAAATTCACGGTTTCGTGAATTCATTCAAGTTTGAAGACTTCCCGTTGGCGGCGCGAAATCGGCAACTATGGTTCATCAATGCTTACCCGAACTGGCTGAGCGCGGGGAACGTCTCAAGGAACCAGAACGAGATGCGGGTGAAGTTGCCGGTCAGGAAGAGAATGCCTATGAAAACGAGAAAGACGCCCATCACCTTCTCGACCGTCCCGAGATGCTTGCGGAAATCCTCAAAGAACGACAGGAACGGCCCAAGCGCCAGCGCCGCCAACAGAAACGGCACGCCCAACCCGGCTGAATAGACACCCAATAGAGCCGCGCCTTCCCAGGCTGTCTGCTGATTGGCAGCTACCGTCAGAATGGCCGCGAGAACCGGCCCGATGCACGGCGTCCAGCCAATCGCGAAAGCAAGGCCGAGCAGGAAGCCGCCTGTCGGACCACTGGCGATTTTCGGCCCTTCGAGCTTGAACTGCCGATAAAGTGCGGAAATCCGGAAAACACCGATAAAATGTAGCCCCATAATGATGATCACGATACCGGCCAGCGGCATCAGGACCGGCAATGCCCGCCGCAAAGCCTGGCCAAAGAAGGTCGCAGTCGCACCAAAAGCAATGAAGACGAGAGAAAAGCCGATAACGAACGCCAGCGCCGTAATGACAGTACGGCGATACAGCACGCCGCCCTTGGTGCCTTCATCGCGCAACTGCTCGAAAGTTGCCCCGCTCATATAGGTAAGGTAAGGCGGCACCAGCGGCAGAACGCACGGGCTCAAAAAGCTCAATATCCCCGCGCCGAAAATAACCGGCAACTCAAAGCCAAACATAATGTCTCCAGATGTCTAATTGCCTTGTACAGACTGGAAGCGCTCGGGCAAATGGCCCTTATTGTCTCATCGCGCCATTTTGATGAGCCATGGCGCGTTTGCCACCGAGCGGGTAATGTGCAGCAGGAAGCGTGGGGGTTCTCATGCGCATCATTACGCTAACCGCAATTGCCATGCTGGCCTTTGCCGCCAATTCCGTTCTTGCGCGCCTGGCGCTGGTCGATGGGGCAATCGATGCTGCAAGCTATACCGGCATCCGGCTCATAGCTGGAGCAGTGTTGCTTTATGCAATCCTCTTTTGGGGATCGACTGCCCATCCGCGAGGCAGGGTCGGCGGAAACTGGTCAGGTGCAGCAGCATTGTTCGGCTATGCCATCTTGTTTTCCATCGCTTATGTGATGCTCGGCGCGGGCATGGGCGCCCTGATCCTTTTTGCCAGCGTGCAAATGAGCATGCTGGGATGGGCGATGTTCAAAGGCGACCGGCCGGGAATGATCGAGTGGGCCGGGATTGGGCTCGCTCTTGCTGCTCTCGTCTATCTCGTATCGCCTGGACTGTCTGCGCCCAACCCGCTTGGAGCGATGCTCATGGCGATCGCTGGCGCCTCCTGGGCGGCATACTCGTTGATTGGACGCGGATCGCATTCACCGCTGCGCGATACCGCAGGCAATTTCGTGCGTTGCTTGCCAGTCGGCATCGCATTGACTGCTTTCGGTCTTTTGACGCTGCCGGTATCTCTCGAGGGTGTAGCCTATGCCGTTGCCTCGGGAGCCCTCGCTTCCGGCCTCGGTTATGCGGTGTGGTATCTGGCCCTGCCTGCCCTTTCGCGTGTACAGGCCTCCACCGTGCAATTGACGGTGCCAGCCATTGCCGCATTGGGTGGTGTCATCTTCATCGGGGAGAGTATCACCCTGCGCTTGGCTGTTGCCTCTATCGGTATTCTGGGTGGTGTAGCCTTTGCTCTATGGGGCTCAGAACACCGCAAGCGGTGAAAATAGAACCAATTGGGACTGGGAATCCGCGCGCCATCATACTAAGAAGCGCGCGACACAGGCGTTGCGGGGATCAAAATGACCAACCGGCCCATCAAAATCTCTCCTTCCATCCTTTCAGCCGACTTCGCGCGCCTTGGCGATGAAGTCCGTGCGATTGAGGAAGCGGGCTGCGACTGGGTGCATGTCGATGTGATGGACGGACATTTCGTGCCCAATATCACCATCGGCCCGCTGATCGTCGAAGCAATACGCCCGGTGACAAAACTCACGCTCGATGTGCATCTGATGATCGCGCCTGCCGATCCCTATATCGAAGCCTTCGCAAAGGCCGGATCGGACATCATCACAATCCATGCCGAAGCCGGCCCGCATCTGGACCGTTCCCTTCAAGCGATCAAGGCACAAGGCAAGAAAGCCGGGGTGTCGCTCAACCCGGCAACGCCGGTTTCAGCCATCCAGCATGTCATTGATAAACTCGACCTTATATTGATAATGAGCGTCAATCCGGGCTTTGGCGGCCAGGCCTTCATTGCAGAATCGCTGACCAAGGTTGCGCAGGCCAAAGCCCTTGCAGGCGACCGGGACATCGATATTGAAGTCGATGGTGGTGTCGATCCATCCAATGCAGGAGCACTTGCCAAGGCTGGCGCCAATGCGCTGGTCGCAGGTTCGGCAATCTATAAGGGCAATGACCCCGCCACATATGCTGCGCGCATTAAGGCCATTCGTGAGGCGGCAGAAGCCGCCCGTTAAATCTGAATCACTTTCCAAAGAAGGTCCGCTAAACCCATGATCCCGCGTTATTCCCGCCAAGAAATGGTTGCCATCTGGTCGCCCGAGACCAAGTTCCGGATCTGGTTCGAGATCGAAGCGCACGCGGCGACCGCGCAGGCCAAACTGGGCGTCGTCCCACCCGAAGCAGCGGACGTGGTTTGGGAAAAAGGCCGTAACGCACAGTTCGATGTCGACCGGATCGATGAGATCGAACGCGAGGTCAAGCACGACGTTATCGCGTTCCTCACCCATCTTTCCGAAATCGTCGGGCCTGAAGCGCGTTTCGTACATCAGGGCATGACCTCATCGGACGTGCTCGATACAACCCTTTCGGTCCAGCTTGCACGCGCATCGGACCTGCTGCTTGCCGATATCGATGCCCTGCTGGCGGCGCTGAAGAAGCGCGCCTACGAACACAAGGATACGATCACCATCGGCCGCAGCCACGGTATCCATGCCGAGCCGACAACCTTCGGGGTCAAGCTGGCACAAGCCTACGCTGAGTTCGCACGCTGCCGCGAGCGACTGGTCAATGCGCGCAAGGAAATTGCCACCTGCGCCATTTCCGGCGCGGTTGGCACCTTCGCCAATATCGATCCCTCGGTGGAAGACTATGTTGCCGAGCAGATGGGCTTGGAAATCGAACCGGTTTCCACGCAGGTCATCCCGCGCGACCGGCACGCGATGTATTTCGCGACATTGGGCGTCATCGCGTCCTCGATTGAGCGTCTGGCAACCGAAGTCCGGCACTTGCAGCGCACCGAGGTTTTGGAAGCGGAAGAATTCTTCTCAAAAGGCCAGAAGGGTTCCTCGGCCATGCCGCACAAGCGCAACCCAGTGCTGACCGAAAACCTGACGGGCCTTGCGCGTCTCGTGCGTGGCATGGTGACACCGGCACTGGAAAACGTGACCCTTTGGCATGAGCGCGATATTTCGCATTCCTCGGTGGAACGCATGATCGGCCCTGACGCCACCGTAACGCTCGATTTCGCGCTGGCACGGCTGACCAATGTTATCGAAAATCTTGTGGTTTATCCCGAGAACATGAAGGCCAATATGGACAAGCTCGGTGGTCTGCATAACTCGCAACGCTTCCTGTTGGCGCTCACCCAGGCAGGCATGAGCCGCGAAGAAAGCTATTCAGCCGTCCAGCGCAACGCCATGAAGGTCTGGCGCGGCGAAGGCAAATTCCCCGATTTCCTCAAGGCAGATCCCGAAGTCTCGGCAAAGCTGTCGGACGAGCAAATCGACGCGAGCTTTGACGATGACTATCACCTCAAGCATGTGGATACGATCTTCAAGCGCGTTTTCGGGGCCTGATTGTCGGAAACGGCCATCGCCGCACGTTGTATCTTTGGCTACGACAAAGAGGAGATAAAGCGATGGCCCCGACACCCGACATTCGCCCTGTGGGCGACCTGCCCAACGCAATTGGCAAGACTGCCGCACGCGAACTGTCTTACAACGGCATCGCCAGCCTAAAAGATGTTGCCAGCCACTCGAAAAATGAGCTTCTGGCAATTCATGGTGTCGGCCCCAAAGCGATACGAATTCTGGGCGAGGCGCTTGCAGCAAAAGGGCTCGACTACAAGAAGTCTTGAACGACTGGCACGAAACTGCTCCAACCCTTACCTCGGAATTTGAATCTGATGCCAATAACTTACGCGCTGGAACCGAATCTGTCTGTGAGCGAGTTCAAGCAGGTTCTTATCGCTTCCGGGCTGGCCGAGCGTCGACCCATCGAGGACACGCCGCGCCTTGAAAAGATGCTTGCCAATGCCGATGTGATCGTTGTCGCGCGTGACGATCAGGGAAAGATTGTCGGCGTGGCGCGTTCGATAACGGACTACGCCTATTGCCTCTACTGCTCCGATCTCGCTGTCGACACATCGGCGCAAGGCAACGGCATCGGCAGGCGGCTGCTCGAAGAGACGGCGAAGGCGGCACCAAAGGTCAAGTCTTGCCTCTTGACCTCGGCGCCCGGCGCAGTGTCCTTTTACGAACAGGCTGGATGTGAACGGCTCGCCGATACATTCCGCTTTCACGTCAACAGTTAAGGCCCTAACCTCAAATCCATGAAAACCGCTGACGCCGATATTCTGATTGTTCCCGGCCTTGGCCATTCCGGCCCAGGCCACTGGCAGCAACGCTGGGTCGAAAAGATCCGTAATGCCCGCTTTGTGGAGCAGGAGGATTGGGACGCCCCTTCGATTGATGACTGGTCGGAAACGCTCGAACGTGAAATCATGATGGCGACCCGGCCTGTCGTTCTGGTCGGTCATTCGCTCGGCGTGCTCAATATCGTTGCAGCCAATGGCAAGCTTGCAGACACCAAGGTCAAAGCCGCTTTTCTGGTTTCAGCGCCCGATGTGGATGAACATCCCGACGTGCCGGAAGCTACCGCGCCGTTTCAGGGGCTGCCACGCGATCCGCTCAAATTCCCCTCAATGCTCGTTGCTTCGAGCAACGATCCCTATTGCTCAATTGAGCGCGCGGCTGAGTTTGCAAGCTGTTGGGGCTCCGATTTCCATATCGCGGGCGATGCCGGACACATAAATGTCGAATCCGGGCACGGCCCCTGGCCAGAAGGCCTGCTGATGTTCACGCGCCTGATGGGCCGCATTTGATTGACAATTTCGCATCATATGATATGATTTTGCCAGTCAAATGGTGAAATGTCATGTCTGCGATCTTTGAACTGCCCACAGAAGCGAATCCGGTACGCCCGATCAACGAGCGCGACCGCATCGCTGCGGTGGTCAAGGCTGTCGTACGCATCGCCGAGGCCTGGCAACTTTCCAATGCGGAAGCGGCCGCCCTGTTCGATGTTCCCAGCGCCACCTGGGGCCGCATGAAAGCGGGCACATTCAAGGGCCTGCTCGATCAGGACAAGGTAACACGCGCCAGCCTCATGATCGGTTTGTTCAAAGGCTTGCGCCTCTTGTTCAACGGCCCACTGACCTATGGTTGGCCCAAGACAACCAATTCCGGGCCGGGCTTTGCCGGAAAGACTCCATTAGAAGTCATGATCGATGGCGGCATCCCCGCCATGATGGCCGTCCGGCGCCACATCGATGGCCTGCGCGGCGGGATGTAATGGTCCAATTACCCCAACGCGATTTTGCTGAACCGGATACCATCCGGCTGATCTCAACCGCCTATATCGCCGAACCGGCAATGGCCCCGCTTGCCGACGACCCTACAGAACTGTCTATTCTCGAAGAAATCGAAACCCTGACATCTGCAAGGCACACGCCGCATCTGCCCCTGCCCTTTGGTATTACGCAGGATGAACTGGTGACAGCCGCGCATGGCTTTGGCTGGACCTATATCAACGCTGCATTCTGCTATACGCGTGCAGGCGGCAACCGATTTAACGGCGAAGAGCGCGGCGCCTGGTATGCAGCCTATGGCCAGGCCGCCGTAAAGACCGCGCAAGCCGAGGTCGCCTGGCACCTGACTCAGGAACTCATCGCCACAGCGACATTTGAAAATCTGACGGCCTATCGAGAATTGCGCGCCGGATTTTCAACCCGCGTCCATGATGCTAGCGCTTTTGCCAGTGAACCCTTTCTCGATCCTGATCCCTCGGTCGCATATCCACACGGGCAGGCTCTGGCCCGGACGCTGCTCACACAAAAATCCAGCGGCCTGGTTTACCCATCGGTGCGCTTTGACGGCGGCGAATGCCTCGCCGTCTTCCGGCCCGCGATCATCCAGAACATAAGGCTGGGCGATTGCTGGCATTTTGAGTGGTCCGGCTCGCCCCAACCAACAATTTCCAAAGCAGAGTAGGCCACAAAAAACCCCGCATCCAATGATGCGGGGCTGATAGCAAAATATCCGGCAGGACCTATTTGGCCTCGTCGATAACTTCCCTTTTGGCCAGCTCATCGAACTCCGCAACCTTCGTACGGATTGTTGCTTCATCGATCTGGACGGAATGCGCCTCAAAATCAGCCTTGATCTTCACCACGACATCTTCAGGCCCGGCTTCTGTCAGATCGGCTGTAATCACTTCCGCCAGGTAATTTGCGCGGTCATTGGCGCTCTCGATACCGATCTCGTCGCAAGCCCAATAGGCAAGGTGCTTGTTCCGCCGCGCCTCGGCCTTGAAACGCAACTCTGCGTCAAATGCAAATTTGGCTTCTTCAGCTCTTTCGCGTTCCTCAAACGAAGACATGAGTTCTATCCCTCACCTTTTGTCCTGAACTGGCCGTACTATACGGCATTTGATGGATTCGAGATATGCGTTTCGGCATTTCAAATCAACGACAACCAGGTCGCACCCCACCCCATTTTCCACCTGCCCATGTGTTTTTTGGCAACAAGAGTGGGAATCGCTATATGAATGCGCAGCATTCCCCTCACCTTTACGCAAAGGGGGTTGCAAAGAGTGGTCAAAAGAGCGCATGAGTGCGCGCACACTGGACCCCGTGTCCAATATCTGCAGACCAACGGACAGGTGAAATGAACCGTCGTCGCAAGATTTACGAAGGCAAGGCCAAGGTCCTTTACGAAGGCCCGGAACCCGGAACCCTTATTCAGCATTTCAAGGATGATGCGACCGCTGGCAACGGCGCTAAACACGAAGTGATCGATGGTAAGGGCGTGCTAAACAACCGAATTTCGGAATTTGTCTTTTCCAAGCTCAACACGCTGGGCATCCCGACCCATTTCGTGCGCCGCATCAACATGCGCGAGCAATTGATCCGCGAAGTTGAAATCATCCCGATCGAAGTGGTTGTGCGCAATGTCGCGGCCGGTTCGCTTTGCAAGCGTCTCGGTCTTGAATCCGGCACACAGCTTCCGCGTTCGATTATCGAATTTTACTATAAGGACGATGCGCTTAACGATCCGATGGTATCGGAAGAGCACATCACGGCCTTTGGCTGGGCCACGCCCCAGGAGCTCGATGACATCATGGCGCTTGCTGTGCGCGTCAACGATTTCCTCACCGGGCTTTTTATGGGTGTCGGCATCCAGCTCGTGGACTTCAAGATCGAATGTGGCCGCCTCTTTGAAGGCGACATGATGAGAATCGTTCTGGCTGATGAGATTTCTCCGGACAATTGCCGCCTGTGGGACGTCAAGACCCGCAACAAATTGGACAAGGACCGGTTCCGCGAGGATCTCGGTGGCCTCGTCGATGCTTATCGCGAAGTCGCCCAGCGCCTCGGTATCCTGGTCGAGGCCGAAAACGCCCTGACCACCGGCCCTCGTCTGGTACAATAGCTTTTCCGCCAACTGCCTGAAAAACCGTGAACGGAACCAAAAATATGAAAGCCCGCGTCATCGTCACCCTGAAAAATGGTGTACTCGACCCTCAAGGTCAGGCCATCGAAGGTTCATTGCACAGTCAGGGCTTTGACGGCGTTCAATCCGTTCGCCAGGGCAAGGTTTTCGATCTGGAACTGCAAACCGCAGATGCCGATGAGGCCAAAGCCCAGATCGAGGCCATGTGCGAAAAGCTGCTCGCCAACACGGTGATCGAAAACTTCGCAATCGAGATCATCGGTTAACCTCTCAATGTTAAATCAAAGGCCGTGCATTAAAGCAGCGCGCCAGGAGTCCTGACCTATGCTTAAAACAGTGACCCTTTCTGCCATGTTCTTCGTTGCTCTGGGCATCATGGTTGCCGCCTATGGCACCGTGCCCGTCTGAGCAGACGGAAATTCGGGCGAAAGCGCCTAGAAAGCCGGGCTTTTTAGCCCGGCTTTTTTCATTCTCTTAACCAGCCCGGAAATCTGGTCATTTTGTAAAGCAATCCTTTGGTCTTTTGCGCGCTAGTCTCGCCGCCAAACCGGCACGAGCGTGTGGGGACGCAAGATGAGCATTCAAGCCAAACAACGACATAACTGGGTCGATATCGCCAAGGGGATTTCCATCATCCTTGTTGTGATGATGCACGCCACTTTCGGCGTGGGCGAAGCCACCGAGCGCGTGGGCTTCATGCATTATGTCCTCGGCTTTGCGGCGCCCTTCCGCATGCCGGAATTTTTCTTGATTTCAGGTCTTTTCCTCAGCGCCGTCATTGCCCGGCCCTGGCGTCACTATGCCGACAGGCGGATCGTCCATTACATCTATTTCTACGCTCTTTGGGCCATCATCCTGATCGGATTCAAACATTTGCTTGTCGACCGCGACCCGGCAGGCACTGTCGCGATGCTCGCAAGCGCAATCTACGAGCCTTATTCGATCCTCTGGTTCATCTATGCGCTGGCCGTTTTCAGCCTGATGGCAAAGCTGTTCTACCAGGCACGATTGCCCCACTGGGCGGTGTTGATCGTAGCAGCGCTATGCTCCATCGCGCCGATACACACGCCAATCTCGATTCTCAATTATACAGCCAGCTATTTCGTCTATTTCTATGCCGGGTACGCACTGGCACCATATATCTTCTCCTTTGCCGACAAGGTTCAAGCCCGTCCGATGATCGCTGCGGGCGCATTAATGCTTTGGGCCCTCCTCAATGCAGCCCTCGTCTTTGCCCCCGGACATATCGTTGCCTATGGCCACATCGTCACCGGCATTGCGCATATTCCCGGCGCAACTTTCGCTCTTGCCATCGCAGGCGCAATGGCGGTCTGCGCAATAGCGGCGCTAATCGGAAACGCCCGCGCTTTTGGCTGGCTCCGCTGGGTCGGCGCTCATTCTATCGTGATCTATCTCAGCTTCGTCATTCCAATGGGCATTTTCCGGACGCTGCTGCTGGCAGTCGTGCCCAATATCGATGCAGGGCTAGCCAGCCTTCTGGTCCTTTTCGTCGCCATAGCCGGCCCGGCAGTCGTTTACTGGATCATCGGCAAGATCGGCTTTGGCCGCTTCCTCTTCGAGCGCCCGGCCTGGGCTGTTGTTCCTGGTGCGCCTGGCAGCCGATGGACGCCGGCGGAAAAGCCCGTTCAAGCGCCAGCCGAATAGCCGCTTCGACGCTATCAGCGCCTAGGCAGTTGGCCGGTATTGACCGCCAGTTGGGCGTCGAAGGCCCGTTTGTAAGCGGGCCGCGCTTCGCCGCGCGCAACATAGGCGGAGAGGTTCCGATATTCGTCCAGCATGCCCGACGGCTTCAATCTGAGCAGCACCGATACCATCATCAGGTCACCCGCGCTGAACGTGCCATCGAGCCAGTCGGACTTGCCAAGACGGCGGGAAAGCTGGGTCAGACGGTCGCGGACACGATCCGCAACGAGAGGCAAACGTTGCGCCGACCAAGGCTTATCATTCTCAAGTAGCCTGGCATTCGCAAACTCAAGGATTGGCGGCTCCACCGTGTTCAGCGCGGCGAACATCCATGTGATAGCTCGCGCCCGCGCATTCGCATCGTCCGGCAAAAGGCCCGCGCGGCTTTCCGCGATGTGCAATACGATCGCCCCTGTTTCGAAAATGGCAAGGCCGCCCTCTTCAAAAGTCGGTATCTGCCCGAAAGGATGAAGTGCCATATGCGCGGGTTCCTTCATCGCACCGAACGAAACAAGACGAACTTCGTAATTTTGCCCCACCTCTTCCAGCGCCCAGCGAACCCGCGTGTCCCGCGCCAGACCTTTGCCGCCATCGGGAGACCGTTCAAATGCAGTAATGATCGGGGGCATTGAAATGCTCCGTGTGATTGCGCAGTCGCGATATTATCATATGCAGAAGACGTTCCACCGACCCGATCTCCGACACCCGGTTTCATTTTTTTCCCCATTACGCCGAATCCCCTTGCATTTTGTCACGGAAATCCCGACAAGGCGCGCATCTGCAGCCGTCCCAAAATCGATAAGCGAGACCCGCGTGATGAAATCCGCCGTTGTCGTCTTTCCCGGCCTCAATCGCGACCGCGACATGATCGCGGCGCTGACCAAGATCGGCGGAAAGGCGCCGGCTGTGGTCTGGCATCAGGAGACTGAACTGCCCGATGTCGATCTGATCGTCATTCCCGGCGGTTTCTCCTATGGCGACTATTTGCGCTGCGGCGCCATCGCCGCCCGCTCCCCCATGATGGACATCATTCGCGAGCGTGCCGATAAGGGCGTCAAGGTGCTTGGCGTCTGCAACGGCTTTCAGATCCTCACAGAAGCGGGCCTTCTGCCCGGCGCCCTGATGCGTAACGCTTCACTGAAATTCGTCTGCCGCGAAGTCGAGCTGGAAATCGCAAACGCCAATACCCCCTTCTCCAACCAGTATTCGGATGGTCAGGTGATCCGCTGCCCGGTGGCCCACCACGACGGAAATTTCTTCACCGATACCGAGACACTCGCATCGATTGAAGGTAACGGACAGGTCATCTTTCGCTATACCCCTGAGACCAATCCCAACGGCTCGATCAACAACATTGCCGGCATCACCAATGCCAGGGGCAACGTGCTGGGCATGATGCCCCACCCGGAAAACCTGATCGAACCCGAGCACGGCGGCACCGATGGCCGCGGCATCTTCGCTGGCCTTCTGGCCTGACCGACCCGCAGAACTGGCAGGCTCCGCTCCATGACCCTTCGCAACGACATCGAAATCACCCCCGAACTCGTCGCCAGCCACGGCCTGAAGCCCGACGAATACCAGAAAATCCTCGATCTGATCGGGCGCGAGCCGACATATACGGAACTGGGTATTTTCTCGGCCATGTGGAACGAGCACTGTTCGTATAAAAGCTCGAAAAAATGGCTTCGCACGCTGCCCACCAAGGGACCGCGCGTCATTCAGGGTCCGGGCGAAAATGCCGGTGTCGTTGACATTGGCGATGGCCAGGCTGTCGTCTTCAAGATGGAAAGCCACAATCACCCCTCGTTCATTGAGCCCTATCAGGGCGCAGCGACTGGCGTTGGCGGCATCCTGCGTGATGTTTTCACCATGGGCGCCCGGCCCATCGCTGCGATGAATGCCCTGCGCTTTGGTGAACCCGATCACGAGAAAACCAGACATCTGGTTTCCGGCGTCGTTGCCGGTGTTGGCGGTTATGGCAATTCCTTTGGCGTGCCCACCGTTGGCGGCGAAGTGCAATTTGACGCCCGTTACAATGGCAATATTCTGGTCAACGCCTTTGCCGCCGGTCTCGCCGATACCGACAAGATTTTCCTGTCCGAAGCCAAGGGCGTCGGACTGCCGGTCGTCTATCTCGGCGCGAAAACAGGCCGTGATGGCGTGGGCGGCGCGACAATGGCATCTGCCGAATTCGGCGACGATATTGAAGAAAAGCGGCCCACCGTTCAGGTCGGCGACCCCTTCACCGAAAAGCGCCTGCTCGAAGCCTGCCTTGAACTCATGGCCACTGGCGCCGTGATCGCCATTCAGGACATGGGCGCTGCCGGGCTGACCTGCTCGGCGGTCGAAATGGGCGCAAAGGGCGATCTCGGCATCGAACTCAACCTCGATGCCGTGCCGGTCCGCGAAGAGCGCATGACTCCCTATGAAATGATGCTGTCTGAGTCCCAGGAGCGGATGCTCATGGTCCTGCATCCCGAAAAGGAGGCGCAGGCCCGCGCAGTCTTTGAGAAATGGGAACTCGATTTCGCCACTGTCGGCAAGACCACGGACGATCTGCGCTTCCGTGTTCTGTTCCAGGGAGAGGAAGTGGCCAACCTTCCCATCAAGGAACTGGGCGACGAAGCCCCCGAATATGATCGCCCATGGGTGGAACCCACCATTCCGGCGCCGCTCGATCAGACCGCGCTTGAACCAAAGGACATCGCAGCGGCCCTGCTCGCGCTGCTTGGTTCGGCCAATAACTCGTCGCGCCGCTGGGTTTATGAGCAATACGATACGCTCATCCAGGGCAACTCTCTGCAAACCCCGGGCGGCGATTCCGGTGTCGTGCGGGTCGAGGGCCACCCCACCAAGGCGCTGGCCTTCTCATCCGACGTGAACCCGCGCTATTGCGAAGCCGATCCCTTCGAGGGCGGCAAGCAGGCCGTCGCGGAATGCTGGCGCAACCTTATCGCGACAGGCGCCGAACCGCTTGCCGCAACCGACAACCTCAATTTCGGCAACCCCGAGCGCCCTGAAATCATGGGGCAGATTGTTTTTGCCATCAAAGGCATCGGCGAAGCCTGTTCGGCGCTCGATTTCCCGATCGTTTCGGGCAATGTGTCGCTCTACAATGAAACCAACGGCCGCGGCATTCTGCCCACGCCAACCATCGCCGGTGTGGGGCTGATCCCCGATTACGCCAAGATGGCCCGCAATCGTTTTGTTGCTGATGGTGAGGCGATTGTGCTGGTCGGCGCACCCGATGGCTGGGGTACTCATCTGGGGCAATCAGCTTACCTGCGCGACGTCATCGGTCGGCGTGAAGGCACGGCACCCCATGTCGATCTCGACCACGAAAAGACCGTTGGCCATTTCGTTCTTTCGCTCATTCGCGGCGGGCAGGTAACGTCGGTGCACGACCTGTCCGATGGCGGGCTGGCGCTGGGACTGGCTGAAATGGCGATCAAGGGCAATATCGGCGCCGTTATAGGCACCCCGCCCTCAGAAGCCATTGCGGCCTTCTTTGGGGAAGATCAGGGCCGCTATCTCGTTACCCTGCCTGCAAGCGAAGTCGAAGCCGTCCTTGCCAATGCGCCGGTTTCCGCGATCCGCATCGGCACAACCGGCGGGGATGGCTTGAAGCTTGGAACCACCGATCCCATATCGATCAAAGAGTTGAGAGACGCTTACGAGGGCTGGTTCCCGGCTTTCATGGGCGCTACAATAAACTGATCCCAACCAAATCTGGAGCCTCACATGCCAATGGATGCAGCCGAAATCGAGAGCCTTATCAAACAGGCCCTACCCGATGCCAAGGTTGACATCCGCGATCTGGCCGGGGACGGCGATCACTACGCCGCAACCGTTGTTTCCGAAGAATTTCGCGGCAAATCGCGGGTCCAGCAGCATCAGCTCGTCTATGCTGCGCTCAAGGGCAATATGGGTGGCGAGTTGCACGCACTGGCCTTGACGACCAGTGTGCCGGATTAGCACCAGGGCGAGCGGCGATGTCCCTGCGTGACAGCCTCGATCTGATCAAGGCCGTCAATCGTTCGGTAGGCAGATCGCCTTCCCGAACCGAAAAAGTGGGGTCCACTTTTTCTGGAAACGCTCTGGAAGGCGGTCATGCTGTTCTCGAGCATGAGATCATGGGCGAGCGCGCCTCTTCGCTCAACGCCGCTGAGCAGCGCGTCGCCAAAACCATGGATGCCCTGCGCGCCGCCGATCCGGATAACAAGGCCGATGAACTCGCTGAAGCGCGAAAAGCGGTCTGGGCTTACTTCGTGCAGCGCGAACTCATCGGCTTCAGGCGCCATCAGGACGTGATTTCCGCGTTCGGCATCACGCGCGAAGTGCTCAATGGGCTGGGCGCCACAGAGAAGAAACCTACCCCGCCCTCATCCAGCGCCTGATAATCAGCGGTGCGAGCGACACAATAGCCAACAATACGAGAGCAAGCACGATGTCATCGGTGAGAAATTCATCGACCGACAGGTCGAGACTGCAATCGGGAATACCCTGGCAGGCCGCAATCCGCTGGTCGATAACCGCCCGGAGACTTTCCCCCGCAAAAGCATAAACGGCAATCCGTGGCGCCATGCCTACAAGCGTCGTGCCCTGCTGCATCCAGAACGGCACTTTGAGCGCAGGCGCGGCAACATTGAGCAGCGTGAAGGGCACCGGTGGCATCATACGGAGAAAAAGAAGGTAGATCATCGTGTTGCGCTCAAGGCCCTTGGCCATTTTCTCAAGCGCGGTCCCCGCACGCCCGCTAATATGCTCGGGCAAGAGCCAGATCACCGCCCCATAAAGAGCGGCAACACCGATACCGGTCCCCATAAGGACCACAATCGAGGCCGACAGCCAGCCATAGACCAGCCCGAACGCAATGGCGAAAAAAGGTGCGCCCGGCAACAGCAGCACAACCAGCGATGTATATATTCCGATACCCACCGCACCCGCCCGCCAGGGATGCTCGGCAATGCGGGCATTGAGTTCACCATACTCGCGGGCGAAGGCGGAAAAGCTGAACTGGCCCACAATCAGATAATAGGCACTGATCGCGACCACAGCGAATATGGCAACGGAAACAACGTATTTAAGAAGTCCAGCCAAGTCGTGGCCGTCAACATCGCTCATCGTTAGGGGCAGGCCTTGATCATCGCGCCGCTGATCTTTCAAAGCGCATTGCAGACGGTAAGCTTTGCACGGGTGGTTTGGCGGCACAAGGCCCCTCTATTTCGAGTGTTATAGAAATAGCATTGACCGCAGTTTTCGCTTCCGCTTACATTCATGCCATGGATCTCGAACAGGCCGCTTCGCAGCTTGAGGCTCTCGGAAATCCGACGCGTCTCACCATCTACCGCGTGCTTGTGCGCGCCGGAGCCGAAGGCATGCCCGTGGGCCGGATTCAGGAGCGCCTCGGCATTCCAGCGTCCACGCTTTCGCACCATTGCAAACGGCTTGTTGAAACTGGCTTGATCGGCCAGGAACGGCAAGCCACCTCACTGATCTGCCGCGCCCAGTATCCCGCCATGCAAGCGCTTATCGACTTCCTGTCCGACCAATGCTGCGTCGAAGGTAGCCAGCCCGAACGGTTTGCAGGGCACCAGCACAAGGCACCCATTCGCGACTAGCCCATGTCATAGTTCGATTATACTGGTAATATAGAAATACAATCGTACAACTTGGCAAAGGGCATCGCTTCGTGTTCCAGTCCGCAGAAAATAAAGTGCCCATATCGGCCGTACTCGGCCTGGCCATTACACAGATCGTCGGCTATGGCACTCTCTATTACAGCTTTCCCATTCTCGCCCCAGCGATGGCCGACACGTTCGGCATAGCGACCGAATGGGTTTTCGGTGCCCTCTCCGTGGCTTTGGCTTTGGGAAGCTTTTTAGCGCCCTATGCCGGGCGGTTGGCAGATCGCCATGGCGCCGGCAAGGTTATGACCATTGGCTCGATCGCCGCTTCCCTTGCACTGGCGATATGCGCTTTGGCCCCCGAGCGATACAGCTTCGTTCTTGCACTTATCACGATGGAGCTGGCGGCCTGTTTTGTGCTCTATGCCACCGCTTTCGTGGCCATCGTGCAGATTGGCAAAAGCGGAGCGCAGCGTTCGATCACCCATCTTACATTGATCGCGGGTTTTGCATCGACCCTGTTCTGGCCGTTGACGGCGGCCCTGCATGAACACCTGACATGGCGCGAAATCTATCTGGGCTTTGCCGCGCTCAATCTTTTGGTATGCCTGCCAATTCATGCGTGGCTTTCCCGGCTGGCCAAGAGGCGCAAGTCGGCGGCCGCAGCGATTATTTCGGAAAATCCGCCTATGGACGTGCCCGCGCCCGCTTCGGTAGGGAAAACAAGGGCCCTGCTGTTCGTGATGATGGGCGGCTTCGCTCTTCAGGGTTTTGTGCTCTCCGCACTCCTGCTGCATATGGTGCCGCTGCTGACCGCACTGGGCCTTGGCGCTGCCGGTGTCGCCGCTGCAACGCTGTTTGGACCGGCTCAAGTCGCAAGTCGGCTGATCAACATGATCTTTGGCGGGAGATTGCCCCAGACGGTGCTGGCGATCCTTGCAGCCTTCCTGCTGATCGCGAGCCTGACGACACTTCTGACGACAACACCAGCGATAGCCGGCATCGTTCTGTTCGTTGTTCTGTTTGGGCTAGGCTCGGGCCTCATTTCGATTGTCAGCGGAACCTTGCCGCTTGAAGCTTTCGGCAGCGGAACCTATGGCCACCATGTCGGCATGCTCACCGCGGCCCGGCAGTTTTCGTCTGCCTTCGCCCCATTCATTTTCGCCCTTCTGATGGCTGGAATTTCGATTCAGGGCGCACTTGTTATCCTGCTCGTCACCGGCATCGCGGCAGGCCTCGCCTTTATCGCCGTTCATTTCATGACGCAGAAAAATAGAAGGCTCGCGCCATCCGGTCCCTTCGCCTAATGCAAAGGTGAAGGGCCGCACCCTCGACATGGCGGCATTCATCCCCTATCTATCGGCAAAGACCGATTACACGCCGCCCTCTCGCGGACGAAAGGAACCAGCGACTATGAGCGACATCAACCAGTTCATCGAAGATCAGATCAAGTCCAACGACGTGATGCTGTTCATGAAGGGCACGCCGGACTTCCCCCAATGCGGGTTTTCCGGGCAGGTCGTCCAGATTTTGAACTATCTCGGCGTTGAGTATGGCAGTGCGAACGTGCTGGAAACCGACGAACTGCGCGAAGGCATCAAGGCCTATTCCAATTGGCCGACCATTCCCCAACTCTACGTTAAGGGCGAATTTGTCGGTGGTTGCGACATCGTGCGTGAAATGTTCCAGGCCGGCGAACTCCAGAGCCATATGGAAAATGCCGGGATCGCGGTCAAGCAAAGCGCCTGATCCATCCCCTCATCAGTCAATTCTGAAGCCCGCAATGCAATGGCGCGTTGCGGGCTTTTTCATATGATTGGCTCCCGAAAACCTGTAATGTCAGAGGCAATGACGGCAGGGCGAAACCGGGGGCGGCAGAACCATGAAGCGCTTTATTCTCGGGACTTTTCTCGTCCTTGGCGTTCTGGCCACCGGCATATATGTGGCGTTTCAAGTCAGCCCGGTGCCATCGGTTCTGGCCATTCGCTATATCTTCGCCCAAGGCGATGAAACTGCGATGTCAGCGCTCCAGGCGCATGTTCCGCCCGGCATCACAGGCCAGCACAATCTGGCCTATGGCGAAAGTCCCTATGAAGTCTTCGATGTCTTTTATCCCGAAGGGACACAAACCCCGCTGCCGACCATTGTCTGGGTACATGGCGGGGCCTGGGTGGCTGGCAGCAAGGAAGGGGTAGCCAACTACCTCCGCATTCTGGCAAGCCACGGCTATACCGCAGTCGGCATCGATTATACGGTTGCGCCTAAGGCCGTGTATCCCACGCAAACGCAACAGGTCATGGACGCACTCGCCTACCTCGTTGACAATGCCCCTGCGCTCAATATCGACCCGAATACTATCGTATTGGCTGGCGATTCCGCAGGCGCACAGCTCGCCGCGCAGGCGGCCGCCATCATCACCGATCCCTCATATGGTGAAATGGTGGGGGTAGAACCGTCGATTGCGTCGCACCGATTGGCAGCCATCCTGCTGTTTTGCGGAGCCTACGACCTGGGCGGAGTCGATCTGGATGGCCAGTTTGGCTGGTTCTTGCGTACCGTATTATGGGCCTATACCGGCACGCGCGATTTCATGAACGATCCTGAAGTCAGGACCGCCTCTGTCGCCAATTTCGTAACACCCGATTTCCCGGCCACTTTTATTACCGGGGGCAATGCCGACCCGCTCACGCCGCAATCGGTCCGTATGGCCGAACGCCTCACAGCACAGGGCGTTCCGGTCGAAGCGTTGTTCTTCCCAATCGATCACGAGCCGCCGCTGCAACACGAATATCAGTTCAACCTCGATATTGACGCAGGACAGGATGCGCTTGACCGCATTCTGGATTTTCTCGGGCGGCGCGTGTCTCCCGCGCCATCGGCAATCATCAGTTCTGGTGATGGATAGCATCGCTTTTTTTCGTTTCGGGATTTCGCTGGCCGCGTATATCGTTATCTGCCGATAAGACGAGTCTCCTTCCATGACGACAACGACCGCGCGGGCACCGCTGCCCATACCGCTCCCCCTCATCATTGCTGCCGGATGTTTTATAGCACTCGTGACGTTTGGCACACGCTCGACCGCCGGGCTGTTCATGTTGCCCATGACCGCCGATCTGGGCTGGTCGCGGGAAGGGTATGCAATGGCGCTGGCCGTGCAAAACCTCGTCTGGGGCATCACACAGCCCTTTGCAGGAGGCTTTGCCGACAAATTTGGCACCGGACGCACCCTTGCCATTGGCGCAGTTATCTACGCCATCGGCCTGCTGCTCGCAGCTTTCAGCCCAACGGTTGAGCTTTTCATCGTTACCGGTGGCGTTCTGATGGGGATTGGTATCGGCACCGCATCCTTCGGCGTCGTCATGGCCGCCTTCGGCCGCGCCGTGCCGCCGGAAAAGCGCTCCTTCGTCTTTGGTATTGCCACCGCTGCCTCATCCATGGGCCAGTTCGTGTTCGCGCCGCTTGGTCAGGCCTTCATTTCCAATTTCGGCTGGCAGATGGCACTGGTCTATCTCGCGCTCATTATCCTGATGGTCGTGCCACTCTCTGCGTCCCTGCGGGGCCGGACCAACAGCGCGCCCGGCGACGCCGACATGCCCTTCATGCAGGCGCTGGCAAAAGCGTTGGGCCACAATTCCTATCGCCTGCTGATTATCGGATTTTTCGTCTGCGGCTTTCACCTCGCCTTTATCACGGTCCACTTCCCGGCCTTCCTGATCCAGTGCGGCCTGACTCCGGAAGCCAGCTCCTGGGCGCTGGGGCTGATCGGCTTGTTCAATGTGGCCGGTTCTCTGCTTGCCGGATGGCTCGGTGACAGATTGCCAAAGCAGATCCTGCTCGCTGTCATCTATTTCCTGCGCGCGATCGGCACAGCCGCGTTCCTGCTGCTACCGATTACCGAGGTCAGTGCCTATATCTATGCGGCGACACTAGGCCTGCTTTGGCTCGCTACGGTGCCGCTGACCGCAGGCCTTGTCAGCCTGTTCTTCGGCCCGCGCTATATGGGGATGCTTTATGGCGTGGCCTTCCTTTCCCACCAGATCGGATCGTTTTTCGGCGTCTGGCTTGGCGGTCTGGCCTTCGACATGACCGGCTCATACGACCTTGTTTGGTATCTGGGCATCCTGATTGGCCTGTTTTCCGCAGCAATTCACCTACCGATAAGGGAGAACAAGGCCCCCGCATTTATAGCAGCGGCAACCTGACAACCTGCCTCCGTGTTTGACGGTTTTGGGGTTGTCAAAGCCGTCCAATGGGTTCAAGTTTTACGAAGAAGCGCGGCCCGAACCGCGCCTTTTCATTTTCGCGAGTTTCCCAATGACCACCATATCCAGCAGCAACCGGGACGTGTCCCGGCCTGAATTCATCGCCTTGATCGCCGGATTGATGGCGCTCAACGCATTGGCGATTGACGTCATGCTGCCCGCGCTGCCCTATATGGGCGAGGCACTCAATGTCATCAACGAGAACGACAGGCACTTCGTTCTTACATCCTATATGCTGGGCTTTGGCTTCGCCCAGATCGTCTTCGGCCCGCTCTCTGACAGATTTGGTCGCAGAGCACCGCTTATGGCCGGCCTTGCGATCTATGTGATCGCCGCTTTCGCGGCAGCATTTTCGCCGACATTCGCCACGCTTTTGGTGCTGCGCTTTATCCAGGGCATGGGAGCCGCGGCTACCCGCGTTATCGCAACCTCACTTGTGCGCGACAAGTTCGGCGGCCGGGCCATGGCCGAAGTCATGTCGCTTGTGTTCATGGTCTTCATGATCATTCCCGTCATCGCCCCGGCAATCGGCCAGATTCTGCTGCTGACGGGACCATGGGAATATATCTTCATCTTCATGGCCATGCTTGGCTTTGCGATTTCGCTTTGGGCCTTCATCCGCCTGCCCGAAACCCTCGCGCCGGAAAACCGCCGCGCGCTGCGCCTTGGCGTCATCGTTGAAGGCTTCCGGTTGGTTGTAACCAACCGCATGGCCTTCAATTATGGTCTTTCCGCCATGTTCATCTTCGGTGCATTGTTTGGATTCATCAGCACGGCTCAGCAGATCTATGTCGATATCTACGGGCTCGGTGCGTACTTCCCCGTGGCCTTCGCGGCCATGGCGGGCCTGATGGCCATATCGTCCTTCACCAACTCACGCATTGTCCGTAAAGTGGGAATGCGCCGCCTCAGCCACGGCGCGATGATCGTCTTCACGATCGTAAGCGGAATCTGGCTTGCCATCGCGCTTACAGGTTTCATGCCGCTTTGGCTGTTTTTCGGCCTGCTCTCGATCATCATGTTCATGTTCGGCTGGTCGATGGCCAATATCAACTCTCTGGCCATGGAACCGCTTGGAGCGGTTGCCGGCACGGCATCATCGGTTTTCGGCCTGATTCAGACAGTCGGCGGAGCGCTGCTGGGCACGATTATCGGCCAGTTTTTCAACGGCACCGTTATTCCCATCGCCGCAGGTTATTTTATCCTTGGCATAGTGGCGTTGATCTTCATCCTGATCGCTGAAAACGGCAAACTGTTCGGCGTCGGAGAGGAGTATCAGGACGAGGCGGTTGTCGAGGCGCACTAAACGGTAAACACCTCGCGCCGGACGATCTGCCAGCTTTCGGCATCCGGCGCGATCAGCAATCCACCATCGCGATGGTGCGGCTCGTATTTCGAGCCGTCGAACCGCGCGACATGGGCGCCGGCCTCTTCCATCATCAGGGCGCCTGCCAGATGATCCCAGGGCATCAGTTTGTTGTACATCATGAAATGCAGGTTGCCCCCTGCCCCCAACCGGTACTCATGGCCCGCACAACGATAGCTGGCAAACATCTGTACCTTGGCCAGATTGCCCATGACTTCGCGACGGGTTTCATCTGGCAAATACGATGCCGACGCCACGCCCCCCATGGCATCCAGGGGAGCCGGTTCAGCAAACTTCTGGCGCACGCGATGGCCGTCCGCAAAAACATGCCAGGCGCCACAACCCTTCTCCGTCATAAGAAAGTCGTCGCCCAGCGGATCGTAAATCACACCGGCAACCGTCTCGCCGCGCTGCACCACCGAGGCCATCACCGCAAAAAGCGGCAGCCCGGCGGCAAAATTCCATGTTCCGTCCACGGGATCGATAAAAATCACTGTCTCATCGCCGAGAGATTGCGACAACAAGGCAGGATTGGCCGCGACCGCTTCTTCCCCGATGACAACCATATGCGGGGAGGCTTCATTTATCGCCTTTGTGATGGCGATTTCGGCCTGCTGATCGGCCTGGGTCACAAGATCGAACGCATGGGATTTGGTTTCAACCGAACCGGCTTCAAGTTGGCGGAAGCGCGGAAGGATCTCAGCTTTCGCTGCGTCACGCAAAATCGCAGCAAGTCGATCGATATTCATAGGGAATCACCGGGAGTCTTGGCCATAAGAGAGGCAAAATCGAACAAGCGTGTGTCAAGCATATGACTAGGATTGATATTGCCCATGGCGCGGATCATTACATCCTTGCGCCCTGGCATCTTGCGCTCGAAATCATCGAGCATGGCCTTCATGGCATTGCGTTGCAGACCATCCTGCGACCCGCATAAATCGCATGGGATGATTGGGAAATCCATCGCCTGCGCGAACCGCTCCAGGTCCGCCTCGGCGCATAGCGCCAAGGGGCGCAGAACTTCCATGTCCCCCTCATCGTTAAGCAGTTTGGGCGGCATGGCCGCCAGCTTGCCGCCATGAAACAGGTTCATGAAAAACGTTTCGAGAATGTCTTCCCGATGATGGCCAAGCACCAGCGCCGAGCACCCTTCCTCTCTGGCGATCCGGTAAAGATGTCCGCGCCGCAGCCGCGAGCAAAGCGAGCAATAGGTGCTGCCTTGCGGCAGTTTGTCTGTCACGATCGAATATGTGTCTTGATATTCAATCCGATGCGCAACGCCGTTGGCCTCAAGAAATTCAGGCAGAATGTGCTTGGGGAAATTAGGCTGGCCCTGATCGAGATTGCAGGCCAGCAAATCAACCGGCAATAGCCCACGCCATTTCAAATCGAGCAGAATGGCCAGAAGGCCATAGCTGTCCTTGCCCCCCGAAAGGGCGACCAGCCATTTTGCACCCGGCCGCACCATTCCGTACGAATCCAAGGTTTCGCGCACTTGCCGGATCAGCCTCTTGCGCAGTTTGTTGAACTCTACACCCGAAGGCGCGTTGCGGAACATCGGATGGCAATTGCTGTCGTCGTCGGCAAGCGCAAGTGGTTCGGCTGTGCTCATGGTCGTTTCTCCGCGCACAGCCTGAAAATCGATGGAAGAAGGCTGCGAATATGCGCGCCTTGATACAGGCTCAAAGCTGATGAGAAAAGCCCCGCTGGATGGAAGTGCCAGCTTGGGGGCAGTGGCACCGCCATCCTTTGGGTGACGCAGAGATGAAATGGCTGCATTTTGTCAGCGGGCACACCATCTGCCGGTGGAGCACCCCTTTGCACACACCTCATACTTAGCAGCCATCCATTGCGTCATGCTGAAGTGAGCGCAGGCAATTTTGATCAAATTTGTTATGGCTCAGCGTCAAACACGGGATTGTTGACAAAAGCTCGCGCAAAGCCGCCGCAATCTGCGCTCATCTCTATTGCGTATCATTTATGACAGTACATAAATGAACCATCGCGGCGCATGGGGCCGCACCGGCGCAGCAACGAGGGGTGCCAAGTGTTTCGATCGTTTTTTCCCGAGCCAAGGCTATATTTTTCATCGGCCGTACTTTGGGTCGTCCTGTTCATGCTCATCTGGCATCTTGCAGGAGGGCAGTTGCAGACAATACTCAGTTTGGGGGCCATCCTTGCTGTTCAACCAACAGAACTCGATCCGGATCCATTCTTTAATGCCGACCGTGTATGGCTCTACCAATACGTGCTTATGGTTGGCTACGGCTTCTGCGTGCCGTGGTATTTCTTCAAGCGCAACCGCTGGTATTGGTGGTCTGTCGTAATCGCCGTCTCGATCCTGCTGACGATCTATTTCCAGGTCCAGGTATCTGCCTGGCTCAACGATTGGTATGGCCGGTTTTTCAATCTCGTACAGGAAGCGCTGACCGCTCCGGGCAATTTCACAATCGAAGAATTCTATGGTGAAATGTTCACCGTTCTGATCGTCCTTATCCCCAACATAGCAGTGGCCGTACTACTGGCCTTCGTCAACGCCCATTTCGTGTTCCGCTGGCGCCGCGCCATGAGCTTTTACTACATGCATTTCTGGCCGAATCTGCGCCATATCGAAGGGGCTGCCCAGCGCATTCAGGAAGACACCATGCGCTTTGCCCAGATCGTCCGCTCGCTCGGCACGACTTTCGTGGGCTCAATGATCACGCTGGCGGTGTTCCTGCCCCTGCTCTATTCGCTCTCCCAGCAGATCGCGGAAATTCCTTTGATCGGGCAAGTCGATGGCGGCCTCGTTTTCGTTGCATTGCTCTCGGCATCGTTCGGCACGGTGCTTCTCGCCGTTGTCGGCATCAAGCTGCCAGGCCTCGAATTTGAGAACCAGAAGGTTGAGGCCGCTTTGCGCAAGGAACTGGTTTATGGTGAAGACGATGCTGATCGCGCCGACCCGGTTTCATTCCGCGAATTCTTCGCTGCCGTGCAACGCAATTATTTCCGGCTTTACTTGCACTATCTCTATTTTAACGTGGCCCGCTTCACCTATCTGCAAGGCTCGAACTTCGTACCGCTGGTCGCGCTCGGCCCCTCGATCGTTACCGGCGCCATCACGCTGGGCATTTATCAGCAGGTCGCCAACGCTTTCGACCGGGTGGAAAACTCCTTCCAGTACCTGGCCAATTCCTGGACCACGATTATCGAGTTAATTTCGGTCTACAAGCGGCTTCGCGCTTTCGAGAGTCAAATCCCTCGCGATCTCGAAGCGCCCGACGCCGATATTGCGGTCGTGCCGCAATAATCAGAATCGTGCCACGGGTTCGATATCGGTGCATACGAGCCCAAGAACTGCATCGGTCGCCGCATAGCTATATTTCTCACGCGGCGGCCATGGCCGTTCCGACCAATGGGGTAGGAACGAAAAGCTGGAGCGACATCGCCCCGGCGGCAAAGCGCCGTTGGGAGCACCTTTTGAATAGTCGTAATAGAGTTTGACGATCTCTTCGCGTGTGACCTGCTGCGCCATTGGATAGGCCTTGCAGGCATCTTGCCAGCGCGCCACCCGACTGTATCGTGAAGTCGCCGGCAACGCGAAATTCTCGTAATATTCGAGAAAGGCGAAGCGCTGGAAGATCGGTGCGAATACAGCTTCTACAAATCCGAACCGCTGCCCAAGAAACGGTCCGACTGGACTACAGGCGTTGAGCACGTCATCGAGTTCCGCGTACCGGTCCAGCAACGCGGTCACGAGATCGCTGCGCTTGCTCCAATCCTGATTCAGGATGAGCGCATAACCGGCATCGGTAAAACCTTCCGCCAGAGCGATGAGAGCCAACTCGGCTGCATCTCGCCGGGCGATAGGGCCTTCTCCAATTTCAAAATCAAACCATTCAAGGATATCAAGGCTTTCCGAGATCACGCGCCCATCCGGCATGACGGCCAATGGCATGGACGTGCGCCCGCGCGAAAGCCGCAACAGCCAATCGGGCCGCGGGACCGTCACATCGACCACGAAGAAATCGACCTGCTCCTCTGCCCCTTTTAACGCCAGTAATATCTCAATACGCTGGGAAAAGGGGCAGATAGGAATGTGATAAATTATCGGTCTGGAAACCCTCGACATCCGCATTCAACAGCTTCCGGGCTTAATGCCCCTCGAGAACCGCTCGATCCGCAAAATAGATATGCAATTGATAAAGCGGCACCGGATGCGGCTCGATTCCATCTGGCATGAATTCAACATCGATATGCGTTATCGGCGGCGTTTCGATACCGGTATCCAGCCGCGTCCAGCTCATACCCTCCGCCAGATCGGCCTGATCGAACATATATTCGACGCAAACGACCCTCCCTTCAATCACGCAATAGATTGGACCGCCCGGAAGATTGGCCGGCACGGCCCAGTGCTCACCCATATGCGGGACATGCGGACTGATCTGGATCGCGCCAGGAGCGACCTCACTGACCAACGGCAGACTGGAGATGTCGTCTGTGGCATTTGCAGCAAGCGGTAAAATTGTAATAGCTGAAAGACCAGCAATAAATAGACGCTTCATGGTTATTCTCCGTCCATTCTGAAAAACAAAAACAAACCGAATAGCCGTCCATTCTGCATTGCACCATGCAGTATTTTTATTGCTCTACATTCTATCCTTAACTTTTAGACCTGGGAATAGGCTTAAATGCCCCCCGGCAGCCAAGCATTCGCGCAAGAAAAAGGCCGCCTGCGAACAGACGGCCTTTTCTGGAAAACTTTTAGAATTTCGCTTAGCGCGAATAAAATTCCACGACCAGGTTCGGCTCCATCTGGACCGGGTAAGGTACATCGCCCAGGGCCGGAACGCGCACATAGGTCGCGGTCATCTTGGAGTGATCGGCGTCGATGTAATCGGGCACGTCACGCTCTGCGAGCTGAACGGCCTCCAGCACGATTGTGAGCTGCTTGGAGCGCTCGCGGATGGAAACAACGTCGCCCGGCTTGCAGTTGTAGGACGGAATATTAACGCGCTTGCCATTGACCATAACGTGGCCGTGGTTGACGAACTGACGCGCTGCGAAAACGGTCGGCACGAACTTGGCGCGGTAAACGATCGCGTCCAGACGGCTTTCCAGAATGCCGATGAGGTTTTCACCGGTATCACCGCGGCGGCGGGCAGCCTCAGCATAAACGCGCTTGAATGCCTTTTCGGTGATCGAACCGTAATAGCCCTTCAGCTTCTGCTTTGCGCGGAGCTGAATGCCGAAATCCGAGAGCTTGCCCTTGCGGCGCTGGCCGTGCTGGCCCGGACCATAGGCACGTGCATTGAGCGGGCTCTTGGGGCGGCCCCAGATATTTTCGCCGAGGCGACGGTCGATCTTGTGCTTTTGCGTATGACGCTTTGACATCGCATGTCCTTTTTCATCAGAATTTTAAAGACTGCGCCCTCCTCTGCATTGCAAAATCGCTTCTGCAAGCTGACAGACCGTGCGAAAAAACGAAACCGGTTCAAGCCTTTGGCCCAACCGGTACGGCAAACCGACGGTCTCGGGTGCGCCCAACCAATCTTAAACGACCGATCAGGATGGCTGCTAGTTATTGCCCGAATGCCCGAAAGTCAAGCCAGGCCGTGCTTTTTTGCCCGGCGCTCGCGATCAAACACATAAAGCCCCGACGCCAGAATGATCGCCGTACCCACCCATGTCCAGAAGTCGGGGAAGTCGCCAAAGACGATATAGCCCAATGCCGTCGCCCCCACGATCTCAAGATACTGGAACGGCGCCAGGGTTGTCGCGGGCGTGCGGCGGAAGGCTTCGGTAATCAGGAAAAACGTCAGCCCGGACAAAAGCCCCATGCAAAACAGCATGAACCACGGGCCGGAAAGATCCAGTCCGTTGGTGAAACTGAAAAGATCGAGATCACCGAGCGACAACTGCATCACACCAAGAAATATCGCCGCAATAATCGCAAACCAGAACTGGATCGCAAGGGAATCGAGATGCTTTGAAAGCTGGCGCATGGTGATTGCATTGATCGCAAAGGCGAACGCGGCCAGCAGGGGCAGCAGGCTCGCCCATCCGAAAATGGACCAGCTTGGGCGGATAACGATAATGGCTCCGATAAGACCGACAGCCACCGCAATATAGCGCCGCCAGCCCGTCGGTTCACGCAGGATCAGTCCGGCCAGAACCGTAAGGATAAGCGGTTCGACGAAAAAGATCGCAATCGCCGTTGCAATCGGCATCACCGCAAACGCTCCGATCAACGCCGCAAGCGTCGTGGCCGAGGATACCCCGCCCACGATCAGAAGCCAGATCGGCGCTCCGGTCAGCTTCTTGCGCATCACGAGAACGGCGACTGTCAAAATACCGCCCTGCAGCAAAAATCGCCAGAACCCGATTTCCAGAGGCCCCATGATGTCGGTTAGAAGCTTGCTCAGCGTGTCGCCAATCGGGACGAGCAACATGGCCAACACCATCAAGGCAATACCACTTTCAGGGGCATGGGTCCTGATGGCTGGAGACGCGGATGAGGCAGGCATAGGATTCACTTGCAAACTGAAACGTTAGCCCTAGCACGCGAGCGGGTGCGGCTCAATTGGGGGCGGGATACGCACTGCAAATCACCTACAATCCCCCTCGCTCATTCCCCCTTCTTCACCCGAAAGGGATTTGGCCTCTCATGCCGCCGGTCCAGCGAAGCGATGATGCCGCGAAGCGTCCGCACCTCCTGCTGGTTGAAACCGGCGCGGGTAAACATCGACCGGATGTTGTTCATCATGCCCGGCCGCTTGCCTGGCGATTTGAAGAAATTGCTGCGATCAAGCGCATCGCCGAGTTGTTCGACCAGCCCCACCATCTCCTCTCCGGTTGCGGGCACACCCTTGTCCTCATCGAACGGCAGAGGTTCTCCGCTCAGCGCCGCGCGCCGCCATTCATAGGCGAGCACCAGCACCGCTTGCGCAATATTGAGCGAGGCAAAGGCAGGCTCGACAGGCAGCGTCACAATGGCATTGGCAAGCGAGACCTCCTCATTATTGAGACCCCAGCGCTCGCGCCCGAATAATATGCCCGCCTTATGCCCTGCGCCGATATGTGCGGTCATAGTGTCGGCAGCCACATCAGGCCCGATTACCGGTTTGAACATTTCCCGGCTGCGCGCGGTCGTCGCGTAAACCAGCGTCAGATCGGCAATCGCCTCGGCCAGCGTGTCAAAAACCTGAACGCGATCGATCACGTGATCGGCCTTGGCCGCCGCGGCAACCGCCTTGGGGTTGGGCCAGCCATCGCGCGGCGCGACCAGCCGCATATCCCAAAGCCCGAAATTGGCCATGGCCCGCGCCGCCGTGCCGATATTTTCGCCTAGCTGTGGCTCGACGAGAATGATCGCCGGGCTGGGGCGAAAGACAAACTCTTTTGACGTATCGGTTCCGGCCATCGGAATTCCTTTGGGCGCTTTAAAGACAGTGCGCGCCGGGATTACGCGGCAACGCCAAAACGATCAAGCCCGCCGCGCGATGTAGTATCCGATTAACACCAGCCCCGCGCCGCATCGTGCGACAATTGTTCTCCACGACATCAGAGGAGGAAGGCATGTCTGGCAAGAAAATTCTTATGCTTTGCGGCGATTTCGGCGAGGACTACGAAACGATGGTGCCGTTCCAGGCCCTGCTCGCAGTCGGGCATGAGGTCAGTGCCGTCTGCCCCGGCAAAAAGGCTGGCGACACGATCGCCACCTCGATCCACGACTTTGAAGGCGACCAGACCTACAGCGAAAAGCGCGGGCATAACTTCGCGCTCAACGCAACCTTCGACGCTATCGATGCATCAGCCTATGACGCACTGGTTATCCCCGGCGGTCGCGCGCCTGAATATCTGCGGCTCGACCCCAAGGTTATCGCGATGGTCAAACACTTTTTCGACGCCGACAAGCCCGTAGCTGCCGTCTGCCATGGCGCGCAGATACTCGCCGCCGCACGCGTTCTTGAGGGTCGCACCTGTTCGGCCTATCCGGCCTGCCGCCCGGAAGTCGAACTTGCTGGCGGAACATACGCGGATATCGCAATCGATGCGGCCGTGACTGACGGCAACCTCGTGACGGCGCCAGCCTGGCCTGCGCATCCGGCATGGATCGGGCAGTTCCTGACGGTTCTCGGCACGCGCATTTCACATGGGGCCAGTCAGGCATCTGCGGCAGCCTGAACCCGGCTCTAGAGGAGCGCGATCAAAGAAATCGCGCTTCTCACACCGCCGGTATGGAGGCATACTGGACGAAAGGGAGAAAGACCATGTGCAGATTGTTCATCGGCGCCGATCCCGAGCTCTGGGATGTCCAGACCCGGTCCATGCGCATAGACGGTGTATCAACCAGCGTCAGGCTGGAAAACTTCTTCTGGAGCGCGCTCGAGGAAATAGGCAAACGCGACGGCCTGTCCCTCGCCCAACTCATGACGCGGCTCTATAGCGAAGCCTTGGAAGAAGGGCACAACGTCGATAACTTCGCCTCGTTCCTGCGCGTGTGTTGCGGACGCTACCTCGCATTGCAGCTCGAAGGCGAGATACCGCTCGACAGCAATATCCCGATCCGGTCGCTGGATGCTGATACGATTCTCTCGCGCGAGCGCAACCGCAGAACAGCCAGCATAGCGCGTCTCTCTGCATGAACCAGGCACTCGAAGAACTGGCAGGCCGTGTCCGCGACTATCTATCGCTTAAAACGCCCACCGTCGAAAAGAAGATGTTCGGCGGCATCTGCTTCATGGCTCGCGGCAACATGGTGGCGGGCGTGATGAAAGAAGGCACCCTGCTCGCCCGCGTCGGCAAGGACGGCATGGCCGCTGCTCTCCTCCGCCCTGGGTGCCACGAGATGGACATGCAAGGCCGCAAAATGTCGGGCTTTGTCATCGTGGATGGCGATGTGCTGGAAGACGACGAAAACCTTGCCGAATGGCTGGACATATCCTACGCCTTCGCCTCAGCACTTCCTGCGAAATAGGCTGATCGCGATTGCATCGGCGCGCGCCGCGTGACAGCTTCTCATCATGGAAAAAACACTTATCGACGAATCCGCCTCATGCGCCTGTGGTACCGTCACCCTTTCGGCCAGGGGCCCGGTGCTATCGATGCTGCTCTGCGCTTGCCTTGATTGCCGCAAGGCGAGCGGAACGGCGCATTCGACGATCACTATAATGCAGGAAAAATCCGTTGCTATATCCGGGGAGACGAAAGGCTTCGCCCGCACGGCCAATTCCGGCGCAACAATCACACGCCATTTCTGCCCCCGCTGCGGCACGCCGCTTTTTGCCCGGACGAGCCGCGCGCCCGAAATCGTTCTGATCGCTACAGGCGTTTTCGACAATCCCGACTGGTTTACGCCCAACCAACTCATCTTCGCGCGCAGCCATCTCGATTGGGATCATTTGCCCGAAGCTATTGCCCGACACCAGACCTACCGGCCAAAGGATTGATCAAGATCATCTTGCTGCCCGAAATCGGGCGTTAGAAGGACTGCCGCAACCTTATTGTCGCGGACTGGTTGTAAACCCTGAGCGGGGGCCTATCTCCATAGGCGACCCCGACACGAAAAATTAAAAAATGAGGAAAATCCATGCTTTATGTCGATACTCCCACCCTGCCCGATTTCAAGGCCCTTAACGCAAAACGCGCCGACGCCTGCGTTTCGATCTATGTGCCCACAACCCCGGTCACGTCCGAAATCGAAAAGGCACGCATCAAGTTGGGCAATCTGGTCAAGGAAGGCATAGAGCAACTCCAAGCCAAAGGCTTCGATAAGCGCAGACTTGCGACACTTGGCGAGGCGCTGGACGATCTGCTCGAAGACGATGAGTTCTGGCGCGTTCAGGCCAATTCGCTTGCCGTGTTCGCCACACCGGATTCGGTGCGCACATATCGCCTGGCCAACAAACTGGAAGCCAATATCGAAGTTTCGGATCGCTTTCATCTCAAGCCGCTTTTGCGCGCCATCACCTTCCCCCACAGCGCCTTCGTTTTGGCACTCTCGGAAAACAACGTTCGCCTGATCGAAACATTCTCCGATCTCCCCCCGCAGATTATCCGCGTACCCGATTTGCCCAGTGACGCGGCCAGCGCACTAGGACGCTCGACACTCAATGACCGTTCCGCAAAGCGCAGGATCACAGGATCGGAGGGCCAGAAGGTCCGCCTGACCCAGTTTGCACGCATGGTCGATACTGCATTGCGTCCTGTTCTTTCGGGCCGCGAAACCCCGCTGATCATTGCTGCAACAGACCCGATGGCATCGATTTTTCGTTCGGTCTGCACCTATTCGCATCTGCTGCCCGACACCATCACGAGCACCAATGATCGCTCGACCGAGGGTGAAATCGCGCAGGCTGCCATTCCGGTTCTCGACAAGAGCTACGAAGCCGAACTGGCCGAGTTTGCCAAGCTCTTCAAGCAGCGCTCCAACGAAGGCCGCGCGATCTCCGACATTTCCGACGCTGCAAAGGCAGCCACGTTCGGCGCAATCGATACGCTCGTTGTTGACATCGATGAAGTGGTACATGGTGCCGTGGACGAAGAAACCGGCGCTGTCAGCTTCGACAAGGAAGAAACCGCTGCCAACTATGGCGTTGTCGATGAGATCATGGGACGGGCGCTCAACAATGGCGCGCGCGTCCTAGGTGCCCGCAAAAGCGATATTCCTGGCGGCAAGTCGCTCGCCGCAGTGCTGCGCTACGCACTCTGATCAGAGCCTACCGGTTGGGCATCCAGTGCCCAACCGGTACATGTTACACCCGGCTGAACACCAGCGACGCATTGACCCCGCCAAAGCCGAAGGAATTAGACAGCACATGCCGCAACGCCTTTTTCTTCGGCGTTTTCGGCACAAGGTCGAACCTGTCTGCATCAGGATCGGGATTTTCCAGATTGAGCGTTGCGGGCGTAATCTGATCGCGTAGTGCCATGACCGAAAACGCTGCCTCTATCGCTCCAGCCGCACCGAGCAGGTGCCCGGTCGACGATTTGGTCGAGGATATGGCAAGGCTTTTGCCCCGCGCGCCGAACACACCGGAAATGGCCGCGATTTCTGCCGCATCGCCCACCTCAGTCGAGGTGCTATGCGCGTTGATGTAATCCACCTCTTCCGGGGAAATATCCGCCATCCTGAGCGCATTGCGCATTGCCACCTGCGCCCCCAGGCCCTCGGGATGCCCTGCCGTGAGATGATAGGCATCGGCTGAAGTGCCATACCCCGAAACGATCGCCAGCGGCGTAGCTCCCCGCGCCCTCGCGTGGCTCAATTTTTCAATCACCAGAACCGCTGCCCCTTCGGACAAAACGAACCCTGCCCGTGCCGCATCGAAGGGCCGCGAGGCGGATTTGGGTTTATCGTTGAAGCTGGTGCAGAGTGCCCTGGCCGCGGCGAAACCGCCAATCGAAATCGGATCGACCGATCCCTCCGCGCCGCCCACTACAGCCACATCGGCCTCTCCCGTCAGGATCAACCGCAGCCCGTCACCTATCGCTTGAGCCGACGCGGCACAAGCAGTCACCGGTGTTCCGATAGGCCCGGTGAACCCATAGCGGATCGAGATCCATCCCGCTGCCAGGTTGGCGAGAAAAGCTGGCACGGTAAATGGTGAGAGTCGTCTGGGTCCCTTCTCGGCAATTGTCTGCGCGGTCTGCGCCATGATTGGAGAACCACCCACGCCCGATGCGATAATTGTCGCCGTCGCCGCCCGGTCTTTATCGCTCTGAGGCGTCCAACCTGCCTGTTCGAGCGCTTCGTGCGCCGCGCCAAGACCGTACTGGATGAATAGGTCCATCTTTTTGATGTCCTTCGGGTCGATGAAATCGGTTGGATCGAATCCGTTTTCATCCCGCGATTTGGGCGGCACCAGCCCGGCAATCTGCGAGCCATAGGCGCTCACATCGAACCGGTCATTTGGCACGATGCCGCTTTTGCCCGCCAGCAGCCGCTCCCAATTGATGTCGGCACCGACCCCAAGCGGACTAACCGCCCCCATGCCGGTGACGACAACCGGATCACTTCCATCTGATTTCAGCACTTAAAAACTCCTGTAGTGTATTTACACGACGAAAGGCAAATAGAGGCCCGCTCAAAGCGCCGACAGGCGCTTCAAACTGGCTAGGAAATCCTCAAGCGGTTGTTCGGCCAGCAACTTACGCAGTTCCGCCTGCGCCTTTCGCCATTCGGGCATGAGGGTTTCAAGCAGTTTAGCCCCCATCTGCGTGGTCGAGCACAATTTGCTGTTCCCGGTCGGACCATCGTTCAAAACGATCAGTTTCTTGGCCGCGAGCAAATCGAGATTGCGCGAGAGCGTGGTGCGGTCCATGGCCAACCCTTTGGCCATTTCCGTTATCGAATGCCCAGGCTTGCGCGCAATCGTCGCCAGAATCGAAAACTGCGCCGCCGTTACCCCGTAAGGACGCAATGCCCGATCATAGCGGCGCGTAATCGCGCGCGCCGCCATGCGCGTATTGAGAACCAGGCAGTCTTTGAATTCGTCGGTCACGCGCAAATCTATGCCGTGCATATACACGGCTGTCAAGTCATCTGCCCTCGCCGCACAGCACACCTCCATTCTCCCTCGAAGACCTTTGCGCTTTGCCCCACCAATGCTATAGGGGCGCCAGCCTTTCCTTCCGGCTCGCTCAGAGCCGGATATTTAATTGCGCGCCGAGGAGTGATTCATGAGCAAGATTAAAGTCGCCAATCCGGTCGTCGAACTCGACGGCGATGAGATGACCCGCATCATCTGGCAGGCGATCAAGGATAAACTGATCCACCCCTATCTCGATATCGATCTCGAATATTACGACCTCTCGGTTGAAAACCGGGATGCGACCGACGATCAGGTGACAATCGACTCGGCCAACGCAATCAAGAAGCACGGCGTCGGCGTCAAATGCGCCACCATCACGCCGGATGAAGCCCGCGTTGAAGAATTCGGCCTCAAGAAGATGTGGCGGTCGCCCAACGGCACCATCCGCAACATCCTTGGCGGCGTTATTTTCCGCGAGCCCATCATTTGCAAAAATGTACCACGCCTTGTTCCCGGCTGGACCCAGCCGATTATCGTCGGGCGTCATGCCTTCGGCGATCAGTACCGCGCGACCGACTTCAAATTTCCCGGCAAAGGCAAACTGACCATCAAGTTCGTGGGTGATGATGGACAGGAAATCGAACATGAAGTGTTCGATGCGCCGTCATCGGGCGTGGCCATGGCCATGTACAACCTCGATGACTCCATCCGGGATTTCGCACGCGCATCGCTCAACTACGCGCTTCAGCGTGGCGTGCCCTGCTATCTTTCGACCAAGAACACCATTCTGAAGGTCTATGATGGGCGCTTCAAGGACATCTTTGAGGAAGTTTTCCAGGCCGAATTCAAGGAAAAGTACGAGGCAGCAAAGATTTGGTACGAGCACCGGCTGATCGACGACATGGTTGCAGCAGCCCTTAAGTGGTCGGGCGGCTATGTCTGGGCCTGCAAAAACTATGATGGTGACGTGCAGTCCGACATCGTTGCGCAAGGTTTTGGCTCATTGGGCCTGATGACCTCCGTGCTGATGACACCGGATGGAAAGACAGTGGAAGCGGAAGCTGCTCATGGTACCGTGACCCGTCACTACCGCCAACACCAGCAGGGCAAGGAAACCTCAACCAATTCCACGGCCTCAATCTTTGCATGGACACGCGGTCTTGCCCATCGCGCAAAGCTCGATGACAACGCTGAACTGGCCAAGTTTGCAGCGACATTGGAAAAGGTTGTTGTCGACACTATCGAAGGCGGCCAGATGACCAAGGATCTGGCGCTTCTGGTTGGCCCCGATCAACCTTGGCTGACCACAATGGGCTTCCTCGACGCGGTCGATGCCAACCTGCAAAAGGCCATGGCATAACGCCAGGCCGCCTGAAAAGGCCGGCAAAAAGAGAGCCGCTCCCTCGGGGGCGGCTTTTTCGTGTGCTCTTTTTCACACAATGATACGTATTCTCGTGGATTTATGCCCGCCACATTGCTGCCGCGATTGACCTCCTGTCCAAATCGGATCAATCTTAACGCAAGCGTCAATCAATCATCCTTAACGATAGGTTATCAGGCGCGCGGGGTTAAAGGGACGGACTACTCAATACGTAGCCGGAGGAGAGCTAAATGAGTTTCAAACTGCACCGGGCAAGTGCGTTCACCGCCCTTGTAATCAGCGCATTGAGCGCAGGCACCGCCAATGCTGGCGGGCTTGAAGCCAATGGATATGACTGGGATTTACTTTTCGATCCTGATACATACGCGACCCGCGCCGTGGTCAGCTTTGTACATATCGATCAGGGCATCAACTTCGGTGGCTCGGAAGTCGCCAATTCCATTGATCGCATCTATTTCAATGTTGGCTTCAAAGCCGACCTAATGGAAAACACGTCCTGCCTTGCATCCGCGATGAACCCTTGGGGGTCCGGCACGGAGCGGGATGTTGCGTATGCTGCCTTAATGGGTAAGTCAGCAACCGAAGAACTACGTTCTCTTGATCTGGGCCTGACCTGCGCTTACGGCATTGAGGTCGGTCCCGGCATCGCCAGCGTTATTGGTGGCGTTTCAGCGCAATACCTCAAATACAATGCGGACATCCCGACCAGTCTGACCACTACCGCCCCGCTCTCGATTGACGGCTGGGGCGTCGGCTGGCGCGCTGGCGTTGCCTATGAAATTCCTGAATATGCGATGCGGGTCAGTGCAATCTATAACGCCGCGATTGACTATGAACTCGAAGGTACAGCCTTTGGTGCGCCAGCTTCTGCCGACGCTACCACGCCGCAGACCTTTGAAATCAAAGGCCAGACAGGTATTGCTCCGGGTTGGCTGGCATTGGCCTCCGTCAAATGGGTGAATTGGTCTATCTTGGACTCGCTTGACGTGGCGACAGCCGGCGGCACTCTGTCGTCCAACTTCCAGTATCGCGATGGCTGGGTCGTTTCGGGTGGCGTCGGACACCAGCTTACGCCGGATCTGACGGTTTTGGGTCGCGTAACCTGGGACCGGGGTACATCGACGCCTGTTTCCGGCAGTGTTCTGGAAACAGGATCGCAAACCGATCGCTGGGGTGTAACGCTTGGCGCAGCCTATGACGCGGCAGAAGGCGTTCAATTCAACGGCGGAATTTCGCTCAGCACGATAGGCTCTGGCTCAAATCTCGATGGAGAAAGCTGGGGCAACGGCACCGTTATGGCCATCAGCGGCGGCTTCAAGGGCACGTTCTGACGCAAGTGCCATATAGTGTGATGCAAAAAGGGGATTGGTCCATTGGATCGATCCCCTTTTCTATTGTCAGAGCGTGTCCAGCAAAGGCACGCCTCCAAGTTATTGTTAGTCGCGCTTCCGAGCCGAATAAGTGGTATCCACTTACTCTGAACACGCTCTAGAGGCCGGCCAGTTGCGCCTTGATTGCCGCAACCGCATCGGCAGCCTTGCTCCCATCCGGCCCACCGGCTTGCGCCATGTCGGGACGCCCGCCGCCGCCCTGCCCGCCCAAGGCGGCAGAGCCGGTGCGCACGAGATCGACCGCGCTATATTTTTCCGTCAAATCGGAACTGACGCCTACGGCGATACCTGCCTTGCCATCTTCGGTTGCACCCACGATGACCACAATACCGGACCCGAGCTGCTTTTTGCCCTGATCGACAAGTCCGCGCAGGTCCTTGGGCTGCAGCCCTTCGACCACTCGACCGAGAAAAGGCACGCCACTGATTGTTTCGCTGGCATCCCCATTGCTCGAAGCGCTGCCACCCATGGCGAGTTTTTGCCGCAAGTCAGAAACCTGCCGCTCAAGCTGACGCCGTTCATCGATCAACGCTTCGACACGCGATACGGCGTCACGCGGCGCAACCTTGAGCGCTGCGGCCACAGCGCGCAATTGTGCATCCTGATCGGCAAGATAAGCCCGCGCGCCATCGGCGGTCAGTGCTTCGACGCGGCGCACACCAGATGCAACAGAGCTTTCCTGAACGATCGTCACGAGGCCGATCTCTCCGGTGCGCCTCACATGCGTACCGCCACACAACTCCATAGAATAGGTTTTTCCGGCCTTCTCGCCTTCAAGCGCCGTTCCCATGGAGACCACACGCACTTCATCACCGTATTTTTCGCCAAACAGCGCCATGGCACCGGCGGCAACGGCGTCATCGACTGCCATCAGCCGTGTCTCAACCGGGCTATTTTGCAGCACAATGGCATTGGCCATGCGCTCGACTTCGGCAATTTCAGCGTCGCTCAAAGGCTTGGTGTGCGAAAAATCGAACCGCAACCGGTCGGGACCGACCATCGACCCCTTTTGCGCAACATGGCTGCCGAGAACCTCACAGAGCGCCTCATGCAACAGATGTGTGGCCGAGTGATTGGCACGGATCGCGGTGCGACGTCCGTGATCGACCTTCAGTGTAAGGGGAGTGCCGACCTCAAGCGCGCCCTTGCTCACCTTCACCTTATGGGCAAAAACGCCACCGGCCTGCTTTGTGACATCAAGCACCTCGACCTCGATACCATCGCCAATCATGATGCCCATGTCGCCGATCTGCCCGCCGCTTTCGGCATAAAATGGCGACTGGTTTAAAACCACAAAGCCTTCCTCGCCAGCGGTCAGCTTCCCAACCTCGGCGCCATCACGCACCAGCGCAACCACAGCCCCATCACTTTCCTCGCTTTCATAGCCAAGAAATTCAGTCGCACCGGCTTTATCGGCAACGGCAAACCAAACCGCGCTCGTTGCTGCGTCGCCAGAGCCCGACCAGTTCTTGCGCGCTTCTGCCTTCTGCTTGGCCATCGCTGCGTCAAACCCTGCCTGATCGACACCGATCTCACGCAGACGCAGAGCATCCTGGGTCAAATCCAAAGGAAAACCGTAGGTGTCATAAAGCTTGAACGCGGTCTCACCAGCAAGAACGTCACCCTTGCCCAATTCTGCTGTCTCTTCTTCGAGAATCTGCAAGCCGCGGCTGAGCGTTTTGAGAAAGCGCTCTTCCTCAAGGCGGATCGTTTCACCGATCATCGCCTCGCCCTGCACCAGTTCAGGATAGGCCTGCCCCATCTCGCGCACCAGCGACGGCACGAGCTTGAAAATGGTCGGTGCATTGGTCCCGAGCAATGTCGCATGGCGCATGGCCCGGCGCATGATGCGCCGCAGCACGTATCCACGCCCTTCGTTGGCCGGCAGAACACCTTCGGCAATCAGAAATGCCATCGAGCGTAAGTGGTCGGCGATCACCCGATAGGAGGCAACTGTCTCAGACGTCGGCGCCCGGCCGACAGCAGACGCAGCAGCATCGATCACATGCCGGAACATGTCGGTTTCAAAAACGCTATCGACGCCCTGCATAATCGAGGCCATGCGCTCAAGGCCCATGCCCGTATCGATCGAAGGGCGCGGCAGCGGTTCCTGCTCGCCATCGGCGGTCTGCTCATACTGCATGAAAACCAGGTTCCAGAACTCAAGGAACCGATCACCATCTTCTTCCGGCGTGCCCGGAGGACCACCCCAGACATGCTCGCCGCGATCGATGAAAATTTCCGAGCAGGGTCCGCAAGGTCCGGTATCGCCCATGCTCCAGAAATTGTCCGATGTCGGGATACGGATGATCTTGTCGTCGGCAAAGCCGGCAATCTTTTTCCAGTAATCGGCTGCTTCATCATCGGTGTGATAAACGGTGACCAGCAGCTTGTCCTTGGGCAGACCGAACTCCTTGGTGACCAGGTTCCAGGCCAATTCGATCGCGTTTTCCTTGAAGTAATCGCCGAAAGAAAAATTGCCGAGCATCTCGAAAAACGTCAGATGCCGGGCGGTAAAGCCGACATTATCGAGATCGTTGTGCTTGCCCCCGGCGCGCACGCATTTCTGCGAGGTCGTTGCGCGGCTGTAGGGACGCTTTTCCAAGCCGGTAAAGACATTCTTGAACTGGACCATTCCCGCATTGGTGAACATCAATGTCGGATCGTTGCGTGGAACCAGCGGGCTCGACGCCACTTGCTCGTGGCCGTGTTTCGTAAAGTATTCAAGAAAGGTCGAACGAATATCGTTTACGCTTGTCATATATCGAACCTGGAAACATTCACGAGCGGCGGTTGCGCTCAAAGACTACCGGAAATGCCTTCTATCTTGCCCGGCATCCAGTTGCAATCGTGCCGCGACCACCTTGGCGCCTTCATGAAACAAAAAAGCACCGGTCGCCCGGTGCCTTTCCATATCACTTGCACAATAGCGCGTGAAAACCAACAGATCAGTCTTCGCTCTCGGCAGCATCTTCGTCGCCACCGGCAATCATGAGATCGGTCGCCAACAAGCCCGCACTTTCCCGGACCCCATTTTCGATCTGCAGGCTGATCTCGGGATTATCCTTGAGGAACTGGCGCGAATTCTCTCGCCCCTGCCCCAGTCGCTGACTGTCATAGGAGAACCAGGCGCCTGACTTTTCAACAATGCCCGCCTTGACCCCCAGATCGAGCAATTCACCGGTCTTGGAAATACCCTCCCCATACATGATGTCGAATTCGACCTGACGGAACGGAGGAGCCAGCTTGTTCTTGACCACCTTCACACGGGTCTGGTTGCCGACGACTTCCTCGCGATCCTTGATCGCCCCAATCCGGCGGATATCGAGGCGCACCGAAGAATAGAACTTGAGCGCATTGCCACCGGTTGTGGTTTCAGGCGAGCCAAACATCACACCGATCTTCATGCGGATCTGGTTGATGAAGATCACCATACATTTCGAGCGGGAAATCGAGGCCGTAAGCTTACGCATGGCCTGACTCATCAACCGCGCCTGAAGGCCGGGCAGCGAGTCGCCCATCTCACCTTCAAGCTCGGCGCGCGGAGTGAGAGCGGCAACCGAGTCCACAACAAGAACATCGATCGCACCAGAGCGCACAAGCGTATCGGCGATTTCCAGCGCCTGTTCACCGGCATCGGGCTGGGAGATAAGCAACTCGTCGACATTGACACCGAGTTTGCGTGCATAGATAGGGTCAAGCGCATGCTCGGCATCGATAAAAGCGCAGATGCCGCCATTTTTCTGCGCTTCGGAAATCACATGCAGCGCGAGGGTCGTCTTGCCCGAGCTTTCCGGCCCGAAAATTTCGACAATGCGGCCACGCGGCAACCCGCCAATGCCAAGGGCAATATCAAGACCCAGCGAGCCGGTGGAAATCGACTCGACATTGACCGAGGTATTTTCCCCCAGTCGCATGATCGAGCCCTTGCCAAAGCTGCGTTCGATCTGTCCCAGAGCGGCCTCAAGTGCCTTGCCCTTATCCATAGAACCCCCGTCAACAACGCGAAGCTGACTTCCAGCCATATCTGTCTCCTTATTTCACCTTGGCCCGGTCAGCGCAACGCGCCTGTGACCCCTCAACACAAATTCTTTTGTTGCATATTTGTTCTCATTTTGTACGCCTTATGTCAAGAGACAAAATGAGAACATACAATGCTCTAAATCTGGGCGAAGTCGCGACGCTGTCATAAGATGCCAACTCGCGGGGAGAATCATATGATCGGAGTAAATATGGGCACACGCATAGCCATCGGTGTTGCGATTGGCGTGGTGATAGGCGTTGCTATAGACAACATCGGCGTTGGAATTGCGATTGGCGCTGCAATCGGCGGCGTCTTTGTCGCATTAGGCAGCAAACGCAATAAAGATTAAACGGCTCGTCGACAAATTCCGGCCAACACGATCAATCCTCCTCTGCCTGCTTGCCGGAGAGCACATCCTTGACCTTGGTGTTGATTTGGTCGAGCGAATAGGGCTTGGGCAGGAACTCGACGCTGCGATCATCCTCAAGGTCCCGGCGCACACTTTCCTCCGCATAGCCGGAAACAAAGATGACCTTGAGATCAGGATAACGCTGCCGCACGTGCTTTAGCAGTGCTGGCCCGTCCATTTCCGGCATCACAACGTCGGAAATCAGAAGGTCCAATTCGCCATCGATTTCGTCGAGCACTTCAAGTGCTTCTTCGCCTGATCCTGCTTCAAGCACCTCATAACCGGTCGCCGATAGCGCGCGCGCGGAGAACGCGCGAACACTTTCCTCGTCCTCAACGATGAGAATGCGCTCATGGCCCGTAAGGTCCTTGATCGGTGCTGCAACAGCCTTTTGCGGCGCCTCGACCTCGATCGGAATATGGCGCGGCAGGAACAGCCGGAACGTGGTACCGACACCCACCTCGGATTCAGGATAGATAAAGCCGCCAGTCTGCTTGATGATGCCGTAAACCATCGAGAGTCCGAGACCTGTCCCCTTGCCCAGTTCCTTGGTCGAAAAGAATGGCTCGAAAATCTTTTCCATGATCTCGGCGCTCATGCCGGTTCCTGTATCGGCAACCTCGATCAGAACGTAATCGGCAGGCGGCATGCCGCGATAGGTATAGGTTTCAGCCTCCCCGACATCAACATTGCGCGTGCGCAGGATAATCTGCCCGCCCTCGGGCATCGCATCGCGTGCGTTGACCACAAGGTTGATAATGACCTGCTCAAGCTGCACAAGATCGGCCCGAACCGGCCAAACCTCACGCGCATGCTCGACATCGAGCGAAACATGCTCGCCGATCAACCTCTTGAGCAGAACCGTAAGGTCATCGATATGCTGTGGGATATCGAGAACCTGCGGACGCAGCGTCTGGCGGCGTGAAAAGGCCAGCAACTGCCGCACCAGTCCGGCCGCCCGATTGGCACTCTGCTTGATCGACATGATATCGCCAAACGAAGGGTCCGAGGGCTTGTGCTTGATGAGCAGCAGATCAGAAAACCCGATAATGGCGGTCAAAACATTATTGAAGTCATGCGCCACGCCCCCGGCCAACTGACCGACTGCCTGCATTTTTTGCCCCTGTGCAAACTGCTCTTCCAAAAGCCGTTGCTCAGTCGTGTCCAGCGCATAGAGCACCATGGCTTCGTTGCTGTCCTCGGAGCGCTCCACCCCGGAAATATACATCCGAACGTTACGCTGCTGCTCGCCGCGCACATTGGCATCGACCGGTGCGATTTCGGAGCGATGCGCATTGGCCTCCTCAAACGCTTTCGCCAGTTTGGCGCGACTGTCCTCGCCAATCAGCGATGCAATATCGAGGCCCTCAATACCACGCTCGCCGGTCGAAAGACCGAAAATCCGGGTAAAGGGCGCGTTGGTGCGGACGACCTTCCCCTCCCGGTCCAGCGCAGCGATCGCCACCGGTGTATTGTTGAAAAACCGCGAAAAGCGGACTTCGGCCGCGCGCAAGGCTTCATTGCCATCGCCAGCACGGGAGCGATCGAGCACCAGCGTACGTGTTTCGCCCAACTCGCCTTCGGCAAGCCGGGCCGCCCGATGCAGCAAACGCACAGGAAAGCTCGTGCCGTCCTGACGCACGAGATCGAGATCGACGATCTCGGTTCGCACTGTTCCGTCCTGCCCACCACCGAGCAGCAACCCTGCCCCATCGCCTTGCACAATCTCGTTCAGATCGAGGTCGCCAGGCTCGAACGCCGCAAGATCGTAGCCGAGCCAATCGGCCAGCGTTGAATTGAGATACTGAATGCGCCCGCGCGAATTGGCCGAGAAAAATCCGGCCGGCGCATGATCGAGATAATCGATTGCCTTTTGCAATTCGGCGTAGAAATTTTCCTGACTTTCCTTGTCGCGGGAAATGTCCTCAACCGACCAGATGACGGAACGGCCGTTGTCGCCCTCAAATGCGGGCAAGGGGCGCACGCTCACGCGCTGCCATTTGGTGCCGCCATTGGGTTGGCCAATCCTGATATCCTCGACAACCGTACGCCCGTCACGCGCAGCGCGGGATAGACGATAAACCGCTTCACTGGCTTCGGGCTGACTGGCAAAAAGGCGCGGCACTCCGACCGGCATCCCTTTGGCAATGTCGCGGGAAAGGTCGGCATAAGCGGCATTGGCATAGACGATCTTGCCATCCCGGTCGGTAACCACCGCGCCATAGGGCAGGCTATCCACGATCGCGCGCGAAACAGTGCGTTTGTCTTCCCCGCCAACGAAACGGAAAAGGCCCGCCGCAAGGGCAAAAAGGGAGAAGACCCCAAAAACCGCCAGAATGCCGAGAAAAAGCAGAATCATGTCAGAAGGTACGGCATCGCCCATCAGCGAAAACCCAACGGCAACCCCGATAAAGACCAGCGCCAGCAGCAGAACGCGCCACACAGCCGTGCCACTGGACGGGCGCGCAACCACCGGCTCGGGGTAGCTGTCCTCATGCACAGGGGCCACTGCCATTGCTCTTCATGTCCTTTGTATTCAAGGTCCGGTGCTTACCGAATCGTAGTTTCTATTGGTAGCAAAACCGGCTTTGCCTTGGGTAGTGCGGATTAAACGGGACTAACAGTTCACGATCCTAGAGCCTGTCCAGCAAAAGTGGAAACGGTTTTGCGGTTCGGACACGCGACAAAACAAAGACTTAGAACCGGGTTTTGATTCCATCAGAACCTGAACCGCTCTAAGGCGCATTGTCCGCTTAACGCCTGGTTGCTTTCCAACTCGTTTTTTGACGCAAACGCATGACATAGCCAATAACCTGGGCGACAGCCTTGAAGTGTTCGGCTGGAATTTGGTCACCGACCTCGGTGCCTGCATAAAGCGCACGCGCCAGCGGCGGATTTTCGATGATGGGTACTTCATGCTCGCCGGCCAACTCCCGGATACGCAGGGCCAGTGCGTCGACGCCCTTGGCAACCACTTCAGGTGCCGCCATCTCCCGATCATACTTCAAAGCAACGGCAAAGTGGGTCGGATTCGTTATGATGACCGTGGCATCGGGAACAGCAGCCATCATGCGACGACGGCTGCGCTCAAGGCGAATTTGACGGATGCGCGCCTTGATGTGCGGATCGCCTTCCATCTGCTTGTGCTCATCCTTGACTTCCTTGAGCGTCATCATCTGACGCTTCCACCACTTGTGGCGCATATACATAAAGTCGAGCAGCGCAACGATAGTGATCGTAATCAAGGTTACGACAAAGAGCTTGATGCCCAATTCCTGAAAGATCGCCAGGATCATCATCGGGTCGGCGGTCACCATCGTGTCCAGACGGTCACGCTCTGGCCACACAACGACAAACATCACGGTCGAAAAGACTACAAGCTTAAATAGCCCTTTGGCGAAATTGACCAGTGCTTCAGTCGAGAACAATCGTTTGAACCCAGAGATCGGCGAAACCTTCTTGAGTTTCGGCTTTATCGGATCGACCGAGAACACCAGCTTGTGCTGCACCATGTTGCCGGCAATTCCGCAAACGGCAAGCAGCGCCATGGGGATAAGGACCGCGCCCAGGACGGCAGTTGCAATCAGATAAAAAAACTGCCCGAAAGCATCCCCACCGACCTCGAACTTATCGGCATGCTCGATGACGCCTTTAAGGCTTTGCATGACCGATGCGCTCGTCGATGGCGCGATAAAGGCAAAAACCAGGGCCGAACCAAGGATCATGAACCAGGTCGTCACCTCCTGGCTCTTTGCAACGTCACCCTTCTTGTGCGCGTCTTCCAACCGCTTCAGGGTTGGCTCTTCGGTCTTTTCGCTCTGTTCGGGTTGATCGCTCACTTACGCCCTCCTAGCCCCTGAACATCGCGAACTGGCTTTCCAGATGCGTCATGTACCAGGTCATCATCAGGCCAAGCAGTGTGGCGAACAGGATGAGCCCGATAATGATATTGGCGGGCATCGCCATGAAGAACACCTGGATCTGCGGCATGAGGCGCCCGAGAATGCCAAGCCCGAGATAAAAGACCAGACCAAAGACCAAAAGCGGCGCAGCCATCTGCACACCAACCACAAATCCGCCCGCGATGATCCGGACAGCCATCTCTGCGGCATCGCCGAACATCAGCGGCGCATCGGGCGGAAAATAGAAATAGCTCTCATAAACTCCGGCCAGAAGCATATGGTGCATATCGGTGACAAAGATCAGCGTTACCCCGGTAAAGGCGAGGAAATTGCCCACGATCGCGCCTTGCACGCCGCCCTGTGTCGGATCGGCCGTCTGTGCCATCGAAAGCCCCATCTGATAGGCGATAACCGCCCCTGCTACCTGCGCGGCCACCAAAATGAGCCGGATCAGCCCGCCAATGATCAATCCCACCGCAAATTCATGGGCAACGGTTCCAACGACACCGGCAATCGTAGCAGGCGTCGCAGCGAGTTCAGGGGCAATCAGGGGATAAAGAACGAAGGAAAACGCCAGGGCAAAACCAAGCCTGATGCGAGCAGGTATCGTCTGCTCGCCAATGGCAGGCAGCAGCATCATAATGGTGCCGACACGGGCGAACAGCAGCAAAAAGTAATAGGCGACGTCCGGGCCCCACGAGACTGTCATGACACGGCCATTTCTAGCCGCCCATGATGATCATATCGACCACCCGATCCATATAGCTGCCCATGGTCGCGCCCATAAACGGCAGGGCAAACAACATGGTGATAAAGATCGCCACGATCTTGGGAACAAAGACCAGGGTCATTTCCTGAATCTGCGTAAGCGCCTGAAACAACGCGATAATGACGCCGACAGCCAGCCCGACAAGCATCATGGGGCTTGAGATCAGGATCAGCGTCCAAATCCCGTCGCGGGCGATATCCAGCGTTTCTGCACCACCCATGTTATGGCTCCTGCCAATCCCGAATCGAGGCTAGTCTAAACCCATTATTAACCGAATTGTTCGCGCAGACAGCGGCTCCCACCAGAAAATGCGAAACCGGCCGAACCCGGAACCCTGCACAAGGACTAGGGCACCAAAAGTTCGACCGGCCTAAAATCGGGGACCGACGCGCCAATGCCAGGGTCAGATCGGCATCCGCATGATTTCTTCGTAGGCTGAGATCACGCGATCGCGCACCGTCACCATGGTTTCCATGGCCACTTCGGTTTCTGCCAGCGCCGTAACCACGTCAACGACATTGGCATTGCCATTGACCATATCGAGGCTGACCTGATCGCTGACCTTACCCACCGCAGAAATACCTTCAAGCTGCTGGCTGAGAAGTTGTCCGAAATCGCCACCTGCGCCCGGCACTTCTCCGGCCACAGGCAACACATGTGCAGCTGGCTGCTCGGAAGCGAGTTTGGAAACGTTGCCGTAAGCCGCAACCGCTATATTGAATGGAGTTGACATCTTCTATTGCCCCTAGCCGCGTAAAATATCGAGTGTGCGGCCCAGCATCTGGCGCGAAACCGTCACGACATTAAGATTTGCTTCGTAAGTACGCTGCGCTTCACGCATATCCATCGTTTCGATCAGCGTATTGACATTGGGATACTTGACATACCCGTTCTCGTCGGCAGCCGGATGGCCCGGCTCAAAGCGCGTATCGAAGGCGGACATGTCATAAGACAGCCGGCCGATCCGCACTTCGTGAGCATTGAGTTCCCTGTTGAGGGTCGCATGAAATGTCGGAATGCGGCGCCGGTACGGATCTTCACCCGGCGTATTACCCGCCGAATCCGCGTTGGCCATATTCTCGGCAATCACCCGCATGCGCGCTGTCTGCGCATTAAGCCCGCTGCCCGCAATTTTGATTGACGTCATAAAATCGTTCATAGGCCCTTCCTTGCCACCTCAGCATCGTGTGGCCTTCATGTTCTTGCCGCAATGCAGGGAACTACCGTGCGATCAACCTTGTTTTCCTAATGCGATACGAACCAAACGCATCGAGCGGGAGTAGAGAGTGGTCACAGCCTGGTAATCCATCTGGTTGGTCGTGACCTTCATCATTTCCTCTTCCAGCGTGACCCCGTTACCCTTGGGCGTGACTTCGAAATTATTCATCCGTTTCGCCCCGTAGGCGTCTGCCGCTGAGCCACCGACGGAAAAATGTCGTGCATTTGTCGTCACGGTGCTGACACTGGCCCGTGATCGCGTTAGATGGTCGCTGAACGCATAAGGTTTCAGGTCTCGCCCCTCATAGCCGGGGGTCTCCGCATTTGCGACATTCTCGGCAAGTAGTGTTTGCCGGGTCTGATGCCACTGCATGCGATCACGCAGAGCAGTAAAGATTGGAAGATCGCCGATAGCCATTTAAGCGGGCCTTGAATTGATAAGCATTGCTGACCCGGCAAATGTTGCCCAGCGATGGTTAACGGGGTGTTAACAATACTTACCAAAGCCTCAAGATTTATCGCATTTTGGCACATTTCGGGGCTATGGTAGGCAAAATCTGCCTGCCGATTCCGCTGGAATAGGCAAATTTAATAAACGACTCAGGAGATGTGGGTGCAAACGATTACGAATCTGCTTGGCTTTGAGGCGACATATGTAACGATGATTCTCGCCTTGGGAATCGTGCTGGTTCTGATCGTCTTCGCTGTCTGGCTCATCAAGATGCTGGGTGAAGCCACGCGCTCAGTGGGTCGTGGACGCAACAAGCGCCTCTCCATTATCGACTCCGTTGCCATCGATCAGAAACGTCAGGCAATCATCATTCGCCGCGACGAGGTGGAGTATCTCATCGTGACCGGCGGGCCGAACGATCTGGTCGTCGACGCCGGCTTCCCAGCCCCGCCTTCCCTGCCGGCTCGTGCCCCGCGCCGTGGCCAGCCTCTCCCCGGCACACAGCCTATTGCATCGGCAGCACCGGCCGGAACCGAGGAAGATGAGGACAAGGCCAACATCGCCCGGCTGCGCTCGGACAAGCCGCGCAAGGGATCGTCGCTGCGCCATACGGCACTTCTACGCTCTATAAAGGATGACACTGACGAACTTGTCAGTGGAAAGTCCGACAATCGGCCCAATGAAGGTAACGACTCAGCTAAGAACGGCTTTGGTCCCAATAAAACCGGGGACCTGCAGGAAACCGCGCCGGATGCAGTTGAAACCGAATATGCCGACGAGGGCAAATCCCGATAACAATGGGGCTTCCGGTTCGCTTGTCGAGCCTTGGAACCTTCTGTTGCGCCTTGGCATATTGGTATCTCTGGCGCTTGCCTTTGCCATCATCCCCGATGTAGCAAGCGCGCAGGACATATCGATCGATTTTGGTGACGATACCGGGCTGACCGAACGCGCGATACAATTGATCGCGCTCGTCACCATACTGGCGCTCGCGCCGTCCATTCTCGTAATGGTAACGAGCTTCACGCGCATCGTGGTCGTGCTTTCCCTTTTGCGCACGGCCATCGGCCTGCAGACAGCACCACCAAACTCCGTGATGATTTCATTGGCGCTCTTTTTGACCGCCTTCATCATGGGACCAACGCTTCAGGCCAGTTACGATGCGGGTATCGCGCCCTTGATCGATGGGCAGGTGGAAATGTCCGAAGCCATTGAGCTTGCATCCGGGCCGGTTCACGAATTCATGCGCTTTCATGTGCGCGATCGCGACGTTCTGCTGTTTCTCGATCTGACAGAGACGCCCGTTCCCGACGAGCCGGAAGATCTCGAACTGCGGATATTGATCCCCGCCTTCATGATTTCGGAATTGCGAAGAGCGTTTGAGATCGGGTTTCTATTGTTCCTGCCCTTTGTCGTTATCGACATGGTGGTGGCATCGGTCCTTATGAGCATGGGCATGATGATGCTGCCGCCAGTCATCATTTCACTGCCCTTCAAGCTCATCTTCTTTGTGCTCGTGGACGGGTGGCACCTTGTTGCCGGATCGCTGATCCGAAGTTTCACCGGCTAGCTGAGGCGCTAGCCGGTTGAGCCGTCAACTCGCTTCCGCTACACGCGCCGCCCTTATGGGCGTAATCGCATTTTCCGCGGTGTAGAGATCGCGATAGGCGTTCAAGAAAGCATTGAGCGAGTCGGTCGATGCAATCTGACGCGCAATCTCGCGGAATTCGCGTTCAGTAATCTCCACAGATTCCGAGACATAGGCAAACAGCGGCCATTCCGGCGTCGTGGAAAGCGCATCGGCATAGCGGCCATTAAGCCGTGAAAGCCCGATCATATCCCCTGCCATGACGTAGCCGACGGCCGCCTTGACCAGATTGGCTCTGGCCACGGGGCTCAAGGCGCCGCGGCGCAAGTCATCGAGATAAACGCGCTCGATCAACTCGGCCGCCTGCTGATAGCGCTGTCCATTCCAATAGGCATCGATACGCAACATATCCGCATCGCGTCCTTCCACCGATTGCAAGATGTCCAGCGCGAGGTCGTGCCGCCGGGCATCCACCAGCGCGCGAGCTTCCAACACACGACGCTGACGCTCCAGCGCCGGCGGAAGGTTAGCGATCCGCGACCGGTAAAGCGCATCGAGTGCCTTCTGAGGAGCGCGGTTGGCGATATGGACCACCGCAAGATCGGCGGCCACTTGCGCGCGCGCTGCGCCCTGGAGACGATTGTCAATCTGATATTCAAGCAGTTCGGCCGCCTGATGGAGCAAGTCAACCTTGATAAGGCGCCCCGCCAGATTGCGGATCATCAAATCGCCCTGCGATCCCGGAGGTGTCAAATGACGGTAATCGTAATAGATCCCCAGTGCTTCCACGGCATCCATGCCATCGGCCGCACCGTCAAGATAAAGTGATGCAAATTCAGTTCGCGCATTGTCGAGCATTGTGCTCAGAACCGGCGAATCCGGATGCCGCGCCGCAGCATCGCGCGTAATCTGGAAAGCATCCCGATAATCTCCATTGCGATATTGCAACCGGGTTAGCAGCTCGAGAACAGCCAGCTCGGTGCGGTCACCCCGCCAGATTGCTGCCTGAACCGAAAGCGTATCGACTGCGCGGGCGACATCGAGGCGTTCCATACGATCAAGCACCGACATCGTACGCAGCACCGCCTGGGTCGTCGTTGGTCGACGGTCGGCGGTTATGACGCGGCCATAGCTTTCAATGGCATCAAGATCGCGGCCCTGCAACTCATCGAGCATCCCGGTCAGCAATTGATATTGTGCAGCCTGATCTCGCGTCAACTGCGGCAGTGTTGCGCTGGCAAGAAACCGGCTGGCTGTGCTGACATCTTCAGCCATGATGGCGGCGCGGGCCCCTGCAAGCGCGAAGCGCGCGCCCACCCAGTTGGGATAGGATTTCACGATCTGCTCTGCGCCAATCGCATCCATTCTCGCCGCTTCATAATCGCCCATCTCGCTGCGCGCGATTGCACGCCAGAGCATTGCGTCCGGCTCAAACCGGACGCTGTTGGAAGTCAGTGCAGCAATGGCCTCCTGAGAACGCCCTGCAAGAGCATTTGCAGCGCCTTGCGCAATCAGCACGGCCTCAGGTCTGTCGACTGGGCGCTGCTCATCGCCCATGACCCGCAAGATGCCAAGCGCTTCATGCGCAAGATTGTTTGCAATATAGAATTCGGCCAATTGCTGGCGCGCCCGATCAAGTTCCCTGCCCTGCGCCACCGTAACGCGCGCCAGAATTTCATCGCGGCGTGGGGCAAACTGTTCTGGCTGGGTCACATAGGCATTCAGCAAATCCATTGTCGCGTTCTGCGGCTCTTCCGGCAGGCGGAATTGGGACGCCTGCACAGCCGAGAGCGTAAGGCCCTCCTTTGCGGAAATGACAGCAAGGTTGCGATCGATCGACACCTCGATCTCATCATGGTTTGGCCGGATCACCAGGCCATGCGCCGATCTGGGTGCGGTAAAATCCACATAGCGGAAATCGCGCACGATGCCACGCGCCGGCGGATAGGCCGTTACCACTTCAAGAATGTCGCCCACGTCAGGGTCGCGCAAATGATGAACGCGCGACGGCCGCTCAAGATCGGCGGTCATCTCAAAGAGGCCGGTCGAGTTCTGCCGGCGCTCCAGTGCAATCGGCACAGTCGCATTGAGCAGCACATCGCCCAGCGAGAGCACCCAGGCGCGGCCTTCCGAACCAAGTGTTGCCAGCCGGTCTTCGGTCATTTCCATACGGATGACCTGTGCGCCACCGCTTTGATGAACGGCAAAATCGGCAATCAGGGAATCATAGACAGGATCCCGGCCCGGCGCCTGCACCTGTGCATTGGTATCGAAAAGCATCCAGACAACATTGCCGCGCCTGAATACAGCCGAAGCGGTATCGCGCCTGAACGGAAAGACAACCCGTACCGAGGTGCCGACGACATCGACATAGGGCTGAACGACTGCCTGTGGTTCGGGGTCGATCGCAGGCGAACCACTACCATTGAGCGCAGCGGGAATGACCAGAGAATCGCTCCGATTGCTCGAGATTGGTGTGTTACGTGCCAGGTCGCGGGCATCGACAACCGTTTGAGCGGCGTCTGGCACATCGATATCGAGAATGAACTGCGCCGGACTTTCTTCATAAAACCGCGCCACGACGTCTGGCGCGAGTTCGAGATTTATGAAACTGCCTGACGGGTTGACGCTGTTTTCGACCGAAACGATCTCCGCAGGCATGTCGGACAAGACCGCATAGAGATCGATAGGAACCGGCCAATCGAACTTAATGCTGGCTTCGGTCCCATTTTGCACAAACTCCGCTTGCGAGCCGACATTCCAGTCAAAAATCACGCGCGCAAAGGTCGGATGACGGCCAACGCGTACTTTTGCTAAGGGGTTAAATTCCTCGACCAGTTCGGCACGACGGCGCTCTTCGGCAAGCCGCGCCGCCTCTTCGGCGCGCTCGGACAGTCTCGCGATCACTTCCGGCGGCAGCGACGGCGGCAGTCCAACCCAGTTGGGCGGCAGGAGATCGATATATAAGGCTTCACCAGCTTCAATCGTGTTGACTTGGATCGGCCCTCGCAACCCCATGCGGATGCCCGTTGCGCCCGGGTCGATGCGAGCGACAGAAACATAGTTACCAAGCGCAAGCGGAACGTCAGGCAGAATGCCGCGCAGCGCCTCGTCGAATGTGATGGCCAGAACGCCATTCTCGCTGCTCACCTGATAGCCGGGCAGCGCCATACGATCAGGGAAATTAACGATCAGACGCCCAAAGGTTTCGTGGTTCTGAACCTCAAGTTCAAACCGCTCCTGAGCCTTTACCACCGAAGCCGATGTCAGCAGCATGAACAGCATAACAACGGCCCATGCGATGCGTCGCATAGGCCGGGAGATGAAGGTCGCCCCGTTCTGGGTCATCATAAGCATTCTGCCTAACCGTCTATATTCGCGACCAAAGGTATGGGGCAGCTCTTAAAATGGCCTTACTTTTCGCAACCGAACTCCGATTTAAATCGCGCTATTTATTGCCCAACAATTTGAGGCAAATGCGAAAACTCTGAGCCGACCGCCATATTCTGCGGCGCCGGTTCTTCGCTCGATGCCAGACGGATCGTAAGCTGCTGCGCACGTTCGGGTCGCATCTTGGCCAGGATCGGGCCAAGCGCGCGAGGATTCATTTCCCGGCTGACGCGTGTGAGAACCGACATGTCCAGTTCGTTAAAGATATTGGCCGCATCTGCCGGCCGCATGGCGGCATACATGGCAACAACGCTTGCAAACTGCGCGGATTCTTCCGCCTCGCGCTGAGCGACGAGTTCGTCGATCCGCGCTTCCACCGCTGAGATCTCGGCCATCCGCTCTTGAAGCCGCAGCTCCGCTGCCTCGACCACCGCAAGTCGCGTTTCAAGTTCGCTAGCGAATGAATCCAGTTCGATGCGACGTTCTGCAAGGCGCTGCAAGACAACCTGCTGGGTTGTTGGCTCACCGTTGGCATCAAGCAATTGATAGCGCGTCCCGTCAAGCTCGTAATAGATGATGTCTTCACCCACCGACGTGCTCGGAATACCGCTAAAGAGAGAACTGGCCGCCGCTTCGGCAGCAGCCAGATCTTCCTGCGAATACCCCCCCGGAACCTCTTCTCCATCGGCCAGCTCGGCGGCTTGCATATCGGCAAGAAAGTCAGGCACCTGCCCTTCCGCCTGCTCCTGTTCCTGTGCAAAGGCCATATTGACACCAGTCAACGTGTAGCCTTCGCCGCTGACGATACCGACAGTCTTCAGAACCAGAAGAGAGGATGCAGCCATAACAACTATGGGCAGCAGACGAACCGATCTCATGCAGCATGCTCCCGGCGACGCTGATGGTCCATGAGCGTTTTGAGAGCCCTGCGCGCACGCTTGGTGTCAATGGCATCGGGCGAATTCTGGTGCCGCGCAGCCTCGGTGATCATGGAGATGCGCTCCAGAACGGCCTGCCCGGACGTAATGTGATTGGCCAGTTCGATGGCGAACTGCTCTGCTTCATCGAGGCGGGATTTGAGTTGCTCGTCAGCCTCGCTTGCGGTTTCCCGCAGGCCCTTGATTGCGCCATTGGCCATGGTGGTGGCCTGGACGAGATCGCCCACCATCTGACGTAGGGCAGTCCTGTCAGCCTGCAGGTTATTGAGCTTGCGGTTCAGAACAATACAGTAGCCGATTGTCGTAGCGAGCAGAATTGCTACTGAAAGCTCGATGATCAATCCAAGTGGCAGGCCGCTCATTTTATTTTCTCCGCTTTCTCGTCCATGGCCTCGAACGCTGCCATTGTTACTTTGGGTGGGTTGAGAGGACGCGTTACGCGTACCGAAATATTTTTACCGATATGGCCCATGACGGCCTTGGTGATTTCCACGTCGCCGCATTTGAGCGTCACCGGATCGGATGGGCCGCGGTCGAACATGATCGTATCGCCTTCCTCGAGCTTGAGAACACGGGAAATGGGCAGGTCCAGTTCATGCAGGATAGCGTGGATTTCGGTATCGGCCTGATAAATCTCGGTTGCCAGATGCCCTTCCCAGATCGGATCGCGACCGAACTTTTCGCCCATATACATCTGGAGCAACTGCTCGCGGATGGGCTCGATGGTGGCATAGGGCAGAAGAATTTCGATCTTGCCGCCGCGATCATCCATATCGATACGAAGTTCGACAAGAATTGCCGCATTGCCCGGACGGGAAATCGCGGCAAAGCGCGGATTGGTTTCCATCCGGTCGAGCTTGAACGTCACTTGACCCAACGGCTCGAACGCCTTGTGCATATCGTCGAGAATGTGCTCGATCATACGCTGGGCCAGACCCAGTTCGATCGTAGTATAGGGGCGCCCTTCAATGCGAATGACATTGGATCCACGCCGTCCGCCCAGCAACACATCGATCATCGAATAGATGAGATTGCTGTCGACGGTAAACAGCCCGAAATTGTCCCATTCCTCGGCTTTGATGACCGAAAGGATGGCAGGCAGCGGAATTGAATTGAGATAGTCGCCGAACCGCACCGACGTAATCGAATCCAGAGCGACTTCCACGTTGTCCGATGTGAAATTGCGCAATGTCGTCGTGGCCAACCGCACCAGCCGGTCGAACGCGATTTCGAGCATCGGTAAGCGCTCATAGGACACCAGCGCAGAATTGATCAGCGCCTTGACGCCGCTCAGTTCGACATTTTCCGCCGCGCTGGCATCAAAACCGAACAGGTTGTCGATTTCATCCTGATTGAGAACGCGATCGACGCCATCATCGCCTTCCTGGGCCTCCAGCATTGCTGCCCAGTCTTCACTGAGCCCGGCGCCGTCGGTATCGTCGTTTTCTGCGCTCATTGCCCGCCCCTACTGAATCAGCACTTCTTTAAAGAGAATATTGTCCACCGTCGCCGGATAGACCGCGAGGTTGACCCGACGCTGCAACTCTTCCTTGAGCCGGTAGATGCCCGCTGACCCATCGAGGTCCTGACGGCGCAGCTCGCGCAGATAGACTTGAAAGGCGTCGAGCACCCGCGGCATGCGCGGTTCGACCATCGAGACCATCGACTGATCGCGCAGTTCGAGGGAAATCAGGAGCTTGAGAAAGGCAATATCGGTGCCATCTCCACTCAGATTGACCGTAATTTCCGGCAAATCATAGAATACGGGATCATGCACCTCGGCCAAATGAGCAGCACGCCCACCGCCCATCGATTGGGTGAGGAAAAATGTGCCGCCCCCCGCAACCGCGAGAAGCGCAACGCCGATGGCACCAATAAGAATGAATTTCTTGCGGCTTGTTTTTTGGCTCTCCTGACCGTCCTCCTGCTGGAGGTCTTCGCGCTCGGTTACGTCAGTCATGCCATGCCCCTAAACGAATCTGCCCGCTGACCGGGCGTTTTCTTCACCAACGAGCTAATCTGGACAGGGTTAACGAATAGTTACCATTTACGCCAAACCGGCAGGATTTGCCGGGTAAGTTTTACCTACCAGCCAGGGTTGCACACCTAAATCCACCACCGCATTCACCTCAACACATTGATTTTATTAAAATTCTCAGTTTGGCACGCATCATGCAATGCAATGGACACGAGCTTGCCGCTTGGGGAAGTGGCCATCTCAAACCGAACGAGGGAAAAGCGCATGATTCAGAACGCGCAACTTATTGGCCTTTCCAAGCAGATGGCGCTGCAGCGCCAGATGGATGTGGTTGCCAATAATCTGGCCAACATCAATTCAACGGGTTTCAAGTCTGAAGCCATCCTGTTTGAAGAATATCAGATGCCGGTTGCCCGCGACCGCACCTTTCCGCGCGGCGATCAGCCCTTGTCCTATGTCCATGACTGGGCAACGCTGCACAACTTTGAAGCAGGCGCCATCACGACCACCGGCAACCCGCTGGATGTCGCCCTTTCGGGCGAAGGCTTCTTCGCCGTTCGCACGCCGCAGGGCGACCGCTGGACACGCAACGGCGTCTTTGAAATCAACGCCGAGGGCATTCTGGTCAATCAGAGCGGCCATCCGGTCCTTTCCACCAATAATGACGTCTTTCAGTTCGACGCGGACGAAACCGACATTGCCATCGCTGCTGATGGCACCATGAGTTCCAGCGCCGGCGAAAAGGGCAATCTGATGATTGTCGAATTTGCCAATCCGCAGCAATTGACCCGCGAAGGCGGCACCTTGTTTGCCGGCGGCGCACCTATCGCAGCGCAAGCTACCTACGCCGTTCAGGGTGCCGTCGAGCGCTCCAACGTCTCGGGCATTCTCGAAATGTCGGAAATGATCCGTGTTTCGCGCGCCTATGCCTCACTTGCCGAACTCATGCAGCGCCAGGATGAACTGCGCCGCTCCGCCATTCAGCGTCTGGGCGACACCCAAGCTTAAGGACATATAGATTATGAAAGCTCTTTATATCGCATCGACGGGCATGGCCGCTCAGGAACGCAATGTGGAAGTTATTTCCAACAACATTGCCAACATGCGGACCACGGGTTTCAAGCGCCAGCGCGCCGAATTCCAGGACCTGCTTTACCAAAGCTACCGCCGTGCAGGCTCGGCAACCTCCGACGCCGGGACTCAGGTTCCCGTGGGCATCGAGATCGGCTCGGGCGTCAAGGTCGCCGCTACCGCCCGCGTCATGACGCAAGGCAGCGTCACCCCGACCGAGCGCGAGCTTGATGTCGCCATTCGCGGCGAAGGCTTCCTGACCGTTGCCCTTCCCGATGGCCGCATAGCCTACACCCGCGACGGCACGCTCGAACGCGACGCAACCGGCCAGCTTGTAACCGTCGACGGTTTCCAGATCGAGCCCGGCATCATTATTCCAGGAGATGCCACCGCAGTTTCCATCAGCCGTGACGGGATTATCGAAGCGTTCATTGCTGGCAATGCCGCTCCGGTACAACTTGGCCAGCTTCAGATGGCCCGCTTTACCAACAAGGGCGGCCTGGAAGCCATCGGTGACAACCTGTTTGTTGAAACCGCAGCCAGCGGTCAAGCGCAGATAGGCGTTCCTGATGCCGATGGCATGGGCAACCTTTTGCAGGGCTATCTTGAAGCCGCCAACGTCAATGCCGTCACCGAAATGGCAGATCTGATTGCCGCTCAGCGCGCATATGAGATGAATGCCCGGATCATTTCCGGTGCGGACCAGATGCTTCAGGCCACCTCGAACCTTCGCTAACCGGCTCAACTAGGGGGAAATGACGATGTCGATCTCGCTGTTCAAAAAAGCTGCAACGACCCTGATGCTGTCCCTTGCGGTCAGCAGCGCGCAGGCCGCACCTCAATTGCGCGGCGATGTCATCGTAAATTCAGCAATCGTCACCATCGGCGATATATTCGACAATGCCGGTCTGATGGCCGAAACTCCGGTATTTCGGGCACCGGCCCCCGGCACCGCTGGCGTGCTCGATCTCGACACCATCGTCCAGGCCGTGCAAGGCGCGGGTCTGAATGATTTTGACGCAACCGGCATCGACCGGGTGCGCATTGCTCGGGCGGGTGTGCCGGTCGATATGCCATTGATCGCTGACATTATTGCCGATGACCTGAAAGCGCGCGGCATTCTCAATGCGACCATGGATATGCAACTGGCGCTGGATCGTCCGCTGCCTGAAATCATGGCTGGCGATCTCGACAACCCTGCATCGCTCGTCATCCTGCGCTACCTGCCTGGCTCTTCCACCTTTTCGGCGCGCTTTCAGATCGCCGGTCTGGATACACCGCTCGATGTTTCCGGCCAGATTCAGTTCATGGTCGAAACTCCGCACCTTTCGCGCTCACTGCCCGCAGGCACCATCCTTGGCGCCAACGATTTCGAGATGCGCAAGGTACCGCTCACCTATGCTGAAAACACCGGCATCGTGGCCATCGAAGACCTGGTTGGAAAGCAGCTGCAGCGTCAGATCCGCCAGGGTGTCATGATCCGGCCAAACGACATTGCAGCGCCAGAGCTGATCTCGCGCAACGAACATGTCACCATCATCTACCGGCAGGGAGCATTGACGCTCACCACGCGAGGTCAGGCCCTCAACGCGGCCAGCATGTCCCAGCCTGTCAATGTGCTCAATCCAATGACCAAGAAGGTGCTGCAGGGCACCGCCATTGAAAACGGCGTCGTCCTTGTCACCGGCGGCAACCAGCAGGTTGCCGGACTCGAATAACCAAATTCACCGCAGCGCTTGGGGAAGCAGTGCGGCTCAAAAACGGGAAACCTTTCAAATGAACGCTCTCAGCAAAATCGTTACAGGCCTGATGCTGGTTGCAACCGTTGCCGGTTGCGCTACCACCGATCGGATCAACAATATCGGCCGCGCGCCGGAATTGACGCCTATCGTCGATCCGACCGTGACGGCAGGCTATCGCCCAGTCTCTATGCCAATGCCCGCGCAGGAACCTGCCAGCTACCAGCCGAACTCTCTGTTCCGCTCTGACGCGCGCGGCTTTTTCAAGGATCAGCGCGCTGCAAAGCTCGGCGACATCCTGACAGTTCTTGTGACCATCGACGACCGCGCCCAGATCGGCAACACCACGTCGACCTCGCGCACTTCGAGCAATGAAGTCGGCCTTGGCGGCGCCTTGGGCTCTGTCTTTAACGCAGTGACCCCCGCGGATGTGAACGCAGACGCCGCCATCGGATCGAGTTCGGGCATATCCAACCAGGGTAATGGCTCGGTCAATCGCTCCGAACGTATGACCACCCAGGTTGCAGCGGTCGTCACCCAGATCCTGCCCAACGGCAATCTCGTGATCGAAGGCCGACAGGAAGTGCGCGTGAACTTTGAAGTGCGCGACCTGATCGTTGCCGGTATCGTGCGCCCCGAAGACATCAATTCGGATAACACGATCCCCTCATCCAAGATCGCGGAAGCCCGGATTGCTTACGGCGGTCGCGGTCAGATCACCGACGTCCAGCAGCCCCGCTACGGCCAGCAGTTCCTCGACGCCATCCTGCCCTTCTGACGAGGAAGCCTTAACCGGCCTTACCAACAAACGGCAAAGCGCCCGGCGAACATTTTCGCCGGACCTGCCAACTTCCCCCAAACCGCGCAGCTTCCCCATTTTCTGGCGCGCGGTTTGAACAAGGCCTGTCCCCTCGGCGGGCCTGAACGAAAAGGGACGCAGTTCTTTCCCGGCTGCGTCCCTTTTTCGCGTTCCGTCGTGGCCTACGGCTTGCCTTGCCCCACACCATCCGGGCGACCACCACCGGCGTTGTCCGGACGATTTCCGCCGCCAGCGGCACCGCCGCTTTGTTCGCGTGCCCGATCAAGTGCTTCTGTAACCCGGCCTTCTGACGCGCTGGCGGCAACGGCCAGGCCGCCTTGCTGCGTCGCTGTTGTGGCCGTATCGATCCCGCGCTGGGCAGCGTCGGGAAGACAACCGGCGATGGCCTCGAAGCCAAAGGCTTGAGCCAGTGTTTTCGGGCGGCAGTTATCGCCGGCCTCCTCGCCGGTTCCCGAATCCTGCGCAAAAGCAGAAACGGGCACGATTGCCAGTCCGAGAACGAGAATAAATGGTTTGAATTTCATAGCGTGGCCCTTTGCATTTTAGCTCGCAACGACCTCTATCGTGAGACCAATGGCCTAAGATTCACCAACCCATATTGTTAAAATGCCCGACTATGGACCTCGGCGCGGGGTGCGGCTACATCACTTAAACAGTACGCATAACGGAGTCGTTCATGTCCTATGCCCAACTCGAAGCCCTTGGCCGCAAGCTCGAAGCAGTCGATCATGCCATCGCGATTCTCTCTGCCGATGAGGCAACGAACATGCCCGTGGGCGGCGGTGAAAAACGCGCGGAGGCGGTCGCGCATCTCGCCGGGCTGAGACATGAAACGTTCACCGCGCCAGAAATCGCCGATTGGCTGGACGCTGCGAAAAGCGAAGACCTTTCCGCCGAACAGAAGCTCTCGCTCGCTGAATTTGAGCGCGTTTACACTAACGCAACCTGCCTTCCCGCCGATTTCGTGCGCGAACAGACCCGCACCAATATGCGCTCCGAACAGCTCTGGCGCGATCTGCGCGCCAAAAACGATTGGGCAGGCTTTGCCCCCGCGCTTGAAAGCGTCGTTGCACTGGCGCGCGAGGAAGCCGCCATGCGCGCCGACAAGCTCGGCCTTGCCCCCTACGATGCGATGATGGAGCAATACGATCCGGGCAATCGCGCCGCCGAGATCGCGCCCATCTTCGACCAGCTCAAGACCTTTCTCGTCGATTTCGTACCCGAAGCCCTTGAAAACCAAGCCGATCTGCCACTCAAGCCTGTAACAGGCCCGTTCGCCATTGAAGACCAGCGCGCCCTCGGCCTCGCCATGATGGCAGCACTGGGATTCGATTTTACCCATGGACGGCTGGACGTCTCCCACCACCCGTTCTGCGGCGGCGTGCCCACCGACGTGCGCATGACCACCCGCTACCGGACCGATGAGTTTTTGACCGCCCTCATGGGCATCCTGCACGAAACCGGTCACGCACTGTACGAACAGGGTCTGCCCCGCGATTTGAGCCATATGCCGGTGGGCAAGGCGCGCGGCATGGCCATCCATGAAAGCCAGTCGCTCTTTGTCGAACAGCAATTGGCCCGCACCGAGCCCTTCTGGCACTGGGCCTTGCCGCACCTGCAAGAGCATCTGGGCGCGGACGCGCTGCCCGGCTGGATGGCGCAGGATGTGCTTGCTCGCGTCAATATGGTCGAACGCGGCTTTATCCGCGTGGATGCCGATGAAGTGACCTACCCGCTCCATATCATCCTGCGCTTTGAAATCGAGCAGGACCTGATTTCAGGCGCGCTGTCTGTTGTGGACCTGCCGGAAGTCTGGGACGCGAAGATGGAAGCCTATCTGGGCCTGAAAACCATCGACAACCCCGCCGATGGCCCGATGCAGGACGTTCACTGGCCCGCTGGCGCGTTTGGGTATTTCCCATCCTACACGCTCGGCGCGATGATGGCCGCCCAGCAATGGGCAGCAATCGAAAAGGCTCACCCATCGCTCAATGACGACATCGCCCGTGGCGATTTCCATGCGGTCAACGCTTGGCGATCCGAGCATATCTGGCAGCAAGCCTCGCGCTATTCGACGCCCGAGCTTTTAACCCGCGCAACCGGCGCCCCGCTCGATCCGCAATTTTTCATCGCGCATCTGAAAAAGCGCTACGGGTGACGCCGCCAGGCGCCACCCATAATCTGCTTGCTCAGCGCGTGGCGGTCACGCGATAGGACGAGATGTCGTCGGCAAATTGCCCGAAATCCCGGATTGAACGGTCAATCGTCTCACAACGACCGCGCAGATAAGCTTCGGTGCAAACCATGACCTCAACACCGCGATCCAGGCGCGCAGATCGAATGCTGTCATCCCAAAGCCGGGTCAGCGTCCGGGCGTAGTCGTTAGCACCCGCGCACATCTCGCGCCCTTCATAGTTGTAATCGTCGTAAAAACACACCTGCGGTTCAACCGGCAGCGTAATACCGGGGCGCGGCGGAACCGGCGGGCGCACTGGTTGCGGCACGGGCAACGGCTGAGGACGGACCGGAAAGGTCGGCCGCGTGCTGTCGGAAAGCGGCGCAAGATATCGCGCGGAAACCCAGCCACGTTGCACCCTACTGGTGACTTCACACCAGGTATTTGTCGCGTTGCACCGCAGGGCGGTTACAATCTCATTGGGGCGCAGCGCACCCAAAATGGCATAATTGGTGCCCGGCCCGGTGCGCAGGTTCACCGTTGTGGTGGCATACATTTCCTGGGCATTGGCCGTCACCGGCATTGCAAGCATCAGGATCACCCCCGATGCAACCAAGCTCAAAATCCGTTTGATCATTGCTTCATTCCCGATTGCTGCATCGCCTACGCGCTGCTCACTGACCGCAAATATCACCTTTCATGCTGAACGCTGCATGAATTTGTCGGAAGGTGTCGCAATCGCGTAACTACAGTTTGAACCCCAAGAAGCACCGGCCCTTTTATAGTAAAAATCCGCCCGAAACTGATCGTTCCAAGCAGAACAGGTCATCCGACGCCTTCGGCAAGAATTTGATCCGTATTGTTACGGAGTTTGCTGGTCGGCATTATGCCAGAAGGCAATGATTCGGGCTTATCGCCCGCCGCGATTTGGGGAAACGATGACAGCGAAAGCGCGTAGTCTGGCGACCGGAAGCGCCGCAATAGTGTTGTGCCTCGCACTTGCCGCCTGCGGTGGTGGAGGCAGTGGCGGGGGTGGTGACTGGTCGCCACCGTCCGGCTCAGGCAATTGGCATACGCTGGACTACTCTGGCAATTTCAATTCAACACTCGCCAATCAGATCAGAAACTCCGCTCGCTATCAGTTTGTCGACTACGATCTTGGCGGATTTATTGGCCATCCCTACACTGCGGCTCGCCTGCACATCGCAATGTCCGCAGGCTTGACCGGCAAAAGACCGAACGGCCAAGGACACTGGGTGCATGTTGTCGACGAGGGTTTCCGGAAAACGCATGAGGTTTTTGCAGGGACAGTATTTAATACGGCCTATGACCCTGCTGCACCGGCACACCACGGCACCCACGTAGCATCACTCATCGGCGCCAACGCTGGCGAGATGATGGGGGTTGCTCCTGATGTTCGCCTAGTCCTTACGTCCGGGAATTTCAATCCTGATTATCTCGCACAGGCGACGTTGCACGCGGCCAATCTAGGTGCCGTGGCACAAAACAACTCCTGGGGCTATAACAAGCGCGCGGCGCTCGGCGGCGGTGAACTTCTGATTTCCGAAGTCCAAGACCGCATGGCGACACACAATGTCAGTGCAGCGACAGCGCTGAAACACTTCTATGGATCCGACACTGTCCACTGGAACAGCTACATTGCTGCCCTTGATCAGTTCCAGAACAATGGCGTCATCGTTTGGGCACTTTCAAACGACGAAACACTCAACGATCCGCACGATGCTGATGCGACCGCGGGTTTCGCAGTACTGTTTCCCCAATTGTCGGAATCATACATCACGGTCGCGAACGCACTCGTAAATTACGATGGCAATCTCAATATTACGGCAATTGACCGTCTTTCATCGATTTGCGGCGCAACCGCCCAGCACTGCATCACCGCAGATGGAACGACTTGGGCAGCCTCGGCAGTGGGCAATAACACCTACGCCAGCGGCACAGGCACGTCCTATGCCGCCCCAATCGTCACAGGTTCGGTTGCCCTTCTGGCCGAAGCCTTCCCAAATCTATCGCCGCGCGACTGGACACGGCGCCTGCTGGCTTCCGCCAACATGGACATCCCCGGCTTCAGCAGTGACGGCACCGTCAACTTCGGCAACGGAATCGTAAAATCCTACGATTGGGAGTTTGGTCACGGCTTTTTGGATGTGGCTGCTGCCCTCAGCCCTATTGGCAACGTCTCCTATCTCTCCAACGGCTCAACCATCGAAACAGCCGAACGCCATTTGGTCGACAACACCCTTCTGCGTGGCTCCTCCGCCTTTGGCGACGGCCTCGCGCGCGGCTTGAGCGATGTCGATATGGTCGTTTATGACGACCTCAACGGCGATTTTGCTTTGAGCGCCTTCGATCTCTCCCTGGGCAATATGGTTACGTCCTCCCGCTCCAGCGTTGCAACTTCCCGCGCAATCCCGCGCATTACGCCAGTCTCCAATACCAATGCCATCATCGACCGTGGCTCTTGGGGTCTCGATCAATTGCAGTCATCGGAATCGGTGGAAATGGGCAATTGGTCCTTCGGGATTTCGGCCGTCGATGGCCATGAGTTCCTGCAGGACAGCCTGGGCCTCAGCAGCGAAAACGTAGCCGGTTCCTCTGTGCTTTCGTTCGCGCAGGATACCAGCGCGGTCGTCAGCCGCTACAATTTTGAAGGTGGCGCGGTTGAAACCTTCGGATTTATCGGCACCCATAGCGAAACGCTCGACGGCAGCCTGTCGGGCATCGGCGGCGTATTGTCCCTCGATTTCGATCCCGTAACGATCAAGTTCGGCGCAACCCGGTTGGCCGAACAAGGCGCATTCCTCGGTATGACGGCAAATGGTGGCTTCGGTGCGCCCGCAGATACCGCCATCAGCACCTTCAGCCTTTCGGCCTCCACCGAGTTGTCGCAAGCCATCGCGCTTTTTGGCGGCATTGAATATGGAATTGCCGCTGGCGGGGCTGGCACCGGCCTACTCGCATCGGTCGATGAGGCCAGTTTTACCGGCTATCAGCTCGGCCTGCGCTTCGCTGACCTCTGGGCCGACAAGGACCGGCTGACCTTCACGCTGTCCCAGCCCTTGCGGGTTGAATCCGGCGCCATGAGTTTTATGGTTCCCCATCGCGATCCTGACGGCAATCTCACATATGAGCGTGTCGATACGACCTTGCAGACATCAGGCCGACAGGTTGATCTCGGGCTTTCCTATGAATTCTCGCCCTTCGAGCAGTCGGTTTTGGAATTCGGCTTTGTCTATAGCGCCGATGCAGGCCACATCGCAGGCAATGAAGCAGCCGCCGTTGCGGCCGCGTTCCGCCACAGCTACTGAGTTTTATCGATGGCGTTGACAACAAGCGCCAAAACCCTATCTTCTCAGCCATCCGAAACACCAACAGGATGTGTGCCCAATTGGATTTCCACCTGACAGCTACTCGCCATTCTTCTGTCATGACGGATATCCGCACCCATGCCTGCTCAAATCACTGTTTCAAATCTTTCCTGGTCGACACCTGACGGGCAAAACCTCTTTTCCGATCTTAGCCTGAGTTTCCCGCGTGCACGCGCAGGCCTCGTGGGCCGTAACGGTGTGGGGAAATCCACGTTGCTGGCCATCATTGCCGGTCGCCTTGCCCCTCATGTGGGCACCGTCACCATCGAAGGCACCATCGGCACCCTTCGACAAACGCTCCAACCCGAACCGGGCGAGACCATCGCGTCGGTCTTTGGCATCACCGAAGCGCTGGCGCTTCTGGCACGTGCCGAGGCAGGCACTGCAAATGCTGAGGATCTCGCCAATACCGATTGGACATTGGAAGCGCGTCTGGCGGCCGCTCTCGCCCAATTCGGTATCGAAGCGGCGCCGGAGACGTCACTTGAAATTCTATCGGGCGGACAGCGCACCCGCGCCATGCTCGCGGCGCTCGTTTTTGCCAGGCCCGATTTCATTCTGCTCGATGAGCCCACCAACAATCTCGATCGCGCTGGCCGGCTGGCAATCATCGATATGCTTGCAGCATGGCGCGGCGGGGCTGTCGTTGTCAGCCACGACCGGGAATTGCTTGAGACCATGGATACGATTGTGGAACTGACAACGCTGGGCGCAACGACCTATGGCGGCAATTGGAGCCACTATCGGGAACGCAAGGCGCTCGAACTTGCAGCCGCCCGTCACGATCTCGAAACGGCCCGGCAAAGCCTTGCCCGGATCGAGAGCAAGACCCAGATCGTCAAGGAGCGTAAGGCGCGCAAGGATTCGACGGGCAAAAAGGGTAAGGCCAAGGGTGGCGTGCCGCGCATTTTGCTCAATGCCATGCAGGGCCGGGCCGAAAATACCAGCGGCGAGAACGCCCGTATTGCCAACCGGCAGCGCCAGCAAGCAATGGGCGAAGTGCATTCGGCACAGGAAAAAATCGAACGGCTCGAACCGCTTTCCGTCACCCTGCCCTCATGCGGCCTGCCGTCGACAAAACGCGTCGTGACAATCGAGAACCTTACTGGCGGCCACGATCTCGACAATCCGGCCATCAGGGATCTTTCGCTCGAAATAATTGGCCCGCAGCGGATTGCCCTTGCCGGCCCCAATGGGTCGGGCAAGACGACGCTGCTCAAATTACTGACCGGCATCCTGCCCGCCAATCAAGGGAAAGTGGAGATCCTTGTGCCCCATGCCCTGCTCGACCAGCAGGTGAGCTTGCTTGATCCGGCGTTGACCATTCGGGATAACTTCCTCCGCCTCAATCCTGGCGCAACGGAAAATATGTGCCGCGCAGCCCTCGCCCGCTTCAAGTTCCGGGCCGATGCAGCGCTACGGAAAGTGGGCAGTCTTAGCGGTGGGCAGATTTTGCGTGCAGGGCTTGCTTGCGTGCTTTCAGGCGGCGAGCCACCGCAACTGCTCATTCTCGATGAGCCAACCAATCACCTCGACATCGAGGCGATCGAATCCGCCGAGGCAGGCTTGCGTGCCTATGACGGCGCCTTGCTTGTCGTTAGCCATGACCAGCCATTTCTCGAAGCGATAGGCATCACCCGGAAAATTCAGCTCGGCTAACGCCTGACCGGCGATTAGTCGTCGCGATAGACCTTTTCGCGCCGCTCATGCATTTCCTGGGCCTCAAGGCTCAGGGTTGCAATCGGCCGTGCGTCGAGACGAGCAAGCCCTATGGGTTCCCCCGTTTCCTCGCAATAGCCGTAGGTGCCTTCATCGAGACGCTTAAGGGCCGAATCGATCTTGGCAATGAGCTTGCGCTGGCGGTCGCGCGTCCGCAATTCCAGAGCCCGATCACTTTCCGACGATGCACGATCGGCAATGTCAGGATGATTGGTACTCTCTTCTTGCAAATTCTCGAGTGTTCCGCGGCTCTCACGTAGAATATCGTCTTTCCACGCCTCAAGCTTTTTGCGGAAGTATTCTCGCTGGCGTGCGTTCATGAAGTCTTCGTCCTCAGAAGGACGATAACTTTCGGCAAGGGCTTCAACCGACATCGATAGACTCACTCCCCTCAGACACTGGGTCGCCGCTTATATAGAGTCTGCGGAATGGGCGGGCAACAAAGATTCGCGGTGAAGGTGAATGCAGCTCAAGACTTCCACAAGAAAGCAGAATTAGGCGCTGGGCCCCGCTTCAGGAAATTTGGGCGCCTTAACTCGAAACAATTTCGGGCATTTGCTAGAAGCTGGGGTATTTGCCGAGCTTTGCCAATTCCACCCTGACCCGCAGTTCTATATCGGCAACAACCTCGTCCAGCCCAGGTTCGGAATGGCTTTTCGCCTGCTGTAACAATGCGATAGCGCGGTTGAGACGCCCTTCGCTCACACGGCCGGCCAGCAAATCCAACCGCATTTCCTCAAGCGTATCGAGCAACAGATTCGCCCGCTTCATCGCCTTACGCCGCCCATAGACCGCATCCTCCACGGCTTGCATCGCCAGCAGCGCACCGATGCCATTCGCCGTGGACGAAGCAGAAATATTTGCAGCGCGTTGTGGCTCTCCGGCAACGTCAGGCTCAAATACACCACCGCCCTGAGCGCCGGATACTTTCGTCCTTCCGCTACTTGGCAATGGCCGTCCTGTTCCGCCGATCCGCATGATGTGCCGCGGCCCCTTATGGTTAACCGTTTCTTGAGCGGCAGAATTTGCCCAGACCTGTTAATTTTACATTAATTGCCCGGCAACTCATGCCGCCATCACCTGTCTCGGCCTAGGCAAAAGCTGCCCATATACGACTAAAATCTATATAAAACAACGCCTTATAACCAGGCATCAAAAACTGGCACGCTTTTCGCTTTGTTATACCCGAAACATTCGCCTGCCCTTGGGGAAGGGTTGGCAAGCAACGGAATCGGGAAAGCAATGACGCACAAGGTATTCAGGATCATGATGGCAGGAGCAGTCGCATTGACGTCGCTCCTTGCCCCTTTGCTCCCGGCACAAGCTGCGCCGGCACGTATTAAAGACATCGTCGAGATCGAGGGGATTCGCGATAACCAACTCGTGGGCTACGGCCTTGTGGTGGGCCTCAACGGCACAGGCGACAGCCTCAACAACTCGCCATTTACCCGGCAAAGCCTGCAGGCCATGCTCGAACGCATGGGTGTTAACACGCGCGGAGAAAACCTGCGCACCGCCAACGTTGCCGCAGTCATGGTGACGGCCAACCTTCCAGCCTTCTCGACACAAGGCAGTCGCATCGACGTTACGGTTTCCGCGCTGGGCGACGCAGGCAGCCTCCAGGGCGGCACGTTGCTCGTAACGCCGCTCCTCGGTGCCGATGGCGAAGTTTATGCCATTGCCCAAGGCTCGGTTCTCATCAATGGCTTTGAATATTCGGGCGATGCTGCCACGGTAATCTCAGGCGTGCCAACCACAGGCCGCATCGCTTCAGGTGCATTGATCGAACGCGAAATCAACTTCTCGCTCGGCGCACAGGATTCACTGCGGCTGTCGCTACGCAATCCCGATCTTACCACGTCGCGCCGCATAGCTCTTGCCATCAACGACCTGATCGGCGTGCCGGTTGCAATCCCGACCGATCCGGCAACTGTGCGCCTCACCCTGCCCGCCCATTTCAATGGCAACATTGTCGACCTCCTGACCGACATCGAGCAACTCGTGGTACAGACCGACCAGTCCGCCCGCATCGTCATCGACGAAAATTCCGGCATTATCGTTATCGGCAGGGAAGTGCGCGTTTCCACGGTTGCCATTGCCCACTCCAACCTGACCGTAACGATCGCCGAAAATCCACAGGTGGTTCAGCCTGAGCCCTTCTCGTTCGGCGAAACGGCTATCGAACCCAACACGCAGATCGACGTCATCACCAACGAGACTCAGCTCGCAGTCGTACCGGAATCGATCACGCTGCAACAGCTTGTGGATGGCCTCAACGCTTTGGGCATCAGCCCGCGCGACCTCATCGCCATTCTTCAGGCGATCAAGACCTCCGGCGCACTGCAAGCCGAAATCGAGGTGATCTGATGAGCATCGCAACACTCAACACCTTCGCCCACGGCCTTGGGTCGAAATCCGACCCCGTCAACCAATTGCGGGAAAAGGCCCAGGAACTCGAAGGCGTGTTTCTCAACACGCTGGTCAGCGAAATGTTCAAGGGCCTTGAAACCGACGGCATGTTCGGCGGCGGTTATGCCGAGGAAACCTGGCGCGGCATGATGGCCGAGCAATATGCCGATCAAATGGCCAAGGCAGGCGGCATCGGTATTGCCGATCAGCTTGTCGCAACTCTTTTGGAACAACAACAGATGCCGCAGGCGGCTATGCCCGCTTCGGCTGCAATCGGAGCCTATAGACGATGAGCGCTGCAGATCGCCTCGAAACCCTTGAAACGCTTGATGCTGTAACGCTTTGTGAGCGCGCGGAAAGCGCGCTGAACAGCCTTGTCGACGTTATGGCCCGCGAAACCATGCACTTGCATGCCGGTCATATTCGGGAAGCTGGCGCACTCACAGCCGAGAAGGCGCAATTGGCTCAGGACTATGTGACGGTCGCCCGCGCCGTACAGCGTTCCGCGGAACGTCTCAAAAACGAAGCGCCCGAACGTGTTGAAATCCTTCGCCGCGGACATGAGGCGCTGGCAACGCAAATGGCAGAAAACCTCAAGGTTCTGGCCACGGCAAAGTCAGTTTCCGAAACCATCCTGCTCGACGTAGCCCGCCAATGCGGCCGCGACGAGGTTCCCAAAGTCTATGATGCCCTGGGCAATTCACCCCAGCAGGCCACCCCGGTTTTCAAAGGGATTTCGGTCAACCGTGCCTCGTAATCTTACCCGCAAAAGTAAAACGGTACCATTTTAGTACAGTTTTATCGATTTACTTGACGGCCTGCTCACGTGCATAGGCATATTTTACCCGGCAAGAATTTCCCATTGCCGGATGAAATGGTTAACACGTGGCAGGCGCAATTACACTACTGCAAGGCCCTTTAGGCGTTCTTTCAAGTGCCCCGGCACGGCCCTCCAAACCGCGCCAGCGCGGCATTGCGAGAATCACCGGCAGCGCCACCGCTGGCCTTGACCTGCGCGCCAGCCGGGACGATGCGCCGGACGTCCCATACATCCATAAAGACGATGCAGATCAATGCGCTAGCGTTCCCGTCTCTGCATCGACACTGTTTGATGCAAGCCGTATTGCTGCCGAGCTCCCCCCTCCTTCACCGGAGCAAAAAGCGCTCGCCAGTCAGATGCGCGAGCGTTGGTCCCCACCACAATCCTCCCTCTCTCTCCGCGACCGGACTATTTAAGACCCAAGCGTTAATTTTAACGGCTTAAGTCAAAGTTTATTAACCATTCGGTAGCACTTGGTCAGCAAAATCATGGTTAACAGCTCGTATCTGGGGGGCTGATTCGACCATTGTTTATTTGAGAGAGACCTTGCAATCATGTCCGATGTGACCCTTTCCAAAGCCGTGCGCTCCAATCTCCTGCACTTGCAGGGGACGTCCAAGATGATGGATCAGACCCAAACGCGGCTCGCAACGGGCAAGCGGGTCAACTCTGCATTGGACAACCCAACGAACTTCTTCACCTCGTCGGCTCTCAAGGCCCGCGCATCCGATATCGGTTCGCTGCTCGATTCCATGTCCACCGGCATCCGCATCATCGAAGCCGCCGATAACGGCCTCAGCTCGATCACCAAGACGCTTGAGCAGATGCAATCCACGCTGCGCCAGGCACGCCAGGACAAGAGCTTCATGGTGCAGAGCTACGCAGTTGATGTTGCACAACTCGGCGCCGCTGACGTGATTACCCTCACTGGCGGCAGTATCGATGGCGGCACCTACACGCTCGATGGCGGCAATCTCAATCCTGCCAACCCGATTCAGACAATCGACACGCTGGATGATCTGGTTGCCTATCTCAACAACGAACCCGATCTCAAGAACCGCATTCGCGCCTCCAACGATAAGGGCACCTTGCGCATTGAAAATATTTCAACGCAGGACCTTGAGGTCAGTGGTGACGCTGTGGATGCCGGCATCACCGTTGGGGTCAACGATACGATCAAGGGCAATAACGTTCGCGCCAACCTCTCCAAGCAGTTCAACGAGTTGCGCAATGAGTTGAACGGCTTTGCTGACGATTCCTCGGTCAACGGTATCAACCTTCTGCGCGGCGATCAGCTCAAGATTGTGTTCAACGAGCTTGGAACCTCATTCCTTGAAATTGAAGCGAAGAACCGCGATGGCGAAGTGCGCCCAATCAATTCGGCAACGCTCGGACTGCGCGACATTGCGGAACAAGAACTCGATCTCGACTCCGGTATCGACGGCTTCCTGCGCGACGTTCAACAGGCACTCGGTGAAGTACGCTCGCAGGCTTCAGACTTCGGCTCCACCCTTTCGATCGTGCAGAACCGCGAAAACTTCACCAAGAACATGATCAACACGCTGGAAACCGCAGCCTCCGATCTGACGCTTGCCGATACCAACGAAGAAGCGGCAAACATGCTGGCCCTCCAGACCCGCCAGCAGCTTTCGCAAACCGCGCTCTCGCTGGCCAGCCAGGCCGACCAGTCGGTTCTGCGCCTGTTCTGATCCTTTTCCAGATATATTCAAAAAAACTGGCGGGCTTCGGCCCGCCTTTTTTATGGGCCATGTCAAAGCGCCCTCCGGCTATGCCTTTGGGTTGTGCGATAGAGATGGACGGC
>NZ_RZMW01000006.1 GCF_003992625.1 Pelagibacterium lentulum | reverse complement strand
TGTGATCGACCCCGGCTCTACGATCATGCCAGCCGGAATCTCGAAGTTCAGCGCGCCGCCACCTGCCCCAGGCGTCAGCGTGACATTGGGCGACTCGCCGAATGGAATTGCATCAACATCGCCAATCGAAAGGCTATAACCTGCTCCCGTCACATAAGCAGGATCGGTCCAGTCTCCGCTTGTCGCCGATGCCTTTGAAAAAATCGCCGAGCGCCCATCTCCGGTATCGCTTACCAGAACAGAAAAGCCCTCATCCATCCCATCATAGGCTGCCCGCGCCGCCAGCGTATCCACCTGCACGTCATAGTTCGCACCGCTTGTCAGGTCGGTCTTTGGTACGGTCGTAACAGTACCCGGCCCGGTAAACATAATGACCTGATCGGCACTGCCCGAAAGGCCCGCAAGACCTTGCAAATTGCCGTTGCCTAGAAGCTCGATCAATTGCCGCGCCTGTGCTGTCACACGGCTGCCGTCAGGCTGGTAGCGCATACGATAGGCGGCATCGGTAAGGTCAGGCCCTTCCCACGGCTTGGTGAGCGTCCCTGCCCCGTTGGCGTCAATCGTCGCGATCACGCCCCAATATTCCGTGGCGCCGGTAATATCGATGATCGTGTCGCCCTCACGGAACCCGGCCAATTGCCAGCCGGTGCCGGTTCCAGTGAACGATGCAGAGCCATTGGTCAGGCTGATGGTGCCCGTGACGTAATCACTCATTACGGTCATGGTTTCTCCAATAAAAAAGCCGCCTCATTGGGCGGCGTTGTCTGGTCTGTGAAGGCTGGTTAGTCTTGGTCTGCGGGCGGTTCGCTTGCCGCCTCCAGTTCCGCAATCCTGCGGTCCCTGTCCGCGCATTGCTGGGACAGGATCAGAACTCGGTTCTTGAGAAACTGGTTTTCAATCATCGCCTCACGCAAGGCGACTTCGGGTGTGACTTGGACGTGGGACATAGGAGCCTCAATAATTGTCGCTGAAAACCGGATCAGCGGCGTGCAACGTTGGATGTTAGGCGACGGGTTCCCGAGTAGGCAATCGAGCCGAAAAGCTGAATTCTTGATCGAATTGTTACATTTCCGGTAATTGGAGATAGGGCCAACCCACTTGCATAGGGTTCAGGGGCGGCGTTTCTTTCAGACTGGTTTGTCCAACTAGCGCTCGTACCTTCACCTATGACGTAAACATCACCACCCGCCACCATTTCGATGAACATACGAAAGCCGCCATTGCTAACGTTCCCGCCTCCAAAACCCACAACGACCGCTCCAGCTGATATAAGATCACCTGCGCCTACATTTATAGTTTGACTGTTCAACGTTATGGTTCCCGGTGCGGACATGCTTCCGGAAGTGGGTCCAGCCTTGTAAACGTCAGTAACAGAGCCCTCTTCGAGCTTGATCCGGGTTACGGCAAGGTCTCCTATCATCGCCGCGTTAACGACCAGATTGTTGACAACTGCGTTTTCAATCGCAGCCCATCCCACCTGCAGGTTATCAATGAACGCCTGCTCAGATGTCAGCGTTTGAATGAAACCCAAGTCTGCAGCAATAGATGCCGTCTCGATATTGACCGCCGTTAAGCCCCAGATGTACGCGTTCGGCACGCGCAGATTTCCGCCCTCAAAAATAAAGGGTTGCGATCCAGCGGCAGCAGCACTTTCCGCAATGATGAACTGCTCGGCAATCTCAACTCTGCGGGTGGGCAATTGGGGGTCGTTTGGAGTATCCCAATAACTACCAGCCAGCCGATAATCGCCGGTATTGGCAACATCGAAGCGCGTTTCAATACCGACGCGCGCATAGCCACTCGGGCCGGACATTGCAGTGAACCTAATACGCGCTGACGATATATCGCCGGCATCCGCAGCAGATAGTTCGGTCAGGGCATCGGCGAGCGCCACGAGCCGCCCGTTCATCGGAATTATAGCCGTGGTGATCGTTTCTTCAAACGTGGCGGAAAGATCACCAACCACCGTACCAAGCGAGCGCCGCAATTCATCGAACTGCATGGCATTGGCAAGCTCCTGGTCGCCGGTCAGAACCGCTTGGGCCTG
>NZ_RZMW01000005.1 GCF_003992625.1 Pelagibacterium lentulum | reverse complement strand
TGTGATCGACCCCGGCTCTACGATCATGCCAGCCGGAATCTCGAAGTTCAGCGCGCCGCCACCTGCCCCAGGCGTCAGCGTGACATTGGGCGACTCGCCGAATGGAATTGCATCAACATCGCCAATCGAAAGGCTATAACCTGCTCCCGTCACATAAGCAGGATCGGTCCAGTCTCCGCTTGTCGCCGATGCCTTTGAAAAAATCGCCGAGCGCCCATCTCCGGTATCGCTTACCAGAACAGAAAAGCCCTCATCCATCCCATCATAGGCTGCCCGCGCCGCCAGCGTATCCACCTGCACGTCATAGTTCGCACCGCTTGTCAGGTCGGTCTTTGGTACGGTCGTAACAGTACCCGGCCCGGTAAACATAATGACCTGATCGGCACTGCCCGAAAGGCCCGCAAGACCTTGCAAATTGCCATTGCCCAACAGCTCGATCAATTGCCGCGCCTGTGCCGTCACACGGCTGCCGTCAGGCTGGTAGCGCATACGGTAGGCGGCATCGCTCAGCGTCGGGCCTTCCCACGGCTTGGTGAGCGTCCCTGCCCCATTAGCGTCAATCGTCGCGATTACGCCCCAATATTCAGTGGCGCCAGTAATATCGATGATCGTATCGCCCTCACGAAATCCCGCCAGCGCCCAGCCTGTGCCGGCTCCAGTGAACGATGCCGAGCCATTGGTTAGGCTTACGGTGCCCGTGACGTAATCACTCATTACTGTCATGGTGTCTCCAATAAAAAAGCCGCCTCAGTGGGCGGCGGTCGGTACGGTGATTTTGGTCAGGTCAGTCGCCTTCCGGCGGCGCGGATTGTTCTTGCTCTTGGGCTTGCGCCTCAAGCGCCGCGATCCGCTGATCCTTATCAGCGCATTGCTGTGCGAGGATCAGGGTGCGGTTTTTCAGGAACTGGTTTTCGATCATCGCCTCTCGCAAGGCGATTTCTGGCGTGACTTGAATGTGGGTCACGGCCCCTCAATAATTGTATGTAAAAACCGGATCAGCGGCGTGCAACATTGGATGTTAGGCGACGGGTTCCCGAGTAGGCAATCGAGCCGAAAAGCTGAATTCTTGATCGAATTGTTACATTTCCGGTAATTGGAGATAGGGCCAACCCACTTGCATAGGGTTCAGGGGCGGCGTTTCTTTCAGACTGGTTTGTCCAACTAGCGCTCGTACCTTCACCTATGACGTAAACATCACCACCCGCCACCATTTCGATGAACATACGAAAGCCGCCATTGCTAACGTTCCCGCCTCCAAAACCCACAACGACCGCTCCAGCTGATATAAGATCACCTGCGCCTACATTTATAGTTTGACTGTTCAACGTTATGGTTCCCGGTGCGGACATGCTTCCGGAAGTGGGTCCAGCCTTGTAAACGTCAGTAACAGAGCCCTCTTCGAGCTTGATCCGGGTTACGGCAAGGTCTCCTATCATCGCCGCGTTAACGACCAGATTGTTGACAACTGCGTTTTCAATCGCAGCCCATCCCACCTGCAGGTTATCAATGAACGCCTGCTCAGATGTCAGCGTTTGAATGAAACCCAAGTCTGCAGCAATAGATGCCGTCTCGATATTGACCGCCGTTAAGCCCCAGATGTACGCGTTCGGCACGCGCAGATTTCCGCCCTCAAAAATAAAGGGTTGCGATCCAGCGGCAGCAGCACTTTCCGCAATGATGAACTGCTCGGCAATCTCAACTCTGCGGGTGGGCAATTGGGGGTCGTTTGGAGTATCCCAATAACTACCAGCCAGCCGATAATCGCCGGTATTGGCAACATCGAAGCGCGTTTCAATACCGACGCGCGCATAGCCACTCGGGCCGGACATTGCAGTGAACCTAATACGCGCTGACGATATATCGCCGGCATCCGCAGCAGATAGTTCGGTCAGGGCATCGGCGAGCGCCACGAGCCGCCCGTTCATCGGAATTATAGCCGTGGTGATCGTTTCTTCAAACGTGGCGGAAAGATCACCAACCACCGTACCAAGCGAGCGCCGCAATTCATCGAACTGCATGGCATTGGCAAGCTCCTGGTCGCCGGTCAGAACCGCTTGGGCCTG
>NZ_RZMW01000004.1 GCF_003992625.1 Pelagibacterium lentulum | reverse complement strand
TAGGGTCCAAACCCAATCAGCTTATTGAATAGATGCTGCAAATCAGATTCTTTGGCTTTGGATTGAGCTGGAGGCGTTGATGAGCAGACTGTTTTGGTTGAGCGATGAAGCATGGGCGGCCATTGAGCCGCACCTCCCTCAGAACCAACCTGGGGCGCGCCGGGTTAATGACCGGCGGGTGATTTCGGGAATTATACATATGCTCAAGTGCGGCGGGCGCTGGGTTGATTGCCCTGTCGAGTATGGCCCTGCGACAACCGTTTATAATCGCTGGAACCGCTGGAGCCGTCGCGGCATCTGGGCACGCATCCTGGCCGCGTTAACCGAACAGGGCTGGATAGCCGAAACAGCCCAGATCGACAGCAGCTATATCAAGGCCCATCGCTGTGCAGGCGGGGGAAAAGGGGGGCGAAAGCCAATGCCATTGGCATCTCGCGTGGTGGCCGGACCACCAAGGTCCACGCGCTCGTCGATGTTCTGGGAAGGCCGCTCCGCCTCATCCTGACGCCCGGCAACGCCTCGGACATGACGGGTGCCGATCTGCTCATCACTCATACGATGGGCATGAAGCGGCTCATCGCTGACCGGGGATATGATGCCAATCGACTTCGGACCACTCTGCGCAGCCAGAACACTATCCCCGTGATCCCTGGCCGCAAGAACCGCAAGCGCATAATCCGTTACGATGAGAAGCGCTACAAGGACCGCTGGCGTGTCGAAGCCACGTTCTGCCGCCTCAAGGATTTCCGCCGTGTCGCAACACGATACGACAAACTCGCCCGGAATTACCTTTCCGCTGTCATGCTCGCGGCCGCAGTCGCATATTGGCTATGATTGAGTCTCGACCCTAGGGACTTCAAGCATGAACTTTCGCTTTGTATTGTTAAGCGCAACGATGCTGGTTTCAGCAAGTGCTGCTGCCCAGGCCGCCGACCCTATAATTCCGATGCCAACAATTCCCGTCGCCCCGGAAGCCATGATCTTTGATTGGACCGGCGTTTATGCGGGTATCAATGCTGGTTACGGCTTTGGCCGCGCAGTAGATGGCGACGGCAATGCTCTGGTTCTTGATGATGGCTTCGGCCTAACGAGTGAGCCGCTGGATAACATAAGCGGGCTATTTGGTGGTGTGCAGATTGGCGCTAACTATCAGATGGACATGTTCGTTCTGGGTATTGAAGGCGATGTTCAGATTTCCGGCATGTCGCAAACGGTCGACTTCGGTGGCGATGATGTTATTGGCTCACTCGACTATTTCGGAACGGTTCGCGCACGCGCCGGTGTCGCAATCGATAACTTCATGCCCTATGTGACGGGTGGTCTGGCCTTTGGCCGCGGAACGCTCGACGACACTGATTTCGATGCCGCTTCAATCGATCATCAAAACCATTTCGGCTGGACCGCAGGCGTTGGCGCCGAAGTCGCCGTTAGCGAATCCATTAGCTTTAAGGCCGAGTACCTCTACACGGACTTGCGCACCGCAACCTACACGCTAATTGACGGACCAGTGGACATGGGCTTTCGCGTCCACACCGTACGTGCCGGCGTGAATTTCCATTTTTAGGCTTCCAGCCGGCAAAACGCGAAAAAGGCCCTGCTCACCGCAGGGCCTTTTTCTTTATGCGTACGCAGAAATGCCGGCATGAAAAAAGCGCTACCATGCGGAAGCGCTGAAACATGAACAAAACTGGGAAAAGAGTGGCGGGAGTGACGGGGCTCGAACCCGCGACCTCCGGCGTGACAGGCCGGCGCTCTAACCAACTGAGCTACACCCCCTTGCGCGTCAGAGAACTTTCGTCCCCCGCAAGGTGGGCTTCGTTTAGCCGCCTCCCATGCCCAAGTCAAGCGGGTTCAACTGCACTTTGTGAAGGAATTTTCATTTCCTTGCATTTTAACGCATTGCTGGGGAAAACCGGGCCAATCGCGGTCGCGCTTACAACTTGTAAACACTTGATTTTCCGCCCATTTGCGCCACACTGTCGAAATCGGATCATGCAAGGCAACTTGCCGGACCGCCCACCTTATCCAGGAAGCGCCATGCGGCTCGATACCATCGCCCTCGTCATTATCGTTATTTTTGGCGTGCTCTGGCTGGCCATCTGGATCACCGGTTTGCTGACCGCCATTCCGTTCGGCATTTTTGGCCTGGGATTCATTGCAATTGCGCTGGGCCTGTTAATCATGGTCATTTATCAGCGGCTGACCAACGCAGAAGACGATTATTACGACAAGAATATCGATCAGTGATTGGCTTAAAGGGATCGCAACATGTTTGTCACCACCAGCGAAACCGTTGCCGGTCGCACCATCACCCAGACCATAGGCATTGTACGCGGCAATACGATTCGCGCCCGTCATGTGGGCACCGATCTCATCGCAGGCCTGCGCAATCTGGTGGGCGGCGAAGTTGGAGAATATACAAAGCTCATGGCCGAGGCCCGCGAGCAAGCCTATGATCGTATGGTCGCCAATGCTCGCATGATGGGCGCCGATGGCATCATTGCAATGCGCTTTTCCACCTCTGCCATTTCGCAGGGCGCCGCCGAAATCCTGGCTTATGGCACGGCAGTAAAGCTCGAATAACACCTGTGGCAGCATCGATTCCCATAACGCCAAATCTTTCGATTCCAGAAGATGCGCTGGACTTCGCCTTTGTGCGCAGTTCAGGGCCTGGCGGCCAGAACGTAAACAAGGTCGCAAGCGCGGTGCAGTTGCGATTCGATATAAAGAACGCCGAAACCCTGCCTGAAGGCGTAAAGATGCGGGCTATGGCCGCCGCCGGCGCGCGGCTGACCAAGGACGGTACAATCGTCATCATCGCCGATCGTCACCGCACACAAACGCTCAATCGTCAGGATGCTGTCGAACGCCTCGTAGCATTGCTTGAAAGAGCGGCCACGCCGCCCAAGCGACGTCGAGCCACGCGCCCTACCCTTGCCTCCAAAAAGCGCCGCCTCGACAGCAAGGCCCGTCGCAGCACCGTCAAATCCCTGCGCGGCAAAAAGCCTACGGTCGAGTGATGATCAGAACTAACGGCCACAAAACCGCGTCAAGCGTTAGCGGCCCTATTTCAGCGAAACTGAGAAGCAGGACGTTGCGGCCCGCTTAAATCAGCCCGTCGAACACGCCAAATCCAACAAGCGCAGCAAGCCCTACCAGATAGACCGAGAAAATCTTGAGCTGCGCGCGGTAGAGCAGTGCCAGAACTAGTTTGAGCGCCAATGTTCCGACGACGGCCGCCGTCACAAAGGCAACTGCAAGCGGTCCAAATCCAATTCCCTGCAATCCTTGCCCAGAAAATACCTCCAGCGACTGCAGCAGGCTTGCGGCAAGAATCGTGGGGATAGCGACGAGGAAACTGTATTCGGCAGCCCAGCGCCGCTTCAGTCCGGCAAATAGCCCGGCGATTATCGTCATGCCCGAGCGCGAAAGACCAGGGATCAGCGCAAGGCATTGCGCCAGACCTATGATAACCGCAATCCGTACGCCGATTTTTTTGACACCAAGCGGTCGTGGCGGCAGCTTGTCGGTGATGAAAAGCAGTATTGCAGTGGTCAGCAGCGTAACGACCAGCATTTGGGGCGAGGCGAACACCATCTCGAAATAGCGCTTGAGCAGTAGCCCGAGAACGCCGGTAATCCCGACTGTTAAGACACCCATAAGCATAAGCCAGAGAAACGGACCGATTTTCGGCGGAAGGCTTGGCTGGCGAACGAGAGTTACGGTTTCGGCAAGGCTGGCACGAACCAGTGCCGAAAGAGAGCGGCGGAAAACGATCGCAATGGAAACCAGTGTGCCCACATGCACGACCAGATCGAACAAGATCATGGCAGGGCTTTCGGGTGGAGGCAAGTCAGAGCCCATCGCAATCATCAAGTGCTGTGTCAGCACCAGATGGGCAGTCGAGGACACCGGCACGAACATGAAAACGCCCTGCACCAAACCCAATATAACGGCTTCGAGATATGTCATGGATCACCTTGATTATGCCGGAACCTGTCGTCCCGCTAGGCCTATACGCGATTTGCTCAGTGTCTGGCAGGCAAAAAAGCCGACCTCCCGCTGGAAATCGTTCAGGGCTTGACAGCGCGACTGGATCAGGGCAGTTCATGCCTCAACTGCCCGTTACGGGTAGTAACCAATCAATGGGAAATTGATGGACAGTTCCAGTAGGTGCGGCCTCGGCCGTGCATTGACATTTGACAGAACGTTCCTGAACGGATGACCTGAGCAGGTCTCGCGCCCTATGCGCAGCCCGCCCGTCGTCCGCTTGGGACAGATGGAGGCGGGCATGAAGCTTTTACTGACATCCCCCCGTGATCCCGCGCGTGAAAGCACATCGGCTTTTGCGGGCTTTGTCGTGCGGCCGTCAAAAAACTAAAGGACTATTGCAATGGAAGAAGGGCCTAGTTGGACGGCCCGGCGCCCGAGCGGTGCTGCGGCCGTCAATCTCCAGAAAACAGGAACGACCGCTCCCGGACGCTAGCGCCTCAAGGCCCTGTCTCCGTGGGCGCAATGAAATACTTATGTCCAACGGAGACAAAATATGACCACCGAAATCATCACCGCCGCTCTGCGCAGCTATATCGCACGCAACGACCTTGGCTCGCTCAAAGTGGCGCTCGAAAACGAGCATCCAGCCGATCTCGCCAACTTTGTAGCCGAACTCCTCCCCAGCGAAGGCTGGATGGTGCTGGATCAGCTTCCGCTCGACAAGCAGGCCACTGTATTCGGCTATCTACCACACGATCAACAGGCCGATCTGGCGATAGCTGCGCCACGCGGGCGCCTTGCACAGATCGTGACCGAAATGGAGGCCGACGAGCGCGCCGACATGTATAACGCGCTATCGGACGACCAGAAAAAGGCACTTCTTCCGGCCTTGGCCCATGCCGAACGCGAGGATCTGCTGCGGCTTGCGGCCTATGACGAGGGTACGGCAGGCGCGATCATGACCTCTGACTACGCTATCGTCGATGCAAAGGCTACTGCGCCCGAAGCGATAGCCAAACTGCGCAATGAGGCGCCAGCGAAAGAAACCATCTATCGCGCTTATGTGGTCGATGGTGATCGCAAGCTCATCGGCTCGGTACGGCTGCAGGACTTGATCACCGCGCCCGAAAAGACACTGGTTGACGACATAATGGACACCAAGACCCTTGCGGTGGATGTCGATACCGATCAGGAACAGGTCGCTGAGCGCATTCGCAAGTACGACATTCTTGCCGTGCCGGTAGTCGACCGCGACGGGCGGCTAGTCGGTATCGTTACCCACGACGACGCGGCCGATGTTGAGCAGCAGGAATTCACCGAGGATTTTCACAAGGGTGGGACGGTTCGCGGCCTGATGACCAATGTGAAGGATGCAAGCATCTTTGTGCTCTATCGCGCGCGCATCGTCTGGCTGGTGGTGCTTGTGTTCGGCAATATCTTTTCGGGTGCCGGGATTGCAGCATTCGAGGAGACGATTGAGGCTTACGTCGCCCTTGTGTTCTTCCTGCCCCTGCTCATCGATTCTGGTGGCAATGCCGGTTCGCAGGCCGCAACGCTCATGGTACGCGGGCTTGCGACCGGGGATGTCCGGCTAAGGGACTGGAGCCGCATGATCGGCAAGGAAGTTCTGGTGGCGGGACTGCTGGGGCTATCGATGGCGCTGGCAGTATCGGTTATCGGCATTTTCCGCGGCGGCCCGGAAATCGCCGTAGTGGTTTCCATGTCAATGGTCATCATCGTGATCGTAGGCAGCGTGATCGGTATGAGCCTTCCGTTTGTCCTGTCCCGGCTACGGCTGGATCCTGCGACTGCGTCGGCACCACTTGTCACCTCGATTGCGGACGCAGCAGGCGTCCTCATCTACTTTGCCATCGCAACAAGCTTCCTGCCAATGCCTGCCTGACGTTGAAAACGGCCCGCGACGCGTTTTTCGCGCCGCGGGCAGACCGTCACGTACCTGTCATTGGACAGCGATAACCGGCTCTTTGCCCGCTCTTCAGGAGGCCTTTCATGCATTCCTTGCTCGACATGACAATCAACCTTTCCGCCGCCTTGCTGTTGGGCGGGCTGATCGGATTTGAAAGGCAATGGCGGCAGCGCCTGGCCGGATTGCGCACAAATACGTTGGTCTGTCTCGGCGCGGCAATATTCGTTGTCTTTGCTGGGCTGTTCGAGGACGAATTGAGCCCGACGCGTGTTGCTGCACAGGTTGTCTCCGGTATTGGTTTTCTCGGCGCAGGCGTGATCTTCAAGGAGGGGCTTAACGTTCGCGGCCTCAATACGGCTGCAACGCTGTGGTGCTCGGCAGCAATCGGAGTTCTGGCAGGTGCTGGCGCGATCTGGCACGCCGCGATCGCGACTGCGATGATCATCTTTGTCAATCTGCTGCTGCGGCCCCTGATTTTCCGTATCAACGCCCAGCCGCTGGCATCGAGCGAGTTAAGTGATGGCTTCAAGGTGGAGGTCGTATGCAAGTCGCCTCAGGAGGCCCATATCCGCGCTCTTCTGCTGCAGGGCCTTGCCAGTGAGTCATTGCACCTCCGGCAACTCGAAAGCATAAATATCGAGGATAGCGATCGGGTCGAAATTACCGCGGTTGTCGCGTCGGACGACAAAAAGCAAACCGCTGCAATCGAACAGATTGTAGGTCGTCTCAGTCTCGAACCCTCAGTCACAGGCGCGGGCTGGCGTAGCGAGGCGCTCGCCGAGTGAGTGGGTAACATCCAACGGGCACAGACAATGGCGTAAGCAAAACACCGATCCTGGGCTGCCATGGCCTTTTGGTCGACTCACGATGCCATTTTAGACGCTGAAGGATACGCGAGGATGCGCCAATTGCAGACGCCCCCTTACTCGGGAGCATCGCAACGATTATCAATGGATAGACTTCACGCCCAGATAACCCCGATCTCTTGGAAGGCGTGGCGCGGCAGGTCCCATCGGTAGCGCCCGACGCTATGAGGGCTGGTAGGCCACAGCGACGTCAAGCACCCAGGTTACGCCAAACTTGTCCCTGAGCATGCCATAAAGGGGCGACCAACCGGCCGGCGCCAGATCCTGGATCACGGTCGCGCCTTCGGACAGTTGTCCCAGTACCCGGAAATCTCATCTGCACTGTCACCGCGCACCGATACGAAGACAGGGATTTCGCCTGGGGCATAAGACAGGCGCGAAGGGACGTCATAGGCCATGATCGAAAAGCCTGCGTCGGAGGCGACCTGCCCCCACATGATCTGGTCGGCTTCATCGGGGTTCTGCACGGCACCAGCATCCTTGTAGGACACCAGCACTGGCTCACCGCCAAAGACGGAATGGTAGAAGTCCAGGGCGTCGCGCGCCTGATTGCGAAAGTTTAGGTGCGTGGTCGTCTTGATGGTCATTGCCTTTTCTCCATGTTGGCTTGCTTGACGCCTGGGCTTATAGAGTTGACCAACTGACAGTTTCCGGCAGTTTGAAGCATGGCCCGTTCCGACCGTCTCTTTCGTCTCCTGCAGGCCATGCGCGTCATGGCGCCTCCGATCACTGCGGCGCGCCTGGCCGAGGAAACGGAATTGTCCTTGCGGTCGCTGTACCGGGACATAGACAGCTTGCGCGCGGCAGGGGCCCGCATAGAGGGCGAGCGCGGCTACGGGTATCGGCTGGTTGAAGATTACGCGCTGCCGCCCCAAACCTTCGAGCGCACCGAGATCGAGGCCCTTGCCCTTGGGCTTGCCGAGGTCGGCAGCATGGGCGACCCTGCTCTTGCCAAGGCCGCCAAGTCAGCGTTGGCCAAGGTCGTCGCGATACTGCCTGACGATCGGGAGCAACAGCTGATCCATGCGATTTCGCAGACCTACCGTCCTGACGCGCGGATGCAGGTCGATGGGACGATTGACAGTGTTCGGCAAGCGTGCTGGCAGGAGGAGCTGTTGGAGATCACTTACACGGATAAAACCGGCGTGCTTGCCCACAGAACTATCCTGCCGCTTTGCCTTATGTACACGGACAAAAGCTCATCGTGCTTGCGTGGTGCAACATGCGGTACGCCTATCGGATGTTCGACATCACCCGGATCGCGCGGCCCATACTGACTGGGCGCAGCTTCAGACCGAGACGAGTCGCGATGCTGCGAGACTATCTTGCGCATCTGACCGCTCAAACCGGAAAGACATAATCCGATATACCGCTGCACCTATTCGCGCACATCGATAAGACGACTGTCCACGTTAAGGTCAACCGCCTCAGCTATGAAGGTCGCTTGGCCACTTTCCCCTCCAGCAAGCGACAGACCGTTTTACGATGCAATTCCTATCCACCGAAACAGGGGGCACCATCGCCATGTCCCAACTTGAAATTGCCAGTTCGTTCCCATCCGCAGCACAATCTCTTTCCAACAGGACGAATGTAGCAGGCGCGCGGCGATTGGCAGAGCCAATGGAGACAAAGCGCTAAGTCTGGCCGAAAGCTGACAGTCCCTATCCCACTCCATTGCTGCAATGGCGCACAGAACATCAACTTGGATTGTGGGTTGAAAATGCCGCTAACCGGCCGAGCGCAACCACTATTTGACTCCCGTGCGGTCAAAACCGAAAAATTCTTCACATATCGGGAGCTTAATAAGAGATTGGTGGGCGATGACAGACTCGAACTGCCGACATCCTCGGTGTAAACGAGGCGCTCTACCAACTGAGCTAATCGCCCGAACCTTGCATTGCCTTGCCGTCTGGCGTTGCAATCGTCTGTTCGCGGGGCACTGATTAGGCCGAATGCCCTGCCCCGTCAATAGGGCAAACGCGATGTTTGTGCATTTATCTGGGCTTGCCGGTCACACCCGGTATTTTGCCCCCGAAAACGGCAAGACCCCGAACATTTATTCGGGGCCAAACCATTCAAGACTGCTAAGAACCTGATATTAGTTCAGTGCGTCCTTGAGACCCTTGCCCGGCTTGAACTTGGGCTGGATGGATGCAGGAATATCGATTTCCGCACCAGTCGCAGGGTTGCGACCCTTGGTGGCCTTACGCTGTGCTGCAGCGAAAGTGCCGAAACCAACCAGACGCACTTCATCACCGTTCTTGAGCGATGCAGTGATGGCCTCAAACACTGCATCGACAGCCGCACCAGCCTGAGCTTTGGTGAGTTCGGCTTTTTCGGCAACTGCCGCGCTCAGATCATTTTTGTTCATAGCGTTTCCTCACTGTGAATTACCCACCCGCAATAGACAGGTCGGGCTGAAACGCGATTACCCTTTTACGATTCCGGGGCGAAATCAAGGAGAACTGCGGGAGTCCGGGCGTTTCAGCCAGTTATTGTCGCATTTTCCACTGCGAAATGGCCAATGGACTGCACTTCGCTACCCATTCCTAACCATAATCGTCCGGTTTTCCTGCTCTAAGGTTAGAAGACCCTGCTCCCACCAATCGTTGTGGTGTCCGATTCGCGCAAAAAAAAGCGGCACCCCATTGGGGTGCCGTCACAATTTCAGCAGGCGTTAAGTCCGCAATCAATGCGGTAAAACATTGCCCGTCTCTTCGCTTTCGTCCGAGCCTTTGCCAACTTTGGCGTTGGCTTCCTCGTCGAAATTCCACTCGATTGGCTCAAGCTTATCCACAAGGGCATGCTCAAGCACTTCTCCCATCCGTGAAACGGGCACGATTTCCAGCCCCTTCTTCACATTGTCAGGGATTTCCTTGAGGTCACGGACGTTTTCTTCCGGAATCAGAACCTTTTTGATCCCGCCCCGGAGCGCGGCCAGCAACTTTTCCTTGAGCCCGCCAATTGGCAATACCCGACCCCGCAGCGTGATCTCGCCTGTCATGGCGACATCGTGGCGCACCGGAATTCCGGTCATTACGGAAACGATGGACGTCGCCATCGCGATACCGGCTGAAGGGCCATCCTTGGGCGTTGCGCCTTCGGGCACATGCACGTGGATATCGCGCTTCTCAAACAGGGGCGGTTTGATTCCGTATTCGATTGCCCGCGCCCGCACATAGGTTGCCGCCGCCGAAATCGATTCCTTCATCACGTCCTTGAGATTGCCGGTCACGGTCATCTTGCCCTTGCCGGGGCTCATGATGCCTTCGATAGTCAACAATTCGCCGCCGACCGACGTCCACGCCAGACCCGTCACGACACCAACCTGCGGTTCGGCATCGATCTCGCCATAACGGAACCGCGGCGGACCAAGATATTCCTCAACCACTTCAGGTGTTACGGCAATCTTCTTTTTGCCGGTCAAAAGGATTTCCTTGACGGCCTTGCGCATCAGATTGGCAATCTCGCGCTTGAGGTTGCGCACACCGGCCTCGCGCGTATAGCGGCGCGTAAGGAGCATCAGGCTTTCGTCCGGCAACTCGAACTCGTCTTCACGCAGCCCGTGTTCCTTGAGGCTTTCCGGGATCAGGTGCCGGCGCGAGATTTCCCACTTCTCCTCATCGGTGTAACCCGAGAGGCGAATGATCTCCATGCGGTCAAGCAGAGGACCGGGAATATTGAGCGTATTGGCCGTGGTGACGAACATCACATCCGAAAGGTCGAAATCGACTTCGAGGTAATGATCCTGGAAGGTCGAATTCTGTTCCGGGTCGAGCACTTCGAGCAAAGCCGATGACGGATCGCCCCGGAAGTCCTGCCCCATCTTGTCGATTTCATCGAGCAGGAACAGTGGGTTGGCCTTCCCGGCCTTCTTGAGGGACTGGATCACCTTGCCCGGCATGGACCCGATATAGGTGCGCCGGTGACCGCGGATCTCCGCTTCGTCCCGCACCCCGCCAAGGCTCATGCGCACATATTCACGGCCTGTTGCCTTTGCAATCGAGCGTGCAAGCGAGGTCTTGCCGACGCCCGGAGGGCCGACAAGGCATAGGATCGGGCCTTTCAGCTTGCCTGTCCGGCTTTGCACAGCAAGATACTCGACAATCCGCTCCTTGACCTTTTCAAGCCCGTAGTGGTCGTTGTCGAGTACGCCTTCGGCGAACTTGAGATCCTTCTTGATCTTGGACTTCCTGCCCCATGGAAGGTTCAGCATCCAGTCGAGATAATTGCGCACGACTGTTGCTTCAGCCGACATTGGGCTCATCTGCTTGAGCTTTTTGACCTCGGCTTCGGCCTTCTGCCGTGCTTCCTTGGAAAGCTTGGCCTTTGCAATCCGGTCCTCGATCTCCTGAAGCTCGTTGGTGCCGTCTTCATTATCGCCCAACTCGCGCTGAATGGCCTTCATCTGCTCGTTGAGATAATATTCGCGCTGGGTCTTTTCCATCTGGCGCTTGACGCGGCTGCGGATACGCTTTTCGACCTGCAATACGCCAATTTCACCTTCCATCAGCCCCAGCACGCGCTCGAGCCGCCCGGTTATCGACGGGGTCGCCAGGATATCCTGCTTATCGCCGATCTTGACCGCCAGGTGGCTGGCAATCGTATCGGCCAGCTTGGAGTGGTCGTCAATCTGGTTGACGGCTGCCACGACTTCAGAGGAGATCTTCTTGTTGAGTTTGACGTAGTTTTCAAACTCGGTGACAGCCGAGCGGGCCAGCGCCTCGGCTTCCACAGCATCATGGCCTTCAACCTCAAGCGGCTCGGCCTGCGCCTCGAAATAATCGTCGGTCTGGACATATTTGTCGATCTTGGCGCGATGCAGACCTTCGACCAGCACCTTCACCGTTCCATCGGGCAATTTGAGCAATTGCAAAACCGATGCGATGGTGCCGATCTCGTAAATGGCATCGGGCGCAGGATCGTCTTCCTGCGCATTTTTTTGCGTTACGACAAGGATGTGCTTGTCTTCGCGCATGACTTCTTCAAGCGCCCGGACAGATTTTTCGCGGCCAACGAACAACGGTACGATCATGGAGGGAAACACCACGATGTCGCGCAGCGGCAGAACCGGATAAACCTTCTCCCGGTCGAATTCTGTTACAGGCGTTTCTTTGTCGGACATCGACTATCCTTTCATAAGTGCCGGAACAGGGGGGGAGGAGGGTCCGGCAACTCAGGTGGTCAGCGCACGCACTACGAACAAACGCATACAGACTCAGTACGCAATGCGGCGACTCTCGGTTTCATAAGATAGGGCATAAAAGTTACGCCACAAGCCGCATGGCGAATTTTTCCGGGCGTTTTGGCCCCTTGTACCGGGACAATTATGCACTATTGGCGGCGTAATACCCGCCGGTCAGTCAAATGCTGCAAGGCAAGCCTCAAGTTCAGGCTCAAATGCGGCTTCACCTTCAAGCGCCAGATCGAACGACGCATCGTCGAAAGCAACCCAGAGATCGTCGATCCGGTCTTGGTCCCAGCCCATCCGCCTCAGCGTGACGGCGATCTCATCATCGAGATCAAATGCCAGTGCGTCGAACCGATTGTAGCCTTCGCTGCCTTCTTCATAGGCATAGGAGTGTTCAAAGAAGATTGAACTGCACCAGATTTTCTCAATCAACTCCCCGTCAAGATCGCCGGCGAGTTTGGTGACGGGCTGAGCAATCGCTATACTGGTGAACAACAAAACCGCCGCAACCGTTGCACCCGATTTGCTCAAAACATTCATTTTGCCTCCTTGCATCCTGCGCGAATTTGCGTCCCTCGCGGGCTCAAACTAAAGCGATAGTCTATCTGAGCTTTTAAACGTGGCACAAAAAGAAAAAAGCCCGGAACTTCCGGGCTTTTAAACTGATAAGAACGGCAGAACTTTACGTCAAGCGCCCGATTTAATTTCTTCGGGCTGACGTTCCGCATAGATATAGAGCGGACGCACATCCTTGTTCTCGACCACTTCCTGACTGATCACGACCTCTTCGACACCTTCAAGCGACGGCAGGTCATACATCGTATCGAGCAGGATACCTTCAAGGATCGAGCGCAACCCGCGGGCACCGGTTTTCCGAGCGATTGCGAGCCTTGCAACTGCCTTCAGCGCATCCTCGTGGAAAGTCAATTCGACATTTTCCATCTCGAACAGACGTGCATACTGGCGCACCAGCGCGTTCTTGGGTTCGGATAGAATTCGCACGAGAGCGTCTTCATCGAGATCCTCAAGTGTCGCGATCACCGGCAAACGCCCGATAAACTCGGGAATGAGCCCAAAACGGACCATGTCGGCAGGCTCAACCTCGGCGAGAACATCGCCAACCCGACGATCTTCCGGATCCTTGACCTCGGCCATAAAGCCAATCGAGGTGCTTTCACCACGCGCAGCAATGACCTTTTCCAGCCCGGCAAACGCACCTCCACAGATGAACAGGATGTTGGTGGTATCAACCTGCAGGAACTCCTGCTGCGGGTGCTTGCGGCCCCCTTGCGGCGGCACGGACGCAACAGTGCCTTCCATGATCTTGAGCAACGCTTGCTGCACGCCTTCACCCGACACATCGCGGGTTATGGACGGATTGTCCGATTTGCGGGAAATCTTGTCCACTTCATCGATATAGACGATGCCGCGCTGGGCTTTTTCGACATTGTAGTCAGCAGACTGCAACAACTTGAGAATGATGTTTTCGACATCCTCACCGACATAACCCGCTTCCGTAAGCGTTGTCGCATCGGCCATTGTGAAAGGTACGTCAAGAATACGCGCCAGTGTTTGGGCCAAAAGCGTCTTGCCACAACCGGTCGGGCCGATCAGCAAAATATTGGACTTGGAAAGTTCCACATCCTGGTTCTTGGACGCATGGTGCAGGCGCTTGTAATGGTTATGCACAGCGACCGAAAGCACACGCTTTGCGCGCCGCTGCCCGATTACGTAATCGTCGAGCACTTTGCAAATGTCGGCAGGGCTGGGCACACCGTCCGAGGATTTGACCATCGAGGTCTTCGATTCCTCGCGGATGATGTCCATGCACAACTCCACGCATTCATCACAGATGAATACGGTTGGGCCTGCGATCAGTTTGCGGACTTCGTGTTGGGATTTCCCGCAGAACGAACAGTAAAGCGTGTTCTTTGAGGATTCTCCGCTCGAATTTTCCTTGGACATCTAGCAACTCCGAAAGCGCTTCTTGCGCTTGGTTCTTTTTGGCCGATTACAACGCTAGCCGACAACACATGAACAAACGGTAATCTGTTCTGACCATAATGGTCCTGCCGCTAACGTGCAATCGTCACAGGCGCACTTGTGAGCGCCTGTGGGATTCGTCAGGTTACCAGCCTTATCAGGCACCTGCCTCTGGTACAGACCGCTTGTCGTGAACGTGATCGATCAAGCCGAGCTCCTTGGCTTCCTCCGGGCTCAGGAAGCGGTCGCGCTCCAGAAGGTCCTCAATCTCATCATATGTGCGCCCCGTGTGCTTCACATAGATTTCATTGAGACGCCGCTTGAGGCTTTCGGCCTCCCGCGCATGAATCAGGATATCGGTAACTTGCCCTTGATAGCCGCCGGAAGGCTGGTGGACCATTACGCGCGCATTGGGAAGACACCCGCGCATATCCTTATCGCCTGCGGTCAGCAGCAGCGACCCCATTGACGCCGCCTGCCCCATGCACAAGGTCTGCACCTTGGGACGGATGAACTGCATCGTGTCATAGATCGAAAGCCCTGCCGTAACCACGCCACCAGGCGAGTTGATATACATGGCAATTTCCTTCTTCGGATTCTCCGCCTCAAGAAACAGCAACTGGGCGACAATCACGCTCGCCATGTTGTCTTCGACCACACCGGTGACGAAAATGATGCGTTCACGCAAAAGACGCGAGTAAATGTCGAACGCACGCTCACCGCGGTTGGATTGCTCCACCACCATAGGCACAAGCGTGTTCATATAAAGATCGACGGGATCTCTCATTGGCAAATATCTCCCTCGGGGAAACGAATCAGAATTTTATACTCGCGCCGATAGCAGGCGATTAGGACTTAATGGATCGTAAAGCTCACATAGGCTTGGCCGTGTTCCTGTTCAATAGCAAGCCAGAGAGTGTCCCAATTATGGCAGATGCTTAATGCATAAAATGCGAGGGGTCCTCCTGTTTGCTTTGATAAAGTTTGAGGATAGACTGGCTTCGAACATATGGAAAAACACCCATGCTCGAGCCCGGCGCTGCTCCATTCACCATTTCATCCGACCCCATAAGCGCGCGTTGCGACCCTCGGGAGCCGGAATTTTTCCGTGATCCATATCGGTTTTACATCGAGCTTCACCGACAAAAAGCCTCGCCATTCCAATGGGATGATTATGGCCACTGGTGCTTTTCCAGTTTTGACGATGTAAGCGCGCTATTGCGCGACAAGCGCTTCGGTCGCCAGATACTTCACGTCGCGGCCCGTGAGGAGTTGGGGTTGCCCGAGCCCCTGCCCCACACGCTCAATTTCGATGCAGCCGAGCGGTATTCACTGCTGTCAATCGAACCGCCCGAACACACCAGATTACGTATGCTGGTCAACCGCGCTTTCGTGTCGCGGCAAGTCGAACGGCTCCGCCCCCGAATCGAAGCGTTGACGCACGAAGTGATTGATTCTTTCGAGAGCGATGGTGGAACCGAACTCATCGAGAATTTCGCAGCGCCGATTCCGGTCATCGTAATCGCAGAGATGCTCGGAGTTCCGCGCGAGATGTGCGATCGGTTGCTCGACTGGTCCCATCGCATGGTGGCAATGTATATGTTCGGGCGCACTTATGAGACCGAACGCGATGCGGACAACGCGGCTCTGGAGTTCTCCGAGTATCTGATTTCCCTCGCCAATGAACGCCGCAACGACCTTCGCGACGATCTGATTTCTCATATGCTTTCGACCGAGGCCAATGGCGAGAGACTTTCCGAAGCCGAATTGGTTTCGACCGCTATCCTGTTGCTCAATGCTGGCCATGAAGCCACGGTTCATCAGACCGGCAATGCGATAAAATCCATCCTGGAAAGCGGCTTTGATCCACGCTCGCTGTTTTCGTCAGACGAGCAGACTGCTGCAACCGTCGAGGAAGCTTTGCGCTTTGACGCGCCGCTGCACATGTTTACCCGATATGCCCTGGAAGACATTGAATATAAGGGAATTTCACTTAAAAAGGGCGATACGATCGGGCTGATGCTTGGAGCGGCAAACCGCGACCCGGCGCGCTTCGCCAACCCCAATACCTTCGATCCCTTCCGCAGCGATGGCGCCAATGTCAGCTTTGGTGCCGGCATCCACTTCTGTATCGGCGCGCCACTGGCACGGCTCGAAATGCAGATTGCCCTCAAAATATTGTTCGAGCGCTTGCCCAGCCTGCGGATTGCTGCCGAGCCGCAATATAAAGATGTCTATCACTTCCACGGCATCGATAAACTGATGGTGGCCTGGTAACGGCAGATCAGATCGACAATTCAAAAAGAATATCGGGAAGAATGCCGGGCAGATCATCGGCAATCAGTCCCGGCTTTCCATAGCGCCGCCCGGCCAGCCCATGAATATAAGCTGCGGCACATGCACCATCGAAAGCGTTCATTCCCTGCGCCATGAGGCCCCCGATCATGCCCGCCAGAACGTCCCCCGATCCGGCGGTGGCCAGATTGGGACTCCCTGAACCATTTATCGCCACATAGCCATCCGGTCGCGCAATCACGGTATCCGCGCCCTTGTAAAGAACGACAGCCCCCGACCTTTTCGCAGCTGCTTGTGCCCTGTCCAGCTTGCAGCCAGCGATTTCCCCAAACAGCCGGGAGAACTCTCCGTGATGTGGCGTAAGAACGACGTTGGGATTTTTTCTAGCCTTTATCGCGGCGAACAGCGCATCAGGTTCTTGCGCAAACGTGGAGATGGCATCGGCATCAAGAACAATGCTTGCCTCGCTCGCTAACGCCTCGAGCACCAGTTGGCGCGTATCCTCGCTGACCCCCGCAGCCGGGCCAATAACGATAGCGTTGATCTTCCGCCGGTCGAGGAGCGGTCGCAGGTCGTCTGGCCGATCGCATTCGGCAAGCATGATAGCGGTAAGGTGCGCCGCATGAACCAAAAGCGCATCCCGTGCCCCGCCAAGCGTTACCAGGCCCGCGCCGATCCGCGCGGCGCCAAGTGCAGAAAGACGGGCGGCACCGGTATGGAGCGCGTCACCTGAGATAACAAGGCAATGTCCGGACGAAAACTTGTGATCATCGACCCGGCGCCGCGGCAACGTCCACAGGAGCCGCTCATTCTCAAACGCGAGCGGCTCGATTTCATCGATCACCGCGTCCGGTATCCCTATATCAGCGAGCAATACCTTGCCACATAGCGCTGCACCGGGCTGAAGCAGATGGCCGGGCTTGCAACGGAAGAAGGTGACCGTAAAGGCCGCTTCCATGGCAACGCCGCGAATCTGCCCCGTCGCTCCATCCACCCCGCTGGGCACGTCAATCGCGACAATCTCCGCTGCACTATTGTTCGCTGCCCGCACGATTTCGGCCGCGAGCCCATCCACATCGCGGGAAAGCCCTGCCCCGAACAGTCCATCAACGATCACACCGAAATCCATGCAAATTTCGGGTCTTGCCTGTTCGATCGGTCCCGTCCAGCGGCGAGCAACAAGCGCCGCGTCGCCTTTGAGGTCGGCTTTCTCGCCCAATAGCGCCACACGCACCGGCCAGCCGCGCTCTTCGAGCAGGCGCGCCGCAACAAAGCCGTCTCCTCCATTGTTGCCGGGTCCGCATAACACCAGAACCGGCTGCAAAGGCAAATGGCTGACGACCTCAAAAGCAATTGCCTGCCCGGCATTTTCCATGAGCGTAAGCGAAGGCACACCCGATGCAACGGCGAGTTGATCGGCTCTGGCCATTTCCCTCGGGGTCAGCAGTTCCTGCACCATGAACTCCAATATGCACGCAACATGTAGGCTATGAAACGAAAAAGGCCCCGCATGCGTTGCGGGGCCTTCGGATCATTTTATGCCGTTATGGCAATTTCAGGTCAGTGAGCGTGATCGCTGTCGATGTCGAAGCCTTCTTCGCCTTCACGAACCAGCTTGACCAACTCTTCCCGGCTAACCTTCTTTTCAGAGACCTTTGCCAGTTCGGTTACAAAGTCGATGACCTTGTTTTCAAAAATCGGAGCGCGCAGTCCGGCAAGAGCCTGCGGGTTCTTGCGGTAATAGTCGTAAACCTGCTGCTCCTGGCCCTGGAAGCGGCGAACTTCATTAATCAGGGCCTGCTGGTGCTCTTCATCGGTTACCTGAATATCATTGACGTTGCCGATTTCGGCAACGACCAGGCCGAGGCGAACGCGGCGCTCAGCGATTTTCTGGTAGTCTTCACGCGCTTTTTCTTCGGTCGTGCCTTCGGACTCAAAGGTTTTACCGTGATGCTCGACCTCGTGCTTCACACGATTCCAGATCGCATTGAACTCGGCCTCAACCAGCTTTTCGGGCACGTCGAACTTATGACCGTCATCGAGTGCATCGAGCACCAAACGCTTCATGCGCTGCTTGGTCAAACCGGACAGTTGTGCTTCGATCTGATCCCGGATCGCCTTCTTGAGTGCCGCGAGGTCTTCCAGACCGAGCGTCTTGGCAAATTCATCATCGAGCTTCACATCGGCTTTTGGACCGTCGACATGCAGAACATTGACGTCGAACGTGGCTTCTTTCCCTGCCAGTTCGGCATTCTGATAGTCTTCAGGGAAGGTCACGGTGATCGTCTTTTCGCCGCCCTTCTTGAGACCGATAAGCTGCTCTTCAAATCCAGGGATGAACTGGCCTGAGCCAACGATCAGATGAGCGTGGTCCGACTTGCCGCCTTCAAACTCTTCGCCATCGATCTTGCCAACAAACGACAGACCGAGACGATCGCCATCTTCAACAACGGCGTCATCGCCCTTGTCCTCGTAGCCGCGATTGTTTTTAAAGAACGAGTCAACTTCCTTATCGACTTCTTCATCGGTCACTTCAACGACCGGCTTTTCGATGGCGATCTTCTTGAAATCCATCAAAGTGACCGGCGGAAGCACCTCATAGCTAACCGAAAATGCCAGATCGGCTTCGCCATCGAGAACCTTGTTGATAACGGCCTGATCTTCGGCCAGATCGATCTCGGGCTGGGTTGCAGCCTTTTCCGAGCGCTCTTCAAGAGTCTTGCTGACCGTATCGTTGATCGAGTCCTGCAGCACTTCGCTCATCAGCGAACGGCCATAGACCTTCTTGATATGCGACGCCGGCACTTTGCCTGGCCGAAAGCCTTTAAGCTGAACCTTGCCCCGAACCTCGTCGAGCTTCGTGTCGAGCCGCGTGGCCAAATCCGTCGCCGGGATGGTCACATCGAGCTTGCGGCGCAGCCCTTCGTTCAGAGTTTCAGTCACATTCATTTGCGTACGATCCCGTAACATTGTTCAGTTTTCATGGTGCACCGGAAAGTGGTGCGGGTGAGAGGAGTCGAACCTCCACGCCTTGCGGCGCTGGAACCTAAATCCAGTGCGTCTGCCAGTTCCGCCACACCCGCACATCGACGACCGGCGCCGAGTTGGAAGGCGGTCTAGCCCAAGTTTTCCAGCCAGTCAAAGCCTGTTTGTCCATTTGTGAACCAATCGCCCCCCAAAACGACCGATTTCACCCCATTATATAAAGTAGCGAACGGCTCGCCAATACTTGCGCAAGAAGTGGGCAGGATGCACAATATTTGCGCAACGGCTTCGGCGCACGGTGATCACCCTGTTGGCACTCGATCCGATAACCGACTGAAAATAATTGAGAATCCGGAAAAATATCGGAGTGGCACAGCATATGCATTGTTGCGGCCAACCGGCCCGAACAAGAGGAGACGTGGACATGAAAAAGATTGAGGCAATCGTAAAGCCGTTCAAACTTGACGAGGTCAAGGAAGCGCTCCAGGAAGTTGGCTTGCAGGGCATCACAGTTACTGAAGCCAAGGGGTTCGGCCGGCAAAAAGGTCACACGGAGCTTTATCGTGGTGCAGAATATGTGGTTGATTTTCTGCCCAAGGTGAAGGTCGAGGTGGTCGTGCCAGATCAACTTGCCGACAAGGCCATCGAAGCCATCCGCAACGCTGCGCAAACCGGGCGCATCGGCGATGGCAAGATTTTTGTCACCACGGTTGAGCAGGCAATCCGCATACGCACCGGCGAAAGCGGAGACGACGCGCTTTAATCAGGCGCGTGCATCGAAACGTCCCGGCTTTCCGCCTCCCGGAACTCCGGGCCAGCAAACATAATCACTCACATCAATACTGGGGAACCCATTATGAGTTCAGCAAGCGACCTGCTTACCAAAATCAAGGACGAAGGCATCAAATACGTTGATCTGCGCTTTACCGATATTCGCGGCAAGCTGCAGCACGTAACCATGGATGCATCCGCAGTCGACGCCGACATGTTCGAAGAAGGCGTTATGTTCGACGGCTCGTCGGTCGCCGGCTGGAAGGCCATCAACGAGTCCGATATGGTGCTCATGCCCGACACCGCATCGGCTTATGTCGATCCTTTCTTCTCGGCTCCGACCCTTGCTGTGAACTGCGACATTCTCGAACCCGCCACCTACCAGCCCTACAATCGCGACCCGCGTTCGATCGCAAAGAAGGCCGAGGCTTTCGTAGCGACCTCCGGCATTGGCGATGCGGTCGTGTTCGGTCCTGAGCCTGAATTTTTCATGTTCGACGACGTTCGTTATTCGACTTCAACCTACAAGGTTGGCTTTGAAGTTGACTCCGGTGAACTGATGTCCAATTCGGACACCGAGTATGAAGGCGGCAACAGCGGCCATCACATCGGCATCAAGAAGGGCTATTTCCCTGTTCCTCCGCTCGACAGCGCTCAGGACATCCGCGGCGAAATGCTCGAAGCCATGGCAAGCATGGGCGTGGTGGTCGAAAAGCATCACCACGAAGTTGCTTCCGCCCAGCACGAACTCGGCATCAAGTTCGCGCCGATGATCACGGCAGCAGATCACGTTCTTATCTATAAGTATGCCGTTCATCAGGTCGCTCAGGCCTATGGCAAGACCGCAACCTTCATGCCGAAGCCAGTCTATGGCGACAACGGTTCGGGCATGCACTGCCACCAGTCGATCTGGAAAGATGGCAAGCCTCTGTTTGCTGGCGACGAATATGCCGGCCTGTCCACAGAATGCCTTTACTACATCGGCGGCGTAATCAAGCACGCCAAGGCTATCAACGCCTTCACCAACCCGTCGACCAACTCTTACAAGCGGCTTGTCCCAGGCTTTGAAGCTCCGGTCCTGCTGGCCTACTCGGCACGCAACCGCTCCGCTTCATGCCGTATTCCGTTTGGCCAGAGCCCCAAGGCAAAGCGTGTGGAAGTCCGCTTCCCCGATCCGATGGCAAATCCCTACCTTGCCTTCGCCGCTCTGCTGATGGCTGGCCTCGACGGCATCAAGAACAAGATTCACCCTGGCGATGCCATGGACAAGGATCTTTACGAACTGCCCAAGGAAGAACTCAAGGAAATCCCGACAGTTTGTGGCTCGCTGCGTGAAGCGCTCGACAGCCTCGATGCCGACCGCGACTTCCTCAAGGCTGGCGGCGTGATGGACGATGACTTCATCGATGCCTACATCGAACTCAAGATGCAGGAAGTCATCCGGTTCGAGCACACCCCGCATCCGGTCGAATACGAAATGTATTACTCGGCCTGATCCTTGCGGTCTGATACGAAAAGGGGGCCTATCAGGCCCCCTTTTTTGCGTCCAAATTCAAGAACGCCCTAAGAAAGCATTGCATCGCCCGTATGGCGGGACGAAAGAGCCAGGGCCACATCGCGCTCTATACCAGCATATTCGAGTGCTTTTTTGTCGAGATAGCCATGCCGGTCCATCTCGACGGCATGGACTTCGATAATTGCGCGAGCCTCGTGCGGCTGAAGGAAAGCTGTATAGTCCCGACCGTCATCCTTTGGCCCTTCAATAGCGCGCTGAGACAACATGACGTTGCGCAGTGGACGGACCGCCTCGGGATCGATCTCCAACCGCATGTGAGCCGCAATCTTTTCAAAAGCACGCACCGGATCGGTCGAAATATCTTCAAAACGCAGTACGAGAACTGCGGCGTCTTTCCGCTGCGTCCAGCTTCGTACATTCTGGCTCCATGACCCCTGCGGCTCGATAACCGTTGCGGCACCAGGACTGATGCGCCAATTGCGCGTCATAAGCATTTCGACGACCTTCATGGGCGCCATACCCAGTTCGCGCACAAAACTTGCAGCAACATCCAGCGGATTGCGCACGATATAAGTCGCGCCTCGTGTAACTTCGGGATTGATTGTCGGATTGTCGTAAAAGTCGCCGCGCACAGCCTGCGTGCGCACGATTGGCAGACCCGGAAACTCAGTGGCCAGAAGATGATGCACTTTCGGCCGCGCCGCAGCGATCTGCTGCTCGGATAGCGTATCGGCCGGCTGGCCAGTCACCATCTGATAATAGCTGGCTTTGGCGTCCCACGGCATGGCGATATCGGCATCCGCGATATTGATTTCGCTTGGTGGATTTTTCTGGTGCATCTGCCAGAGCAAAAACACGACCCGGCGCGCCCAATTGCTGCCCGACAACGGGAAAGATGCGAGGAAATAAAGCGGACGGATAGGTTTGGCTTCAGTGCTGGACAAGAGGGTGCTCCTGGACGATAGAGGAGCACTTACTAGCCGCTTGCATACATTGCGCGCAACCGGAGCAACGCGCTAAATCAGGAAAAATGCTAATGTCAGCGCAGAAAACACGCCGAAGCGCGGAACAGAAAGATGGGCAAGCCGGTACGCAATACTTTTAAACCCGGCTCGCATCCACCCGATGGCAACAAGCAAAATGATGGCAATTCGATAAGATCGCCCAAGCCCAGATTGCTCGCTCATACGGCAACTCCAAACACATGACCGTATGTGATTAGAATTAACAGGGTGGACTTAAAAAAGTGCTGATGAATGGCAAACCATCGGTAAATATCGCGCCATAGAGCAGGCACTGATCTGTGCCATCTTGGGAGCGACCTTGACCCCGCTCGTGCGAACGGGGCCGAGCGAAGGCATTAAAAATCTTGTGAAGCCCTGAATTCTGTGGTGTTTGCAGCACCTCAACCCACCATATGCTAAACAAAACTAACGAACGTGATTCGCGGACCGGACCAACGAAACAGTCAATGGCAGATAACAACGATCTTTTCGGCACCACATCAGTAGCTCCCTTGGCACCAGCGGTAGAAAAGCCGCTGTCCAAGCCGCCAGTCTCGGGGAATGGCGAAAGCTATTCGGCTGCCGATATTGAGGTGCTCGAAGGCCTTGAACCCGTTCGCCGGCGCCCTGGCATGTATATCGGCGGCACGGACACCAATGCGCTCCATCACCTGTTTGCTGAAGTCATCGACAACTCGATGGATGAAGCTATTGCTGGCCACGCGACGCGCATCGAGGTGCATCTGGATTCCGAGGGCTATCTGACTGTAACTGACAATGGTCGCGGCATTCCGGTCGACAGCCATCCGAAGCTGCCGCATTTGTCGGCACTCGAAGTAATCATGACTACGCTCCATGCAGGCGGCAAGTTCGATTCCAAGGCCTATGAAACTTCCGGCGGGCTTCACGGCGTCGGCGTATCGGTCGTTAACGCGCTTTCCGACGATCTTGTCGTTGAGGTCGCCCGCGAACAGACGCTATATCGCCAGACCTACTCGCGCGGTAAGGCAACATCCACGCTTGAACCGATGGGCCGGGTGAACAACCGGCGCGGGACCACGATAAAATTCCACCCCGACCCTCAGATCTTCGGCCCCAGCGCCAAATTCCTGCCAGATCGGGCTTTCCGCATGACCCGCGCCAAGGCCTATCTGTTTGGCGGTGTGGAAATACGTTGGTCCTGCGATGAAGGCCTTGCGTCCGACGATGTGCCTACAAAGGCGGTCTTTCATTTCCCTGGCGGATTGCGCGATTTCATTGCCCGCCGCATTGAAGGCAAGACCCGTATAATCGACGATGTGTTTTCCGGTCGCGCTGGCAAACCTGGCGGCCATGGCGCCGTGGAATGGGCGGTGTCCTGGTATATCGGCGACAGCTTCACGTCTTCATATTGCAACACGGTTCCAACACAGGACGGAGGAACCCACGAAGCGGGCCTGCGCACCGCCCTGCTCCGCGGACTGAAAAATTATGCGGAAATGACCGGCAACAAGCGGGCTTCGGTCTTAACCTCGGAAGACGTTCTCGGCCATTGCGGCGCCATGCTTTCGGTTTTCATTCGCGAGCCTGAATTTGTGGGGCAGACCAAGGACAAACTGGCATCTGGCGAAGCCACCCGCATTGTCGATAACGCTATCCGCGATGCTTTCGATCATTGGCTGACCACCTCGCCCAATCAGGCCAACAAGCTGCTGGACTGGACAATCGAGCGCGCCGAGGACCGTCTGCGTCGGCGGAAGGAAAAGGAAATCGACCGCAAATCGGCAACCCGCAAGCTGCGCCTTCCGGGCAAACTCGCCGATTGCAGTCAGTCTGCAGCGCAGGGCGCCGAATTGTTCATCGTGGAAGGCGATAGCGCGGGCGGAAGTGCCAAGCAGGCGCGCAATCGTACCTCTCAAGCCGTGCTCCCGCTTCGCGGCAAGATTCTTAACGTAGCCGGCGCCAGTCGCGACAAGGTCGCTGCCAATCAGACCATTTCGGATCTGTTGCAGGCCCTTGGTTGCGGAACACGGGATCGCTACAGGGAAGAGGATTTGCGTTATGATAAGATCATTATCATGACCGACGCCGACGTGGACGGAGCCCATATCGCAACACTGCTCATGACCTTTTTCTATCAGGAACTGCCTGCTCTGATTGACGGTGGCCACCTTTATCTCGCCTTGCCCCCGCTTTATCGGCTGTCGCAAGGCGCGAAAACAGCTTACGCGATGGATGATCGACATAAGGATCAGCTCATGCAGACCGAATTCAACGGTCGTGGCAAAGTCGACGTGACACGGTTCAAAGGCTTGGGCGAAATGCCCCATGCCCACTTGAAAGAAACGACAATGAACCCCAAATCACGGACACTGCTACAGGTGCGCGTGGTTCAAGACAAGGCCGACACCACCGACACCGTTGACCGGCTGATGGGTAATAAACCCGAGGCCCGCTTCGAGTTTATCTCAAACAAGGCAGCGTTCGTAACCGACGTGGACGTTTGATTTCACGCGATTGTTAAGCTTTATGGCCAAATTGCGTTGACTTGACGCAGTGCTACGCTATGGTCCGGCGCGTCAGAGGCCGCAATTGTCTGGAAATTGCAAATATTGGTCTGCTTTTTCCAGGCACGTCGCATCACAGGAATAGTATTGTTTACCGTGATCGACAACCGATCCGCACACTGGTGCCGGCAACGGCCCCAACCCTTTTTAAATGCCACCCTGGCAATTACAACTATTGGACGCCCGATTTGACAGTGCAGTTTTCCGATCTTGGTCTTGGCGATAAGGTAACAGAGGCAGTCACCGCCGCCGGTTACACCACGCCGACAGATATTCAGGCGCAGGCAATACCGCATGTCCTCGATAAGAAGGACCTGATCGGCATTGCCCAGACCGGCACGGGCAAGACCGCTTCCTTCGTACTGCCAATGCTCACACTTCTCGAGAAGGGCCGCGCGCGCGCGCGCATGCCGCGCACGCTCATTCTTGAACCCACGCGCGAGCTTGCAGCTCAGGTTCATGAGAATTTCGAGAAATACGGCAAAAATCATCGCCTCACCGTCGCCCTCCTTATAGGCGGCGTTTCTTTTGAAGAGCAGAACAAGAAACTTGATCGCGGCGCCGATGTACTGATTGCAACTCCGGGCCGCCTGCTCGATCATTTCGAGCGCGGCAGGCTGCTTCTGACCGGCGTGGATATTCTGGTTATCGATGAAGCCGACCGCATGCTGGACATGGGCTTCATTCCCGACATCGAGCGTATCTGCAGTCTGCTCCCTACCCGTCGTCAGACGTTGTTTTTCTCGGCGACGATGCCACCGGAAATTCAAAAACTCACGCAACGCTTCCTTCGTGACCCGGTGCGCCTCGAAGTTGCGCGTCAGAACTCGACCAACGAGAATATCGATCAGAAGCTGCTCAGGGTCGGTGCCACTCCCAAGGACAAGCGCGCAGCTCTGCGCGATCAGATCCGCGCCGCCAAGGACCTCAAGAACGCTATCATCTTCTGTAACCGCAAACGCGACGTTGCAACGGTTGCCCGCTCACTTGAGCGACATGGGTTTGACGCCGGCGCACTGCACGGCGACATGGACCAAAAAAGTCGCACGGATACGCTTGATGGGTTCCGGGCCGGAAAGTTGGCAATTCTTGTGGCCTCCGATGTCGCGGCCCGTGGCCTGGACATTCCGGCGGTCAGCCACGTCTTTAACTTCGATATTCCAACCCATGCAGAAGACTATGTTCATCGTATCGGACGCACCGGCCGCGCCGGCCGTTCTGGCTCCGCGATCACGCTCGTAGGCAAAGGCGAGAACAAATATGTTGAGGCCATTACCAAGCTGATCCAACGCGATATCGAATGGTTGGAAAGCGCAACTCCAGCAACACAAGAAAAGCCGGAAGAAGCGGTCGAAAAGGTCGAACGCAGGCCACGTAGCTCAAAACCGAGGCGCGAGAAGGCCGAACGCCAGCCGCAAGCCGAATCAAAACCGGTAAAAGAAGCGCGTTCCCAGCGGACAGAACGAAATAAACATCGCGATAATGATGACGGGCCAACTACTTTTGAAACAGCTGGCCATATCCCCGCATTTTTGCTCCGCCCGGCACGCAGTTCGGCCTGACCTTCGATCATCAAACGAAAAGCACATAAAAATCAAAGGAATAGCGCAGATTTACATATCCGCGCTATTCTAATTATAGCTTATGTTGCTCATGCAAGATTGCAAAAACTTATCATCATGCAATCGAATACATGAGAGTTGCGTGAGCAATTGTTTACTTGGGCCTAAATTGTCCTAGACACTAGGGTCCTAGCGCATTAGCACTGCACAAATACCTGTTCGAGGGGATGCGGCTTGACCGGCAACGGCGCCGGGCACGGCATACCTTTTGTTTAACATCGATGATGGCTGGCGTGTCGTGACGAATTTGGACTTTGAAAGAGCTTCCGGATTTGCGAATGCTGCATTCGCGTTACTTAAGCGCACGCAGATCCCCCCCTTTCCCGTCTATTTCGAGCTGTTCTATACCTATGCAACAGGCGCAAATGAGCAGCTCAACGCCGACGTAAATGACTTGTTGAGCCGTGGCGGCCCAATTCCGATCGAGGATGCGTCGCTGCTTTGCGAGAAATATCTCGACATCAAGGACATGGACGCAAAACTGCGGGAAATGTCGGCGGTCATGGTGCGCAAGATCGATAATGTTAACGATGCTATTGGCAATGCCATGGTCACGGCCAATTCCTATTCCGGCTCACTGCAACAGGCAAGTGGCGACCTTGCTGGCGGAATTGATGAAGACGCGCTCAAGCTTCTTTCCTCGCGGCTGCTGAAAGAAACCCGCCGCATGCAGGATATGAACCGGCGCCTTGAAATGGAGCTGGAGAGTTCCAAGGATGATATTTCGCTGCTTCAGCGCGACCTCGATGAAGTACGAAAGCAAACAGTGCTCGATCCGCTTACGCGCATACCCAACCGCAAGGGCCTTGACGAGCAACTTGCCATCGAAGTGACGCAGGCCGAAAGCTCTGGTCTGCCGCTATCGCTGCTTGTGCTCGATATCGACCACTTCAAGGCTTTTAACGATACTTATGGCCATTTGACAGGCGATCAGGTGCTGCGTCTTGTTGCGCAGGTCCTCAAGGCCAACCTGCGCAGTCGCGACATGCCGGCGCGTTTTGGTGGCGAGGAATTTGTAGCTATTCTGCCTGAGACCGATATCAACGTAGCCATAAGCATTGCCGAACGTATCCGCCAGGCCGTTCAGTCCAAGGAACTGCTCAAGCGGTCGACCAATGAAAAGCTGGGGCGCATTACGCTTTCGGTCGGCGTTGCCCAATTCCAGCAGGGCGATACGCCAGTCAAACTCATGGATCGGGCCGACAAATCGCTTTATGCAGCCAAGTCATCGGGCCGCAATCAGGTCGTCTCCCAAAACGATTTGACTGACACTCCAGGATCGATTGGCGTCGCCTGAATATAGCGGCCTGTCGCTAGAGCGTGTCCAGCAAAAGCATGCCCTTGGACTTGATCCGAGGATGGAAACGGTTGTTTTGCGGTTCGGACACGCGACCAAACGGCTCTAGGCTGGCGCGTCGGCCGCTGCACGCGCCTTTGCGATTTCAGCAAGGTCGGCGGGTTTAAGCTGCACGCTCTCCCCACAGCCACACGCACCTTCCTGATTGGGGTTGTTGAAGGTGAAGCCGGAGGAAAGCTTGCTTTCTTCAAAATCCATAACCGTGCCGAGCAAAAACAGCGTCGCTTTCGGTTCGACCCAGATATCCACGCCCTTGTCGCTGACATGGTCATCGCCCGCGATGGCCTCAGTCACATAGTCCAGCGTATAGGTCATGCCTGCGCAGCCGGCGTTTCTCACACCGACGCGAACGCCGATGACAGGCTCATCGCTGTCTTCGATGATCTCGCGAATCCGCTCTGCGGCAGCATCGGATATCGACATGATCTTCATGGACATAGGGTCAACCACTTCAATAATTCGGCCATAGGCCGGGGGTTATGAGCTCGACAAGCAGCCCATCCGGATCACGGAAATAAAGGCTTTGCCCACCCTGGGGCCAATCGAGCAGACTTTCAATCTCTATATTTAGGGACTCAAGATGGTCTTTCCAGTCCCCGACCGCATCCCGCGGCACACCGAATGCGAGATGCTGCGGTCCGCTGCCATCATGGGGTGGTATGAAGCCGTCGCCGACCCGAACCGGTTCCAGCGTCCCGCCACGTCTGAAAAGAATCAGGACCTGACCTGGCCCAACTTCGAGCACGCCGATGCGGTCGCCTTGGCCGATCGTAGCAAATCCGAACACATCGGCGTAAAAAGCGCTGCTGCGCGCCACATCCGAAACGTAAAGACACGTTTCGACCAGCCCATCGAGCGGCGGCCGGCCCAAGAGCCTACCACCAGTTCAGCGCGACTTGCGCTTCTTCGCTCATCCGGTCCGGTCCCCAGGGAGGATCGAAAACCATCGTTACCTCGACATCCTGAATGCCTTCGACCGACCGTGCGGCATTTTCCACCCAGCCTGGCATTTCGCCAGCTACAGGGCAACCCGGCGCGGTCAAAGTCATGTCGATCGACAGCTTGCGATCATCGTCCAGATCGACCTTGTAGATAAGCCCAAGCTCATAGATGTCGACCGGGATTTCCGGATCGTAAACGGTCTTGAACGCTGCAATGAGGTCAGTGGTGATACGCTCGACCTCCTCGGGAGGCAGAGCGCCGCCGGTCGCCGAGACGATGGAGTCTGTCTTGGCTTCAACCTCGGTATCTGCGGATGCGTTCTCAATCATAGTGTTCTAACTCACTTAAAAAAAGCTGCGCGCCTTCTCGATGGCTTCGACCAGCGCATCAACGTCGTCCTTGCCATTATATAGGGCAAAAGACGCACGACATGTAGAGGTGGCGCCAAATCTTTGCAGTAGCGGCATTGCGCAGTGGGTGCCCGCCCTCACAGCGATACCGTAGCGGTCCAGCAGGGTCGAAACGTCATGGGCATGGGCATTGTCCAGCGTGAATGAGAAAATGCCACCCTTGCCTCGCGCATTACCGATTATCTTGAGCGAATTGATGCGGGAAAGCTGCTCTTGCGCATAAGCCGCTACCTCCTGCTCATGCGCCTCGATGTTATCCCGCCCAATCGCTTCAACATAGTCAATCGCAGCACCGAGCCCGATTGCCTGTACAATCGGCGGCGTGCCGGCCTCGAACCGATGTGGAGGTTCGTTGTAGGTCACCATATCTATGGTCACCTCCTCGATCATCTCTCCGCCGCCCATATAAGGTTCCATTTCGGCAAGCAGATCGTACTTGCCGTAAAGGACGCCGATTCCGGTGGGGCCGTAGAGCTTATGGCCGGTAAAGACGTAAAAGTCCGCACCGATGTCCTGCACATCCACCTTGGTGTGTACCGCACCTTGGCTGCCGTCGATCAGGACGGGGATGCCCCGGGCATGAGCAATCTCGACGAGTTGTTTTACCGGCGTGATCGTTCCGAGCACGTTGGACATATGAGTTATCGCAACCATCCGAGTGCGATCCGAGAGGCTCTCGGCAAAGGCATCGAGATCGAATTCGCCCTCATCGGTCACATCAACCCACTTGATCACCGCACCCTTGCGCTCGCGATGGAAATGCCAGGGTACGATGTTGGAATGATGCTCCATCATCGAAATGACGATTTCATCGCCTTCGCCCACCCGCGGCCCGGCAAAGGAATGCGCAACCAGATTGATCGCCTCGGTCGCCGAACGGGTAAAGATGATCTCCTCGACCCGCGCTGCATTGAGAAACGCACGCACTTTTTCGCGCGCACCTTCAAAAGCCTCGGTCGCCCGGTTGGCCAGTGTATGCAGACCCCGATGCACATTGGCATATTCGTGCCGGAAGGCATGGTCCATCCGATCCAGCACCTGCACCGGCTTTTGCGCCGATGCTCCGCTGTCGAGATAGACCAGTCGCCGTCCGTGAATTTCTTCCTTCAGGATCGGGAAGTCTGCACGAACGGCATCGAGATCAATGCTCATCAAACGTCCTTTGACAGCCAGCGTTCAACGATGTCGGTCAGAACTTCCGACACGCTTTCGTTTTCAACTGCATCGACGATTTCGGCAAGGAAGGCGCGGATCAGCATGACTTCGGCGTCAGCCCTCGGAATGCCCCTGCTCATCAGATAAAACAGCGAAGTTTCATCCAGATCGCCACAAGTCGCGCCGTGTCCGCAAACCACGTCGTCGGCATAGATGACAAGTTCCGGCTTGGCGAGAATTTCGGCTTCGTCCGACAGCATCAGGCCTTGGGTCATCATCTTCGCATCGGTCTTTTGCGCGTCTTTGACCACCGTGATCTTGCCTTGGAACACGCCCTTGCCGCGACCACGTACGATTTGCTTGTAAAGCTCGGTCGATGTGGTGTTTGGCACCGCATGGGAAATATCGAGCGTGATATCCCGATGCTCGTCCGTGTCGGCCACATTAAGGCCAAGGAAGTCGCTATGGGCACCTTCACCGACGAAATCGGCAAACACTTGCGCACGCGCCAGCGCCGCACCGGCATTGATCATTACGGATTTCAACTTGGCATTCGCTTCAATCCGGTATTCCAGATTGGAAAACTGGCGTGCCTGCAGCGCTGACATATCCACAACGATATGGGTGACTTCCGCGCCTTCACCCAGCGATACATGCGTCGCCAGATTGCCCAGATGCGCGGCATCACTACCCGAAACCGTTTCAATAATGGTAGCCTTTGCGCCTGCAGCCACTGCGATCCTGGTGCGGCTCAGCACGTGGGCGGCAGCACCCTCGAAGCGGTGATCGACATGGATAACCGGGTCGACATCGCCAGTCAGGTCAAGGCCCAGAGCCTGCTTGCCCAGCGCACCATTGAGCGAAACGATCAGATCGTCGCGCGACGCCATGACCGGCCCCTCGACCGTGCCGACAGCAATACCCGCGGGGGCAGTGCCCGAGTTTTGCACAATGCCATTGGCAACGACGATGCGATAAGCGCCAGCGATATCTGTAGCGGGAGCGCCACCGGCCTGCGCCGCGCTCGCAAGCGGGGGCACGTCGTTCAGCAGCATCTTGAGGTCTGTATAGTGATAGGATTCGACACGCCTTGTAGGCAGACCCTTGTCGCGCACCAGCGTTGCCAGACCCTCCGCACCAACACTGTCGAGTTGACTGGCGAGACTTTCCTCAGCGGCACTAAGCCGGATAGGAGCTTGAATATTCATTGTCTTGCCTCAGGCAGCGGTTTCAGCGTCAAAATCGGCATAGCCCTTGGCTTCGAGTTCGAGCGCCAATTCCTTGCCGCCCGTCTCGACCACGCGGCCATCGGAAAATACATGCACGACGTCCGGCACAATGTGGTTCAGCAGGCGTTGATAGTGGGTAATCACGAGCATTGTGCGATCCGGGCCGCGCAGCTTGTTCACGCCTTCGGAAACAACCTTCAGCGCATCGATGTCCAGCCCGGAATCGGTTTCATCGAGAATACAAAGCTGCGGCGCAAGCAATGCCATCTGAAGGATTTCTGCGCGCTTCTTTTCGCCACCGGAAAATCCGACATTGAGCGGTCGCTTGAGCATATCTTGCTTGACCTCGAGAAGACTTGCAGCTTCCTTGACGGCCTTCATGAACTCTGGTGTCGAAAGTTCGCCTTCGCCACGCGACTTGCGCTGGGCGTTCATGGCAGCCTTCAAAAACGTCATCGTGGCCACACCAGGAATTTCGATCGGATACTGAAAAGCAAGAAACACACCGGCGGCAGCGCGCTCATCGGGTTCCATTTCCAGCAGGTCTTCACCATTAAACAGGATTTCGCCGTCGGTGATTTCGTAATCGTCCTTGCCAGCAAGCACATAGGAAAGCGTGGACTTGCCAGAGCCGTTCCGGCCCATCACCGCATGCACTTCGCCGCGATTAAGCGTCAGATTTACGCCCTTCAGGATTTCCTGATCCTCAACGCGAACGTGAAGGTTTTTGATTTCAAGCATCGGTGTGCTCATTATTAAAACTCCAGATTTCTATTCTGCGCCGGTTCGTCACTTTCGAGAACGCGCATCAGGTCCAATTCAAAATCAATGCGTAAAGAACTGTCGCAATCACGGCCAAAACGCCCGCCCTGCGCCATTCGGGATCTTTCCGGCGCCAATAGGCCACCCCCGCGCTCGCCGCGAACACAATGATCGCGAAGACGATGAGAACAGGCCAATTGATCGTAAATCCGGTCATCCAACGCTCCCTTCTAGGGAGATGCCAATCAGCTTCTGGGTTTCCACCATGAATTCCATCGGCAGATGCTGAAGCACGTCACGAACAAAGCCGTTGACGATCAGTGCAACCGCTTCCTCTTCGCTAAGACCGCGCTGCAGGCAATAAAACATCTGATCGTCGGAGATCTTCGATGTCGTGGCCTCATGCTCGAAAACCGCGCTCGAATTGCGGCTTTCGATATAGGGCACTGTATGGGCGCCACAGGTGTCACCGATCAGAAGGCTGTCGCACTGGGTAAAATTGCGAGCATTGGTTGCCTTGCGATGGCACGAAACCTGGCCGCGATAGGTATTGTCCGAGAACCCGGCCGCAATACCTTTGGAAATGATACGCGAAGACGTATTCTTGCCCAGGTGGATCATCTTGGTGCCGCTGTCGACTTGCTGATGACCGTTGGAAATTGCGATCGAATAGAACTCCCCACGCGAACCGTCGCCGCGCAGAATGCAGCTCGGATATTTCCACGTTATCGCCGAACCGGTTTCCACCTGCGTCCAGGAAATCTTGGAGTTCTTGCCGCGGCAATCGCCGCGCTTGGTGACGAAATTGTAGATGCCGCCCTTGCCGTTCTTATCGCCCGGATACCAGTTCTGCACCGTCGAATATTTGATCTCCGCATCATCGAGCGCCACCAGTTCCACAACGGCGGCATGAAGCTGGTTTTCGTCGCGCATTGGCGCCGTACAGCCTTCGAGATAGCTCACATAGGAGCCTTCTTCAGCGATGATCAAAGTGCGCTCGAACTGACCTGTATTCCGTTCGTTGATACGGAAGTAAGTCGAAAGCTCCATCGGGCAGCGCACGCCCTTGGGGATGTAAACAAACGAACCATCAGTAAAGACAGCCGAATTGAGCGTCGCATAATAATTGTCGGTCACGGGCACGACCGAACCGAGATACTTCTGCACGAGCTCGGGATATTCGCGCACAGCCTCCGAAATCGAGCAGAAGATGATGCCTGACTTCGCCAGTTCTTTACGGAACGTGGTGACAACCGAGACGGAGTCGAAAACCGCATCGACGGCAACATTGCCAGAAAACGGCGTGGCTTCGCCATTTCCGTCTTCCTGAACGCCTGCGAGAATTTTCTGCTCGGAAAGCGGAATACCGAGCTTTTCATAAGTCCGCAGCAGTTCCGGATCGACTTCATCGAGGCTCTTGGGGCCGGATGAACCCTTGGGCGCTGCGTAATAGTGCTGATCCTGGAAATCGATTTTGGGATATTTGACGCGCGCCCAGGTCGGCTCAATCATGGTCTGCCAGCGCCGGAAGGCTTCCAGCCGCCAATCGAGCATCCATTGAGGCTCTTCCTTTTTGGCCGAAATAAACCGGATTGTATCCTCGTCCAGCCCTTTGGGCGCCATGTCGGATTCAATATCAGTCTCAAAGCCGTATTTATACTTGTCCACATCCAGCGCGAGAACCTGATCGACGGTTTCCCTGTCGATGTTCTCTTTTAGGGTTGGGATGCCATAATCGGACATAAAATTCTCCTGATCGTTCCGCTTAAGCAGCCGCACCGCTCTTGGCGCGATGCCGGCTCAAAACCTTTTCAAATGCTTCGAGAAACAGTTCGACATCCTTTGCCGTCGAACTCCATCCAAAGCTGACCCGCAGGCCACATTCACTTAATTCGGGCGTAACGCCCATTGCCGCGAGCACATGGCTCTTGCCCACCTTGCCTGATGAGCAGGCAGACCCTGAAGAAAGAGCAATTCCGGCAAGATCGAGCGCCATCATCGAAACCGTGTTCTTGATCCCCGGAACCGCAAAATTCACGCAATTGCCAATCCGTTCGGCACCTTCGCCAAAAATCACGACCTCGGAATCCATGCCCTTTAGTCCCGTCTCAAGGGTCTCGCCCAGTACCGCCACACCTGCGCGCTCATATGACGCTGGATAGGCTTCACAGGCCTTGCCGAATCCGGCGATCAACGCGACGGGTTCTGTCCCACCACGCCTGCCCTGTTCCTGCCCGCCTCCGGGCACAAGCCGAACATTGTCGCAATGGCTCTTGACCAACAACGCTCCAATGCCTGCTGGTGCCCCGATCTTGTGGCCCGACACAGCTATCATATCGGTAGCCGAGGCAGCAAAATCCAGTGTCAGTTTGCCAAAAGCCTGCACCGCATCGATCACAAGGAGATGGCGACTTGGCCCGACCAGCGCTTCTATCCTGCCGCGCGGCTGGATGACGCCGGTTTCATTATTCACCCATGCAAAAGACACCAACAGTGTTTCGCCGCTTCCATCAGCAGCTTCCAGTGTGCTCGCCAGCGTCTCAATATCGATCGACCCCGCTGAATCGACAGGCAGCATGGTCACAGGCAATCCGGTCGCCTCGGCAGCCTTGCTCGTCGCTGTGTGATCGGTCGCACAGTAAACGATGCGATCCACATTGAATGCCTTGGCGCCGCCGACAATTGCCTGCGTCAGCGCCTCTGTTGCCGAGCCGGTGAAAACGACCTGCTTGGCTTCAGCCCCGGCCAGTTCAGCAACCGCATCGCGCGCATCGTCAACGATCTTGCGCAACGCGCGGCCCGAACCGTGGACGGAAGAAGGATTCCCCGGCAGATCGAGGGCTGCAATCACCGCGTCGCGCGCTTCGGCAAGAAGCGGCGCAGAGGCGTTGTGATCGAGATATGCAGCAACCATATTAGTCATCGATCCGGTGGCGTTGGCGCACGCGGGCGTGGCTCGCAACAAACAATCCTTGAAATTCGACTCGCACCTTAAGTAAAAGGAGCGCTCACAACCGGCCGGAGATCCAGCCAACACCGCGTTTGGAATTATTCTAAACTGGCATTTAGGTCAGTTTTAGAAAGCCCCGGCGCATTCGTCAAGCCGGACCCCATCCATTGCATGGCTGCCATGCGTCAAATTAAAAACGATAAGGTTAAAGTAAATGCCTGAAGTGATTTTCAATGGCCCGGAAGGCCGCATCGAAGGTCGGTACCAGCCAGGCAAGGAGCCGAACGCACCCGTCGCGATCATCCTGCACCCGCATCCCCAGTTTGGCGGGACGATGAACAACCAGATCGTCTATAATCTCTTTTATATGTTCGTTGAGCGGGGCTTTGCTGTTCTGCGCTTCAATTCGCGCGGTGTTGGCCGCTCGCAGGGCCTGTTCGATCACGGCGTAGGTGAGCTTTCAGACGCTGCGGCGGCCCTCGACTGGCTGCAGGCGCTCAATCGCGAAAGCCGTGGTTGCTGGATTGCCGGATTTTCCTTCGGCGCATGGATCGGCATGCAGCTCTTGATGCGCCGCCCGGAAGTTGAGGGATTCATTTCGGTTTCACCGCCGGAAAACCTTTACGATTTCTCGTTCCTCGCCCCCTGCCCGTCTTCGGGCCTGATCATCCATGGCGACAAGGATCGAGTGGCACCGCCCGAAGCGGTCCAAAAACTCGTGGATAAACTCAAAACCCAAAAAGGCATCACAATCGAGCAGCAAATCGTTGAAGGCGCCAACCACTTCTATGAGAACAAAGTGGATGAACTGATCGAAGCGTGCGGCGAATATCTCGACCGTCGCCGGGCCGAGATCGCTGCCGGCGGCGGACGATAACCAGCGGTCGCACACCGGCCCTTCGGGGTCAGCACTTACTCATTGCGAAATGCCAGGACAATGACCCAGTTCAAATCCGACTTTCTCCGCACGCTCGATGAGCGCGGTTTCATCCATCAGATTTCCGATGCCGAAGGCCTCGACAAGAAATTCGCCACCGAAGTCGTGACCGGTTACATCGGTTACGACCCCACAGCCGCAAGCCTGCATGTCGGCCATCTCATGCAGATCATGATGCTGCACTGGTTGCAAAAGACCGGCCATCGCCCCATCGCGCTGATGGGCGGCGGCACCGGCATGATCGGCGATCCATCGTTCAAGGACGAAGCGCGCAAGCTGCTCACGGTCGACGACCTTGCCGCCAACATCGAAGGCATCAAGCAGAAGTTCAAAAACTTTCTCGATTTCGATAGCGGCGAACCTAACGCCGCTATCATGGCCAACAACGCCGATTGGCTTCTGGGGCTCTCCTATGTCGAGTTCCTGCGCGATGTCGGGCGTCATTTCTCGGTCAACCGCATGCTCAGCTTCGATTCGGTGAAGCTGAGGCTGGACCGCGAGCAGTCGCTAAGTTTCCTCGAATTCAACTACATGATCCTCCAGGCCTACGATTTTGTTGAACTCAACAAGCGTCATGGCTGCGTCCTGCAGATGGGCGGGTCCGATCAGTGGGGCAACATCGTCAATGGGCTCGATCTTGGGCACCGGATGCTCGGCACCCAGTTCTATGCCCTGACCTCGCCGCTGCTGACCACGGCATCGGGCCAGAAAATGGGCAAGACCGCAAACGGCGCGGTCTGGCTCAATGACGATGCTTTGTCGGTCTATGACTTCTGGCAATACTGGCGCAACACCGAGGATGCTGACGTTGAACGCTTCCTCAAGCTGTTCACCACGCTACCGCTCGACGAAATCGCGCGCGTTGTCGGTGGCGATGCGACCGATATCAACGAAGCCAAGAAGATACTTGCAACCGAAGTGACGGCAATGGTCCATGGCCGTCAAGCCGCTCAAGACGCGGCCTCAACCGCTGTTGCTGTCTTTGAAGCCGGGCAACTCGATCTTTCCCTGCCCACCATCCAGATCGGCTGGAATGCGCTCGAAGGCGGCCTCGGCATCCTCGCAGCAACAGTGACGGCGGGCCTTGCCTCATCGAACGGCGAAGCCCGGCGGCACATTCAGGCAGGCGCGCTCAAGGTCAATGACAATGCCGTCTCCGATGAAAAGCTCGCTCTGACAAAAGAGAGCGTCCTGTCCGAAGGCGTTATCAAACTCTCGATCGGCAAGAAGCGGCACGTATTGCTCAAGCCCGTCTGATAACGACATCGTCCCGGCAATAAGCAGCCGCCACATCAATCCGGTGTGGCGGTTTTTTCTTTGAGCATGTGCATCAAGACTGAGCTCTACCCATCCTGCCGCGCGGCGCGATATTCAAACAGCGAGCGGAACATGCCGGGCGCCAGAATGGATGCCGGATTGATCAGAATGTCCGGCTCGTTCAGTGGACCGCGTATGGCAAAAGTAACCCCGATCAGCCCTTCGCCTTGTCGGCCGCCAAAAATCGGACCAAACAAGGGAATCTGCTGGAAAATATTGTTCAGCCCGAATAGCGGAACATATGTTCCTGCCAGATCATATCGGCCCTGCCCGGTCAGAATGTTCCCGCGCAACGTCCCGCCAACGCTGTCGCCGTTGATCATGGCCTCGGTCACTTCGATCCGATCCGCACGCCGGATGAACTGCGCACGGCCATAATCGAAGTTCAGTGAATTGCCACGCGCGATCAACTGACGCGATTCCGAATGCGCGCCTACGATCTGGGCCACATTTGCTTCATCTACGATGGCGAAGTTCCGAATGACAAATACACCAGCCTCGGCTTGGGCTGCCGTATCCTGCTGAATAACAAGCGTACCCTCACCTCCAACAAGGCGCGGATAAATGCCCGTAAACCGAAGCAAGGCTCCGATGTCATTGCTTGCATAGGTCATGACCCTGCCGCCCGGAACGACGTTTGTTGTCGCCGAGGCCCGGCTGTCCCCACCGAGCTGCGTGGTCAGACTTACATTTCTGATTTCATCGCCCCGCACGGAAAGCTCAAGCCCCAGATCGATCGCCACTGTGCCATAATAACCGATAGCCCGTTGAAGCTGCACACTCACGTCAAAGCGTTGGTTCTGAAGATCCTGGCTCGCGCCAGCCCCATCTGTGCCATTGAGGTCGAAAAAGCGTCGCAACATCGGTTTCACGTCCAGTTGCCGCCCCCGCACAGAGAGCGCAAATCCGCCGTCCACGGGCGTCATCGCAACCTGGGCATCGTCACCTGGACTGATCCGGAAAGTCGAAAAATCAGCGGATTTCAGAACGCCGTCCAGGCCCAGCGCAAGATCGCCCCGCAATCTCACGTCCCCAAATCCCATATCGATCTCCGATATGGCGACGTCACCGTCCTCGAAACCCACGATCCCGTTAAGTGCGCCAGCTACGCCACGAGCCTTGCTCACGCCAATATCGGTGAGCGCCAATGTGGCGTCAGTCAGATTGGCCGAAAAGCCAAACCGCCCGTCCTCACGGGGGCTGGCGATCACGCGCACTTGCCCGGTCATGTATTCGGAAACGTCGATCCCGAAAGCCGCTGCATCGGCTGCACTTAGTGTCGCTGCGACCCGGATATCGGGCGCGTTGCCGCGCGTTTGACTTGCCTGAACATCAATTGGGACGTTTTCGACCTGCCCACTGCCATTGACCTGAAAACCCTCTTGCGAGGCGGTAAATGCCAGCCTGACATCCTCGAACGAATAGCCTTCGATAGGATTGCGGCTACGCGCACCGCTGACCGAACCGTTCAGGGCATAGTCAGCGTTCACGATCTCGCCGGCTTCATCCATAATCAGCGTTGCAATGACAGTTGTTGCGACATTGCCTTCGACCTGAGAGGCGATTTCATTGATGTCATAGCCGACTTCGATCTCGCGGAGCAGATTGAGCGGTTCTCCGTTGGCCATGGCCACGATGGCGTTCACGCTACCGCTAATGTCGCCAGACAGTTCAAGCACCTGCTCTGCGGCTGCGGTGTTCTGATTGAGAAATGCCGCATTGGTAATTTCGATATTGCCAGCAGGTCCCAGAACGACCGCGTGCTCGAAAGCCAACGTCAACCGGTTGTCGCGCACCGAGACGCGCGCTGCGCCGTCAATCTCGAAATGCGGCAGGCCCTCAAAGGCCTGCAACTGCACATCATCGCCAACAATGTCGATGGTAAGGCCGCCTTCAGGGATCGGTTCGCCTGTTCCTTCCATATCGATTGTGCCGACCGGAAAGTTTACATGGATATCGGCTGAATGAACCTTTCCGTCCCTTACATAGTCAACGAACCAGTCGCGCGCCTCCGGCGAGAACAGATACGGCCAAAGGCGCTTCAGATCGTCCGCACTCGCCCCCCGGCCGCTCAACCGCAGGTCGACGCCGACCCCTTCACGCACGGCATCTATGCGGCCGTTGACGACGAGGCTCGCCATATCGCGGGCCGCAACCAACCGGTCTATACCAATTGCTCCGTAAAGCGGAGCCGACCAGCCTTCAAAACTGACAAACTCAAAGGGCTCTTCGGGCGCCTCCATATCGTCGGGATGCAGGTTCACATCGATTGCCCTGATAGACATGCCGACGGTAGGGCCGAATTGCCGGTCGAACCCAAGCACAAGATCGCCCGAAACCTGGGCTGCACTCTGGCCAACCGCCAAGTCCACCTCAACGAACTGATAGCGTGCCTCATGCGGATACCATATCAGATCGAACGGGCTCGTCGTTACCTCGAAGGCGTCATTGTTAAGCCGCAGATGCGTACCGGTAAGATCGAGGCCGAAAACGCCCCGCTCGACCACGCCAGTGTGCGCGTCAAAGCTCACCTCAAGGTCAAGCGCGCCAGCCCCACGCAGCGCCACCACGCCATCGGGATCATCGAGAAACGGTATGATCGTGGCAAAGTCGATCTCGTCCACATTGGCTTCGATACGCGCGACGCCACCGACCTCCGAGCGGATAAGGGTGCCATGCGTTACCCGCCCGGCAATCCCGGCTTCAAAAAGCGCGCTGACGCGGCCCTCCGCGCGCCCGGCTCGCACTTCCACCGACAGGCTGTCCAGTTCTTTGTAAAGTCCGTACACCGTGTCGAGGATGCCAACAGAGCCGTCTCGAATGACGATGCGAGACAATTGCCCGCTCATCGCCTGAGCGGCAATTTCCGAAAGCGATTGATTCATTGCCTCCAGGTTGTAGATCAGCCAGTCGTTATCCGAACGCAGTCCACCAGGCGTGCCGTTACGCTCCTGTCCCGCCAGTTGCAGGCCATCCTGGCGAATACGTACTGTCGGCGCGATGTAATTTCCCTCACTGATCTGCGCCGTTATTTCACCCGTATCTGCATCTTCGACCAGCGCATAGCGGGAAAAACGAGGACCAAACAGATCTTGCACCATTTGGAAATGCGGTTCGACAAGCGTAATACGAACTTCCGGCTGACCGTAAAGCAGGCCCAACGGCGAAATGCCGATTTCGAGTGCCGACATGCGTATGGACGCATCGGTTTCAGCATCCAGAAGCTCGACCGATGCAAGCCGCACTACGGGGTTGAACGGCCCATCAAGCGCAACGCCGAAATCGCCCCAGTCGACATGGAAACCATCGTCGATCAGGCTGGTTACCATGCCTTGCGCCCGATCAGAGAGAAAATTGAGCGGGACCGGTCCAATCAACAGCCGTGCGTAAATCAGCACCAGAACCAAAACCAGCGCGATAACAACCACACTGAAGACGCGGGCCAGCGTTCGGGCACGGCTCCGCCGTCCCGGAATCTGCTCCGAACTCTCGATGTTGCTCACTGTTGGCTGCGGGCTCAGATCAGTTCATCTCGGCATGCTCAAGGAATCGGCTATAGCCATACGTTCCATGCCCAATTTTGGCGGCTGGAATAAGGCACCGCATGACCGGACAGGCGTGACGACTCACAACATTATAGTGCGAGAACATAAAAAATGACGAAACTCATACCCGGCACCCCCGCACCGGATTTTGAATTGCCAACAGATAGTGGCGCTCCGTTCAAACTGTCCGATCACAAGGGCAAATCCGTTCTTCTCTATTTCTATCCGCAGGCCGACACACCGGCCTGCACAAATCAAAATCTTGACTTCACACGCCTCGCTGAAGATTTTGAACGTGCGAACACCATTTTGGTCGGAATCTCACCCGATTCGGTGGAAAAGCTGGCGAAATTCCGCGCAAAATATGACCTTTCGCCAATTCTGATTGCCGATCCAGATCGCGTTGCAATCGAAGCCTATGGCGCTTGGGGCGAGAAAAAGAACTACGGAAAAACATATACCGGCCTTATCCGGACGACCGTTCTTGTCGATGCCGAAGGCAATATTGCGCAGGTTTGGCCCAACATCCGCGCCAAAGGCCACGCAGACCGTATCATTACCGCCGTTGGCTAGACACCCGTTAGGTCTTTACTAACCATAGGGCGCCATAGTTGCCCTCGGACAGCACACGCGTATCCGGGGGCGATTTTGCGTTCAGGACCAGCAAACCAACAATTTGGCGCGCGCCAAAAGCAACGTCCGTCCAAGGGCACGGCGCGTGGCTATGCCGTGCTTTATTGCACATGTGCATTGCTGCTCTTTTGTAATATTGCGATGGGTCTGGCGCTCTATCTGGCGCCCGAAATCAATGCGCTTTTCAAGCAGGACAATTCCGCTCTGCTTGCAGCCTATGAGCAGCGCATCGTGCAACTTCGTCTTGAAGTGGACCGCCTGCACTCACGCCAATATGCGCAGATGGGCGACCTGAATTTGCAAATGCACGAGCTTGTTCAGCAGCAGGAAGTCCTGGCCGAACAGCACGAATATGTGCGCGCGCTCTCCCAGATGGCCCGCGAAATGGGCATCGCCATGGGACAGTCCGGCGACAGCGATCATTCGACAGACCTCGTGACCGGTCGCCTGACCCCTCTGCCGGAAATCAAAAATGCGCCCGATTTGGCACGCGCGCTCATCACGATGCAGGAAGAAACGCGGCAAGCGCTGGTTGCGCTCTCGGATGCCGCAACGCTTTCCACCAACGAAATCGTATCGGGTCTGCAAACAGTCGGCCTCGCGCCCGACCTTGCCGCAAAAACAGGTATTGGCGGCCCGTTTGTGCCGCCGCGAAGCAACAACGAGCTGTCCATCATCGATGAAGCAAACGCCGTGGCGCAGGCGCTGTCACAGTTTCAGTCGGCCCAGGAAGCCCTTGCCGCCGCGCCAATCCGGCGCCCGGTCCCATCCCACATTACAGTGAGTTCCAATTTCGGCAACCGCACCGACCCGTTTCTCAAGCGCACCGCATTTCATGCCGGAATCGATTTCCGCGCACCGAGCGGAACACCCATTCGCGCGGCTGCCGCTGGCGAAGTTGTTTTCGCCGGCAACAACGGCGGCTACGGCAAGATGGTGGATATCGATCATGGCAACGGCATCGTGACCCGCTACGCCCACCTCAACGCAATCGCGGTACATGTTGGACAGAAAGTTGCTGCGAGACAGCAGCTTGGCCTATCCGGCTCAACCGGACGTTCAACTGGCCCTCACCTGCATTTTGAAGTTCGCCGCAACGACAACGCCATCGATCCCAGTCGCTTTCTTGCAGCCGGACGTGCTCTTACGCAATTTCTTTAGCATCATGGCTGGAGCTAGAACGACTTCTCCGGCAATGGAATGAAGTCAGTTTCGTCGGGAACTGCGCCAAAACGGGCCATTTTCCAGTCTTCCTTGGCCTGCTCAATTCGCTCCTGACTGGATGACACAAAATTCCACCAGATATAGCGCGGCCCCTCGAGCGCGGTGCCGCCCAGAAACATCATGCGCGAGGGCTTCGTTGCCTTCACGCTTATCGGATCGCCAGGCCGGAAAACCAGCAGCCGGGGGCCCTCGAACATATCACCTGCGATTTCCACCTCGCCTTCAACAAGATAGATCGCCCGCTCCTCATAGTCGTTATCGAGTGGCGCACTCATGCCTGCGCCAAGCGTAACCTCCACATAGAACCAGTCCGAGACCGTCGAGACGCTTGATGATTTGCCAAAGGCCTTGCCGGCAATGATCCGGGCCCGAACGCCATTATCGGTTACAATTGGCAGGTCCCGCGATGAAAAGTGCTGAAAGCCCGGATCGATTTCTTCCCTGTCTTTGGGCAGCGCTATCCAGCTTTGCAGCCCCAGCATTTTCTGCCCGGCCGCGCGCTCGATTTCCGGGGTCCGTTCCGAATGGGTAATGCCGCGCCCCGCGGTCATCAGGTTCATAGCGCCCGGAACAATCTCCTGCACATTGCCCTCGCTGTCGCGATGCATGATCTTGCCATCGAAAAGATAGGTGACTGTCGCCAGTCCGATATGGGGATGCGGTTTGACGTCCATCCCCTGTCCGGGGATGAATTGCACCGGCCCGAAATGATCGAAAAAGATGAAGGGGCCAACCATCTGGCGCTTGCCATGAGGCAAGGCCCGCCGAACGGCAAACCCGTCCCCCAGATCGCGGGTCCGTGGTACCACTACCAATTCGAGTGCGTCACAGCTTTGCTTATCGCCAAGGATCGGGTCGTGATGCGGCAGCCAGGTCATGATTGTGTCTCCATTCGTTAGAGTGCTTCCAAAATATGTGGGAACCACTTATTCGGTTTGGAAGCGCGACAAGGCTAAGACTTGAGAAGCCGCTGTTCTGATTCAATCGAAACAGGAAGGCTTTAGCCCCGAATGTAAGCCCAATCACCGGCTACCGCTATATCCCCTACTCATCCTCACCGAGAGTTGCACCAACCCTTTGGGCCAGCGATGCTTCCATGAAAGGATCGAGCGCGCCGTCAAGTACATCGGAAGGCGCAGTGCTTTCAACGCCGGTCCGCAAGTCCTTGACCATCTGGTAGGGCTGCAAGACATAAGAGCGGATCTGGTGACCCCAGCCAATTTCGGTCTTTGAGGCTGCTTCCGCATTGGCCGCTTCTTCGCGCTTTTGCAGTTCGAGTTCATAGAGCCGGGCGCGCAACATGTCCCAGGCTTGCGCACGGTTCTTGTGCTGACTGCGTTCGTTCTGGCACTGCACGACGATGCCGGTTGGAATATGCGTGATGCGGACAGCCGAGTCAGTGGTGTTGACGTGCTGACCGCCCGCTCCAGACGCCCTATAGGTATCGATACGGCAATCGGATTCATTGACTTCGATATCGATTGAGTCGTCGATTACCGGATAGACCCATACGCTCGAAAAGCTCGTATGCCGCCGCGCCTGACTGTCATAGGGTGAAATCCGGACAAGACGATGCACGCCGCTCTCGGTCTTGAGCCAGCCATAAGCGTTATGGCCCTTGACCTGAATCGTGGCGGACTTGATTCCGGCTTCTTCACCGGATTGATACTCAACCGTTTCCACCTTGAACCCGCGCCGCTCTGCCCAGCGCGTGTACATGCGAAACAGCATCTGCGCCCAGTCCTGGCTTTCGGTTCCACCGGCTCCCGAATGGACTTCGACATAGCAGTCGTTGCCATCCGCTTCCCCTGAAAGCAGGGTTTCGACGCGCATACGCGCCGCGTGAGCGGCCAGAGTTTCAAGCGCAGCAACGGCCTCCGCCACAACCTCACTATCGCCCTCGGCCTCGCCAAGCTCGATCAATTCGAGATTGTCGCTAATACCCGTTTCAAGCTCACGCACGGAATTGATCGCGCTTTCGAGCGACTGGCGCTCACGCATCACCTTCTGTGCTTCTTCGGGATCGTTCCACAGGTCGCCCGATTCGGAGCGGGCGTTGAGTTCGTCTAGACGTCTTTGAGCTGTATCCCAGTCAAAGATGCCTCCTCAGCAGGCTTAGGGCCTGCTGGATTTGATCCACGGTCTTTTGAACGTCTGCACGCATTTTTTGTCGTCCAATACTTGTTTTCGCGTGAGGTCTAGCCAGAAAGGGCTAGGCAATCAACCGGTTCGCGACATTAAATGGATCAGAACAACCCGCTGCGTCCCGTTTCAAAGCGCGAGGTGTGCGGCCCACGCTCAGGGTTTACAAATGCGTCCGCACCAATCCCCATCATCGAAGACCAGCTATTTGCGCCTGTACCCGGCTTGAAAAACTCCTGAATGCCTGAGCTGCCTGCCGTTGCGGCCACGCCGGTTTGCAAATCCACCCATTCGGCAACCATGCCGGGGGGACGGGTAAAGGGTGTCGGTGGTGCGCCCTCCAGGGCCGCGGCGACGAAATCGGCAAAGATCGGCGCCGCCAATTCACCGCCGGTATTGCCCCGGCCCATATTGCGCGGCGTGTCATAACCGACATAAACGCCAACCGCCAGTTCCGGCGTGAAACCTACGAACCAGGCGTCTTTGTAATCGTTCGTTGTACCGGTCTTGCCTGCCACAGGGCGATTGACGCGCCGCACGGCCGTGCCCGTTCCGCGCTGCACCACGCCTTCCATCATCGATGTTATTTGATATGCGGTCATGCCATCGATGATCTGAGGGCGGTTATCTATGATTGTCGGCGCACCTTGCCCGCGCCATTCCGATTGTGCGCACCCCTCGCATATGCGCTCGTCGTGACGATAGATCGTAGCGCCATACCGATCCTGAATGCGGTCAATCAGCGTGGGCGTGATCTTGCGCCCGCCATTGGCAATCGTCGCATAGGCAGCGGTCATGCGCATCACGGTCGTCTCCCCTGCCCCCAGCGACATGGAAAGCACTGGCATCATGTTGTCGTAAACGCCAAAAGCCCGCGCATATTCGGCGATCATGGGCATTCCGAGATCGCGCGCCAGCCGCACGGTCATCACGTTGCGGGAAAGCTCAATCCCACGACGCAATGTTTGCGGTCCGTAAAATTGCCCGGCGTAATTTTCTGGCCTCCAGACAGAGCCGTCGGTATTGCGCATTTCAAGGGGGGCGTCCAGCACCACCGACGCGGGCGTATAGCCGTTCGCCAAGGCAGCCGCATAAACCAGTGGCTTGAACGATGAGCCCGGTTGCCGCATGGCCTGCGTTGCACGATTGAACTGGGATTCGGCAAAGGAAAACCCGCCGACCATTGCCAGAACACGCCCTGTTCGGGGGTCCATGGCAACAATAGCGCCCTCAATTTCAGGGACTTGCCGCAGCGTATATATGCCGTCCTTTCCGGGCACCGGCTCAACGTAAACCACATCGCCAACATCCATGATCTGGCCGAGCGGCTGACGAACCCAGGATACTTCGGAGCCTGGTAGTTCTCCAGTGATGCGCGCGGTAGTCACGCGCCCGTCCACATCGATAGCAGGTCTCAGTCCGATGCGGGCGAGGTTGTTTTCCATTTCCAGCACGACAGCCAACTGCCATTCGGGCACGTCCCGGAGAGGACGGATGGCGGCCAGCGATGTCCCCCAATCCTCCTCAAGTTCAATCGTCGCGACCACACCGCGAAATCCGCGCGCCTGATCGAAACGGATCAACCCGTTCATCAGCGCCCGCCGCGCGTGTTCCTGCATTTGCCGGTCAAGCGTCGTCCGCACCGACATGCCGCCGCCATAGAGTTGCTCCTCACCGTAAAGACCTGCGAGCTGGCGCCTCACTTCCTCTGTGAAATACTCTGCAGAATAAAGCTGCGAGCCGCCGATGCGCGGCACGACGTTCAGATTCTCGTTTTGCGCGTCCCCGGCCACGTCAGCGGTAATGAAACCGTTCTCCAGCATCCGGTCGAGCACCCAATTGCGCCGCTCGATGGCCGCCTCGGGACGCCGGAACGGGTGATAGAGCGCCGGACCGCGCGGCAGAGCGGCGAGATAGGCCGCCTCTGCGTATGTCAGTTCGTAAAGTGCTTTGTCGAAATAGTTGAGCGCCGCCGCCGCAACGCCATAGGAATTGAAGCCCAAGAAGATCTGGTTGAGATAAAGTTCGAGAATCCTGTCCTTGGAAAACGTATTCTCTAGGCGGATGGCAAGCAGGGCTTCCTGCAGCTTGCGCTCCATGGTCTGGTCGGCGGTTAGAAAGAAATTCTTGGCCACCTGCTGGGTGATAGTCGAGGCCCCGGCCAGATTACCACCGCGCCCTTCGATGAGTTGCATCACGTTATCGCGGGCTGCGCGAACGACTGCCGCCACATCGATCCCGAAATGGTTGTAAAAGTCCTTATCCTCGGCCGACAGAAACGCATGAATAACATGCGGCGGCATGGTTTCGACCGGTTGGAACAGGCGCCGCTCACGAGCGAACTCCGCCAGCAACACACCATCGTCGGCGTGAACGCGAGTCGTGACCGGCGGCTGATAGTCCCGGAGCACCGTATAATCGGGCAGATCGGCACTGAGCATCCAAATGAAATACGCTGCCCCGCAAATGGCGGCTATCCCGAAAAAGGCGCCAAGTCCAAAGAGCCAGCTCAGCAATCGAAACATCAATTAAGTCCTGACCTAGACCGCAACCACCGTGCGGCACCCTCCGTCGAATCTAAAAGTACCAGACCGGGGCGAAAATGTGGATGATTCCCAGAAATTTACGCGAACACAGCTCGGTGAACGACGCTAGCGCTCGTCGCTTTCAAGAAAGCCCTGTTCCTCGAAATAGACCGCGACCCCGCGCGCGAGTGCCGCGGCCACCCTATCGAGCCAGGCGTCAGTGGTAAGGTTTGCAGTATCGTCGCTGTTGGAGAGAAAGCCCAATTCGATCAGAACTGAAGGCACGTCGGGTGAGTTGAGCACAACAAAGTCCGCCTGCCGTTGCGGAAAAGGCCGCAACTGGATCGAGGGTTCAAGCTGCTCGACAAGCGCCTTGGCAGCCAGAAACGATTTGCGCCGCGTTTCCCGGCTCAAAAGATCAACGAGTACGTCAACGACTGCTGGCTCGTCGGGAGGACTGAAACCAGCGATCAGATCGACTCTGTTCTCATTTTCCGCCAGCGCGCGGTCAAGCGCGTCCGTTGCAAGGTCACCCCGCGTATAAACGCTTGCGCCCCGGACATCCTGCTGATCGAAAGAGTCAGCATGCAACGAAATGAATAGATCCGCCTGATTGGCCCGCGCCAGAGAAACACGCTCGTCGAGCCTTAGAAACACATCAGTGTCCCGCGTCAGCGCCACATCGAAACGGCCGGTTTCCACCAACAGCCTTTGCAGTTTCAAACCGAACGCCAGCACAATGTTTTTTTCTTCCAGTCCGGAAGCCGATCGCGCACCGCTATCCACCCCGCCATGGCCGGGGTCGATGACGACCAGCGGCCTTGTTGTCGTGTCGGCGGTCGCCGTCTCGCCCGGCGCCATTTCCTGGCCGTCCAGTTGTGGCAGGGAATCAGGCTGTGCCGCCGCCGCTTCGCTGGCTTCACCCGGCAACGTCCTTGCGTTGGCAGCGAAATTCGCAGCGCTATCGGGAATCAGATCGATCACCAGGCGCGCCGGCTGGTCCTCGAATGGTTCGAGCACGTATGATTGCTGAATCTGCGCCGGAGCTGCCAGAACCATTTCGGCACGCACGCGCCCCACAACGCTGGGCGCCAGACTGTAGCTGGACACCATGCCCTCACCAGCCAAGGCACCGAATTCGTCTGCATCGGGATCGAGTTCGCCGCGCAATTCTACAATCACCCGGTCAGGCCCGGTTACTGTGAATGCACCAAATTCAGTCGGCATGGAAAGATCGATCACCAGTCGCCCACGCTCCTGGGTCGTCGTTACTCGTGCATCGAGCACCACAGGAACGGCGTCGGAACCATCCGCGGGTTCCACGCTGTCGCTTTCCTGCGCTGACGGGGCGAGCACCAAGGCCAGAACGACAACGAACCCAACAAGCAATACGCCAAAAATTGACGCCAACCGCGTCCGGATCATCGCCATAGACCACTCCATTTCGCGCGCACCATAAGTGATTCTCCGGCAAATTTCGGGCAATCTGACATCAAACCTCCATAAGTGCAGCCCAACACCCTGTCAGCCCTTGTTAAAAGACTTTCCTATTGCCAACCTTGAGGAACACCCGTAAGGACAATAGGGTGATGTTATGCCGTCTGCGGCGAAGGCAGAAACCAAGCGGAAGCAATGCTTCGGACCATGTTACTGCCCAGTACGCGCGACAAATACGGAAAAGCATACACATTACAAGGACTTTCGGCTGCCCCAGGCAGCCGGCAGGTGGTGTAACCGGAATTTCACCGGTCACCTTCAAGGACGAGGTCGGATGGGTTTGACGCTGGCACAAGGCACGACGATTACGAGCGTATGCCGCAGCCTGCTGCCCAATTTCACGCTGACCCCTGCCCTGCACACAGCAAACGCCCTGAGCGTTATCACACACATGATATTCGCCTCGCATGGCGCCCGCGTCCAGTCCATGGCATGGACCACGCCTGGCGCGCGAGCGCGTGGAGTTTTACTTTATGGCCACAAAAAGAATGCTGGTGGATGCCACCCACCCGGAAGAAACACGGATTGTCGTTACAAGCGGTAACAGACTAGAGGAATTCGACTTTGAATCCGCCGAACGGCGGCAATTGAGGGGCAATATCTATCTCGCGAAAGTTACGCGGGTAGAACCGTCCCTGCAGGCCGCCTTTGTCGAATATGGCGGCAACCGTCACGGCTTTCTCGCCTTCTCGGAAATCCATCCTGACTACTACCAGATCCCGGTCGCCGACCGCGAAGCGCTTATGCGCGCCGAGGAAGAAGAACTCGAAGAAGCCGATCCTATCGACGTCAATGGCGACGACAACGGCGATGAGTCCGATGCCGAAACGGACGAAATGGCCTCTGCCGATGACAATGGCGACGATGGTGAAAATGGCGGTAAGAAGGTAGAGCAGCTTGGCGAAGGCGATGCGCTCGAAGACCTTCAGGAGCGCCCGCGCCGCAATCAGCGCAAATACAAGATTCAGGAAGTCATCAAGCGCCGTCAGGTTCTGCTTGTGCAGGTCGTGAAGGAAGAACGTGGCAACAAGGGCGCGGCTCTGACCACGTATCTCTCCCTCGCCGGACGCTATTCCGTCCTGATGCCAAACACGGCGCGTGGCGGCGGCATCTCACGCAAGATCACGAGTGCAGCGGATCGCAAGCGTCTCAAGGAAATCGCGTCGGAGCTCGAAGTGCCGCAAGGTATGGGCGTTATTTTGCGTACCGCTGGTGCCAGCCGTACCAAGGCCGAGGTCAAGCGCGACTTTGAGTACCTGATGCGCCTTTGGGAAAATGTGCGCACGTTGACCCTGGAATCCTCTGCGCCCTGCCTTGTTTACGAGGAAGGCAGCCTGATCAAGCGAACCATTCGCGACCTCTACAACAAGGACATCACCGAAGTTCTTGTTGCCGGCGATGCAGCCTATCGCGAAGCGAAAGATTTCATGCGCATGATAATGCCCAGCCATTCCAAGAATGTGCAGGGGTATAAAGACGATGCGCCAATTTTCTCGCGTTATAATGTAGAGTCGCAGCTCGACTCCATGTTCCATCCGCAAGTCACCCTTCCGTCGGGCGGCTATATCGTGATCAACCCGACCGAAGCGCTCGTTTCCATCGACGTCAACTCGGGCCGGGCGACCAAGGAACATAATATCGAGGATACCGCCCTCCAGACCAACCTGGAAGCGGCCGAGGAAATCGCGCGGCAATTGCGCTTGCGTGACCTTGCGGGCCTTATTGTGATCGACTTCATCGATATGGAGGAAAAGCGCAACAATCGCGCTGTCGAGCGCAAGCTCAAGGATTGCCTCAAGAACGATCGCGCCCGCATTCAGGTTGGTCACATCTCCCATTTTGGGCTGATGGAAATGAGCCGCCAGCGCATCCGCTTCGGTGTTCTCGAAAGCTCGACGCACACCTGCCCCACCTGTGCGGGCACCGGCCTTGTGCGCTCGGTTTCATCGCTCGCCCTGATGATCATGCGCGCTATTGAAGACCATGTTCTGCGCAAGCCCGGCGTCTCGATCAACGTCAACATGCCGACTGACGTTGCGCTTTATATCCTCAATACCAAGCGCGATATTCTGATCGGTCTCGAAGCCAAATACGGCCTGACAATCACCATTTCATCTGCTGGAAATCTCGTTGGCAGCCAGTTCAACATCGAACGTGGTGAGGCCCGCGCCATGGCGCCCGACGTCAAGGCCGCTCATATTCGCGCCGACTCCGCATCAATCGACGATTACGACGAGCCCGAAGTCGCAGAAGTCGTGGAAGAAGAAGAGGAAGAGCGCGAAACCGCAAAGAGCGAAGAAGGCTCGAGCCGCGGCAAGCGTCGTCGCCGTCGTCGTCGCGGTGGCAGCGGCAATGGCGTCAGCGAACAACAGGCCGTTGCAGACCCAGAGGCGGAGAAATCCGAAGAGACAGCCGAGACTGAGAGCGTCGAGGCAGAATCGACCGATGACGACGATCAGCCGAAAAAGCGCCGCCGCCGCGGTCGCCGTGGCGGTCGCCGCAACAAGCGTGGCGCCGAAGGCGCAGACGAGCAGAACGACGTTAGTGACGCCGATGCGATGGGCGCTGTTGAAGATCGGGAAATGGCAAAGCCTTCCGAAAACGTCATGCCTTCTGCCGATGCAGCGCCCGAAGCTGCTACGCAACCGCGCATCTCTGGGGAAGGCGCTGAACACGCTGTCGCTGATGCCGAGGAAAAGCCCAAGCGCGCCCGCCGTCCGCGCAAATCCGCCAAAGCCAAGGCTGCTGAAGCCGAAGCCGGTACTGATGCCGTAGCGCAGGAAAGCGTCGAGGCAGCAAGCACCGACACAGAGAAGGCTGAAGAAGCTGAAAAGCCAGCCAAGAAACCGCGCGCGCCGCGCAAGCGGGCGACAAAGGCCAAGGCCGAGCCTGAAGCAGAAAGCGTGGCTGAAACCGCGAGTGCCGATCAACCCCCGGCGGCCGAACCGGCACCCGAGCCGCAACCGGAACCGGTGCAAGAGGCCGAAAAGCCCTCACGGCCAAAGCGTGAATTGCCTGCTGATGAAATCGTTGTCTCTTCATCCTCGACTGACGAGGAAGGCGAGACCAAACCCAAAAAGGGCTGGTGGCAACGCCGGCTTGGTCTGGGCTGATTGGAGTTCCAGGGGCGGCCTTCGGGCCGCCCTTTTCAATTGTATCCCCATAACTTCCGCAGGATTTGCCTGCCCGCATCATGCGAGGCTCTGTATGACTTCAAGCGCGACAGGAATGAATTGCCATGCTCAAAGATCATACTCAGGAAAGCTATCACACTCGCCTCAATCGGGTCTTGGACTACGTCTATACTCATCTTGAGGAAGACCTGTCCTTCGACCGGCTCGCGGAAGTCGCCTGCCTTTCCCCCTATCATTGGAGCCGGATCTATTCGGCCATGCGTGGGGAAACGATCGCCGCGACAATCCGCAGGCTGAGACTCCAGCGCGCGTCGGACCGGCTGGCCAACTCGGAATTGGACATTGAAGCGGTCGCGGAGCGGGCAGGCTATAGTTCAACCGATACATTTGGACGCGCGTTCAAGCAAACGTTCGGAACCACTCCGACCGCCTATCGCGAGAAAGGCGCTCATGCAGGCTTCAAGGCCGCCAGCGCCGCTGGCGATGCGGAGGGTTTTCCAGTGGCGGTGGAAACTTTGCCGGAGCGGCGCTGCGCCAGCGTCGATCACACAGGCTCTTATATGGAGATTGACCATGCGATGGGGCAACTTTTCGCTGAGCTTGTCGCGCGTCAGACCCTTCCTGCCCAACCCACGATGATCGGTGTCTTCTTCGACGATCCCGACCTGGGGCCAGAGGAGGAATTGCGTTCGCGCGCCTGCCTGCCGGTTGCTCAGGATGTACCTATAGACGCCCCACTGGTGGAAACCGTTCTGCGCGGCGGGCCCTATGCAAAGCTCTCCTATACCGGCCCCTACGCAAATATGCGCGGCGCCTATCGGTGGTTTCTGGGTGTGTGGCTACCGGCTTCCGGCTACGAACCCGGCGATGCCCCGATCTTCGAGGCCTATCTCAACGACCCGCGTGAGGTGCCGCAAAATGAACTTCGTACCGACATCCACCTGCCCCTCGAAGTCGTGCGATGACAAGCCCACCAATCCCGAAACCCGTTGCCGAATCACTTGCACGCTATTCCCACCCGATCCGTGCGCGCTTGCTGGAGATTCGCGAGGCCATTTTTGCTGTTGCCGCACAAACCGAAGGCTTAGGCCCTCTTACCGAAACGCTCAAATGGAGCGAACCGGCCTATCTCACCGAGCAGAGCAAAAGCGGTACAACCATAAGGCTGGGGACGTCGAAAAACGCGCCCGACAAATGTGCGGTGTTTTTCAACTGTAGAACAACGCTGGTGGAAACGTTCCGAACGCATTTTTCCGATGCCTTCGAGTTCGAGGGCAATCGGGCGCTCATCGTGCCAGCGACCGCCCAATTATCCGAAGGACCACTTGCACACTGCCTGCGAGCGGCGCTCATCTATCACCGGAGTAAGGGGCGCCACTGGTAGAACCATGTGGAACGAAGTGCAGCAACCTCACCCCCTGCCTAAAAACTGCTCCATTCGCTCCAATGCACTGGCCACTGTCTCTGGTGTGCCCGCATAGGAAAACCGCACATACTTGTGCCCGTCCGCGCGGTCAAAATCGGCCCCTGGCGTAGCTGCCACCCCGGCCTCCTCAAGCATGGTCATGCAAAACTCCATGCTGTCATTGGTAAAGGGCGACGCATCGACATAGGCGTAAAACGCGCCGTCCGAAGCCTTGGATTCGCCAAAGCCGAGTTGATTAAGCCCGTCGAACAGCGTCAAACGGCTACGCGCATAGGCCTCCCGCTGTTCATTGTAAAAGGCGCGCTCATCCAGCGCCGCCAGTGCCGCGGTCTGCGATACGCTGGATGCTGAAATAAACAAGCTTTGCGCCATGATCTCTGCGCGGCGGATGAGATCGTCGGGCATCACCAGCCAGCCGATCCGCCAGCCGGTCATACAGTAATATTTGGAAAAGCTGTTGATCACGATATGCCGGTCGCTGATTTCCAGCGCACTTGTATCGGTCCCCGCATAGTTCAGACCGTGATAGATTTCGTCGGATAGAAACCGGATGCCAAGCCTGTCGCACACAGCGATAATCGCCCCAAGCTCGTCCCGCTCGAGCACTGCACCCGTGGGGTTGGCCGGGCTGGCCAGCAGCAGCCCCGCAAACGGTTCCTGCTTGTACGCCGCTTCAATATCCGCTGCCGTCAGCTTCCAGCCATTGGAAGCATTAACAGCAATTTCGGTAACGTCAAAATTGAGCGAGGCCAGAATATTGAGATAAGCAGGATAGCCCGGACGGGTGACAGCAATGCGCGCACCAGGCGCAAACCCTGCAAGAAACGAAAGGATAAAGCCGCTGGACGAGCCCATGGTCACCATGATGTGCTCGGGGTCGACGCTCACCCCATGGCGTTCCTTGTAGTATCTGGCCAACCGCTCGCGCAGCGCAAGCATACCTTTAGCCGTGGTGTAACCCATCGGCTGCTCGATGCACGACTTCACGGCTTCCAGCACACGCGGCGCGGGCTTTCCGCCCGGCTCTCCGATTTCAAGGTGACAGATTTCCCGCCCCTGTGCCTCCAGCGCCCGTGCCTTGGTCAGCAGTTCAAGGGCGTAAAATGGGCGAATTGTGTCGCTGGTCATGAAATCGTCCGACTTGTGATTAATGGAAATGGCGTTAAACTGGAACCGGCCTTATTTCAAGGTCGACGCGCATTAAAAACCGAAAAAAAATAGGACCAATTGGCGCAAACCAAATCATAATTAGCATCAGTTGCTAATACTGATCAAAATGGTAGCACAAAATTCCTTTTTCGGTTTCGAGGGGATTATCACCGTGCAAAAGCTGCTTTTTCAACCCAAGGCGCTTCTCACCTATCTTGTTGCAATCGCTGTTTTTTTTAGCGCAGCCATGCCTTCGCACGGTCAGCAGGTCAGCATTATTCGCGATGCGGAAATCGAATCGATGGTTCGCAATTTCGCAGCACCGCTGCTCCGCGCAGCCGGAATTCAGCGCGCGCCGCGCATTGTGATCGTAAACGATCGTCGGTTTAACGCCTTTGTGACTGAGGATGGCAATATCTACGTCAACTACGGCACCATTCTCGAATCGCCCAATCCAGCCGCGCTCAAGGCAGTCCTGGCGCATGAAATCGGACATCTGGCAGGCGGCCACATTGCCCGCCTGCGCGAGCAAATGGAGGTGCGCGCCCAGGCTCAGGCGATTTCAATGCTGCTTGGCATTGGCGCCATGGCCGCAGCGTCGGGATCGGGCGCAGCACCGGAAGTCTCGCAAGCTGCCGCAGCCTTCATCATGGCCTCCCAATCGGCAAGCCTCAATTCGCTCGCTGCCTATCGGCAGTCCGAAGAAAGCGCCGCCGACGCCGCGGCCTTGCGCATCCTGCAACAGGCTGGGCAGTCTCCGCGCGGCCTTGTCGAGACGCTGCGCATCCTGTTGGAAAACCAAGTGCAGCGATCGGGCGCCGCCGCCTATCTGCAAACTCACCCGCTGGCACAGGACCGTCTGCAACAGGTCGAGCAAACGGCTCGCCAAAGTCCCTATTGGAACCAGGGCGATTCATCGGCCGACATCCGTGCGCTGGAAATGGCGAAAGCCAAGATCACCGGCTTTTTGGAATCCTCGAGCACCGTTGCCAATGTCTATCCCAATTCCAACAGCTCATTGCCGGCCCGCTATGCTCGCGCCATAGCCGCATATCGCGGCGGCGGCGGCGTCAGCGCCTTGCAGGTCATGCCCAACCTGATCGCCGAAGCCCCCTCAAACCCTTATATGCGTGAATTATACGGCCAGATGCTTTATGAGCTTGGTCGCCCGGTCGAAGCAATAGCCCCCTTGCGGCGCGCCGTTGAACTGGCGCCGGACGAAACCCAGATCCGCATCCTTTATGGACAGGCGCTGATTGGCGCTGGCGGCTCGGCCAATCTCAATGAAGCGGTATTACAATTGCGGCGGTCCGCTGTCAGCGAGCCGCGCAATGTCCGCATCCACACTCTGCTATCGCAGGCATTTGCTGGCCTTGGCATGATGGGTCACGCCTCACTCTCTGCGGCAGAAGCGGCCGCTGCCCGAAACGATATGCCAACTGCGCGTGGCTTGGCGCGACAGGCCACCCAGCAATTGCCGCAAGGCGGCCCGGAATGGTTGCGTGCCAACGACATTTTGTCCAACTAGGCGCAATCGCTCGACCCCTGATTCGGAGTAAATGATGCAAAAAGCGATAAATGCCGCACTGGCCGCCGCGCTGATCCTCGTCGCCGGGGCCGTTGCAGCACTGTATCTTGCTCCGCCTCAGCATCCTGCGCCCGATATCGATACGCTGGTCGACGCTGCCATCGAAGCACGGCTGGCGGAAATCGCCCCCCAACCTCCCGAAGATCCAGCACCTTCGCAACTCGGCACAGCCGATTTCGGAGATGCCATAGAAACCTACCTGTTGGACAATCCGCGCCTGCTTGAACGCATGTCTGCTGCTCTGGAAACCGAGTTGCGCGCCCAGGAGCGCGAACAGGCCCGCACCGCACTCGCGAGCCTTGAGGACGAGATCTACAACGATCCCGCCAACATCGTTCTGGGTAATCCCGATGGTGATGTGACGCTGGTCGAATTGTTCGACTACAATTGCGGCTATTGTCGGCAGGTCGTGCCCGATTTGCTTGCCCTCATCGACCAGGACCCTGACCTGCGCATAATTCTCAAGGAATTTCCCATTCTCTCGCAAGGCTCTGTCGATGCGGCCCGCATCGGCATTCTGGTCAATCGCGAGGGCGCCGACTATACCGCCTTCCACACCGCGCTGTTTTCCGCTCGTGGCGCCATCGATGCCGAAGTGGCCCTTGCGGCGGCCGAAAGCGTCGGCCTCAATCGCGTATTGCTTGAGTTGGACATGAACAATGACGACGTTACGGCAGTCATCGAACGCTCTTACCGGATCGCGCAGGGTCTGGGCGTGTCGGGAACACCCACCTTCATCATCGGCGATGAGGTCATTCCCGGCGCAGTCTCCAAGGATCAGCTTGAAAGACGCATCGCCAATATGCGCGAATGCGGACACACAGTCTGCAGCTAGTAAGCATCATCCTTTGCGTTTTCAGTGCATTTCGTATAACGCGAGCTTGCGCAAGCGCGCCGTGTGTACCAGAACCAGAGGTCACACTCGCAATTTTGCGGACTTGGCGCATCATTGTATAAGCGGGACAGGATAATCGTGCCCCGGACAAGAGGCGCAGCCAAACAACCCGTTCGATAATGCAGGGTTTGTGGAGACAGGATAACAATGGCAAAAATTTCACAGATCGATCAGGATCTCATCCGCACCATCGCCGAACTCGTCAACGAAGCCAATCTGGCCGAAATCGAGCTTGAGCAGGACGATTTCCGGATCCGCGTAACCCGCACCCTGCCCGCCAAGGAAGTGGTTCATGTCGGCGCGCCTGCTGGCTATGCAGCCCCTGCGCCCGCGGCCGCCCCTGCCGCTGCTACGGCCCCTGCATCGTCGCCCGCAGCCGCGCCCGCCGCAGAAGATCTTGCCTCCAACCCCGGCACGCTGACCTCCCCAATGGTTGGCACCGCCTACATGGCGCCTGAGCCCGGCGCAAAACCCTTCGTTGAAATCGGCAGCAAGGTTGCCGAGGGCCAGACGGTTCTGATCGTTGAAGCCATGAAGACCATGAACCAGATCCCGGCCCATAAGTCCGGTACGGTTACGCGCATTCTTGTCGATGACGCTTCGCCCGTGGAATATGGCGAACCGCTTCTTGTGATCGAGTAAGGAAAACCGGTGGCCATGTTTTCCAAGGTTCTCATAGCCAATCGTGGCGAAATCGCCCTGCGTATCCTGCGCGCCTGTAAGGAGCTTGGCATCCAGACTGTTGCCGTTCACTCCCAGGCCGACGCCAACGCCATGCACGTTCGTCTCGCCGACGAAAGCGTTTGCATCGGCCCCAACGCAGCCAAGGACAGCTATCTTAACATTCCCTCCATTCTGGCCGCCTGCGAGATAACCGGCGCCGAAGCAGTCCATCCTGGCTATGGCTTTCTGTCGGAAAACGCGCGTTTTGCCCGTATTCTCGAAGAACACAAGATTTCCTTCATTGGCCCGTCCGCCCACCATATTGAGATCATGGGCGACAAGATTCAGGCCAAAAAGACCGCTCTGGAACTCGGCATTCCCTGCGTTCCCGGTTCAGCGGGTGCTGTAACCAGCGAGGCAGACGCCAAACGCACCGCCGCGGAAATTGGCTACCCCGTTCTCATAAAAGCCGCCGCTGGCGGTGGCGGTCGCGGCATGAAGGTTGCCAAAACCGAAGCCGATCTGTCGACAGCCTTCTCAACTGCGCGCACCGAGGCCAAAGCGGCTTTCGGAGACGATGCGGTCTATATGGAGAAATATCTCGAAAAGCCGCGCCACATCGAAGTTCAGGTCATCGGCGATGGCCAGGGTAACGCCGTGCATCTTGGCACACGCGATTGCTCGCTCCAGCGTCGTCACCAGAAGGTCTGGGAAGAAGCGCTAGCGCCGACCGTTCCAATGGAAGAACAGAACAGGATCGGTGAAATCTGTTCAGCGGCCATGCGCAAGATGAAATACTCCGGCGCCGGCACCGTCGAATTCCTCTACGAAAACGGCGAGTTCTATTTCATTGAAATGAATACCCGCCTGCAGGTGGAGCACCCGGTTTCCGAACGCATTACCAATTTCGACATCGTTTATGAGCAAATCCGCGTCGCTGCTGGCGAAAAGCTTTCGCTCAGGCAGGAAGAGGTCGAATTTTTCGGCCACGCTATTGAAGTGCGCATCAACGCTGAAGACCCGCAGACCTTTGCCCCCTCACCGGGCCGCATCACCTATTATCACCCCGCTGGTGGTGTGGGAGTGCGCGTCGACGCGGCCGTGTATCAGGGCTATAATATCCCGCCCTATTACGACAGCCTCATCGGAAAACTGATCGTTCACGGTCGCAACCGCCCGGAATGTCTGCAGCGCCTCAATCGTGCGCTTGATGAATTTATCGTCGACGGCGTAAAGACTACGCTGCCTCTGTTCCGGCGTCTCATCAAGGAGCCCGATATCCAGGCGGGCAATTACGACATTCACTGGCTCGAGAAATATCTTGAGGCCAATAAGGAATAAAATTGCACGCTTCCGGTTAGGGTGAGTCGAAACGGTGGTTTTCGAGCGTGACAAGCGGACTTAAGGTACTTTAGGACCGGAAGCGCAGAGAACCACCATTTCCAGACCACCATAAACGGTATCGCATGCGAAACGACCCGTTTGACATAGAACTGACGCCAGAGCTTATCCTGCGCGCTTATCAGGCAGGGATATTTCCCATGTCCGAAGGCGCGGACGATCCCGATATCTTCTGGGTCAGCCCGCAAAAGCGCGGAATTATCCCGCTTGATGGCTTCCGCGTTTCAAAAAGCCTCGCTAAAACCCTGCGTCGGCACAGGTTCGATATCCGCGTCGATCACGATTTTGAAGCGACGATAGAGGCCTGTGCATCCGAAGGGGCAGATCGGGATAACACCTGGATCAACCGCACGATCATCGATCTCTACGGCCAATTGTTCGAGCAAGGCTATTGCCATACCGTCGAGGTTTATGAAGGCTCCGAACTGGTTGGCGGACTTTATGGATTGGCTATCGGCGGCGCTTTTTTTGGCGAGTCCATGTTCCATAGGCGCACCGATGCATCCAAGATCGCGCTCGCCCATCTCGTGGATCGACTGAACGCAGGGGGATTCAAATTGCTGGACACCCAATTCATAACGCCGCACCTCGCTTCAATGGGGGCAATCGAAATCTCGCGCGCTCATTACGAAGCCCGGCTTGGCGAAGCTCTGAAAGCCGCAGCCGACTTCAATAGGCTAGCCTGATCGGTGGTTTTGGCTATACGCGCTGAAAAACAAGCGTTTCGCAGAACAAAAGCGCCCTGCAGCCTCGGATTTCGACCGTATTGGCATCGACTTGGGTCAATGTTCCTTCGGCCTCAGCGCCTTCAAAGACCACAGTTCCTTGCCACTGATTTTCAGCAACCAAGTCTGCTTGCATGATCTGTTGATTCACATAGGCTAGATTTTCCGAGGTGCGGGACTCACCCTGAACATCCAGCAGCACCACGCAAAGCTGTGTGTTGTCGTCACCACACGCCGAGATGCTCAGAGCCGTGCCATATTCATCCATCCACTCGCCCGTTGGCGTGATGTTCTGCGCATTGGCACCGACCGCCATAAAAATGGTCGCGATAAAAACCAAGAGAACGCGCATATCTTTCTCCATTTCTCGTTTCAGACAATCTCGTACCCCCCGCTGGGCAGACCGCTAAACGATCAACCCCTGCGAATGGTTGCCAATTTTTCGATAACGATTTTCAGCGTTGGCTTGGTGGCGGGATATCCGAAGCAGTTTTGCAGTCCACCAGCCAGATGTCATAGACCGCATCGTCGATTGCGTGCAGCGCCGGGCTCTCGGCGAACATCCAGCCAGAAAAGATTCGGCGCATCGTCGAACGTAATGACACCTGATCGACTTCAACAAAGGCAATGCTGTCCTGCGCCTCGCTGGCTGGGCGCGAATGACATGCGCGCGGCGTCAGCTGTAGCGACCCGAACTGCACGGTTTCGTCGATATAGACATCAAAGATCGTGATCCGCCCTGTAATCTTGTCCAGACCCGTGAAGACAGCAACGGGATTGGCAACAGGCTGGGCAATAGCCGATGTGGTTGCCCATACCAGAACGCCTCCCGCAAGGGCCATGCAAAATGCTGATCTAAGTGGTTTGAAGGGCATTGCCCGTACCGGCTTGAAGCGCCTTATTCTGGCGACCAGGCGTCGTAATCGCCCGACACGCGCGGACGTGAGGCAGGCGTCAGAATCGAACCGTCGGGGCGATAAGCCATAGACGTTCCGGTCAGATTCGGCTGATGCGGCTTTTCCCATGTGTGCGCCTTGTAGTCCTGTTCGGACGGCGCTACGTCGGTGCGGTAATGCATCCAGCCGTGCCAGCCCGGCGGGATCGCTGAGGCCTCGGCAGGACCGTTATAGATTACCCAGCGCCGACCATCCTTCTTGCCCTTGTAATAGACATTGCCCAACTCGTCTTCGCCGACCTTGACGCCACGCAGCGCCGTAAAGATGCGTGTTGAGAGCGTCTGCTTGTGCCACCATGCAAAGATTTCGAGGATGAACTGTTTCATGCCAATGGGCCTCATTGATGCGCGGCTGTGCAATTGAAATCGCACAGCTTGAATCCTTTGCCCGCGTTTAGCACGCACATTGGGCAAGCACTAGTATTTTTCGGCAACGTCTCAGTTTGAATTCCGTTTGTGATGGAAAACGAAACAATTGCCATTCGAGCCGCAGCCCGCAGAGTGCTGCCACTCGCAAACCGTCCCTCACTTCGCACGGTAGCGCAACGCCTCGATCAGGACAGCCAGCGCCGGGGGATGCTGCCTGCGGTTGGGGTAGTAGAGGTGATAACCTTCGAAAGTCTTGCGCCAGGAGGACAACACCTCGACAAGTTGACCGTCTTCAAGGTGCCAAGCGACATAATCGCGTGGCAAATAGGCCAGCCCGAACCCGGAAAGGCACGCCTGGCGCACCTCGTGAATGCTGCTGAAGACGAGTCGGCCCTGGGTGCCGACGCGCAGGTCCTTCGCGCCCTTGCTAAACGTCCACTCAAAAAGCGCACCATGCGTCGGAAGACGCAGGTTGATACACGGATGGTCGGCCAGATCCTGCGGCTCATTCGGCCTTCTTCGCTCTTTGAAGCAGGACGGTGCAGCGACCACCGCCATCGGAACGTCAGGTCCAATCCGCATGGCGATCATGTCCTTGGAGACCAACTTGCCCCGGCGGACGCCCGCGTCATGGCGTTCGCGCACGATGTCTGTGCGGCCATAGTCGGTTGTCAGTTCGACGCTGATCTCGGGAAATTCGCGCAGGAACCGCTCCAGCGCCGGCCATAGCACGCTCTGGATGGCGTACTCGTCAGCCGAGATACGAACGATGCCAGCAGGACGGTCACGCAGCGCGCCAAGCTGCGAAAACCCACGGTCGATCTCTTCCAGTGCAGGTGATACCGATGACAGCAGACGGTCGCCCGCTTCGGTCGGAGAAACGTTGCGCGTCGTACGGTTGAGCAGGCGGATGCCTACCCGCTCTTCGAGGTTGCGAACCGTCTGGCTGAGCGCAGATTGGGATACGCCAAGCCGTGCGGCTGCTCGCGTGAAGCTGCCTTCCTGAGCCACCACGACGAAGGCGTTGAGGTCGCGTAGATTCTCATTGCTCATTTATAAGTCAGCCTAATAATAGCATCAACTTTATACCGTCTAATCTAAATTTAGGGTCGTTGCTACCTTCAGATCAACCGGATGGACCGCGGTCACATCCGGCACCGTCGGAAAAGGAGCATGAAAATGAGATCCGTGACTTTCAAGAACAAGACCTGGGATGTGGCTGCCAACCTGCATGTCCCGAACGACTTTGACGAGACGCAGAAATACCCTGCCATCGTCGTGGCGCACCCGATCAGTTCCTGCAAGGAGCAGACTGCCGCGATCTACGCCTCCAGGCTGGCGGAACTGGGTTACGTCGCCCTCGCATTCGATGCTTCGACGCAGGGTACGAGCGGTGGGCTTGGCCAATACCTCGAAGACCCGGCAACCCGCGTGGAGGACTTCCGTTGTGCGGCAGACTATCTCGTCACGCTCGATTTTGTCGACGAGGACCGCATTGGTGTCTTGGGTATCTGCGGTGGCGGTGGTTATGCCGTGAATGCCGCAATGACCGAACGCCGCTTCAAGGCGGTTGGTACAATCGTCGGGGCCAACTACGGTCGCCTCGCGCGGGAAGGCGATTTGTCGCCTGACGCGGCGCTCAAGGCGATGGAAGCGATCAGCGCCCAGCGGACGGCCGAGGCGCGCGGTGCTGAGACCGCTCTTACGACCTATATCCCGCAGTCGAAGGCTCAGCTCGAATCCTATGGCATCAAGGATGTCGATGTCGTCGAGGCGGTGGATTACTACACCACGCCGCGCGGCCAGCAGCCGGGCTCGCCCAACAAGCTGAACGTCACCAGCACCGGCGCCGCCTTCAACTGGGATGCGTTTCATTTGGCCGACAAGTTGCTGACCCAACCGCTGCAGGTGATTGTCGGCGGTGGACAGACAGGGGCCTTCGGTTCCTATCGTGATGGTTTTGACTTGTTCAACCGCGCGCGATCAGAAAAGAAGAATATCCTCGTGGTGCCGGAGGCGACCCATTACGACCTTTACGACAAGCCGGATTGCGTCGATGAGGCTATGAAGAAGCTAGAGGTGTTCTACGGCGAAAACCTCTGACTTGAGTGAAAGCTATGACCGGTCGCCCCATGGCGGCCGGTTTCCTCCAATCCGCCTCTAATCTCCGCAATCGGTGGGCGGGATCGCTGCCATCGAAATGTCGTGCAATTGCGCTATCGGTCTGCCCACAGAAAAAAAGCGCCCATAAGGGCAAAATTTTGGCGCTTGACAGGGATTGAGGCCGACTCACTTGAGCAATTTGAAGTCAAACTTTGCAGGCAGAACCGCCACTTAGCGGGCAAAGCCAAAACAACACTTCATTAACCTTTGCCCAAATGACGCTTTTAAGACCTCCGATCACATTGTCATCCATTGTCCCCAATTTCCTCGCTATCCACAGCCAGATACACTATATTTAGGCCTGAAGGGTACCCTGCATACAACGGGTAGTCGATTTCTGCCGATTGACGTTGATCCAAAGAATCGAAAAAGGTGGGCCCAAGCATGCTGATCAAGCTGCGGCACATACCAACACGATCTTTGGGGTCAACGGCACTTGCAGGGGCACCTGTCGGCAAGTGCGTGGCCAGTTTGGGGAATAAAAGAGAATGCATTTCGAGCGGCGATTCACCAAGGCGGGCGAGTCCGCCTATGCGAGCCTTGAATTCAAAAGCGCAACCAGCGAAATCCGCAACCCGGACGGGTCTGTGGTGTTCAAGCTCGAGGATATTGCTATCCCTGCGAGCTGGAGCCAGGTCGCGGCAGATATCATTGCGCAGAAGTATTTCCGCAAGGCCGGTGTCGCCAAGGTTTTAAAAAAGGTCGAAGAGAACGATGTTCCCTCGTGGCTGTGGCGTTCGGTCCCCGACGAAAAGGCACTTGCCAAACTCCCCGAAGACCAACGCTTTGGCCCGGAAATGGATTCGCGGCAGGTCTTTAACCGTCTCGCCGGCACCTGGACATACTGGGGCTGGAAGGGCGGCTATTTCACCTCCGAAGACGATGCCCGCACCTTCTATGACGAGCTGTGCTACATGCTCGCCACCCAGCGCGTTGCCCCAAATTCCCCGCAATGGTTTAACACCGGTCTGCATTGGGCATACGGCATCGATGGCCCCGGCCAGGGCCATTTTTATGTTGACCCTTTCACCGGAAAGCTCGTGCAGTCCAAATCGGCTTACGAGCATCCCCAGCCGCACGCCTGCTTCATCCAGTCTGTCGACGATGACCTCGTCAACGAAAACGGCATCATGGACCTTTGGGTCCGTGAAGCGCGCCTGTTCAAATATGGTTCGGGCACCGGCACCAATTTCTCCGCCCTGCGCGGTTCGGGCGAAAAGCTCTCGGGCGGCGGCAAGTCCTCTGGCCTGATGAGCTTTTTGAAGATCGGCGACCGTGCGGCGGGCGCCATCAAGTCGGGCGGCACCACCCGTCGCGCCGCCAAGATGGTCGTGATCGATATCGATCACCCCGATATCGAGGAATATATCAACTGGAAGGTCAAGGAAGAACAGAAGGTGGCAGCGCTTGTCACCGGCTCCAAGACCGTCTCAAAGCACCTCAAACTCATCATGAAAGCCGCCGTCAATTGCGAAGGTAATGGCGACGATTGCTTTGATCCCAACAAGAACCCGGCGCTCAAGCGTGAAGTGAAGGCCGCCAAGAAGTCTCTGGTGCCGGAAAACTACATCTTCCGCGTCATTCAGTTCGCCAAGCAAGGCTATACTGATCTCGACTTCCCCATCTACGATACTGATTGGGACTCTGAGGCCTATCTCACCGTTTCGGGCCAGAACTCAAACAACTCGGTGCGCGTCACCGATGGGTTCCTGGCGGCTGTCGAAAATGACGGCGAATGGAACCTGACCGCGCGCCAGACCGGCAAGGTCACAAAGACCCTCAAGGCCCGCGATCTCTGGGAGTCTGTCGGCTACGCCGCATGGGCCTGTGCCGATCCCGGCATCCAGTACCACACCACCATCAACGACTGGCACACCTGCCCTGAAGCCGGCCAGATCAACGCGTCGAACCCGTGCTCGGAATATATGTTCCTCGATGACACGGCCTGTAACCTGGCGTCCATCAACCTCCTGCCCTATCGCGGCAAGGATGGCGTGTTCAACACCGCCGATTACGAGCACACAGTCCGCCTCTGGACGCTGGTTCTCGAAGTTTCGGTAATGATGGCCCAGTTCCCCTCAAAGGCCATTGCGGAGCGCTCCTACCTCTACCGCACCCTTGGTCTCGGCTACGCCAATATCGGCGGCCTGCTGATGACCTCGGGCATCCCCTATGACAGCGACGAAGGTCGCGCCATCGCCGGTGCGCTGACGGCGATCCTCACCGGCGTCTCCTACGCCACGTCCGCAGAAATCGCCTCAGAACTCGGCGCCTTCAAGGATTACAAGCGCAACGCCAAGCACATGCTGCGCGTCATCCGCAATCACCGCAATGCCGCCTACGGCAAGGCCGATGGCTACGAAAAGCTTTCGATTGCCCCCGTCCCGCTCGATCATGCCGCCTGCTCCGATCAAAATCTGATCGACCGGGCAATCGCGGCTTGGGATGCAGCGCTTGAGCTGGGTGAAAAGCACGGCTACCGCAATGCGCAGGTCTCCGTTATTGCGCCCACCGGCACCATCGGTCTGGTGATGGATTGCGATACCACCGGTATCGAACCTGATTTCGCGCTGGTCAAGTTCAAGAAGCTCGCCGGTGGCGGCTACTTCAAGATCATCAACCGCGCCGTGCCCGAAGCGTTGCGCACCCTTGGCTATTCCGAAGATCAGATTGCCGAGATCGAAGCCTATGCTGTCGGTCATGGCAACATGAACCAGGCCCCGGCGATCAACCCGGCGACTCTTGCCGCCAAGGGTTTCCCGGAAGACAAGATCGCCGCGCTCAACGCGGCCATGAAGTCTGCCTTCGACATCAAGTTTGTGTTTAACCAATGGTCGCTTGGCGCTGATTTTCTTAAGGAACTCGGCGTAACCGACGAGCAGCTTTCCGATCCGACCTTTGAGCTTTTGCCCTTCCTTGGCTTCTCCAAGAAGGACATCGAAGCGGCCAATATCCACGTTTGCGGTGCCATGACGCTGGAAGGCGCGCCCTTCCTCAAATCCGAGCATCTGCCGGTTTTCGATTGCGCCACGCCCTGCGGCAAGGTCGGCAAGCGTTACCTTTCGGTCGAAAGTCACATCCGCATGATGGCTGCTGCCCAACCCTTCATCTCGGGCGCGATTTCCAAGACCATCAACATGCCCAACGACGCCAGCGTTGAGGACTGCAAGGAAAGCTACATGCTCTCCTGGAAGCTGGCTCTGAAGGCCAACGCGCTTTACCGCGATGGTTCCAAACTCTCCCAGCCGCTCAATTCCTCGCTGCTGGCCGACGATGATGAGGACGAGGATCAGGTCGAAGAACTCGCCGCCCTGCCCGTTGCCGAGCGCGCGCCGATGGTTGCCGAAAAGATCGTCGAGCGCATCATCGAAAAGGCTGTTCGCGACCGCGAAAAGCTGCCTTCGCGCCGCAAGGGTTACACCCAGAAGGCGATTGTCGGCGGGCACAAGGTTTACCTGCGCACCGGCGAATATGACGATGGGCGTCTGGGTGAAATCTTCATCGACATGCACAAGGAAGGCGCCGCCTTCCGCGCCATGATGAACAATTTCGCCATCGCCATTTCGCTTGGCCTGCAATATGGCGTGCCGCTCGATGAATATGTCGAGGCCTTCACCTTCACCCGGTTTGAACCGGCTGGCCTTGTCATGGGCAACGACCAGATCAAGAACGCGACCTCGATCCTCGATTACGTGTTCCGTGAACTGGCTATTTCCTATCTCGACCGCACCGATTTGGCCCATGTCACCCCGGATGCGGGCGCGACTTCGATTGGCCAGGGCGTGTCCGAGGACAATGCCATCAAGGACCGGTCCAGCCCCTCGCCCGTCTCGGCCGAGCGTTTCGTCTCGCGCGGCATGACGAGAGGCCGGGTCAAGGACAAGAACCTGATGCTGGTGTCCTCAAGCGACCTCAACCTGCCCAACCCGGTCCAGGCCATGCAAAGCCAGACGGTTACGGCACTCAAGCAGGGCACGGCGCTAAAGACGGAAGAACAGGAAGCCCCCAAAGCCGAACTGCCCCCGCTCGAAGCGCTCAAGACCGCCAAAGACGCCACCACCCTGCGGTTAGAGGCCCAGATGAAGGGCTATGTCGGCGAAGCCTGCTCGGAATGCCAGAACTTCACCCTCGTCCGTAACGGCACCTGCCTCAAGTGTGACACATGCGGATCAACGACCGGGTGTAGTTGAGCTAAATCTTCTGCGATCTAGACAAGCAGCCCGCCCTCAGATCAAGAGGGCGGGCTTTTTTGCAAATCGCGTTATGCAGCAATGCGAGTTAGCGTAACAGAAAATTGAATGCGTTCGGCTTTCAGGATCACCGTGTTATTTGCCGCAATCGAGCCCAAAAGGCTGACATTCACACTGTCCTGCCCCAAGACGTTGAAGCCGCCGCCGCTGTGCCTAAATGTCTGAAGCTCGGCGGAAATCTTATCCCCGCTTTGCCCGAAGCTGCCAACATAGGCAATGACACTGTCGCCACCGCTAAATTTGTTTTGGCGAACGACGACTACACCGTTTCCAACGCCCAAAGGCCCAGAGAAACTTGCCTTATAAAGTCCGTCTTCCATATCGCTTGTCTTTCAATCGGTTGGCAAAGGGAACAATGGCGGCGACGCCGCCATTGTTCTAAGGTATGGGTCAGCCGCTAATGCGGCGGCAATGATCGCACTTCGGATAGCCACCGGTTCCGGAGACTTTGTTATACGACTCGATGTTATTGCCCTCGGTACAGGTCGTTTCGTCGTGATGAACCTTGCGAGAGTTGGGTGCTTTGGAATGCCAAGGGCTACGCTTAGCCATAGTTTTTCCTTTCGCGACGGACACATTGTCGTCGCGTTCGAGATGTGTAAAATGGGGAGTGTTGAAATGGCTGGCGACGCTAATGTACCGTCAACCAAATTGACTTAGACTGCGACAGATGAAGCCATAGGCATGTCGGTCCTTACCGCCTCCTTCTGGTTTCGGTTCTGTAGTTCGGCTGCTTTGCAAGGGCTCCGCCGTACTACACTCAAAGTCAAAAAAGGCGACCGGCTTATGCCGGTCGCCTCAATAAAGGTCATCAGACAAATCCTCGTGACGATCTTGCTCACCTCCAAAATCGTCCGAAGTCGAAATCTCCATCCCGTGCACCTTATAGCGCCCATACCCGAGCCGTGTAAGCGCGCCAGTGCGGATCAAATAACTGATCGAATTATATATTTCCTTAGGCTCGGCCTCTATCCCTTGCTCTACCACTCCCTTGCGAAGGTCTGCAGCTGTCACCACTTGTCCACGCGGCGCAAACTTCAAAACATTCGAAAGTGCCTCGGTGGGCGTACTCGCTCCGACATCAGAGAACAGAGACCTGGTTAATTCACGGATCAGATCATCACGCCGCTGGGGCGGCAACGCATCAATCAGCACTCGAACCAAGCGCACCTTCTCCTCGGCGAGCCTGCTCTCGACGGAACCGTCATCAACTTGGGAGGGCATTAACGCTTTTTCCATACCACATAGGTAGCAGGTAAGACTTCTCAGAGTCCAGCGCAAACACCATTCTCTTCCGATTCGGGCATCGCAATCAACAGTTATCCACAGAATGCCTAAATAGGCTGTGGAAAACCGGGCCAAGCCACTAAATGTAGACTTGGCAGACTCATCCATGAAACCTGTTTCAACTATGACTGTCTGAACGCCTCCGTCTTTTGAGACTACGCTGACGTGGCCCTTAGATGGAATCTCCGTCACCGGCACTCACCACCTCACGCGCCACATTGTCGCTAGCCACACCAATCCTTCCCCACCTTCACCCTCGATTGCCTTGCGCCACCCGCCGCGATAGCCTTCCACTCCAAAACCAGCAAGAGGGGCGCATCATGGACCGATACACCGGCGGCTGCCTGTGCGGCAGCGTCAGCATTGTGGCGACGGGCACACCCAATCGGGTGGGATTGTGCCATTGCATGGAATGCCGCAAGCATCACGGGGCGCTGTTCTTCGCTGCGGCGATGTTCCCCCAAAACGCCGTGACGATCACGGGCGAAACCCGCGATTACAAGGGCCGCAATTTTTGCCCGGAATGCGGCTCATCGGTCTTTGCCCGCACCGACGACGAAATCGAAGTGCATCTGGGCGCCCTCGATGCCCCGAACCAGTTGATGCCGACCTACGAGAACTGGACGATCCGCCGCGAGGCCTGGCTTCCACCCTTTCCGCTCAAAAAGCACTATCCACGCGACCGCGACAGCGCCGGGCTTTTCGAGGAATAAACGAAAACTTATCCCCGC
>NZ_RZMW01000003.1 GCF_003992625.1 Pelagibacterium lentulum | reverse complement strand
CCCTGGCTGAGATAGGCCTGCTTGGCCTTTTGCTGTGTCTTTTGCACTGCCTTGGCACCAGCAGCGGGAGCGGCGGGCTTGGCTTCAGGCTTTTTGGACACCAGCCCATTGGCTGCCGTCTTTGCCTTGGCCTGCAGCGCGTGGATATCGTGCTTGCCGGCAAGCTTGAAGATATCGACAATGCCATCGAGCGTGGACGCCTGCTCTTCGGTCTGGGCAATCGCAGCATTGGTTTGTTCAACCAGCGCCGCATTGTGCTGGGTCATTTCGTCCATCTGCTGGACCGCAACATTGACCTCTTCGATTGCCGATGCCTGAGCCTGGCTCTGCTTGGCGATCTCTTCCATCAGCAGGGTATTGGCACGGGCGGTTTCAACCATGACGCCAAGTTTATCGGCAACCTGGGCCACCAGTTTGGAGCCCCCATCCACTTCATTGGCGCTCTGCTCGATCAGCGCCTTGACCTCCGAGGAGGCTTCCGCTGCCGATTGGGCAAGACGGCGCACTTCAACCGCGACAACCGCAAACCCCTTGCCAGCTTCCCCGGCCCGCGCCGCTTCAACCGAAGCGTTCAGCGCCAAAAGATTGGTCTGGAACGCGATGTCATCGATCATCTTGATGATGTCGGAGACCTTGGCCGAAGACGTTGTGATCCGCTCCATGGCCAGCGTGGCTTCGCCCATCACCTGCCCGCCCTCTTCGGCGGCATTGGTAACGGTCAATGCTGTCGCGCTGGCTTCCTGGGCCCGCTTGGCATTTTCCAGAACCGTTGTGGCAAGCTGTTCCATGGCGCCAGAGGTTTCCTCAATCGTTGCCGCCTGACGGGTCGTGCGTTCGGACAGATCGTTGGCGCCCGAAAGGATTTCCTCGGTTGCGATCTTGAGCGCCCGCGAGGTCGTGCGCAACTGACCCACAATATCGGACAATTTGTCGGCCACCGCATTGGTATCGTCCCGAAGCTGGGCAAAGGCGCCCTCATATTCGCCTTCGACACGGCGCGTCAGATCGGTCTGGGCCAGCGCCCCAAGCACCGAAACGGTTTCGCCAAGGCCCCGGTCGACAGTCTCGACAAGCGTATTGACCCCTTGCGCCAACCCGTTGAGTTCGGCATCGGCAAATTGTGCATCCACCCGATGGCTGAAATCGCCCTTGGCCGCCGCATCGACAACCGCGCCAAAGGCCGACTGCAACTCGCCCATCATCTTGCGCCGCGCTTGTTCGTCCGCAATGATCCGGGCCGCTTCCGCCTCGGTCATCTCGGCAACCTTGAGCCCGTTCTGGCGGAAAACTTCCACCGCCCGCGCCATATCCCCAACCTCGTTGGAATTGGCGGTATAGGGAACCTCAACGTCGAACCTGTTCTGCGCAATGTCATCCATCACACGAGAAAGCTTCGGGATCGGACGCGAAACCAAACGCGCGGCAAGAACCGAAATCCCGCCCACAGCCAAAATGGCGATCGCGCCCACGATCAACAGCAGATTCATCGAATTGGTAACGACTGCGGTGATCGCATCCTGTTCGACGCCGACATAAAGCGCACCGAGAACGTCCTGACCCGAAAGATAGGAAATGGGCTGATAGACCGAGTAGTAATGAATGCCATTCAGCTCGGTCGGCACATAGACCGCTTCACCGGCGCTGAGTCGCTCAAAGACTGGCGAAGCCTGATCGATTACCGGATGCACGATGGCGTTGCCTTCGGCATCGCGTATCGAAGTCGAAACCTGCTCAAAGGCGCCGGTTCCACTGTTCCAGGTAAAGATCGCAGCGGTTTCACCGGTCACGCGCGCGATCGATTCAACCACGTCGTCATTGTAAAAGCGCGGCATCACCCATGTGCCGATTGTTTCAATTCGGCCTTCTTCGGTCCAGTCGACCTGAATACCCCCCATCCCGCGCAAGATTGTTGCTGCGGTACGAATATTGGCGTTCTGCGTGGCTTCAGCCACGGCTGCAGAATTGGCAGTCAGTGAAATATAAACCGCAAGAACAACAGCCCCAACCGAGAGAATGACTGCGGAAACAACCATTGCCGCGATTGCGACGGTCAGCTTGATACGTCCTAGAAATGTTCCGGTAAACCCTTGCATTTGCCTGCTCCTTCTAGACAGGGAGATGCACCCCCCAGGGCGAATATGGATTGGACCCTACGCAAATTAGATTAAGCGATGGTTTCCGCAGCAACCGGGAGCCCCGCGTCGGCGCACCCATCATGCGTCCTTGTCAAAAAACCGCCGGGCGGGAACGGGCCCCGTCCGGCACAAGTCGTGCTTTTCCAGTCAGCGCAAGCGGCTACCCTCAGGCTGCAGCGCTTGCATGGACGTAACTGGTCTCGGCTTCATTGCCGTCGATCCTGAAGATCTCGACAATCGAATCGAGCCGGTTGGCCTGTTCCTCGGTCTGTTCGATGGCTGCATTGGTTTCTTCCACCAGCGCGGCATTGTGCTGGGTCATCTCGTCCATCTGACGCACCGCGACATTGACCTCTTCAATGGCCGAAGCCTGTTCGCGGCTTTCCCGCGCAATCTCTTCCATGTAGCGGGTATTGGACCGGGCCGCTTCAAGCATGGCCGAAAGCTTTTCGGACGCCTGGGCGACCAGGCGCGAGCCCTGATCGACTTCACTCGAGGATTGCTCGATCAGCGCCTTGACTTCCGAGGAGGCCTCGGCAGCCGATTGGGCGAGGCGGCGCACTTCAACTGCGACAACCGCAAAGCCCTTGCCCGCTTCCCCAGCCCGCGCCGCTTCAACCGAAGCGTTGAGCGCCAGAAGATTGGTCTGGAAGGCGATATCGTCGATCATTCCGATAATATCGGACACCTTGGCTGAAGACGTGGTGATGCGCTCCATGGCCGAATTGGCATCGCTCATCACCTGACCGCCCTCTTCGGCAGAAGTGGTTACCGTCATTGCCGTTGCGCTGGCGTCCTGCGCCCGCTTGGCATTTTCCATGACCGTGGTTGCCAATTGCTCCATGGCCGCTGAGGTTTCCTCAATCGTTGCCGCCTGCTTGGTGGTGCGCTCGGACAGATCGTTGGCACCCGAAAGGATTTCGCTCGTGGCGACCTTGACCGCGCGCGAGGTGCTCCGAAGCTTGGTCACCACGTCGGTCAACGTATCGGCCACCCGGTTCATGTCGGTCTTGAGATTCAGGAAGGCGCCGCGGTGATTGCCGATCATACGGCGGGTAAGGTCCGTATGGGCCAGAGAGCCAAGAACTTCACCCGCTTCGGCCAGCCCCGTATCGACGCTTTCGAGCAGCGAGTTGAAGTTGGACGCAATCCGGGTGATGTCCTCATCGGCAAAATGATTGTCGATGCGCTTGGAAAAATCGCCTTCGATCGCTGCGGCAACGGCGTGATCGAACTCGGCCTGGAAATCTTCCATCATCTTGGCGCGTTCGGCCGTCTGCATGGCCCGCGCCTTTTCCTCATCGCTCATGGCGCGAACCATGATCGCGTTTTCCTTAAAGACCTGCAGCGTCCCGGCCATGGCGCCGATTTCATCGGTACGCCCGACATAGGGAACTTCGACTTCAAGATCGTCCCCGGCCAGCGATTGCATCGTATCGGTCAGCCGGCCAATGGGGCGCGCAAGCTGGGTTGTGCCAATATAGGCGGCAACACCGACGCCTGCCGTAAGGCCAAACAGCACGGTGGCGCCAATAATCATTAAAGTGCGGGCACTAAAGGCCTCGGATTCCTCCGCCATCTGGTGCATGAGCAAGGTATCGCGCTCTACGACAGTATCGATTTCAGCCTGATATTGCCGGCGGTTGGTGCGATTATCGATATTGTTACCCTGCTCATTGGCAAGGGCAGGATCGACGTCGCGGCCCAGCCGTGCCGTTTCGGTGCGGAACTCCCTGAACTCGGCAGCGCGCACTACGACCTGATCGAAATCGGCCAGTCCTTCGGCATCGACAAGTGGCCGCCAGTCGTCTAGCAGGGCATCAATCCGATCAAGGTAGCTCATGATGCCGTTGGCGAATGGTGTGGCTTCCTCGGTCGTATTGGAGGCATAAATGCCGCGCGAATCCATGACCACGGCAGTCACCAACCTGTTGAGGTGCTCGCCCATATAAATGCGGTCCGAGAGGTTCTCGAGCCTCTGCATCCGATCATTGTATTCAATGGCCACATAAGCGGCCATACCGCCAATAATCATTGCGACTAGGCCCATCAGCCCGACAATGGAAAAAATCTTGCCTCGAATTTTCATTACCCTGTAACCCCCAGCACCTTCTGTGCCCAATAAGCCCATCTGAGAACCGTCCCGGCCGATCCGGCACAGCGCATTCTGCCGCGCGGCCTGATGAAAGCCGCGCATTTGCCTTCCATGGTGAGCCATGGCTTGGCCGATCAATATTGCTGTGATCTCAAATGCCCGAACGGGCGGCCCTGGATCGTCAGCTCGTCTTGCGTCCCTGATGGTTAAATTACGACAGGGGGCATTAAGAGAGAGTGAACCAAAACGCAAGGAATCCGGGACTTTTAGTCAAGTTTGACTTCCCCATAGCACAACAGGCGACCCGAGGGCCGCCTGTCTCAGCATAAATAACTGGATGTATTCAGCCTTGCAGTTTAATGCCCTGTACCGCTCGTCCCGGCCGCTTCAAGAAGCAGGTTCTTCCAGGTATCAAGCTCCTGTTGCGCCACGCTTTTTGCCTCGAGGCCTTCGGCGGCCGCGAGCTTTTGCTGGGCAACGGCGATCTTGGCTTCGATGTCGCTGCGACCAAACTCGGCGGCAGGCTTGGATTCTTCGGCCAGAATGGTCAGCCCGGCATTTGAAATGTCGGCAAAACCACCCGCAACAAAGAAACGCTGCACCGCCCCGCTTGTCTCGGTAACCGTGACAAAGCCAGGCTTGAGCACCGTCATGAGCGGCGCGTGGTCGCCCATGACCGTCAGATAGCCCTCGGCACCCGGCACGATCACCGACCGCGCATGAGTGCTCAAAACGAGATACTCGGGCGAAACAATATCGATTTTGACGCCTTCGGCCATAATCGGACCTATCCCTTACGCGGCTTCTGCAGCCAGCTTCTGTGCCTTCTTGACGGCGTCGTCGATGGTGCCGACCATGTAGAATGCCTGTTCTGGCAGATGATCGTACTCGCCAGCCACAAGGCCCTTGAACGCCTTGATGGTGTCTTCGAGTTCGACATAGATGCCGGGCGAACCCGTGAACTGCTCGGCCACGTGGAACGGCTGGCTCATGAAGCGTTCGATCTTGCGGGCGCGGGCAACGGTGAGCTTGTCCTCTTCGGAAAGCTCGTCCATCCCGAGAATGGCGATGATGTCCTGGAGCGACTTGTAGCGCTGCAGGATTTCCTGAACGTCACGGGCGGTGCGGTAATGCTCTTCACCAACAATGTTGGGATCAAGCATGCGGGAATTGGAATCGAGCGGATCGACGGCAGGGTAAATGCCCTTTTCCGAAATCGCGCGGTTGAGCGAAGTTGTCGCGTCAAGGTGCGCGAAGGTCGAGGCCGGTGCAGGATCGGTAAAATCGTCAGCAGGAACATAAACGGCCTGCACCGAAGTGATCGAGCCCTTGTTGGTCGTGGTGATGCGTTCCTGGAGCGCACCCATGTCGGTGCCCAGTGTCGGCTGGTAGCCCACCGCCGACGGAATGCGGCCCAGAAGCGCCGACACTTCCGAACCGGCCTGGGTGAAGCGGAAGATGTTGTCGACAAAGAACAGAACGTCCTGACCCTTGTCACGGAAATCTTCGGCAATCGAAAGACCGGTCAGCGCAACGCGCGAACGGGCCCCCGGAGGCTCGTTCATCTGGCCAAAGACCAGTGCGCATTTGGAACCCTCGGTCGAACCATTGTTCTCCTTGGGGTCCACGTTCACGCCCGATTCGATCATTTCGTAGTAAAGATCGTTACCTTCACGCGTCCGCTCGCCAACACCGGCAAAAACCGAATAACCACCATGGGCCTTGGCCACGTTGTTGATCAATTCCTGGATCAGAACGGTTTTGCCCACGCCAGCACCACCAAACAGGCCGATCTTGCCGCCACGCGCATAGGGCGCGAGCAGATCGATGACCTTGATGCCGGTGACGAGAATTTCGGCCTGGGTGGCCTGATCCACAAACGCTGGCGCGTCCTGGTGAATTTCGCGACGGCCGGGGGTGTTGACCGGACCGGCCTCATCGATGGGCTCACCGATGACGTTCATGATGCGCCCGAGCGTCTCAACGCCGACGGGAACCGAGATCGCGCCGCCCAGATCGCGCACTTCAACGCCGCGTGCAAGACCTTCGGTGGTGTCCATTGCAATGGTCCGCACCGCGTTCTCGCCCAGATGCTGGGCCACTTCAAGAACAAGGCGGTTGCCATTGTTGTCGGTTTCGAGCGCGTTCAGAATCTGGGGCAGGTGACCGTCAAACGTGACGTCCACAACAGCGCCCATGACCTGGGAGACGCGGCCGATTTTGCTCTCTGCCATTGGTCTTTCCTTTATCTCTAGAGCGCTTCAGCGCCCGAAATGATTTCGATCAGTTCTTTGGTGATCTGAGCCTGGCGCTGCCGGTTATAGGACAGCTGCAGCTTGGTGATCATCTCACCGGCATTGCGGGTCGCATTGTCCATGGCGCTCATCTGCGCGCCAAAGAACGAGGCGTTGTTTTCGAGCAAGGCCCGGAAAATCTGCACGCTGACATTGCGGGGCAGCAAATCCTCCAGAATGGCTTCTTCGTCGGGCTCATATTCGTAGATCGCACCGCCTGCGGCGGGCTTTGCCGCGGCATCCTCGTCGGTCACATCGACCTGGGCAGGAACAATCTGGCGGGCGGTCGGCACCTGGGATATCACCGAACGGAAGGTCGCATAATAGAGCGTGGCAATGTCGAACTCGCCAGCCTCGTACATGGCCAGAACCTTTTCCCCGATCGACTGGGCCGTGCCATAGCCCAACTGCTTGACTTCGCGCAGCGAGATCACCTCGAGCAGATGCTTGGGAAACTGACGCCGCAGGATATCGGCGCCCTTCTTGCCCACGCACAGGATCTTGACCGTCTTGCCTTCCGACAGGAGCTTGGTGGTATGATCGCGTGCCAGACGGGCGATCGAGGAATTAAAGCCACCGGCCAGACCACGCTCACCGGTCGCAACGACCAGCAAATGGGTCTGATCCGAGCCAGTGCCAGCCAGCAGTTTCGGTGCGTCGGGTCGGCCTGCATAGGCAACCCCGAGGCTCGACAGCACGCTTTCCATGCGCTCGGCATAGGGCCGTGCAGCTTCTGCCGCTTCCTGCGCCCGCTTAAGCTTGGCGGCGGCGACCATCTGCATGGCCTTGGTGATCTTCTGGGTCGATTTGACCGAGGTGATCCGGTTTTTTAGGTCTTTCAAAGAGGGCATTGCGCTTTAAAGCTCCTTGCCAACCACACGAGGCTGAAAATCAGGCCGCGTAGGTCTTCTTGAATGCGTCGAGGGCCGCAACCAGCCGCTCCTTGATCGGATCGGTCAATGCCTTTTCCGTGGCGATATCGCCCAGAAGGTCGGCATGCTTGGACCGCAGATTGCCCAAAAGCGCCTGCTCGAACGGACCAACACCGGACACCGGCAGGTCATCGAGATAGCCATTGGCACCCGCAAAGATCACCGCGACCTGTTCTTCGGTCTTGAGCGGGGAAAACTGGGGCTGCTTCAAAAGCTCGGTCAGACGCGCGCCGCGGTTCAAAAGGCGCTGGGTTGCAGCGTCAAGATCCGAACCGAACTGGGCGAAAGCCGCCATTTCGCGATACTGGGACAATTCGCCCTTGAGCGAACCGGCAACCTGCTTCATCGCCTTGATCTGGGCCGAGCCACCAACGCGGCTAACCGAAAGACCAACGTTCACAGCCGGACGGATGCCCTGGAAGAACAGGTTGGTTTCCAGAAAGATCTGGCCGTCGGTGATCGAAATCACGTTGGTGGGAATATAGGCCGACACGTCGTTGGCCTGAGTTTCAATGACCGGCAGCGCGGTCAGCGAACCCGAACCGTGATTTTCGTTGAGCTTTGCAGCGCGTTCGAGAAGACGGCTGTGCAGATAGAAAACGTCGCCGGGATAGGCTTCACGTCCGGGAGGACGGCGCAGCAACAGGCTCATCTGACGATAGGCAACGGCCTGCTTGGACAGGTCGTCATAAGCGATAACGGCATGCATGCCATTGTCGCGGAAATATTCCCCGATCGCGCAACCGGTAAACGGTGCTAGAAACTGCATGGGCGCAGAATCCGAAGCCGTCGCAGCGACAACGATTGAATATTCCATCGCGCCGTTGTCTTCGAGCATCTTGACGAACTGGGCAACGGTGGACCGCTTCTGACCGACAGCGACGTAAACGCAATAGAGCTTGTCGTTTTCGCGATTTTCGTCGTGGGCAGGCTTCTGGTTGAGGAACGTATCCAAAATGATGGCGGTCTTACCGGTCTGACGGTCACCAATCACAAGCTCACGCTGGCCACGGCCAATGGGGATCAGCGCGTCAATGGATTTCAGACCCGTCGACATCGGCTCATGCACCGACTTGCGCGGCAGAATGCCCGGAGCCTTGACGTCAACGCGGCGGCGCTCGGTGGACTCGATTGGTCCCTTGCCGTCGATCGGATTGCCAAGACCGTCGACAACGCGACCCAAAAGGCCCTTGCCGACAGGGGTATCAACGATCGAACCGGTGCGCTTTACGGTATCGCCTTCCTTGATCGCTCGGTCAGCGCCGAAAATAACGACACCGACATTGTCGCTTTCAAGGTTGAGCGCCATGCCCATGATGCCGCCGGGAAATTCGACAAGCTCACCGGCCTGCACATTGTCCAGGCCGTAAACGCGGGCAATACCGTCACCGACGGAAAGAACCTGACCGACTTCGGAAACCTGGGCTTCCTTGCCGAAATCCTTGATCTGGTCTTTGAGGATCGCGGAAATTTCCGCAGCTTTGATATCCATTAGCTGACCCCTTTCATGGCGATCTTCATGGCCGAAAGTTTTGTCTTGAGGGAGGTGTCGATCATGCGAGAGCCGACCTTGACCGTAAGGCCGCCAATCAGGCTTTCATCGACACGCGTGTTGAGAAAAACAGTCTTGCCAATCTTGTCCTTGAGGACCTTGGCGAGTTCTTTTTGCTGGCCAGCGCTCAATGGGGCTGCGGAAACCACTTCCGCGCTCACTTCATTGCGGGCTTCAGCGGCCTTTGCCTTATAGGCCTTGATGATCGATGGAACAGCAAACAAGCGCCCGTTCTTTGCAACCAGCCGCAGCGTATTGGCGACAAGCTCGGGCGTCTTGGCCTTGGCAAGAACCGCCTCGAGCGCAGAGCGCTTGGCATCGGCCGAAAGGGTTGGACTTGCAAGAAAACGGGAAAAATCGTCGGACGAATCGATGAGGGCCGAAACCGCATCAAGGCTCTTTTCGATCTCTTCGACCGCCTTGGCCTCCGAAGCCAGATCGAACAAAGCTGCCGCATAGGGCTGGGCGATCTGGGACAAAACAGACTGTGTTGCGCTCAAACCTTTAAAACCCCGCTGCTCGCCACCGCGCCTGGCATCGGTTCAACCAATACGCGGGCGGGACAAAATTTATGGTCACTGAACTGGAGAAGACGTCCAGGCAATGGACCTCCCCAACTTTCCGGGCTGGCCTTACCATGCCGATAAGGGCCACGCAAGCGCATCGCGGCCAAATTGGGGCAACATAAATGTCGCATGAGGCCCGAGCCTGTCTCCACGCCTCCTGATTCAGTAAAAACTCATCGGATCGATATCGACCTGCACCCGCAGATTGCCCCGGACCACGGGCCCATTCTGCAACCAGAAGCGCACATAGCCCGACAGGTCGAATTCCTTGGGACTTTGCACGAGAATGCGCACCCGGTGCCGGCCGCGCACCATGGCAACGGGTGCATCGACCGGCCCGAAACGCCTGATCCCTTCGGCCAGCGGCGCCGCGGCCATCAGCGCCTTGGCCAGCGTAAAGGTTTCCCCGTGATCGGCACCCGAAACAATCAGCGCGGCCAGCCGGCCAAAGGGCGGTAACCCGCCCTGCTGACGCACCTCAAGCTCATGGGCGTAAAAACCTTCCCGATCCCCCTTTATCATGGCCTGCATGACGGCATGTTCGGGGTGATAGGTCTGCAAAAATGCCTTGCCGACCCGGCTGGCCCGCCCGGCCCGGCCCGTAACCTGGGTCAATATCTGGAAGGTCTTTTCGGCCGCGCGTGGATCGCCATGAGCCAGCCCGAGATCGGCATCGATTACCCCCACAAGCGAGAGCTTTTCAAAATGGTGGCCCTTGGCAACAAGCTGGGTACCGATGATCAGGTTGTATTCCCCGCGCGCAATCTCGGAAAACCGGTCGCGGATTTGGCTCATCGACCCCATATCGGACGACAGCACCACCGGCCGGGCGCCGGGAAACCGGTCAGCCACCTCTTCGGCGATGCGTTCGATCCCCGGCCCCACCGCCACAAGAGAATCGGTGGCCCCGCACGACCCGCAAACCTCGGGCGCGCGTTCTTCATGCCCGCAATGATGGCACATCAAAACACCGCGAAACCGATGCTCGACAAGCCATGTGGAGCAATCGGGGCATTGATATTGATGCCCGCAAGCCCGGCACAGCGTCAGCGGCGCGTATCCGCGCCGATTGAGAAACAGCAGCGCCTGCTCGCCCCGGTCGAGCGCGTCAAACACCGCACGGGCCAGTTTCGGCGCGATCCACTGCCCCTTTTCCGGTCCCTCGGCGCGCATGTCGATGGCGGTAACATCGGGCAGGATCGCATCGGCAAACCGGCTCTCGAGCCTGACATGCGCATAGCGTCCGGAATTGGCGTTATTGCGGCTTTCAACCGAAGGAGTGGCCGAAGACAGAATAACCCGCGCGCCGGCCAAGGACGCCCTGACCACCGCCATGTCCCGCCCGTGATAATTGACCCGGTCTGCCTGTTTGAACGCCCCGTCATGTTCTTCATCGAGAACGAATAGCCCAAGCTCGCGAAAGGGCAGAAACAATGCCGAGCGCGCACCGATCACGGCGCGGATTTCGCCACTTAAAACCCCGCGCCAGACTTTTGCCCGCTGCACCGGGGTCATGTCCGAATGCCACTCGGCGGCCCTTTGCCCGAAGCGCTTTTCAAACCGGTCGAGAAAGGTATGCGTCAGCGCGATTTCCGGCAAAATGATCGCCGCCTGTTTACCGGCCCGCAGGCAATCTGCAACGCTTTCAAAAAAAACCTCGGTCTTGCCCGACCCGGTAATGCCATCAAGCAGCGCGACCGAAAAGCCACCCTCGTCCTGCGCCCGGATCGCTTCGATGGCCTTTTGCTGGTCACCTGAAAGTTCTGCGGGCGCAAAATCGGGCTCTGGCGGCAAGACCGGTGGTGGGGCAGCTAGTGCCACCGCTTCGAGCGCGCCGGTCTTGACCAGACCATCGATAACCGAAGGAGAAACGCCCGATGCGCCGACAAGGGCAGGCTTGGCCCAGGCCATCTCATCTTCAAACAGTGCCAGCACGCGTGCCCGCGCATCGGTCATACGTTCAGGCTCAAAGCCGGTGCGCTTATAGGCCGTGATGGGCCGGGGCGGCTCAAGCGCCTCGTGACTGCGCAGAACGCCGCGCAGCACCATGCCGGGCTGGGCCAGCGTATAGCGTGCCACCCAATCGACGGTTTTGAGCAATTCCTCGGAAAGCGGGGGCACATCGAAAACCCGCGCGATGTCTTTCAGCCTGTTATGGGCGAAATTGTCCTTGGGCAAACCCAGAACCACGCCGAGCGTCGGGCGCGGACCGAGCGGCACCAGCACGATCGACCCGCGGGTGACGGCCATGCCGTCGGGCACGCGATAGGAATAGGGCCCATCGACAGCCACCGAAACCAGAACTGAAACCACAGGGCCGAGAAAAGTCATAACGCATGTAATCGTTGGCAATGGCCCAAGATAGGCCTCAAATGCGATTCGGCTAGACGTCGCCATCAAGTTTCTGGATGTTACCTGCCCTTGAGCCATAGGGCACTAGGTGTGTTATTGCCGCTTTATCAACTTCTTGGCCCTAGCATGGCCCCATGACCGAAACCGGCTTTCTCACAACCGAGCGCGTACGCGGCCATATCGCAGATTGGCACCGCGAGCTTTCCGCGATCCGGCGGCTTTCGCCAAAGACGCTGGAAGCCTATGGCCGCGATCTCGATTTCTTTTTCATCTTTCTCGCCAATCACCTGGGCGGCGAGGTCTCGCTCGACAAACTCAAGGCGCTGACCAATGCCGATCTACGCGCCTTCATGGCCGCGCGGCGCGCGAAGGGCGCAGGATCGCGAACGCTGGCGCGAGGGCTATCGGGGATAAAATCTTTTTTCACATATCTTGAACGCAACAACATCATGGCGCTGGAAGCGCTTTCGGTGGTACGCAGCCCAAAATTGCCCAAAACGCTGCCCAAGGCGCTGACCGTGCCCGAAGCCAAAGCCACACTGGAAAGCACGAAAGACCTTGAAGACACACCCTGGATCGCTGCACGCGATACCGCGGTTATTGCCCTATGCTATGGCTCGGGCCTGCGCATTTCAGAAGCGCTGGGCCTGACCCGCACCGATCTCGATAGTCAGAGCCTGCGGGTAAAAGGCAAGGGCGGCAAAACCCGGCTCGTGCCGCTGATTGCGCCGGTGCGCCGCGCGGTCGAGGACTACCTGGCCCAATGCCCTTTTGCACTCGATGCCAATGAGCCGATGTTTCGCGGCGTACGGGGAGGAGTATTGTCGCCCCGCCTGATCCAGTACCGGGTCGAGCAATTACGATCGGCGCTCGGGCTGCCCCCTTCGGCAACACCCCACGCCCTGCGCCATTCCTTTGCCACCCATCTTCTGGGCAAGGGCGGGGATTTGCGCTCCATCCAGGAACTTCTGGGCCATGCTTCGCTCTCGACAACACAGATCTATACCCATATCGATACCTCCCACTTGCTCTCGTCCTACCACAAGGCTCATCCGCGCAATCAATCCTGACCCAATCGTGCCGGACGAACCGCTTTTATGAAAATGGCCCCTTATGGCTGATCCCACCGATCCTTCCGCCCCGGTCGTCAAACAGGCCCCCATCGACAAATCCGCCACCCTTGGCCTTGCCCTTGCCGCCATCGGTGCCGGGCTTTTTGCCACCAAGGGCATTTTCGTCAAACTGGCGCTGGCCGAAGGCCTCGATTCGGTGACGGTGCTGACATGGCGCATGCTGATTGCCGTGCCGGTCTTTGCCACAGTGGGCTGGCTGGGCCTGCGCGAGCGCTGGCAGGGCAAGGGACCGCAGGCGGGCAAGCCCATCCCCCCGCGCGCCGTAATGCTGGCCTGCCTTGTGGGCGTACTTGGCTATTATCTGGCCAGTTTTCTCGATTTCGAGGGCTTGAGCTATATCTCGGCACAGCTCAACCGGCTGATCCTTCTGACCTATCCGTTTTTCGTGCTGGTTTTTGCGGCAATCCTTTTCAAACGCCCCATGACGCCAGCGGTGATGGGCGCTGCGCTGATCGCCTATCTGGGGATCGGGCTGATCTTTGCGCGCGATATGGTGGTTGAAGGCGAAAACATCGTTGTCGGTACGCTGTTGGTTCTGGGAGCGGCCATTGCCTATGCGCTCTACCAGCTTTTTGCCAAGCCGCTGATCGATACGCTCGGCGCGCGGCTTTTCACCTCCATAGCCATGGCGGCCGCCGGAGTGATCGTTGTGATCCATTTTCTGTTGACCCACCCTCTGTCGGCGCTGGCGCTTTCGCCCTATACCTTTTCGCTTATGGTCGGGATCGCTATGGTCGCAACGGTTCTGCCCGCCTACGCCATTGCCGCGGCGATAGGACACATCGGCCCTGAGCGTACCGCGATCTTTGGTAATATTTCCCCGCTCATCACCATCGTCCTCGCCGTTTTCATTCTGGGCGAGCCCTTTACGCTTTTTCATGCGCTTGGTACGGCACTGGTAATTTGCGGAATTTTGCTGTTCACTCGCCTGACACGCAATCGGACGTAAAACGGAACCACCATCCGGTGAATAAGGGACGACACCAATGAGAAGAACCCGTTACGTGCTGGGCAGCTCCGTGCTGGCCCTGACGCTGATGATGGCTCCGGCAGCCTTTGCGCAGGATGTCTCAGACATCGATTTCGGCGATGATACCAGCGTCTGGGCCAATGACGGGGAATGTGACGACCCGCGCTTTGCCGGCGAAGGCACCGCATCGATCCTTTTGCAGACCGATCTTGGCCGCGACGCGACCGACTGCCGGACCGCATATGAAGCGGGCACCGTCACCTATCTCGGCGAAGACGGTGCTGCTGCCCCGGCTGTCGCCGATAACGGTTCGGCCACCGACATATCCGAAATTGACTTTGGAGACGATTCGGGAACATGGGCCAATGATGGCGAATGCGACGACCCCCGTTTCGGTGGCGCGCTCGAAAGCCACAGGTTCGCCGATGCCACCGATTGCCGGACAGCCTTTGAGGCTGGAGACGTAACCTATCTTGGTGAAGGCGACGCGGAGCCCGCTGAGCCGGTCGAACAGCCAGATGCCAGCGAGATCGACTTCGGCGACGATTCAGGCAATTGGGCCAATGACGGGGAATGCGATGACCCGCGTTTCGGCGGTGGGCTGCAAAGCCACCTTTATGCCGACGCCACGGACTGCCGCGCGGCCTTCGAGGCTGGAGACGCAACCTATCTGGGGGACCAGGACCGTCCAGAGGCCATCACCGAACCGCTCATCATCGACGGCATCGAGTTCGGTGACGATTCGGGCAACTGGTCAAATGACGGTGAGTGCGACGACGCCCGCTTTACCGGACCAGGTATGGGCGCTTCGCTCGAAAGCCATATCGGGGCCGATGCCAGCGATTGCTCGGCAGCGTATCTGGCAGGTACCATCACCCTTGCCGATGAAGCGGTTTCGGGCAATGGCGGCGACTTCCGTATCAATTTCGGTGACGATTCAAGCGCCAGCGCCTTTGACGGGATTTGCGACGATCCACGCTTCCAGGGCCGCGGAGCCGCGCTCGAGCTCTATGAGTCCAACATCCTTGCCGATGCCACCGATTGCCGCGCGGCCTATGATGCGGGAACGGTAACATACGCGCCGTAGGCAGATCCACGTGCTACAAATGAAAAGGCCGCGTCCATAACGCGGCCTTTTTTGCGGTGCGCCCCGTGAGGCATCAAGAGAAATATCCATCGTACTGACAGGACGGGAACGAACGGACGAGGCAATGCCGAGGACCTCGGCGAACGTTCTCGCCCCCCGCGGAGGGGCAGCATTTGCCATAGCGCGGCTTTAGCGCGTCATGGCAAATGCGGTGCGCCCCCGTGAGGCATCAGATGTGGATCGCGCCGTCTCCAGCCGCCAGAGCCGCTTCGCGAATGGCCTCGCTCATGGTCGGATGCGCGTGGCAGGTGCGGGCCAGATCTTCCGCCGAGCCGCCAAATTCCATCAGAACGGCAACTTCGTGGATCATTTCGCCCGCGCCCTTGCCAACGATATGGCAGCCCAGAACCCGGTCGGTGGCCTTGTCGGCAATGATCTTGACAAAGCCCTGGCTCGCCAGCATGGCCTTGGCGCGGCCATTGGCGGTGAAGGGGAATTTGGATGTCTTGTAGTCGATCCCTGCGGCCTTGACCTCTTCTTCGGTCTGCCCGACAGAAGCAACCTCGGGGTTGGTATAAACAACGCCGGGAATAACCCCGTAATTGACGTGCCCGGCCTGCCCGGCAAGGATTTCGGCAATCGCAATACCTTCATCTTCAGCCTTATGGGCCAGCATCGGCCCTGCAATCACATCGCCAATAGCATAAATGCCATCGATATTGGTCTTGTAGTGACCGTCGGTAACGATCCGGCCGCGCTTGTCGATCTCGACCCCGGCTTCTTCGAGCCCTAGCCCTTGCGTATAGGGCAGACGGCCAATGGCCACGAGCGCAATATCGGTCTGGATGCTCCAGGCTTCGCCACCATCGGCCGGTTCAACATGGGCAACAAGACCGCTTTCGGTCTTTTCGATCCCCGTAACCTTGGTCGAGAGCTTGAACTCAAAGCCCTGCTTGGCCAGCATGCGCTGGAACTGTTTGGCGACTTCCCCATCCATACCCGGCAGGATGCGATCGAGATACTCGACAACCGTGACCTTGGCCCCAAGACGCGCCCAGACCGAGCCCAGTTCCAGACCGATGACACCAGCCCCGATCACCAGAAGATTTTCGGGTACCTTATCGAGCTTGAGCGCACCGGTTGAGGTGACAATCCGTTCCTCATCGATCTCGATGCCCGGCAGGTTGGCCGAAACCGAACCGGTCGCAATGACGATATGTTTGGTTTCGATCTCGGTGGTCGAGCCATCTTCTGCGGTCACAACGACCTTGCCCTGCCCGGCAACCGAACCCGTGCCGCGGAAGGCCGTGATCTTGTTCTTTTTGAACAGATATTCGATCCCGCCGGTATTGGAGGCAACGGTATCGTCCTTATGGGCCATCATGGCGGTGAGATTAAGCTTGGGTGCGCCAACCTCGACCCCGAGTTGGGGCAGACTATGGGCCGCTTCCTCAAACATTTCCGAGGCATGCAACAGTGCCTTGGACGGGATACAGCCGATATTGAGGCAGGTGCCGCCAAAACTGGGCCATTTCTCGACAACCGCCACTTTCATGCCGAGCTGGGCCGCGCGCACGGCGCAGACATACCCCCCCGGTCCAGTCCCGATAATGGTGAGATCGAATGTGTCGGCCATGGAAACAATATCCCTTTTGTCATTTGTGCCGCCGGTTGGGGCGACGCTATCAAATAGTGGATTTTTATGCGAGCAACAGCCCCAAAAGCATAAGGACCAGCCCGACAAAGGCGCCCAAAAAGGCAGCCGAGCGGATATAGGGGACGCCGGAAAGATAAAGCGGAATATAGACTATGCGGAACCCCAAATAGAGCCATGCCCCCCAGACGGTCAGCCCGTTGGAAATATCGGTGACTGCCCCCGCCAGCACAAGCGTTATGAAAGCAGGCCAGGTCTCAAGGAAATTGCGCAAGCACCGTTCGGCGCGCCCGGCATGCAGGCCCAATTCGCGTTTCTCGTCACGCGGGCTGGCGTTGTATTCACGTCCCAGATCGCGGGTCGAAAGAACGGCCTGGATAATGATCTGGACCAAAAGCAGCGCGACAGACCACAAAAGCAGTGTCAGCTCAATCGTCATAATGCCCTGCCCAAAATCCCCGCACAAATCAGCCTGAAGGCCCCGGCCCGCCCGCAAGCGCGCCGGAGCGATCTGGATATTTCCGTTTAAAGATCGAGCACAAGGCGCTGGGGATCTTCGAGGCTTTCCTTGACGCGCACAAGGAAGGTTACAGCTTCCTTGCCATCAACGATGCGGTGATCGTAGCTGAGCGCCAGATACATCATCGGACGCACAACGATCTGCCCGTTAACGGCGACCGGGCGTTCTTGAATCTTGTGCATGCCTAAAATGCCCGATTGCGGTGCATTGAGGATCGGGGTCGACATCAGCGAGCCATAGACGCCACCATTGGAAATGGTGAAGGTGCCGCCCTGCATGTCGGCCATGGAAAGCTGGCCGTCACGCGCGGCGCGGCCAAGCCTGCCGATTTCCTTTTCTATTTCCGCAATGCTCATCTGGTCGGCATCGCGTACGACAGGGACCACGAGCCCCTTGTCGGTACCCACGGCCACCCCGATATGGGCGAAATTCTTATAGATGATGTCGGTGCCGTCGATCTCGGCGTTGACCGCCGGGATTTCCTTGAGCGCATGGACGACAGCCTTGGTGAAAAAGCCCATGAAGCCGAGCTTGACGCCATGCTTTTTCTCAAAAAGATCCTTGTAGGCGTTGCGCAGGTCCATGACCGGCTTCATGTCCACCTCGTTGAAAGTGGTGAGCATGGCGGCGGAATTCTGAGCGTCCTTGAGGCGCTTGGCGATAGTCTGGCGCAGCCGGGTCATCTTGACCCGTTCTTCGCGACTGCCATCCTCCTGGCTCGAAGGCGCACGCGGGGTCGCCGGCGCCTTGGCGGCGGGAGCTTCGCTGCCGGTCTTGTCCAACGCCTTGAGGACATCTTCCTTTAGGACCTGGCCGCGCTTTCCCGACCCTTCAACGCTATCGGCATCGATGCCCTTTTCAGTCATCAGCTTGGCGGCCGAAGGGGCAGCGGGCATTTCGGTCTTGGCGGCAGGCGCGTCGGCGCGGGCTGGTTCGGCCTGCTTTGGCGCTTCGGCCTTAGGTTCTTCCTTGGCGGCTTCTGCAGGCTTGGCAGCACCGGCACCCGCTGCGATGGCAGCGATCAGAGCACCGACTTCGACCGTATCGCCTTCATTGACCGAAATGGCCTCCAGCGTTCCGGCGACAGGCGCCGGCACTTCAATCGTGACCTTATCGGTTTCAAGCTCAACGATCGGTTCGTCGGCAGCGACGGAATCGCCGACTTTCTTGAACCACTGGCCGATGGTGGCTTCGGTAACGCTTTCCCCAAGGGTTGGCACGCGAACTTCGGTGGACATCTTTTTGACTATCCTTCAATCGTGTTCAAAAGCCCGGCGCGCCTGACGCGTCGGGAGCAAATTCTCAGCTTTCAAAAGCCTCATCGAGGAAGGCCTGCAATTGCGCGACATGGGTGCGCATCAGACCCGTTGCCGTGGACGCAGACGCGGGACGTCCAACATAGCGCGGACGCGCACCGGGGCGGCCCATCTGTTCGAGCACCCATTCGATATAGGGCTGCACAAAGGCCCAGGCGCCCATATTCTTGGGCTCTTCCTGACACCAGACAATATCGGCATTGGAAAACCGGCTCAACTCGTCGATCAGCGCCTTGGCCGGGAACGGATAAAGCTGTTCAAGCCGCATCAGGTAAACATCGTTGATGCCGCGCTTTTCGCGATCTTCGAGCAGATCGTAATAGACCTTGCCTGTGCAGATGACCACGCGCCTGATCTTGTCGTCGCCAACCAGATTGATTTCTGTCTTGGGCGCGCCTGGTGCTTCCGCATCGTCCCAGAGCAGGCGATGGAAGAAGGTATCGGCCCCCATTTCATTGAGCCCCGATACAGCCCGCTTGTGCCGCAGCAGCGACTTGGGTGTCATGATGACGAGGGGCTTACGGAAATCGCGCTTGAGCTGGCGGCGCAGCGCATGGAAATAGTTCGCCGGCGTCGTGCAATTGAGCACCTGCATATTGTCTTCCGCACACAATTGCAGGAAGCGCTCAGGCCGTGCCGAGGAGTGTTCGGGCCCTTGGCCTTCATAACCATGGGGAAGCAGCATCACCAGCCCGCTCATGCGCAGCCACTTGCGTTCGCCCGAAGAGATGAACTGGTCGATCACAACCTGTGCGCCGTTGACGAAATCGCCGAACTGGGCTTCCCAGATGGTGAGCGCGTTGGGCTCGGCCAGCGAGTAGCCATATTCAAACCCGAGCACCGCTTCTTCCGAGAGCATCGAATTGATGACCTCGTAGCGTCCCTGTCCTTCATGGAGATGGTTGAGTGGGGTATAGGTGCGTTCGTTTTCCTGATCGTAAAGCACCGAATGGCGCTGGGAGAAGGTGCCGCGCTCGACATCCTGTCCCGAAAGGCGAACCGGGTGCCCTTCATCGGCAAGCGTTGCAAAGGCCAGAGCCTCGGCGGTCGCCCAATCCACACCTTCGCCCGAGGCGATGATCCTCTTGCGATTGTCAAGGAAGCGCTGCACCGTGCGATGCACATTGAAGCCTTCGGGCACCGCGCAAAGCTTTTCTCCAAGCGCCTGAAGCTTTTCAACATCGACCCCGGTAACACCGCGACGCGGACCATCGGCATCGGCCAGCTTGATATTTTTCCAGGCGCCGTCGAGCCAGTCGGCCTTGTTGGGGCGGTAATCCTGCCCGGCTTCGAACTCGGCTTCGAGCTGGGCGCGGAAATCGGCCTTGATCTGCCCGGCCTCTTCCTTGGTCACCACGCCTTCGCTTATCAGCTTTTCGCTGTAGATCTCATAGGTCGATCGATGCGCGCGGATGGCCTTGTACATCAACGGCTGGGTGAAGCTGGGCTCATCGCCTTCGTTGTGGCCGAACCGGCGATAGCAGAACATGTCGATAACGACCGGGCGACCGAATTTCTGCCGGTACTCGGTTGCGATTTTAGCTGCAAAGACCACAGCTTCCGGATCGTCACCATTCACATGGAACACCGGCGCCTCGATCATTTTCGCCACATCGGTGGGATAGGGCGAAGATCGCGAGAAATGCGGGCTGGTGGTGAACCCGATCTGGTTATTGATAACGAAATGGATCGAACCGCCTGTGCGGTGGCCTTTCAGGCCCGAAAGCCCGAAACATTCCGCGACAACGCCCTGACCGGCAAAAGCCGCATCGCCATGCAAAAGCAGCGGCAGAACCGAGGTGCGATCGGTTTCACGGGTATCGAAGATGAACTGGCCGTCACGTGCGGAAAGCTGATCCTGCTTGGCGCGCGCCTTGCCCAGAACGACCGGGTTGACGATTTCCAGATGCGAAGGATTGGCCGTCAGCGACAAATGCACCTTGTTGCCGTCAAATTCGCGGTCCGAGGAGGCACCAAGGTGATATTTGACGTCGCCCGAGCCTTCCACGTCGTCGGGATAAAATGCCCCGCCCTTGAACTCATGGAACAACGCGCGGTGCGGCTTGCCCATCACCTGGGTCAGAACATTGAGACGGCCACGATGGGCCATGCCCAAAACGATGTCCTTGACCCCCAAGGCGCCACCGCGCTTGATGATCTGCTCGAGGGCCGGAATCAGTGATTCACCACCATCGAGACCGAAGCGCTTTGTGCCGGTATATTTGACGTCGAGGAACTTTTCGAACCCTTCGGCCTCGGCAAGCTTTGCAAGGATGGCGCGCTTGCCTGCCTTGGTGAAGGTGATTTCCTTGTCCGGCCCCTCGATCCTCTCCTGCAGCCATGCCTTGGCCTCGGGATCGGAAATGTGCATGAACTCCACGCCCATCGTACCGCAATAGGTACGCTTGAGGATTTCAAGCATCTGCGGAATGGTTGCAAATTCGAGCCCGAGATAATGATCGATGAAAATCTCGCGGCCATAATCGGCCTCGGTAAAGCCATATGCAGCGGGATCGAGCTCGGGAGCATCCTCGCGCACTTCAAGGCCTAAAGGATCGAGATTTGCATGCAGATGCCCGCGCATCCGATAAGCGCGGATCATCATGATGGCATGGATGGAATCGCGGGTGGCCTGCAGGATCGTTGCGGAGGAAACCGGCTTGTCGTCGGCCTTGGCCTTTTCGGTAACAGCCTTTTGCGCCTTGACCGCTATATCACCCCAATTTCCGTCAAGTGCAGCGACAAGATCGCCATTGGCTGTGCGCGGCCAGTCGTCACGACGCCAGCTTGGGCCTGAAGCACCCTTTTTGACCTCATCGGAGGCATCGGAAAGATTGGCGAAGAACTCGGCCCAACTGGGATCGACCGCTTTGGGATCGGTCTTGTAGCGCGCGTAGAGGTCCTCGATATAGCCGGCATTGCCGCCATAAAGGAATGAAGTGAGGAGGAACGCTTCGTTCTGGTCCTGTCGTGCCATTTTGCTCTCAAATGGGGGTGCTACCCCCGCCCTTTCACTTGGCCATCGGCCTGTCAGATTGCGCTCGATAATCTTAATAAAGCGCTTGCCGCTATCAGAGCAGATCCGCTTTTTGCGATACGCGGACCTGCTCCAGATTTTGTTTTGTCGCGCGCCCGCACCGCAAAACCGTTTCCACTTTTGCTGGGCACGTTGTAATCCCACAAAGGTGGCATCACAGCGGCATGGGTTACAAGAAAAACCGTAGGAAACGTCCCGATCAATTGGCTTTAAACGAACCGGGACACCCTCAGTTAGCCCTTCAAAACTTCAACAAGGGTCGCACCGATCCGCGCCGGTGATTTCGAGACCTTGATCCCAGCCGCTTCCATGGCCGCAATCTTGTCTTCCGCGCCGCCCTTACCGCCGGAAATCACTGCGCCCGCATGGCCCATTGTACGGCCCTTGGGAGCGGTAAGACCTGCAATAAAGCCGGCCATGGGCTTCTTGCGGCCCTTCTTGGCTTCATCGATCAGGAACTGGGCGGCTTCTTCTTCCGCCGAGCCGCCAATTTCACCAATCATGATGATCGACTTGGTGGCTTCGTCCGCAAGGAACATTTCCAAAACGTCGATAAACTCGGTGCCCTTGACCGGATCGCCGCCGATACCGACAGCCGTTGTTTGGCCCAGCTTTTCATTGGTGGTCTGGAACACGGCTTCATAGGTCAATGTGCCCGAGCGCGAAACGATCCCCACCGAGCCCTTGGAAAAGATATTGCCCGGCATGATGCCGATCTTGCATTCTTCCGGGGTCAGAACGCCGGGGCAGTTCGGGCCGATCAGACGTGACTTGGATTTTTCGAGCTTTGCCTTGACCTCAACCATGTCCATCACCGGAACGCCTTCGGTGATGCACACGATAAGCTCGATTTCCGCTTCGATCGCTTCGAGAATGGCAGCAGCGGCCCCTGCGGGCGGTACATAGACCACCGAGGCGTTGGCGCCGGTTTTTTCCTTGCCTTCGGCCACCGAAGCGAAAACGGGAAGCTCGGTGCCATCGACACCCGAGGACCAGGTTTCCCCGCCCTTTTTGGGATGAATACCGCCGACCATCTTGGTGCCATAGTAGGCCAGCGCCTGTTCGGTATGGAATGTACCGGTCTTGCCGGTCAGGCCCTGGACGAGGACTTTGGTGTCTTTATTGACGAGAATGGACATTATTTCCGGTCCTTCAGAATTTCTTTGATCTCGCGCAGCTCGGAAATCATTTCACGATTGATCGCCACGAGTTCGTTGTTGATGTCGGTTACCTGATCGACATGCTGCTTGTAGCTCCGCATCTGATGGGACCCCAGCGTGATAAACACCAGGAAGATGACGACGAGCGGCAGCCATGCAATCAGGGCGTCCAACACTGCTTTAGCCGTTAACCGCGGCGACGATCTTCTGGGCAGCGTCATCAAGATCGTCGGCCGAAATCACGTTCAGCCCGCTCTCGTCGATGATCTTTTTGCCCTCGGCAACGCGCGTGCCTTCAAGACGCACGACCAGCGGCACGTTGAGCCCCACATCCTTGACCGCGGCGATAACGCCTTCCGCAATCACGTCACAGCGCATGATGCCACCAAAGATATTGACCAGAATGCCTTTGACGGCCGGGTCGGCGGTGATGATCTTGAACGCTGCAGTGACCTTTTCCTTGGACGCGCCACCGCCCACATCGAGGAAGTTGGCAGGCTCGGCGCCATAGAGCTTAATGATGTCCATGGTTGCCATGGCAAGCCCGGCACCATTGACCATGCAGCCGATATTGCCATCGAGCGCCACATAGGCCAGATCCCACTTGGAGGCTTCGATTTCCTTTTCGTCCTCTTCGGTCAGATCGCGCAGCTCGACCACATCGGGGTGGCGGAACAGTGCGTTGCCGTCAAACGAAACCTTGGCATCGAGTACCCGCACGTCGCCATTCTTCATGACGATGAAGGGGTTGATTTCCAGAAGGCTCATGTCCTTTTCGACAAAGGCTTTGTAAAGGAGCTTGAAGACGCCCTTGGCCTGATCGGCACTCTTGCCTGCAAGTTCAAGCGAGCTTGCCAGCTTGTCGGCATCCGCATCGGTAACACCGGTTGCTGGATCGATCGGCAGTGTCAGGATCTTTTCAGGGGTGTGTTCGGCAACAGCCTCAATGTCCATGCCCCCTTCGGTGGACGCAACGAACGCAACCTTGCCTGTCGAGCGGTCCACAAGCAGCGAGAGATAAAGCTCGCGCTCGATATCGGCGCCATCTTCGATATAGAGGCGGTTGACCTGCTTGCCCGCTTCACCGGTCTGGGCAGTGACAAGCGTATTGCCCAGCATTTCCTTTGCGTGGGCAACAGCTTCCTCGACCGAGAACGCAAGCCGCACACCGCCCTTTGCATCGGGACCGAGTTCGGTGAACTTGCCCTTGCCACGCCCGCCGGCATGGATCTGGGACTTGACCACATAGAGCGGGCCGGGCAGCGATTTTGCGGCGGCTTCGGCTTCGTCCGCCGAAAAGATTGCGACGCCTTCGGCAACCGGCGCGCCATAGCCCTTAAGCAACTGCTTGGCCTGATATTCGTGAATGTTCATCTTGAACCCTTCGCGTTCTCTTGACTGTATCTGGCGCAGACCGGAATCGGCGCCCCATTTTCTTTTTGGCCAGCACCATGAGCATGGCCGAACTTGAAAAGGCCCGGCCCCTTTTCCGGACCGGGCCAGTTGGATCAGGCCAGCTTGGGCGCGATTTTCTTGCAGGCGTCCATCAGCCCTTCGACCGAAGCGACAGAGGTTTCGAAATCCTTCTTTTCAGCGCCGTTAAGCTCGATTTCGACAATTTTTTCAGCGCCGCCCTCACCGATCACGATGGGCACGCCCACATACATGTCCTTGACCCCAAATTCGCCGGAGAGATAGGCGGCACAGGGCAGGATGCGCTTTTTGTCCTTGAGATAGCTTTCAGCCATTTCGATTGCCGAAGCGGCAGGCGCATAAAACGCCGAACCGGTTTTGAGCAGGCCCACGATCTCGGCACCGCCATCGCGGGTACGCTGAATGATCTGGTCGAGCTTTTCCTTGCTCATCCAACCCATCTTGACCATGTCGGGCAAAGGAATACCGGCAACGGTGGAATAACGCGCCAGCGGCACCATCGTATCGCCATGCCCGCCCATGACGAACGCGGTGACGTCTTCGACCGAGACATTGAGCTCATCGGCGATGAAGTGACGGAAACGCGCAGAGTCGAGAACACCCGCCATGCCCACGACCTTGTTCTTGGGCAGGCCGGAAAATTTCTGAAGCGCCCAGACCATGGCATCGAGCGGGTTGGTGATGCAGATGACGAACGCATCGGGCGCGTATTTGGAAATACCAGCCCCGACCTGTTCCATGACCTTGAGATTGATTTCCAGAAGATCGTCGCGGCTCATGCCCGGCTTGCGCGGCACACCTGCGGTAACGATCACAACGTCCGCGCCTGCGATATCGGCATATTCGGACGTGCCCTTGAGCGTGGAATTATAGCCTTCGACCGGCCCCGATTGTGCAAGGTCGAGCGCCTTGCCCTGCGGGACGCCATCAACGATGTCGAACAACACAACATCGCCCAACTCCTTGAGCGCGACCAGATGCGCCAGTGTTCCCCCGATCTGACCGGCCCCGATCAGAGCGATTTTCTTCCGCGCCATGAGCTAATTTCCCTATAGGTAAAGTAGAAGGTCTCCTGTGCCCTCCATAGACCTTGTACCCCTTTGACGCAAGTGAACCCTTCGTCTAACGGCGCAAAATCGGTGCCTTGTACCAAACCGGGACAGGGAGCAAGGAATTTAGGTCTGGATTGTTGACACTTTCCCTACTGGGGAAAGTAACATTCTAGCTCGCATTAGGCAGACACAGCGCTCGGTTGGCGCAAGGGCTGGGCGATGTACTGGGCCGAGCGCATTTCCTCGAGCCGGGAAAGGCAGCGCGCGAACTCGAACCGGGTCTTGTCGTCATTGGCGATTTTGTCGAGTGGTGCTTCAAAGCTGGCCGCAAACTTCACACCGCGATCATAAAGCGTATCGATAAGCAGGATGAACCGCTTTGCAGCATCCGACTTGAGCTTTGAAAAAACCGGCACGTGATCGAGAACGATGGTGTGATACCGATTGGCGATCCTGAGATAATCGCGGGCGCCCAAGGGCTTTTCGCAAAGATCGGCAAAGTCGAAGCGCGCAACGCCCATGGCTTGCGCCGGTATCAATATTTCCCGCCCCAGGCTTTCTACCGTCTCGGGATCGGGTTCGACCCCACCGGTCAGCCTGGCGAAAAGCGTATCGATCCGCACGTCCACATCGGCACCGACGCCGAAATGATAGACATCCTGAGCGTCGAGCTTTTCACGTCTGTAGTCGGTTTCGGCGTCCAGGTTGAAGACGTCCGCATGTGCATTGAGCAGATCGATAAAGGGCAGAAAAAGCTGGCGGTTGAGCCCGTTCCAATAAAGCCGTTCGGGTGGAATGTTGGAGGTGGCGACAATAACGATGCCATCCTTGAACAAGATCTCGAACAGGCGCTTTAGCAGCATGGCATCGGTAATATCGGAGACGAAAAACTCGTCGAAACACAAAAGCCGCACCGAGCGGGTGATTGGCCGCGCGACCGCTGGTATGGGATCGCGTGCGCCTTTGGTGCCCGGATTGTACGCCCGAAAGCGCGCAATTGCCTCATGCACTTCATTCATGAATTCGTGAAAATGCACTCGCCTCTTCGCCGCAACCGGAACCGAGGCGTAAAAAAGGTCCATGAGCATGGTCTTGCCGCGCCCGACATCGCCCCAGATGTAAAGGCCCCTTGGCGCTTCACGCTTGCGCTTGAAGAGCGAGGCGACAATCGAGCCCGATTGCCGCTCGAGGGCGGCGAGGCCATCGGCCACATCCTGCAGCTTTTGCGCTGCCTGCTTTTGCGCCGGGTCAGGCCGCACCTGCCCAGAAATAATCATATCGGCATACCGGTCAAGCACCGGGGTCTGACCGGTATCGAGAGACAATATCAGCCCGCCATCGAAATGGATTGGCCACCAGCAAGCGTGCCGACGAACCGGTCGCCCGAACGCAGAAGCGTGCCGACGAGTTCGTCGGCTTCGTTATAGAGTTGAACCTGGCTGCCCAGCAATTGCCAAGACGTGACCTCGGCAAGCGTGGGCTGGCTACAGGCCGGGGTCGACGCGCGATAGCGACCGGTCGCACCCTTGGCGGTATAGGTGAGATTAAGCCTGCACTGTTCGGCGCCGGCGGTAATCGTCCAACCCCCGATCATATTTTCCATGGTCAGCCCGCCCGCAAGATTGCGGCCGCCAATTGTACCACCCGTACCGGCAACATCGCTGATTGCGGGAACCACATTGGTCTGTCCGCCGCTCACCATACCCGTCGCCTGTCCGGGCTGGCTGGACGGATCGTAAAGAGCTGAACCGGTTGAGACCGAAGGCGAGGCGCTGGCCTGCCCGCCGATAGGCGGCAGGTCGGTCGCTTGAACGGTTCCAGTCTGCACCGGTGTGATGGGCGCGGGCATGTTCGTTTGAGGCTGTGGCGCACCGCGTCCCATGCCGGTCGGCGAACACCCGGCCAGCACCAGACCCGCTGAAACGACAACAGCCAGCGACACATTTCCTCGCGTCAAGATTTTCATGGCTATACTCCACACAGCGTTAACCCTGCTCCAGCGCAAGCCCGTTATGCAATCATAACGCCAAAGGCGCAAGTGCAGCCCCTGGTGCGGCGTTAACTCTTTTTTGAAAGCAGCCAATGTGGCGGTTCTATGGATAGCGCATGCCAATTCAATCGCGCATATCGGCCAGCAAAGCCTCTGCTAGCGGTTTGGCATCGCGCGCTTCGCGCTCGGGTACATCGATGGGAATGCCGCCACCGGCAAAGGCTGTGCCCACGCCCGGCAGACCGCCCTCGGAAATATCGCGCGGGGAAAAGCCGTGCGCCCGCAGCGCCGCGATAAGGACCCGCGCTACCGTTTCCCGCTTTACGCGCGCGATGGTCTCGTAATCGGTCATGGCACTGGCCTCCAAACGTGAACACACAAAAGGGTCCGCAAAGCGGACCCTTTGAAATCTATACCATTTTGCCCGATCAGGCCACCTTGCGTTCGACCATCATCTTCTTGATCTCGGCAATCGCCTTGGCCGGGTTGAGCCCCTTGGGACAGACCTTGGCGCAGTTCATGATGGTGTGGCAGCGATAAAGCTTGAAGGGATCTTCAAGATCGTCGAGCCGCTCGCTGGTCGCCTCATCGCGGCTGTCGATCAGCCAGCGATAGGCCTGCAACAATACGGCCGGACCGAGATATTTGTCGCCATTCCACCAATAGGACGGGCATGATGTCGAGCAGCACGCGCAAAGGATACATTCATAAAGCCCGTCGAGCTTTGCCCTATCCTCGCGGCTTTGCAGCCATTCGGTGTCCGGGGTCGGCGATTTGGTCTGCAACCAGGGCTGCACCGACTTGTGCTGCTCGTAAAAGGCCGAAAGATCGGGCACCAGATCCTTGACCACCGGCATATGCGGCAAGGGATAGACCTTGACCGGACCGGACGACACCTCATCCATGCCCTTGGTGCAGGCAAGCGTATTGGCCCCATCAATATTCATCGCACAAGACCCGCAAATTCCTTCGCGGCAAGAGCGGCGCAGCGTCAGCGTGGGATCGATATTGTTCTTGATCCACAAAAGCCCATCGAGAATCATCGGCCCGCAATCGTCGAGATCGATGAAATAGGTATCGATGCGCGGATTGGCTTCGGTATCGGGATCATAGCGATAGACCCGGTACTCGCGCAGCCGCGTTGCCCCTTCGGGTTTTGGCCAGACCTTGCCCTTTTTAGGCTGGGATTTCTTGTCCAGCAGAAGTTCGACCATATGGGCTGCTCCCTAATGCAGATTCCGCCTATCTTTGCGGATAACGAGTTTGAGGCCAGACCAGACGGCATCGACAGCGCAGACCTTTACGTCCACGAGATCGCACTTGAGGGCTTCGTCCCTCACGACGTCTTCGGTCACATCGGTTTTGATTTTGGAGGCCTTTTTCGGCCAGGAAATCCAGATCGTGCCATCCGGAACGATGGAGGCTTCGAGCGCAACCATTGCGCCGGCCAGTTGGGCGTGTGAAAGGGTAAAGGCGTGGATCAGATCGTATCGGTGGGAAACCGCGACGAACCCGGAAAGCCCATCCCGCCGATCCGCAGCCAAAAATTGGCGGCACGACGCCAGACCCTCAAGGTCCTCAGGCAAGCCCACGAACAGGACCCGCTGGCCATCGGCGAGGCCCAGCTTCTTGGGCAGCGGAGTGCCCGAATATCCTGTCGTGGCCGGCTCCATACCTTCCACTCCTAGTAAACGCGCGCCTTGGGCGCGATCTTTGCAAGATCGATCCCGTCGCTCAAGGGATCGACATGGACGGGCCGGTAGTCGAGCGTCACCTTGCCTGCATCATCGACCCAGGACAGCGTATGCTTGCGCCAGTTGGCATCGTCACGCTCGGTGAAATCCTCACGCGCATGAGCGCCCCGGCTTTCCTTGCGGGCCTCGGCCGAATAGACCGTGGTGATCGCGTTGGCCATCAGGTTTTCAAGCTCGAGCGTTTCGACAAGATCGGAGTTCCAGATCAGCGACCGGTCGAAAACCTTGACGTCGGCCATTTCCTCCCAGATCGCCGAAACGCGCTTGCAGCCCGCTTCCAGCGTTTCCTGGGTGCGGAACACCGCCGCGTCTTCCTGCATGGCCCGCTGCATGTGATCGCGCACCTTGGCGGTTGGCGTGCCGCCATCTGCGTGCCGCAGCCGGTCGAACCGGGCCATGATCTTGTCTTCGGATGCCGTGTTGGCTTCCGGGATCGGGCTCTCGCGGTCGATGATTTCGCCGGCGCGAATGGCCGCTGCGCGGCCAAAGACCACAAGATCGATCAGCGAGTTCGACCCAAGCCGGTTAGCCCCGTGGACAGAGGCACAAGCCGCTTCGCCCACCGCCATAAGACCAGGCACCGTCGCATCGGGACCGCCCCGGCGCGTATCGATCGCTTCACCCCAATAGGTCGTGGGAATGCCGCCCATATTGTAATGCACCGTCGGCAGAACCGGGATCGGATCACGGGTGAGATCGACCCCGGCAAAAATCTTGGCGCTTTCGGAAATGCCCGGCAGGCGCTCATGCAAAACGGCCGGATCGAGGTGGTCGAGATGGAGGAAGATATGATCCTTCTTGGACCCGACCCCGCGGCCTTCGCGGATTTCCATGGTCATGCAGCGCGAGACGACATCGCGGGAGGCAAGGTCCTTGGCATTGGGCGCATAGCGCTCCATGAAGCGCTCGCCTTCGGAATTGACCAGATAGCCGCCTTCCCCGCGCGCGCCTTCGGTAATAAGGCAGCCTGAGCCGTAGATGCCGGTCGGGTGAAACTGGACAAATTCCATGTCCTGCAAAGGCAGACCTGCCCGCGCCACCATGGCATTGCCATCGCCGGTGCAGGTATGAGCGCTGGTGGCCGAAAAATAGGCGCGACCGTAACCCCCCGTCGCCAACACCACCATCTTGGCGCGGAATCGGTGAATGGTGCCGTCATCGAGCTTCCATGCGATGATGCCCTGGCACGCACCATCCTCGCTCATCAAGAGATCGAGCGCGAAATACTCGACAAAAAACTCTGCATTGTTGCGCAGGCTCTGCCCGTAAAGCGTATGCAGAATGGCATGGCCCGTGCGGTCGGCCGCCGCGCATGTGCGCTGCACCGGGGGACCTTCGCCGTAATTTTGCATATGGCCGCCGAACGGACGCTGATAGATCTTGCCCTCTTCAGTGCGCGAAAAGGGCACACCGTAATGCTCGAGTTCGTAAACCGCCTGCGGGGCTTCGCGCGCGAGATATTCCATCGCGTCATTATCGCCCAGCCAGTCCGAGCCCTTGACGGTGTCATACATATGCCACTGCCAGCTATCGGGTCCCATATTGGAGAGCGAGGCCGCAATCCCGCCTTGCGCTGCGACCGTATGCGAACGGGTGGGGAAAACCTTGGTCACGCAAGCGGTCTTAAAGCCCTGCTCGGCCATGCCCAGCGTGGCGCGCAACCCGGCGCCACCCGCGCCTACAACCACGACGTCATAAGCGTGATCGATGATCGTATAAGCATTCGATGCCATGAAACTATTTAACCTCCGAAGGCCAATACGAGCACCGCAATCGCGCCGATCACACCCACAATCACGACAAAGCCGGTGTTGAGTGTCATCGACAGGCTGTGAAGCCGCGGCTCATGCACATAATCTTCAATGATTTCACCCATCCCGATGCGCATGTGAAAAAGCGCCGAGGCCAGAAGGGCCAGGGTGAGGATCGCAACGATAGGATTGGAGAAGGTAGCAGCCATTTCCGCCCGGTTGGCGCCGGCCAGCGACACGATCAGCCAGATCAGAAACCCGATCAGCGGAATATTCAAAAGCCCGGTAACCCGCTGCTTGATGAAATGGCCCGTGCCCTTGTGGGTCTTGCTCATTGTTTAAAAACCCTTCCCGCTCAAAACCAGACGAACACGGCCCAGACAACAAGCGTCGCCACAACCGAAAATATAAGCGTTGCCAGCGTGATCGCTTCGCGCCCTACCGGATCGAGCCCATGGCCAAAATCCCAGATGAAATGCTTGATCCCGCCCGCCATGTGGTGAAACAACGCCCAGGTATAGCCGAACAGCACGATCTGGATCAGTGGATGGCTGAAAAATCCGTTGACTGCCGCAACCTGCCCCTGCCCGAGAGCGGCAGCACCCAGCCAGAGCACGAACAAAAGCGTACCCACATAAAGCGCCACGCCCAGAATGCGATGCAGGATAGACATCGTCATGGTCAGCGTTGGCCGCCATATCTGCAAATGCGGAGAGGTTGGTCGGAACTTTTGGGTCATTGCTGCCTCAATGTGGCCTCACAAGATGAACAATCATCTGCAAGAACTCTTAAAATGGCGCAAAGACACCGCGCCAGCCTCATTGGCGCCAACTTCTATCCCTGCTTTCCCCATTCGTCAAAGGGCGGGGAGTAAGTCTTTGGTCTGAAAACAGCCTCCGATAAGTCATTTAAAAAATTGACTTTTTCATTCATGTTTCCAATCCGCACTGGACATCCTCCCTTAAGTGTCGATAGTTTCATCGAAATGTCAGATTACTTTACCTTTCACGTAAACCAGAGTCATAATGTCCGATTCCATCCACCCGATCTCAAAAAAAATCCTCGCTGAAAACTGGGGCAGCCTGTCCGCTCATGAATTTGAGTATCGCACGCGCAATGGCCCGTCCCAAATCCTTGTCCGCGAGGTCTATGACCACGGCTCGGCAGCAGCAGTTCTTCTGGTTAACCCGGACGCTGGAAAGATCACGCTTGTGCGCCAGTTCCGCCTGCCCCCCCATCTCAATGGCGATGACGGATTTCTGCTCGAAACCTGCGCGGGATTGCTGGACGGCGATTCACCCGAGGTATGTGCGAAAAAGGAAGCCATGGAAGAAACCGGCATCGCGCCCCAAACGCTGCTTCATGCCTTCGATCTTTATGCCAGCCCCGGTTCTGTAACTGAAAAGGTTCATTGCTTTGTCGGCACCTATGGCCCCCAGGACCGGAAAGGCAATGGCGGCGGGCTCGACCATGAAGGCGAGGACATCGAAGTCGTCGAACTCGATTTCGATGAAGCGCTGGCCATGACAACCGATGGCAGGATCATGGATGCGAAAACCGTCGCCCTGATCCAGTTTGCGGCACTCAATCGACCGCGTTTCGTCTGACACTCAGGCCCGTGATGCGGTCCAGGCAACGATTTGCGCGATGACTGTGTCGAGCGCCTGATTGAGTCCCGCTACGACCGTTGGCGCATTAAGATTGCCAAGTGGCACGCTGGCCGAAAACGATTGGGCGGCTAGAATACGCCGGTTCCAGTCATCGACGAGCCGCACGGCCAGCGTTACAGTAGCAAGCCGCTCCTGGCCCGCATTGACCTCAAAGGCCCGAATGTCGGCGGCAAGCGCCAGATTGGCGTCGATCTGATCGGAGGGACGCCCGATATTTGTCACCCCTGCATCCTGGAACGATTGCACCATGCGCGTCTGGATGAGGCGCGGCAAACGGTCGGACCATTGCGCATCGGGCAGATAGCTCAGGATGGAACCGGGCTCGCGCACAACGATGCGGTTGGTGTCATAGGTCTCGATCGCATCGGGCTCAACAACGAGCACCGCACGGTTGAGCCTGCGGGACGTGGACGCAGCCTGCGCCGACGCAATAAGGTCGTAGGTGACAAGCGGGGTCGGCGCGCCAAGGCACCCTGCCAGCGATGCTGCCAGCCCGGCGGCGGAAAATCCCAGAACAGTGCGACGGCTCAGATTGCGACTCATAGTATACCCAACCTACTCTTACCGGGACTGGAAGTCGCGAACGTTCTGACCGCCAAAGACCAGAATCTGCGGATTCCGCTCGAAGTTAGTCAATATACGATCCAGACGCCTTAAGGTTCCACGCGCCTCTGCGGCGAACTGAGTGTATTCGCCAAGTCCGCGATTGGTAAAGCCGGTTAAGCCAGCCGTAATTTCGGCAGTCCGGACGTCGAGCCGCTCGGCAAGCATCCTCACCGCCGTCGCCGCCTGCGCCAGTTCTCCGAAGAAATCGGATCCGTCCTCGCTTTCCACCATGGAATTGAGTTGAGCCACAATGGCATCGACCCGATCGGCGGTGCCGGTCAGCGTTTCGGTGATATCGCGCGCATTGGTCAGAATAGTATCGACCGTGGTCGCATTGTCGCCAAGAGCCAATGAGAAGCGGTCGATATTGTCCATGGCCCGGCCAATGACTTCGGGATCGATATTGGCGGTTGCCGTATCGATAAGGTCCAGCGTTGCCTGCAGCCCACCCGAAACCCCGGACAGATTTTCAGCCAGCGTGCGCGCATCGTCAAAGAACTCGTCAATATTGCCGGTATTGCGCGCCAGCGCATTGGCAAACTCCCCGATATCGGCAACGGTGCTGCGCACTTCTTCAGGCGGCACCGCCTCAACAAGCGCTCGGACATCAGTGGTTAGGAACCGCAATTCGTCGGCCAATGGGCCGATCTGGTTGCTGGCATCGGTCATCGACGCCAGAAAGCTCTCCAGCCCATCGGCATTTTGTGCCAATGCCGCGGTAAAGACTTCCGCATTCGCGACGGTATTGCCCAGGCTCTGCTGGTTGTCCATGAAAAAGGCCTCGATCTGCGCAAAGCTCGCGCTCGCGCTTTCGATGGTTGCTCGCGCCCCGGCCATGATTGCCTGCAGGTCGGAATCCTCGTCGGCCCCTTGCGCAAAGGACGCCAGAGACGCCGAAATATTTTCGATATTGGCAATTGTGGAGCCCAAGCGCTCCTCATTGGCCGAAAAGAACCCGTCTATGCGCGAAAATGTCGATTCGGCGCTGGCAACGATATCGCGCGCGCTTTCCATGATCATCTGAAAGTCCGAGGGCTCACCCTGAAGCGTTGCGACCTGATCGGGACCAGGTGCCTCGAGCCGCCCCGCTTCGAGCGTACCGCCCAAAAGCTGGATATTGGCCATGCCCGTCAGCCCCTGCACTTCCAGGATGGCGCGCGTATCGTTCATAACCGGTGCCGTGGCATTGACCGAAATGCGGGCGATCACCCGACTGGGATCGCGCGGATCGATCCCTACATGGGTTACATTGCCCACCCTGATACCGTTGAAAAGCACGTTTGTTCCCGCACCCAGCCCGCTGACCGAACCGGTGAAAACAACCTCATAGGGCACGCGCTCCATGCGGGTATCGGCCGCGTTGAACCAATAGATAAAGCCCGCAAAACCTGCGATCAGCAGGGTCGCCAAAACGCCAACAAGAGCGTGATTTGCCTTATATTCCATTGGCGCTTGCCTCCAGGTGACGGGCGCGGGGTCCGTGGAAATATTCAACCAGCCAGGGGTCGTCCGCCGCCAGCATTTCTTTCATCGTACCGACCTTGAGCAATTTACCTTTGCCCAGCGCAGCAATACGATCACAGACCGTAACCAGCGAGTCCAGATCGTGAGTAACCATATAGACGGTCAGCCCGAGCGTGTCTTTAAGGCTGAGCAAAAGTTGATCGAAATTGGCCGCGCCGATGGGGTCGAGGCCGGCGGTGGGCTCGTCGAGAAAAACGATGCGCGGATCGAGCGCAAGCGCGCGGGCGAGTGCCGCGCGCTTGATCATCCCGCCTGAAAGCTCGGATGGATAAAGCTCGGCAGCCTGGGGCGGCAACCCGACAAGATCGATCTTGAACCGGGCAATTTCCCGGCGCAGTTTGGCCGAAATGCCTAAATGCTCGCGCATGGGAAATTCCACATTCTCGCGTACGGTCAGCGCCGAAAACAGCGCTCCCTGCTGAAACAGAACACCCCATTGACGCTCGGTTTCGACCCGTTCGCGCGGCGCAAGGCTTGTATAGTCGCGCCCGAAAACGTCAACGCTTCCCCCCGAAATCGGCAAAAGGCCGATCATGGCGCGCAAGGTGACGGATTTGCCCGACCCTGAAGGCCCGATGATCCCGATCACCTCGCCCTGCTGCACATCGAGCGAAAACCCGTCGATCACCCTGTTGGAGCCAAAGGCAACGACAAGGTCCTTGATCGAGAGGATGGGCTTTGCATCGCTTGCCATGGCCTAAAACCCGATCGCTGCAAAGAACATGGCAAAGACACCATCGGCCACAATCACAAGAAAGATCGCGCGCACGACCGAAGCGGTTGTCCGCCGGCCCAGCGACTCGGCGCTGCCTTTGACCTTGAAGCCCTCATTGATGGCCACAAGCCCAATAATCAGCGCCATGAAGGGTGCCTTGATCATGCCCACCATAAGGCTCTGCAGGGTGAGCGCCGCCTGAAGCCGGTCCAGAAAAATTGAAAGTGGGATTTCCCCGTAAATGACCGAAACGATTGCCGTGCCCGCAAGCCCGGACGCCGCACCGATAAAAGCCAGAAGCGGCATGCCGACAAGCAGCGCCAGAATGCGCGGCATCACAAGCGCCACGTAAGGATCGACGCCCATGACATTGAGCGCATCGAGTTCCTCGCGCATGCGCATCGAGCCGATTTCCGCCGTTATTGCCGAACCGGACCGACCCGCGATCATGATCGCGGCAAGCAAAAGCCCCACTTCGCGCAGCATCAGGATGGCCGAAAGATCGACCACATAGATGGCAACGCCGAAATTGCGCAATTGCAGGATCGATTGCTGTGTGATGATGGCGCCGACAACGATCGAGATCAGCGCCACAATGGGAATGGCGCGCAGAACGATAAGCTCGAACTGGTTGACGAAAGCATGATAGCGCAACCGCGTCCGAAACGTTGCGACCATCAGTACCGCGATCAATATCCGCCCCAGAACGGCCATCAGTCCGAAGAGGTCGTCGCGCATGGCAAACAGGGCCGTGCCAAGCGCTGCAAAGGGCCGCAACAGCGCCGGCCCCTTTTTCACGCGCGCAGGTTCGACAGTTTGGAAATCTTTTGCACGCTCGAGCAATTTACCGTTATTGGCGTCGAGATTGACCCATTCGGTCTTTGCCGATTTTTCCTTGAGCGCCTGCTCTGTCCTTACGATGAGAAGCGCACCGATCGTATCAAGCGTGGAAAGGCCGGAAAAATCGAAGACCGCATAGGCTGGCGTCCCGGCCGCCTTTACCGCTTTTGCCGTTTCTGTTTCCAGCTCCCGGGCGTCGGACTTGGTCCAGTTCCCGGAGACATGCAGCACGAGCCCGTTCTGGACCGATTCCAGTCTGATCCGGGCCGAGCCTTGCGCTGCCTCTAAATCCACTCACAGATCCCAAATAAAATGAGCGCTCCGGCCCACCGATTTTTCCACACAATGGCAGGGCGCCCCGCCAAAGGTCAAGCGAGACCGGCGGCGAACTGATGCAACAAGGTCACATTCCGCTCAGTAATCGACAAGTTTCCTGTCAGGATCGTAGGGCTGATCGGCGACTTCTTTTGTAACCGCCTGTCCGCAACGCATCTTGCCGGCCGCCGCGTCGAAAACATAATGCGGTTCGCCATAAAGCAGCCACCCTTCCGAAAGGGCCTTTGTAACTTTGTGGCAGAAAGCCGAATCATCGTCCCCGCTCAGGAACCTGTAGATGACCATCGTCAAAAGCACTCCATTCTCCGCGTTTCCGGCTCCGCACCCCACCCATGCCAAACAGGCGATTGATCTTGAGACGCTTAGCCGGTAAGCGCTAACGCGCACATACCTGCGACGAAAAGGGAACCGGATGCAAGACTTTCCCGCCTTTCTGATCGAGGGCTATAAGAACTTCATGTCCGGCCGCTATACGGCCGAGCGTGACCGTTACCGCGAACTGGCCGAAAATGGCCAGAAGCCGACGACAATGGTGATTGCCTGCTGCGACAGCCGGGCGGCACCGGAAACCATCTTCGATAGCGGGCCGGGCCAGCTTTTCGTTTTGCGCAATGTGGCAAATCTTGTGCCGCCATTCGGACCGGACGGCACGTTCCACGCCACCTCGGCAGCCATAGAATTTGCTGTCGTTCATTTGAAGGTCGCGCATATCATCGTCATGGGTCACGGGCGCTGCGGCGGCATCACCGGTGCGCTGGCTACCGCAGGCGGACATGCCCCCGAAGGTCATTTCATCGGCAAATGGCTGACAATGGTCAAGGACGTGGCAGATAAAGTGGAAGCGAACCACTTGCTTACCCCGTCCGAACGCCAGACCGCGCTCGAACGCATCGCCATCCGCCAGTCCATCGGCAACCTGCTGAGCTTTCCGTTCGTCAAGGAGCGCGTCGATCAGAACCAGCTTTCGCTACACGGCGCTTGGTTCGACATTTCCGGCGGCGAATTGTGGACCATGAACGGGGAGAGCGGCGATTTCGTACGCCCCGATCTTGAAAGCATTCAAATGCGCTAGACGCCCGGCTGGACCGGTGTCTGCTTGGGTTTGATCTTGAAGACCGTAAGCGCCAATCCTGCCATGATGAACACACCGCCGATGATATCGATGGTGTAAACCGGCTCGCCAAGGATCAGAACGCCCGATGTGATGCCGGCGATCGGCACAAGCAGGGTGAAAGGCGCGACCGTTGCTGCAGAATGGCGCGACAGCAGGCCCGACCACATGGAAAAGCCAAACAGCGTTGCAGGATAGGCCAGAAAGGCAATCAGGACGATGGCATTGACACTGGGCGGGCTAACATAGCCGACAAGTGCAGGCCCGCCCTCAAAGGCAAAAGCGAGAGCAAAAAGCGGCAGGGATGCGAAAAAATTGCCCCAGACGGTAAAGGGGATCATCGGAATGGCGCCGGCCCTTTTGGAAACGATATTGGCGATCGCCCAGGCCACTGCCGCCAGAAGCGTGACCAGCAGCGGAATCATTTCGACCCCGACACCGTGGCCCAATGCAATAATGCCGATACCGGAAAACGCGACACCGGCCCCGACAAGCTGCAATTTCCTGGGCACTTCGCCCAGAAAGAAGAAGGCCAGCCCCATCGTGAGCATGGCCTGAATCTGAAGCACCAGCGAGGCAAGCGAAGCTGGCATACCCAGGTAAATCGCCATGTTCAAAAGCGCGTAAAGCGCGCATCCCATCGCCAGCCCATAACCCATGACAAGCCGCCAAGGCGCCTTGGGGCGGGCGACGAAAAAGATCACCGGCACAGCCGCGAAGAAAAAACGCAACGCAGCGGCAAACAGCGGCGGCAGTTCGGCCACCGAAAGCTTGATAACGGTAAAATTGAAGCCCCAGATCGAAACGACGACAAGGGCGATGAGGACATCGCGAAGGGGCATTGGAAACTACCGGGCGGGCAATAGAGGTGAAAACCGTGTATCATCGGACAGCCGCACAATAAAGCGCCTGCCCGAAAAAGCGTTTTGCCGGAATCAGTCTTTCGGCCCGATCACCATATCATCAAAGCCCGGCGCCGTGCCCCAGGCATAAATCCGGGTCACAGCCCGCAGCCCTTCACGATAGAAGGGATCGTGGCCGATAATGTCTTCGACTTCCTGCCTGGTTTCAGCTTCAAAAACCCAAAGCCCGCCGACCGGCTTGCCATCCGGCTGGGGCCGCATGGCCCCGGCCAGAACAATCTTGCCTTTGTTGGCGCGCAAATAGGCCTGATGAGCGTCGAGAAACCGCGCGCGGATATCGCCACCGTCGGCCTTGTCTTCAAACAACGCAACCCAACGCATTATGCGGCAACCCGTGGCTGTACGAGGCCGCGCTCAACAAGCGCCTCGGCAATCTGGATGGTATTGAGTGCGGCGCCTTTCCGCAGATTGTCCGAGACAACCCACATGGCCAGCCCGTTTTCAACCGTCACATCCTCGCGAATGCGCGAAACAAAGGTTGCATCATCGCCCTTGGCTTCGACGGGGGTGATATAGCCGCCCGCCTCGCGCTTATCGACAACCATGATGCCCGGTGCATTGCGCAGCGCTTCCCGAGCCTCGTCGGGGGTAATGGGGTTTTCAAACTCCATATTGACCGCTTCGGAATGGCCGACAAAAACCGGCACGCGCACAGCCGTGCAGCTCACCTTGATCTTGGGATCGAGGATCTTCTTGGTTTCGGCCAGAACCTTCCACTCCTCCTTGGTGTAGCCGTCTTCCATAAAGACATCGATATGAGGAATGACGTTGAAGGCGATCTGCTTGGGGAACTTGTTTGGCGTCGGAGAATCGTTGACGAAAATGCCCTTGGTCTGATTCCAGAGTTCGTCCATTGCATCCTTGCCGCCGCCGGAAACAGACTGATAGGTGGAAACCACGATACGCTTGAGCTTGGCGAGATCATGGAGCGGCTTGAGTGCCACGACAAGTTGGGCCGTCGAGCAATTGGGATTGGCAATGATGTTCTTGCGATCGTTCCTGGCCATATAGGCATCGAGGACATGCGCATTGACTTCCGGCACGATGAGCGGAACGTCTTCGTGATAGCGGAAGGCCGAAGAATTATCGATGACAATGGCGCCGGTGGCCCCGATCTTTGCAGCCCAGGCCTTGGAAATATCCCCACCTGCGCTCATCAGCACGAAATCGGTGCCGGTAAAGTCGTAGTCATCGAGATTTTTGCACTTGAGCACCTTGTCGCCAAAGCTGATCTCGCGCCCGACCGAGCGGGAGGACGCCAAAGCAACGACCTCGGAAACCGGGAAATTGCGCTCGGCAAGAATCTCGAACATTTCGCGGCCCACATTGCCCGTGGCTCCGACGACTGCAACTTTGTAACCCATCAAATCTGTCCTTTTTACCCCACCCCCCGCACCGGATATATCCAATCCGCGGCCATTTTGCTTGCTCGCCCTCCCCGCGGGGAGGTCCGGCCCGGGAAGATGCGCTTTAAGCGGTTTTGGTGGTGGTTTTAACTGCGCATGCCATTGTGGCCGGTGCTGTGGCACCTGCCATTCGTTTCAGCGATGATCCGGTCAGATGACCCATCTTGCAACCTTGGCTCCGCGTTTGGCCCCGTTTCTTACGCGCTCTGGTAAAATAGTCAATTGCCAAGAGCCTATCGCGTTCCGCTCGCAAGCCCTTTGGGCACACAAAAAGGCCCTGCCACAGAGGGGCAGGGCCACAATTTTCAAATATCAGGCCGCGCCTGGTTCAATTAGGCACAAGCACTGAATTGACGACATGAATAACGCCATTGGACTGGTTAACGTCCGCAATCGTTACCCTGGCTGCGCCGCGATTTTCGTCAATGACATAAAGCGCACCGCCGATAATCTGGAAGCCTAGCGTGTCGCCGCTGACCGTGGTCAGTGCAAAAGCGCCGCCTGCGGCTTCCGCGCGCTCAACCAGATCGGCAGCAGAATACTTGCCGGCCAGCACATGCGCTGTCAAAACCTTTTGCAGCATCTCGATATTGCCTGGCTCAAGCAGGGTTTCAACGGTCCCGGCAGGCAACTGGCCGAAGGCGCGATTGGTGGGCGCAAAAACGGTAAACGGTCCTGGCCCGGATAATGTATCGACCAGCCCGGCTGCCTGGACGGCAGCCACAAGCGTCGTGTGGTCGCGCGAGTTGACGGCGTTTTCAATGATGTTCTGCGACGGCAGCATGGGAGCCCCACCCACCATCACGCTCATTTCCTGCGCATTGGTTAGCGGAACGGTGGCAAGGCCCATGCCCAGCGAAACAGAAAGTGCGACAAGGCCGGATTTCATAAAGCGGTTAAACATGATGTGTCCCCTTTGGAACCTTTCAAGAACGGTTTGGCCCGGTAATTCGGGCAGTGACCAGAAAGGTACGGAGAGCAATCAGCGGAAGTTTCGTCGCACGCCATCACATGGGCGTGATGAGCGATCAGAACTTCACCCCGACCATGACGCCGACATTGGAAAGTCCATCATTGGGCGAGCAGATTTCCAGATTGGAAATATGTTCGTAGCGCAAGGTGACGGTGGTCGTTTCGTTGATATGCGCGCCGATACCGAAGGCATCATAGAAATTGAGCGGACAACCCATGTTGCGTGCGGGACGGGCAGCACCGTCAAGCGCCCCATCGGTCAGTGCTGCGCCAAAGCCAACCTCCAGATAAAGCGGGGTATCGAAAAGCCCGATCTGCCAATTGAGGTTGGCGTGGATGAGATTTTCCCGCCCCTGCAGATTGAGCGTTGTCCCCACTTCGATCCGCGGAGACCCGATCCAGTGAAAGGCCTCTATGTCGGGCGAGGCAAAAAGCGCGGCGAACTTGATGTCCTCGAAGCGGGCAAAATCCCAATTGTTGCCGGTGGGCAGAAAGCCGCCATAGGCGCTGTGGTAAAACACCCCGGCCCGCAATTCATCGAGTTCGAGGCCCTGCGCCGCAACGCCTGTGGGCATCGCGCTCAAGCCGATAACAAGACTCAGACAAAATGGGGCAAGACGGGGGGTCATGAAAACCGGACTCAAAAATACGCTTTGGCAAATATCAACCAGAACGGCAATCAGCCCCAGCCCGTTGCATTTGTCAATCTCGGAGCAAAGCGTTTTTCCCTTTGTGTTCCGCTTGCCGCGGCCCCGGCTAGACACCACATAAGCGCCCATGACACGCACCATTCCTCTGTCCATTCAGGATCTTGCCCCCATTTCCCAGGGCTTTGACGCCCGCCAAGCGCTTAACCAGACAACACGCCTTGCCCAATTGGGCGAAGCGCTGGGATATACGCGCCTTTGGTATGCCGAACATCACGGCATGGCCTCGATTGCGTCCTCGGCCCCCGACATACTGATCGCCCACGCGGCGGCCAGAACCCAGAAAATCCGCATTGGCGCGGGGGGCGTGATGCTACCCAATCATGTGCCTTTGCGCGTCGTTGAAACCTATCGCACGCTTGAAGGGCTTTATCCTGACCGCATCGATCTGGGCATCGGGCGCGCCGGGGGTTCGGACGGGCGGACCCTGCAGGCTCTTCGCTCATTTGGCGGCGAACAATTCCCCGAAAATTTCGCTGAGATGCTAGCTTTCGAGCGCGGCAGTTTCCCGGACGATCATCCCTTTGCCAAGGTTGCGGTCGTACCCGGTGAAATCGCTCTGCCCCCAATCTGGCTTCTGGGATCGTCGGGCGCCTCGGCGCAAATGGCGGGCCAATATGGACTTGGCTATGCCTTTGCGGCGCATTTCTCGGCAACGCCGGCGGGACCGGCCTTTGACGCCTACCGCCGCACCTTCCGGCCTTCAGATCAGTTCGCTGCACCCCATGCGATCCTTTGCCTTGCCATTATCTGCGCGCCAACCGACGCGGAGGCACAACACCTTGCCAAATCGATGGAACTGACCTGGCTGCGCCTGCGGCAGAACAATCCGCAAAAGATCGCAACACCCCAGGAGGCCGATGCTTATCCCTGGACCGAAGAGGAGCGCGCTTTCGTTTCCAGCCAGTCCAACCTCTGGCTCGTGGGCAGCCCGGAAACGGTCAGGGCCAAAATCGAGGAAAAGGCCCATAAGTCCGGCGCGGATGAGGTGATGATTTCAACCACGATCCACGATTACGACAAGCGGCTGGAAAGCTATCGGTTGGTCGCGCAAGCCTGGGGCTTGTAGGCTCTGAAAAAGGGCCGGAAAATCCGGCCCTTTCAAAATTGTGCTTACTGGAGCTTGGCGATGATCGCGTCGCCCATCTCGCTTGTCGTCACCTGACGGCAGCCGGTCTGCATGATGTCGCCAGTGCGCAAGCCGTCATCGAGCACGTCGGAAATCGCCTTTTCAACCTTGTCGGCAAGCTCAATCATATCGAACGAATAGCGCAGCGCCATGGCAAAACTTGCAATCATGGCGATCGGGTTTGCAATAGCTTTGCCAGCAATATCGGGAGCCGAGCCATGCACCGGTTCATACATGGCCTTGCGCTTGCCGGTCTGGGGATCGGGTGCGCCAAGCGAGGCCGATGGCAGCATGCCCAGTGACCCGGTGAGCATGGCAGCGACGTCCGAGAGGATGTCGCCGAAAAGATTGTCCGTGACCATCACGTCGAACTGCTTTGGTGTGCGCACAAGCTGCATAGCGGCATTATCTGCAAGGATATGCTGCAACTCGATCTCCGGGTAGTCGGAAGCCGCCTGCCTGACCACTTCGTCCCAGAGAACCCCGGACTTCATGACGTTCTTCTTGTCGGCCGAATGCACTTTTTTGCCGCGGGTCATCGCGAGGTCAAAGGCAACACGCGCGATGCGGTCGATCTCATAGCTTTCATAGACCTGGGTATCGACGGCGCGCTTTTGCCCATTGCCAAGCTCGGTAATTTCCTTGGGCTCACCGAAATAGACCCCGCCGGTCAATTCGCGCACGATCAGGATATCGAGCCCTTCGACCAGTTCGGGCTTGAGCGATGAGGCCTGGGCCAGCGCGCGATAGCAAATGGCAGGGCGCAGATTTGCAAACAGCCCCAGATCCTTGCGCAGGCGCAAAAGACCAGCTTCGGGCCGCGCCTCATAGGGCACATTATCCCATTTTGGTCCACCCACTGCACCAAAGATCACAGCGTCGCTTGCCAGTGCCTTTTCCATATCCTCTTCGGAAATTGCCGCCCCGTGCACATCATAGGCGGACCCGCCCACAAGCCCGGACTCGGTCGCAAAATCGGTCGCGCCGGTATTGTTGAGATGCGCGATGAGCTTTTCGACCTCGGCCATGATTTCGGTGCCGATGCCATCGCCGGGCAGAAGGAAGAGTTTATGCTGGGCCATGTTGGCTTCCTTATTTTAATTTGCCCCCGCCCCGATCCGGGCGGTGACTTCGATTTCGATTTTCATTTCGGGCTTGATCAGGCCGCAAAGAACCATTGTCGCTGCCGGGCGGACATCGCCGAATACGGTCCCAACCGCCTCAACCACATCATCGACGAACGCCGCATCGGTCACATAATAGACCACCCGCACCACATCCCTGATCGACGCACCGGCTTGTTCGAGCGCATTTTCAATGGCGGCCAGTGCATTGCGCGCCTGCGCACCAGCGTCTTCGGGCATGGTCATCGTCGCATAATCATAGCCCGTCGTGCCCGAGACATAGACCATGTCCCGGTCAACGACCGCGCGGGAATAACCGATACGCGCCTCAAAGGGCGAACCTGAAGAAATGCGTCGAACCATGGCAATCAACTCAAGGATTTGTGCAGGAAGTACCGGCGGTGGCCGGGTGGGTAATCAGCCAGTTCTCCGAAAATGGTGTAACCTAGCGTTGCGTAAAAATCGGGGGCCTGGAAGCTGAACGTATCCAGCCAGACGCCGTTGCAGCCATATTCGCGCGCAACAGCCTCGGCCCGCTCCATAAGCTGCCTTCCTACACCCTGTCCACGCAAGCGCTCGGGAACAAAGAGCAGTTCGACAAATAATCGTCCAAAACCGATGCGACCGGTCAGGCCTCCGTCGACCTTACCAGTTTCGGGGTCAGTAAGCGTCAGACCGATGTTTTTAAGCACACCGGTAAATTCGGGCGTCTGGCTCCGATTGAATGCCACGAGGCCATCGAGGATTCCGGCGCGGCTCTCAGGCTGCAGTTCCGATTCGTAGTTTATCTCAACCATCTCGCCCTTACACCCAGGGGCGGTTTTCGGCCATTTTGCCCTCGAAGCCGCCAATCACCGCGTCGCTCTTGAGTGTCATTGCGATGTCGTCGAGCCCTTCGAGCAGCACCTGCTTGCGCGAGGGGTCGATCTCAAATGCGATTGAACCGCCATCGGGACCGGAAATGGTCTGGGCCTCAAGATCGACAGTCAGGGTGGCGTTCGAGCCGCGTTCGGCATCGTCGAGCAGCATTTCGAGCTGCTCGGGTGTAACGACAATGGGCAGGATGCCGTTTTTAAAGCAGTTATTGTAGAAAATATCGGCAAAGCTGGTCGAGATCACGCAGCGGACACCGAAATCGAGAAGCGCCCAAGGCGCGTGTTCGCGCGAGGATCCGCAACCGAAATTATCCCCGGCAATGATGATCTTGGCATCGCGATAGGCGGGCTTGTTGAGAACGAAATCATCTTTCTCGCTGCCGTCTTCATTATAGCGCATTTCCGAAAACAGCGCCGAACCGAGCCCGGTCCGCTTGATGGTTTTCAGATACTGCTTGGGGATGATCATATCGGTGTCGATATTGATGATCGGCATGGGTGCGGCCACACCCGTCAATGTCGTGAATTTTTCCATGTCGCCAAACTCCCCATTACGGTCGGCAAAAAAACCAACCCAAGGTACGATGAATAAATCTGCTGGCTTGCTGTCTAATCGAACAATTGCCGAAAGGGAAGCGCCAGAAACCATGAAATCTGGCCATTGCGCCCGAACCAAACTCTCCCTTATGGTCAAAAGCGCAAGGATTTGACCAAGAGGTAAAAGATGACGCCGCATAACCACGCCAAGCCCGGCGATTACGCTGAAGCCGTTTTGCTTCCCGGCGACCCCCTGCGTGCCAAATGGATTGCCGAGACGTTTCTCAGCGAAGCCATTTGCGTCAATTCAGTGCGCAATTGCCTCGGCTTTACAGGCACATGGAACGGCAAGCGCGTCTCGGTGCAGGCGACCGGCATGGGACAACCCTCAACCGCCATCTATTGCCACGAGCTTTTAAACACCTATGGGGTCAAGACCCTGATCCGGGTTGGCACCTGTGGCGGGCTCAACACCAAGGTCAAGGTCCGCGATGTCGTGATCGGCGCGGCCGCGTCGACCGATTCCGTGATCGTCAAGGGCGCCTTCGGCAATTACAATTATGCCCCGGTTGCCGATTTCGACCTGCTGCGTGCGGCGGTCGAGGCAGCAGAGGCAAAAGGCCTGCCGGTCCATGTGGGCGGCATCGTCTCTTCAGATATTTTCTACCATCCCTCTGGACTTGAAGCCTATAAGGCGCTGATCGATCACGGCGTCCTGGGCGTCGAGATGGAAGCGGCAACGGTCTATACGCTCGCGGCACGTTTTGGCGCCAAGGCCCTGACCATCTGCACCATGACCGATTGCCTGATCACCGGCGAAGAAATCGATTCGGAAGCGCGCCAGTCTTCGCTCAATGACATGGTTGAAATTGCCCTGAGTGTGGCGACCGGAGGCTGAACGCTTATCAACTTTGATGAGTTTTCGCATTGGGATTGCGGGCTAGGCACCAGCCCGCAAAGCCTTTAATCGCGCGCCAAAGCGAATTATAATTTTAACTTATCGCATTGATCGGAAAATGCGAATTAAAATTATTCTAAGAACGGTTATAAACTGGGCCCATATTGGGGTGCCGGTGCGCTTTGCAACCCTCACACACCTGCCATTCGCTGAGCGCGCATGTTCCGGCCCGTAAACGACATCCGTTATGCAAGGAGATGGAAATGGAAGCGTTGGACGTCAACCAATCGGAAAAGACTGCAGGCGCAGCAAAGTGCCCGGTCATGCATGGCAGCAACACCGCATCGGGTGGCACGGTTATGGCCTGGTGGCCCAAAGCGCTCAATCTCGACATTCTCCACCAGCACGACACCAAGACCAACCCACTCAAGGGTTTCAACTATCGCGAAGCGGTCAAGACGCTCGATTTCGCGCAGCTCAAGGCGGACCTGAAGGCCCTGCTCACGGAAAGCCAGGATTGGTGGCCGGCGGACTGGGGTCATTATGGCGGGCTGATGATTCGCCTGTCCTGGCACTCGGCAGGCTCCTACCGCCTGGCCGACGGGCGCGGTGGCGGCGGCACCGGCAACATACGGTTCGCCCCGCTCAATTCCTGGCCCGATAATGGCAATCTCGACAAGGCCCGCCGCCTGTTGTGGCCGATCAAGAAGAAATACGGCAACAAGATTTCCTGGGCCGACCTGATCGTTCTCGCCGGCACGATTGCCTATGAATCTTTCGGGCTCAAGACCTATGGTTTTGCCTTTGGCCGCGAAGACATCTGGCACCCAGAAAAGGACACCTATTGGGGCGCTGAAAAGGAATGGCTTGCACCTTCCGACAACCGTTACGACGATGTTGCCAAGCCCGAAACCATGGAAAACCCGCTCGCTGCCGTGCAGATGGGCCTGATCTACGTCAACCCCGAAGGCGTCAACGGCGCGCCCGACCCGCTCAAAACAGCAGCACAAGTGCGCGAAACCTTTGCGCGCATGGCCATGAACGATGAAGAAACCGCAGCGCTGGCAGCCGGTGGCCACACCGTGGGCAAGGCTCATGGCAACGGCGACGCAACGCTTCTGGGCGCCGAACCCGAGGGACAGGATCTCGAAGGCCAGGGATTTGGCTGGCTCAACAAGAATCTCGACGGCAAGGCAACCAATGCCGTCACCTCGGGGATCGAAGGCGCATGGACTACCAATCCGACTGTCTTTGACATGGGCTATTTCGATCTGCTGTTCGGCTATGAATGGGAGCTAACAAAGAGCCCAGCCGGCGCGCATCAGTATCAGCCGATCGGCATCCGGGAAGAGGATATGCCGGTCGATGCCACCGATCCGTCAGTGCGTCGCATGCCCATGATGACCGACGCGGATATGGCCATGAAGGTCGATCCCGCCTATCGCGCGATCTGCGAGAAGTTCATGGCCGATCCGCAATATTTCAAGGACACCTTCGCACGGGCTTGGTTCAAGCTGACCCACCGCGATATGGGACCGCGCGTGCGCTATATCGGCCCCGACGCTCCCAAGGAAGATCTCGTCTGGCAGGACCCCATTCCCGTCGGGCCGATCAATTACGACATCGGCGCGGCCAAGGCAAAAATCGCTGCCAGCGGTCTTTCGGTTGCCGAACTGGTGGCGACCGCATGGGACAGTGCCCGCACCTTCCGGGGTTCGGACCTGCGCGGCGGTGCCAATGGCGCCCGTATCCGGCTGGCACCGCAAAAGGATTGGGAAGCCAACGAGCCCGCCCGTCTCAACAAGGTGCTCTCGGTTCTCGAGCCGATTGCAGCCGAATTCGGCGCGAGTCTTGCCGACATCATCGTTCTGGCCGGCAATGTCGGGATCGAAAAGGCGGCAAAGGAAGCTGGCTTTGAGATCGAAGTACCATTTGCTGCCGGACGCGGCGATGCCACCGATGAAATGACCGACGCCGATTCATTCAAGGTCCTGGAGCCCATCCATGACGGGTTCCGCAACTACGTCCAGAAGGATTACGTGGTCAGCCCCGAAGAGCTCCTGCTCGACCGGGCACAATTGATGGGGCTGTCTGGACCGGAAATGACAGTGCTTCTGGGCGGCATGCGCGTGCTTGGAACCAATTTTGGGGGGGCGGGACATGGCGTCTTTACCGACCGGCCCGGCGCCTTGACGACGGACTTTTTCGTCAACCTGACTGACATGGATTATAGCTGGCACCCAACGGGCAAAAACAGCTACGAAATCCGCGAACGCAAGTCTGACAAGGTCCGCTGGACCGCTACACGGGTCGATCTGGTCTTTGGGTCCAACTCGATCCTGCGCGCCTATGCCGAAGTCTATGCCCAGGACGACAACAAGGAAAAGTTCGTCCATGACTTTGTCGCCGCATGGACCAAGGTGATGAACGCGGATCGTTTCGATCTGCAATAGAGTGCTTCGAGAATAAGTGGAAACCACTTATTCTGTTCGGAAGCGCGACAACAAAAGACTTAGAACCACTGTCCTGATTCAATCAAAACAGTGGTTCTAATCCAAGCGATGCACTGAAAACAGCAACCCGCGTCAGACAAGGCTGGCGCGGGTTTTTCTGTAAAACGATCAGAATTTTTCCGAGCGTATGACCTCGACCATGGAACGCCAGACGATAAGCCTGTGGCTATCGAGCAGGGGCGTGAAGGCCTCGACAAGTTGATCGGCAACCTCAGTGGTTGTGACCGAAAGAAAGATCATCTTGGTGTCAGCCGCCCCTGTTACCCGATCTTCGCGCCAAGCCCCGCCGGCGCCTTCGCCACCGAGCGCGCGCACAAGCGTATAGCCGGTCACCCCCGCTTCCTTGGCGGTGGCCACCACAAGCCGCACCAGCGGCGCATCCACCAGTATTTCGATCCTCACCCTTTGGGTCGCTGAAATGCTCATAGGCCGGACAGTCCTTGTGCCAAGGCGGAATAAAGCGGAATGCCGATCAGGATATTAAATGGAAAGGTCACGGCAAGCGACATGGCCAGATAAAGGCCCGGATCGGCCTGCGGCAAGGCAAGGCGCATGGCCGCAGGCACCGCAATATAGGAGGCGCTGGCCGCGAGAATGGCAAGGGCGGAAGCCGAGCCCTGATCGAGCCCGATCAGCGTCCCGACAACAGCACCGATCGTGCCATTGATTAGGGGAATGAAAATGGCAAGCCCGGCCAGCGGCAAAGTCAATGACCGCGCCTCGCGCAAGCGCCTGACGGCGATAAGCCCGAGATCGAGCAGAAACAGGCACAGCATGCCCCGGAACCCGGCTTCAAAAACCGGCGCAATCTGAACGAACCCGTCCCGCCCGATCAAGATGCCGATGATGAAACTGCCCATCAGCAAAACCACCGAACCGTTAAGCAGGGTTTCACGCAGGAGCTCGGACTGCCCGTGCTTTCCACCGGCCGATTCCGCTTTGCCGCGCGCAAGCACCAGCCCCATGATGATGGCCGGCGTTTCCATAAGCGCCAAAACCGCCACCATATAGCCCGCGGGCGGAAGGCCACCTGCAGTAAGAACTTCAACCCCTGTGACAAATGTCACAACCGATACCGAACCATAATGGGCCGCGACCGCACCCGCATTGACCTTGTCGAGCTTTCCCAACCGGGTCAGCAGAAAAAAGGCGGGCAATGGCAGGACAAAGCTCAGAGCGATACCGGCAAGCCCTGCCAATACCATTTCGAGCGTGAACCCGATCGTAGCAACTTCCACTCCACCCTTAAGGCCGATGGCCGCCATCAGATAAAGCGAAATGCCCTTCCCCACAGCTTCGGGGATGGTGAGATCGGATCGGGCAAAGGCGGCCAATGCGCCGAGGATGAAAAACAGGATGACTGGCGAAAACAGAACGCCCAGTGTCCCCGCCATAGATCGAACCCCTCAAGCCCTTACCAGCACACAATCTGACAAAAGCTTATAGCGGGTTTGCACTTATGGGCAAGATGATGGCGCGATCAGTGCCGGAAATGGCGCATGCCGGTAAAGATCATCGCGAGACCGGCCTTGTCGGCGGCGGCAACCACCTCCTCATCGCGGATCGATCCCCCCGGCTGGATCACAGCCGTAGCGCCTGCCGCGATTAGAGCTTCAAGTCCATCCGCGAAGGGGAAAAAGGCGTCCGATGCCACAACCGAGCCTTCGGCCAACGCACCTTTGATCTTGGCGGCCTTGGCCGCGTCCTTTGATTTGGAATGGGCGATGCGCGCCGAATCCACCCGGCTCATCTGCCCCGCACCGATTCCCACCGTCGCGCCATCCTTGACGTAAACGATAGCATTGGATTTGACATGCTTGGCGACCTTGGCCGCAACAAGCAGGTCGGCTAGTTCCTTTTCGGTTGGCTGCCGCTTGGTTACAACCTTGAGTTCACAATCATCGGCATTGCGATTGTCGCGCGTCTGCACCAAAAGCCCGCCGGACACCGACCGGACCGTCATTCCGCTCGCCTTCGCATCGGGCAGGCCGTCGGTCAACAGAAGGCGCAGGTTCTTTTTGGCTTCGATGATCGCCAGTGCTTCATCGCTGGCGCCCGGCGCAATGATTACCTCGGTAAAGAGCTTGACGATTTGCTCGGCAATCGCCGCATCGAGCGGACGGTTGAGGGCGACAATACCGCCAAAGGCCGAAACCGGATCGCAACGCAATGCCGCTTCATAGGCATCAACCAGGGTTTCGCCCTGCCCGACCCCGCAAGGATTGGCGTGCTTGATGATGGCAACGGCAGCAGATTTGGCCGGATCGAATTCAGCGACAAGCTCAAAGGCTGCGTCGGTATCGTTGATATTGTTGAACGAGAGGGTCTTGCCCTGAACCTGCCGGGCAGTGGCAACGCCGGGCCGATTCGAGCCATCGGCATAAAACGCTGCCCATTGATGGGGATTTTCGCCATAGCGCATCACCTCGCGCAGCCGTCCTGAAAAACTACGCCATTCCAGATCGGGCTTCTCCAATTCCTTGGCAAACCAGTTCGATACCGAAGCATCATAGGCCGCGGTACGCGCAAAAGCCTTGGCGGCAAACTTCTGCCTGTCGGCATTGGCCACCTCGCCATTGGTCTTGAGCTGCCCAAGAACCAGCGCGTAATCGGCAGGGTCAACAATAACGGTGACATCACCGTGGTTCTTGGCTGCTGCCCGGATCATGGCCGGGCCGCCAATATCAATGTTTTCGATCACGGTTGCGTAGTCTGCCCCAGCGGCAACGGTCTGGGCAAATGGGTAGAGATTGACCACCACCAGATCGATCGGACTGATATCGTGTATGCGCATGGCGCTTTTATGCGCTTCGTTGCCGCGAATGCCCAACAGCCCCCCATGAACCTTCGGGTGAAGGGTCTTTACGCGGCCGTCCATGATTTCGGGAAAGCCGGTGACTTCCGAAACATCGATGACCGGAATCCCCGCTTCCTCAAGCGCCTTGCGGGTGCCGCCGGTCGAGATGATTTCAATGCCAAGCGCAGAAAGCGCAGTTGCAAATTCGACGATCCCTGTCTTGTCGGAAACCGACAGCAATGCGCGCTTGATCCGGGAGGAAGTGGGCTGAGCCATATCTCATGTCCTGTTGCAGATACTGCGATTTGGCGGCTCGCTACCACGGATCGCCAGCAATGGGAACCGCTTGAAAGCCACAAAGCCCGGTTCTATTGCCGGGTGAAGACCCAGGCAATCTCGTGACCGGCCCTTGCAACGCCCGACAAAACGATCTGGCGGGTGCGCAAAAGCCCGAAATGAGCCGAATGGCGGACGCTTTCTTCGATCTCGGCATGCGCACCCTCCCAAATAAAGGCCCAGTTCCGCCCGCTGCGAAACCGCATGACGATAAGGTCTTCTGCATCGGAGCGCTCTAGCGCCACGCCTGGCGCCAGATGAAAACGAATTGAAAAATCCCCTTCCCGTCCGGCCCTTTTGCTCGCAGCAACAAAGCTGTCCTGCCCTACAAGCGTCTGCCCGGCGCTCATGAGCGTTAACCGCCGAACAATATCGAGGCCGTAGCGTGCCCTGTAAGCGTGACAACGCAGATCGATGGTATTTTCTTCTGCGAGATAGACGATCTGGGGCGGCGACCCTGCAGGCCGAAGCCTGTCGCTCAAAATGCCCTGCCCCCCGATCCTGGCGCTTGAAACATCATCGATGGTGGGAGCACTATGGGCTGAGGAATGGCGGAAAAGGATCTGGCTTTCGGGCAATTGCGCCGGTGCCGGTCCGCAATTGCCGGCAATCAGATCCCCCCCGCAGGCAAATTCAAAACTCAGCCCACCCGCATGAGCGCTGGATGAATATTCAATCGGGGGCACCAACCCGCTATCGGCAACGAGCTTGCTGTCTCCGGAAGTGAGAATACCGTACCCTCCCGAAAGTCCCGATCCGGTGCTGCGCATTCCCGATTGCGCAGCTATCGAAATGACGAGTTCGACAGGAATTTGACCCGAGCCATTGAAATAGCCCGGCTCGCTCGTACCCAGTATCAGCCTGTCCATCGCACGGTGCATGGCTTCCACCTTACGGGCAATCGCTGAGCCTTTATCGCCATGGCGCAGGTTGAGAAGCTGGTTGACCGGAATCAGCTCGCTCAAAAGCTGAATCTGGCTATGGGGATTGCGCGAGCGATGCTGACCGTCGGCATCGAGTTGAGCATTGAGTTCACGCTCAAGCTGGCTTACGCGCTCGAAAAGCTCTTTTTCGTCATCCTGGTTGGCGCAAAGACTGGCACCAACCAGCGCAATTGCCGCCATAAGCGCACTATTAGGTTCACGCGCCAGCGGTGCCCTGAGCTTGAGCGATTGGATCTGAATGGCAAGGGAACCTGAAATTGCGCGCACCTGATCGACACCCGCATCCTCGGTCAGGAGCGCATAAAGCTTGAGCCAGTTGAGCACGCGTCGCGCGGTGACAAAAACGTCCCAGGCATCGCGCTCGAAATCGCCATAGCGCCCGATCCAGTCGAGCACCAGCGTACGCGCAAATCGCCGCTGACCGGGGTCACGCAAGTCGCGGAAATGGCGTAGCCAGCCGAAGCTATGCAGATCGGTCAGCCAGTCCTGGGCATCGGTTTCAACGGCAAATGGCGAAACCCCTTCGGTATCGATAACCCGACCGGCCAAAAGATATTGTCCGTTCATCATTTCGATGACCGTCTGGCTATCGGTGGCCCTGAAATCGGTTAGCCTTGCGGTAAAACCCTGTTTGGATCCGCCCGACCACGTCCAGGAAAAAAGCGGGCTTGTTACAGCCCGGTCTGCAACGGACAGGGCTGCCCGCCGCAGCACAAAACGCAGAACTTCAAACACAAAGGGGTCCCAAACTCACTCAAGGGTTTGCGACAATATCATCAAGCGCATGTTAACCACAGCGATTCTCAAAACATTTGGGTAAAATGCGGTTAGTTTTTTACAAACCGGGCGATGAAGAACCCGTCAAGCGTACCGCCTGCACTGCCCGGCACGGCTAGGCCGGGATGGGTGCGCACGGTGCCTTGCGAAGTGATCGGTTCGACCCATCCGTCCAACTCATCGGCTGAAACCGGCGCAAGGGCTATGGATTTGAACTGCTCAAGCGCCCATCGGGCCTGATCTTCGCCTTCCTCCGATTCCAGCGAACACACACAATAAACCAGCAGGCCGCCCGGCTTCAGAAGATCGAGCGCATGGGATACCATTGCACGCTGTATCCTGACCCGCTCGGCAATGCCACCGGCATCGCGCTGCCAGAGAACTTCGGGGTGCCGACGGAACGTGCCTGTCGCCGAGCAGGGTGCATCGAGCAGAACCGCGTCGAATTTTTCGTCGGGTTCATAGGCAAGAGCATCAGCCACAACAACCTCGGGCGCAAATCCGAGACGGTCCATGTTCTGGGCCAGTCGCTCGAGACGATTCTCATCGATATCGAGCGCCACCACATCTGCGCCCATACTGGCCAATTGGGCCGTCTTGCCGCCCGGTGCTGCACAAAGATCGAGCACGCGCATGCCCTTGCCAGCATTGATGAGCCGGGCACCCAATGTAGCGGCGGCATCCTGAACCCACCACTTTCCCTCGGCAAAGCCGGGCAGATCCGCAATCACGCTCTCGCGCGTATTGACCCGGATTGAATTGCCGATGACCAGTTCCCCGCCAAGCGCATCGACCAGATCTTTATCGTACCGCTTGAGCGTCAGATCGAGCGGCGCGCCTTCAAGCAGCGCCACACAAAACTTGTTCACGGCCTCGGCCCCAAAAGTCTTGATCCAGCCCTTTGCTAGCCAGTCGGGCAAAAGCAGGATCGGATCGAGCGCGGCAAACTTCTCGGCGTCGCGCTGAGCCTGGCGCAAGACCCCGTTGACCAGTTTGTCGAACCGGCCACTGCGTTTGTCGCGCCGCGCCGCCTCAACGCTCAGGTGCAAGGCTGAGTGGGCAGGAATGCCTTCCATGTAAAGCAATTGAGCGATTCCCGTGCGCAAGACCGCTTCGAGCGGTCCGGCACGGTCAGGCACGCCTTTTTTCAGCAAATCATCCAGCACGAGCGATATATGCCCATGTCGCCGCATGGCTGTGGTCACGATCCTGTTGGCAAGCGCACGATCGCGCGGATCGGGCATGCTGGCGGGAGAGATAGGTTGAAAAGGCTTACCCTTGAGGATGGCCGCCAGATGCAAAGCGGCCTCAAGCCGAGGCTTGAGGCCAGCATTTCGTTGAGGATTTTGCGTGCTAATCGGTCAACCCCATGGTCCCTTGGTGTTTTGTGAGCCACGCGTATGGGTTCCTGGCGTCCGCCAGCCCGGCGTCGTGCGCGCAGCATTTGGTTCACGTCTTACAGCGACACTGACCCAATTGCCAGCACCGGAAGTGCCCATTTCTGCGTCCATGGCCTTAAGTGCTGCAATCCGGTTGGCAGGATCCGGGTGGGTTGCAAAGAGATTATCCATCCGCGCGCCCGATAGAGGGTTGGCAATGTACATATGCGCCATGGCCGGAGCCTTTTCCGCAGGCATATTGTGGCGCGTACGGGATATGGCGGTGATTTTCTCTAATGCAGAGGCCAGCGCCAGCGGGTCGCCGCAAATGGCCGCGCCTTCCTTGTCCGCTCCATATTCGCGGGTACGGCTTACAGCCATCTGCACCAGCGCGGCGGCAATCGGCGCGAGGAGAACCATGGCAATGGTGCCGAAAAGCCCGAGCGGGGAATCATTGTCACGATTGCCGAAAAACAAGCCGAACTGGGCAAGAATGGAAATCGCACCGGCCAGCGTTGCCGTGATGGTCATCACGAGCGTATCGCGATGCTTGATATGGGCCAGCTCGTGCGCGATCACGGCGGCTACTTCCCGATCGTCTAGATGCCGCACAAGCCCGCGCGTAACCGCGACCACTCCGACATCGGGACTGCGTCCGGTGGCAAACGCATTGGGCTGATCGGTATCGATGAGATAGAGCTTTGGCATGGGAAGGCCTGCGCGCTCGGCCAGCCGCGCGGTCATGTCGAACAATTCAGGCGCATTGGATCGGCTCAACTCGCGCGCATTCTGCATGGAAAGGACCATCTTGTCCGAATTCCAATAAGCAAACGCATTCACTGCGACGGCAAGCCCCAGAGCCATCACCATGCCGCCTTCGCCGCCAATAAGATAACCAACACCCATAAAGAGCGCGGTCATACCTGCCAGCAAAACGGTGGTACGCAAGGTATTCATCATTGTTCTATGAACTCTTTATCTCCAACCAAAGGTCGCTATATGATGGGGATCGAGAGCCGTGCCAGCAAGAGCCTGACACCTAAACTCTTTGTCATCTTTTGCAAAAGCCAATCGGTCCGGTAAACCAGATGCCTACATCAACCAGACGTCCAGATCCTGAAATTGCAAAGCGCGCGCTTGAAGAAGCGGCGGCGCGCAAGGCCGGGATCGATGCGAAAACCAGCCAGGCACCAAAGGAAATCGATGGCCGCGGCGGGCTTGACCCCGCTCGCTATGGCGACTGGGAAATCAAGGGAATCTCCTCCGATTTTTGAAAAGGCGCTGGCCGCCTGACCGTTTCGTCCGGTGACTGGCGCGCAACGGGCGGCCAGCCCTCTTGCGGATTTATCGGCCCATGACCCCAATCACGGCGCCCTGAACAATCATTACCAACAGAAGATACCCGCCATCGATCAGCGCCAGGTTCCAGCTCATACCCTGATAACGGTGATTGAGGATCATCGAGGTGATGATAAAGCCCAGCCACATGTGAACGCCCAACAGAATACCGTTATAAACGGTGATCTCGCCCATGAGCGCGGGTGTCAAAAGTGCCAGAAAATAGGCCATGATCAATTGGCAGCCAGCAGCCCAGATAAAGGGTGTAGCCGGGCCGCCCGAACCCGCCATGATTTGCTTTTCGGTCTTGCCCGTTGCAGCGATCCACTGCTTGGAAAGCCCCATATACCAGGCCGCGCCCAACGCCATCGAGGCGATCATCGCAAGAACCACGGCCAACCAGTTTACAGCCAGATGTGACATGTCCCGTTCCCCCACAAATACGGCCGACCATCTCCCAACCCGGTAGCCGATCACCCCATTTTATGGCTCAACACCACCCATCGTGCAAATGATCTTCCATTCCTTTTCCGACACAGGCTGTACCGAGAGCCGGGAATTGTTGACCAGCACCATGTCGGAAAGTTCGGGATGGGCCTTTATGTCTTCCAGCGTCACCGGCGTCTTGAACGGTTTGACCGCTTCGACATCGACGCATTCCCAGCGCGGATCGTCGGTGGTTGAGTCGGGATGGACTTCGTTTGCGACCCTCACGATACCCACCACCTGCTTTTCCTTCACCGAGTGATAGAAAAAGCCAAGCTCCCCCTTTTTCATCTCGCGCATATTGTTGCGCGCCTGGTAATTGCGCACCCCGTTCCATTCCTCGGGCGCGCCTTTCTTAACCTGATCGTCCCAACCCCATGTTTCAGGTTCGGATTTGAACAGCCAGTAAGCCATGCCTCTAAACTCCTTCCGGCCGCTTGAGCGCCCAGTTCCAGGGCTGGATCGTAACCGACTCGAAAAGACCCGCGATTGCATAAGGATCGGCATCGATGAGTGCTCTGGCGCCCGCAAGATCATCGGCCCGCACAACGATCAGCGAGCCGCAAGGCTTGCCGTCATCATCGAGAAAGGGCCCCGCCAGCACCAGCTCCGGATCGTTCTGTTCCCAATAGGCGAGATGTGCGGGGCGTGTTGCCAGCCGGGTTTCGAGATGGCCGGGCTTATCCTTGGCATGAACGGCAAAGAGCATGACTTATCCTTCCTTCTTGAGCGGGCGCGCCATAAGCATGGGCACGATGGAGTCGATTGTTGCGGCGCCCGAGATCAGCAGATTGACGGCCTCGACAAGCGGCGCATCGACCTTTGCCTTTTGCGCCAGCGCCAAAGCAACAGGCGCTGTGTAGATGCCTTCGGCAAGCCCCATACCCGACGCTTTGATTGTATCGACGGACTCGCCCCGGCCCAGAGCGATACCGGATTTGTAATTGCGCGACGCCTCCGAAGTGCAGCTAAGCGCCAGATCGCCGATACCGGCCAGCCCCGAGAGCGTGGCTTCGTCCCCGCCCATGGCGAGCACCAGCCGCCCCAATTCGGCAAAACCGCGCGCCAGAAAAGCCGAGCGTGCCGACAGACCAAGCCCCGCACCCTCAATTGCGCCTGCGCCCAGCGCATAGACATTTTTAAGCCCGCCGCAAAGCTCGACCCCGGCGAGATCCCCGCTGGCATAGGGCCGGAATGACGGTCCAGCCAGAATATTGGCAATATCCTGCGCACGGTCGGCATCCGGTCCGGCAAGCGTTATCGCTGTGGGACGCTTATTGGCGACGTCATGGGCAAAGCTTGGTCCTGACAGAACAAAAGGTTCGGCATCGGGGGCAAGCTCGGCCAGAATCTCGCTCTGGCGCAGATTTGTGCCCATCTCGAACCCCTTGGCGCACAGCACGACCGGCTTGCCAGCCAATATATCCGGGCCAATCCGGGCCAGCGTCGCGCGACTTGCCTGAGCCGGCACCACCAGCAAAATGACATCGGCAGCGTCAAGCCCGGCAAAATCGGACTGCGCCTTAAGTGCAGGATCGAGATTGGTGTCTCCAAGATAGCGGCTGAGCCTGTGATTTTCATTGATCTCGCCTATAGCCGCGTCATCGCGGCCATAAAGCGTGACGCGACTGCCGCCAAATATGGCAGCCTGTGCAAGCGCCGTGCCCCACGCGCCCGCGCCGATAACGAAAACATCAACGCTCACGGCAATATCCTCATATCCGCATCGTCAAGCGGCCACCGCGGGCGCGCAACCACATCGAATCCGTCCTGCCTGCCCAGTGCAAACCGTTCGGCCCCAGCCCAGGCGACCATGGCGCCATTATCAGTGCAAAGCGGCAAAGGCGGTACAACGAGCCGCGCATCGTTTTGAGCGCAGACCGTCTCAAGCGCCGCGCCGATGGTCTTGTTGGCCGCAACACCGCCAGCCACCACAAGCGTTGGCCGATGACCGGGAAACCGGGCGGTAAATTGGTTGAGCGCCATGCCTGCGCGCGCCGAAACGATGTCGCAAACCGCCTGCTGAAAGCTGGCGCAAAGATCGGCACAATCTTGTTCGCTGACCGGCGCCACCGCTTCGGCTGCCAGCCGCAACGCGGTCTTGAGGCCGGAAAAGGAAAAATCGAGCCGTTTCTGATTGAGCAGCGGGCGCGGCAGATCGAACCGTCTGGCATCGCCGCCAAGCGCCGCCTTTTCCACTTCCGGGCCGCCCGGATAGCCCAGATCGAGCAGCTTTGCTGCCTTGTCGAAGGCCTCCCCCAAAGCATCGTCGATGGTCGTGCCCCAACGCTCGTAATCGCCCACGCCCTTGACGAGCACGAATTGGGAATGCCCGCCTGAAACCAGCAACACCAGATAAGGAAAATCTATGCCGTCGGTGAGCCTTGGCGTCAGTACATGGGCTTCAAGGTGATTGACTGCGATCAGGGGCTTGCCGGTTGCCGCGCTCAAGGCCTTGGCGCTTGTCAGACCCACAAGCACCCCGCCAATCAGCCCCGGCCCGGCAGTTGCGGCAATCGCGGAGAGATCGTCAAAACCAACGCCGGCCTCGTCCAATGCGGTTTGAATGATCGTGTCGAGATGGATAACATGGGCGCGCGCGGCAAGCTCGGGCACCACCCCGCCATAGGCGCGATGCTCCTCGATTTGCGAGCGCACGATGTTGGAAAGGATTTCGCCCGAGCCGTCAGGCTTGCGACGCACGAGGGCGGCTGCGGTTTCATCGCAGCTTGTTTCGATTCCCAATATGAGGCTTTCGCTATTCATTGCGGCGATCTGAACTCTGGCCTTACCAATTGCGCTGGTGTCTAAAGGCAAAAACGGGGATCGAATAGCCCGACAAAATCATTATGCCCCATTGGGCGGACATTTCTTATCAGGACGAGGCAACATTGCAATCTTCTCAAACCCAACCGGCTTTGACCATCGGAACCCGCGGCTCCCCTCTGGCCATGGCGCAGGCGGAAGAAGTGCGCGATCTCTTGTCCAAGGTGCACGGGCTTGCCCCCGATACGATTGCAATAAAGGTCATAAAAACCAGCGGCGACATCATCCTTGATCGACCGCTCTCGGAAGTCGGCGGCAAGGGCCTTTTTACCAAGGAAATCGAACGGGCCCTGGAGACCGGAGAAATCGATCTGGCGGTCCATTCGTCCAAGGACATGTCCACATCGTTACCCGAAGGCATGCAGATCTGCGCATTTTTGAAACGCGAAGACGTACGCGATGCCTTCATCTCGCTTGTTGCCAAAAGCCCGGATCATCTGGCAGAGGGCGCAAAGATCGGCACCTCCTCACTGCGCCGCGCCGCCCAGTTCAAGCGCTTCCGTAAAGATTTCCGCATTGTCGGCTTTCGCGGCAATGTGCAAACCCGGCTTAAAAAGCTCGCGGATGGCGTTGCCGACGCAACCCTTTTGGCCATTGCCGGCCTCAACAGGCTCGATCAGGACCACCGCGCAACCCTCATACTCGATGAGCGCGATTTTCCGCCCGCTCCCGCCCAGGGCGCCATTTGCATCGAAACGCGGCTCGATGATGCCAGAACCACCCAATTGGCGGCAGCGCTAAGCCACAGGGAGACCGAGATCCGGGTTCTGGCCGAACGCGCATTTCTGGAAAAGCTCGATGGCTCGTGCCGCACGCCCATTGCCGCGCTTTCAACCCTTGAAGGCGATAGGCTTACGCTTTTTGGGCAAATTCTTTCGCCCGATGGAAGTCAGGCTTTCGAGGCCGAAATGACCGGCACCCGTACCGATGGGCAGCAAATGGGATTTGCCCTTGGCGAAAAGCTGATCGCTGAAGCCGGACCGGATTTTATCGCCCAGTTCAACCGCTGAAAAAGGACAGTAAACGCCGATGGACCGGCCCAGACTGCTCGTCACCCGCCCGCAACCCGATGCCGACCGGACGGCCGGGCATCTGCGTGCGCTTGAGATCGAGCCAATCATCGCGCCACTCTTGAGGGCAGAACCGCGAGAGGGAACTATACCGGATCTTTCCGCGTTCGGCGCACTCGCGATCACCAGCGCCAATGCGGCGCGCTTTCTGGCGCGCGAACTCGATGGCCTCGATGGTGCTGCCCCCTGGCAATTGCCGGTCTTTACGGTGGGCGATCATTCAGCCCACGAGGCGCGGCAGGCGGGGTTTACAAATGTCATCAGCGCCCAGGGCACCCTCAACGATCTGGCCCATCTGATCGAAACCAACCGTCCCGATGGCACGGTCTTTTACCCCGCGGCGCACCACCAGAGCGGCGACCTGGCGGGGCTGCTTGCCCGCAGCGGTATTTCAACGCGAACCGAAGTCCTTTATGAAATGGTTGCAGCCGAGGCACTTGCCCCCGAGGTAGCCGAAACGCTTATCCGCGGTGAAGTCGCCGGCATCCTCTTTTACTCGCGCCGGACAGCACAGATTTTTGCCGAATTGTGCAAGGGGGATGATTTTGATCCCGTTCGCCGCCAGGTCGAGTGCCTGTGCGTGTCCGAAAGCTGCGCGCAGCCCCTGATCGACAATCATTTCCTGCGCATTTCGCTGGCGGACGATCCCGACCATGGCGCGATGATGAGCCTCGCGCTGGCTTTTGCGCGTGAGCAAATCAGTCCATGATGCCAACTGAACGAGACACACAAGAACAACGAGGCAGAGCGAATGGTGGATAAAAAGTCCGGCCCGGTCAAACCGCCCGTCATTGAAGGCAACGCCCGGCGAACCCAGGCCGAGGGCGTTACACAAGAGGGCAGCCAGGACAAAAATTCGGATGCCACCAAAGCTTCCGTTTCCCAAGAGCCGAAAAGCGCCACCGGCACTGCTCCGGCTGGCGGGGACAAACCCGAAGCGGCAAAAGGCGCAGGCGGACAGGCCAGTGCCAGAAAAGATGCCAAGCCACCCCAAAGCCCGACAGGACCGCGTACCGGCCAGACACGGCCATCAGAAAACCCCGGTAATGGCGGCGGACTGACCCTGGGCATTGCTGCCGGTCTGGGTGGAGCCCTGGCCGGTGTTGCACTGGCCTATGGGCTTGCCTATTTCGGTTATTGGCCACAACCGCCGATGGCGGCCCCAACCGGCCAAAGCGCGTTGGACGCTCGCCTTGCAACGCTTGAGAATGCAGCACAAGCCGAAAGCACCCGGATTGGTGACATCGCCGGCCGGCTCGACGCGCTTGAAGCCGCTCCGGCCTCAAACGATACCGATGCCGGACAATCCATTGCTGCCCTTGAGAACACGCTTGCCGCCCAGGCTCAGCAGTTGAGCGACCTTGCCGGGCAAAACAATGACCTTGCGGCGCGGATCGAAGCATTGGCACTCGGCGCGTCGGAAACCGATATGGATGAACTGGCGCAAAATCTCGGCGCGATCCGCAGCCGGATCGACGAACTTTCCACCGCCACCGCATCCTTTGGCGCCGAAATCGAGGCCAATCAATCAGGGCTTGCAGATGTCCTCGTCCGGCTCGATGCGATGGAAACCGCTCTTGCCGAACAGCCCTCCATTTCCGAATTGACCGCCGATCGCGACCGGCTGGCCCGGCTGCCGCGCGCCATTGCCCAGCTCGAGCGCGACATGAATGCAGGGGCTCCCTTTGCCGATGCCCTTGGCGAAGTGGAAGCGCTGCTGCCCGATCTCGACATTTCACAGCAAATCCGCACAGCCTCCCTATCCGGGCTCATGACCGATGAAAGCCTTGTCAGGTCTTATCGCGCCAATCTGCCCCAGATTCTGGCGGCCCGCCCGCTACCGGAAGAGGCAGGCATTTTCGATCGGCTTATTGCCCAGACCCAATCGGCGCTGGCCTTGCGGGTATCGGGCGATCTGGATGGCGATGGACCGGACGCACAATTGGCTCGCGTTGAGGCAGCACTTGAGCGCGGCGATCTGGCGGCAGCGCACGATGCTGCCCGAACCCTGCCGCAACCCATGCAGGATGCCATGGCGCCGGTGCTTTTAGGCCTAACGGCACGGATCGACGCAGGCAATCTCATCGCAAATACGCAATCAATGACCGTTGAGGCGCAAGCCGAACAACAAGGCAACGCGGAGGCCGATCAATGACCCGGCTCGTTCTTTATCTCGTTGCCAGTCTTGTTCTCGCCCTGGGCGCCGCCTGGCTGATCGCCATGCCTGGCACCGTTTCGATCGAGGTCGCAAATTATCGGCTGGAACCGGGGCTTGGCACGTCCATTGCGTTGATCCTTGGCCTTATCGTGGTCTCGATCCTTGTCTGGGCCATCATACGCCGCGTGATTGAAGCCCCCGGCCGACTTGCCCGTCACACAGAACGCAAAAAACAGGCGGCAGGCGTCGAGGCCCTGTCTGACGGCCTTATCGCATTGCAGGCCGGAGAATATTCCAAAGCGCGCATGCTGGCACGCGACGCGCGCGCAAAACTGCCCGGCAATTCCGCTGCCCAATTGCTCGAAGCGCGGGCCGAACTGGCACTTGGCGATCTGCCCTCGGCCCGCGAGCATTACCGGGCTCTCATCTCCGATCCCAAAACCGCGCTGGCCGCCCTCGCCGGACTTTATGAACAGGCAAACACCCAGAACCGTCCTAAGGCGGCACTCACCTTTGCCCGCAAGGCCGTGATGCTGGCGCCAAGCCTTGACTGGGCCTCCAACGCGGTTTTCAACGATCTTGCCGCAAGGGGTGCATGGGCCGATGCCCTTGAAATGTCGATCTCTCTGCCCGCCCGCACCAAGGCACAAAAGGAGGCCAAGAAGCGCCGTCAAGGCGTTCTGGAAACCGCGTTGGCCCATGCCATTGAGGATACCGAGCCCGAAGCCGCGCTCAATCACGCGCAGGCTGCGCTTAGATCCATTCCCAATTTCGTGCCCGCCGCACTGATTGCAGCCCGGATTCATATCAATCGCGGCGATACACGCAAGGCCAGTTGGCTTTTGACAAAGGTCTGGCGCGCAACCCATCACCGAGATGTTGCAACCCTCTATGCCCATGTGACACCCGGCAGTTCCGCACTCGAGCGGCTCAAGCGTATGAAAACGCTTGTGGAAGCCGATGCGACAAGTGAGCCTGCCGCCGCCATGACTCTGGCCCGCGCGGCAATCGACGCCCATGAATGGTCACTGGCCCGCAATGCGTTGGCGCCCTATTCGGCTGATGCACCCACCCAGACCATCTGCACGCTGATGGCCGAAATCGAGGAGGGACAATCGGGCGATCAGGGCAAGGCGCGCGCCTGGCTGGCCCGCGCCATCACAGCGCCACGCGACCCGGTCTGGACCGCCGACGGGATCACCGCCGACCAATGGGCACCGACATCGCCGATCACGGGCCAACTCGATGCGTTTGAATGGAAGGTGCCGGTTTCCGCCCACCGCCCTGCGGCAATCGCGCCCGATGGTCACGCACAATTGCCGGGCGCAAGCGCTGCCATCGAGGCCATTGCAAATGAGCCCAAGACGATCTCTGCTGAACCGGCAACAGCAAAGCCAAACGGTGCAGGCGAGGCCACACCGCCTCGCTGATCGGTCAGGATGGCCAAAGCGAAAAATTCGATCCTTTGACGCACGAGTTCGCTCTTGCGCGTTTTGGCGGACACCAGTAAAAGACGCGGACATTTGGCCCCTGCTGGCCAGACTGCAATAACGCGCAATCCGCGCCGGGCCGCTTTAGCTCAGTTGGTAGAGCACATCATTCGTAATGATGGGGTCACGTGTTCGAGTCACGTAAGCGGCACCACTTCTCATAAAATGAGAACGCTAAATCAATAAGTTAACGCCAGACAACTTTTATCGATCCACCCCCTAAATCCACCTCCACTATTGGGTATAGTGTGGCAAAGTCGCCGCAAATGCTTGGGGGAAGGCTTCCTTCCGGGGTCGGGATAGCTGGCAATAATGTCGTCAGCCACGCGAACGATATCGTCGGCTGGGATCAACCTTGGCTTATTCCTCCTTCGCCAACAACCCCAAAAGAACTAACCAGTTACTTACTTCTTGACAGCGGGCTTGATGCGTTTCACTCTGGGATATCGGCGCTTCAGGAGGAGTTGCGTCGAAAAACCCATAAGGGGAGGAAATCATGAAATTTGTAACCAAGGCCGCTTTGGCCGTGGCTGTTGCACCATTGACGCTCGGCGTCGCAAACGCTTTCGCACAGGACTGGCAACCCGATCGGCCCATCAATGTCGTCGTGCCCTGGGGGGCGGGCGGTTCGACCGACCAGGTTATCCGCGTGCTGACCCCGATCATTGGTGAAGCCCTCGGCCAGTCGGTCGTTGTTGTTAACCAGCCCGGCGCATCGGGCGCCACCGGAACGGCGGAAGTCTTGGCTGCGCCGCGCGACGGTTACACCTGGACCGGCAATGCGATTGCCAACAATGCCACCTATCAGATCTCGGGCCTGTTGCCTGACACCAATATCGATGACTGGCACCTTTATATCGCTGTCGCCCATGTGCCGGTTGTCGGCGTTCCGGCCGATAGCGAGTTTAACGATTTCGGTGAATTGCTCGATGCGTTCCGCGAGCGCGGTGAAGGTATAACCGTCGGCACCGCTGGCGTCACATCATCGGGTGGCACCGCAATTGCCTCGATCTCCCAAGCCGGCGAGTTCGAATACCGCATGGTCGCCTATGATGGCGGCGGACCGGCCGCAACGGCAACCGCTGCCGGCGAAGTCATGGTTACCACCCAGCTCGCAGCCGAACAGGCCGAACTGATCCGGGGCGGCCGCATCAAGGGTCTCGCGGTTCTATCCGACCAGCCGCTTGAAATCGCGGGCGTTGACCCAATCCCGCCGATTACCGACTGGTTGCCCGACATGCCGCTGGCACCCGATTATTTCGGCATTCTCGTGCCAACCGGCGTGCCTGATGAGGTCATCTCAGCGCTCGACGCAATCTGGGAAAGCGATATTGCCAATTCCGAAACCCTGCTCAACTACACGCTGACAAATGGCGCCGTTCTGACCCCGGCTTCCGGGGAAGCTGCCCGCGCCATGGCCATGCCAGTCGTGATCGAAAAGGCCTGTGCCGCGCTGGCACGTGGTGAGGCGGAAAACGATCCCTCCACCATCGGGATCGACTGCGATACCCACAGCGAAATAGGCGGTTAAAACGCCCGCCGGATATAACGAGCCGGTCCGCCCAAAACCGGGCGGCCCGGCTTTTCAAACGTGAGCAAGAACCATGAGCGATCTGGACTCTGAGACCCTGCCACCGGCCGAAACCGAATCTGGGGCCATGATCAAGGCCGATCTGCTCGCCGGGCTGTTCTTTCTGATTGTTGGGATTGCTATTTTTTACCTGGCCTGGGATATGCCGCGGCTCGAAACGCGTCGCATTCATCCCGCGACGATCCCAGGTCTCGTCCCTATGCTCCTGGGCGGAAGCCTTGCCCTTTGTGGTTTTTTGCTTGCCGTCCGCGCCGCGCGGGTCGAGCCCGTGCGCAACAGTTGGGCCGTGCTCGGGCGGACCCTCGTCAACACCGAAGCGATCCGGACCTTCGTGCTGGCCGCACTTGTGCTGATCTATACGCTTGGACTTGTCGGGCTCGTTCCGTTCTGGCTGGCAACGGGCCTGTTCGTTTTCGCATTCATCATGCTCTACGAAACCGTGCTTGCCGAAAACGCCGCCCCGATTGCCAGATCGGTGCTCTGGGCTCTGGTACAGGCCATCATCGTTGCCGCGGTCGTGACCCTTGTTTTCGAGCGCGGTTTTCTCGTGCGTTTGCCATAGGGTTTGCAGATGTTTGACGGCATTTCACTACTTGGAGCCGGCGTTCTCAGCCTTCTTAACTGGGCATCTCTTTTTAACATCGCCTGGGCTTCGCTGCTTGGCATCATCATCGGCGCGCTCCCCGGCCTTACTGCCACCATGGGCGTGGCGCTGCTGGTGACCTTTACCTATGGCATGCCCCCCGATCAGGCGATCCTGAGCCTTTTGGCACTCTATGTCGGCGCCATTTATGGCGGCTCGCGCACTGCAATCCTGCTTGCCATTCCTGGCACTCCGGCAAGCGCTGCGACAACCCTTGACGGGTACCCGCTGGCGCGTCAGGGCAAGGCCGGCATGGCAATGGGCATTGCAACAACATCTTCGGCTCTGGGCACTCTGGTGGGGATCTTCTTTCTCGCATTGATTGCACCGCTGCTTGCCGAAGTGGCCCTGCGCTTCGGCTCCTATGAGTTTTTCTGGCTTGCACTGTTCGGCGTCGTCATATCGGGCCAGCTCACGGCAATCGATAATCCCATAAAGGGCTATATTGCGGGCATCCTTGGGCTTCTCGTAGCCATGGTGGGCATGGAATCCCTGCATGGCTACCAGCGTTTTACCTTCGGCATCCAACCCTTGGGCGGCGGGATCGACCTCATACCGGCTATGGTGGGCGCATTCGGGCTGGCCGAAATCCTGACCGTTATGAAACGCAGAGGCATCCCGACGATCATCACCAGCACCGACCGCGTCATTCCGCGCTTTAAGGATGTGTTCCGCTACCGCTGGACAACCATAAGGTCCGGCATCATTGGAACGTTCATGGGCATCATCCCCGGAGTGGGGGAAGATATCGGCTCCTGGGCGTCCTATGCGGCGGCACGACGGAAAAGCAAGGAACGGGAGAAATTCGGCAAGGGCTCCGTTGAAGGTCTTGTTGCCGCCGAAACCGGCAATTCCGCATCGATTCCCGGCGCCATGATCCCGACCCTTACCCTAGCCTTGCCCGGCTCGGCCGCGGCGGCGGTTCTGATCGCTGCGATGTTCATTCATGGCATCCGGCCGGGCCCCATGATCATGATCGAAAACCCCGGCTTTGTTTATCAGATCGTTGCCATCCTGCTTTTAACGACCATCGCTATTACCATTTACGGGCTCTCGCTTACGCGCCTTTTGGTCAAGGTGCTGCTCGTGCCGCGCGAAAAGCTGATGCCCGTCATCTACGTGCTGTGCGTGGTCGGTGCCTTTGCCATCACCCAGCGCATGTTCGATGTCTATGTGATGCTGTTTTTCGGCTTTGTCGGCTTTATCCTGCGCGAAATGAAATATCCCATGGCGCCGCTGGTGCTCGGCATCATTCTGGGCGAGTTGCTCGATGCCAACCTCAGGCGCGGGCTGCTTCTCTCAGATGGCGATCTGACGCCATTCTTTGTCCGCCCCATCTCCGCGGTGCTCTGGATCGTCATAGCGCTGACCATTGCGATGAGCATCCCCGCCATATCGCGCCCTATCCAGGATTTCCTTGCCAAAAGACTTGGCCTTGGTGCGAGAGGAGCGCGGGATGGCTAGGGCCGCCCCGGCACAGGCAGTTCCCCCCCGGACCAGACGGCGGGATGCGGACGCCACAAAGAGCGACATTCTGGCCGCCGGCCGGGCCGAATTTGCCGACAAGGGCTTTGGCGGTGCGCGCATCGATGCCATTGCCACCCGCGCCAATGTCAACAAGCGTATGCTCTATCACTATTTCGGCGATAAGGACGCGCTCTATCGCGCGGTGCTCACCGAGGCCTACCGCGAAATCCGTGCCGGCGAAAAGGCACTGAGTCTGGATTGCTCGGAACCCGTCGAGGCGGTTGAACGTCTCGTGCGCTTCACCTTCAGGCATTTTCTCGAAAACCCATGGTTCATAGCGCTACTGACCAATGAAAACCTTATGCGGGCGCGCTACATCAAATCCATGCCGGAAATAAGCGGGCTGCACTCCCCGCTTGTCGATCAATTACGCACGCTCATCGAGCGGGGGGCGGAAAAAGGGCTGTTCCGCCGCGATATCGATCCGGTTCAGCTCTACATCTCGATTGCAGCGTTGGGCTATTTTTACGTCTCGAACTGCGCCACGCTCTCGGTGATCTTCCAAACCGACCTGCGCGCGCGGGACCGGATCGCCACCAGAGAAGATCATTGCGTGCAGATGGTGCTCGACCATCTGCTTACACGCCCGGCGCCAAAGGAGCCGACTGCCAAGCTCTCTTGAAAGATGCACAATCGAAAGCATGAGTTCAGCGCTTTTGGTGCGACAGTCGCACTGCCGGAAAGCATACGCCCCAAGCATCGGCACTTAAATTTTATTACACTTTTATCAAATAACGTCATTCAGTCGAATGATACAAGGGTAAGGCGCCACCAGAACAACAATAAAGGCAACATGACAAATACCTCAAACTTAAGAATTAACTTGACTGCGCCAGATATATTTGCGCATGTTAATAGTTCATTAAGTATTAGGAGGGTGCACAATGTTTCGTGCCATGCGTATTTTCGTGTATACCCTGCCCGCACTGTTTCTGATGTCCCCCGCCAACGGACAAGTGGCAGCGCCCCCATCGATTCCTGAACTCACCAATCTGTGTACGACGTTCAGCGCAACCGATGAGGATTGTTTTGTAACGGTGGGCGCCTTCATCAACTTCGCAAGAAGCGAGGATGACATTGCAAATGCTGTAACCTCGCTTGCGTCGGTAGAGTTAAACGAACTGTCTCTGTGTGTCCGTGTCGCGGAAGCGGTGCGTCAGCTGGGCGACTCGATCACCGATACACAGCAGTCCCTGGCGATTGAAGAAATTGCTCTGGCGATCATGCAATGCAGCCCGTTCCCGGTTGCAGCGATTCCAACAGTAACGCCCGCCTTTGCGAGCGACAACTGAGACAGGCTGGAGCTTCTGCGATTGCAGCAGAACCAACATCGTTATCATGCGGCAGCGCAGCGGCAATGCTGTGACATTAGGAAATATAGGATAGGCGCCATCGGCAAGCCAACTTTGCCACTGCACTGATAGCTGTTCAAAACATTAAAGCAGCGAACATCGCATAGAGGCCAATGGCTGCCCAAGGAGGACTTGAGTGCTGCGCCTATTGGGCATTTGCCTCATTTGCGTCATGGGAGGGGGTCTTGCCGCACTGAGCGAAGCGCGACCGTTTCTGGCCGCTCAAGGTAGCGAGCAGGATGTTTTCGAGCGCTTTGTTCATACAATGCCCCCAATCCCCTATTCGCTTCTCGGCACGAGGGTCAGCTTGAGCGCGTGTCTGAAAGCTAGCCTTAGCGTTCATGGCCGCATTCAACCAACACCGCAAAAACTAAGCCTGGCGACCAATTGCAAGGCTGCGGCACAGACTGCGCAAGCGCGCTCCCCCGCCGATGCTTTCGCTCATTTGGTTTCAGCAAAGTTTGCTTTTGATCTCAATTTGCCAGAGAGCGGAAACACCTACCTTGCGGTATCGCATCTCATCGCCCCATACGAAGTTTGGCTGGCGCGATGGCGCTGGGAGGTGGCGGAGCCCCGATTTGATATTCTCGATGAAAGAGCGCGGAACGCCTACTGGGATGACGTTACGCTCCTCGCTCAATCCTACATAGGTGCCGAAGACCTGGCGCGCAGATATGTATCGGACGAGGTATTTCGAGCGCGTTTGGACAATATTCTGGTGCATTTCAATGAGCACGATCAGGCACAGTTCTTTCACTTCGTCCGCATCGCACATGGCCTCGGTAATGACTAGGCATCAATCCGAAATGAAAGCCTAGGCAATGGCATCCCACCTGTTGCAGGCATTACGGACTGTACCAAAATCCGGCTCTGCTGCCATGTTCGGTCGCCCCAACGACTGGATTGCCGTTTCCCTTTTGGTCTTCCTCGCCCTCTGCCCTGTACCTTTGGGCTCAAACCGCCCTTTCTTCTGGGCGAGCAATGTAGCAATCGTCGGCGGTATGGGGCTGCTGTATATCGCGCTGATACGCGGCCGCTTTCGGGTACGCTTACCACAACGCCTGTTTCGCATACCCTCTATTCTATGGTTGATTGTGGTCCTTGCGATGGTTGTTCAAATCATTCCCTTCGGCCATTTCGGACTTTACATAACTGCCGTCAGCGCCGACGGAGGCCAAATTCAAAGCAGCACAATCAGTCTGGCCGCCGGCACAACAATATTATCGGCCTTGCGCTGGATTTCCTTTGGCCTGTTCTTTCTCCTTGTCGTACAGATCGCGACCAGTCGCTCGCGCGCCGACTGGATGCTGCGCGCCATCTTTTTTATTATAGCTGCACACGCTGCCATAGCCCTGCTCGATTTTGCCCAAGATGGCCGGTGGCTTGGCTTTCTGGCAGCGGATGCTTATCCGGGCGCGGTCACCGGCACCTTCGTTAACCGCAATTCTTTCGCAAGCTTTATTGTAATGGGCATTGGGATCGGCTGCTGTATGGCCTTGCACACAATGCTTGGCACCAAAACTGAGAGCGAGCGGCAAACCCACGCCTTCCAGCAGTTGAGCCAGTTGTTTTGTATCGGCACCGGCCTGTTCATAATGATGGGTGCCATAATCGCGTCTCAATCCCGAATGGGAACTGTGATGGCGGTATTCACCGTCTTGGCATCCTTGCTGCTTGCCGGACTGAAGTTTCGCAGCGGTGCGATAACCAAATTTTCTGTGCTGGCAGCTGGTATGACCCTTATCCTCCTCTTGGCAATAGTTCTTGTCGGCGCAGGGCTGTTGGGACGTATCGATATGTTGGGCCATGACACATCAGTGCGTCTCAACCTCTACAGCCAGATAATTGAAATGATCCGTGCCAAACCCTGGACCGGGTATGGCGCGGGCAGCTTTGAAGTTGCATACCCGCTTTATCATCGCGAGCCAGTATCACCCAACCACTGGTGGGATAAGGCACACTCCACCTATCTGAGTTTGTTTGCGGAGCTGGGTATTGTCGTTGGCCTGCTTCCAATTGTTGTAGTCGCATTCTTCTTCCGCCATGCCCTTCAATTGTTTCTCATACAGGATTCGGCATGGTGGCACGCTCAAACAGCGCTGGTTGTTATTTCTGCCGTAACGATTCACTCCATTTTTGATTTCAGTCTCGAAATTGATGCCAACGCCTACCAGTTTCTTGCTATCATAGGCGTCGGGATTTCTGTTGCCTCGAGAGGAAAAGAAAGAAAAATGCTTGAAGGTTGAGAAACACTGAACATGGGTTTACTCAAAACACTATTCGGTAGGGCGCACCTGCCTACAGAATCCTTTCGACAACGGCTGATAGCCGATTGGCCCAAGGCGATCTATGCTATTGGCGATGTCCATGGCCGCTTAGATCTGTTGTGCCAACTCGAGCAGTCTATCATCGAGGATTCACAATCCATTTCAGGCGAAAAATGGATCGTGATGCTGGGCGACTATGTGGATCGCGGCTTTGACTCGGCGGGTGTTATCTCGCACCTTCTCGCCTCTGCACCGCATGGCTTCCGCCGCATCTGTCTGTGCGGCAATCATGAAGCAATGATGCTTGATGGCTTGCTCGATCAGCGTTCTTTTGACCATTGGCTGGCATTTGGTGGCGTCGATACCTTGCAGTCCTACGGTCTGTCCCACCACACGATGATCAAAGGACGAGCGCCATGGCATAAGTTGGCCGGCTCTCTGCAGGCCTATATCCCTGCCGATCATATTGCATTTCTAAGAGGCCTGCCGGTTTCATTGACTGTGGACGATCACATATTTGTCCACGCCGGATTACAGCCCGGGCGCACGCTCTCAGATCATAGCGACACAGACTTATTGTGGACGCGCGCGCAACCTGACCCAGAATCTGATATTCTCGTCGTTCACGGGCATACCATCGTTGACGCTCCCACTGTACAGCCAGGCGCGATCAACATCGATACCGGCGCCTTTTATAGAGGTATTTTAACTTGTGTACGCCTGATGGAGCGGGCCGAGCCCTTTTTCATCCAGGCGGCGGTCAATACGACCGACCTTTTGCATGTACCGAGGAGTAGCGATCATCATGAGTAGCGATGAATTCGACATCAGAGCGGCGCTCAATCTCCTGAAGCGCCAATCCAAACTGATAATCGTAACAATCGCACTGGCACTAGCACTCGCCGGTTTGGCGCTGGCCGCCCTGTCCCCTGTTTATACTTCATCCACCTTGCTCGTTGTCGATCCTCGCGGAATTGACGCGTTGACAGGCGATGCCGCTACCTCATCTTCCGTGAACGAGAATGCCCGCATTGAAGGTGAGGCCGAAATCATAAGATCTGATGCCGTTCTGCTCGACGTTATCGCGCGCGGCGGACTTGGTCAGGATCCTGAATTTGGGCGCCGCGTCGGCCCTCTTGCGCAGGCGCGATCACTGTTTCTCCCTTTCACCAACCGTGCCAATGCGAGCGACACTGCTGAACGCAGCGCCCTTGCACAATTGCGCCGCGCACTCACTGTCCAACGGCATGGCATGACCTATCTGATCAGCGTCTCGGTCCAGTCTGAAAACCCTCAAAAGGCAGCACAACTCTCCAACCTCGTCGCTGAAACATATATCCATCATCAGGTCACCCGTAAGGTTGAGGCCGTACTTGCAAGCCAGTCGGTGCTCGACAGCCGTCTCAATGAGGTCAGACGGGCCGTAGTCGCCTCTGAGTCCAATCTCGACTCCTTCATTTCCAACTATATAGACGAGACCTCCGATCAGGGCATCACGATCCAAGCCGCGCTGCTTCAATCGCGCCTCAGAGATATAACGCGGGAGCGCGACCTGTTGCTGGAACAAGCCCGGCAACTGGATACCAATCTGGCCAGCGCCGATTGGGCGGGCCTCTTAAATGCAATAGACACCGATGACACTTTTTTATTGCTTGAGGACCGGGAGGGCATCGTGGCCGCGCTGCAAGCGGTTGAGCCGGAATCGGAAACTGCTTTGGGCCTGCGGGCCGAGCTTGAAGAGATTGAAGCAAGCATCGCAGCACACAGCCAACAGGCAACCCAAGGGCTTCGAGAGCAGGCTTCTTCGCTCCAGGCCGAAACGGCTCGATTACGACAGCAGATACGTTCAACAGTTGTAAGCAGCGATCTGCCTGCCGATGCCCTAACCTCGGTATTCGAATTGCAGCAGGCTGCTGAACTGGCGCGCCTGCAATACCAGGCATTGATGGAGCGCTCGAACGACTTGCGCTTGCAGGCGCACACCCAATTGGCCGACGCACGTGTGGTTTCCGAAGCGATGCCGCCTTCGGCGCCCTCCTTCCCCAATCCGGTGCTGTTTATCGGCGCCGCCCTTGTGCTGGGCGCTGCCGCAGGCGTGGGGCTAGGCTATTTGAGGGAAAACTTTGTCGGCGGCGTCACATCCTCGGAACAAGCCGTCGATCTTTTCAAAACCCCCAATGTCGTCGAGGTTCCTCGCTATCTCGTACAAGGTAACTCGCCCACGACCGCCGTTATCGCTGCGCCGGTTTCGATCTACAGCGAATCGATCCGTCGAATTCGCGCATCTATTGATCGCAGTTTGCGACAACTGAAGACTGGACGGGCAGAGGAACGCCAAGAGCCACCAATCATGCTGGTCACTTCTGCTCTGCCCGGCGACGGCAAAACCACTATAGCGCTCTCGTTGGCGCGGGTTTATGCTCTGGCGGGCCACAAGACACTGCTTATCGATTGCGACCTGCGCAAACCGGCCGTTCATACCTATATCGACGTCGGTCAGTCTGATGGCTTGCTAGACCTTCTGAACGGCAAGGCTCAAATCGAATACCTCGACCAACTTGTTCAAGTGGACCCTAGTGGTCTACACATCCTCACCAGCACGCGCCCGCCCCAAGCATCAACTGATCAATTGCTCACTAGCGCTAATTTCGAGAAGGTTCTAAACGCAGGCAGAAGCCGCTATGAAATCATCGTTCTTGACACACCGCCTCTCGAACCGATTGTCGATACGATTTACCTCGCGCGCCATGCAACGGCTGCTGTTTTCGTTCTACGCTGGGCTGCGACAGCTCAGAAGGACGCTCAAAGAGCCTTTGAACAACTCAGATTGTCGCTTGAACAGGAAGTGCCGAGCATAATCGTCCTAAACCAGTTTCAGTTCTCCCGCGCCAAGTCATCCTATTACGCAGAATATTTCGACGAAGATTGACCAGGACGCCAGATGATGGTGCAGCATCTTTCTGAGCATATTGCCCCAAACGCGCACCTTCCATCAGCCGGCAAACCATGAGCGATGTCCTTTACTCGAACCGCAAATGCCCGCAAGGACAGCTTTCTGAGTGGATTGGCGCAATTTATGAGGATGCCCCGCCCCCTATCGCTGAATTTCACGGTGAGTGGGGAAGCGTTGCAATAAGCGCGAGCATTTATGCCGGGTTTCCCGTCATCGACAATGAGCGTCACCTGTTCTGCGTTTTGGGTGGTCCGTTGCTTGCCAGCGCACCTTCACAATGGCGCCCCGCAACCAGCAAGCTGATCTACGACATCTGGCTACAAACTTCAGATTGCGATTGGAGTGCCACGCTTAGCGGACCATTTTTCATCTTTGCTATCGACAAAAGTTCCGGTCACGTCTCAGCGATTGTAGACATGATGGCGCTAATTCCGGCCTTTTACAAGAAAGGTGCTGGCTCCGAATTGTGCATTGGCACTCATATCGATACCTTGGCGGAACTCTCAGGTAGGGTTGGCAAGCCTGATCCCGTCTCGCTTGTCGACTTCATCACCTATGGTTCAATAACGTTTCCCTATACCGCCTACACTGAAATACGCCAGTTGCCCCCGGCAAGCGTTTCCGTGTTCAAAAATGGGTGCGACGACATCAAGGCGCAGGACATTTATTGGCAGCCACGCGAACAGGTTCACTATGGCAAAATCAAGGACGCTGCCGCCGATCTGCGCACCGCTCTTTCCAACTGCGTAACCGGTGCATGCCGGGACATAGATGAGGCAGCGATCCTGATCAGTGCGGGCGAAGATTCCAGACTGATCGGCTCGCTTTTGCCAGAACATGTCAGCATCTCAGGTTTTGCTTTTGCCGATCAATGGAACCGCGAAGCAAAAATAGCCGCCGATGTTTGCAAAACGCTTGGCATAAAATTCAATTTCGGGCTGCGCGAGCCCCATCATTACTTGCGTCATATGCAAGCCGCCGGCCGGCTTATCGGCCGCGGCGCGGAAACCATCCACGCCCATTCCTACGACTTTCATCGCCGATTTGAACTGGCAAGCCATCCAAGAGTCTTTGGTGGCTATTTCTCCGACGTCTTGATCAAGGGATGCGACATAAAGAAATATCCGCCGACCGGGCGCATGCCAATCATGCCCGAAATCAAGTTACCTGGTCGCCGCTTGAGCAATCAACGGGCCGCGCGTGCATTACCCGACGAATTGACGCTGGCAGTGGATGAACGCAGGCGGACCCATTTGTCTTTATTGGAACAACTCCGCCCGCAAAGTGCCGAGGAATGGAGCACGTTCTGGCCCGCTGGCATGGATATGGGTAACCCCAATATCAACATTGCGCGCCGTCTTTATGCCAGCTACGAACCCTTCACATCCAGCGACGTCATCAGAATTTCTGCTGCCGTACCGCAATCCTGGAAGCTCAATCGGCGCTTGTTTAACGCCGCTGCGGCGCCGGTGCTGCAATCCACTCGCCACATCCGCCACGCCGATGGTGGCTTTCCTCATCTGCCCTGGCAGCTCAATTTCGGACTACGCGCGAGCGTCTGGATCTCACGACGCCTTGCAGGAATTGTCAGAAAGACAGGCAACCAGGGACCTTGGAACGATTGGACAGCAGACCTTGCATCTGACTGCTTTAAGGCGCAGGTCGAAGAAGTTGTTGCGACGGGAACTCTTCTTCACCCCGATTTGACCATAGAGCGGCTGAAGTCGATGTTTTCGGGATCCGAGCTTCTTGTCAGCCAGAAGGTCAACTTGCTTCAGGTCCTCGCGCAACTCAGGGGCCATTGACCATGCACCGGCTCAATCAGGCCTTTATGGTCAAATGGAGAGCATCGGGGAAATCCTGGCTGGACGACCCGCAAATGCGCAATATCGGCACGGTAACGCTCGGCACGACGCTTGCGCAGGCTGTATCCATGGCCTTTGTGCCCATAATTGCAAGATTGTTCGGCCCTGAAGCATGGGGCGTCCTTGGCACAGTGACAGCCATCATCGGCATTGTGGGACCGATCGCCGCTTTTGCTTACCCCCTTGCCGTCGTTTTGCCGCAAAAGCCCGATCATGCCAGACATCTAGTCGCGTTGAGCCTTGCGATCGCATCCTTTGTCTGTCTGTCGCTTCTGACAATCGGGTTGGGTGCAGTTGCCCTTTATCCCTTCTCGCTTGTCACCATATCCGGATATGCGCTTATTCCTCTCATTGCGGTGGCGATCTGGTGTTTCGCCCTCAATGAGGCTGCGGTTCAATGGCTGATCCGCGAGCACCGGTTCCGCGAGATTGCCGTCGTCGTGGTCCTCGTTGCAATATTCAACAACGCAATCCGGCTTGGTGCCGGCTTTGTCGCCCCGTCGGCCTTGACCCTGATTTCGATATATGTCGCGGGCCTGGCACTCATGTTTTTCGCAAATGCAGGTGCCGCCATAAGGCATGGCGCATTGGGTGCGACGCACTTCAGGCTGCTCCATCTGCGCAACGCTGCACTCCGATATATCGATTTCCTGTTTTATCGATCTCCTCAGATTCTGCTCAATTCAATTTCCCAGAGTATTCCCATCCTGACGCTTGCCAGTTTTTTCGACATTATGGCAGCGGGATATTTCACGATGGCCGCAACCATCCTCGCAATCCCCGTTACGCTTGTCGGCAAAGCCGTTTCCGATGTCATTTATCCAGGCCTCGCCGAGAAGGACCGCAGCGGTCAGCAGATCTATCCGCTTGTCAGAACCTATACGATCCGCCTTTTCGGGCTGGGCATCGTCCCATTTGGCGCCGTTATAATATGGGGCGAACCGCTGTTCAGCCTTGTGCTGGGCGAGCAATGGTCCGGAGCGGGCGACTATGCCCGATGGATCAGTCTCTGGTTATTTTTTGCCTTCATCAATCGGCCAAGTCTGGCAGCCATTCCTGTCATTAAAGTCCAACGCCAATTCCTACTCATTGAAGTTGTAGCACTGGCCTGCAAGGCGCTCGGCTTCGCACTGGTAATTGCGTTCGGCGGCAGCTCACTGACAGCCGTTGCCGTTTTCTGTACCCTCAGCGTCGCTCACAACAGCGTGCTGATCATCTGGATTTTGAATCTGGCAAAAGGCAGGGCAAACTGATTATGCCATCAAAGTGAGAGACAACACGAATACTGCCAATCAAATGACTTTCTAAAGAAAAAAGGCTGAGCTATCGTTGGCAGACGGAGATTTCGCGGCAAAACAGGACTTGATCAATACGCTTACCGAAAGGGTTCAAATGTCGATTGGAAGTATGATTTTCAAACAGGCAAATGCCGTGAAGAACTATCTTCAGGACATCCCTTACATCCATGAAAAAATCATGGAAATCCGAAACAAAAGATATTTCACAAAGCCTGAGATTCACGAAAGAATGCTTGCCGATGAATCGCGCGTTTCCGCATATTATAAGGCAATTAAAAAATATATCTCGCCAGGCGACATTGCCGTTGACCTTGGAACCGGCACCGGAATCCTGGCAATGTTTGCATCCAAGGCCGGCGCCCGCAAAGTTTACGCCATCGATCATAGCGATATCATTGAAATGGCGGAGTTTCTGGCAAAGGACAACGACATAGACAATGTTGTCTTTTTCAAAGGGCATAGCCGGAGCTTCGCGCCCCAGGAGAAGGTGACGGCGATCATCCACGAGCAGATGGGCTCGGAACTGTTCAACGAATACCTGATCCAGAACATTACGGATCTGCGTGATCGCATATTGGCTCCCGGCGGCAAGATCCTGCCCTCGAAATTCGAGCTGTTTCTTGAGCCCGTCAGCCTCAAGCCGAGCTACAAAATGCCCTTTCTCTGGGAGCGCGATCTTTTCGGGCTAAAGTTCAGTGGAACCAGGCGGTTCATTCAGGAAAGCAAAGATTTCAGCGCGTTGGCAAGAACGACCCTGCAACGGCGCATATTGCCCGATGAGGTGGAGCATTTGCTGTGCAATCCCGAACCGGTGTTCAAGTTCGATCTTTATCAAGCCGGCTCCGATACGTTTGGATGCACCTGGCATCAGCAGCGCAGCATCGTTCAGGACGGCGAAATCGATGGATATTGTCTTTATTTCAAGACGCTTTTTGACGACGAAATCTTTATTCAGAATGGGCCAAATGACCGCCGGACGAGTTGGAACTGCCATTTCATCCGGAGCGAGGCCATACCGGTATCGAAAGGGGATCGTATCGGCGTCGATTGGGATGTGAAAGATATCTGCAACGTCTCAACCTGGACGCATGCGACTACGGTATTAGAGCGCGCAGGCAGCGCGTCCTGAACGGTGGCGTACAATCCGCACACGCATTGGTTTCGTGATGCTCGCCAGGCAGGGCGCCGATGCACATCGTTTACCTGAACTCCTGGTACGCGCCCTATGGAAAGGGCGGATCGGAACGGTCGGTGCAAGTGATTGGCGAAACACTGGCCGCTCGCGGCCACAGGATTGACGTCATAACCTGCGCGCCTGAAAAAGGCATAGAGTACGAAACGCGCAACGGCGTTAACATTGTCAGATTGCCGACCCCAAACCTGTTTAGCGTTGCCGAGCAAAAAGATCACCATCTTGTAAAACGTCTAGCCTGGCGCCTGATCGATGACGTCAATCTGCTTGCCGCACGCCAGATCAATGATGCGCTCGGAGACCTGGCACCCCAAGTGGTGCATACAAATTGTCTTTACGGCTTTTCCCCGTTGAGCCTTCTGCTCACAAAACGCCCCGATACAAAATATGTTCATACGCCGCGCGACTACTATCTGGGCTGCTGGCGTGCCAGCATGTTCCGCGCTGGCAGGCCTTGTTCATATCAATGCCGCTCCTGCGCCATTCTGACAGCACCGCGCCGTTTCGGTGTTGGCCGAAGCGACGGCTATGTCTTTGTCAGCCAATATTCCCGGCAGGTTCATCAGGGCTTTTTCGCGCACTTCGAGAAGTCACCAAATGCCGTTATCTACAATCCGATCGCAAAGGTGCCCGGCTCAAAACGGCCTCGTCCGGCAGACAGGCCGCTTACTCTGGGCTTTATTGGCCAGTTAAGCCCCCACAAGGGCGCTGACCTCTTCGTCGATACAATCAATGCCGATCCCGGACTACGGGGCGTTGTTGCGGGTGCAGGTCCAGAGCCATTCGTGACCGCCCTTAAAGCCAGAGCCGACCCGCAACGGCTGCAGTTTCGCGGCTTTATCAGCCCCGGAGAGCTCTTTGAGCAGATCGATGCGCTGGTCGTGCCCTCGCGCTGGAACGAACCGTTCGGTCGGGTTGTTATCGAGGCAATGTCATTTGGGCTGCCGGTACTGGGCGCCAACAAAGGGGGCATTCCGGAATTGATCGAGCCCGGCAAGACCGGGGAACTTTTTGATCCCGAAAGCCCTGACAACCTAAAAGAGGCCATCGCTCGCCTCGCCGGAACCGATTTTGCCACTCTATCCGCCAACGCAGTCAGCTATGCCAGGCGTTTCGATCCGGCATATATCGCAAGTCAATATGAGCGCTTTTATGAATCGCTCGTCGGCACTTGATCGATAGGCAGGCAATCAGACGATCGTGTTCCACTTGCGCAAATCGCCGTTCGATATGGCGATCAGACGGTGCCCGGTCTGATGAAATGGCTTGATCTGGTTTGTCAGATTGTCGAGCACCAGATCGCCAGCACTGGTTCGCACCACCAGAACGGCATGACCTTCCCCGCGTGCGGTATAGCCAATCGCTATGCGCAAGGCACCAGCCGGAACACCCAGGGCAACCAGTTGGGCGCGCTTGTTAAGCGAATAATCCTTGCAATCGCCTGAGCGGGCGCCAAGCTCCCAAACCTGGGTCGAACGCACACGCGGTCGAATAGAGCGATTGACCGACCCATTGACACGATTGAGCATGGCCATCAGATCCTGGCTCATTTCAACGACACTTACATTGCTCGAGGTGCAATGATGCGCGTTGCCAAGGCAAAAAACCTGAAGGCCGACAGGGGCTGCCGTTGGGGCTGCGGTCTTGATCTGCGCAGCCGGGCTGGAACTATCATAACTATAAGCCGCAGTCCCAGAGAGTCCGAATAAGGCGAAACTGGCGCTAAGCGCAAAAGAACGTAAATCCATATTGACGCCTCCGTATGCAGTGCTGAAGGCATCATTGCGGCAGGCATCTTTAAAAATGCTTTCTACCTGTGAAGAAAGTTCAGGGCATTCGGCCGCGTGACACGCGCTGGATCAAGCCGCGCGGCAAATAGCCAGCCCCGTTCCGCGCGAGGGTGACTTATTGATGGTGCTACCCATTTCCAGATTATTCGTCCTGCGTCATACTCGGTTGATCGAAGGTGCGATCAACCGGTTGGGCACATGAGCATCGCTCAGGACAATTTTTCAGCCGCATGGAACAGAACGAAGCAAAGTTCGGTACTCGTCTCGGTTACCGCTGGCATATTGCTGGCCAATGCCCTTTTGCTTCTGGCTTTCAATGCAACCGCCTCGGCGCCGCTGCAATCGATAAATAATGCAATTTCTGCAGGCTATGTGCTGTTTTTGTTGGCTTTCCTGCTCACGCGAAAGTCCTTTTACAAGCTTTACGCCTTTAAGGCCGGACTGATCGGGCTCGCGCTGATCGGAACGATTCTGGTGAACGCACCGCATGTCGCCGCCGTCGATGCAATCAAATACCTTTCGATCTACATCTTCTTCCTTGCGGCACGGCATGTGAAAACAGTATCCGGGTCGCTTTCCCGGCCCGTCTTGGCGGCACTTGCCATCATTCCGCTATCGTTTGCCCTTTTCGGTCAGTCCCGGATTTATCCATCCTGGGTTGCCTTTTCGTACTTCCCCAATGCCAATACGGCCGCCATTTATTTTACCGCCCTGCTTTTTGCTGCAAGCCATTATCTGACAAGCAAGGCATTGGTTATCCAGGTCATACAGGTCATCCTGTTTCAGAAGATAGGCGTCTTGCTTGCTACGTTTCTTGCCATCGGCACGTGGTACTTCTCAAGCTTTAGAGCCCGCAATATTGCCTTCGTCTCGGCAGTGGTCATTGCCGTTGTCGTCATGGCGCAAGCCGGATTCCTGTCCCGTTTCACCGATGTTGCCGCCTCGCTTTATTCCGATCTGCGGACCATGGGCATATCTGGCATTTCCCGAATGAGTTATGATGACATCATCGCCCGGCAAGGTTCTACCGACCTTTCAGGCTATTTCCGGATCAAACACTGGCTCGATATCCTATCGCTCTACGCCCAGGGCGGCGTTGGCACATGGCTTTTTGGGTATGGACCGGGACGCTCTCCCTTCATGACCAATGAAGGCCTGATACCACATAACGATTATCTGAGAGTTCTCGCCGAATTTGGCGCAATCAACTTTATTTTCTTTCTGGTTTTCAATGCAAGAATTCTGCTTTCCCTACCCAGCAGGCTTCAAAAGACGTTTTTCACCGTCCTGTTGATTTATTTTTTCACCGAGAACCTGATCGATAACTACGCGTCGATGGCCATCTTCTATTTCACGGCAGGCCTTTACATCACCGCCAGCCAAAATCGTCCGGCCTTGAACGATCATTCCAGCCGCTAGACCGCTTCATTTTTTCTCGAAAACGCCTCCGTTGGCGTATTGGCCGATGGACCCGGCGCTCAAACGGGCGCAGGGCAATGGCGTCCGTCGGCCAAGACCGGCAGGGCGCCAACCCAGCGGGCCGAGCGGCCTCACTCCTATTTCCGGGAAGAACTGAACCGGTCTAGACGTCATCGGGCAGGCACAAACTACCCGCGACAAGCCCCAGATTGAGCGCAAGAATAACGCATATCAGCGCCACGACGGAAACGCCGTACAGCGCCGTTGCGACAGACACCAGAACCGCCAGTAGAGCGGCCAGGACAAGGAAAATTGCCTTGATCGTTGGCAGCAGTCCAACCACCAACCCAAAAGTGAACCCGGCCACGACACCCATCAGATTTACTCCAGAATGAACGTTCAGGCTGCGGAACCAGACGCAAGACCCCGCTTCTACACATTATTTTGAACACCAAACTCCACTCAAGTTTTAATGCTTAAGGACACAAATTGACTGAAATAAATGCGACGCTCTATTTGGTTAACCAATCGTAAACAAATGCTTTGATGTTTGCAAATTTTATGGTTCAATAGGGAAATTACTGAGTTGCGCAGTCGGCAAAGACCAAGGGCAGTAATCGTGTTTGTGTAGTGCGTCGGAGGGCGGACCACAATGGCTGACTGGACTTCGAATTCAGGGCGTGACCCGCACAATATTAGAAAAAGCTGGAATATCGCTAATTTCTTGACCTCGTCGATGAGCGGATCACTGGTACGCGGCAGCAAGGTCGACAGTTCGAGCAAAAAGGGAGCGCGCAATCTGTCTGGGCTGGAGCTGCCTATTGAGAACGGGCAACCGTTTGTCATTACCCCAAGAAGACAATTTGATCTGGCAATAAAGCGCGTCCTGGACGTCGTATTCTCACTTCTCGCTCTGATTTTCTTTGCACCATTTCTTATTTGTGTGGCCTTGGCGATCAAAATCAGCAGTCCCGGCCCCGTTCTTTTTCGCCAAGAGCGTGAAGGTATTTATGGGTCAACATTCGATATTTACAAATTCCGAACCATGCACTGCAATGAATGCGATCCGTCTGGAATAAAACAGACGGAATCAAACGATTCACGTGTCACGGCCTTGGGGCTGCGCCTGCGAAAGACCAATATTGATGAGTTGCCTCAACTCATCAATGTGCTCAAGGGCGACATGTCGCTTGTAGGGCCACGTCCTCACGCCGTTGGAATGCTGGCCGCCGGTCGCCCCTATGGCGAACTCGTTCCATATTACCGGCAGCGTTTGATCGTAAAGCCGGGACTAACAGGATGGGCGCAAGCCAATGGTCTGCGCGGTCCAACCGTCAATGCTGAGTTGGCTGTCGCTCGTATCGATCACGACTTGGCATATATAAACAACTACTCGATCTGGCTCGATATCAAGATCATTCTGTTAACGCTTCGCTATGAAGTCTTTTCAGGCACTGGATACTAGGCCGTAAACGCATAAACGGCCGACAAGGCTGGGGAAATTTGCTTCAAGGCTTTAGTCAACCGAGCACGGAACACGCGAACTCGCCGCGTCTTTGACTCTATAGCAACCCTAGTCCCAAAAAGATCAGGGCCCACAGAAGTGCAGACGCAATTATTGCAATAAGCCATCCGAAGGCACGCGGTGACATAGGCTGGTTATGCCTCTAGGAACGTGAACGAAGTTTTAACGCTTCACTTCGCTTTTCGGGGGGTTGACCAGCCAACAGCATTTGAAAACCTGATCTGAGCAGTTAGCGACAACGGATTCATATTTTGATCTTTTCAGCTATCAAGATATGCGAAAATAATCAATCCAATGTCAGGTCCTGTTGATAAAGCGGATTTCTCAGATCAGGTGCGATCTCGTTCAACTCCTCCCTTTATGGCGAGCAATGGCAGCGCGTGATCGACGACGCCACCGCGCACATTCAGTATCGGCGCAAAGGGTGCCTCATAAGGAGGCTCTTTCCTAACAGGTGAAACGCATGTCTTTGCAAAATTCCCTCAAGAAGAAGACAGGCTTCATCGCACTGCGGCGCTTATAATGCGATCCGCAAGTCGTTCCCAACTATAAGCGCGCTCCACAAGGCTGCGTGCTGCACCGCTCATCGACTCATAAAGTGTTTGATTTGCAAGAAGTTCCGAGACAGCTTCGACAAACCGGCTGTTGTCGTCGACAGCAACCCGCACACCCATTTGCGGACCGACAAGGTTGTCGTAGAATGGTAAGTCCCAGACCACCGGTGGAACGCCGGTTGCCATGGCTTCTAGGCATGTACCGGGCAACCCCTCATAATAGGATGCCGAGCCATATAGGCGAGACTGCGCGTAAAGTTCCGGCATCTGCGAGAACGGAACTTTACCCAGCATCGCAATATTGTCCGGCCAGCGACCGAATGCGCTGCGCAAAAGTCCCTCGTCTTCGCCATGCCCGACAATCGCGATCCTAATATCGGGGCAACGAGCAACCAGACTCTCGCAGATTTTCACCATCGCTCTGCTGCCTTTGCGGCGCTCCAGTCGCCCGGCAAAAAGCACATCATATATTTGTTTGAGTTCTGGTCGTGGATGAAAAAGCTTTGTGTCCACCCCGTTGGGCAGAATTTCAATCGATGCACGCGACTTGTATTGGATCAGTTCTTGTCGACCCTGATTTGTAAGCGCAATAATCTTTGTGGCGCGTCGCAGAATTAGACGCTCAAGTGCCATTTTTACTCGGGCTACAAGCGGATGCCACTGCCCTTTTACGGCGTCGATACCGCCATATCGGCCGGTCATCCCGAGATAGGTTGTGTGAGCCGTGACAACAAATCCATCCCCACGCTGAACGAGCAGTCCGGGCAGCAACGGCGGGATTTGCATATTGACAATTAGAAGGCCCTCCCTTGCCGACAACCGGGAAAGTACGCCTCTTGCAGCAAATGCCCACAGGAGCATACCCGATCGACCTCTATGTCGCGTGATGTTTATGATTTCAACGTTCTGAGCGACCGGAAAATCATACTCTTTCTGACCGGCAACAAGCACAACCTTATGCTCAGCGCCAAGATTGGCCAGCAGACTCTGTACATAGCGGGCTATGCCATGAACGCCGTAAGCTTCTGGCGCGATGATTGCGATCGTCACATTTGCAGCGGCCTCGCTCATTGGTCCATGCACCGGCGATAAACCTCCACCGTCTCGGACGCGATCCGTGCAATGGAAAACGCGCTAAGCCGATGCGACCAGTCGACAGGCCGCCAGTTTGCGTCGAGCACCGCGAGCCTTCTGCCAAGCGCCATGGCAAGCGCACCAGGATCGCCGAGCCGAAAATAGTCGTCTGGGGGCAAATCCAGATCGACAAGATTGTCGATGTCACTGACAAGCAGGGGCAAATGCGCGGTCATGGCCTCAAGCAGCACAAGGGGCAGCCCTTCATGGCTCGATGGCAGCACAAAAAGACCTGCATCGTTGTAGAGCGCGCCGAGGGGCGCCCCTGAAAGGCGACCTGCGAGAATGATGTCGGGATCACCTGCCGCGGCGCGCTCGACACTTTGCGCATAGTCGCCGCCATGATCGCTGCCACCGGCAAGCACCAGCTTCCAGCCATCCCGCTTGGCGGCAATAAAGGCCGCGATGAGATCGAGCTGTCGCTTTTCCGGCACGATCCGGGCAACGTTGAGAATGTACTTGTGCGCCGAAAGGCCGTAGCGCGCCAGAACATCGCCGCCATCGCCTGGCAGGGCCTGCGGCGCCGGATTGGGAATATAGACGAAAGACCTGCCGAATTTCGCGTCCAGTCTTTTGGCCAATCCCGGCGCAATCGCAATGCGCTGGTTACTCCAATAGGTGAGGTTATACTCGCCCATCTTCAGCACAAGCCGTGCAAAGCCCCCCCATTTGTCGCGATGGTAATCTTCACCATGATGAGTGCAGACGATTTTCAGCCCCAGCAAGCGTGCCAAGGGCGCCACCAGCGCGGGTCCAATACCGTGAATATGGACGATATCGGGCCGTTTGCGCGCCGCGTACAACACGCCTGCCAGCGTATGCACAATGGTCTCAAACGCGACATATCTCGGATGGGCCAGGGGGGTCAGCGTCAATTGCGCCAATGGAGGCACTTGGCGCGCAGCATCGACAAAGGCCCGTCGTTCCAGCACTTCAAATTCTATATCCTTGAAACGCGGATCGCCGAGGATTTGGGTCGCGATTGCACGGACATGAGCTTCGATGCCACCCTGCACCCCAAACATCGCCCGCAATCCAAGAACCATGACACGCAACCGGCTCTCCTTCGACGGTCGATACACAAATAATATGCTGCATCGCGACTTTTACTATCGCCTTACAATTACAGATACTTTGCCTTGGCAAGTCGTTACCGGCCAACGATAGTCGGCATCGCCATTTTTTCCAAATTCTATCCCCGCCAAGGGTAAATTTCGTTAGGCAAGACAGTGAGACATTGCTTGCGAATGCGGTAGGTATTGCGGCATCGGCGCCGATGATAAACTCTGTTGCGCCTCTAGTGATGCCAAGGCATATTTGCGCCAGACAACTCACGCGTTGGGAGGCGCATCTTGGGGGGAGTGTTCCGATTGGCGTCATCGTTTGTGCGGCTGTTCAAGCGTTCGGCGCAAAAGCACACCCTCCGACGCAATCCGGCGTGGAACCGGCTTTGCGGTTCGCACATGCGACAATATCGAGATCTGCTAGCCGCAATGATTGTCGCAACCGTCCTGTTCCAGCCAATGGGCGCGGCGGCACAGGCAGGCGCCAACCCCCAGGACGTGCTTTTCAACTGGAACCGGATGGTACTCGAACTTGTCCGGCACACACCCACCTATTCCCCACCGGTCGCCAGCCGCTCTTTTGCCTATCTGGGTGTCACTGCTTATGAGGCCGTGGCTTCAGGCACCGATGAGCTGAAAAGCCTAGCAGGCCAACTCAACGAATTAAGCTTGCCCCCGCAACGCGACCCCAATGCCCATTACGATGAAGCAGCGATCCTTCACGCTGCCCTAACCCATGGCGTGCGCAATTTCTTTGGCAATACCGGCCCTACCGGCCAACGCGCCATGAACGCAATGGAAAGCCAGATTGAGACCATGGTGAGCGCCAGTCTGGACGAGCAGACCCTTGCCACCAGCATTGCCTATGGCGAGGCCGTTGCGGCCCATATTCTGGAGTGGTCGCTCACCGATGGGGGCGCCTTGGTCGAAAATCTTGGCTTTCCTTACGAATTTGAGCCCGGATCGAGCCCGCAAAGCTGGGTGCCGACAAGCACCATCGGGCTTCAGCAGGCCCCCCTGCTCCCCAACTGGGGCGACAACCGCACCTTTGCCATGCCGAATGGGGCAACTTGCCCTGTGGTTGAGCCGCCTGTCTATGATGCCCAAGCAGGGTCAGAATTCTATACCGAAGCTATGGAAGTTTACGAGGCCGTCCAGGCAATCGAACCCGACGAGGAGGCAATCGCACGGTTCTGGTCGGACGATCCGATGCTTTCACCCACCCCGCCGGGCCACTGGATTGCCATCGCTCTTCAGCTCCTGCGCGAAACGGACGCCGAACTGCACGACAGCGTCGATCTTTTCGCCCGGCTCGGAATCTCGCTTGCCGATTCCTTTATCGGCTGCTGGCACGAAAAATATCTCTATGACCTGCTGCGCCCCGTTACCTATATCAACCTCCATATCGATCCCGATTGGCGCCCCATTTTGATAACCCCGCCCTTCCCCGAATATCCAAGCGGGCACAGCACCCAGTCAGGTGCAGCCGCGGCGGTTCTGGAAGCCCATTTCGGTCCCGGCTTCGCCTTTTCCGACAAGACCCACGAACGCGACGGGCTGGGCGTGCGCTCCTATCAAGATTTCTGGCATGCGGCCGAAGAAGCCGCGATTTCAAGGCTTTATGGCGGGATCCATTATCGCGTGGCGATCGAAAGCGGGCTGGATCAGGGTCGCTGCGTCGGTGCCTTCACCAACGCGCTCGTTACGTGGGAGCGCTGACATGACCAGACCTTTTGCTTTCAGTTTCTGCGCCCTTGCAGCCTTTTGCTCCATGTCCCCCGCTTTGGCGCAAAATCAGCAGACGCCAACCATCCCGACATTCGTTGAGGTCACCGACGCAGCCGACATCGATAGCGTTTTTGAAGGGGAATGGGAATATATGGTCGGTGGCGGGGTCGCAGTCTTTGACTGCGACGACGACGGGTTTCCCGACATCTTCCTCGCTGGCGGCACGGCGCCGGCCCGCTTTTATCGCAACAAGAGCGCGCAGGGCGGCAATCTGACGTTCAGCCCCCATGAAAGCGGGCTTGAAATCGAGGCCGTATCGGGCGCTTATCCCATCGACATTGACGGCGACGGCATCGTGGATCTGGTTTTGCTGCGCGTGGGCGAAAATATTGTCATGCGCGGCCTTGGCAACTGCCGCTTTGAAAACGCCAACAGCCAATGGGCTTTCGATGGTGGCGATGCCTGGTCCTCGGCCTTTGCTGCCATTTGGGAGCATGGCGCGGACTGGCCAACCATTGCCATTGGCAATTATATCGACCGCAACGAGCCCATGTTCCCATGGGGATCATGCACGGATAACTGGCTGCACCGCCCGGATGAGACCGGTTCCGGCTTTGCCCCACCGCTCGCGCTGACACCAAGCTATTGTACGCTCTCGATGCTGTTTACCGATTGGGATCGCTCCGGCACACCCAGCTTGCGGGTCTCCAATGACCGTGAATATTATCGCGGCGGGCAGGAACAGCTCTGGCGTATCGAGGCCGGACAAGCTCCCCGGCTCTATGACGAGAACGATGGCTGGCAGCAATTGCGCATCTGGGGCATGGGCATTGCCAGCTACGATCTCGATTTCAATTCCTATCCCGACTATTTCCTCACCAGCATGACCGACAACCGGCTACAGGTCTTGACGGAAATCCCTGAAAACGGACTGCCTTGGCCCACCTATCGCGATGTCGCCTATGCGCGCGGTGTCACCGCACACCGCCCTTATACGGGCGATGAGGTGCGCCCCAGCACCGCTTGGCACGCCCAGTTCGAGGACGTCAATAATGACGGCTTGGCCGATCTCTTCATCGCCAAGGGCAATGTCTGGGAAATGCCCGATTTTGCGATTGAGGACCCGAACAATCTTTTGCTTCAGCGCGAGGACGGCAGTTTTTTCGAGGCTGGCGACCATGCCGGTGTCGCGAGCTTTCTGACCGCCCGTGGCGGGGCGCTGGCCGATTTCAACCTCAACGGTCAACTGGATCTTGTTGTCGTCAATCGACACGACAGGGCGCAAATCTGGCAAAATACCAGCACCGATCTTGGAAACTGGCTTCAGATCCGCCTTGCCCAGCCCGGCCCGAACCGGAACGGGATCGGCGCATGGATCGAAGTCGAACGCAATGGCGTCACCATGCGCCGCGAAGTCTTTGCCGGAGGCGGCCATGTGAGCGGGCAGGCCGGATGGTGGCATTTCGGACTTGGCGATACCCAATCGGGCCGGATGAGAGTCATCTGGCCAGACGGCTATGAGGATAGCTGGCAGGATTTCAGCCCCAACAGCTTTTATACCTATTCCCGCGACAGCGCCGCCGCGCCATGGCTACCCGAACCGCTTAAAAAGTAAGGCCCAGGAGACACAATTCTATCCTGTGGGCGTTGATGCCTTATAGGTTAGCCGCGCCGCAACCAGATCCTCGATCGCCGCTCCGACTGACTTAAAGAGCGTGATTTCATCGGCAGATGACCGGCCTTTGTGCGCACCCGAGCAAAGCGCAGGCAGATCGGCCACCACATCGTCCCAGCCAAAAGCGGCTTCATTTATGGCATGGATCAGATCGCCCGCTTCCGCCTTTGCGCCGCCCAGCGTGTCGATAAAAACGGCACTGCGTGTAACCGCCTTCGCATCCGTTTCCCGCATCAGCGGGGTAAAGGCGCCGACAAGATCGAGATGGGTGCCCGGCTCCAGCCAATCGCCAAGCACCAGCGCTTCGCGCGAGATCGTGGCGCATGAAACAATATCGGCCTGCCGCACCCCCACCTCGAGATCTTTGACCGCACCTGTCTCAACGTCGAGTTCGGCGCCGATCCGTTGGGCCAGCTTTTCGGCTTTCTCGCCATTGCGCCCCCAGACAAGAACAGTGTCGATATCGCGCACCGCCTTGTGTGCCTGCGCCAAAAGCGGTGGCAAGCGGCCAGTACCCACAACCAGCAAGGTCCGGGCATCCTCGCGCGCCAGATAACGCGCGGCCAGCGCCGATGTGGCTGCGGTACGGCGCGCGGTAATCTCACCGCCATCCATCAGCGCCAGAGGCTTGCCGTTCATCCCGTCAAAAAGCACATAGATCGCGTTGACCGCCCGCGCGCCTGCCTTGTTGTTGGACGGAAAGATGGTTGCCAGCTTGACCCCGTAGATCTCCCCCTCGATCCAGGCCGGCATCAAAAGCGCAGTCGCATCGACTTCGCCAGGCACAGCCAGATCATGGATGTGCCGGTCCGGCGCATGATGGGTCGAAACAAACCCTTGCGCGATAGCCTCGATCAGCCGGGGCCATGGGGTCGCACCCCTGATCTGATCGGCGTCGAAAAAGGGGATGGTGGACTGAGGCTCAGACATAAAGCAAATAGGCCTATTTTCTTGTGTGATCGCGCAAATAGCTGACAAGCGTTTTGCCCGCCTTGTCGATGTGCTGGCGGGTCAGTTCAGCGGCCTGCTTGGGTTTTTTTGCCACACAAGCGTCCAGAATGGCCTGATGCTCGGCCACCGCGTTGCGCATCCCTTGGGTGAGATAGAGCACAAGACGCACATAGCGCTCGACAAGATCGTTGGTCTTGTCGATCACCGAAAGATAATAAGGCTTGTCGCAATCGACATAGAGGCAATTGTGAAAATGCCGATTGAGATCGCCCCAGCGTTCCGGATCGGTTTCAGCGCCGAACGCATCGCAATAATATTGCGCCTGTTCAAGCGATTTCGCACTCATCAGCGGCACGGCCATTTCGATGACCGAGGGTTCGACAAGAGCACGGAACTGGAAGATTTCAGTGATCTGCTCATGGCTCAGAGAGGCCACCACGACACCCTTGTAACGCTCTGAAATCACAAGGCCCTGCGCTTCGAGCCGCTGCATGGCCTCACGCACCGGAATGCGGGAAACATTAAACATCCGCGCGATCGTATCCTGGCGCAGTGCTTCGCCTTCTTCCAACTCGCCCCGGATAATGGCGTCGCGCAGCGCGTCATAGATCACATCCGCCGATGTGGCCTGCCGTCCAAGGTCAAAAGCCCGCAATTTCAAGCCATTGGCCACAATAAGCCTCTCCCGGTAGCCCGCGTGCTGTCCCTTTAGGACGCCCATCAATCGCATCGGTGTGGCGAGAAAATGAAAGCGCCCTTACGTAGTATATTGTAGATTGGATACAATTATGCAAACGTAATCGTTAATCCGGTCGAACAAACAGGCCGGTGAGGGACATTTCAAAGTCAGATTTCAAAGAGAGGGATTATTTCATCATGAAACTACCCGTCATGCTGGGCGCTGCTGCCATGACATTGAGCCTTGCAGCCACCCCCGTTTTCGCCGACAAGCTCGACGACATCATCGCTTCCGGCGTTTTGCGCTGCGCCGTAACGCTCGACTTCCCACCCATGGGCTCGCGCGATGACAACAACAACCCTATCGGATTTGACGTTGACACCTGCAACGACCTGGCCGCAGCGCTGGGTGTTGACGCAGAGATCGTGGAAACCCCGTTCCCGGATCGTATTCCTGCACTGGTTTCGGGTCGCGCCGACGTTGGCGTTGCCTCGACCTCCGATACGCTTGAACGTGCAAAGACCATCGGTTTCACCATTCCCTATTTCGCCTTCACCAACGTGGTTCTGACCCGTGAGGATACCGGCATTGGAAGTTATGAAGAGCTTGCCGGCAAGAATCTCGGTTCGGTTGCCGGGGTTTATGAAGCCATCGCGCTTGAGGAAGATTTCAACGCATGGGATGCGGGCGGCTCGTTCCGAACCTTCCAGAGCCAGGCCGATGTGTTCCTGGCGCTGAACCAGGGTCAGATCGACGCAACCGTCGTAACCGGCACCGTGGCTGCGGCAACCGTGGAATCGGGTAACTTCGATGGCTTCGTCATTGCAGGCGACGCGCCGTACCTGGCCGATTATGTTTCGGTGATCGCGCTGCGTGAGGAATATGGGTTGCTCAACTATCTCAACCTGTTCGTCCATCAGCAATACCGCACCGGCCGCTATCATGAGCTGTTCGAAAAATGGGTCGGCGGCGGCGCCACGCCTCCGTCTCTGATGGTGCCCGGCACCTATTACTAAGCCAGACTCACCGGGCGGGGGATCCGTGCGATCCCCCGTTCGCTCATTCTTCTGGAGCGCACACGAGGGGTCGGCGAAACCCAAGGGGTAGCGCGCAACCGAGGAAGACGCGCATGTTCGATATCAATTATACCTTTCACTGGAATCAGGCCTTCCGCGCCCTGCCCCAGATGCTCGATGGTGCGCTGATCACGCTCCAGATCGCGGTGCTTTCCATGATCATCGGCATCGTTCTGGGTGTAGCACTAGCTGTAGCCAAGGAAGCGCGTTTGGCGCCCTTGCGCTGGTTTGCAGTGACCTGGATCGAAGTTGCCCGCAACACGCCGGCGCTATTCCAGGTCTATATGATCTATTTCGGCATTCCCGCGGTGCTCCAGCTTGTCGCCGGAGCCTTCGGCATCAATTTCCGAGCCATGGGAATCAACATTTTCTATCTCGATTCCTATTGGGCCGTTCTCGTCGGCATCGCGTTTAACAATGCGGGCTATCTCGCCGAAACCTTCCGCGGCGGGTTGCGGGCCGTTCCTCCTACGCAAACCCGTGCGGCCCGTTCGCTGGGCTTTGGTGCCTTTGCCGCCTTCCGGCTGATCGTTCTACCGCAGATGTTCCGGGCCGTTTTCCATCCCATGACCAATCAGATGGTCTGGGCGATCCTTATGACATCGATCGGGATCTTTGTGGGTCTCAATACCGATCTGACCGGGGTGACTCAGGAACTCAATGCGCGCACCTTCCGCACCTTCGAGTTCTTCGCCCTTGCTGCGGCCATCTATTACGTCATCGCCAAGATCGTGACGGGCGGCGCCCGTCTCATCGCCTGGCGACTGTTCCGGTACTAAGGGGGGCGACAGATATGTTAGGCACTTCCGTTACCTGGGGCGATATCACCTTCATGATGACCGGGGCCGGTCTGACCCTGGCCATCACCTTCTGGGCCATGCTCGGTGGCACATTGGCGGGCGTCGTTTTCGGCCTGATCCGTGCGCAATCGCCCTGGTATGTTAATTACTCCATGGGGACCGTTCTCGACGTTCTGCGCTCGGTGCCCTTGCTGATCCAGTTCATCCTGTTCAATTCCTTCCAGTCGATCCTGGGCTGGGGCATGAATCCCTTTGTCGTGGGCTGCGTCGTGCTTGCCGCCTATACGTCGGCGTTCTGCACTGAAATCGTGCGCGGCGGCATTCTGGCCGTGCCGATCACGACCCGACGCGCAGCACGTTCGCTGGGCATGAACTACTGGCAGGATATGACCTATATCGTCTTGCCGCTCGGCACCCGGGTCATGTTGCCGAGCTGGATCGGACTGACGCTCGGAGTGATGAAAGACACCGCTCTGGTCTATGCGATCGGTGTGATCGAGCTGTTGCGCTCGTCCCAGATTATCATCACCCGTAAACCCCACGAGGCCCTTGTGATCCTTGCGATTGCCGGCCTCATCTACTTCCTTGTGAGCTTCCCCGTTTCCCGCCTGGGCGCTCACCTTGAAAAGAAATGGCGCGAAAATGATTGAGATCGAAAACGTCAGAAAATCCTTCGGCAACCTCGAAGTGATCAAGGGCGTCTCCATGAACGTTGCCCGTGGCGAGGTCGTCTCGGTGATCGGCGGGTCGGGCTCGGGCAAATCGACGATGCTCATGTGCATCAACGGGCTGGAGCCCATCGATTCCGGCCGCATCCTTGTCGATGGCGTCGAGGTTCATGCCAAGGGCACCGACCTCAACAAGCTGCGTACCAATATCGGCATCGTTTTCCAGCAATGGAACGCGTTTCCGCACCTCACGGTTCTGGAGAACACAACCCTCGCCCTGCGCAAGGTTCTGGGAAAATCCAGAGCCGAAGCCGATGAAATCGCCATAAAGCAGCTTGAGCATGTCGGGCTTGGCGACAAACTTAAGGTTTATCCCTCAAAGCTCTCAGGCGGCCAGCAGCAGCGCATGGCGATTGCCCGCGCCTTGTCAATGAGCCCCAAATACATGCTGTTTGACGAAGTGACCTCGGCGCTCGACCCCCAGCTTGTGGGCGAAGTGCTCGACACCATGCGGCTTTTGGCGTCCGAAGGCATGACCATGATCGTTGTGACCCATGAAATGGCTTTTGCCCGTGAAGTCTCTAACCGTGTGGCCTTCTTCAAGGACGGGCTGATCCATGAAATCGGCAGCCCCAAGCAGATTTTCGAGACACCCGAGCGCCCCGAGACTGCCGCGTTTTTGAAATCTGTATTGTAATAGCTTGCGTTCGGGCGGGAGAACGCAATCCGCCCGAACCGAACTTTCTTTCCCGGAGTAATAAGAACAATTGGCGCACCCTCATTATGATTTCTGCGTCATCGGGGCCGGTATCATCGGCCTTTCGATTGCCTTACGGCTTGCCGAAACGGGCCAAAGTGTCATTTTGATCGATAAAAAGGGCATGGCCGAGGAAACCAGCCGCGGCAATGCCGGCGCGCTGGCCTTTGCCGATATCGAGCCGCTGGCCTCGCCCGGCATGATCCTCAAAGCACCCAAATGGTTGTTCGACCCCCTCGGGCCGCTTTCGATCCCGCCCGCCTACGCCCCGAAAATCCTACCCTGGATGCTGCGCTTTTTCCGCGCCTCGCTGCCTGATCGGTACAAGGCAAGCACAATTGCCCAAGCGGCCCTGATGAATCTCGCCCGCACCGAGGCCGAACCGCTTTTCGAGGATGCCGGAATTGCCGACCTCTTGCGTCATGACGGCGCGCTTTATCTCTACAAAGGCGAAAAAGCCTTCTCGGCGGCCCGTCAGATATGGGATCTGCGCGCCGCGCACGGGATCGATTTCGAGCATGTAAGCGGCAACCGCCTCGCAGACCTCCAGCCAGGGCTTGGTGCCAGCTTTACCCACGCCACCTTCGTGCCCCAATGGCTCACCGTTTCCGATCCCTATGACGTTGCAATCGGCATCGGCAAGGCGGCGATCGCCAAGGGCGCTACGCTGGAAACCGCAGAAGTCAAATCCGTTGCCCAGACCGCAGATGGCGTCTCGGTCGCCCTTGCCGATGGCCGCACTATCAATACCGGCCAGCTCGTCATCGCTGCCGGCGCGTGGTCGCACAAACTTGCAGCACAATTGGGTCACGCCATTCCGCTCGAAACCGAACGTGGTTACAACACGACCTTCCCCAAGGGCGCATTCGATCTCAAGCGTCAGCTCGTGATCCCTGGCGATGGTTTTGTCATCACCCCGCTCGATACGGGCCTGCGCATTGGCGGCGCGGTGGAATTGGGCGGCCTTGACCGCGCACCCGATTACCGGCGTTCCGAAATCATGGTGGAAAAGACAAAAGCCATCCTGCCGGGGCTTAGAACCGAAAATGGCAGACAATGGATGGGCTTCAGGCCATCATTGCCCGATACCATTCCCGTGATCGGTCGCTCGAAGAAAGCCAATCGGGTTATCATGGCCTTCGGCCACGGGCATCTGGGCCTCACCCAATCGGCAGCAACCGCAAGGCTCGTCCGCGATATCGCGCTGGACCAGCCTCTGCCTATCGACATTGCGCCCTATCGGGCTGAACGGTTCTAGAAAAATGACCAGACACACATTCTTTTGCATCGATGGCCACACCTGCGGCAATCCGGTCCGGCTCGTTGCCGGGGGTGGCCCGCGCCTTGAAGGTAAGACCATGATGGAGCGCCGGGCGCATTTTCTGGCCGAGTATGACTGGATACGGCTCGGGCTGATGTTCGAGCCGCGCGGCCATGATGTCATGTCCGGCTCGATCCTCTATCCACCCACCCGCGAGGATTGCGACATCGCGATCCTGTTTATCGAGACCTCGGGCTGCCTGCCCATGTGCGGACACGGCACCATCGGTACGGTCACGATGATGATCGAGCAGGGACTTGTCACACCAAAGACGCCCGGCATCGTAAGGCTCGACACCCCCGCCGGTCTTGTCGTGGCCCAGTACAAGCAGGTTGGCGATTATGTCGAAGAGGTGCGCCTGACCAACGTACCGGCCTTCCTGCATTCAGAAGGGCTTTCCGCCCAAGTGGATGGGCTCGGCGAGGTCACGGTCGATGTCGCCTATGGCGGCAATTTCTACGCGATTGTCGATCCCCAGGACGCCATAGCCGATATGGCCGATGTCGCCGCATCCGATCTCTTGCGCTGGAGCCCTGAACTGCGCCGCGCACTCAACGAAAAATACACATTCGAGCACCCGGAAAACCCTGCCATTAACGGGCTGTCCCACATTCTCTGGACCGGCAAGCCGACCCGGCCCGAAGCCACCGCACGGAACGCAGTTTTTTACGGCGACAAGGCCATCGACCGCTCACCCTGCGGTACGGGCACCTCGGCCCGCATGGCCCAATGGCACGCAAAGGGCAGGCTCAAAAAGGGTAATGAATTCATCCATGAATCGATCATCGGCTCGATGTTCAAAGGGCGGGTTGAGGACGAAGTGACCGTTGCGGGCAAGCCCGCCATCATTCCCTCCATTGCCGGCTGGGCACGCCAGACCGGGCTCAACACAATCTTTATCGATGACCGCGATCCCTTCGCCCACGGGTTTACTGTCAAATGACCCGGCTTGCCGCGCAATCAATTATTAGCGGTACAGCCAGCGGCCCGGTCGTTGTATCGGACGAACCCTTGAGCTTTTGGGGCGGGGTCGATCCGGCAACCGGCAAGATCATCGACGTCTATCACCCGCTCCACGGGACAGCGATTTCCGGCACGATCCTGCTCATGCCCTCGAGCCGGGGATCGTGCACCGGTTCGGGCGTTTTGCTCGATCTGGCGCTCAATGACCGTGCACCCGCCGCGCTGATTTTCCGCGATGACGAGGACGTCCTTACCCTTGGGGCATTGGTCGCGCAAATCTTCGACAAATCCGTCCCCGTCCTGCGGGTCAATCCGGACACTTTTGCAGCCCTTGGCGATACGCGCTCGGTAAGGATCACCGAGACGGCCATCATCGCCAATGAATTTGAAATCCCCGTCGCCCCGCCCCCGGCATCCCAACTCCAGTTGACCGAAACTGACATGGCCATGCTTGATGGGCGCGATGGACCGGCCACCGCCCAGGCTATGCGTATTTTATGCGCCATGGCCATCCAGCAAGGGGCAAAACAGCTCGTCGATGTCACTCAGGCTCATATCGACGGTTGCATCTATGCCAGCCCGGCCAATCTGACCTTTGCGCGCAAGATGGCCGATCTCGGCGGCAAGGTCGTGATCCCCACGACCATGAACGCGATCTCGGTCGATCACGCCCATTGGCGCGCCCAGGGCGTTCCGCCCCGGTTCGGGGCCCCGGCTCAGGAGTTGGCCGACGCCTATGTGCAAATGGGCTGCCAGCCCAGCTTCACCTGCGCGCCCTATTTGCTCGACACCGCGCCGGTCAAGGGAGAAGCCATCGGCTGGTCGGAATCCAATGCGGTAATTTTCGCCAATTCGGTTCTTGGCGCCCGCACAGCGAAACATCCCGATTTCCTCGATCTCTGCATTGCGCTGACGGGCCGCGCGCCGCTATCGGGCGTTTATCTCGACAGCCACCGCAAAGCGCAGCGCGTTCTCGACATCGCACTGCCAAAAAATATCGAAAACGCCTTTTGGCCGCTCATCGGCTATATGGCAGGGCTTGCCGCCCCCAACCAGATCCCGCTCCTGCGCGGCGTTGCCTCGGCCAAACCCAGTCGCGACGACCTCAAGGCGCTCTGCGCGGCGTTCGGCACAACCTCGGCAGCGCCTATGCTCCATATCGAGGGCATAACCCCGGAAGCTGACACTGTCGCTCCCGATACGCACCATATCGCAATCGACACTGCGCAAATGCGCACGGTCTGGCAAAAGCTCAATGCCGGGCCCGATAAAATCGATCTCGTGGCCATTGGCAGCCCGCACGCCTCGGTGGACGAATGCCGCGCGCTTGCCACAGCGCTTGACGGCAAGCATGTCCACCCCGATACCGCCGTGATCCTGACCATCGGCCCGGCCATCAAAGGCACAATCGCGCACGATGGCACGCTCGCCCGGCTCAAACAAAGCGGCGTCACCGTCGTTTCCGATCTGTGCTGGTGCTCGATTTCAGAACCGGTTTTTCCACCAAAAGCAAAAACCGTTCTCACCGATTCCGGTAAATATGCCCATTACGGCCCCGGACTCTCGGGCCGTTCGGTAAGGCTTGGCACCTTTGCCGATTGCATCACGGCCGCCCTGACTGGTTCGGCACCCGCGCGTCTTCCCTCATGGTTGCTGGATTGATCTCATGCGCACATCAAAAGTGATCCATATCGTTGGCTGTCATGCCGAGGGGGAGGTCGGCGATGTGATTGTCGGCGGTGTCGCCCCGCCACCGGGCGATACCATCTGGGAGCAAGCCAAGTGGATCGCAACCGATAACGGTTTGCGCAATTTCGTGCTTAACGAACCGCGCGGCGGGGTTTTCCGGCACGTCAACCTCCTCGTGCCGCCAAAAGACCCGCGCGCCAAAATGGGCTGGATCATCATGGAGCCGGTCCACACCCCGCCCATGTCCGGGTCCAATTCCATCTGCGTTGCGACCGTCCTGCTCGATACCGGCATCATCGAAATGCAGGAGCCGGAAACCCGCTTTACCCTGGAAGCACCCGGCGGGCTTGTCGATGTCGTCGCCACCTGCAAGGACGGCAAGGCAATCTCGATCCGGGTCACAAACCACCCCAGCTTTGCCGCAAAACTGGATGCGAAAATCGAGGTTGAAGGATTGGGCACGTTTACAGTCGACACCGCCTATGGCGGCGACAGCTTCGTGCTCGTCGATGCCAGAAGTCTGGGGTTCTCGCTCTCACCCGATGAAGCCCGTGACCTCTCGGAAACCGGTATGAAACTCACACGCGCCGCCACCGAGCAATTAGGCTTTACCCACCCAACCAACCCGGACTGGAACCACATTTCCTTTTGCCAGTTCACCGCGCCCGTCGAGATCGTCGATGGCATCAAGACCGGGCGCAACACCGTTGCCATCGAACCGGGAAAACTCGACCGCTCACCGACCGGTACGGGCTGCTCGGCCCGCATGGCGGTGCTTCACGCCCGTGGGCAATTGGGTATCGGCGAAGCCTTTCGGGGCGTCTCGATCATCGGCAGCACATTTGATTGCCGGATCGAGAAAACAACCGATCTTGCGGGCACCCCCGCCATCATTCCCTCGATTGCCGGACGTGGCTGGATTACCGAAACCAAACAGCTCATGCTTGACCCCACCGACCCCTGGCCCGGCGGCTATCGCGTCGGCGATACCTGGCCACAAAGCGGACTGAACAAGTAACTTGATGGTTTTATCAACGCGCGCTTTGGGATAGCTTGCGGCCAACTGGTATTTCGAGAGGGCAGCCCTATGAGTTTTGCATCATTTTCCGCCAAGGTCGTCGCATGGATCGGCGCCCTTCCCATTCTGATGCGAAGTTGGGACGGCAAGACCCCGGTTCAGGCCATAGGCACTGCACCGGCCATTCCCGAAGCCAAACCGCAAACCATCCCCACCCTCAAGATGCCGACAGCTAAGGGATGGGAAGGCGATCATACGCCCACCGCAGCACCGGGCCTCAAGGTCAATGCCTTTGCCAAGGGGCTCGACCACCCGCGCCAGGTCTATGTTCTGCCCAATGGCGACGTTCTGGTTGCCGAATCCTGCGGCGTGGCCGGCCAGATCCATACGCCGTTCGATTACGCCATGTTCGTTACCATGAAACGCGCCAAGGCGGTTGGGGTCAGCGCCAACCGGATCACGCTTTTACGCGATGCCGATGGCGACGGGGTGGCGGAAATCCGTGAGCCGTTCCTTGAAAACCTTAACCAGCCCTATGGCATGGCGCTTGTCGGCGACACGTTTTACGTCGGCAATACCGATGGCGTCGTCGCGTTTCCCTATGAAGAAGGTCAGACAAAAATCACCGCGCCGGGCCGCAAGGTCATGGACACAAAGCCGGGCGGCCACTGGACCCGCAACCTGATCGTGAGCAAGGACCAGACCAAGCTTTACGTCGCGGTCGGTTCGGTCGGCAATATTGGAGAGGGCGGATTGGAAGCGGAAATCGATCGCGCCTGCATCCATGAGCTCGATCTGGCGACCGGTCAGTCCCGCGTTTATGGCTCGGGCCTGCGCAATCCGGTCGGCATGGCGTTCGAGCCGCAAACCAACGCGCTCTGGACTGTTGTCAACGAGCGCGATGGCATTGGCGATGAAACCCCGCCCGATTACCTCACATCGGTCAAGGATGGCGGCTTTTATGGCTGGCCCTTCTGCTATTGGGGCAAAACGGTCGATGATCGCGTGCCCCAGGACCCTGCCATGGTGGCCAAGGCCGAAACCCCGGACTTTGCTCTGGGCGGGCATACCGCTTCGCTGGGTCTGAGCTGGATTCCCGACGGTGTCTTGCCCGGCTATGGCGAGGGCATGGCAATCGGCCAGCATGGCTCGTGGAACCGTTCGGTCCTTTCGGGCTATAAACTGGCCTTTGTGCCCTTTGCCAATGGCAAGCCCAGCGGGCCGCTGCGCGATGTCCTGACCGGCTTTTTGTCCGAAGATGAAAAACATTCCTATGGCCGTCCGGTCGGTGTGACCGTGGCCGCCGACAATGCCATTTTAATGGCCGACGATGTTGGCGATGTGATCTGGCGCGTCACCGGTGCCTGATACTGGAGCGTGTCCAGAATAAGTGGATACCGCTTATTTGGTTCGGACACGCGACAAAACAATGACCTGTACGGACCGGACGGCAGCGATCCCGTCCGGTCGCCCCTGCCTTTTGGCTACCGATGAGGCGGACATGACCGCGCTTTACCGCCTGGCCTTCCTTTTTCTTTTGATCCTTGGCTGGTTCATTGCGTCCCAGTTTATCGGCCGCAACATTATCCCCACCCCGCTTGCAACGCTTCAAGCGGGCGCCCGCCTGTTCTCCGAAGGCCGATTGCTTGAGGCCACAGGCCAAAGCCTTGCCGTTTTTTTGTCCGGCTTTTTTCTGGCCACCTTTGTCGCCATCCCGCTTGGCGCCATGATGGGCGCGATAAGGCCTTTTGGTAAAACCCTCGACGTCTATGTCTTTGCGCTCGCCGCCACCCCGCGCGTCGCCTTCATCCCGCTCGTGATCGTTCTTTTGGGGCTGGGGATCGAGGCCAAGGCCTTTATCGTTTTTCTGGGCGCGGTGATGCCCATCCTCATCAATACCTATGCCGGGGTTTTGGCAGCCGATAAGGAGCTTGTCGAGATGGCGCGCTCGACCGGCGCACCGCAAACGCGTATTTTTAGCCATATCGTTTTGCCCGGCGCGCTGCCTTTTGTGGCGGTGGGGCTGCGCATCGGCGCCACCATCGGATTGATCAACACGGTGGTTGCCGAACTTTACACCGCCGTTACCGGCCTTGGCGGGCTGCTCGCCCTTTATGGCAACACCTTCCGCATGGCAGAATATTTCGTCATTGTCATCTGCCTTGCCATCATCGGGGTTGTGATGACCGAAATCCTGCGCTTTATCGAATCCCGGCTTGGCCGCTGGAAAATGAGCTGAACCTGTTCCCCTATCCCGGAGTCTGTCCGCTGTGCTGCGCCCCCTTCTTGCTTTGCCCATTGTTCTCGCCTCGGCCCTCTTGCCATACCCGGCCCTGGCCGAACCCTTCCGGCTGATCCTCACCCATCTCGAACCCCCGCTCGTGCCCAATTCGGTCATGGACCTTGCCCATGAGCTTGGCTATTTTGAAAATGAGGGCGTCGAGGTCGAACTGATCCGCGTCCAGCAGACCCCATCCGCGCTTGCGGCCTTGAGTGCAGGCGAAGGCGACATGGCCAATATCGGGCTCGATGCGCTTTTACAGCTTCATGCGCGCGGGCAAACCGATCTGGTTGCCGTCGCCTCACCCAACAAATCCCTGCCTTTCCTGATCGCAGCCCGCGAGACAATCGCGATCCCCTTTGAGCAAAACCACAGCTTTGCCATTGGCCGGGTCGGCAGCCTCGATCACGGCCTCAGCCTTAATGTGCTCGAAGCCTTGGGCGCGCAAACCGATGCTATCGAATTTGTTGCGTTGGGCCAGCCCTCCGTCCGCGCGCAGGCGCTCGCCGCAGGCCAGATCGATATGACCACAATGTCGATTGGGGTCTGGCTGGCCATGCCCGATAAAAGCGGCCTGGAAATCCTTGTCGACCCAGACACCTATTACGAGGCCGCTCCGGTCGTCCAAAAGGTCAATGTCGTCTCGCGCGAGGTTCTGGAAACAAGGCGCGAAGATATCGAGGCGGTGCTGCGCGCGCTTATTGCGCTCTCGCGCGATTTTGCCGCCGATCCCGATTTCTGGGCCGAGGCTATCGCGCCCTATGCGCCCCAGCTTTCCGATGCAGAACGGCGTGAGCTTTCACAATCGTTTGCCCAAAGCTGGAGCGTCAATGGCGGCCTCAATGCCGACGAACTCCAGTTCTCGCAAGACTGGCTGTTTGAAACGCCCGATTTCGATGGGCTCGACCCGGCACCGATCACGCAATGGACCGCGTTTGCGCCCCTCGATACCATACTTGAAACACTCGGCCAGGCGCCCGATCTCGACCCGCCCGCCCGATGACCGAAAAACCTTCCCAACCGGCTTTGGAATTTGCCGGGGTTTCAAAGACCTTTGACCCGGCCGACGCTCGCCCGGCTGTGAGCAATATCGACTTTGCCTTGCCCCAGGGCATGTTCATCAGCCTCTTGGGGCCGTCCGGCTGCGGAAAGACTACGTTGTTACGCCTTGCCGATGGGTTGATTGCCCCCGATAGCGGCACGATAGCCGCGTTTGGTGCCCCGCCGAGACCGGGCCCCGAAATCGGCTTTGTCTTTCAGTCCTTCCGGCTGATCCCATGGGCAAGTGTTGCTGCAAATGTCGAATTTTCCCTGCGCAGCCTGCCGCTGTCCAAAGCCGAGCGCACCGAGCGCGCGCTCCACTGGCTTGAAAAGGTCGGCCTGTCCCGTTTTGCCCAGTCCTGGCCAGACACGCTTTCGGGCGGCATGAAACAGCGCGTCGCGCTGGCCCGCGCCTTTGCACCGAACCCCTCGCTGCTTTTGATGGATGAGCCTTTCGCCAGCCTCGATGCACAGACCCGCGAATTGATGCAGGCCGAGCTGCTCTCGCTCTGGTCCGAGCAAAAGGCCAGCGTTCTTTTTGTCACCCATAGCGTGGATGAGGCGCTGCTTTTGTCCGACACCATTCTGCTTATGGGTACCCGTCCGGGACGGATTGTGGAAACGCTGACGGTCGATCTCGAACGCCCGCGCGACCCCGACGCCATCCGCGCCGACACCCGCTTTATCGCCCTGCGCCAGCATCTGTCGAAAAAAATGCGCGAGCTTGTCCTGTCCGATCCGCAATCGGATTTCTATGGGCGCTAATCGGCTTCGATCTTGAGTTCCGCGATAAAATCGTACCGGTCTCCACGATAGGCAGAGGTCGTAACTTCGATCGGCCGGCCATTGGCAAGGAAGGACCGGCGCTCGATATGCAGGATCGGACTGCCGGCCATCACATTGAGCAAGCGCGCTTCCTCGTCATTGGCAATCGCTGAACGCAACCTTTGCAGCGCCCGCACCGGCATATGCCCGCGGGCCCGCATGGCTTCATATAGCGAATCGGAAATATCGTCCGGCCCAACCGCAAAAAGTGGCACCACTGCGTGTTCGACCGCCAGCGGCTCGTCATTGGAGATGCGCACGCGCGAAAGCCTTAAAACCTTGTCATTGGGCGAAAGGCCCAGCTTCAACAACTCGTCGGGATTGGGCAGACCTTCGCCCTTGTGCAGCACCACCGAGCGGGACACCGCACCCCGCCGCGCCATATCGGCGGTAAAACCCGCCAGAACCGAAAGTGGCTGATCGATATGATGGGACACATAGGTGCCCGCCCCATGCCGGGTTGAAATCAACCCTTCGCGCGCCAGATCTTTGATCGCATTGCGCACGGTAATGCGCGAAAGGCCCGTTACGCGCACAAGGTCGCGTTCCGATGGCAACGCCTCGGCCCCACGCAGCACCCCGGCTTCGATCAGGCTGCGGATCGTGCGCGACAGCCTTTGATAGAGCGGGCCAACCGATTCATAAGCCGGCAGCCGCGTCGCGATCTCGTTCAGCAACTGGCTTGAGTTTGAAACCTCGGCCATCGGCTTGGCGCCGTCCAATTGTGCGCTCATTGGTCTTGGCCTCTGAGCCGGGGATCAAGCGTATCGCGCAAGGCGTCGCCCAGAAGGTTGAACCCGAAGGACAAAAACAGGATCGCAAATCCGGCAAAGATCGCGGGCCAGGGGGAAAGCATGAGAAAATTGCGCCCTTCGGAAAGCATCAGACCAAGCGAGGGCACCGGCGGCTGTGCCCCAAGTCCCAGAAATGACAGCGAGGCTTCCACCAGAATGGCAGCCGAAAGCAGAAGCGACGTTTGCACCAGAACCACCGAGGCCAAATTGGGCAGGAGATGGGCGAAAATGATTCTTGCGTCCGATGCGCCGATGGCCTTTGCTCCCATGACATATTCGCTCTCGCAGATCACCAGTGCCGGCCCGCGCAAAAGCCGCGCGAAAATCGGTGTATAGACAATGGCAATCGCGATGGCTGCGCTCCACATGTTCGGCCCCAGAACCGCGATAACCCCGATGGCAAGCAGCAGGATGGGGAAGGCAAACAGAACGTCCATGAACCGCATCAATATCCGGTCGAACCAGCCCCGATAATAGGCGGCGAGCATGCCCAGCGTGCCGCCCACAACAAGCGCCAGCCCAACCGCGGTCACGCAGGTCAGAAGCGAGGTGCGGTAGCCGTAAAGGATGCGCGCGAATACGTCCCGCCCAAGTTGATCGGTGCCCAGCCAGTTAAGCAGGTTCGGTCCCTGCATCCGCTGGGCCATCACCTGGGCAAATGGGCTATGGGGTGAAACCAGTGGCGCGGCTACCGCAAGCAGCACCTGCAGCGCCACAAAGCCCAGCGCGAAACTCAACAGTCTGTTTTTTGCAACGAACCGCCTCATTTCTGCGCCACCCGCGGATCGATGACCGCATAAAGCAGGTCGACAAGGAAATTGACGATCACAAAGGCCGAGGTCATCACAAGAATGGTCGCCTGCACCAGAGGATAATTGCGCTCGGCAATGGCGCCCAGCACCAGCCGCCCCAGCCCCGGAATGGCAAAGACCTGTTCGACAACGATCGCACCACCCAAAAGATAACCGGTCATCACACCCACCGAGGTGATGAAAGGAATGAGCGCGTTGCGCAGGGCGTGCTTGTAAACGATGAGGCGTTGGCTCGCGCCCTTTGCCTTTGCCGTCCTTATATAATCCTGACTCAGCGCATCGAGCATAGCCGAGCGCACAAGGCGGGAAAGATTGGCCAGCATGGGCAGGCTCAGGGCAATGACCGGCAAAATCATGCGCTGCAGATTGCCGAGCGGGTCCTGGGTAAAGGGCACATAACCAAGCGCGGACACGCCGGGCAGCAATTTGGCCAGAAGGAAGATCGAAACGATCCCCAGCCAGAAAGATGGAATGGTCAGCCCGGCAATGGCGCCCACGCGCACTGCAACCTCGATGCCCCGTCCACGCGCCTGCGCCATGAAACAGCCGATGGGAATGGAAAGCCCGGCCCCCACGGCGACCGAAAGCAACGTCAATTGCAATGTCGGCCAGATATGGGCGCCGATTTCCTGGGCGACAGGTCGCCCGGTCCAGATCGACGTGCCGAAATCGCCCTGCAATACACCGCCGATCCAGTTGAAATACTGCACGTAAAAGGGCAGGTCGAGCCCCAGCCTGCCGCGCAATTCGGCCACCCGTTCGGGCGTGATGTCGGTATTTGCGCCCAGCATGATGGCGACCGCGTCGCCCGGAACCAGCCGAATCATCAGAAATACGATGATCGAGACGCCAAACAGGACGAAGGCGAGATCGGCCAACCGGGAAAAAAGGAATCGGGTTCGCATCGTTGCTTTCGCGTCTGGAGCAAGTCTGGAAAAGCGGGATCAGTTTCCCGATAAGACTTGCGATGAAACAGAAGGTCAGATCAGGCTGGCGATTCAAGGAAGTGCCGGCACGATCCAGGGGCATTGCTCATTTGGGCTCCGGGGCACACAATTTGCGCACCCCGGAACCATATCCAAACTACTGCACGGTCACATCGACAAGGCTTGTGAGCCGCCCATTGGCGTAGATTTCAAAGCCTTCGACCGAATTGGCGACTGCGGTAAACAGGTTGCCATAGGCAATATGAGCAATCGGGCCCTCACAGGCGAGCTTGCGCTGCACCTGATCATAAATTGCCTTTCGGGCTTCGAACTCGGTTTCGCTCCGCCCCGCGTCGAGCCATTCATCGATCTCGGCATCATCATACCGGAACACATTGGTCGAGCCGCCGCCACGGAAGGTGCGGTAGAAATACTCGTCAGGATCGGGGCTACCGCCATTGGCCGAAACGAAAAGATCGAAGTTCGAGTTCTGCCAATCCTGCACGAATTGCCCGATTTCCTGATTGAGCAATTCGATCTCGAAGGCGCCCGACACCTGCTGTTGCACCACTTGGGCGATGTCACGCGTGTCCTGACGCGGCAGTACGTTCATTGTCAGCCGCACGGGCAGTTCAACCCCTGCCTCTTCAAGCATTGCCATGGCCGCGTCGCGATCGGTTTCGTAACAGGCATATTCACCCGTATCGAGCGCCCAGTTGACAAGGGCCGGCGATAGCGGGCCGGCGGGCACGCCAGCACCGAACAATGCGCCTTCGATGATCTCATTGCGATCCAGCATCATGTTGAAGGCCGTACGCACCACCGGATCACCGAACGGTTCACGCGCCGCGTTAAAGCCCACAAGCGTATAGGACAAGTCGCGCGTTTCCTGCACGGTCACATTCGGTATGCCCTGCAATTGCAGGGCGGTTGCCGGATCTATGGCGGGCAGCAGGTGATAATCGCCCGAGGTGATCCCCACCTGCCGGGTCGCCGATTCCGGCACGAAATGGAACCGCACCGCATCGAGCTGCGGCTTGCCTTGCTGGTGATAGTCCTCGAACCGAGTCAATTCGATATAGGAATTGGGCTGCCAGTCGGCAAAGGCGAACGGGCCGGTGCCCACGGGTGTTTGCTGAAGCGCGTCAACATCGCTTTCAAATTCGGCCGGCACGATGGCAATGCCGGAAAGCGAGGTGAGGATCGGCGCAAAAGGCGCATTGAGAACCAGTTCCACCGTCAGATCGTCAACCACGTTGACCGCTGTGATAGGCGACACGCGACTGGCCAGCGGCGAGCCTGTGGCTTCGGCCTGAACGCGCGCGATCGAAGCGGCAACATCCTGTGCCGTCATGGCCGACCCGTCGTGAAACGTGACGCCCTCTCGCAAACTGAACGTATAGGTCAGCCCGTCATCCGAGACTTCCCAGCTTTCCGCCAGGCCGGGGACGACAGCGAGATCGATATCGATTGCCGTCAGGCCCTCATAGATATTGCCCTGCACGATTACGACCGAGTTGAACGCGGTAATCAGATGCGGGTCGAGCCCCGCAGGAGCGGAATCGATCGCTACCTGCAAGGTTGCTGCCTGCGCTGCGCCGGCCAGCATCGTTGTTGCGAGCAGTCCGGCTGCAATGGATTTGATGGTCATGATGGTCCTCCGAAAAAGCCAGGCAAGGCCGGCCCGGCCCCACCGATATTCCCTCATGCCTGAAGGAACCGGACCCAACCCGGCCGCCAGGCAGTATATGTCCAATTTAAAACCAATCTGGACTTATTGAACGCTATGGTATTAGTTTTCATCTTGCAAGCGCAAGTTGCGGGGCCAAGGCTTGCCACAAGGGAGAGAGCGTGACCGACACCATAGCCGCACCATTGTTGAGCATCGATAATCTCACGATTTCGGTGGGTTCCAGCGCCATTGTCGAGGACGTATCGCTCCAGATCGGCGCGGGCGAAATGCTGGGCCTGGTTGGCGAATCGGGCTGCGGAAAGTCCGTGACGGCACTGTCGATCATGCGGCTTTTGCCCGAACCACCCATGCAATACCGCTCCGGCACGATCCGCCTTGGCGAGCTCGACATGCTCGCGCTCAGTGAAAAGCAATTGCGCGCAATCCGCGGCGAAGACGTAGCCATGATCTTTCAGGAGCCCATGACCTCGCTCAACCCGGTCCTGTCGATAGGAGACCAGTTGCGCGAAATGATCCTGCTGCACCGCAAGGTGTCCAACCAGGAGGCCAGCACCCGCGCAGCCCAACTGCTTGATCGTGTCGGCATTCCCTCGGCGCGCACCGCGCTTGACCGTTATCCCCATCAGCTTTCGGGCGGCCAGCGCCAGCGCGTGATGATTGCCATGGCGCTCGCCTGCGATCCCCGCCTTCTGATTGCCGACGAACCCACCACCGCGCTCGATGTCACGGTTCAGGCCCAGATCCTCGACCTGATCGACGACCTGCGCCGCGAAACCGGCATGGCGGTGCTGTTGATCACCCACGATCTGGGCGTCGTCTCCCAATATTGCGACCGGGTTGCGGTCATGTATGGCGGACGCATCGTCGAACAAGCCGCCGCCGCCGAGCTTTTTGCCAATCCTCGCCATCGCTACACCGAAGCACTGCTCGCAACCATTCCGGCATCCAACCCGCCAGGCACCCGCCTTCCGGCTATTTCAGGCACCGTACCCCCACCGGGAAACCGGCCTGCAGGATGCAGCTTTCATCCCCGTTGCCACGCGGTCATCGAGCCCTGCACCACCACATTGCCTCGCCTTGAAGGCATACCCCACGCAACCCGCTGTTGGAATCCTGCGTCATGACCCTTCTGGAAATCGAAAACCTTTCCAAGACCTATCCCGGCGCGCACGGCACGACGGTCAAGGCGGTGTCCGAGGTCTCGCTATCGGTCGAAGCCGGTGAGGTTTTGGGCATCGTCGGGGAATCGGGTTGCGGAAAATCGACCCTTGGGCGCGCGCTCTTGCGCCTGATTGAACCTTCAGGCGGCGATATCCGGTTTGAGGGCAAATCGATTGCAGGGCTTTCGCGCAGACAGCTCAAGCCCTTTCGCCGCGACATGCAGATCATTTTTCAGGATCCCTTCGGCGCGCTCAATCCGCGCCATAAGGTCGGCGCCATCATTTCCGAGCCGCTCAAGGTCCATAAGATCGGCAACACTGCCTCCCGCGCGGCGCGTATTGCCGAACTTTTAGCCCTTGTGGGCCTGCCCGAAGGCAGCGCCGAGCGCTATCCGCACGAATTTTCCGGCGGCCAGCGCCAGCGCATTGCAATTGCCCGCGCGCTGGCCCTTGAACCCAAATTGCTGGTGGCCGACGAAGCGGTATCGGCGCTCGATGTGTCCATCCAGTCCCAGATCATCAACCTGATCGCGGAACTGCAGGAAAAGCTCGCGCTTTCCATCATTTTCATCAGCCATGACCTTTCCGTCATCCGGCACGTTTCGGACCGGATCGCGGTCATGTATCTGGGGCGTATCGTGGAAATCGGACCGTCCGAAGACGTGATGGAAACGCCCGCGCACCCCTATACCCAGGCCCTGCTTTCGGCCATCCCAAGACCCAATGTGCCGCGCGCCGAACGGGTGGTCCTCAAGGGTGAATTGCCCGATCCGGCCAACCCACCCCTTGGCTGCGCCTTTCACACCCGCTGCCCCAGCGCCATGCCCCATTGCACAACCGAGCGGCCTGCACTTGTTGCCCGCAAGATTGCCGCGTGCGCAAAACCGGCCACCACCGCCTGCCATCTTTATGAGGTGGCCTGATGGACGCTCTCATCGACAAGGCCTTCGCGCCGGTCGCTGCCGCTGTGAACGCAAAACGCATCCCCGGCGCGGTTCTCGGCATTATCGACGACAAGGGCAATAAGGCCCTGCGCCATCTCGGTGACGCACAAACCATTCCCAAAACGCGCCCGATGACCGAGGATACCTGGTTCGATCTGGCCTCGCTGACCAAGGTGATCTTCACGACCCCCCGCATCCTGGCTCTGGCCGAAACCGGCATGATCGACCTCGATGCTCCGCTCATTTCCGTCCTGCCCGATCTGCGCCAATACCAGCCCGCCGCCTGGGAACGCAAAGTAACCTTCCGCCAATGCCTTGGTCACCAGACACCCTTTCCCGCTGTCGAACCGATCTATACCTATGGACGCGACCCCGATCTCCTGCGCGCCTTCATTCTGCAGCGCGAATGGAAGGCGGGCCCGGCGGTCTATTCGGATATAAACTTCATCCTTTTGGGGCTTGCCCTTGAGCGGCTTGAAAAGGTTTCGCGCCTACGCAGCCTTAATCCAGGCAGGGGCTTTGCATGGGCGGCTGCCCCTGAAATGAGTGCCGCAACCGAAGACTGCACCTGGCGCAACAAAATTCTGTGCGGCATCGTCCATGACGACAATTGCCATGCGCTCGAAGGCGCCGGTCATGCCGGGCTTTTCGGCACCGCCGAAGCGGTTCTCGATTTCGCCAGGGGGTTGCTCGACGGCTCCGGCGCGTCAGATCATGCAATCGCCCTGATGCGCACCCCGCTTTCCCCCACCCGCACCCATGGCTGGGAACGGCCTCATATCGGCTGGCCGGGCGGCGATAATGCCTCGGAAAACACAATCGGGCATACCGGTTTTACCGGCACTGGTCTCTGGATCGATTTCGACAGATCACGCGCCTGGGCGCTATTGACCAACCGCATCCATCCCACCCGCCATTTCGACAGCGGCATTTTTGCACTGCGCCGGGCCGTCGGCGATATCGTCAACGCTGCATAGGAGTATCGCTTATGGACCCGATCTGGGCAGTCGGCCTGATGACCGGAACCGTTCTGGACGGCAATATCGATGTGGCGCTTTTGAAAACCGATGGTCAAACCGTCTCCCAATTCGGCGCCTATAGGCTTGCGCCCTATGACCCTTCAATCCGCGACCTGCTTGTCGAAACGCTCGATGCCGCCCGCACATGGAATTTTGACGGCCCCGAACCCGCAATCTTTGCCGAGGCGGAAGAAAAACTGACCCGCGCGCAGGCCGAGGCGGTGCGTATGCTGGTCACAGACAGCGGGCTTGCGCTTTCCGATATTGGAATCGTTGGTTTCCACGGCCAGTCCGTGCTTCATCGCGCACCCCAACCCGGCCGCATCGGCGACACACGGCAATTGGGCGACGGTCAGTTGATGGCCGATATGCTCAGGGTAAAAGTCGCCTACGATTTCCGTACCGCCGACATACGCGCGGGCGGACAGGGCGCGCCGCTTTCAGCAATCTACCATCAGGCGCTTTTACGCAATCTCGACCTGTCCGGCGCAACCGCCGTGCTTAATCTTGGCGGCGTGGCCAATATCACCTGGACCGATGGCGAAAAGTTGGTCGCCTTCGATACCGGTCCGGCCAATGCCCCGATCAACGATTTCGTCAAGGCACGAACGGGAGAGGATATGGACAAGGGCGGGAAACTGGCACGCGCCGGGCGCGTCGATGAGGATCGTCTGACAGCCCTGCTCGATCATCCCTATCTCAAGGCCCCCTATCCCAAGTCTCTGGATCGTTTCGACTTTTCCGAAACAATGGCCGATGGCTGCTCGCTCGAAGATGGCGCAGCGCTCTTGACCGCCTTCACCGCTTCCGCCGTTGGCCGCGGGCTGGACCTCTTGCCCAAGCGCCCGCAAAAACTGATCGTTTGTGGCGGCGGGCGGCACAACCCCGCCATTATGGAGGCGCTGAACCAGCGCGCAAAGGTCGAGGCGCTGCCCGCAGAAAGCGTCGGCTGGCGCGGGGATGCAATCGAAGCGGAATGTTTTGCCCTGCTTGCCGTGCGTACCCTGCGCGGTCTGCCGATCAGTTTTCCCACCACAACCGGAGTTCCGCATCCCATGACAGGCGGCCGGCTTACGGCTTGAGCTTGACGCCCCGGCGTGGCGGCTTTGGCCGCGCGCCATTGACCCCGATGGCGCAGGCGGCAATCACAAGCCCACCGCCAAGCCAGAGGCTTGCCCCCGGCACTTCCGCAAACAGCACGAAGCCGAAAAACGCGGCCCAGAGCAGGCCGGTATAATCGACGAGCGAGAACAGCGAAGCCGGGATCATCCGCAGTGCGGTCAAAAGCAGGATATAACAGATTGCGCCCAACGCACCGATCCCGACAAAGGCGAACCAGTCGTCAGGTCCGGGCATAACAAAGACCGGCAGGGCGAAGGGCAGGGCAATCAGGCCAGACAGCATGGCCTGCGCAAAAGTCGTCGCCACCGCGCCCTCATCTGTCGCGTGCCGCTTGAGCAGAACCAGCGCCGACGCATAGGTGAAAGGCGCAAGCACGGCGGCAATCCAGGCCAGCGGTGTCGCTTCGCCGGTTGCCGAAACCGCGTCCTCCCCGCCAACGATGATAACGAGCGAACCGGCAAGCCCCATACCAATCGCCATAAGCAACGAGCGGCTCCAGGGCTCCTTGAGCCAGAGCACGCCCAAAAGCGCCATATAGACCGGCGCCGTCATGCCAAGTGCGGTGGCAATCGCAAGCGGTAGATTGGTTACGGCATAAAAGAACAAAAAGGCTGTGAGGCACCCCAGCACCGCCCGCAAACCGTGCCGGGTCAAAAACCGCCATTGCGGCCATGCCCTCCTGGTTAGCGCTATGAAAAGCGCCAGCCAGAGCGCGGCACCGGCAAAGCGGAAAAACACCACCTGCGCGATTGGAAAATTGGCGCCAAGCGTTTTGGCCAGTACGTCCATCAGACACAGCCCGGCAATACCCAATATTGCAAGCGTCAGTGCTTTTGACGCCGTACGTGTTTCGCTCAATCTGTCATCAGCCGTTTTTTGAGAAATGACCGCGTGCGGCCCTGCGGGAAGTCTTCAAGCACACCGAAGACCTCATAGCCAGCCCTTAAATAGACCTTGAGCGCCAAAGGGTTGAAGGTGTCGATATGAGCGCTGTGACACCCACGGGCGCGGGCTTCAACCTCAGCTTTCGCCAAAAGTTGACCGGCCATGCCCTGCCCGCGCGCGTCTTGGTCCAGCCACAGCCATTGCACATAGAGCCAGCCCCAGCCTGTCTGGCCGTAAAGCCCGCCCTTTAGAGCGCCTGCCTCATCATCAATGAAGATGGCGAGGAGCCGCCTTTGCGCAGACCCCACATCGGCATCGTTGAAGTCCATGAGATTGTCGCCAAGCGCTTTCAACCGCTCGGGCTCGGGATTGTCCGTCAGTGTCAGGCTGAACGTGTTCACGCGCGCCCGTCCATGGCGATACGCAGATTGCCACCCGCTTGGGCAAGCACGCTTTCGGCTGCCGCCAGATCGAGCCCTTGCACAATCATAATCGCTGCCAGCTTGATCGAATAATCGGTTTGCACCAGCACCGTTTGCGCAACCTCGGGCTTTGCCCCGGTGATCGCGGCAACGATCTCGGCGGCCCTTATCCGCAATTTCTCGTTTGTCGGGCGCATCTCGACCATCAACCCCTTATAGACATAACCAAGGGCGATCATCACGCCGGTCGAAATGCAGTTGAGCGCGGCCTTTTGCGCTGTTCCCGCCTTCATGCGCGTCGATCCGGCCAGAATTTCAGCGCCGGTATCGAGCAGGATATCGATTTCGCTGACCGCGCCAACCTGCCCGCCCGGATTGTTGTGAATGCCGATGGTCAGCGCGCCCTTTTTGCGCGCATGAGCAAGCCCGGCGATGGTAAAGGGCGTCCGTCCGCTCGCCGCCAGCCCGATCACGACGTCATTGGGGCCGACGCCGTGATGATCGAGCGCTTGCGGCGCCGCGGTTTCGCTGTCCTCGGCCCCTTCCACCGCCTCGATAAAAGCGCCATTGCCCCCCGCCATGAGCGAGATCGCCCGTGCATAGGGCCAGTTGAAAGTCGGCGGCAATTCCGCCGCATCCTGGGTGGCGATGCGCCCCGATGTGCCAGCGCCCAGATAGATAAGCCGCCCGCCCGCTTCCAGGCGTTGTGTGGCTTTCTCAACCGCTTCGGACAGAAGGGGCCGCACCGCATGGACCGCGGCGATGGCGGCAAACTGACCTTCGATAATGCCCTCGATCAATTCGGACCCCGACCAACTTTCGAGATCGGCAAAACGGGCGGCTGCAATTTCTGTCTTGATCATCTATCTGGCTCCGTAATGCTCGGCTGCAAGGCAGGCACCGGAAAGCGCGGCATCCACCTTGGGAAAAACAAGTTCAATATCGTTCAACTCGGCCCTGAGCCGCTCAGTAATCGCCGGATCGAGCGCCAGGACCCCGCCGATAAAGGCAACCGGCTTGTGCCCGCCCCGCGCGACCAGGGCCTGTGCCAGTCGCGCCAACTCGCGCCCCGCCGCATCGAGCAGCCCAAGAGCAGTCTTGTCCCCGGCCCTTGCCGCTTGCGCCACCGCCTGTGCCAAAGCGCCAATCTGCCCGCGATCGCCGCCGTAAATATAGGCGCGCACGCTGTCCCAGTCGCTGCCCCCGATCGCGGCGAAAAGGTGTTCCGCCAAAGGCGTCGTTTCCGCCTCCGGTCCCTTGAGATCGATCTCGCGAAACACAGCATCGAGCGACCTTAGGGCAATCCATGCCCCCGATCCGCCATCATCGATCAGGATACCGCGCCCACCCACACGGATCGGCTCACCATCTTGACCGATATGCAACCCGACACTGCCCGTCCCGGCAGAAACCAGATGCCCTTCGCCCGGCGCAAAGATCGCGCGATAGGCAAGGCTCATGTCATCGCTGGCCCAGATCGTGTCCCGCGGACAGTCCAGCGCCTTGGATAAAATTACGCGTGCCTCTTCGACCGCCTTGCCCCCCAACCCTGTCACGCCGGCATAAAGCCCATCGACAGGCCCGCCGCTTTGCTGGGCGATCTCGGCGATCACCGCGCTAAACCGCGCCCTGGCTTCGGGGTTGAACAAATGCCCGGTCGCCCCTGGCGCGCGGCCCCGGCCAAGTTCGGTGCCTCTGGCATCGGTAAGCACCCAGCGGGTTCCCGTCCCGCCCATATCGATCCCCAGATAGCGGTTCATCCCTGAGCAAGCCCTACGGCAAAGCGCCGTGTGATTTCGCGCGGATTGGTGATCATGGTGCCGACCACGACCGCATGCGCGCCCGCATCGAGCGCGGCGCGGGCAAGTTCGGGCGTATTGAACCGGCCCTCGGCGATAATCGGCACCGAAACGCGTGCCGCCAGCGCTTCGATAAGCGCGAAATCGGGCGCGTCGGGTTTGGGCTGGGTATAGCTTGTATAACCTGACAGGGTTGTCGCGATATAGTCCGCGCCCATGGCTTCGGCGGCAAGCCCTTCCTCAAGCGTTGCAATGTCGGCAAAGACCGGCAGGCCCAGCCCGTCCCGGATACGGCGCACGAGAATGTCGGGAACCTGCCCATCACGCGGGCGCGGCGTGCAGTCGAGCGCAATGATATCGGCTCCCGCAACCTTGAGTGCCTCTGCCGCCGCAAAATCGGGCGTGATATAGACCTCGTAGTCTTCGGAGAACACCTTGTTGATGCCAATGACCGGCAGACCGGCAGCCTTGCAGGCTGCAACATCGTCTGGCCCGTTGGCCCGGATCGCCACAGCGCCGCCATCGCGCGCGGCAAGCGCCATGGCGCCCATGAAATGCGGCCCGTGCAGCGGATTGCCGGCCCGCGCCTGGCACGAGACGATCAAACCGCCTTTTTTGAGCACCGCGCTCACTTGAGCGCTCCCGATGTCATGCCGTTGATGAACTGGCGCGACAAGATGATATAGATCACCGTGATCGGGGCAGCAGCCAGCGTCAGCCCGGCAAACATCACGCCCCAATTGGTCGTATATTCCCCCATGAACGCGGTCAGCCCCTGCGGCAGCGTCTTGAGGGCATCGCGCTGGATAAAGACAAGGGGGAAGAAAAAATCGTTCCAGATCGGCACCAGATTATGGATCGCCGAAATGATCAGCGCCGGGCGGCAGAGCGGCAACAGCACCGACCACATGATGCGCAATTCGCTTGCCCCATCCATGCGCGCCGCATCTTCTAGTTCGCGCGGCAAGGTGCGAATGAACCCGGTCATGATGAAAACCGTCGAGGGCAACCCCATCGCCACATAAACAGCCACAAGCGCCCAATGGGTATTGAGAATGCCAAGATCGCGAAACAGGATGAACAGCGGGATGATCGCGAGCTTGAGCGGCAGGGTCAGCCCCGCCATGAAAAACAGCAGGATAAAGCTGGCACCGAAAAACTCATACCGCGCAATCGCATAGGCCGCCATCGTGCCCAGCACCAGGATCGAAAGAATCGATACTCCGGTCACAAACACCGAATTGAACAGGTAGCGGATGAAATTGGTCTGGGTCCAGACCGATATGTAATTGGAAAGATTGGTGAAATCTGGGATCGCAAAGGGATTGTTGAAAATCTCGGGATTGGATTTGAACCCTGAAAATATCATGATGACGATGGGGAACAGCATCAGGATCGTGTTGGCGATCAGAATGATCTGCAAAAGCCCGTCGCGGCCCAGCGTGCCCAATATCCCCTTATTGTCATAGGCCATGGCCTTCGCGCTTGCCGTGCTCATATCTGGATCTCCCGCTTGCGCAACCGGATGGTCCAGAACGCCGCAACCACCGCGATGAACATGAAGGTCAAGACCGCCAAGGCGCTGCCCCGGCCGAAATCTTGCACCCCGGCAGACTGATTGCCGAAGGCCGTGCGGTAGAAATAGAGCCCCAGAACATCGGTCGAGCCATAGGGCGAACCATCGAGCCCCACCATGATATAGGGCAACTCGAACCAGTTGAACGAGCCGATGAACAAGAGGATAAACACAACCGTGGCGCTTGGCGCAACGAGCGGCCAGACGATCTTGCGGATCAGAACCCATTCGCTATTGGTTTCCATGCGCGCCGCATCGAGCAATTCGGTTGGAATGCGCTGCATACCGGCAAGAAAAACCAGCGTTGGAAACCCCACCCACGCCCAGGCATTGACGAAAATCAGCGAACCTAGCGCGGTCGAGGATTGCCCCAGCCAGGGCTGGGCGAGGAAATCGAGCCCCATGCCACGAAAAATCTGATTTACCGGCCCGAAGATCGGATGAAAGAACAGCTTCCAGAGAAAGCCGATAATGACCGTGGACAGAACCACCGGTAAAAATACCGCCACCCGATGGAACGCGGCGCCGGGCAATTCGCGCCAGAGCGCATAGGCCAGAACGAACCCGAACCCGTTCTGGATGACCATTAGCGAGAAAAAGACGATGACGTTGTTGATAAACGCATTGCGCGTCCAGGAGGCAAACGGTTCGGTAAACAGCACCGTATGGAAATGCTTGAACCCCACGAACTCGCCGCGCTGCAAGCCCTGCCAGTCATAAAAGGCATAGGCAAGCGCCGAAAGGATCGGATAGGCGACAAAAGTCACCATGACCGCAAGCGGGGGCACGATCAGCGCGGTGATCCAAAGCCCTCGTCCGGTAAGACGCAAACGCGGCATGACGTGTGATCCTCCAATCAAAAAGGCTTTGCCATTGGCTCCGGGGCGGCATACACCGCCCCGGAACGCTGATTGCACACTCAGTTCTGGAACGGCTCGTAATAGGTGGCGATACCGTCGGTCACAGCCTGGGCCGCAGCCTGTGGCGTCGATTCACCAGCCATCATGCGCTGGACTTCAGATTGCAACAGCACCGAACCCGATGGCTCCTGATAGCGGAAATGAACGAGCATGATATAGGGAATGGAGTTCTGGTTGAGCTCGGAAATTTCCTGCAAAAGCGCGCTCTCGAACACAACGCCCGGGATCGGCGAGATATTGCCGAGCGTATTGGCAAAAACCTGCCCGAATTCCTGACTCGCCAGATAGGTCAGGAATGTCGCGACCGCTTCGGGATGCTCGGTTTGGGCGTTGCCCGCATAGCCGCCATCGAAAAACAGCCCGACAAGGTGCTGGTCGCCTTCATTGGCCACCGGAGCGGGAAAGACACCCAGATTGAGATCGGGATTCTGGGACCGGAAATTGGCAATCTCGAACGAACCCCCGGCAAACATGCCCGCCATGCCGGACGCAAAGATCTGCTGAGCGGAAGGATAGTCGAGCCCGACAAAGCCGTCCGGGAAGTAATCCTTGATCTCGACAAGCGCCTCGAGCGCGGCCACGAACCGCTCATCGGTAAAGTCGGCCTCCCCCGCCATCAGGTCCTCGTAAAAATCCTGCCCGATGATCGAGGAGCCGAGCGCCGAAACGATGGTTTCATTCTGCCAGGCTTCCGCTGTGCCATTGGCAAAGGCATATAGACCTGCCCCCTGGATGGCTTCGCTTACAGCCAGAAGGTCATCCCAGGTCTGGGGCTCTTCAAGGCCAAGATCGTCGAAAATGTCCTTGTTGTAGATCACCAGCATGGTCTGGGAGGCAAAGGGCACGGCGTAGATCTGGCCATCGGCCCGCAGAGTCTGGGCGGCAAGCGCAGGCTCGGGCAAATCCATCAATCCCGGCACATTCTCATCGTTTAGCGCCATGAGATAGCCACCCCCGGCGACGGTTTCGAACGCGCCATGCGCGCGCACCATCATCACGTCCGGGCCCGAATCCCCGGCCAGAGCCGTCGAGAGGATCGTGTTGTAATTGGCCGCTTCAAAGGCCTCGAAATTCACCGTGATGCCGGGATTTTGTTCCTGGAAGGCATCGATAATGGCCTGATATTGCGCCCGGTCTTCTTGCCGCCATGACCAGAAGCTGATCTCCTGGGCAAAGCTTGGCAGCGCAACACTTGCAGCCGCGAGCGCCGCAACCGAGCGGATTATTGTCTTTTGCATGTTTCCTCTCCTTTGTAGGTCATCCTTGATGGATAGGTTTGGCCGCGCTCATACCACAAGGCGCTGGCCGGATTGCGTATCGAAGAAATGGGCCTGGGCCGCATCGACATGGAGCCGGATCTTCTCATCCGCCTCATAAAGCGCGTTGGGGTGGGTGCGCACCGAAACCAGCGTTCCATCGGCCAGCCGCGCATAGACATAAGCATCGTCACCCAGATATTCGGTATAGACGACACTTGCGGCGAAACCCTCTTCGCCATCTCGTGAAATCGTCAGTGCATCGGGGCGTACGCCCAGCGTCAGCGTGCCATTGGCATTGGCATTGGGCAGATCCTCGATCACAACCGAGCCGCCATCCTCGAGCCCGAGCCGGTTTCCATCCCGGCTGGTCTTGATAAGCGTCATGCGGGGCGATCCAATGAAGGTCGCCACGAACGTATTGGCGGGGGTTTCGTAAAGCGTACGCGGGCTGCCGACCTGTTCGATCCGCCCCAGATTCATGACCACGATCTTGTCGGCCAATGTCATGGCCTCGACCTGATCGTGGGTCACATAGATCATTGTGCCGCCGATATCGCGATGCAGGCGCGCGATTTCGAGCCGGACATCGGAGCGCAGCGCGGCATCTAGATTGGACAACGGCTCATCGAGCAAGAAAACATCCGGCTTGCGCACAAGCGCCCGGCCGATGGCGACGCGCTGGCGCTGTCCGCCCGAAAGCTCGCGCGGCTTGCGCTTTAGCAATTCGCCCAGACGCAGCATATTGGCCGCTTCATCGATCCGTGCATCGATTTCGGTCTGCTTGAGCCCCATCAGCCGCACGCCAAAGGCCATGTTCTCATAGACATCCATATGCGGGTAAAGGGCATAGGACTGGAAAACCATGGCAATGCCGCGCTTTGAAGGCGGCACATCGTTCATCAATTGGCCATTGAGGTGAAACTGGCCTTCCGTAATCGGGTCGAGCCCGGCGATCAGGCGCAAAAGCGTCGATTTCCCGCAGCCCGAAGGCCCGACGAAAACGACGAACTCGCGATCCCCTATGTCGAGGTCGATCCCATGGAGGACTTTGGTGTCCTTGAACTGCTTTTTGACATTGCGCAGCGACAAACGTGCCATCGTTCCTCCAAAACGGTCGCGCCGGGACATACCAACATAAAGCCAATCTGATACCATTTTAGAATTTTCGTCAACCGTGCTCATAGATCGGTATCAGGTGTCACGCGACAGACACCGAAAGCAGTTGCCCCGGTCTCCCCAGGCTGAAAGCAGCGCCGGGAGCACGACAAATGCTTGACTCTTGGGGCAAGAAACATCATAAGCACCGCTGAAAAGCGCATGGGCATTGCCTCTGCGCATATTTTCGTTGACGTCAATACGTTGCCAAAGGCTGGCCGTCGGCGCGGTTTTCTAAAACAAACCACACCGGCAAAAAGACCGCGGGGTTCAAGACTTCAGGGCCCATATACCCGCGGCGCCGTAAGGTGCGGACAATAAGGGAACCGGGAAGCGTCCCGGTGCAAAAAGATATGTTTGCAGTCATCAAGACCGGTGGCAAGCAGTATAAGGTTGCTGCCAATGATCTGGTCCGGATTGAAAAGATCGCCGGCGACAAAGGCGATGTCGTAACGTTTGAAAATGTCCTGATGGTTGGCGCCGATGCCGACGTCACCCTGGGCGCCCCGCTTGTCGATGGCGCCGCGGTAGCCGGTGAAGTTGTCGAGCAGTTCCGTGACAAGAAGGTCATCGTTTTCAAAAAGAAGCGCCGCCAGGGCTATCGCCGCAAGAACGGCCATCGCCAGGAACTGACGCTGGTGCGCATCACCGAAATCCTGACCGGCGGCGCAAAGCCATCGGCCAAAAAGGCTGCAGCGCCCAAAAAGGCAGCGGCACCCAAGGCCGAAGCTGCTGAAGCGGCTCAAGACAAGCCCGCAGCCAAGACGGCGCCTGCGAAAAAGGCCGCCGACAAGGCAGAAGCTGCACCCGCTGCGGAAAAGAAGGAAACCAAGGCAAAGGCTCCTGCAAAGAAGCCCGCAGCCAAGAAGGCCGAAAAGTCGGCCGACAAGGAATAAGGACGGACACCAATGGCACATAAAAAAGCAGGCGGTTCATCCCGCAACGGTCGCGATACAGCCGGTCGGCGCCTTGGCGTCAAGAAGTTCGGCGGCGAAACTGTAATTGCCGGCAACATCATCGTGCGTCAGCGCGGCACCAAGTGGCATCCGGGCACCAATGTCGGCCTGGGCAAGGACCACACGATTTTCGCACTGGTCGACGGCAAGGTCACCTTCGCCACCAAGTCTGGCGGCAAGAGCTTTGTATCGGTTGAACCGGTAAAGGCTGCTGAATAAGGCAGCTTGTATCGGAGCGCTGCCGGAGACCTTCTCCCCGGCGGCCCGTTACGCTAAAGAACAGGGGAGCCGGGTCGACCGGCTCCCTTTTTTGTTTGTGAGTACACACCTTGGCCATGATCGAGAACCAAGCCCTGCGCGCCGCCCTGCCCGACCGGCTGGAAACAGCCCGGCTGATCCTGCGCGCGCCCGATCTTTCTGACGTGCCAGCACTCACCCGTCTTGCCAATAATCGCAAGATTCATGCGATGCTGAGCCGTCTGCCACATCCTTATGGCGAAGACGATGCCACAACCTTTATTTGCGATGTTGCGCGCAGCCAGAGCGAGCAAGCTTATGCCATAATCAGCCGTGAGCACGGTTTTGTCGGTGTTGTCAGCCTGATCCTTGCGCAGAACGAAATGCCCGAAATTGGATACTGGATCGGCGAACCCTATTGGGGGCAAGGCTTTGCGAGCGAAGCGGCGGGCGCACTGCTGGATGCAGCGCTTGCCATTGGTCCTGTAGCGATCAAGGCAAGGGCAATCGCCGAAAATATCGGCTCGCGCCGACTGCTTGAAAAGCTTGGCTTTAGCCTTGTCAGCCAGGCTCTCGGCTCTTGCGGACCCCACAAGGGGGTCGAAATTGCCTTGTATAAGCTCGCGCCCGCGGAAGGCCCCAATGACCAGTCAGCCTGAAATCGAGACCGAACGGCTGGTGCTGCGCCGTCCGCGCCTGCGCGACGGGCCGCGGATCGCCTCGCTTCTGAACAATTACCAAGTCACAAAAAACCTTGCCCGCGTACCCTATCCCTATACGCTTAACATGGCGCTCGACTGGCTCTTGCGGCAAAAGCGCGACTGGACGCCCGAAACCATTACCTTCGCCGTCTGCGAGAAAAAGGGTGGGCTGATCGGCTTTTGCGGCACTCATCGCGAGGGCCAGTTTACCGAAATCGGCTATTGGCTCGGCCAGCCCTATTGGAACAGGGGCTATATGAGCGAGGCGCTTAAGGCGGTGCTTGAGTGGTATTTCGCCAATTCGCAGTCCGACACCCTCATTTCGGGTGTTTTTTACTTCAACACCGCCTCCCTGGCGGTTCAAAAGAAATTCGGTTTCGTTGAGACCGGCATTGGCAAGCGCATCTGTCTTGCCCAGAGCGCCGAGATCGATCATATCGAAACCCAACTGACGCGCAGCGATTTTTTCCGCGCCACGAGGACACAATGAAATTTCTCGATTCTGCCAAGGTCTATATCCGTTCCGGTAATGGCGGCGCCGGCTCGATCGCCTTCCGGCGCGAAAAATTCGTCGAATTCGGTGGCCCCAATGGTGGCAACGGCGGCCGGGGCGGCGATGTGATCGTTGAATGTGTCGATGGGCTCAACACCCTGATCGACTATCGCTACCAACAGCATTTCAAAGCGGGAACCGGCCAGCACGGCATGGGCCAGAACCGGACGGGCTCAGACGGCACCGATGCCGTTCTCAAAGTGCCGGTCGGCACCCAGATCTTTGAAGATGATGGGGAAACCCTGATTGCGGACTTCACCGAAGTCGGCCAGCGCATCACCCTTCTTGAAGGCGGCAATGGCGGCTTTGGCAATGCCCATTTCAAATCCTCGACCAACCAGGCGCCGCGCCGGGCCAATCCCGGCCTGCCGGGCGAGGAAAAATGGATCTGGCTGCGCCTCAAACTGATTGCCGATGCCGGGCTTGTGGGCCTGCCCAATGCGGGCAAGTCCACCTTCCTTTCTGCCGTCACCGCGGCAAAACCGAAAATTGCCGATTATCCCTTCACAACGCTTCATCCCGGCCTTGGCGTGGTGCGCGCGGGCAACCGCGAATTCGTTCTTGCCGATATTCCCGGCCTCATCGAAGGGGCGTCGGAAGGCGCCGGGCTCGGCGACCGCTTCCTTGGCCATGTGGAGCGCTGCGGGGTTCTGGTCCATCTTGTCGATGGCACCCAGGATGATGTCGCTGGCGCCTACAAGACCATCCGCGCCGAATTGCAGGCCTATGGCGGCGGGCTGGCCGAAAAAGAGGAAATCCTTGCGCTCAACAAGATCGATGCGCTCGACCCCGAAACCCTCAAAGAGCGCGCAGAAGCGCTCGAAAAGGCTTCCGGAGGTACGATCCTCACAATTTCGGGCGCCACCGGACTCAACGTCGAAAAAGTGCTCTATGGCGTCCTGGACGTGCTCGACCACAACAAAGACAATGAAGCACGCTCCTCAAAGGTTGAGGCACAGGAAAAATGGGAACCCTGATGCAGGCGCAAGCGTCTCTGACCAATCCTCTGGCGCCCTATCGGCGCCTCACGATCAAGATCGGCTCGGCCCTTCTTGTCGATGGGCAGACCGGTGCCCTGCGCGGCTCATGGCTTGCTGCGCTGGCTACCGACATCGCTGCGCTCAAGGCCACAGGCGCCGAGATCGTTATCGTCTCCTCGGGTGCCATAGCTCTGGGGCGCCGCCTCCTGGGGCTGACCGAGAAAACCCTGCCGCTGGAGAAAAGCCAGGCCGCTGCCGCCACCGGACAGATTGCGCTGAGCCAGGCCTGGTCCCAGCACCTTGCAGCCCATAATATCGTTACCGGACAAATTCTTCTGACCCCCAATATCACCGAGGAGCGGCGCTATTTTCTCAACGCCCGCACGACGATCAACACGCTTTTGAGCCTTGGCGCGGTCCCCATCATCAACGAGAACGACTCGGTCGCCACAGCCGAGATTCGCTATGGCGACAACGACCGGCTCTCCGCCCGCGTTGCGACCATGATCGAAGCCGATGCACTGGTGCTTTTGTCCGATATCGACGGGCTCTATACCGCCCCGCCGACCAAAGACCCCTCGGCAACCCACATTCCGCTCGTGACTGAAATCACCCCCGAGATCGAAGCCATGGCGGGCGGGGCAGCAAGTTTCACCTCACGCGGCGGCATGACGACCAAAATCGAAGCCGGCCGCATCGCAACCCAGGCAGGCACTGCCATGCTGATCGGGCCAGGCACCATCGAGAACCCCTTGCGCCATCTGATGAATGGCGGACGCCATACGCTTTTTGCTCCCGCGCCCACAACCCGGGCCGCACGCAAGCGCTGGATCATGGGCACATTGGACGTCACCGGCCATATAACGATTGATGACGGTGCGGTGCGCGCGCTGAAATCGGGCCGTTCACTGCTGCCCATCGGCGTGGTCCGGGTCCGGGGCGATTTCGGGCGTGGCGATACTGTTGCCGTCCTCGATCTGGAGGGCCGGGAAATCGCACGCGGTCTTGTCAGCCTTGACCGCGAAACCGCCGATCTTGTGAAGGGCAAGAAAAGCGAGACCATCAAGGACTTGCTTGGCCCCTCGACACGCACCGAGCTTGTCCATCGCGACAATCTCGTGCTTTTAGGATAACAGACCCATTATCAGGGAGGCGGAGCATAATGTCGGCATTGGCCGGAGCCATCATCGGAACCGATGACATTGCAAAAATCATGGCCCAGTTGGGCGAAAAAGCCCGCGCTGCTGCGCGCGTACTGGCGCACGCGGACCCAAAGGCCAAGACTCTGGCGCTCAATGAGGCCGCCAATGCGCTCGACGCTGCGCGCGCCGAAATCCTTGAGGCCAATGCCAAAGATATCGAGGCGGCAAAGGCCGGCGGCATGAGCGCAGCCTTTCTCGACCGGCTGGCTTTGACCGATGCGCGCATAAGCGGCATTATCGAAGCGCTCAGAACGGTTGCCGAACTGCCCGATCCTGTCGGCAGCACCATTGCCAATTGGCAACGCCCCAATGGGCTCGATATTTCCCGCGTACGCACCCCGCTTGGCGTGATCGGCGTTATTTTTGAATCGCGCCCCAATGTCACCGCCGATGCTGGCGCGCTCTGCCTCAAGGCTGGCAATGCCGTGATCCTGCGTGGCGGCTCGGACAGCTTTCATTCCTCCCGCGCCATCCATACCTGCCTGCAAAGCGGCTTGCAGGCCGCAGGCCTGCCCATTGATGCGATCCAGATCGTCCCCACCCGTGACCGTGCCGCCGTTGGCGAAATGCTCAAGGGGCTGGATGGCAATATCGATGTCATCGTGCCGCGCGGCGGCAAATCGCTGGTAGGCCGCGTTCAGGCCGAAGCGCGTGTGCCGGTCTTTTCCCATCTTGAGGGCATCGTCCATATCTATGTGGACAAGAGCGCCGCGCTTGAAACCGCAGTAAGCGTGATCGCCAATGCCAAGATGCGCCGAACCGGCATTTGCGGTGCCGCGGAAACCCTGCTCATCCACCGCGACGTCCTCGATACCCATTTGCGACCCATCCTTGACGCGCTGATCGAGAAGGGGTGCGAAATCCGCGGCGATGAAACCGTCGTTGGCCAGATCGCAGACATCGCCACCGCCACCGAGGAGGACTGGCGCACAGAATATGAGGACGCCATCATTTCGGTAAAAGTGGTCGATGACGCCCAGGCCGCAATCGATCACATCGCAACCTATTCTTCCCACCACACCGAAGCGGTGATCGCTGAGGACCCGCTTGTGGTCGAAAAATTCTTCTCGGAAGTGGACTCGGCAATTGTGATGCACAATGCCTCGACCCAGTTCGCCGATGGCGGCGAATTTGGCTTTGGCGGCGAAATCGGGATTGCGACCGGCAAGATGCACGCGCGCGGGCCGGTCGGGGTCGAGCAATTGACGAGCTTTAAATATCTGGTTCGCGGCAACGGGCAGATCCGCCCTTGACGGCGCGCATTATGGACGCGCCGGGGATAACGGATCTGCCGCTTTCCGCGCCGGGCATGAAAATCGGCCTGTTCGGCGGCAGCTTCAATCCGCCTCATGAGGGCCACAGGCTGGTCGCGCACGAAAGCCTCAAGCGTATCGGGCTCGATGCGGTCTGGTGGCTTGTCACCCCTGGCAATCCTTTGAAGGACACGCGCACGCTTGCCCCCATCGGGGAGCGGGTGGCAGCGGCGCGCGGGCTGACCAACGATCCAAGGATCAAGATCACCGGCTTTGAGGCCCAGTACGGCTTCCGCTACACCTATGAAACGCTGCGCTTTTTGAAGACGCGCCTGCCCGACCGGCACTTTGTCTGGATCATGGGCGCGGACAGCCTTGCCGGTTTTCACCGCTGGGAGCGTTGGGAAGAGATTTTCACCCTCATGCCCATCGCCGTCTATATCCGGCCCGGCTCCACGCGCACCGGCCCCTTCTCCAAGGCAGCCCAACGCTTTGCCCGCTACCGCATCGACGAGGCTGACGCCCGGCTTCTGCCCACCAGCCGCGTCCCTGCCTGGGTATTTCTCAACGGCATGATGAGTTCGCTTTCGTCCACCCAGTTGCGTAACGGCCGGTAGAAGCGGCCGCTGTCTCAATACCGACATCTTGTGATGATGGGATAACGGGTGCGCCTTGCTCTTGGCAAATCAACCCGCAAGGCGCATATTTAGAGTGCTTCCAGAACAAGGGGAAACCACTTATTCGGTTCGGAAGCGCAACAAAACAAGGACTTGGAGCCGCTGTTTTGATTGAATCAAACAGGATAGGCTCTTAAGGACAGGCCAGCCATGGGGGTTGGCCGTGCAACCGAAAAGGATCGAAAACCAACTTGATGAAAAATGGTTTTGCGCACCGGGCATGGGGAACGCTGTAATGGCATCCACGCCCACGACCACAGCATCGCGCGCTGATGCAGCACCAAAGGCCGGGGCCCAGCGCCCCCAGATCGATATCATCCTTGAAACCCTTGAGGATGCGAAGGCCGAAGACACAATCGCCATCGACATTACCGGAAAATCGTCCCTGTCCGACCACATGGTCGTGACGACGGGCCGCTCCAATCGTCACGTTGCCGCCATTGCCGACCAATTGGTCAAGGCCCTGCGCGACAATGGCTATGACAAGCCGCGCATGGAAGGGCTTGCCGCCGCCGATTGGGTGCTTGTCGATACATCCGATGTGATCGTGCATATTTTCCGCCCCGAAGTCCGCGAATTCTACAATATCGAGAAGATGTGGGCCGCGGAGTTCGGCGCCGACACGCATTGACCGACTGACAGGTCCATGCGCGTTTCCATATTTGCCATCGGGCGCATGAAAGACGGCCCCGAAAGAGGACTTGTGAGCCGTTATCTCGAACGCGCGCAAGCTGGCGGCAAGGCGCTCGGGCTGTCAGGTTTTGCGGTTTCCGAATATCCCGAATCGCGCAAGGGCAGCGCTGCGGCCCGTAAAACCGAGGAAGCCCGCCTGCTTTTCGACAATCTGCCGGAAAAATCCGTGCTGATCGCACTTGATGAACGCGGCAAGGGCCTTGATAGCGAGGCCTTTGCGCAAAAGATCGGCGCGTGGCGCGAAGAAGGCCGTGCCGCCCTGAGCCTTGTGATCGGCGGCGCCGACGGGCTCGATCCGCACTTGCGGCAAAGGGCCGATCTCATCCTCTCGTTTTCGCCCATGACTTGGCCACACCAGATCGTGCGCATCATGGCCGCCGAGCAGCTTTATAGGGCGACAACAATTTTATCGGGCCATCCTTATCACCGGGGCGATTGATGAACCGCACTCTGCTATGGTCCTGAGCTGATTCGGAGGTTCGTCCCGCCCAATGCTGCAATCTTCTGGTGGCACCAGACCTGATATATTCACGCGCCTGCGCACCCTGCGCCCGGCCCTGATTGCCATTGTCATTACCCTTTGCCTGCCCGTCGTCCTCCCCGCGCAGGACAATGACGGGACCAGCCAACAACAGGACGAATTGCCCGATCCAGATGCCGTGCCCACCAGAGTACTGGACGATGCTGCGCAAGAAGCGACGAGCAATCTTGAAGCTATTGCCGGGCAGATCAATCTTTCCCAGGAACGGATCGAACAGATCCGCGCGGAAATCGAGGCCCTTGGCGGCGATGCAACCCGGCTTGGCGCCGAACTCGTGGCCGCCGGACAAAGGGTCGATCAGGCCGACAACGAAATTCGCATCATAGAGGAACGGCTTGAGGCGCTTTTTGCCTCCGAGCGATCGATCCGAGCCAGGCTCGATGGCCACGACCGCTCGATCTCCAATCTCTTGGCCTCGCTGCAGCGCATTTCGGCCGCCCCGCCCCCGGCTCTGATCGTTGATCCCTCCGATGCGCTCGGCTCGGCCCGCGCCGCTATGCTGTTAAGTGCGGTATTGCCTCAATTGCAGACCCGAGCCGAGACCGTCACCACCGATCTTGCCGACCTTCAGCAGCTTAAGGACGCGGCCCTGGCCGAAGCGGACCTTCTGGCCGCCAATCTTGCAACCCTCAATGGCGAGCGCCTGCGCATTGCAACCATCATCCACGCCCGGACCCAGGGGCTGGAGTGGCTCAGCGAAGATTTGATTCGCGAGGAGGCCGAAGCCCAGGCCCTGGCCGATCGCGCATCATCTCTCGAACAATTGATCGCAGGGCTGGAAACGCGCATTGCCGCCGTGACCGCAGCCGATGCGGCTCATCGGGCGGCCAGCGCCGGCCAGACCGTACCCACGCTCGACCCCGCAACGCTGGCACTCGCCTTTGCCGACACCGAGCGCACCGAACCGGCCGTACCCCTTGAAGCGGCACGCGGTTTTCTCACCGCCCCGGTCCTTGGCGAACACCTTTCGACCTATGGAGCCTCGGACGGTTATGGCGGCATTACTCAGGGCATGACCTATCTGGTTGCCCCGGAGGCACAAGTCCATGCCCCTGCCGACGGCTGGGTTGCCTATGCCGGGCCCTTCCTCAATTATGGCCAAATCGTCATTCTCAATGCCGGACAAAACTATATGATCGTTCTCGCCGGACTGGCCCGTATCGATGTCGAGCCTGACCAGTTCGTGCAGATGGGCACCCCGATCGGAGCGATGGGCGCGCGTTCGACCGGTCAGATCGCCACATCGGGGTCTGCCAATGTTAACGGCCCAACCCTATATGTTGAACTCAGAGAGGGCGGCATCCCCATCGACCCGGCAGGGTGGTGGGTGGCCAGCCCGGATCAGGAAGAAAGTGGATCGAGCTGATGGCAGTATTTAAACGGCGCATTATGGCGGTGGGCGTTCTGGTTCTCGGACTGATGGCACCCGGTACGGTGCTTGCGCAGAACGCGGATCCCAACGATGAGTTCTACCGTCAGCTCGAGCTGTTCGGGCTGGTGCTCGATCGCATTCGCGACGAGTATATCGAAGCGCCCGACGAGACCGAACTGGTCCGCGCCGCCATTCAGGGCATGTTGTCGTCGCTCGATCCTCATTCGGCCTATCTTTCTCCTGAAAGCTTTGCCGATGTGCGCGAGGACACCTCGGGCACCTTTGGCGGGCTTGGCATCGAAGTCACGATGGAAGACGGCCTGGTCAAGGTCGTCACCCCCTATGACGACAGCCCAGCCGCCCGCGCCGGCGTACTGGCCAATGACCTTGTAATTGAAATCGATGGCCAACAGGTCATGGGTATGACCCTCGACGAGGCGGTCAATCTCATGCGCGGCGAGATCGGCACCGACATCGATATCGTCATCGCGCGCGAAGGCGCCAGCCAACCGATTGAACTGACCCTCACCCGCGATGTCATTGCCGTTCAGGCCGTGCGCTGGGACTACGAGCGCGACGTGCCCATCATCCGGCTATCGCGCTTTTCCGCTCAGGCCTATTCCGGCCTTGACCGGGCGATCCGGGAAATCGTCGACGAAGCCGAAAACGGTTTGCCCCAAGGCATTATCCTGGACCTGCGCAACAATCCCGGCGGGCTGGTCGATCAATCCCAATTCGTTGCCGACGCCTTCCTCTCCCAGGGCAGCGTGGTGCTCACACGCGGTCGCGTGGCGGGTCAAAGTTCGCGCTATGATGCACGGCCCGACGATCTGGACGCCATGATTGCAGATGTGCCGATCATAGTCCTGATCAATGGCGGCTCGGCCTCGGCGGCTGAAATCGTTGCCGGCGCACTGCAGGATCATGGCCGTGCGACAATCGTCGGCACCCGCTCATTCGGCAAAGGATCGGTCCAATCGATCATCCCGCTTGGGCCCGATGGCGCCATGCGGTTAACGACGGCACGCTATTACACGCCCAACAACCGCTCGATCCAGGCACTGGGCATCCAGCCCGACATCGTCGTCTTCCAGAACGTTCCAGAGGAATTCCAGGGCCGTGACGAAATCATCGGAGAGGCCGGGCTGTCCGGGCATATTGCCGGAGAGGAGGAAGAAGAAGCGACGGTAGGATCGTCGGTCTATGTCCCCGCCAACCGGGAGGAGGACAACCAGCTCCAGTTCGCGATCAGCCTCATCCTCGGCGAAGAGACCCATGAGGCCTTCCCGCCCGATCCCGATGCCGTGATCGCGCCGAGCGAAGACCAGATCGAGGAACTCGAAGCGCTCGAAGAAGCAGCCGGACAATAAGCGCCACTTTGCTTTGGGGGCAGGGTCCATGCTCAATTGGATTTGGAGCAAGGTATGAGTGAGGAACTGAACGCGCCTTTGGGCGGCAAGCGGCGCCGGACAAAGACGTCCGGCGCTTTTGCCTCATGGCGGCACTGGCCCTGGGCGCGCACCAGCGCCGCGCTCGTCGTCGGCATTGGCATCGGGATCGGCCTCTGGATCGCCTTTACGGACGATCCAATGGGCGGCAGGCCCGCAGCCGAGGTGCCCCTGAGCACAGCGCAAGCCAACAATCCGATTGCCATAGAGATGGGCGAGGAATTTCCCGCTGGCGAGGCCCCGCCCGCCTCTAGCCAGCCGGCCATCGGCACCGGCCCCTCCTTCATCACCCTTGGCGACGATGGCGTTGTTGCAACCGGCGACCGTCTGACTGAATTCGGTTCCCTGCCCGAACTTGTCGAAACGACCCAGATGGGCCCCTTGCCGCGCGTCGGGGGCGATGGCGTGCGCCCGTTCGAGGCCTATGCACGTCCCTCGATCTCTCTCGAAGCAGCCGGTGGCCGCCCCCTGATCGGCATCGTCATGACCGGCCTTGGCATCAACGAAGCCACGACCCGTGAGGCCATTCGCGCGCTGCCCGGCGCGGTAACGCTCGCCTTTGCGCCCTATGGCACGGGTCTTGAGCAATTGACTGCCCAGGCCCGCGAAGCCGGCCATGAACTTATGCTCGAGGTTCCGCTCGAACCCTTCGACTACCCCCAGAATGATCCGGGGCCCCATACGCTTCTCGCCGACAACCCGCCACGGGAAAATCTCGAAAAGCTCTATTGGGTGCTTGGCCGCATGGGGGGCTATACCGGGCTTATCAACCACATGGGCGCACGCTTTACCGCCTCGGCCGCCGATTTCGGCCCGGTAATGGAGGAACTGAGCATGAGGGGCCTTGCCTATCTCGACGATGGCAGCTCCAACCGCTCGCTTGCCGCCCAACTGGCGCGCCAGAACCAGGTGCCCTTTGCCCGCATCGACCGCGAACTGGACGCCAACCCGTCCAGCCAAGCGATCGCTTCCGAGCTTGCTGCACTCGAGGCCCAGGCGCGCGAGCGCGGCTATGCCATCGGTTCGATTACCGCTCTGCCGGTCTCGATCCGCACGTTGAGTCAATGGGCCGAAGACCTGGATCAAGCCGGCGTGGTGCTGGTCCCCATCAGCGCTTTATCGAGAGTTGGAGACAACCAGTGATTTCCCGCGAAAACCTGCCCTATCGCGATTGCGTCGGCATCGCTCTGTTCAATCCTGCCGGCAGGGTCTTTATCGCCCGGCGCATCTTTACCCCCGGCCCCGACACCTCGGAGGTCGAACGCCCCTGGCAAATGCCCCAGGGGGGAATAGACAAGGGCGAAGACCCGGCCGCTGCCGCCTATCGCGAACTTTATGAAGAAACCGCGATCCGCTCGGTCTCGCTTCTCGATGAGGCACCGGACTGGATCTATTACGATCTGCCCGATGAGGTGCTTGGAATCGCGCTCAAGGGCAAATATCGCGGCCAGCGGCAAAAATGGTTCGCATTCCTTTTCGAGGGTGATGACAGGGAAATCGACCTTTCAACCGAAACCCAGCCCAATTGCGATCCTGAATTTGACGATTGGCGCTGGGAGGATCTTGAAGCCCTGCCCGACATCATCGTGCCTTTCAAGCGCCCCGCCTATCTCAAGATCGTCGCCGCCTTCAAGGACATCCCGAAGCGTTTGGCGGCTGAAGCCATACAAGCCTCATGAAAACGCTCGGTCTGATCGGTGGCATGAGCCATGAGTCCACCGCCCATTACTACAGCGCCATCAATCGCGCGGTCGCACGCACAATGGGCGGGCTGCATTCGGCGCCCATCCTGCTCCATTCGCTCGATTTTGCCCCCATCGCCCAGATGCAGCGCGACAATGACTGGGACAAGGCAGGCGCCCTTCTCGCGCAAAGCGCAAAGACGCTCGAAGCGGCAGGTGCGGAGGCCATCGTTCTGGCCACCAACACGATGCACATCGTCGCCCCCGCCATCGAAACGGCCATCGATATTCCCTTTCTTCATATCGCCGACCCGACAGCCAAGGCGCTCAAGGACGACGGTGCGCAAAGGGTCGGGCTATTGGGCACCAGCTTTACGATGGAAAAGGATTTTTATACCGCGCGGCTGCGCCGGCATGGCCTTGACCCCATCGTGCCCGATGTCGGGATCACCGATCTCAACGCCATAATCTATAACGAGTTATGCCGGGGCATTGTCACCGAGCAATCGCGGCAGACTTATATCACCGCCATCGAGCGCCTTGCCGCCAATGGCGCGCAGGCGGTCATTCTCGGCTGCACCGAAATCGGCATGCTGATTTCCGATGATGACAGCCCCCTGCCGGTCTATGATACGACCCAATTGCACGCCGAGGCCGCCGCCCGTTTCATCATGGGATAGACACGATGGGTAGCGATATTGGCTCTTACCCGAACGCCCGAACGTGTCCGGTTTTGCGTCCACACTCTTACACCGACGCCTCCCTCACCCCCAATTGTCACTCCGGGATTTATTCCCGGCAGCCAGACAGCAACAAGCGCCAGCCCTACCGCGGCAGACCGTCCTGGGTGCGGCGACTGGCGATGATCCAGATCGCATGCACAAGGCCGGGAACATAGCCCAGCAGCGTCAAAAGGATGTTGAGCCAGAAATGCAGCCCGAACCCCACGCGCAGGAAGACCCCGAGCGGGGGAATGAGGATCGAAAACAAAATCCTGATAAAATCGCCAAATGTCATTTTAAACCCTATCCATTATTCATTTTTGTCCAGAATAGAGCGTGTCCGGCAAAAGTGGAAACGGTTTTGCGGTTCGGACACGCAACAAAACAAGGACTTAGAGCCACGGGATTTGATTCAATCAAATCCTGAACGGCTCTGGGGGAATAAGCGGCCAGACTCACAAGCCGTTCCACCTGTCCCGAAAATTTCAGGTTTCCCCGGCGATCCATTGGATCGAAAACCGGCCCCGATTCTCGTCCGAAAGCCGTTTGGCCAGAAACGGCAGAATCGCCTGCATCTCCGCTTCGAGCATAAAGGGGGGATTGATAATGATCATGCCGGAACCATGCAGGCGCGGCGGGGTCGAGGCCGCACGAATGGTCAATTCCAGCCGCAGAATCTTCTTGATACCTGTGGCCTTGAGCGCTGCACCATAGGCGGAAACATCCCTTGGATCCTTGATCGGATACCAATAGGCATAAATCCCGGTCGGCCAACGCTTATGCACCTTTTCAAGGCTCTGGACCATGCGCTGAAATTCGCCCTTCTGCTCGAAAGGCGGATCGACAAGCACAAGCCCGCGCCGCTCCTTGGGCGGCAAATGCGTGCCCAGGGCAGCCCAGCCGTCAAGTTCGGTTACGCGCGTCTGGATATCGCCGGCGAAATTTTCCTTGAGCGCCTGCGCATCGCTGGGGTGCAGCTCGAGCGCCATCAGCCGGTCTTGCTTGCGCAGCATGTGGCGGGTCACAAAGGGCGAGCCGGGGTAATAGCGCAACTGGCCATCCGGGTTCTGGGCCCTGACCGCATCGAGATAGGGCACGAAAAGTTCGGCTACCGCTTCTGGCGGCGGCGTATTGAACAAGCGCGCGATCCCCTCACGCCATTCGCCTGTGCGCTCGGCCTCATCGCCCCAAAGATCGTAAAGCCCGACACCGGCATGGGTATCGACCACCCGGAACGCGGCCTCCTTGCGCAACAGATGGGCCAGGATACGGGTGAGGGTGATATGCTTGACCACATCGGCAAAATTGCCCGCGTGAAAAGCGTGTCGATAATTCATCTGGCTGCTATTTCCGGGCTTCGGCCATCAAGATGGTCGCGGCAAATCCGGCAAAGACCGCCGCAAAACTCCAGTTCAGCGCCTTTTGTATCTTTTCGCTGCGCGCCAGCGTACCCGAAAGCCAATGGGCGCCAAGCACGATCCCGATAACGATAGGCACGGACAAAACGATAAATTCGAGCCCCAGGAACACCAGCTTGCCCGCCGCCGCCGGATCGGAGGGGGAAACGAACTGGGGCAGGAAGGTCACGAAAAACAACGCCACTTTGGGATTGGTGAGATTGATCCCCAGTCCGGTAAAATAGCTGGCCTTAAGGCTGGGCACCCGGCCATTGCCCTTGGTGATGACAAGCCCGGCGCCCGACCGGATGGCGGAAATCGCCAGCCAGATCAGATAGACCGCCCCGGCAATCTTGAGCGCCATGAAAGCGGCAGGTGCCGTTAAAATCAGGATGGAAATGCCGAATGCGGCCAAAAGCGTATGCACCCCAATGCCCGTCACCGCGCCCAGAACCGTCGCAAAGCCATGATGCGTGCCGAAATTGATGGTGCGGGAAATAAAAAGCGCCATATCAGGGCCGGGCGTGATCGCAAGCACGATGGCGGCAAGCGCAAAACCGAGCAGGACGGGAAGGTCGGGAACGAATTCGATCATTGTGGGCTATCGCTTGAAGGAATGAGCTTATTTGCGCGAACACTGCGCTGCAATTTTCCCCGCGTCCACCCAAAATTCGCGCAAACAACGCCCGATTTGCGCGCGCCATTGCCTAAAGTGGGCCGATCTGATTAGGGTGCGCCACCTGTTTTCAATTTTCAAACCCAAGTTTTCAATTCCAAGCACAAAGCCCATCCATGAGCAAAGACATCAAAAAAGTCGTTCTCGCCTACTCAGGCGGGCTGGATACCTCGATCATCCTCAAATGGCTCCGCAATGAATATAATTGCGAGGTCGTGACCTTCACCGCCGATCTCGGCCAGGGCGAGGAACTCGAACCGGCGCGCCAGCGCGCCGAAATGATGGGCATCAAGGAAATCTATATCGACGATCTGCGCGAGGAATTTGTTTCCGATTTCGTCTTCCCCATGTTCCGCGCCAACGCGGTCTATGAAGGGGTTTACCTGCTGGGCACCTCGATTGCCCGCCCGCTAATCGCCAAGCGGCTTGTCGAGATCGCGCGTGAAACCGGCGCCGATGCCATTGCCCATGGCGCCACCGGCAAGGGTAACGACCAGGTGCGCTTCGAGCTATGCGCCTATGCGCTCGATCCCTCGATCCGGGTCATTGCACCCTGGCGCGAATGGGATCTCCAGAGCCGCACCAAACTGCTCGAATATGCCGAAGCCAACCAGATCCCGGTCCCAAAAGACAAGCGCGGTGAAGCCCCCTTTTCGGTCGATGCCAACCTGTTGCACACTTCCTCGGAAGGCAAGGTGCTCGAAGACCCCGCCATTGAAGCCCCCGACTACGTTTATCAGCGCACTGTCGACCCCATCGATGCACCCAATGAGCCGCAAACCATCACCATCGGGTTTGAGAAGGGTGATGCGGTTTCGGTCAATGGCGAAAAGCTTTCGCCCGCCAACCTGCTCACCAAGCTCAACGAACTTGGCGGCAAGCACGGCATCGGGCGGCTCGATCTGGTCGAGAACCGCTTTGTCGGCATGAAGAGCCGCGGCATTTACGAAACGCCGGGCGGCACCATTCTGCTTGCGGCCCATCGCGGCATTGAATCGATCACGCTCGACCGCGGCGCGGCGCATTTGAAAGACGAGATCATGCCGCGCTATGCCGAATTGATCTATAACGGTTTCTGGTTTGCCCCCGAGCGCGAAATGCTTCAGGCGCTGATCGACAAGAGCCAGGAATACGTTACTGGCGAGGTAACACTGAAGCTTTACAAGGGTTCGGCTCATGTCATCGGCCGGTCCTCGCCCTTTTCGCTCTATTCGGAAGACCTTGTGACCTTCGAGGAAGGCACCGGCACTTACGACCATCACGACGCCGAAGGCTTCATCAAGCTCAATGGATTGCGGCTCAAAACCTATGGTGCGCGCAAGCTGCGCACCGGCCACTGAGACCTCTGACGAAAACATATCAAAAAGGGCCCGTTTCGGGCCCTTTTTTGCAAAAGCTGACCTTAAGTTCGCGTTAAGCGACACCATTCTAGACTGCCGCGGTATTTTTCGAGTTGGACCTCACGCGCAATGCAGGAAGAATTGGGTTCACCCCGCACCGGCGAAGCCTTGCTGCTCGACGCAGCACTTCAGGCAATTCCCTTCGGCTTTTGTGTCTGGAGCCCGGATTTCTCCCTCGTCCTGTGGAACCAGCATTACCTTGATATTTATGGCTTTCCCGGCACTGCGATCCGCAGAGGCATGTCGCTTTACGAGCTTGTCGCGCTAAGCTGCAAACTGGGCAATCACCCCGACACCAGCGTCGAGGACTTTTATGAAGCCTATACCGCTGAGTTGCTGAGCAACCGCTCAGGCGCCCGCATGGTCAATCTCGAATTGACAGCGGCCCAGAGAACGCTCGAAACCGCCCATATCTACGCGCCAGGTCTGGGCTGGGTCGTCACCCATGAGGACGTCACCGACGAGCTTGCGCGCTCGGATATGATGGCCGAGCGCAAGCATGAACTTGAGCGCCAATATGCCCTGCTCGACGCAGCCATCAACAATATGAGCCAGGGCCTGTCCATGTTTGACGCCAAGTGTCGGCTTGTCGCCTGCAACCGCGTCTATGCGCAAATGTATGGCTTGCCGGAAGAATTAACACGGCCCGAAACAGAATTTGCCGCCATTCTCGATCATCGACTCGCCTCCAACCGGCACGCTCCGGTCGATCGCGAGCAATATTTCCGCGAACGCATGGCGATCCTGACCGGCGGGAAATATGTGCGAGAAGTCGTCAAGATGACCGACGGCACATATCTGTCCCTGCGCCACCAGCCGCTCGATGGCGGCGGCGTCGTGACCACGCACGAGGACATTACCGAGCAACTGGCCGCCGAAGCGCGCATGCGCCATATCGCAACCCACGATGCCTTGACCGACCTGCCCAATCGCGCGCTTTTCCGCGAGCATCTCGAAGCGACATGCCAGAATACTGAAGCGGGTCGGCACTTTGCGCTGCTGGCGATCAATCTCGACAATTTCCGGGCCATCAACGACAGCAACGGTCACGCCATGGGCGATCATGTGCTGCGCACCATTGCCCAGCGGCTTGTCGATCTGGCAGGCAGCAAGGGACGCGTTGCCCGGTTGGGCGGTGACGAGTTCGGTATAATTTTGACCGGGCTTAAAGATCCGCGCCAGGCGGCCGATACCGCAAGCGCCATCGTTGCTTCGGTGGCCGAGCCCATTATCGATGGCATCCTGCGCCAGCAGGTAACAGCGAGCGTCGGCATTGCAGTGGGACCCGCCGATGGCCACAGTGCCGATACGATGATGAACAATGCCGACCTTGCGCTTGCGCGTGCCAAATCGGAAGGCCGTTCAACCTATCACTTTTTTGAGGCCGGTATGGACGCCGCCTTGCAGCGCCGACGCGCCATAGAAACCGGCCTGCGGGCGGCGCTCGAAACCGATGCGCTTGAACTGGTCTTTCAGCCCCTTGTTGGACTTGATTGCAATAAAATCGTCGCTGCAGAAGCACTGCTGCGCTGGACCCACCCCGAATTTGGCCCGATCTCCCCCGTCGAGTTCATACCCATTGCCGAAGAGTCGGGGCTGATCCGGCCAATCGGCGTTCGGGTACTCGAAAAGGCGGCCAAAGCCGCTGCCAACTGGCCCGCCGAAATTGCCGTCGCGGTCAATCTTTCCTCGGTTCAGTTCGCCCGCGGCGATCTTGTGGCGCAAGTGGCCGAAGCTCTGAAATGTTCGGGGCTGGAGTCTTGGCGCCTTGAGCTTGAAATCACGGAATCGCTTCTGCTCGAGGACAGCGCCGCCAATCTCGATACGCTGCATAAGTTGCGGGATCTGGGCATAAGGATTGCCATGGACGATTTCGGCACCGGCTATTCTGCGCTCTCTTACCTCCGGGCCTTCCCTTTCGACAAGATCAAGATTGATCGCGCCTTTATGAGCGATATCGCCACAAAATCTGATAGCCGCGCAATTGTAAAAGCGATGATCGGACTTGGCACCAGCCTTGGAATGACGACCGTTGCCGAAGGCGTGGAAACCATCGAACAGCTCGAAGTCATCCGCGCAGAAGGGTGCGCGCAGGTTCAGGGCTATTATTTCTCACCCCCCGTTTCAGCCGAAGCGTTTGCACAAATGGTTGCCTCAGAAACCATAAAAGCGGAAAAGACCGCATGCTAAGCATGCCGGAAAAGCTCCCTTATGCGCATCTGCTGCAAACAGCGCGACGCTATGCCAGACTACCGGAGGAAGCTGAAGACATCGTTCAGGACGTTCTGATCGCCGCCCTTTCGGCGGGACGTTCCAATTTTTCCTCTCTGGCCGACCGGCGCTGGATGGCTGGTGCCATAAGGCGACGCGCGGCCTTTGACGCGCGTTCGGCAATCCGGCGACGGCGGCGGGAAACAAGCTGGGAAGCCGAAACCGCGCCAGAAGACGATGCGCAACCAGCTATCTCCGGCACGGAAATCGCCGCATTTCTGGAATCCCTGCCCCCGGCTTTGCGCGTGATTGCGGCCCTTGCGCTTTCGGGCCATACACGCAAGGACATCACCTATCTTTTGGGCATTTCAGACGACGCTCTGCGCCAGCGTATTCGCAGCCTTAAAAAGGCGCTGACCCGCAACGGCATAACGCTGCCGCAAGGCGCAAACAGCCTCAATCTCGATCTCGCCTATGGCGCCATCCGGCAGGCACTCACACCGTTTCTGGCGCGCCATGGCGGCGTTTTTGCCAGCCACGATCCTGATGGACATCTTTTTATCATAGCGCGCTCACAAAAAGACTAGTCGCGGCAACAAGCAGGCGTAAGTTTTCAATCCCATACCAAGGAAACCCCCGACCATGCTCCCCAAACCGCACCGTGCCTCGATTGTCTTTTACGTCGCCAATATCGAACGCACCGAGACGTTTTACAAAGATGTGCTTGGCATCGACCTCACACGTCAGGAAGGGGCTGATCCCTTCTGGCTCTCCGGCACGCTCGATCGGGGCCTTGAACTCGTCTTCTTCCAGATGGAAGGCAAACGCGGCAATACGCCAGCCCTGATTTTCGAGCTTGCCGATGGCGGCATTGACGATGTCGTTGCCCAACTGGCCGAAAAAGGGGTCACGATTGTAACCCCGGTCGAAGAAGCACCGGGCGGCTGGAGCGCCGATTTTGAAGATCCCGACGGCTTCGGGCTCGGGCTGTGGCAGCCCGAAGATAAGCCGAGAAGCCTCAAATAAGCCCATTCGCAAAACCATCGGCGCGGCACGCATAGCGGGTTCGCGCCGTTTTTCCTTGTTTCGCAGCCCCCGCTGGGGTATGGGCAGCCAAAGATTTTCAAACCTCCCAAAAACTGGCTGACCCTTATGAGCTTGCGCAACATTGCGATCATTGCACACGTCGATCATGGCAAAACCACTCTTATCGACGTGCTTTTGCGTCAATCGGGGACCTTTCGCGACAACCAGCGCGTCGATGAACGCGTTATGGATTCCAATGATCTGGAAAAAGAGCGCGGCATCACCATTCTGGCCAAGGTGACCTCGCTCAACTGGAAAGACACCCGCATCAACATCGTCGACACACCGGGCCACGCCGATTTCGGCGGCGAGGTTGAACGTATCCTCTCGATGGTCGATGGCGCGGTCATTCTCGTCGATGCTGCCGAAGGCCCGATGCCGCAGACCAAATTCGTTCTGTCAAAGGCCCTGCAGATCGGCCTGCGCCCCATCGTTGCGATCAACAAGATCGACAAGCCCGAAGAGCGCCATAACGAAGTGCTCGACGAAATTTTCGATCTTTTCGTTTCCCTCGATGCCACCCCCGAGCAGCTCGATTTCCCCGTACTTTACGGTTCGGCCAAGCAGGGCTGGATGGCCGATGACCCCTCCGGCCCCAGGGACGATATCGGCGCCTTGCTCGATAAGGTGGTTGAGCATTTCGCCGAACCCAAAGTCGAGGACGGGCCGTTCCAGATGCTGGTTACGACCATCGAGCGCAACCCCTTTCTCGGCCGCATTCTGACCGGCCGCATTCACTCAGGGACCGTCAAGCCCGGCGATGCCATTCACGCGCTCGACCGTGACGGCAAGATTGTCGAAAAGGGCCGTATCTCGAAAGTTCTCGGGTTCCGCGGCATCGAACGCGAGCCCATCGACGAAGGCAAGGCCGGCGATATCGTCGCCATTGCAGGGCTCGAAACCGCAACCGTTGCCAATACGCTTGCGGTGCCCCAGGTCACCGAACCGCTTGAGGCCAAGCCGATCGACCCGCCGACCCTCTCGGTCACCTTCCGCATCAATGATGGCCCGCTGGCCGGTCGCGAAGGCGACAAGGTGCAATCGCGTGTGATTCGTGAGCGCCTGATGCGCGAAGCGGAAGGCAATGTGGCCATTCGCGTCACCCCCGGCGATGACAATGACAGCTTTGACGTTGCCGGTCGCGGCGAACTCCAGCTCGGCGTTCTGATCGAAACCATGCGGCGCGAAGGGTTCGAGCTGTGTCTTGGCCGTCCCAAAGTGCTGTTCCGCGAGGAAAACGGGCAAAAGCTCGAACCGATCGAGGAAGTAATCATCGACGTCGATGACGAATTTTCTTCAGTGGTTGTGCAAAAGCTGACCGAGCGCCGCGGCGATCTGGTCGAAATGCGCCCCTCTGGCGCCGGTCGCACCCGTGTGCGCCTGCATGTGCCCACACGCGGGCTGATCGGGTATCAGGGCGAACTTTTGTCCGATACCCGCGGCACGGCGATCTTTAACCGCGTCTTTCACGAATATGCGCCCTTCAAGGGCCCACTGCCCATGCGCCGCACCGGCGTTCTGATCTCCAACGGGACAGGTCAGGCCGTTGCCTATGCATTGTTCAATCTTGAAGATCGCGGGCCCATGCTGATCGATCCCGGTGTCGATGTTTATGAAGGCATGATCATTGGCGAGCACAACCGGGAAAACGATCTCGAAGTGAACCCGCTCAAGGGCAAACAGCTCACCAATATTCGCACCACGTCCAAGGACGAGGCGATCCGACTGACTCCTCCCAAAAAGCTCAGTCTCGAACAGGCGCTGAGCTATATTGCCGACGATGAATATGTGGAAGTGACGCCGACCTCGGTGCGCCTGCGTAAAATCCATCTCGATCCTCATGAGCGCAAGCGGGCCGCCCGCGCCGCAGCCGCAGAGGCTCAGGCAAGCTAACCGACCAAACGGTCACTGGAACAATCGCGCGCTGGTATGGTATAAACGCCGCCAGCGCGCTTTTTTATCGCGCTTTAGAGCGTGTTCAGGAAAGGTGGAAACGGTTTTCCGGTTCGAACTCGCGACATTTCAAGGAGTTAGAGAGAGTCTGCGATTCCATGAAAAGCAGATTTGCTCTAGGTGCAAGCTCTTTCGGGAACGCAAGGACGATGAGCGAGACCGATACCAGGACCCGTACAAAACCCAAGATCAAGACCAAACAGCCCAAGCTGCATAAGGTGCTTTTGGTCAATGATGACTTCACCCCGCGCGAATTCGTGGTGCAGGTGCTCAAGGCCGTGTTCCGGCTCACAGCCGACACCGCCTATGCAAAAATGATGGTAGCCCATCAAAAAGGCGTGTGCGTAATCGCCGTCTATACGCGCGAGATTGCCGAAACCAAGGCGACCGAAGCGGTTGATCTGGCCCAGCAGAACGGATTTCCGCTGCTTTTCACCACCGAACCCGAAGAATGACCGGCGCAGCGTTTCGGCTTCTGCACCAACGCCGCCCCCCGCCTCTCATCCTGCCCCATCCCCTCCACTATCGTCCCCGACCTTGAGCCGGGGGTCTGTCTTTGCAGCGCTTGCTTGGGGCACAGACCCGCGGGTCAAGCCCGCGGGCGAGATCGGATAGTTTGGTTATGGATACTTGAGCGCGTGATGATTTTGGAATTGCCCGTACCGACGAGGCAAAGCCGAGAAGCCCGCGCCTCACGTTCTGCCCCATCCCCTCCGCTATCGTCCCCGGGCTTGACCCGGGGATCTCTCTTTGCAGCGCTTGCTTGGGGCACCGACCCGCGGGTCAAGCCCGGGGGCGAAACAGAGAAGCATTGCCAAAAAACTTATCCCCGCCCTCTCCAGTCATGCCA
>NZ_RZMW01000002.1 GCF_003992625.1 Pelagibacterium lentulum | reverse complement strand
GCGGGGATAAGTTTTCGTTTATTCCTCGAAAAGCCCGGCGCTGTCGCGGTCGCGTGGATAGTGCTTTTTGAGCGGAAAGGGTGGAAGCCAGGCCTCGCGGCGGATCGTCCAGTTCTCGTAGGTCGGCATCAACTGGTTCGGGGCATCGAGGGCGCCCAGATGCACTTCGATTTCGTCGTCGGTGCGGGCAAAGACCGATGAGCCGCATTCCGGGCAAAAATTGCGGCCCTTGTAATCGCGGGTTTCGCCCGTGATCGTCACGGCGTTTTGGGGGAACATCGCCGCAGCGAAGAACAGCGCCCCGTGATGCTTGCGGCATTCCATGCAATGGCACAATCCCACCCGATTGGGTGTGCCCGTCGCCACAATGCTGACGCTGCCGCACAGGCAGCCGCCGGTGTATCGGTCCATGATGCGCCTCTCTTGCTGGTTGTGGAGTGGAAGGCTATCGCGGCGGATGGTGCAAGGCAATCGAGGGTGAAGGGCCGGGGAAGATAGCGGGAAGCGTGAGGCGATGAGGCGCGTCTTGCGCCTGTTGCCTTTTGGACACCGCTCCGACGGCGGGTCCAACTGAGGGGCGTGCGTCACACGTCCATGCCGTCGTTTCCTGCTTTCTGGATTCCGGTAACGCGTACCGGAATGACAGTTGGGGATGTGGGCGGCGTTGGTGAAAGAGTGCAGATGCACAACCAGACGCGTTCAGGCATCCGGCGGCAGCACTGTTAGATCGGTACTTCCTGGACGGCTGGCATAAATTCTGGTCACGGCGCGATCAGTTGTTATCACCTCAAGCCAGTAACGGACTCCGTTGCGCGGCTTCGACCAAAGACGGGGCGTTGGATGTGCCGATGTGTTGCTTCCGCAAGCGTAAATATCGGCACACCGCTTGCCTTCGTTGCGCCATGCGTCAGCATTGTTCTAGTGCCGTTCATAATGCCCTTCTGATCCACCTTCCGGTTCTTGCGGCCATACATTGACCACCAGAACTTTCTCGCGGTTCTGCAATGCATGCCTGCGACAGGTTCGATCGTAAATCGGGGCCCGTGCTTTGGCACCCATCCCACCCTCGGCTCGGCCAGCGGCCGCTTGCCACATTAACTTGGGTTAATCGGCGGTGAGCGCGATCTACGCAACGGCTCGGCCGGTTGTCACAGTCCCTGAACACGTTGCGGCCGACAGGCAGGACTGAAACGACACTCAAAGTCGCGCGTTGGAATGTGATAATTGAATGAGGATCGGCAACGCAGATGATTGAAGATCTGGAAATGGTCGGACGATTGGGGTTGGCAGCTTGTGGCGGGATCTTGTTGGGTTTCGATCGCGAACTGAGAGGTATGTCTGCCGGTATTCGCACCCACGGACTGGTTGCACTGAGTTCAGCGGCAATCACCATCTCGGCGCTGATGTTGCATGAGAGCTTTCGGGCGACATCGAACGGGGATGCGATCGACCCGTTGCGCGTTATACAAGGCTTGGCGCAAGCCATAGGGTTCATTGCCGCGGGTGCGATCGTCTTTACCCGCGGGCACGTCCATAACCTGACATCAGCGGCCAATATCTGGCTCGCGGCCTCGTTAGGCATAATCGTTGGCGCGGGACAATATCTTCTTTTTCTGGCCACGATCTCCATTGGCTTTACGCTTATAACGGTCGTCCGCCTTGCCGAGCGCCTGTTGCCCGGCAGCATCAAGCATAGGCAAAAGAAAAATAGCCGGTCCGATCAAGAGCCTCCCCAATCCTGAAAACGGGAGGCGTGCCCCAACTGCCGGTTGCATTCTTTTTTCGGGTTTCTGCGGCCTTCTTTGCGGACTTTGACCTTTCACTGGCCGGCCGCGCAGCCGAAGCCTTGCCGCCTTTCTCGCCGCCGCGATGTGCGGCTGGATTGCCGGTCCTTGTCCCGCGTCCTGAGCCCGATTTGTTTCCGCCACCGTCATCCTTGTTGACCGTGGCCCAAGCACGGCGCTCGGCTTCATCTTTTGCAACGCCGCGCTCCTCATAGCTTTCGGCGATGTGCTCGGCCTTGCGCTTCTGTTTGTCCGTGTATTTCGATTTATCCCCTTGCGGCATCTTCGTATCCTCCAGTGCATCGAGCATCGGCCTCGGGAGCATCGACAAGTCGTCTCCCCCCTGCACGGGTGTGATCGTTGACTGCCGCGTCATCACGCAGTTCAGCAGCCGTTCGAGGCACAGTCATCGGTTCAGACGCTTTGCTTTCTGTATTTGTGTCAGGCGAAGTGCTCATAGATTTTCTCCCAAGGCGCGACCGCAACGATTGAGCGGGTTGTCCGTTGTGTTCGCGTAACGCTTTGGAGCCGGGAATGTTGCTGAGAACCATCATTGCATCTGTGTTTGCGCTCGCGCCTGCAATCGCGCTGACAGCGCCTCTTTACCTCGGTGAACAAGAGGTGCCGGACGACCGGCTTGACGATGTACTTCAACATTGCCGGGCGCTTTACGCCCAGACCGCTGAGACCCAGGTCGTTGATGACCCATTCGTCGAGCGCGAAATGGAGGTCAATGGTAAGGACGACGAAGCCAGTGCCGGAGAGAGCGGCGCCGCAGCGGAACCGTCCGATCCCGATGACCAGGATCAGGATACTGAAACAGAAGACAACGAAGCGTTTGTGCTCGGCGAGATATCGCTCGAAGACTGCAAACAGGCCGGGCTGGTTCATTAACGCTCGTGGCGGTTGGGGCCAGAGGAATCAGGAGCGCGCTGAAATGAATGCAATGGAGCCATTCGATGCGTGTGGCTTGCGCTATGCAAGCGATGATGAACCGGGCTTTGGTCGCCGCCGCCGAGGCAAAGGCTTCAGTTATCATCGGGCAGATGGCAAGCACATTTCTCAAACGCGGGTTATTTCAAGAATTGAGCGGTTAGCCATCCCCCCGGCATGGATCGATGTATGGATCTGTGCCGATGCAACCGGGCATATTCAGGCGACGGGGCGCGATGGTGCCGGTCGCAAGCAGTACCGCTACCATGCCGCCTGGCTTGAGATGCGTAGGGCCAACAAATTCAACCAGCTTCGGAATTTTGGCGGTTGCCTGCCAGCGCTTCGCGACGCTGTAATGAGCGATCTTCAGTCGCGTGGACTTAACGCACGAAAAGTCGTCGCTACCGTCGTCTGGCTCCTCGACAATACGCTTATCCGGGTCGGCAATGAAGCCTATGTCCGAGAGAACAACAGCTTCGGGCTTACCACTCTCCGCAATCGCCACGTAGAGATCACCGGCCACAAATTGAAATTTACGTTCAAGGGCAAGTCAGGGCAAAAATGGGATCTCCGGCTTAGTGATCGCCGTATCGCCCATACGGTGCGCGCCATCCAGACCTTGCCGGGGCAAAGGTTGTTCCAATATCGGGATCAGGACGATGGATTGAACCAAGTAAGCTCGCAAGACGTTAATGCCTATATCAAACAGGCGGTAGGCGAGGAATTTTCCTCTAAGGACTTCCGGACTTGGGGAGGCACGGTTCGTGCCTTTGCCCTGCTGGGGCAAACTCCCGTGCCGCCAAACATGTCCGACCAGAAGCGACAACTCAATGCCGTTATCGACAAGGTGGCGCGCGAGCTCGGTAATACAAGGGCGGTTTGCCGCGCCTGCTATATCCATCCCAAATTGATCGAGCGTTGGGGCAGTGGTGAGCTCGCAGCCGACGTTGCTCAGCTTGGCAGAACTCGTTCCAGGAGCGGTCTTGATGTCGAAGAAACCGCGGCATTGAGATGGCTCGAAAACCAGTCTGAATAAACCGGCCCGTCCTAGTTCGTCTGCACCATTGCCGCTTTTTCGCCTTTGTCAGGGAACCCTCGAGCACTTGCTGGGTTAGCAAGCAAGGTTGATTGTGGAGGGCCTCACACCATGAACCGAATCGCCGGACTGGTCGCCTTGTCACGCAGGTCGATGCTGAAAAGTATGTTTCTGAGCGGTACGGCGTTGATTGCTTTTCCCAAGCTCGCGCTGGCGCGCGAGTTTCGCGGCGGAGAAACATGGCCATGGGCGCCCGGGGTTGCCGACACACCATACTTCGGCACAGAAACCGGTTCGTACCTGAATATGGCCGAGCGCGCGTTTGTCTACGCGGCGACTGCACGGCTGATCCCAAGTGATGACGATGGCCCCGGTGCTCGCGAGGCGGATGTCCTGACATTTATTGACCGGCAGCTCGCCGGTTTTTACGGGCGTGGGCAGCGCTGGTACATGAAGGGGCCATGGCCCGAAGGACTGGCTACCCAGGGTTATCAGTCTCAACACACCCCAGCCGAGCTGTTCCGTGTATGCATCGATGCCATAGACCAGTGGTGCGCGACCAATCACGACGCCCGGTTTGCCGATCTTGACGAAGCTATGCAGGATCAAATCCTCGAAAGGATCGAGGCTGAGGACGTCACCATCGAAGGTGCGCAAATTGCTACGTTCTTTGACCTGCTCAAAGAAATCACGATCGAGGGCTTCTTCGCTGACCCGATCTATGGGGGCAACCGCGACATGGTGGCGTGGCACTACGTTGGTTTTCCAGGCGCGCGCTACGACTATCGCGATTTCATCCACCACGACGGTGCGCCTATCACCATGCCGCCAGTGAGTCTTGCGGGGCGGCCTGGCTGGAACGTCGATCGATAATCCAAAGGGAGTTTTTGCGTGGAAACCTTGCCGCAAGCAGACGCTGTAATTATTGGCTTTGGCTGGACCGGATCAATTATGGCGCATGAGTTGACCAAGGCAGGGCTCAATGTCGTGGCCTTGGAACGTGGAGGGTGGCGCGATACCCCTACGGATTTCCCCCCCACTCTGGCCCCCGATGAATTGCGCTACTACTGGCGTCACGAAATGTTTCAGGAGACGTCGCGCGAAACACTGACCTTCCGCAACAATATGAGCCAGACGGCTTTGCCGATGCGGCGGTGGGGATCTTTCCTGCCAGGTGTCGGGGTCGGGGGCGCGGGAGTGCACTGGAACGGGCAAACGTTTCGCTTTCTGCCATCGGACTTTGTCGCAAAGACACACAATGAAGAACGCTACGGCCCTCTGCCGCCGGATATGACTGTCCAGGACTACGGCGTCACCTATGACGAGTTGGAGCCTCACTTCGACACATTTGAAAAGCTATGCGGGATCAGCGGCAAAGCAGGCAATATCCGCGGAACAATCCAGGAGGGCGGAAATCCCTTCGAAGGTTGGCGGAGTGACGAATATCCGAACCCGCCGATGGAGATGACGTTTTCGCAGGACCGTTTTGATTTCGCGGCGCGCGGCCTGGGACTCAACCCATTCCCTGCGCCATCGGCCAATATGAGCCAAGCATATGTTAATCCGCTTGGCATGTCGCTGGCGCCCTGCACCTATTGCGGCTTTTGCGAAAAGTTTGGATGCGGGAATTATTCCAAAGCCGCTCCGCAGACAACAATTATCCCCGTTGTAATGCGCAACCCCAACTTCACTCTGCGGACCAACAGTGAAGTGCTTCACGTCAACAAGCATCCCGATGGCACCAGGGCGACAGGCGTGACCTATGTCGATGCGTCAGGAAATCTGTTCGAGCAGCCCGCGGACGTGGTCGTGCTTTGTGGCTATCAATTGCAGAACACCCGCTTGATGTTGCTGTCTGAAATCGGGGAACCATACAATCCGCAAACCGGCCAAGGGCTGGTCGGCAAGAATTATACCTACCAGGTCATGAGTTCGGTGGAGGTCTTCTATGAGGAAGAGTTCACCAACAATTTTGTAGGGGCCGGCTCGCTCGGCATGATCGTGGACGATTACAATGGCGACAATTTCGATCACTCTGGCCTTGGTTTCATCGGAGGAGCATATATAGGCTGCTGGACGACCAATGCCCGGCCGATCGAGAGCCATCCGGTGCCGGAGGGAACACCGGAATGGGGTAGCGAGTGGAAGCGTGCCGTGCGGCATAATTTTCTCAAGCAGACCTCACTGTCGGTGCATGGCGCGTCGATGGCCTATCGCCACAACTATCTCGATCTTGATCCAACATATACCGATCATTGGGGTCGTCCGCTCATGCGGATGACATATGATTTCACCGCAAACGATCGCCTTCTGACCGATCATATTACCCCTATAGCGGCAGAAATCGCGCGGAACATGGGAGGGCGCGAAATCAAGATCAACGAGCGCCGTGGATCATACGACTCAATGCCCTACCAGACCACACACAACACGGGAGGCACCATTATGGGCCAGACGCCAGCAGACAGTGTGGTCAATCGGTATCTCCAGAGCTGGGATCTGCATAACCTGTTCGTCATGGGCGCAGGCGTTTTCCCCCAGAACGCTGGCTACAATCCCACCGATACAGTCGCAGCCCTTACCTACTGGTCGGCCGAGGCTATCACATCCCAATACTTGCGGTCGCCTGGCCCTTTGGTGCAAGCATGACCCTTAAGCTATTGATCATTGTTGGCGCCCTTTTGCTTCTTGCACCCCAAGCGGTTGCTCAAGAGCTTTCCTTCAGCCAGGTGGAACGTGGTCGGTATCTGGCCACCGCGTCCAATTGCGTGGGATGTCACACCGATTTTGAGAATGGTGGCGAGCGTTACGCTGGTGGCCGACCGTTGCATACTCCATTCGGGGTTATCCATTCGCCAAACATTACTTTCGATGATGAAACAGGTTTAGGGCTCTGGACCCGGGATGATTTTTATAGAGCGCTCGACGAAGGCATTTCGCGCGACGGTCACAATCTGTATCCGGCCATGCCTTATCCCAACTTTACTCTGATGCCGCGCGAGGATGTGGACTCGATTTATGATTACCTGCGCTCCCTCGAGCCGGTACATGCCGAAACGCCGGATAATGAACTGCCTTTCCCGTTCAACGTTCGGGAGGCCGTAATCGGGTGGAACCTGCTTTATTTCGAGCAGCGGCCATTTGTGCCCAGTTCGGAACACTCCGCCGAATGGAACCGCGGTCGATATCTCGTTGATGGACCGGCCCATTGTGGGGCCTGTCACACGGGCAAAAACTTTGCCGGTGCAGATGTCGAGGAGGAATACCTTCGTGGTGGAGTTCTGGAAGGTTGGCTGGCACCCAACATAAGGGGCGGCGAGAACGGCGGCATTTCTCATTGGTCAGAGGAACAGATCGTAGAATATCTCGCAACAGGCCGCACAGAGCATGCGGTTGCCATGCAGCGGATGGGCGAGGTCGTTGTGCTGTCGACCCAAAACATGGAAACCTCCGATTTGGAAGCGATCGCTCTGTATCTCAAGTCGCTCGAGGATGAACCGCGTGAGCCGGTCGATATGCCCGATGAAGCTGTCATGGCTGCGGGAGCCGCAATCTACTTCGACAATTGTGCAGCGTGCCATGACAGTGATGGCTCCGGCGTTCCTGGTATTTTTACGCCACTTGCCGGTTCAAACAAGCTAAATGCCGAAGATCCAACTACGGTACTGCGCATCATTCTCGAAGGAGCGCTGGCAGTTCCCACCGAGGCGCATCCTGGCCCGCTCGGCATGCCAGCCTTTGACTGGAAATTAACGGACATGCAGATTGCAGACCTTGTGACATATATGCGGTCCTCTTGGGGCAACTCTGCTTCGGCCGTCAGCGAGAGCGATGTAGCTGATCTGCGCGAACAGCTTGAAGAATACCGTTAGGGCAATGCCTCTGAGAGTTACGCCAGGTGCCGCCGAATGGAACGGACTGGGTGGCCAACGATTGCCCTTCTCATGATCAGTTGACGGAGACTTTCATGGCAAAGAACCAGCCATCACATGACGATCCGCGCAAGCTACAATCAGAGAACCGATCCAGCAAAGAGCGCGACGCGAATTTTATCGTCGATGAGTTCGATGTTCCGGTGCCCGAGGCGGCCGACCTGATCGCTCGCGATCCACAAGAGGCTGACGAGCTCCAGGAGCAAGCCTTTGAGCATCAAAAGCAACAGGATCCTTTAGAAGGGGTTCCGACCCCTGAATCGCCCGCTAGACCAAGAGATCGCAAGCCAGCCGGACATATGCAGAAGGACGTCAGGCACAGGAAAAATGAAGCGAGCTGAGGCCTGCCGATCGAGCAGTGTTGATCGTGGCATCCTGGCCGGCGCTGCAAACGGGGCACATGCCTCTTCTGCCAGGACCGAGTTCACTGGCAAGTGTGCTGTTCCGCAGGGAATGATCCTGGCGGCATTTCAGCAATTGTTCTTATCCCATGTTAATCCGCTCGCCATCCAGCCAACTCAAACCCGGCATCCCACAACAAAACCGGGCACGGCGCGTTGTTATCTTAAGCAAGCCGAATTTCAGCAACCGCGTGACACAGGTATCAGGATGAGAACGGATACGCACAATGTAATAAGTTTGAGCGCATATCGTGTCCGAAGCGACGACACGTCGAGGGATGACGACAACCAGCGCGCCACTTCCAGTGTCCTCGGCGCAGTGATTTGGCCGCCCGTGGCCATTCTCGCACTAGTCGGCTTGATCTGCGCCGGCAGCGTATCGCTTTTACCCTGACGGACAGCGATCATGACTTGGATCTTATTTCCTGAAGAATTAGAAAGTACCCGAGTCGCTGGTTTCCAATGCCACAGGCCGGAATTTCGTCGATCGCTCGATCTTCAATCCATGGTCCTGTGCCGATCTTGAAGGGCATCTGCACAAATGGAACACACGCGGTCTTGTTGTGACGGGTTGTGAGACGGACGTATGTGTTCTCTCAACCGTCCTTGGCGCCATCGACAGGGGCTACTTCGTGGTGGTGCCGCGCCACGCGGTATGCGGCAGCGTCGACGCCACACATGACGCTGCCATCACGATTCTGACCCAACGCTATGGCACCCAGATTGCCGTGGTCGATCACGAGGCGGTCCAGAGACTGCTTCAGTAGCTCATAGACGAAAAGACAAACAACGCGCCGAACAATGCTGCCCCCGCTGTGAAAGGGAGCAGTTGCCCATTCCCGGTCTGAGGGATCTCCTGTCTGAGTACGTTCAGGATCATGCCGCCCGCCAAAAGTGCGAAAAAAAACTCGTGGAGCCAAAAAGGGAAAACTTGCAAACTGCCTATTATGGCGCCGACCAAGATCGAGGGAGCGACGACCCAGCGGCCCAGCCGGTCATATGCATGGGTGTGACAGGACCGAAGGTGACGGTCCACAACAACGAAATGCATGCTTAACGCCACGAGCACCACAAAATGAGCTACTAGCGTCGCGGGAGGGTTTGTCGTCAAGAATATCCCCAACACCAGATTGTAGGCTGCAAACGCTGTAATCCGGGCGGCGAATGACAGCCAAGCTCTACTCGCCTTAGCACCATCTTCCAACCGGTCCACCGCTAGATAGAGGCAAGTGCCTGCCAGGGCTCCACCAAACAGTATTTCTAAGCTGTAGTAATCCTCGCTGCGGCCCAGATGGGCCAACATAGGTAGTAGGTGCGCAAAGACATAAGCGACGGCAACCCCGCCCGCGCAGCTTTCAGCAGCCCGGCCGAAATGGGCAGGTGGCGCCCATTTCGCGGCAAGCAAGTGAACAGCCATAAGTGCCCCTGCGCTACCAAAGGCGAGTAGTGGATCGTACGTTGGCACATTGGTCATTTGGACGTGCGTCGGTTTCGTGCAGACTTAGAATTTTCAGCGCTAATTGCTCATCGCCGACACACAAAAAAACTGGCGGTAATCGCGCCATCCTATCGATATGGCAATTGCAGACATTAGCCTAGGATAAGTTCAGGCGAGCATGGTTCAATCCATGGGACGTTGGCATCAATCGTGACTTGATCCCATGACCGCGTCGCCGCTCCGTTAGGAACAGATGACGAGGCGACCAATAAGGCCCCCAACTTTGGAACGACTGGCAATGGCTGACCGCAATATAGCCTGCAACGCATGGGCTAGGCATGGCGCTTGCGGGGCAACTCCAAGGCATAGCCTTCAGCAGTGGCAACATCTATGACCACACCGTCGGGATCACGCAGTATTGCGCGCACGGCGCCGTGGCGACCATGTGGAGCCTCAATCACTTCGGCACCGAGTGTCAACGCCGCGGCGTGGCAGTTGGCCACATCTTGGACGATTATTGAGAGAAACACGCCACCCACCATACCACGTGCTGCTCGCGGAACCATCTGGCTCATCTCATCGATCAAGCACAGCTTCGGCTCAGTAGAAACATTCGACAGCCCCAACAGCGTCCTGATATTATCCCGGGCCAAGACCTCGTAGCCTGCCACAGCACCATAAAAGTGGATGCTGCGGTCCACATCCTTAACCAGAATGGTCGGAACAACAATTCCCGGTATCATGATATTCTTCCGCATTGTCTGGACTTAGAGAGAAAAGGCATTGGTGGTGATATTGTTCCACATTGAACCCGCGCTGCCGACCGCCGGTGCTCGGAACAATAGCTAACCAAGAGGCAGCTACTGGGTGGTCTGTTTCTTCGCGAATTCAGGGCCGCTCGGTTGGAGGACCGAGTACCATTAAGCGTAAGAAGCATCGTCGCTCTCAAAGCTCAATGCCCAAGCTGGCAGGCTGGAACCTGATTGCGCATTGCATCGCCAGATGTCGGATTATTTGATCAAGACACGTGATCAGATCCATAGATTGGAAGTGATACGCCGACACGCACTATCGCCGCATCCATCCAGCGACAGGTTAACGTCAGAGCTGAGCCACCTGCTTGTTGAGCTTTAGGCGTTCTATGATGGCGCGGCGGATCAACATGTCGTTTTGGCATTTGTGCGCGGCCGCGATCATCTGGCTGGTGGCGTTTATGCGTATTACTGAATGCTTATGTTTACTGACTTCGTCGCGTATCGTTTGCGCGACCGTGCTTCTCTCAACCATTACGCACTCCCGAAATTGAAAATCGGAGTGTATAGTTTATCAGGCGACGCGCATTAACCTGGGATAAAGGGCATTGTGCCCGCCTATATTGATGTTGCCGGTTTCCTCCTGGGCGAAAATTACCTCCTTGCAATTCTATCGTGCGTGGGTACCCTGGAAGGGGATTTCGATTACGCAAAGAAGTCCCTTAGACTTCAAAGAAAATTGGGTTTGGGCACCAAGCTGATAGGGCAGGGCTTCGGTAATCAATTGGCGTCCAAAACCAGTGCTGACCGTTTCAGTATTCACACGGGGTAAAGGGAAGTCTTCTCGCCATTCGATGACGAGCATTTCCCCGCCCTCGGTAGGGGCAAGGCGCCAAGTGATGGCGAGGCGACCGCCAGCTCCCGATAACGCACCATGCTTGAAAGCGTTGACGCTCAGCTCATGCAGGGCCAACGCCAGCGTCTGCAGATTTATGTCCGAAAGCGGGATTTGAGGTCCCTGGAGGGTCACCTGTTCCCAATCCGCTCCCAAAGCGTCGAGTTCGCTGGTAATCAACTCCCGCAGGGACACTGCCATGGCCTTGTCACGGACGAGAAAACCCTGCACGCGCGAGAGGGCCGCCAATCGCAGGTTGAATGCCTCGCGGAACGGCCCCATCGCATCGCCTGCGGCAGTCTGTGCGACAATGCCACGGATAATTCCCAACAGATTCCGAGTACGATGCTGAAGTTCGGCCACAAGCACGCCTTGGCGCTCTTGCAGCTGGCGAATATCGTGAATATCGACCGCCGAACCCACCCATTCGTCAGGCTTTCCGCTATCGCTGGGTAACAAAACTGCTCTGGTCTGGTGCCAGCGATACATCCCGTCGCTATGGCGCCGGATGCGATGTTCCCCGTAATAGGCGTCACCGCTTGCTGCTTCATCCCATTTCTTGAGGGCAAGTTGCCGGTCATCAGGGTGAACTGCTTCTAGCCAGCCCAAACCAACACTGTCTTTGTCGCTCATGCCGGTATATTCTGCCCATTGTGGGCTTGCCCAAATCCGTTCCCCTTGAGTTGTTGAACGAAACACCAGATGAGGTACAGTAGCGGTTAGCTTGCGGAAGCGTTCCTCGCTATTTCGCAAGGCGATTTCGGCTTCACGGCGCTGGGTGACGTCCTGCCCGATCTTGAGAAATCCCTTGAATGATCCGTTCGCCTGATGAAGCGGCCAGACGCTACCGTCGATGAATACACGCGAGCCATCCTTGTGCTGGTGCCATCTCACATCTGGCGCAAAGCCGTTTTCAAGCGCAGATGAAAACTCAATCTCCGGCACGTCATTGTTTCGGTCCTCCGGAATGAAAAGGAAATCGGCCTCGCGTCCCAGGACCTCGTTGGGAGCCCAGCCGAATGTCGCCTGTGCTCCTGGCGGCCAACTGTCGATTTTCCCGTCCCCGTCCGTTGTGAAAATGGCATAGTCCTTAGCATTTTCGACAATCAGGCGGAAACGTTCCTCGCTTTCGCGCAGATCGAGTTCGGTCTTTTTAACTTCGGTGACGTCTTCAACGACGCCCACCATTCGCACCGGGTTCTCCAATTTGTCCCGGAAGAACCGGCCTTTTGTTGAAAACCAACGTATGGCCCCATCGCGACGATTGATCCGAAATGCAACATCGTAAAGTTCGTCACGTCTTGCTTGCTCAAGTTGGCCCAATGCATAGTCACGGTCGTCGGGATGGAGCGTTTCCTTCCAGAGGTCGAAAGTTGGATTGATCGTACCTGGTTCGTAGCCGAGCATTTTCTGAAGGTTTTCGGACCATTCGATTGTATCAGTGATCAAATCCCAGTCCCAAGTGCCCATATTGCTGGCCTCAAGGACCAGACGGAGCCGTTCGTTAACCCCGCTAAGTTCTTGCTGGTAACGTAGACGCTCGATATTGGCCCAGGTTCGCTCAGCTATCTCCCGTGCCAGCAAGACCTGCTCGAAACGCCATTCACGCCTGTGGTGCTGGTGCACGTAAAGGAAGGCTTCGCTGACACCATGCCGTGAGATCGGAATGTTAAGCATCGCCCGCACGCGTATCGAACGATAGGTGTCGGTCAACTGCCGCTCATATGCAGCGATTTCGGCGGCAACATCACTCCAAACAATATCTCTGCCCGAAACCAGGGCATCCAAGACCTCATCGCCAAAGGCGGCCAAGTCGTATTCTCCTTGGAGAACGGGCAAATCCGGGTTACCACGCCATTCTTCCAAAACTCGGCAATGTTTGCGATCATTTATTATGCGCGCAAAACCGACACGCTCCAGGCCCAAATGGCTTCCCAAGGTCAAACACGCCACACGGAAAATCTCGTTCTGGTCTTCGAGGTCCCCGATGCGGTCGCTCAGACTGAGCAAAACAATTCGCCAGTCGCGTCCCTCCTCGGATGGACCCGCAAGTGAGCCTGGATCATCTGACTTCGTGATCATCGCGTGTGGTTTCAATTCCTTTTTAGAACTGGCCATCTTTCATGGCCCGCACCAGCACTGCAGCCCATCGCTCGGAGAGTGATTGAGATTCGCGCGGTTTCACGCGTTCCAGTGGTGGCTCTTTATCCAGCTTGTCGTTGGCCGATTGGGGCAGTGGCTTGAAATGGGCGACCTTCTCACGCAGCGATTTGAGGCAAATTGGCTTGTGGAGGGCTTCAATGAAGCGGTATTTTTCCGCGATCTGGGCTTTGTCGAAAGCTGTTGCGAACACCACCGGTATGCGATCATCGATGAGTTGGTCGACAAGCCGATACACATCTTCCCCGAACAGCCTTATGTCGAGGACAGCGCCATCTATGCGCCGTTTGCCAAGCATCAATTGAGCATAATGAACTGTGGGAGCCGGGCCAAGTACTGTCGCCCCATGTTCTTGCAGGTCGTTACAGACCTCACGGGCCAGAAGATAGTCATCTTCCACTACCAAGATGCACTTTCCCGAAACTGTAGCAGTCGTCATGGCGTTCCCCTCCAAAGTCATGGCGAAGATAGCTTGCAGCTCATCCAACTCTCGGCGGCCGGTTGACACCTATGTAAAGTCGCGAGGTTTGTAATGATGGTATCGGGATCAAGGGGCTTTTCGAGCCGAGTTATGGCGAGAAACCTTTCCGGTATGGTCCAATTGTCGTATCCGGTTCCAAAAACGAAGGGAATACCAAAGGCCACCAGTCGGTCGGCGAGGGGATATGCAGACCTGCCGCCAATGTTAATGTCGAGAATGGCGGCATCGATCGTCCGACCGCTTTCGACTTCCTCCAGTGCCCGTCCGAGACAACCAAATGGTCCCACTGGTGCGACTCCGCGCTCAGACAGTTCCTTGCACAGATTAGCAGCGATCAGATACTCGTCTTCGACAACTAGCACCTTCAAGCCAGCTGGCAATTTCGGGCGTTCGACCATGATCTACCCTTCGGCTGCCGTTCCTTTCAAGACTCTAGAACGCGATAGGCGGGCAATTGTTTCCAGGGGGCTTAACGGAATCGAGATAGCTCTTTCCACGAAAAGCACTTGTGATCGGGCGGCCAACCGAATGCCCAGCTGACAACTATTGTAGGGAACCTGGAGGGCTTCAACGAATTTGGGAGAACATGCTTCTTCATCAGCATGAGGCTCAGCATCAGGGTGTCGCGACCACGCCTATTGCCCCCGGGAACAGTCCAGAATGGTATATTTATCGTGAGTGAATTGCTAATCAGAAAACTGGAAAGCCTTGGGACGGTCGGATCAGCCGAACGCAGGGCAATACTGTCATTGCCAGAAAAAACACGCTCGATCGGCCCGCGCGTCGATGTGGATACCGCATTCAACGACAACGAGGGTGCCGGTATACATTGGATTGAGAGCGGCTTTGCCTGTCGATACAAATTCCTTACCGATGGGCGCCGGCAGATATTGTGCTTTCTTTTGCCAGGCGACGTTTTGAATTTACGTCACTTCATCAGTGGTCGGCCTCAGCGTCCGGTCGCATCCATATCTGCTCTTCAGCTCAAGGCCGTTTCCAGCAAGAAGTTACTAGCGATCCTAGAGCGATACCCATCTCTCGCACGTGTCCTGTGGCTGTCCACGCTGACTGAGGAATCCATCGGCCAGGAATGGCTGGTGAGCATGGGGCTGCGGACCGCCATTGAACGCATGGCTCATCTTCTATGCGAATTACGCGTCCGACTGGACGCTGTTGGGCTGGTTAGCGACGGTGGGTTCGATCTGCCGCTGACCCAAGGGGAACTGGCAGAGGCCCTGGGTCTTTCTGCAGTCCATGTCAATCGCACCTTGCAGCAATTGCGCCGCGAAGGACATGTGGCTGTTCAGAATGGCAGGGTTACGATCCTTGATTTTGAATCGATGAAACAGCAGGCTCTATTTTCCCCCGCCTATCTTAACTTAAAGCAAACTGTGCAGGCCCAAGCCGTCGTGCACACCTGACCGGCGATATACCCGCATGCGTTGGGTCAGTTGCTGGGCAAATCCCCGCCATTGACGTGAATGGTCTGGCCGGTGATGAAACGACCTTCCTCACTTGCAAGCAGCAAATAGGCTGGGGCAACTTCGTTTGGCTGGCCGGGACGGCCCAAGGGTGTGCTTTTACCAAATTCGGCCACCTTATCTGCCGGAAAGCTCGCGGGAATCAACGGTGTCCAGATGGGGCCGGGGGCAACGGAGTTGACGAGTATGGCTCGGTCAGCAAGCCGGGTGGCCAATGTCCGCGTCAGTGCCACAATGGCCCCTTTGGTCATGGAGTAATCGATCAACTGCGGTTGCCCGCGAAACGCAACGATGGATGCAGAGTTGATGATCCGAGCTCCGTTCGGCAGATGCGGCAGCACCGCCTGAACCATGTAAAAATATCCGAAAATGTTGGTCCGAAAAACTTGCTGGAGGTCTTCAGGGGCGAGTTCTTCGATGTCATCGCGAACATGCTGTTCAGCAGCATTGTTGATCAGAATATCGACCCGTCCGAAGGCGTCGAGCGTGCGCGCAACAGCATCCTTGCAGAACTGGGGATCGCCGACATCGCCAGCGATCAAGATGGCCTCGCTGCCTTCGGCTTCGACAAGCCCGCGCGTATCTTCGGCGTCCTTGTCCTCATCTTTGTAAAGGACTGCAAGTTTTGCGCCTTCACGTGCGAAAAGCACCGCTACAGCACGTCCTATGCCGGAATCACCACCGGTTATGATCGCTACTTTGCCGCTGAGTTTACCCGCTCCGGGGTAAAAAGGCGCGTATTGGGGAGCCGGGTCCATCTCGTATTCGTATCCAGGCTGACGGTGCTGATTCTGGGCGGCGGGGGCTTGGGAGGTCATGGTTCGCTGTCCTGTTGGTTGGAATAGAGGCCGCGTTCCCGCGTGGCCTTGATCCATACTGCAATGTTTCAGCGCGTGACCGGTTCCGCAGTGTTTTGCGCGCCGGGATAGCAAGTATCGTAGGATAGGGAGGATGGAGGGAAGGGGCAGGTCGTGGCCTTGATCGCGCTCGCCACATTGACTGGCATGGGTCTTGCTGGCCCTCCGAACGGGTGTGTCACCTTGGCGTGTCGGCTCTTACTCCCAAACTCGGGGAGGTGGCACGGACCGATCACTATGCCGCAACTAGGCGTCGGTCGCGTTTTCACTCGAACCCTTAACAGAGGTTATCCGATATCACCTCGAACGACTTCCTAAAGCCAATAAGGGGGCGAACTGGAACACGGGTCCGCGTTACGGGTTGGTCAAACGCAGGGAACGTGCAGACGCATCCCTTTGACGATCTAGCAACACTTTCAATTGCGCTACGCGCCGACATCGGAGCGGGCCAGATGAACATGGAGGAAATTATGTCCAATACACCATCTCTTGTTGCACTGATAGCGGCTGGCGCATTGACAGTCTCTCCTGTGCTGGCGCAGTCTCAGGACACCATCGATCCCGATGATCCAACCCCTGTGCAAGAACTTCCCGCCGACGGCGAACTCGATCCTCTCGAGGAATCAGAGGGCCAGGCCGACGAATGCCGGGAGAGTCTTGCGATATTTGCCGCCCAACTTGAGCAGGAAGGGTTCTGGGTTACAGGCTGGGGTACCGCAGGCTATGGTCCCGGAGCTGAACTTATGTCCGATCCGGCAGCACCTGACGCAGGCGCGGAGGCTCAAACGGATGCAGCGCCTCTTGCAGGAGGCGCCGCTGCTAATCATTGGGGCTTCGATCAGTTCGTCGGTATGCAAGGCTATCAGTCTCCTAGGGGACAAATCCAACAGCTTTATGGCGCGGCCCATGTGTTCGCCGAGCAAAACAACCAAGAGGGGTGCGATTACGTGCTTGGTCAGGTCTCGGCCACTTATGAGCGCTATCGCGCTCAGCTGTCTGATGCAGGCCTTCAGCCTCAACAGATTATAGATTGGCGTCAGGAACAGATCGCATTGGCAGAACCGGTCACGGATGCCGCAGAGGGCGGCAGGCTGACCATTGACGCAATACGGGGTTCGGATGTGCGTACCCGTGCCGACGAGAACCTTGGTTCGGTCAACGATGTAATCGTTCATCCCCAGACGGGGGAACTGCGCTACATTATTGTGGCCCGTGGGGGATTCCTTGGTTTCGGTGAAGAACTCGTGGCCGTGCCTTGGCAGGCTTTTGCTACAGTGCCCGGACTTAATTCTTTAGTCCTCGATGTCGAGCCGGAACATCTCTCTGCCGCTCCCGCCATCGAAGGCAATTTCTGGATTGACGACGAAGCCTATGATGCCTTGGTTCAGCGGGCCGATGATTATTGGTTCCAATAAACTGCCAAGATGACAAATGAGAAGGGCGCATCGAATTGGGCGCGCCCTTCTCATGTTGCGGCGACATCGAAACCCCTATTGCCGAGCTGAAAGCCGGATGACTTCTCCGTTTGCGTATTTGGTCAACTGCGTGACGCATTCAGTCTTCTTCTGAAATTCCCGAGGCTTGGGCTGTCTCGTCGGATGAAAAGGCCAGCGCATTGATTTCCAACGACAGGGTGCGATTGCTTTTGTCATCGTCTGAGTCCATTGCCTATCGGTAGCCAAGTAGCCTGCTTGAGCCGGCGCAACACATTCAGCTTGACGATTCCATATTCCAGGTCCCGAAGGGTGGCTTGGCCGGCACTCTCGCCGTCAGAAGGCAAGAGCTGGACAAGCGGAGGCTTACAACCAACCGCTGACGATAGACCCAGGGGATGTCCAAATTTCGCGAACGCACCACCGCAAGGAAACCGCTGGGCCATAGGCCATGGCTGGGGGAAGTGTGCGAGGATGTTCGGAAAACGGTCTGGTTGCGTAAGCCTCGTAGCAAAACAGATGCCGCGTAGCGAAGGCGATCGCTTTGGCTTTAGCGTCGCCAACGGTTTGCAACCTATGTTAATGTGCGCACGGAATTTTCCGATATCTTCGCTCTGGCTTTGCGGCGCTCTCGGAATCGAGATTCACTCATAGGCATTAATAATATTGCCAAAAGCAATTTGAGGCCGACCGGGACATCGGCGAATGGACGGCGCGTTTGACGGGTAAGGCGATCAAAGTGCAAAAGAGGCGCTGGAACACTGCCAACTATGCAGCGGCAGTGGCTGTTGCATTGCCCATTGCCATGCTGCTGATTTTTACGCTCTTGGCCGTTCAGTCTTACCGGGAACAAGCAGAACGTGCTGAACAGCAGGCAATGGCAAATGCCCAGTTAGTTTCTCTGCAGACCAGTTGGCTTGTTACTGCCAGCCAGCAGGCCCTTGAGCGCATACATGACAGGCTGGAGCGCGAACCATTCGCGCCCGACGACGCTGTGCTGGCCGAAATTCGCGAAACCATTGCTCATCTACCAGGCGATCCGCAAACGGTTGTATATGATGCTAAAGGCAATCTCCGTATCAGCGATACGAGTTCGTTTGGCCCCTCGAATATCTCCCTGCTTCCATACTTCCAAGCACTTGAAGCGGGGCTGGATACGTTAATCGCAGCTGTGGCATTGCCCGACGATCCCGATCAGACCGGATTTGCTATCGCCAGGCGCCTTGATAGCGACGGCGCATTTTCAGGGATAGCAGTGATCGTAATCTCAGACTCGATGCTTGCAGGGTTTGCGCGCACGCTAAAATTGGGCGCGGGTTCTACATTGGCGATAGTAGGCAGTGACGCTTGGCTGGTCTCGCGCTATCCCTCTCAGGCAGAGCCATTGCATATGGGCGAATATGAACTTTTCACCGAACATCTAGTACGAAACAGAGACTCGGGCACCTATTTTGCGCAAGCCTCACCAGCCGACGGAGTTGCACGCTTTGTTGGATATCAAGCGATTCCCGGGCTGCCGCTGATTGCCGTTGCTGGGATTGCAGTAGATACAATGTATGCCAGTTTCTGGCGCTCGGTCCTTATCGTCCTTGGGCTTTTGCTGCCAATCTCAGTAGCCTTGTTCGTGCTTGCCTGTATGCTATGGCGGGCAGCGACGCGCGATCAGCGTGCCCAGCAAAAACTTGGTGCTGCACTGGAGCACAACACATTGCTCTTCCGTGAGATTCACCATCGGGTGAAGAACAATCTTCAGGCGGTTGCATCGTTAGTGCAACTCCAGCCCATACCCGATCCGGTCAAACAGGAAATGGCGCGCCGCATCGCGGCTATGGTGGCTGTCCACGAACATGTGTATCGCACTGATCAGTTCACGCGGACTGAATTGTCCGGCTATATTGAAAAACTCGTCGCCGACATCGTCACGGGCTTCGATACCAATGCGCAGGTGCAAACCAAGGTCAAACCCGTCATCGTGCATCGCGATCATGCAATGCCGCTAGCGCTGATAGTCAACGAGGTCTTGTGCAACGCGATCAAATATGCATTTCCCGATGGGGAGAAGGGCACCATTTGGGTTGAACTTGCGCCGATCAACGCAACCAATGCACGTCTTATCATTTCCGATAACGGTATCGGGCTAGACCCCAAAGTAAATTCCACCGGCATGGGACACAAGCTGATCCACGGGCTCGCGACCCAGGTCGGCGGGAGCTATACCCTTGTCGGCGAAAACGGATCACGATTCCAGATGGACTTTCCGATAGAGCCTTTGTCGGATGAAGAAGGATTCTGAATCATGACTTCCAGTTGAGCAAGCGTTTCCGGCCATCACCACCATGCAGTCTGCTTATCTAGACCGGAACCCGAGCTGAATGAATCGGCGCGGGTTCCGCTCTAGATATCAGGACCAACCCCGCAGTAGCCCGCAACCTCGTTTCGGCTATGATGCCGCCTGACACGGAGAAAATGACTAGCTGGTTCAAAAGTCACTCCTATGAGTCGCGAGAGGGCATCGCCTACCGGCTGGCGATTGACTTGGATGGCCGCATGATCGGGGTTTGTGATGTATTCGGCATTGCAGATGGCGAAGGCGAGATTGGTTATTGGATCGAGCAGGGGGGTCTGGGGCTGCGGCTTCGGGTTAGAGGCCGCTGAACGACTAGTGCGCCTCGTTTTTGAAGACGTTGGTCTGAGCGCAATCCGAGCAGGGTGTGCTGACGACAACGTTGCTTCTGCGGCAGTTTTGACCCGGCTAGGTTTCGACCGGGTAGGGGACGTTAGGGTGTTTTCGCAATCCCGCGAAACAGAAATCATTCAACGGCGATTTCTGTTAATGGCTTGAGTCCGCATAGACTGGAAGCGAAAGACTGCTTTTAGCTGCGTCGGAAGCTGCCGTGCATCTGATTGCACCATCCCTATGCTGAAGGCCGCTTTGCCGTAACCAGCAAGAGAAAGGCGCCAAGGTCTCGCCAGCGGGCGAACCGTGGAACGGCTTCGCATGCAGCCAGAGATGGTTGCGGCTCCCCGATGGCAGTTAGGACAAACCCAGCGGAGACGACGGCGTTGAGGTAATCGCCCATCGTGCGCGGGAACCGGGGAACAGCAAACGGAATGACATCTTCGTCCTTGGGGCGATCACCGAAACGCCAGTGCTCTGTGAACGATGATCGATCGAAGTAGCGAGCGACCCGCAGACCGGTTGCTCGCCCTACCGCATCCTTCTCCCAACCAAGTCCCGGCGTGATGAAGCAGGGATGCAGGACGCTGAAGAGAAGAAAGCCTCCTGGACGCAAGAGACGAAATGCCTCTCGCATAGCGCCGGACAGATCGGGTCCGTCCATCAACGCCATGGTCGAAAGGACCGCGTCAAAGGATGCATCAGGCAGCCCGCTATGGTCGCTATACGAGCCGACCTGGTAGTGAATGCCGAGCGGATCGGCTTCCTTAGTCTGCCTGGCGTGCTCGATCATCCGGGTCGACAGGTCGATGCCGGTTACGCTTGCGCCGAGCCGAGCGAAGGCGCGGGTGTTCGTCCCTTCGCCACAACCGAAATCAATGACGTCCAGTCCGTTGATTGGAGGTAGAGCGTCGAGGAAGGCAGGAAACGTAAACTGATCGCGGTAAACGTCGAATCCGTCGCGAACGTCTCGGGTCCACTGGTCGGCGTTTCCATTCCAGCGCTTCGCCACATCGGAATCAGATATATCGATCATGTCAGCTCTCGGGTGCGTTCTTCGCTTTTGTTATAACACCTGGTGGAAACGTCTCGGAAGGGGTGGGAACCCGACCGACCGGTGTTGTTCAATCAACCCATGAAGATATAAAGACTTCTTTATATCCTTATTGACAGGTGCAATCTGATCGGACAGACTAGCATTGTCTACGGTCCCCGCGAGGGGATAACAGGGAATCCGGTACGGCAAAAATGCCAAGTCCGGAGCTGCCCCCGCAACTGTAAGCGGTTGGGACGTGCCCATCATGCCACTGGATTTTCCGGGAAGGCGGATGCGTCTGGAATGCCGCGAGCCAGGAGACCTACCGTGGATATTTGGTTTCTCTGTTTGCCGATCGGGGTGGGTCGGTATCGAGGGTATGACGATGATCGACGCAATGCTTCTTTTCCCGCCTCATCGCGATGGCCGAATGCCCATGGAATGCGGTCTGAGACGCTGAATGCAATTCAGCTATCCGCACGCCTGAACAGATAGCCCGGGTCGCCGGGCTTTTCCGCAAATCAGCATTCTTTCTCGCCGCGCCGCCACAGCGCGCGGCACTCAATTGAATGAGGCAACTCAAAATGACAGTTTCTGCCAATCTCGGCTTCCCGCGCATCGGCGTGCGCCGCGAGCTGAAAAACTCTCTTGAAGCCTACTGGAAAGGAGACACTTCCAAGGCTGACCTTCTTGCAGCAGCACGCCAGTTGCGTGCGCGCCACTGGAAACTCCAGAAGGAGGCGGGGATCGACATCATCCCATCGGGCGATTTTTCACTTTATGACCACGTGCTGGACATGGCTTTCACGCTCGGCGCCATACCCGAGCGCTTTGCCAATTTAGACAAAAGCGACCCACTCGATGTATATTTCGCCTGCGCGCGCGGCACCGATACCGCCCCGGCGATGGAAATGACCAAATGGTTCGATACTAACTACCACTACATCGTTCCCGAATTCACCCGTGGACAGAGCTTTGCGCTCTCATCATCGCGGGTCATCGATGAATTCCGCGAAGCACAGTCCATTGGCATCAAGACACGGCCGGTACTCATCGGCCCGGTGACGTTCCTCTCGCTGGGCAAGGCCAAAGACGATTTCGAGCCTGTCGAACTGCTTGAGGCAATCCTTCCCGTGTATGCGGAGATTCTGTCGACGCTCAAAGCCAATGGCGCCGATTGTGTCCAGATCGATGACCCCGTCCTTGCCTGCGATCTTGGGGAGAGCCAGAAGGTAGCCTTGAAAAGGGCATATGACGTGCTCGCGCCCATCGCGCCCAAAATCATGCTGACCAGCTACTTTGGTGCGCTGGGGGACAATCTCGAGCTTGCAGCAAATCTGCCTGTCGAAGGGTTGCATGTCGACCTTGTCCGCGCACCGGACCAGCTTGAGCCGGTGCTTGAGGCTCTTGTGTCGGGCACGAAATCGCTTTCGCTGGGATTGATCGACGGCCGAAACATCTGGCGTGCCGATCTCGAGAACAAGTTTGCCATTGTGCGCCGCGCATGGGATCTGCTTGGGCCCGATCGCCTGCAAATTGCCCCGTCCTGCTCGCTGCTCCATAGCCCGATCGATCTCGAATATGAGGTCGCGCTCGATCCCGAACTCCGATCATGGCTGGCCTTCGCAAAACAGAAGCTTGACGAAGTCCAGGCCCTGACCGTCGCCATCCAGCGTGGCGAAGGGGCCGCTCGCGAGGCTTTTTCCGCAAGCAAGCAGGCGCTCGCGAGCCGTCGATCCTGCCCAAAAACGTCCAACCGGGCGGTGCGGAACCGTATCGCGGCGGTTGACCAACATGCCCTTGCCCGCAAGCATCCGTATGCCGAACGGGCGGTAATCCAGCAGGACCACTTTGGGCTTCCGGCGTTTCCCACCACGACAATCGGTTCCTACCCCCAGACGAAAGATATCCGGCAAGCGCGCGCGGCCTTCAAGCGCGGGGACATAAATGAAGAAACCTATTTGACATTTCTCAGGGTCAGGACTCAGGAATGCGTCGCCATTCAGCAACAAATCGGTCTCGACGTGCTGGTGCACGGTGAGTTCGAGCGCAACGACATGGTCGAGTATTTTGGCGAGCAGCTCGAGGGTTTCGCCTTCACCAAAAACGGTTGGGTACAGTCCTATGGATCGCGTTGCGTCAAACCGCCGGTGATCTATGGCGACGTGTCCCGACCCAATCCGATGACGGTCGAATGGTCGGCCTATGCGCAGTCTCTCACCGAAAAGCCGATGAAAGGCATGCTGACCGGGCCGGTAACAATTCTCCAATGGAGCTTTGCGCGCGACGACCAGCCACGCGCCGAGACCTGTCGCCAGATTGCACTCGCCATCCGCGACGAGGTTCTTGATCTGGAAAGGGCCGGTATCGGCATGATCCAGATTGATGAGCCCGCCCTGCGCGAGGGCCTGCCGCTGCGCAAGGTCGAATGGGAGGATTACCTCGCCTGGGCCGTCGACTGCTTTCGCCTGTCTGCATCCGGCGTCGAAGACCGGACCCAGATCCATACCCATATGTGCTATGCCGAGTTCAATGACATCATGGACGCCATTGCCGCGCTCGACGCAGATGTCATCTCGATCGAAACATCGCGTTCAGACATGGAGCTTCTCGAAGCCTTCGGGACCTTCAACTATCCCAACGCCATCGGCCCCGGTGTATGGGACATCCACTCTCCGCGCGTTCCGTCATCCGCGGACATGGTGGCCTTGCTACAAAAGGCGCTGGAAACCATGCCTGCCGACCGCCTCTGGATCAACCCGGACTGTGGTCTCAAAACCCGCGACTGGCCCGAAACAAAGGCTGCATTGGGTCAGTTAATCAGTGCTGCGGAGAAATTAAGAGCAACGAGGCTGTAATCGTGAGTGTCGTCCAGTGCAATTTGCTCCTGTCTCAGCCTTGCTGCGGCACCATGAAATGGCGGCTTCTTCAAAATCCTCGGAGGAGCTGCCATACGGATTGTTTGAACGACAGCATGTAGGCAATCGCAATAGGTGTCTCAACGACCGCAAGGGCGTGGATTGCTGCCAAACTCCGGTCACCGTGTGCTTAACGACACCGAACGGCTTAAGGGAGGGTGGGAAGCGGACTGGCAGCTCTTCGGAAGTGTAGGAAGGGAAGCTGAAATTGTCGGCCAAGAAGCTCATTGAAAAGTATGGCGGCCTATGGGGTCTTGACGAAGATGATGTACGTACCTCAGTATTGGCGGCCTGTTGTTGGAGGAGAGTATGGATTTCAGGTTCGTCGTCTCACGCGAGGAAGAGCTGCGGGCGCTTTACCCGGCCACGCATGACCTCGCCATTCAAAAGCTGCAGGAAAGTCTTGGGGTCCATGCTCAAGATTTTATCCGGCGTTCGCCGTTCCTTTGCCTGGGCACGCAGAATCTGAGCGGTCGCGCCGATGTGAGCCCGCGCGGCGACCCGCCTGGTTTCGTGAGAATTTTGGACAATAGGACGTTGGCTATCCCTGACCGCCCTGGAAACAACCGATTGGACAGCCTTTCCAACATCATAGCCAATCCCTCTGTGGGACTATTGTTCATTATTCCCGGGTTCGACGAGACCCTGCGCGTCAACGGGACGGCACAAGTCGTCAATGATCCGGCCCTTCTCGAAACCATGACGGTCAACAACCACGAACCCTCTCTTGCAATAGTGGTGCATGTCCGTGAGGTCTTCTTGCATTGCGCAAAGGCTCTTAGGCGCTCGCATATTTGGGACCCATCCCAACATCAGGATCGCAGGGGGATGCCGTCACTCATCAAAATGATACTCGACGAAACGACCGGCGCACCGGGGGACGAGGAGATGCGAAAGATCGACGCGGGGTTGGAGGAGGACTACAAGCAAACGATGTATTAGCAACTGACTGAGCATGAGATCGATGACATCGGTTTTTGTCGGATCGCGGCGCGCTTGACGACCTAAAAGGCTCAAATGGGGGGAGCCGAACATCTGCTTCCCGGGTCAATTTATGAGAAGCAGATGTTAGGGCGCCGCTTTCTTGCGCTCCACATCGACAATGAAATTGCGGATCATGCGCGCGCATTCCTCGTGGTGCGTCTCCAATAGCAAATGAGTGCCGTCGAAGAAGTGCATATCGATCCGATCGAGAACCTTGGCGTAAGCATCGGCCTCTGCGATTTCGTAGTATGGGTCGTGACGCCCCCAAAGAAGCAGCGCAGGAGGCTGATGGTCACGATGGTAGGCTTCATATGCCGGAAAGCGGGCCGCGTGGGAGCTGTAGTCAGAAAAGATGCGGAGTTGGATGTCGATGCGTCCCGGTTGGCTCATGCGCTCCCAGTCGAGATGCCAACCGTCCGGCGCGACAAGTGGCACCAGACGTTCTGGAATATCGCCAACATAGGTGTGCTTTACCCCTTCAAAATTCAGCCACTCAGGAAGTTTGGCAAGGTTCTCCGGCGTAGGGTCGGCCCAATAAGACTTGACGAGATTCCAAGGCTCGCCAAGGCCCGCTTCATGGGCATTGCCGTTCTGAATAACTAGCCCGAGCACACGTTCAGGATGTTTCATCGCCAAGAAATAAGCAACCGGCGACCCAAAATCATGAACGTAAAGAAAGAACCGATCCATGCCGATCTCGCGCAGCAACGCGTCGATGGTCTCGGCCATGGCGTCGAAGGTGTAGGGAAAGTTCTCCGGCGCTTCCGTAAAGCCAAAGCCTGGCAGGTCTGGGGCGACAACATGCGCGACTTCGGACAGCGGGCCGATGATGTGACGGAAATAGAACGACGAGCAGGGCTGGCCGTGCAGAAGCAGTAGCCCCGGCGCCCCACGTTTCCCTGCTTCTCGAAAAAAGACGTCAACGCCATCGATTTTGATCGTGTGATGCTTCGTTGCGTTGACCATGCGGATGATCCTTCTTTCTCACTCCTATGCCAAACGCAAGAAACCACATAAAATGCGTACAGCGGTTATCGCGAAGTAACCATATAACGCAATTTATACAGTTAGGTTCCATGTCGAAAATGTCGGATACCGTTTGGACGCCCGAACACTTCATAGGTGGCCATCCAGCAATTGACTTCACCAACACCGTCTTCACCCGGCATATGCCTGACGATGACAACGATCTGCTGAACTCGCCGCGTGATGTAGGAAACTGGTTCCAGTTCGCAGGACTTGCCACTGAGGGTCAGGCGGACGCGATTTCTGGAATTTTGGACCCGTTTTTCATGAAGTGTGTTCAAGAACTGAGAGAGGCATCCTTCTCGGTTTTCGACGCACTTGCTGCGGACAATCCACCAGCACCAGACGCATTGGGTGTATTGTTCGATAAGGCAGCCAAGGGATTCTCGACGCATCGGCTAAGGCCGCGCCGGACCTATGCGGCATCGGAAATTGCGCATTTCGATGACCCCAAAGCCATCATCGCTTTCCTGGCAGCTATGTCGGTAGAGGCATCCATTGTTCTGCCCCGCCAGAGATTGCGTGCCTGCCCACGATGCGGCTGGTTATTCGTAGATACATCACGAGGCGGAAGACGGCGTTGGTGCAGTATGCAGACCTGCGGCAATCGCGAGAAAGCTTCACGGCATCGGGTAAGGGTTGACTTTACATAATTCCATCCGATGTCAGCGGCGGCTTTCGGACACGATCCTAATTGGCACTATATCTCAAATGGGGTCGGTTGCCGCCGAGTTCGCCAACCGCAACGGCGTCGGACGCTGAATGTCGGCTTTCTGCAGTTTCCTCGCCGGAACCCGTCAGTCCGGTAACGGCCCCGATGAGGTCACGGCCGAAACAGGCGCCCCAAATGTGGAGGCGCCGCCCGTAGAAATCAGGCACAAGAGTGAGAAGGTGTGGCCTGCATGGTCGGCCAGGTCGTTGCCGGCAACAGGCGCCGCGAACAGCCCGCCCGCCTTGATGCGAGCTTCCGTCCTGACGACGACCGATCCTTTTTCGGGACCGGGATGAGTGTCACCGATCAATCTGCTGGGGGTCTGCCCACTCCCAAAATGGACGGTAACCTCGATGCGGGAGCGATCGTGCTGACGATGGTCAATGCCGTGCTGGTGGCGAGGCGCGCGCGCTGGGCTGCCTTGGCCACGACATCGGTCTTCTTCTGGACATGGCGTGCCGCGCGGCGGGCGTTTTTCTGGGCGCCGTGGAAAAGGTTTTCCGCATGGTCACGCACGTCCTCGATATCAAAGCCGTGCTTTGTGAGCGACTTGTCGATCAAGGTAATCTGGTCGCGCAACTCGCGGACCTGATGCTCCATGGCCTTGCGCGCGTCGTCGGTGATTGAACTGTCTGCCATTGGTATTCCTCCGCGTGAGGGTTTGCATACCGAAGATAGCGATGCCGGGGACACAAGTTCCGGCGGCGGATGTGCGATCCGCAATCAGGCTAAGGCGATGCGCAGAAATTTTGGAGCCCGATGGCGCACCAATCGTTGAACCATCAGGACTAAACGCCAATCACCGATGGATAAAGGAGCGGGTGAGCGGATCGATGAGCGCGTATTTGAAACGGCAAGCGAACGATAAGGGTGGACCGGGTGGGCTGGTCGAACGCGTTGAAGCCGCGACCGATCAGGGGCGCGACCGCTATCTCGATTTTGTGCGGGTTGCCGCCATATTGATGGTGATTGTCGGGCACTGGGTGGTGCGCGTGGTCATTGCGCCCGAGGGGGAACCCGAAGCGCGTTACCTGCTCGACATCGCCCCTGACTGGCAATGGGCGTCGCTGATTTGGCAGGTGATGCCGCTGATCTTTCTGGTGGGCGGCACGCTGAATGCGAAAAGCTGGCGGCGCGCGCAGTCCGAGGGCATGGCGAGGATGGCCTGGGTGCAAAAGCGCGCAATAAGGCTGCTGCGCCCCGCGATGGTCCTTCTGTTTGTGTTGATACCGCTCTGGGCTCTGGCGGATGTTTTTGTTGCCGACGCATTAGTGATCGATCCCGGTATCGCGCTGATCCCGCTGTGGTTCATTGCGGCCTATCTGGCGGTCATGGCGCTGACCCCTTTTACGCTGGCCATTCACGAGAAGGGCTGGAGCGTACCTGCCATTGTTCTGGCCATTGCGCTGGCGGCGGGGGCAGACGGGCTGCGCTGGGCCGGGGTCGGCCCGGTCGTGGGCACCCAGCCGCTGGTGGGGCTGCCCAACTTTCTGCTGACCTGGGTCGCCATTCAACAACTTGGGCATATGTGGGCGGATGACAGGCTGCCCAATACCCCTGGGGGGCAAATTGGGATGGTGCTGGCTGGGGGCAGTGCGTTGATTGTTCTGATCGGGATGGCGGGGTGGCCCCTGACAATGGTCCCTGTCGAGGGCACCGATTTGCCCAACAATGCCGCTCCGCCCACCGTGGCGCTGTTCGCGCTGGCCATTGTCCAGACGGGATTTGCTCTGATGGCGCAAGACCCGATGCGTCGGGCGCTCAAGCATCCGGTTTTCTGGACTGTCATTGCGCTGTTGGGTGCGCGGATGATGACGCTGTTCCTCTGGCATCAGGTGGCGATGGTGGTGGTAACCAATATCGCAGTGCAGATGGACTGGGTGCCGCTCACCGAAACTGTGGATGCGCGCTGGTGGAGCCAGCAACCGGCATGGGTTCTGGTGTTCGCCATCGTGCTGGCGGGGCTGGTGTTTGCCGTTGGGCGCTTCGAACAAACCAAGGCGCCCCACGGCAAGTCCCCGAACGGGCCGGCAACACTTTGGGGCATCGGGATGGCCGGGGGCGGGATCGCTGGGTTGCTATGGTTGGGCGTGGCCGAACAGCCTCCAGCCATCGCGCTTTCATTCCTGGCGCTTTGTCTGGCAGGCTATGGCGTTCTGGGTGGCCTGTGGGGTCGCCTGTTCCGCTGAGCGGGTCGATTTTTCGCAACGAATTCAATCCCGGTCACGTTGGCCCTCGGAAGGATATCGGATCGGCAGGGAGCGAAACACAGGTGAAATCGGCATTGCGCAGCGAGCAGAAGACATGACGGAACGGCTTTCGTCCCAAGATCATGTTATCGACTGGATTCTCGAGCATGTTGGGCGCGATTTGCGGGTGGCCATGCCGCTGGGGCTTGGCAAGCCGGTCGAGTTGATCAACGCGCTGGTCGAGCGCGCCGCAAAAGACCCATCGATTCGCTTGCACATTTTTACCGCGCTGACGCTAGAGCGGCCCAAACCCTCCTCGGACATGGAAGAGCGCTTCCTTGGGCCTGCGCTGGACCGGTTGTTCGGCAAATACCCGGAGATCGAATATGCGCGGCTGATGCGCGAGGACAAGCTGCCCGACAATATCCGGGTAACCGAATTTTTCCTACAGGCCGCGAACTGGCTCAAGGTCCCGGCCATGCAGCACAGCTATGTCTCGGCCAATTACACCCACGCGCTCGATGTTCTGCTTTCCCACCAACCCAATGTCGTCCTGCACCTTCTGGCCGGGATTGAGGACCGACAGAGCCTCTCATGCAATACCGATATCACTGCCGATCTGATCAAACTGCGGGCGGAAGGCAAAGCAGACTTCAAACTGATCGCGCAGGTGCATCCGGACTTGCCCTTCATGGCCGGAACCGGCGAAATCCACCCGAACGAATGCGCCGTCGTGCTCGACACCACCCCTGCTCATGATCTGTTCTCGGTGGTCAAGCGGCCGGTGGGCCTGCCCGAACATGCAATCGGGCTGCATGTCTCGCGGCTGATACGAGATGGCGGGACGCTGCAGATCGGGATCGGGGAAATCGGGGATGCGGTAGCCCATGCGCTGATCCTCCGCGAACGCGAAACAATCGCCCCGATCTGGACCGACTGCCCGTTTCCGCGCAGCGAGAAATTTGCGCAAACCGGGCGGTTTGAAACCGGGCTCTACGGCGTGACCGAAATGCTGGTCGATGGCCTGCTGGCGCTGTTCGAGAATGGCATCATCAAGCGCGAGGTGCACGGCGCGGCCATCCATGCCGGTTTCTTTCTCGATAGTCGCGCTTTCTATGAGCGGCTCAACGCCCTTCCGGAGAGCGAACGCGCCCGGATCGCCATGATGCCGGTTTCCTTTACCAATGCGCTTTATGGCGATGAGCCGGCCAAGCGCGCCGCCCGGCGCGATGCACGCTTCGTCAATGCCGCCATGATGGTAACGCTGCTGGGTGCGGCAGTTTCCGACGGGACCGAAGACGGGCAGGTGGTGAGCGGGGTGGGCGGGCAGTTCAATTTCGTCGAGCAGGCCTTCGCGCTTGAAGACGGGCACGCGATCATCACATTGTCCGCGACGCGCGAAAGCAAGGGGAAGGTGCAGTCCAACATCATTTATTCATACGGGCATATGACCATCCCGCGCCATATGCGCGATATCGTTGTTACCGAATATGGCATTGCCGATCTGCGCGGCAAAAGCGATGCGGCGACCATTGCCGCGCTCCTGGAAATCGCCGACAGCCGGTTTCAAAGCGATCTTGAGCGCGAGGCGAAAAAAGCCGGGAAGCTGCCAGACGACTATCGGCTGCCCGAAGCGGCGCGCAACAACACCCCCGACGCGCTTGAAGCTTGGCTTTCCCCGCATCGTCAGGACAAATTGGCGGACTATCCTTTCGGTACCGATTTCACCGACATCGAACAGTATCTGATCCCCGCGCTGGCCGAGTTGCGCAGCGCCAGTGCGCATCGCTCCGCACTCTTCAAGCTGGTGCTGGCCGGCATGAAGGGCAAGCCCGCTGCCCGCGAGAAAGAGGCGCTGGAGCGCATGGATCTGGTGGCGCCAAAGGGTTTCAAGACCCGGCTGACCGCGCTGGCCCTGAAAGGCGCCTTGCGCAAGGGTGAACAGGGCTGAATGGCGCCTGCCTGACCGTACGGCATTGAACTGGCGGACGTTTGGGGTAAAAATTCGCCTCAGGGTTTCCTCAACGGGCAAACAGACCTTCCCATGATTTCCGACCTTGGTTTTGTCCTGATGCTGCTTGGCGCGGCGATCGTGATGTTCATCGTGGGGCGCCCGCGCATGGATGGGGTGGCGCTGGTTGTCATCGTTATCCTGCCATTAAGCGGGATCGTGAGTATCGAGGAAGCGCTGACCGGGTTTGCCGACCCCAATATCGTTCTGATCGCCGCCCTGTTCGTGATCGGGGAAGGGCTGGTTCGCACCGGGGTGGCCCAGCGCATGGGCGACTGGCTGGTGGCAACCGCTGGGCAAAGCGAAGCGCGGATGATCGTGTTGCTGATGATCATCGTAGCGGGGGTCGGGTCGGTGATGAGTTCGACCGGCGTTGTCGCGATCTTCATTCCCATCGTCTTGCGGATCGCTGCCAGAAGCGGGACAAATCCAGGCCGGCTGATGATGCCGCTCTCCATCGCGGCGCTGATTTCAGGGATGATGACGCTGGTGGCGACCGCGCCCAATCTGGTGGTGCATGGTGAACTCGAGCGGCGCGGCTTTGAAGGCTTTGGGTTTTTCAGCTTTACCGCCTTCGGCATTCCCATGTTGGTACTTGCCATTGTGTACATGCTTTTTGCCCGGCGGTTCCTGACGTCAGAGCAGATCGCTGATGCGCCCAATAGGCCGCAATTTTCCACCTGGATCGATCAATATGCGTTGGCCGGGCGCGAGCATCGACTGCAGATCCGACCCGGATCGCCGATGATCGGGCAAAGTCTTGGCGAACTTGATCTGCGCTCAAGCGAAGGGCTGACCATCCTGGCTATCGAGCGCCGCCAGCGCCTGGGGCGTCAGCTTGTCCAGCCAAGGGCCGATACGCGCTTGGCATCGAGCGACATTCTGCTGATCGATTACTTCAACCCCGGCGGCGACATCGCCGACGTCGTACAACGCTTAGCATTGCGAGGCCTGCCGCTTTCGGGGGCCTACTACACCGACTATGCCCAGGAAATCGGCATGGCCGAGATCATGGTACCGGCCGGGTCCGACCTGATCGGCAAGTCGCTGGTGCAAAGCCAGTTCCGCACGCATCACGATGTTTCGGTGATCGGGCTCAAGCGTGGCCGTAAATCCGTTTCCCAAAGCCTGGCCCACGTCGAACTCGCTCTCGGCGACACCTTGCTTGTGATTGGCCCATGGCGAGCCATTCGTCGCTTGCAGGCCGACTTCAACCATCTGATCGTTCTGGGTCTGCCGCGCGAAAGTGAGGAGGTCTTGCCCGCCCCAGACCGCGCGCCCTTTGCCCTTGCGGCGCTAGCGCTGATGGTCGTGCTGATGGTGATAGGCATCGTGCCCAATCTTACCGCCGCGCTGATTGCGTGCCTTTTAATGGGGCTGTTCGGTTGTGTCGATTTCAAGAGCGCCTACCGCGCCATCCATTGGCAATCGCTGGTGCTGATCGTCGGCATGTTGCCCTTCTCTGTTGCCTTGCAGCGCACCGGGGGCGTAGACATCGCGGCCCAGGCCCTGCTCGATATTGCCGGAGCGACTGGCCCACATCTGGTCCTTGCAACCATATTTGTCGTGACTGCGGGGCTGGGGCTGTTTGTCTCCAATACCGCGACCGCCGTTTTGATGGCGCCGGTGGCCCTTGGGGTCGCGGACGCGCTGGGCGCTTCGCCCTACCCGTTCGCGATGACTGTGGCGCTGGCTGCATCGGCGGCGTTCATGACCCCGGTGTCCTCGCCGGTCAACACGCTGGTGGTGGGGCCGGGGCGCTATCACTTTGTCGACTTCGTGAAGATCGGCACGCCGCTGGCTTTGATCGCGCTATGCGTGAACGTGGTGCTGGTGCCCATCATCATGCCCTTCTGAGGGTATCAGGCGCAGCAGCAACATGTGGAACGTCCGAGATGGGGCCGGATGCGGAATGTTGGCTTTCTCCAATTCCTCAACGAGACCGGACAGTCAGCAAACGGCCCTGATCCTACAGGACCGCGCCGCGAAAATTGTTTCCGAAGCGGTCAAATTACATCTTCGGTTAGCAACTGTCGAAAGCGGTCTCCATTGATACAGCGTTGTTGAATGAGCTCCTCGGCAACCTTGAGGATTTGGCCGCGATGTGTGTTGACCAGTTTCAGTGTCACCTTGTGAAGATGCTGCAGTCTCTTTTCCACTTTGGTTCGCAATTGCGCATCGCCGGACAGAAGTTCAAGGGTGGTTTCATATCCTGAGCGGAAGGTAAGAGCAGCGCCCAGCCCCAAGCCCGCTTCCAGAAACGTCAGTAATCTGGTTGCTTGACCCAAATCGCTGTCTTGATCGCCTCCGGCACCCGAAGAGGCTTGTCCAAAGACTGCGATCTCCGCACAGCGGCCCGCAAGCAGTGTCTGGATATGGGCTTCCAGGTCAGCTCGGGTTTGCAAGGATGAAGACACGCCCTGCCATGCGGAATAGCCACCTACATTCCCCCGCGCAATGATGGAGATCTCACTGACGGGTGGGCGGGTGAGGGGGCCTTCCCTTCCTTTCAGCCATGTCAAAGCGCCCGACAGCCAGCGGCTTCGGTTTGCAAAAGAGGTGGACGGCATGGGGCGATGAGTGCTCCGCATACTGA
>NZ_RZMW01000001.1 GCF_003992625.1 Pelagibacterium lentulum | reverse complement strand
TGTTTGATCCCATGGTTTGATGGTGCGATTCTTTCGCAGGGATGGAAGGAGGCACTATGGGACAGGTTCGCCACGGGAGCGCCACGACCACGCACGCCGTCAGAGCAGCAATACAGCGATCGCAAGCTTCGCTCGCGCAGCTGAGCCGGGAGCTTGGCATCAATCCGAAGACGGTGGCGAAATGGCGCAAGCGCGCGACAGTCGAGGACATGAGGACCGGGCCGAAGGAACCGCGCTCGACGGTCCTGACCGAAGAAGAGGAGGCGGCAGTCGTCGCCTTCCGAAGGCACACGCTCTTGCCGCTGGATGATTGCCTCTATGCGCTCCAACCCTCGATCCCGCACCTGACACGGTCGGCGCTGCACCGGTGCCTGCAGCGTCATGGCATCTCGCGCCTTCCGGATGTCGAAGGCGACAAGCCCAAGCGCCAGAAGTTCAAGCGCTACCCCATTGGCTTCTTTCACATCGACATTGCCGAGGTGCAGACTGCCGAGGGCAAGCTCTACCTGTTCGTCGGAATCGACCGGACTGCCAAGTTCGCAGTCGCTCAACTTGTTGCAACAGCTGACAGAAAGACGGCTTGGGAGTTCCTGCAGCACTTGCTCGAGGCCGTGCCCTACCAGGTCCATACGGTCCTCACTGACAATGGCATCCAGTTCGCCGAGCAACCCCGGAACCGGAACACCAGCTACGCCCGACCGATGCGCTTCGACATGATCTGCGAGGCGAACGGGATCGAGCACCGGCTGACCAAACCGAACCATCCATGGACCAACGGCCAGGTCGAGCGGATGAACCGGACGATCAAGGACGCCACGGTCAAGCGCTTCCACTACGACAGCCACGATCAGCTGCGCACCCACCTCGCCGACTTCATGGCAGCTTACAACTTCGCCCGCCGGCTCAAGACGCTCGGTGGTCTCACGCCCTACGAATACATCTGCAAAATCTGGACATCAGAGCCGGATCGATTCATCATAAACCCGGTCCACCAGATGCCGGGACTGAACACCTAGTATCGAAGAGCTCGAAAAATTCGTCAATCAGATGCAAGGCAACGAACTGATTTGAAACGAAAATCGGCGCAACCTGCAAGTCGACCCATTCCGAAAACGCAAAATTTGCGGCGGACCCGCGCATATCCATCGCTGGCAAACTACTTCTGTAGGCCTGATAGCACGCGCATAAGGTTTCCTTGGCTTTACTTTGCCAAAGAAGGCCGAAAAGAATGCAATCATGACATTTAGATTCATCCATACTGCCGACCTTCACCTCGATTCCCCTTTGCGTTCGCTGGCAATGCGCAATGTGGATCTGGCCGAACTGATTGGGGATGCGACGCGACAAGCCCTGGTGGTATCGCGCGCCGAACCTTTTATCGCTGGTATGACCGCTACCTCATTGGTGGCCCGGAGGCGCTCGAGGATCGACCATCGGCACCCAGCCGGGTCTGGAACCGGATCCCGACCGATATCCATGATCAGATCATAGAGATGGCGCTTGAGCACTCTGAATTGTCGCCTCGGGAACTGGCGGTTCGGTTCACTGACGAGAAGGGCTACTTCGTATCTGAAGCCAGTGTTTACCGGCTCTTGAAGGCCCACGACCTGATCACCAGCCCGGCCTATGTGGTGATCAAGGCCGCCGATGCGTTCCATACCAAAACCACCCGGCCCAACCAGATGTGGCAGACCGATTTTACCTATTTCAAGATCATCGGCTGGGGCTGGATGTATCTCTCCACCGTGCTCGACGATTATTCCCGCTACATCATCGCCTGGAAGCTGTGCTCAACGATGCGGGCCCAGGACGTTACCGACACGCTGGACATGGCTCTGGCAGCCTCAGGGTGCGACCAAGCCAATGTTCACCACAAGCCTCGGCTGCTTAGCGATAATGGCCCCAGCTACATCGCCGGGGAGCTGGCCGATTACATCCAGGCCAACCGGATGAGCCACGTGCGCGGCGCGCCCTGTCACCCCCAGACCCAGGGCAAGATCGAGCGCTGGCACCAGACGCTCAAGAACCGCGTGCTACTGGAAAACTACTTCCTGCCCGGCGATCTCGAGGCCCAGATCGCCGCTTTCATCGAACATTACAATCATCGGCGTTACCACGAGAGCCTCGACAACGTGACCCCGGCCGATGCCTACTTCGGAAGGGCACAAACCATCATCAAACAACGAGAAAGGATCAAACGACAGACCATCGAGCATCGGCGCTTGCAACACCGCAATCTCGCCGCATAAAATCAACCAACAGACGAGGCCAACGCTCCTCTATTCAACGCACCAAATTGCGCCAAATCATCTGACGACGGACAGGGCAGGCTCTTTTTCACAAGAAGGAATAAGAGCGAATGTCCGATAAGCAAGGCGACGAGATAGACAGGCCAACTTCAGGAAGTGGGCTCAGCCGCCGGACCCTGCTGGCCGGTTCGGCAGGTCTCACCTTCGTGGGCGCGCTGGGAGCGCAGACGCAGGCTCAGAGCCCCGATAGCGCTGCGCCCGCCCGGAACGCTCACATGTCCCACACCGGAGCAGGTAGCCCTAGCAATCGGCTCTATCAGATCAATCCGGGCATGCCCGAACATACCGATATTGCCCATGACCCGGCTGACATACCACCCCCGATCACCCGGCAGGAGCCGCAGACGGTTCGCGTCGAGCTTGAGGCGATCGAACTGGAGGCTCATCTCGACTCCAACAGCACGTTCCGCTTCTGGACCTTCAACGGTCGCGTCCCCGGCCCATTCGTTCGTGTACGGGTCGGCGATACCGTGGAATGCTACTTCAAGAATGCTGAAGACAGCTGGATGGCCCATAATGTGGACTTCCATGCAACGACCGGCCCCGGGGGCGGGGCTGTGCTGACAACGGCGCTGCCGGGCGAAGAGTTTGCCTTCCGTTTCAAGGCGCTCAATCCGGGGCTCTATGTCTATCATTGCGCCGTGGCACCCGTAGCCCTTCACATAGCCAATGGCATGTACGGCATGATCCTGGTCGAACCAGAGGAGGGCCTGCCGCCTGTAGATCGCGAATTCTACGTGATGCAGGGCGAAATCTATACCGAGGAAGCCTTCGGGACCCCCGGCCTGTTGACCGAGAGCTACGACAAGCTGGTCAATGAGCGGCCGGAATATTTCGTCTTTAACGGCCATGTCAGTGCGCTGACCGAGCATTTCCCGCTCAAGGCCAGTGTGGGCGAGACGGTTCGCATTTTCTTCGGTGTCGGCGGACCGAATTTCACCTCGTCCTTCCATGTGATCGGGGAGATATTCGACCGCGTCTACCAGAACGCATCACTGACCAGCCCTCCCCTAACCAACGTCCAGACGATATCGGTTCCCCCCGGTGGGGCGGCAGTGGCCGAGTTCAAATGCGAGGTGCCTGGTCGGTATGTACTGGTCGATCATGCCCTCTCGCGCGCCGAGCGTGGCCTGGCCGGCTATCTGGTGGTGGAGGGCGAAGAACAGCCCGATATCTTCGGCCCTATTGGCGAACCGCCTGATCCCTCGATGTCAGGTCATTGACTGATGGGCGGTGTGGCTCCGAATATACCGCCCTATCCAGCACGCCCAGATGGGAGCCGACACCACCTGGTAGGGTGCCATAAAAAGCTCGGGCCGTGAGCATGTAACGCAGGGAATGAACATGGGATGCAGCGATCGGCCCGCCGAATTCGACAGAGCCTCGGTGGTCGACCAGCTCAACCAGCGATGCTTTTGCGTGACGATAGACCCCACGAAGCTGGCACACTCGCTCGATGACATGGCCGGTGAACCTGGGTTCTCGCGGCAGCTCACCGCAGATCGGCCCCATCTGTTTTCGAATGTGCCGGTATTCATAGAGCAGACCGTGCTCGAGGAAATGACCGCCATAGTCCAGGCGATCGAACATGTTGGTCACCTTCCGCTGTACAAGGAAACGGTTCTGTCATGGGCGCCGGAAGGTGCAGATACCGATTTCGGTGCGATTGGCGCCCTGATGGGTTACGATTTCCATCTGGGGGCAGACGGCCCCAAGCTTATCGAGGTCAACACCAATGCTGGCGGCGCCTTTCTAAATGCTTACCTGGCAAGGGCGCAGGCGGCTTGCTGTTCAGATGTCAGAATCGATCGCCGATCGCATGATGATTTCGACGCGAACATTGCCGCCATGTTCGCCAAGGAGTGGACACTTCAGCGTGGCGCCGCGCGCCTTGCCACCGTCGTCATCGTGGATGATGCGCCCAAGGACCAATACCTTTATCCCGAGTTCGTGCTGGTCAGAGAGCTCCTCACCCGGCAAGGTCTTGAAACGCATATCGCCGATCCCAGGGACCTCCAGGTCCGCGATGGCGCACTCTGGCTGGGGAGGACGCGGGTGGACCTCGTCTACAACCGACTGGTCGACTTTGCATTGAACGCGCCGGAGCATCTGGCATTGCGTGAGGCCTATGCGGGAGACCTTGTCGTCGTCACGCCCAACCCACATAACCATGCTGTGCTGGCCAACAAGCGTAACCTCACCATACTTTCGGACCCTGAGATTCTGCGGTCGTTTGGTGCACCCAGCGAAGTGGTGACCCGCCTCGCTGGGGTGCCGCTCACCCGTCTGGTGACGCACCGCAACGCTGACGAACTATGGCAAGCAAGGAAGAAACTGTTCTTCAAGCCGCTCTCAGGCCACGGGAGCAGGGCGGTCTACCGCGGTGACAAGCTCACCAAGGGAGTATGGGCGGATATCGTTGAGGGCGACTATGTTGCCCAAGCGTTCGTGCCCCCGGGGGAGCGCATCATCGAGCTAGACGGTGAACGCGTTGCTCGCAAGGTCGATGTCCGCCTCTACACTTACGGAGCGGTGCCGCTGTTGGCCGCAGCCCGCGTCTACCAGGGTCAGGCCACCAATCTCAGGACGCCAGGCGGGGGATTTGCGCCGGTGTTTATCGTGTGAAGCCAACGTACAGGGACCGCACATGACAGGCAGAAACACGCCACACGTCCTCGCTCTCAACGCCGGCTCGTCGAGTTTGAAGTTTGCCCTTTACTCGCCTGGAATATCGCCCGCCGTTCTGCGAGGCCAGTTCGAACGACTAGGTCAGCACGGCACAGCGTTGCGTGTCCAGATGGCTGGCCGGCCTCCGGATGTTCGTCCGGTCGGAGTTCCCAATCACCCCGCAGCTCTCGCCCACCTGTTTGACTGGCTCGAAACGTCAATGCCGGACGTAAGGCTTGTCGCCATAGGCCATCGCATTGTCCATGGTGGACCCAGATATCGCACTCACGCCGCCGTGGACGATGAACTTCTGGGGGAGCTCCGACGCATAGTGGATTATGCGCCCGAGCACCTCCCAGCCGCGATCGAGATGCTGCAGTTCTGCCGCGAGCGCCACTCGCACATTCCTCAACTAGCGTGTTTCGATACCGCTTTTCACCGCGACATGCCCGCGGTCGCGCGCATGCTGCCGCTTCCTCGTCGCTTCGAGGGTGTGGAGCGCTATGGTTTCCACGGCCTCTCCTACAGCTTTTTGCTGCAAGAACTGGAACGATCCTTTGGCCCGGAGGCCGCAAGTGGTCGCTTAGTGCTGGCCCATCTAGGCAATGGCGCAAGCCTGGCGGCGGTCCAGGGCCGCAGCAGCGTCGACACGACGATGTCGTTCACGCCAGCCGCAGGCATCCCGATGGGTACCCGCACGGGAGATATCGATCCGGGCCTCGTCAGGTTCCTGGCGCAGACGGAGGGGATGGACGCCAAGCGCTTCGACTACATGGTCAACCACGAATCCGGCCTACTCGCTGTATCTGGTACGAGCTCGGACGTGCGAGATCTGCTTGCCACCGAGGCGGTAGACCACCGGGCGGCTGACGCGGTGAACCTCTTTTGCTATCGGATCAGGCAGACGATCGGTGGTTTCGCGGCGGTACTGGGAGGAATCGACAGGCTCGTCTTTACGGGCGGGATCGGCGAGAATGCGCCGGTCATTCGCGGCCGCATCTGCGCCGGTCTTGAATTCCTCGGAATTGACCTCGATCAAGGTCGCAATGCACAGGGCAAGGCAATGATCTCAAAACCGTCCAGCGCGGTATCCGTGCATGTCATCGCAACGGACGAAGAAGCCGTGATCGCTGAAGCTATCAATGCGCACTTGCAACAGGAGGACCTTCCGTCATGAGCCCCTATCATTTGATTTTCCCGGAGGCACGGCGGCCTGTTGGCGTCCCGCACTCCAGTTGTCAGGCTAGTGGATGCATCATCGGGACTAAGGCCAGTATCATGGGGAGGGTGGGAGCATGAGCCAGAGCACCCCAATTCGCGTTGCTATCACGGGTTATGGCGTTATCGGCAAGCGCGTAGCCGATGCGGTCCTAGCACAGGACGACATGGTTCTGGCCGGTGTCGCGGATGTCGCCGCTGACTGGAGGTTGCGGGCTCTCGAGGCGAAGAACATTGCCTTGTACGACGCGTCCCCCGATCGGGCCAATTCCATGGACAAGGCGGGTCTGGCGATTGCCGGCACCTTTGAAGACCTCCTGGGTAAATCGGATGTCGTTGTTGACTGTACGCCCAAGAAGGTTGCGGCACGAAACGCCGAAATCTACCGCTCCCGTGGCTTGAAGTTCATCGTTCACGGTGGCGAAAAACACGAAGTTGCCGGTCATTCGTTTGTTGCAGAGTCGTCCTTTGACGGAGCAATCGGTCGTACCGCTACGAGGGTAGTGTCCTGCAACACCACCTCAATTGTCCGCACACTCACCGCGCTCAAGAATGCAGGCCTGTTGAAGCAAGCTCGCGGCACTTTGCTCCGACGCGCCACTGATCCATGGGAGAGCCACTTGGGCGGGATCATGAATACGCTGGTTCCCGAACCCGAGATCCCCAGCCATCAGGGACCCGATGCCCGCAGCGTCGACCCTGAACTCGATGTCGTCACCATGGCGGTGAAAGTGCCTCAGACCTTGGCCCACCTCCACTACTGGACGGTGCAGTTAACGCGTGCAGCGACCAAGGAAGAAGTGCTGGATGCCTTCCGGCGCTCATCTCGAATAATGCTCATCCGCACGACCGATGGCTTGACCGCGCTCAACACGGTCAAGGAACTCATGGCCGACTATGGCCGCCCCCATGACAATCTCTATGAGGTCGCGCTATGGGAGGACATGCTTAAGGTTGAAGGGCAGGAGCTGTTCTACGCCTACATGGTCGACAATCAGGCAATCGTAATTCCTGACACGATTGATGCGATAAGGGCTCTCACCGGTCTTTCCAGCGATGCGAGGATTTCGATCATGAAGACGGACAAATCGCTCGGAATCGGCAGCCCTTTTTGGCGGCCGGTGGCCAAATAAGGCGAGGGCCCGTGTCTACAGCAGACGGCGTCGCGTCCCTCGAGAAGGACCTGTCTTATGTTGTCGCAGTTGAATCTGTGGCGGCTTGGGGCGATAATGCAGCATGACTAAACGTTTTGTTGCAGTGCTGGCCGTCATCGCCTACGCCATCGTATCTGGCTGGACAGTCGCCGGCGCCAGTGGGCCTGAAGCTACTCGGCATCATGCTGCCCAATTGCATCAGCTTGCCGCTGGGGAAGCGCTAGGGGCCTCGTATACGTGTGAAACGGTGGAGGAGTGCGGCGCGATGAGCATAGCGACGTGCGCCATCGTTTGTGCGGCGCTGTTGCATTTTGCGTCCCCCGAGCGTGATGGCCTCGCCGCCGTCTACACCGCTGCCGAGTATGGGCCCCGCGCCGGCCCGGCGCTATTGCCTGCGCATCCGGGCGCAGATGAACGTCCTCCGAAAACAGGTTTCCTTTGATCCGCTGCGGCTCAGCCGCAGCACACGGAAGATCTAGAAGCCGGGGCACGTGAGGTCCCGCGGAGACCATTATGGAAATCATTACACGACGCGGCTTTCTGGCCGCAGGTGCGGCAGCGCCATGCGCGACACCCTCTATGTGCCGCCAATGACCATGGCGACGATCGCCGTCGATGCGGGTGAAGCGGCACGCTGGATGCTGCATTGCCACCACATGCCGCATCTCTCGACCGGCATGATGACCGAGTTCGTGGTCACGGCCTAAACCATAGGCTTCCCGCCCATGGTGGGAAGCCCCCTTTCTGCAGGGTTGAATATGAACACCATACGTATTGCCATTTTTACCGCGGGCGCGGTCGGACTTGCTGCTGCCGGCTACTGGTGGAACCAGGATCGACAGGGCAGCAGTGTGACCGGCGAACCCCTCGCTCAAGTCGTAGTGCCATCATCACTGACGCCGATTGCCGAGCGGGGCAGGATCGCATTCGAAGCCAACTGCGCCCAATGCCATGGGACGAACAGTTCCGGCCGGGACGGTATTGCACCCCCATTAGTCCACAAAATCTATGAACCCAACCATCATGGTGATATCGCCTTCACCCTGGCCGTACGCCACGGTGTGCGGGCACATCACTGGCAGTTCGGCGACATGCCCCCGATCGAAGGCGTGGGCGATGAGACAGTCGCTGAGATCACCGCCTACATTCGTGAGCTCCAGCGCGCCAACGGCATCAATTGATGCGTGGACTTCCCTCGTTGAAATGTCTCAACCTGATCCGCGTGGGGGATGCTGCGCGGGAGTTCACCCAACGACCGACAAAGTTGGTCGGAAACGGAACCCGAGGTCATACGAGGCATCGTGACTTGATGCCGAGGGGGAACTTCCCTTATTCTCTATACGTCTCAATGATTGCTAAGGCCAATTCACACATCGATCTCAATGATGTCTTCGGCGCCAGCGGCATAATCGAGCGCGTAGGCCAGCGCGCCCCCCGTTTCCGCGTGGAGGTAGAGAAGCGGCTGCCCACGGTCGACCTCATCTCCAAGTCGAACGTTCAGGTGGATACCGGCCGCTTTCGCTTCCGGTGCGCCAGCGAGCTTGGCAAGACGGGAAAGCTTGCGGTTGTTGATATGTATGACCCGTCCAGCATACGGAGCCGCGAGCGGATGGACATGGAGTGCTTTGGGCGGCGTTCGCATCCCGCCTTGGGCCACGCAGATGGCTTCAAACTTTTTCCACGCGCGCCCCTCGGCTAGCGTCTCGAGCGCGAGTGCCAGGCCTTCTCCATTTTTCGCCTTCCCCCCGATCTCTAGTGCTGCGCCTGCCAATATGGCAGCCCGCGTTCGTAAATCGGCCGGTGCATCGGGCGCATTCTGCAAGACCGCCAGCACGTCCAGCGCCTCAAGCGCAGGGCCGATGCCTCTCCCGACGGGCTGCGTCCCATCGGTCAGAAGGCATTGGGCCGTCAGGCCGAAGCGAGCCGCTACCGCCGTAATCCGCGTCGCGAGATGGGTGGCGGCCTCCTCGCTCCGTACCTTCGCGGTTGGGCCGACCGGGATGTCTATAACGACATGGGTGGATCCGGCTGCGACCTTTTTCGAAAGGACCGAAGCGATGAGTTGGCCTTCCGTGTCGACGTCAAGCTCGCGTTCGACCCGTACGAAAATATCGTCAGCTGGACTGAGATGGACCGCTCCGCCCCAGGCGATGCATCCGCCTTCGGCGTCCACCACGCGCTTCAAGGCTGCAATGTCGAGATCAACGGGCGCCAGGGTCTCCATCGTGTCGGCAGTTCCGGCGGGCGAGGTAATCGCCCGGGAGGACGTTTTCGGCATGACGAGCCCGTTCGCCGCAATGATCGCCACGACGATTGGGGTGGTGCGGTTCCCAGGCAGGCCGCCGACACAATGTTTGTCGACAACAACAGGGGCGCCCCATTGCAGCCGTTCGCCAACCGCTATCATGGCGCCGGTGAGGTGGGCGGTCTCGTTCTCGTCGAGTGGTAAGGCTGCGGTTGCGGTCAGAAACGCCGCGAGTTGCACCTCGGTATAGCGGCCTGCGACCACGTCCTGCACGATTTTCGTGAACGCGCGCGAGTCGAGTCGGTTGCCATAGATGCGTCTGCGGACACTTGCCAGCGACTCGATAGCGGGGGCATGGGTGACCTGTACCTCCGTGCCCTCGGAGAGGTTCAGCCTCTCCCAGGCGGTTTCGGAGAGCCCAACCTCGTCGAGACCCAACTGGTCCTCGCCATCTACCTGGAACAAGGTCGCCTGCAATACCCGTCCGCCGCCCGAGATGAGCACCTGCGAGCGGGCGGAGAGCCCTTCCGAGCGACAAACATGACAATCCGTGCGCATGACGACGATTGGCTGGTGTTGCGTATGCAACCGCAGGCGCCGAACACGGAGGGTTGGTTGTTCGGGGCCCGTAGGAGAAACGAGGGTGGTCATAGTTCGAACACCTGATCCTGACGTGGAACAGTAGCATCCCAGCCAAGCTCGCGGTCGATGCGGGTGCGCAGAGCCTCGGATGCGGAATCCTCTCCGTGGACAATGAAGACGCGGGACGGCCCGCGCTGGAAGCCAGAAAGCCAGCGCATCAACTCATTGCTGTCGGCATGCGCCGAGAGCACCGACAGATCCTTGACCTCTGCCCTGACCGGTATCCATTGACCGTGAATCTTGATCTCGGGCACTCCCTCAACCATGGCACGGCCCCGCGTTCCTGCGGCCTGGTAGCCGGAAAACAGGATCGTATTTTTTGGATCGCCCGCGAAGGATTTGAGGTGATGAAGCACGCGACCGCCAGTGGCCATGCCGCTAGCCGAGATCACGACCTTTGGCCATGAGCTGGCTGTGATCGCCTTGGAGCCTTCCACGTCCCGGGTATAAGTGGCGATCTCGCAGATCGCCGTGCATTCGTCATGCGTCAGGCGATGGTCGTCGCTATGCGCATGGAGGAGGTCGGTGGCTGCGATTGCCATAGGACTGTCGAGATAGATCGGCACCCCTGACAGCCGGCCCGCCATCCGGAGCTTCCACAGATGGTAGAGGAGGGATTGGGCACGGCCAACCGCAAAAGCCGGGATGACCACTGTTCCACCACGCTTCACGGTGCGCTCGACGATCTGCCCCAATACTTCGGTCGTGTTGGCGGGGTCATGAGTCCGGTTGCCATAGGTTGATTCGACCACGATATAGTCAGCGCCCGGAATGGCTGCCGGATCAGGAAGCATCGGATCGTCGTAGCGCCCAAGGTCACCCGAAAACGCAATGCGGCGGTCGGCCCATTCGATGTCTGCACTTGCTGCGCCAAGGATGTGACCCGCATAGCGGAACGTCAGAATTGCACCACCAGGAAGCTCAAAGGCGGTTTCAAACGGCACAATGGTAAACATTTCCATAGTGCGTTCCGCATCGCGCACGCCGTAGAGCGGCAGAGCCGGCTTGTGCCTGGAGAAACCCTTTCGATTGGCGTATTCGGCATCTTTTTCATTTAGAAAGGCGCTATCCTTGAGGATCAACTCGGCCACGTCGCGTGTTGCCGCAGTGGCGTAGATCCGACCTTTGAATCCGTCGCGCACCAGTCGCGGAAGATAGCCTGAATGGTCGAGGTGGGCGTGGGTGAGCACTACGGCATCAATACTGGACGGGGGCACCGACAGCGGCGCCCAATTGAGCTCGCGCAGGTTCTTAAAGCCCTGGAAGAGGCCGCAGTCGATCAAGATGCGCTTGTCGCCGTTGGTGAGAAGGTGCTTGGAGCCGGTGACGGTACTCGCACCACCGAGAGATGTAAGCGTCAGCATAGTGGCCTCAGATGTTGAATGCAGCGATATCGCCCGGATGCCCGCGGCCCTCGACCGCGTCCCGTTCGGCGGGAGCGAGGAGGTCAAGGCTACGCCACCCGGTCAGGGAGCTTGCGGCATCGATCAGGTGAGCCCAGGAGCAGCGGTTGGCGAACAGCATGCCCGACACATCAAGCGTTCCGCCCCGGCTGATATAGCCCCGTGCGGCTGTTATTTGCGGGCCGGAGTCCAGTCGCCGCAGCAGGCCAAGAATGGGTTCAGGCCTCGTGTGCGAAACGATCAGGCGTGGCATGCCCGGCGGGAACAGGGCCGCCAGTTGCTCAGCATTGGCCGTGAAAGCCGCCTCGATCGGATCGCGGGGTGTGCGGAAGCGGCCTGGTTCGGACATCGCGGTCACAAGGATTTGGTGACCGTGCACTGCGAGCCGGTGGGCGGCCTTGAGGGCCTCCTCCAGCTGATAGGCACCAATTGCCACGATCTGGAGCTCTGCGCCTTCTGCCTCGCCCTGCACGTGGGCCGCACCATCCGTTACAAAACGCTCGGCCGCCTCAGCATCGAAGCGATGCGGCATGTCGCGCTTGGAGACGATCAAGCATCCCACCTGGCCACGGCCGCTGTAGATGGACTTCAAAGCAGCCATGGCGCTGTTGGCATCGACGGGGAAAAGCACCCGTGAGGTGTCCGACATCTCACCCAGCAGCGCCTCACCGATGGTCGGGTCCTGATGCGATTGCTCGTTCTTCGCATTTTCCCAGGTATGGGAGGTGACGACCAGCGGTACCGAGATCCAGCGTGGCTCCTGACCCGCCTCGCGCTGCCGCCGGGCAAACACGATCTCCTGCCGCACGCCGCCAAGCATCTTCATGGCGAAGGCTTCGTAGCTGACGATAAGATTGACGCCGCCCTTGTTGGCGAGGGCTGCCCCGGCGACGGCTTCCTCGTTGAGCGCGGTGATGACCGCGCCGCCGATGGCGTCGGGGACGCCGGCGTCCGAAGTGTTCACGCGATGGCGAAGCCGCTCGAGTGTGGCACCCATATGGTTGGAACGTAGTTCGTCAGGATTGCCCACACGCGGGCGGAGTGTGGGGTTCGCATCCACGACCCGGACAAACCAGCGGTCGAGGGCATGCATGGCGCAATCGGGGGGGTCGCCGGCGACCGTCCAGTCCGGCTCGGGCAAGATCGGCGCCGCCGGGTTGCGCAGCGCCAGCGCATGCCGGCTTTCCGGCTCACGGCTCTGCTTGCCATAGACAGCAATTTCAGCGACGGCGCTTTCGATCTGCTCGGCAGATACGAAGAGTGCTTGTGCTGCCTCGTTGAAGGCGTTCCGAGCCCGTTCGTCATGCGCTGGGTTGCCGCCAAGGGGCAAATTGTGCGCCGCGTTGGTGTCGGCTCCCGGAAAACCGAAGCCCTTGATGGTCTCGGCAATGACATAGGGAATTGGCGCCGGATAGCTGCGAGTGGGCTCAGCCGCGAAACGTTCAAGGCGCCTCTCTGCCTCAATGATCGCACAGGCAAAGGCCGCAGGATCACGTCCGTCGATGATGAAAGGATCAAAACCGTTGAGCTTGAGGTGGTCGACGAGCCAGTCCGCACCGCCCTGCTGCGCGATCTGGACACGTTCCTCAATACGCCGGCCGTTGAGGATCATGACCGGGATGGCGTGGCCGGTATCCTCGGCGCGCCACCAGCGGGGCGTCCAGTCTGAGCCGCGCTGCTCCTCGAACGCGCCGTCGCTAAGGAAGGCGACGAGGCTTTCGCCGGGCAACGGCGCATGGACGTACTGGACCTCGGCGAAGCCGAGATAGCCACCTTCCGAGATGGCGCCGGCGGTGTTCGGCCCGGCATGGCTGCCGAGCGGGACCGCTGCCTTGCCGTCGGCGTCGATGGCATAGGAGTAAAAATCAGCGGCCAGCTGCGAGAGGCCCTTCTCGCTTCTATCATAGCGGCCCCTTTGGGCGGGAGAAACATCCCCGGTAAGTGCATTGACCGCCTCGATCGCGGCGACCGAATGGCCTTGTCCCATCATCCAGGAACGGGTCCTTGCGGTGATCGCGTTGGCGGCCAGATAGCCAACGAAGGCGGGCACCATGTTAAGGGATCCGCCCGTATGACCCTCGGGCGTCGTCTTGAAGGCGTCAGCCGGCAGCGGCGCACCAGAGAGATCGACACGGTGGGCATAGGTCATATGGGCGACCGTCCACATTGCGGCAGAAGTCAAGCGGTCGGCCGCCGCGAGGATGCGATAGAGGGCTTCCCCATCGACCCCGTCGGACGCGGCCAGGGCCGCGACGCGTTCGATGGTTTCATTGCTGTGCCGGATTGGGCCGTATCCTTGTTGCCAAATCCTTGGGGTCGCTGTGTTCGTTCTGTTCATACCCTTGCCGCCTTCCGTCCAATTGTTCCCTCGTTACTTCGCGCCGCCAGTCCAGGAGGGCGGATCGCTGGCAGGGAAGGAATCGTGGCCCGCCCGCTCTACCTCGTCCAGCGGCTCGGGGGGACGCCGGTGGCGTACAAGATCACCGTCAACCGAGGCCGCCGACGATATGACGTTCCCGATCAAGGGAGCGAGCGTTACCGCATTGCTTTGGTGGGGTACGGAGTCGGTCGAGACGATGCGGTCACAAAGAGCTGCTAGGCGTTGGAATGAATCTTCGGCGAATATCGCGTGCACCACCGCGACTACCGGCCTTGCGAAGCCCTGAAGTGGAAGCTGGCCGGCTGCTTCGATCAGGGTATTGCCGGAGGACGCTATGTCGTCTGCCAGTACCGGCTGGCGGCCGCGCCACTCGGAAAGGTCTGGCAGCTGCACCTCGACGTTGCGATCGCCATGGCGCACCTTTCGCAGCACCGCATAGGGGGCACCGGTACGGGCGGCGATGGCGGACACCCATTGCTCGCTTTCCTCGTCGGGGCCGATGATCAGCGGCTTGTCGACTTCCGCGGCGATCCAGTCCGCCAGCAGCGGCGCAGCATGCAATGTGTTTGTCGGGATCGTATAAAGAGGCGACAGGGCCGGATAGCGATGAAGATGCGGATCAACCGTCAGCAACCGGTCAAAGCTCGACGAGACAAGCCTGGCGAAGCTCCTGGAGGTCACCGCCTCTCCCGGCTGGAAGCGGCGATCCTGACGCATATACGAGAGGTAGGGCGCGATCAGGTTCACCTGACGGGCTCCCAGATCTTTTGCGGCATCGGCCGTAAAGATCAGCCGGAGGAAGCCATCGTCCGGCCGTGCCAACGTGCATACCAGATCGACAACCTTATCTTTTACGTCTGAGAGGAGGCGGACGTAAGTCTCGCCGTCCGGAAACCGCCGGGTCTCCATCCCTCCAAGCTCCCAGCCCCCGTGGTCAACCAGCCGTTGAGCGAATGCCTCATTGCCGGGCAGCGGCAGGACCAGCCGCGTGGTGGAGGACTCCTGTCCTTGGTTAGCCATTGTCATTTGTGCCTCCGATAGGAGCGCAGCAGCTGGGCGTTGATCGCCACGATAACGGTGCTCGCAGACATGAAGACCGCAGCGACGGCCGGGGTCATTATAAAGCCGGTCCCGAAGGTAATGCCGGCCGCCATCGGAATCGCGATTGCGTTGTAGCCGGTCGCCCAGGCCAGGTTCTGGATCATCTTGCGATAGGTGGCACGCGACAGCCCGAGGATAGCACCCACGTCGCGTGGATCACTTCTGACCAGCACGACGTCGGCAGATTCCACGGCGACATCCGTACCGGCGCCGATGGCGATGCCCAAATCAGCCACCACCAGTGCCGGCGCATCGTTTACTCCGTCGCCGACCATGGCGACGGATAGCCCCCGGGCTTGGAGCTCCTCGATCTTTTGCGATTTTTGCTCCGGCAGGACCTCGGCGAAGTACTCGGTTATCCCCAGTTCTTCCGATACGGCCTTTGCAACGCCCTTTGCGTCCCCGGTGAGCATGATCGAACTGATCCCGAGGGATTGCAGTTCGGCGATGGCTTCCTTCGATTCCGGACGAACGATGTCAGCCAGTGCAAAGAGCGCCCGGGGTACGCCGTCGCGGACGAGGACAACGACCGTCTTACCCTGCCCCTCCAACTGCTTGAGCCCGTTATGGGAGATGGGGTTGCCTTGCCGTGCGAGGTGTCCGGGGCTGACGATACGTACGTCCTGGCTGTCCACCTTGGCAACAATGCCCTCGCCGGTAATGTTGCTGACGTCCGTTGCCTTGGGAATGGTCAGGTTCCGTGCCTTCGCCTCGGCTACAATGCCATGGGCGATAGGGTGCTCGGACTGGCTCTCTGCGGCTGCGGCAAAGCCGAGTTCGGTGGCCTCGTCACCGTCATCAAGCAATACGATATCGCTGATACCGAAACGTCCCTCGGTCAACGTGCCAGTCTTGTCGAATACGACAGCGTTGAGATTGCGGGCACGCTCAAAAGCGGCGCGGTCACGGATCAGCAGCCCGTTGCCGGCCGACAGCGACGTACTGACAGCGACAACTAGCGGGACTGCAAGGCCAAGGGCGTGCGGGCAGGCAACGACCATGACGGTCACCATACGCTCAATGGCAAATGCCAGAGGAGCATCCAGGAGAAGCCACCACACAAACAGCGTGCCGAAGCCCACGACGAGCGCGATATAGGTCAGCCAGGCGGCGGCGCGGTTGGCAACGTCCTGGGTGCGGGAGCGGGTTGCCTGCGCCTTCTTCACCAACTCGATGACCTGCGAAAGATAGGTCGCGTCACCGGTCGCCATGACTTTGATGGTGATGGCGCTGGCGCCGTTGATTGCGCCGCCAATGGCCGTTGCGCCGACGCCCTTGGTCACGGGTCGGGATTCGCCGGTGAGCATGGCTTCGTTGAAACCGGAGGAGCCTTCGGTGATAACGCCATCTACCGGAACCTTTGCCCCCGGACGAACGATGACGTGATCACCGGGTTGGAGGGACGAGATCGGCACTTCTTCGGACGAGCCATCCGCCTTGATGAGGGACGCCGTGTCGGGCAGAAGCCGCACCAGTTCTTCCAGGGCACGCGATGCGCCCATGACCGAACGCATCTCGATCCAATGGCCAAGGAGCATGATGGCAATCAGCGTGACGAGCTCCCAGTAGAGCTCTTCTCCGGGAAACCCGAACGTCACGGCCGCCGAAAAGAAATAGGCCGCCGATATCGCAAGTGCGATCAGGGTCATCATGCCGGGCTGGCGCTTGCGCAGTTCCGAGATGAACCCTGCAAGGAACGGGTAGCCGCCATAGATGTAGGCAATGGTCGAGAGTACGAAGATAACGTAGCGGTCGCCTGGGAACGACAGTGCCTCAGCCAGGCCGAACAAATGCTGGATCATCGGTGACAGCAACAACACCGGCGGTGTGAGCAACAGAACTAGCCAGAAGCGGCGCCGGTAGTCGGCAACCATCTCGCCATGATCGTGTCCACCGTGACCCCCATGTTCGGAGTGGCTCGAGCCTCTGGCCGATATGACTTTGGAGTGTCCGTGGTCAATTTCATTGTCGGGATGCTCGGGCAGCCGGCCATGCTCGTGACCGTGGTGAGGATGTGGTGAACTCATCAGAGCCTCTCGTGGGAAGTGTCGGCCAGGTGGAACTGACGCAAGGGTGGATACGCAGTGTGCAAAGTACTGGCCCCATCGCTGGGGCGTTTGACCCGTGTCAATCATTCACGAAATGATGACCCAGGGGGCATCACATTTTGGTCAACTCAACTTTCGTGGACCTTGCTCAAAGTTTGCGGTTCGAAGGGCTTGGCATATCACAGACAGGGAACCGCGACCAGCCCGCTCGACGGCGCTTACGCGGGATGAATACCGCTGACCCCGCATCCGACGCAGTACGTCACTGCCTATTGTGGCAGCACCCTGTCTAGTTTAGCCTTCCCTGACTTCAGTAGGAGCGAGGAAAATCTCATGTCGTTCGAAGGTAGGGTTGCGTTAGTCACCGGTGCTGGTTCGGGAATCGGCGAAGCCATCGCCAAGGAACTGGCCGGATTGGGCGTCAAGATCGTGGTGACCGATATCAGTCGCGAGGGCGCCCAGCGCGTGGTGGACGAAATTGTCGCTGCGGACGGTAACGCCGCCGCTTTCGTTGCCAACAGCGCGTCTCCGGAAGACAACGAGAAGGCCGTAGCTTTTGCGTTGAAGACATTCGGCAAACTGAACTATGCCGTGAACAATGCCGGCATTGGCGGCAAGGCGGCACCGACTGGCGAAGTCGACATCGAGGACTGGAACCGGGTGATCAACATCAACCTTAACGGGGTTCTGTACGGCATGCGGCACCAGATCCCGGCGATGTTGGACGCTGGTGCGGGAGAAAGTGCCATCGTCAACATGGCTTCGATCCACGGGACGGTTGCTGCCATCGGTTCCAGCGCTTACACGGCCGCTAAACACGGCGTGGTTGGGCTTACCAAGAACGCAGCCGCTGAATACGGTCCTCAGGGACTGCGTATCAACTGCGTTGGCCCCGCCTATATCGACACGCCGCTGTTGGCCAACTTGCCCCAGGAGGTCCGTACTGGACTCGTCACCCGCCATCCGCTCGGCCGTCTAGGCAGGCCGGAGGAAGTTGCAAAGGTGGTTCGGTTTCTGCTGTCGGATGACGCCTCCTTTGTCACTGGGGGCTACTACCTTGTGGATGGGGGCTACACCGCAGTCTAGCGCTCGGAATTTCTCGGGCTACTTCCATCAGCCCAAACTTTTCTTGCCGCCGGTTAATCGAGCACCCGCCTTGCTTATGTAGAGAGGGGCCCTAGGTGTTCAGTCCCGGCATCTGGTGGACCGGGTTTATGATGAATCGATCCGGCTCTGATGTCCAGATTTTGCAGATGTATTCGTAGGGCGTGAGACCACCGAGCGTCTTGAGCCGGCGGGCGAAGTTGTAAGCTGCCATGAAGTCGGCGAGGTGGGTGCGCAGCTGATCGTGGCTGTCGTAGTGGAAGCGCTTGACCGTGGCGTCCTTGATCGTCCGGTTCATCCGCTCGACCTGGCCGTTGGTCCATGGATGGTTCGGTTTGGTCAGCCGGTGCTCGATCCCGTTCGCCTCGCAGATCATGTCGAAGCGCATCGGTCGGGCGTAGCTGGTGTTCCGGTTCCGGGGTTGCTCGGCGAACTGGATGCCATTGTCAGTGAGGACCGTATGGACCTGGTAGGGCACGGCCTCGAGCAAGTGCTGCAGGAACTCCCAAGCCGTCTTTCTGTCAGCTGTTGCAACAAGTTGAGCGACTGCGAACTTGGCAGTCCGGTCGATTCCGACGAACAGGTAGAGCTTGCCCTCGGCAGTCTGCACCTCGGCAATGTCGATGTGAAAGAAGCCAATGGGGTAGCGCTTGAACTTCTGGCGCTTGGGCTTGTCGCCTTCGACATCCGGAAGGCGCGAGATGCCATGACGCTGCAGGCACCGGTGCAGCGCCGACCGTGTCAGGTGCGGGATCGAGGGTTGGAGCGCATAGAGGCAATCATCCAGCGGCAAGAGCGTGTGCCTTCGGAAGGCGACGACTGCCGCCTCCTCTTCTTCGGTCAGGACCGTCGAGCGCGGTTCCTTCGGCCCGGTCCTCATGTCCTCGACTGTCGCGCGCTTGCGCCATTTCGCCACCGTCTTCGGATTGATGCCAAGCTCCCGGCTCAGCTGCGCGAGCGAAGCTTGCGATCGCTGTATTGCTGCTCTGACGGCGTGCGTGGTCGTGGCGCTCCCGTGGCGAACCTGTCCCATAGTGCCTCCTTCCATCCCTGCGAAAGAATCGCACCATCAAACCATGGGATCAAACA